>CAWIAT010000007.1:0-138881 GCA_963834225.1 uncultured Actinomycetota bacterium | reverse complement strand
CGTCCCTCGGAGACCACGTCGACGACGTCGCCGACCACCCTGGTGGCCGTCTGCTCGTCGATGACGTCGCCGACTGGTGGGCCGAGGTGCTCGGCGGGCCGCAGACCGACACCGAGCGGCACGGTGGGTACGAGTCGATGCTCCGGCACCACCTCGGGCTCGCCATCACCCCCGCCCAGCGGCACCGGCTCGCCGCGACGATGAGCCTGGCCGCCGACGACGCGGACCTTCCGGCCGACCCCGAGTCCCGCGCGACGACCATCGGCTACCTCGAGCGGGGGACCCGCCTGGCCATGGAGAACTCCCAGCCTGGCGCCGCCCCCGCCGGGCACACCCCGACCCCGCGGTGGGGCTGGGGAGTGACGCCGCCGTACCAGCGCTGACCCGGCCGCCTGCGGCTCGGCGTGCCTTCGCCCCGCCACCGGCGCAGCGGCTATCGTCCATGGCCGGTGCGGCTCGGACAGAGTTCGTGATGGGGACGGGGTCCGGGAGAGTCCATGGTCGACGTGATGCTGGCGGGTGGGACCGCCATGCTCGTCGCCCTGCTCGGGACCCCCCTTCTCATTCGGTTCCTCGTCCGGCGCGGCTACGGTCAGCCCATCCACGACGACCTCACGCTGCACCACGTCAAGCGGGGCAAGCCGACCATGGGTGGCACCGTCATCATCGCGGCGACGCTCGTCGGCTACCTGGTCTCGCACCTGGTGCTCCTCGGCCTGTACGCCGGCGGTGTGGTCGGACGACCCGGGGCGGGGTTCTCCGTCAGTGCCCTGCTGGTCATCTTCCTGCTCGTCGGACTCGGGTTCGTCGGGTTCCTCGACGACTACACGAAGATCCGCGAGGAACGCAGCCTCGGCCTCACCTCGCGCCAGAAGCTGGCGGGCCAGGCGCTGGTCACCGTCGTCTTCGCCGCCCTCGCCCTCTGGACGAAGGACGCGGACGGGCGCGCTCCGGCGTCGACCGCGATCTCGTTCGTGCGCGACACGAGCCTGGACCTCGCCTTCGCCGGACCGGCGCTCGGCGCGGCGTTGTTTCTCGTCTGGGCCAACCTGCTCATCACCGGCGCCTCCAACGGGGTCAACATCACCGATGGCCTCGACGGCCTGGCCACCGGGGCCTCCGTCATGGTCTTCGGCGCGTACACGATGATCGGCCTCTGGCAGCACAACGAGAGGTGCACCGTCGCTCCCGGCCCCGGTTGCTACCCGGTGGCCGACGCGCTCGACCTCGCCGTCGTCGCGGCCGCCGTCGCGGGAGCCTGCTTCGGGTTCCTCTGGTGGAACGCCTCCCCGGCCGACATCATCATGGGCGACACCGGATCCCTCTCGTTGGGCGCCGCCATGGCAGGGCTCGCCATCCTCACCCGGACCGAGCTGCTCCTGGGCATCCTGGGTGGGCTCTTCGTCCTCATCACGCTGTCCGTCATCATCCAGGTCGCCAGCTTCAAGCTCACGGGCAAGCGCGTCTTCCGGATCGCGCCCATCCACCACCACTTCGAGATCATCGGCTGGGCCGAGGTCACGATCGTCATCCGCTTCTGGATCATCGCGGGCATCTGCGTCCTGGCGGGGCTGGGCCTGTTCTACGCAGAGTGGGTCGTCAGCCTGTAGCCGCGGGGCGCCCCGCGCACGACGTTCTCCGAGTGGCAGCTCAGTCGGTCGGTGCCGGGGACTCGGCGACGCAGAGGACTCCCCGGTTGCCGTCCTGGTCGGCGAGAACGATGAGCGATGGCGCCTCGCTGTCGTCGATCACGGTTCCACCGGCGGCGACGACGGCGGCGATCCGCTGCTCGGCCACCTCGCTCGGGAGGTAGACCTCGAGGTGGAACCGCTGACGTGGCGTCGCGGATCTCGTGCCGGGGGTCCCGCGGCCCTGGGCCTGCGCGTCCCCCGTGAGCAGGGCGGCCCACACCGGGGCGATGGTCGCCGAGCGCGTGGTGTCGAGGCCGAGCTCGATGACGCTGACCGATGCCGGCTCGGCGGCGACCCCGTGCTCGGCGGCGATTCCGCCTCCCCCACCGCCGCGATGGGCCGTGCGCCGGCGCTGAAGTCGTCGATCAGGTACCGGGCGTGGAGTCCCTGCTCAGCCGCGCGCCGGAACGAGCGTGCGGTGAGTGGGTTCGGTGGTCCGGGCGCGGCCGGTGGTGTTGGTCCAGGTGAGGGTGGCGTCGGGGTGCAGGGTGGGGCGCCAGCGGCCGAGCTGTTTCATCCGGTGGTGGCGCCGGCAGAGCGCGACGAGGTTGCTGGGGGTGGTGGGCCCGTCGGGCCAGGGTCGGGTGTGGTCGAGGTCGGTGTGGCTGGCGGGTCGGGTGCAGCCCCACATGCGGCAGGTGCCGTCGCGGGTGCGGACCAGCTCGGCCATCACCGCGGGTGGGCGGTAGGCGCTGGTGGTCAGGGAGGTGAGGGTGCCGGCGTCGGCGTCCAGCACCGCTCGCGCCACGTGCATCGGCACGGTGGCGAAGAGGTTCGCGACGGTGGCGGCCTCGACCCACCCGAGGCCGGGTATCGCGGTCCCGGAGACGGTGTGACCACCGAGGACGGCCTGCTGGGTGTAGCGGGGGTCGAGCATCGCGCCGGCTCCACCGCACGGGTCGTCCTCGGCCGGGACCTCGACCCAGGACAGCGCCTCCCTGACATCGGTGGTGAGGGTGGCGGCTTCGACGAGGTCGCCGGTGGCGGGGTCGCACACGAGGTCGGTGTCGGCCAGGTCGCACCGGTCCCGGGTCGGCGGTCCGTACGTCGGGGCGGTCGTGGTGGTGTCGGTGACCACCGGCACGCCCAGGGTCACGCTGGCCGACACGCGCACGTTGCGCAGCAGCAGGTCGCCGAAGGCGTCGGCGCGGGACTGGTCCACGGTCAGTGTGTCGTCGACCTGACGGTAGTCACCGGCGAGCTGGTCGACGGCGGCGAACGCCGCGAGGCTGGTCGCGCTGGGCAGCAGCGCCCACCACGAGGTCAGACCGTCATCACCGGGGCGGACCTCCACGGTCCGCCCCCGCCGCGTGCGCCGGCTCTGGGCGGCGACCTGGTCGGCCGCGACCCGAGCGGCGGCCTGCCGCGCCATCGAGGTGACCCGTGCCGGGTCACACGACCCCAGCCGTGGCGCGAGGACCTCGTCGACCTGCTCGCACGCCTCGACGTCGAGCCCGGCGCAGGCGTCGAGCACCCGGTGCACCGAGACCGCCGGAACGTCACCCGCGACGAACCGGCCGCGCAGCAGCGGGAACCGCTCCCCCACCGCCGCACCCAACGCGGCCTTGCGACCGGCCACCCCCTCGGTCAGTCCCGTTGCCAGGGCCATCTCGGTGGCGGCCATCGCGTCGACGAACCCCACCGGGTGCACCCGCTCCACCGGACCGGCCGAGGTCAGCGCAGTCTCGACCCGCGCACCCCACGCCCCCAGCACCGCGACCAGTGCGTCGGCGGCGTTGGCCAGCCCCTGCGCCTCACCCGCGAGCTCGAACGCGTCCTCGGCCGACAACCCACGGCCGCCGGAGGCGACGTCGGACCCCAGCGCCGCGCACTGCTCACGCAGTGCCGCGATACTGCTGCCGATCGACTCGCTGTCCATGCCCCATCATATCGCACGTGTGTTCGATACTCAACGGTTCTCCACAGGTGTTCACTTGCGGCAGAACCGATCTCGGTGAACGGACCATCCGCCTCACGACGCCAGCTCGACGGCCCGCAGTGGCTCGGGGAAGGACCGCACCACCGACGGCGTCGCGAGGAACGCACCGAGCACCCGCACGCCCGACTCCCGGCACGACTCGAGGACGACCTCGTGCCACCGCCGGTCGGCGTCGCTGAGGAGCACCGACCCCGGCCGCCCTCGGACGAACACCAGCCCGCCGAGGGACGACGACAGCTCGGGCCCGAGCTGAGCCAGGAACGGGACGACGAGACCGGGGTCGGCGTCGAGAGCCACGTCGGTGACGAGCACCGGCTGCGTCATCAGCAGGTCGGGCCCGGCCAGCAGGAAGGCGACGCACCCCGCATCCCGGTCGCGTTCTCCGATGAAGAGGTCGGCGACGTCAGCGGCGAGGCCGGGGGTGTCGAGGGGAAGGTCGGACCAGTTCTGGGGAAGGTCGCCGAAGCTCATGCCGACACGATGCCCGCAACCGCGCCGCCGGCCGCGGACTTTTCCACAGCCTCCACAGCCTCCACAGCCCCGCGCTGACCTGTGCCGACGCCCCCGCTGCACCCAGGTCACGCCTACCGTGAGGCCATGTCCGTCGACGAGAACCACACCCGCCCCCAGGGGACCAGCGACAAGACCGTCGAGGCCCTCGGCAAGCTCTCCGAGGCCCTCGAGGTCATCGAGGACGCCAGGGGCCAGCTGTACAACTTCCACCGCAAGTGCGGGATGGCCGACCTTGCCCTCGGCGACGCCGTCGACCTCCTGCGCGAGGCCGGTCACGACGAGCTCGCCGGCCGGATCGACACCGACCTCGTCGGCCGCAACATCCTCGCGGGGCGCTGGTCCTTCCAGGTCGTCGAGGAGTACGACGCCGGCTACTACGCCGCGTTCAAGGACCACGAGCGCCGCGCCCGCGAGGAGCTGATGGACGGCAAGCGACACGTCTTCGAGTCCGAGATGAAGCAGGACCGCCGCACCCACGGGCGCCCCGGCCACGAGGCGACGCCCGCCGACGTCGAGGAGTGACCACACGCGACGACGCCCGCCGGGCACCCGAGGCCCGCGACGAGCTGCGCCACGCGTGCGCCGCCGTCGCCGCGACCTTCACCGCCGCCGGCCGAACCGCGGCGCAGTAGGCTGGCGAGGCGCGTCAGGGCGCACCCGGTCCGCGGGCAGGGCTCAGCCCACCTGGCAGTGGTCGACCGACAGCCGTCCGTCCTCCTCCTTCGCCCGGCGCCGCGGACCGCCAGGGCTCGTGAAGGAGGCCGTGATGGCCCGACTCCCCGACGACCCCGACCTCGGCTGGCTGCGCAAGGCCGCCAAGCGCCTGCACCGCGAGCACCCCGAGCAGCGCCTCAACGAGGCCCAGCGCGACCTCGCCCGGCACTTCGACCTCCCCAGCTGGCCCGCGCTCAAGCGCCACGTCGAGCTCGTTCGCGCCTACCGGCGCGCGCCCGACGAGGTGGCCGAGCAGGCCGACCCGGCCCACGAGTTCCTCCGGCTGGCCTGCCTCACCTACCGGGTCGACGACCCCGAGCGCCGCCGACGGGCAACCGCCCTCGGTGCCGGGCTCCCGACCGGCGACGACGTCCTGCTCGCGGCCGCCCGCGCCGACACGACGGCCCTGCGCCGCCTCCTCGCCGAGGACCCGACGAGGGCGACCCGTGAGGGCGGCCCCTTCCGGTGGCCGCCGCTCGCCTACCTCGCGTACGCCAGGCACGAGCCCGTGCCCTCCGAGGCCGACACCCTCGAGGCGGCCCGCCTCCTCCTCGACCACGGCGCCGACCCGGACACCGGGTACCTGTGGCACGGGCTGCCGTCGCCGTTCACCGTCCTCACCGGGTGCTTCGGCGAGGGTGAGGAAGGACCGGTCGCCCAGCCACCCCACCCCCACGCCTTCGCCCTGGCGCGCCTCCTCCTGACGCGGGGCGCCGACCCCAACGACGGCCAGACCCTCTACAACCGCGGTTTCCGCCCCGACGACCGCCACCTCGAGCTGCTCCTCGAGTTCGGGCTCGGCACGGGCGACGGCGGACCCTGGAAGCGACGGCTCGGCCGGGCCGCGAGCTCCCCCACCGAGATGCTGCAGGCCCAGCTGGGCTGGGCCGTCGTGCGCGGGCTGGAGGCGCGCGTCGAGCTGCTCGTCACCCACGGCGCGGACCCCACGACCCCGGTCGAGATGTACGGGGTCCGGGTCCCCTCGGCGTACGCCGCCGCCCTGGCGGCCGGCCGGCCGGGGGTCGCCGCCGTCCTCGAGCGCCTCGGCGCCGCCACGGGCGACGTGCGACCTGAGGACCGCACCGTCGCAGCCGTCCTCGCGGGCGAACCGGTCGACGAGGAGGCCGCCCGCGCCGCCGTCGAGCACCGGCCCGGCCTCGTCGCGTGGGCGGCCGAGCACGGCAACCACGCCGGCGTGCGCACCGCGGTCGCCCTCGGCTGGGACGTCGACCGGCTGGCCCGGACCGACGTCCCGTCCGACGAGCCGTGGCAGAGCGCCCTCCACGCCGCTGCCGCGAACGGCGACCTGCCGACCGCCGCGCTGCTCCTCGAGCTCGGGGCCGACCTCGGCGTCACGGATGCCCGGTTCGGGGCCACCCCGCGGCAGTGGGCCGAGCACCAGGGCCACCCCGAGCTCGCGGCGTTCCTCGCCGACCGTGAGGGGTGACCGGCGTATCACGACGCCCTCGGCCGGCTCCTTCGGGTATGCACATGATCACGCCCGGCGTCGCCGCCGCCATCACGCCCCGTTCCGTCCCCGCACGCCCCGAGAGGGAGCCGCGCCGAAGCGCCCGAGGGTCGCGTCGGGTGTTGCGGCTGGCGCTCCAGCGCGCGCACCGTCACGCCTGAGGCGGTCGGACCGGGTCAGCTGAAGACGACGGTGCGGTCCCCGTTGAGGACGACGCGGGACTCGCAGTGCCACCGTACGGCCCGGGCGAGCACGCGCGACTCGACCTCCTCGCCGGCCCGCACGAGGTCCTCGGCCGCCATCCGGTGGTCGACGCGCACGACGTCCTGCTCGATGATCGGCCCCTCGTCGAGGTCGGCGGTCACGTAGTGCGCGGTCGCGCCGACGAGCTTGACGCCCCGTGCGAAGGCCTGGTGGTAGGGCTTGGCGCCCTTGAACGAGGGCAGGAACGAGTGGTGGATGTTGATGACGCGGCCCGACAGGTCGCGCGAGAGGTCGTCGGAGAGGACCTGCATGTACCGGGCGAGGACGACGAGCTCGACCTCGTGCTCGGCCACCACCTCCCGCAGTGACGCCTCGGCCGACGCCTTGGTCGCGGGCGTGATCGGCAGGTGCACGAACGGGATCCCGTAGGACGTGACCAGCGGCTCGAGGTCGCGGTGGTTCGACACCACGGCCGGCACGTCCATCGCGAGCTGCCCACTGCGCCACCGGAAGAGCAGGTCGTTGAGGCAGTGCCCGAACCGGCTGACCATGAGCAGGGTCCGCACCGGGGTCAGCGACCCCCGCATCGACCACTCCATCGACCACTGCTGCGCCAGGGGCTCGAAGAGCGCCTGCCACTCCTGCAGGGACGGCCCGTCGACCTCGACCGAGAACCGGATCCGCATGAAGAACTGGTCGGTGCGCACGTCGTCGAACTGCTGCGACTCCTCGATGTTCGCCCCGTGCTCGAAGAGCAGCGCAGACACCGCCGCGACGATGCCCCGTTGGTCGGGGCAGGACAGGACGAGGACGACCTCGGAGGGAGCGGCGCCGGCGGACATGCCGACCACGCTAGACGGATGCCGGGGACGACCCGCTACCGTTCCGCCATGCGCACCACCAGTCGGGACGCGTCGGGGACGGTGCAGTCCGTCGACCGCGCGGTGACGATCCTCGAGCTGCTCGCCGTGCACGGCGCCGCCGGCGTCACCCAGCTCGCCCGCGAGCTCGGCGTGCACAAGTCGACCGCGAGCCGCCTCGTCGCCGCGCTGGAGCGCCGCCGCCTCGTCGAGCAGGTCGAGGAGCGCGGTCGCTACCGCCTCGGCGTCGGCATCCTCAAGCTCGCCGGCGCGACGAGCGCCCGGCTCGACCTCGTCCAGGAGGCCCGACCCGTCTGCCGCCGCCTCGCGTCCGAGACGGGCGAGACGGTCAACCTCGCGGTCCTCTCCGGCGGAGCCGCCCTGTACGTCGACCAGGTCTCCGGCGGGTCCAGCCTGTCGTCGTACAACTGGGTGGGGCAGCACATCCCGATCCACGCCACGAGCAACGGCAAGGTGCTCGTCAGCGAGCTCGCCGACCCGGAGCTCGGCCGCGTCCTCGGGGAGCTCGTCGCCTACACCCCCGCGACGATCACCGACCGCGCGGTCCTGGACACCCAGCTCGCCGACGTGCGCGAGCGCGGCTTCGCAGTGGCCGCCGACGAGCTCGACGTCGGCCTCACCGCGGTCGCGGCCCCCGTGCGCGACGCCCACGGCGACGTCGTCGCCTCGGTGAGCGTCTCGGGGCCCTCGTTCCGCTTCGGCAGCGCGCGCATCGACGAGCTCGTGCCGCTCGTCAGCGCCGCGACCAGCGAGATCTCCGGACGCCTCGCGCACCAGCCGGTGGACCGCTGAGGGCAACCGGGTAACGGTTCCGGTCGGGGCCTTGACCCCCACCCCCGGCGGGGACCATCCTGTGGCGCAGAACACATGGTGTTGCACATGGCGCACCTAGCTGGAGGTGGCCGTGACGGTGCTCTTCCTCGACGGACGCTGGGTCCCCGCGGCCGACGGCGGCACGCGCTCGATCACGTGCCCGGCGGACGGCTCCCCCGTGGGCACCGTCGCCGAGGCGAGCGAGACCGACACCCTCCTCGCCATCGAGGCCGCCCGCCACGCCTTCGACGACGGGCCCTGGCCGGGCACCCCGGTCCACGAGCGCGCCGCCCTCCTCGGTCGGGTCGCCGACGTCCTCGAGCGAGAGACCGCGGCCATCGCCCGGATGGAGTCCCTCGACACCGGGAAGCGCTTCGTGGAGAGCGAGTACGACGTCGCGGACGTCGTCAGCGTCTTCCGCCACTACGCCGCCGTCGGCGCGGCCACCGGTGCCGACGGACTCGGCGACCGCACCGTCGACCTCGGCCGCGAGGGCGTCGTCAGCCGGGTCGTCCGCGAGCCCGTCGGCGTGTGCGCGCTCGTCACCCCGTGGAACTACCCCCTGCTCCAGGCGAGCTGGAAGGTCGCGCCCTGCCTCCTGGCCGGCAACACCTTCGTCCTCAAGCCGAGCGAGATCACCCCGCACTCCACGATCGCGCTCGTGCGGGCCCTCGAGGAAGCGGGCGTTCCCGCCGGGGTCGCGAACCTCGTCCTCGGCACCGGGCCGGGCTGTGGCGGGCCGCTCTCCACCGACCCGCGCGTCGACCTCGTCTCGTTCACCGGCAGCCTCGCCGTCGGCCGCCACCTCATGGCGCAGGGTGCCCGCACCGTGAAGAAGGTGGCCCTCGAGCTCGGGGGCAAGAACCCGAACATCGTCTTCGCCGACGCCGACCGCGAGGCCGCCCTCGACAACGCGCTCACCGCGGTCTTCCTGCACTCCGGGCAGGTCTGCTCCGCCGGGGCCCGGCTCGTCGTCGAGGAGTCGATCGCCGAGGCCTTCGTCGACGAGCTCGTCGAGCGGGCCCGTCTCATCCGGCCCGGCCTGCCCTTCGACGACCGGGCCCAGACCGGGTCGCTGACGAGCGAGGCACACCTGCGCAAGGTCGAGGCCTACGTCGCCGCCGGGCATCTCCGAGGGTGCCCGGCTGCGGTGCGGCGGAGGCCGACCCGACGACCCGGCGCTCGACCAGGGCTTCTTCTACCTCCCCACCGTCCTCGACCGTTGTCGCTCGGACATGTCGGTCGTCCAGGACGAGTCGTTCGGCCCGGTCCTCACGGTCGAGACGTTCACGAGCGAGGACGAGGCGGTGCGCGTCGCCAACGACTCGATCTTCGGCCTGGCCGGCGCCGTGTGGACCGGTGACGACGCCCGAGCCGACCGGGTCGCCGCCCGCCTGCGGATGGGCACCGTGTGGATCAACGACTTCCACCCCTACGTCGCCCAGGCCGAGTGGGGCGGCTACAAGCAGTCCGGCACCGGGCGCGAGCTCGGCCGCCTCGGGCTCGAGGAGTACCAGGAGACCAAGCACGTGTGGCGCAACACCGCACCGGCACCGTCGGGGTGGTGGGAGTGAAGCGCACGCTCGGCTCCGCGCCCGACCGCGTCGACGTCGTCGTCGTCGGAGGGGGCAGCGCCGGCTGCGTCATCGCCAACCGGCTCTCCGCCGACCCCGGGACCAGCGTCCTCGTCCTCGAGGCCGGGCGCAGCGACCTCAAGCTCGACCCCTTCATCCACATGCCCGCGGCCCTGCCGTTCCCCATCGGCAGCAGGTTCTACGACTGGAAGTACGAGTCCGAGCCCGAGCCGCACCTGAACGGCCGCCGGGTCTACCACGCCCGGGGCAAGGTGCTCGGTGGGTCGAGCTCGATCAACGGGATGATCTTCCAGCGGGGCAACCCGATGGACTACGAGCGCTGGGGTGCCGACCCCGGGATGCAGGGCTGGAACCACGCCCACGTCCTGCCCTACTTCAAGAAGATGGAGACCTGTCTCGCCGGCGCCGACGAGTGGCGCGGCGGCCAGGGGCCCCTGATCCTCGAGCGCGGCCCGGCGACCAACCCGCTGTTCGGTGCCTTCTTCGCCGCCGCCGTGGAGGCGGGCTACCCGCTCACCGACGACGTCAACGGCTACCGCCAGGAGGGCTTCGCGAAGTTCGACCGCAACATCCACCGCGGCCGTCGCCTGTCCGCCGCCCGCGCGTACCTCCATCCGGTCATGGGGCGCCCCAACCTCCACGTGCGCACCCTGGCCATGACGACGCGGGTGCTGTTCGAGGGCACCCGCGCGGTCGGTGTGGAGTACAGCCAGTTCGGCGCCACGCACACGGTCAGGGCCGGCACGGTCATCCTGTGTGGCGGGGCGATCAACACCCCCCAGCTGCTCCAGCTCTCGGGGGTCGGCAACGCCGGCGAGCTGCGCGCCCTCGGTATCACGCCCGTCGCGGACGTCAAGGGCGTCGGCGAGCACCTCCAGGACCACCTCGAGGTCTACATCCAGTACGCCAGCAAGCTGCCGGTGTCGATCGCGCCGGGCCTGAAGTACCACAACCGACCCAAGCTCGCCGCCGACTGGCTCTTCTTCCGCAAGGGTCTCGGCGCGACGAACCACTTCGA
Source organism: uncultured Actinomycetota bacterium (assembly GCA_963834225.1). Classification (GTDB taxonomy): domain Bacteria; phylum Actinomycetota; class Actinomycetes; order Actinomycetales; family Dermatophilaceae; genus Oryzobacter. The sequence goes on along the minus strand of CAWIAT010000007.1, from coordinate 128,045 downwards.
GGGCGGTGGCTTCGTCCGCAGCAACGACGACGTCGACTACCCCAACCTCATGTTCCACTTCCTCCCGATCGCGATCCGCTACGACGGCTCGAGCCCGATCAAGGGTCACGGCTACCAGGTCCACATCGGACCGATGTACTCCGACGCCCGGGGCACGGTCAAGATCACGAGCACCGACCCCACGGTCAAGCCGGCCCTGCGCTTCAACTACCTCTCGACCGACCAGGACCGCCGCGAGTGGGTCGAGTCGATCCGCGTGGCGCGGCACATCCTCGGCCAGAGCGCGATGGACCCGTTCAACGACGGCGAGATATCCCCCGGCCCCGGCGTCGAGACCGACGAGGAGATCCTGGACTGGGTCCGCGAGGACGCTGAGACCGCACTGCACCCGAGCTGCACCGCCCGCATGGGCGTGGACGACCTCTCGGTCCTGGACCCGCTCAGCATGGCTGTCCACGGCACGCAGGGGCTGCACGTCGTCGACGCCAGCTCGATGCCCTACGTGACCAACGGCAACATCTACGCCCCGGTGATGATGCTCGCCGAGAAGGCGGCCGACCTCATCGCGGGAAACACCCCCCTCCCGCCCTCCGACGCACCCTGGTACAACCACCGTGCCGGCAGTCCGCTCACCGCCCCCACCACGGGCACCTGAGCCCTCCCCGCCTTCGGGCACCCCCTCCCCACCGACGATCCCTGGAGGTCTCATGAGCACCGACGTCCGAGCCCGCGTCATGTCCGGCCCACCGATCCGCGTCCCCGTCTTCGCCGCCTCGTTGATCGGCGTGCTCGTCATGGCGACCTGGGCGCTGGCTGCTCCCACCTCTGCCGAGAGCGCCCTCGGCACGGTCACCGGCTGGGTGACCGAGTGGTTCGGCTGGTTCTACGTGCTCCTGGCCACCGTGGTGCTCCTGTTCGTGCTCTACCTGGGCGTCTCCCGCTACGGGCACATCCGCCTCGGGCCCGACCACTCGCGCCCCGAGTTCTCGACGTTCGCCTGGGCCTCCATGCTGTTCGCGGCCGGCATCGGCACCGACGTGATGTTCTACTCGGTCGTCGAGCCCGCCAGTCAGTACATGGCCCCGCCGGTGCTGGAACCCGAGACGGTCGAGGCCGCCCGGGACGCCACGGTGTGGACGCTGTTCCACTACGGGATCACCGGCTGGGGGATGTATGCGCTCATGGGGATGGCCCTGGGGTACTTCTGCCACCGCATGGGGCTTCCGCTCGCGGTGCGCTCCGCGCTGCAGCCCATCCTCGGGCGCCGTATCGAGGGCCCGGTCGGGCACGCGGTGGACACCGCGGCGGTCCTCGGGACGATCTTCGGCGTGGCCACCTCGCTGGGCATCGGCGTGGTGTTCCTCAACGTCGGCCTCAACCTGCTCTTCGGGGTGTCCGTCGGCACCGGTGCGCAGATCGCGCTCGCCATCCTCGCCGTCGTCATGGCGGCGGTCTCCGCGACGACCGGTGTCGACAAGGGCATCCGGTTCTTGTCCCAGCTCAACGTCCTGTTGGCCCTGGGCCTGGCGGGCTGGATCCTCGTCACCGGCAACACGAGCTTCATCCTCAAGGCCATCGTCGCCAACGTCGGGGACTTCGCGACCAGCTTCCCGGCCAAGACGATGGAGACCTTCCCGTTCGTCAACAACGCCGAGTGGATGAGCTACTGGACGCTCTTCTTCTGGGCCTGGTGGGTCGCCTGGGCCTCGTTCGTCGGCCTCTTCCTCGCCCGCATCTCCCGCGGCCGCACGATCCGCCAGTTCGTCGCGGGCACCATGGTCATCCCCTTCATGTACATCGTCATGTGGGTCTCGATCTTCGGCAACGCCACGATCGAGCGGATCCGCAGCGGCGACGCCGACTTCGCGGTGATCGCGCAGGACTTCACGGGCGCGGGCTTCTACGAGCTCCTCCAGGGCTACCCCGCGGCGGACGTCGTCATCGCGCTCGCGGTGTTCGTCGGCCTGCTCTTCTACGTCACCTCCGCCGACTCCGGTGCGCTCGTCATGGCGAACCTCTGCAGCCGCCTGGAGACCGGGTCCGAGGACGCCGCTGCGTGGCAGCGGATCCTCTGGGCCGCCGTGACCGGGCTGCTCACGATCGCGATGCTCGTCGTCGGCGGGATCGTCGCCCTGCAGTACGCGACGATCATCTTCGGGCTGCCGTTCGCGTTCGTCCTCGTCCTCGTCATGCTCGGCCTGCTCAAGGCCCTACGACGCGAGGGACGGCGGGTCGACAGCGGGGCACACACCATGTCCGCACGGCTCTCCGCTCGCGGTGGCGAGGAGGAGTCGGCGCCGGCATCCCTGTGGAAGACCCGCCTGGCCCGACTGACGAACTTCGTCGACCGCGACGACGCCGAGGCCCACCTCCGATCCGTCGTGCGTCCCGCGCTCGACGAGGTGGCCGAGGAGCTGGGCCGTCTCGGTGTCTCGACCGAGGTCAGCGAGGATCCCGTCGGCGAGGAGGGCAGCGAGCAGCCGGCCGTGACGCTGCGCACCACCTCGAGCGACGAGCCGTTCATCTACCGCGTGGTGCTGACCGAGGGCCCCGTGCCGACGTACGGCGGCCGGATGATCCAGGCGCGCGACAGCCATGCACGGCTCGTCGTCCACCTCGAACCCGGTGGTCAGGACTACGACGTCATGGGCTACACCCGTGGTCAGGTCATCCACGACTGCCTGGACAACTACGAACAACACCTCCAGTTCCTCCGCCTGGGCAGCCCGGCCTCGAGCTGACCCGACGGGGGAGCAGTGCCGGATGCCGGGACACCCGCACGTGCGGTGCCCCGGCATCCGGCATGTCGGCGCTGCATGGTTGACGGTTCAGGTGACCGGCGTCACACTTCCTGTGAAGTTGCGGATGACGAACCTGGTTGCGAGGTGAGCAACCACGACAGAGAGAGACTTCATGGCAGACACCCTGAGCACTGAACGTGTGGACCAGAGCGGGAACGGCAGTCGGCGCCAGGGCGTGGACAAGGTGGTCTTCGGCGTCGCCGCCGGGCTCGCCCTCGTCTTCCTCCTCTACGGCGCGCTCGACAGCGAGGGCTTCGGGGAGACGACCGGCTCGACGCTGGGCTGGATCACCACGAACTTCGGCTGGTTCTTCGTCCTCACGAGCGGGGCCTTCCTCCTGTTCAGCGTGTTCCTCGCGGTGACCCGCTACGGCAACATCAAGCTCGGCCCCGACGACTCCGAGCCGGAGTTCTCGACCTTCTCGTGGGTCTCGATGATGTTCGCCACCGGCATGGGCATCGGCCTGATGTTCTACGGCGTCGCCGAGCCCCTGACCCACCTCAACACCCCGCCGATGGACATGGCGGCCCCCGGCAGCGAGGAGGCCGCGCACCTCGCGATGGAGTACACCTTCTTCCACTGGGGCTTCCACCCGTGGTCGATGTACGCCGTCATCGGCCTGGCCATCGCCTACTTCGCCTACCGCAAGGGTGGCGGGAACCTCATCAGCGCCGCGTTCCGGCCGCTCCTCGGGGACAAGGTCGACGGGCCCACCGGTCGCGCCATCGACATCCTGGCCATCATCGCGACCCTCTTCGGGTCGGCGACCTCGCTCGGCCTCGGCGCCCTCCAGATCACCGGCGGCCTCGCCAACGTCTTCGGCACCGACGGCTACGGCACGACGGCGGCCGCGATCGTCATCGCCGTGCTGACCCTGTGCTTCGTCATCTCGGCGGTCAGCGGCATCGACAAGGGCATCAAGTGGCTCTCCAACGCCAACGCCGTCGCCGCGGCCGCGCTCGTGTTCTTCCTCTTCGTCGTCGGCCCGACGGTCTTCATCATGGGGACCTTCACCGAGTCGATCGGCGGGTACCTCACCCACCTGCCGACGATGAGCTTCCGCACCGGCGTCTTCGGCGGCAGCGAGTGGCTCAACGGCTGGACGATCTTCTACTGGGCCTGGTGGGTGTCGTGGACCCCCTTCGTCGGGATGTTCATCGCCCGCATCTCCAAGGGCCGCACGATCCGCCAGTTCGTCGTGTTCGTCATCGCGATCCCCTCGCTCGTGTCGTTCATCTGGTTCTCGATCCTCGGCGGCGCGGCCTTCGACCTGCAGCTGACCCAGGGCAAGGACATGAAGGCCCTCGTCGACGCCGGCCTGGAGACCACGCTGTTCGAGACGCTGCGCTCCTACCCGTTGTCGACGGTCACGGTGGTCCTCGCGGTGTTCCTCATCGCGATCTTCTTCATCACCGGAGCCGACTCGGCCTCGATCGTCATGGGAATGCTCAGCCAGCGTGGCGACGAGGAGCCCCAGCGCGGCCTCGTCGTCTTCTGGGGTGTCGCCACCGGCGCCGTCGCGGTCGTCCTCCTGTTCGCCAACGGCCTGTCGGCGCTGCAGACGGGCGTCATCATCGTCGGGTTCCCCTTCCTCATCGTCCTCATCGGGCTGTGCGTGTCGCTGCTGAAGTCGCTGCGCGAGGAGAAGTTCGAGTCCACGCTGCGCGGCCCGCTGCGCCGCACGGTCATCGAGCACCAGAAGGAGCGCACGCCCTCCGACCGGGGCTGACCGACCGCACCACCGCGCCGCCCGGGTCCCGTCCGACGAGACCCGGGCGGCGCGCGTGGGAGGGGTGTTGGCACTGCCCGGCCCATCTGCCAGACTGGACCCCGCGTTGCACATCGAGCGTCAGGTTGCGTATCACGCACCACTGGTGCCGCCCGAAAGGAACCACCGATGGCCTCTCTCCCCGCCTCCGCCCGGTGCGTCGTCATCGGCGCCGGCATCGTCGGGAACGCGCTCGCCTACCACCTCGCCGAGCTCGGCTGGACCGACATCGTCCAGCTCGACAAGGGCCCCCTGCCCAACCCCGGCGGTTCCACGGGCCACGCCAGCAACTTCATCTTCCCCGTCGACCACTCGCGCGAGTTCGTCGACATCACGATGGACTCGGTGCGCCAGTACAAGGAGCTCGGGGTCTTCACCGAGTCCGGCGGGTTCGAGGTCGCGCGCACGCCGGAGCGGATGGAGGAGCTGCGCCGCCGGATGAGCAGCGCCAAGGCGTGGGGCATCCCCGCCGAGCTCGTCACCCCGGAGCAGGTCGCCGAGAAGGTCCCCTTCCTCGACAAGGACGTCATCATCGGGGCGGCGTGGTTCCCGACCGTCGGCGTCGTCGACAGCCTGCGGGCCGGCACGATCATGCGCGACCGCGCCATCGACAAGGGCGCCCTCACGACCGTCCCCAACGTCGAGGTCACCGGCATGGAGGTCGTCGAGGGCCGCATCCGCGCGGTCGAGACCACCCAGGGGCGCATCGAGGCCGAGACGGTCGTCATCTGCTGCGGGGTGTGGAGCCCGAAGATCGCCCGGATGGCGGGCGCGGCCATCCCGCTGACCCCGGCGGTGCACCAGATGATCTCGGTCGGCCCGTGCGAGGTCCTCGCCGAGCGGCCCGGCGAGATCAGCTTCCCCATCGTGCGCGACATGGACACCTTCTGCTACGAGCGCCAGCACGGCTCCGACATGGAGGTCGGCTCCTACGCCCACCGCGCCATCCTCTGGGACCCCGAGGACATCCCCTCGATCGAGCAGAGCAAGCTCTCCCCCACCGAGATGCCCTTCACCGAGGACGACTTCGACCCGCAGCTCGAACAGGCCCTCGAGCTGATGCCCGAGCTCCTCGGCGACGAGCGCGCCGAGATCCGCTACGCCATCAACGGCCTGCTCTCCCTCACCCCCGACGGCTTCCCGGTCCTCGGCGAGACCCCGGAGGTCAAGGGCCTCTGGTCGGCCGCGGCGGTGTGGATCAAGGAGGGCCCGGGCACCGCCCGCGCCGTCGCCGAGTGGATGACGCACGGCAACCCCGAGATCGACCTCGGGCACTCCGACATCGCCCGCTTCCACCCCCACCAGCGGACCCGCGCCCACGTCAAGGCACGCACCTCCGAGTCGTTCCAGAAGACGTACGGGATCGTCCACCCCTCGGAGCAGTACGAGAGCAACCGCAACGTGCGGCTGGCCCCGATGCACGCCTCGCAGTGCGAGCTCGGCGCCGTCTTCCACGAGACCGCCGGGTGGGAGCGGCCGTTCTGGTACGAGAGCAACGCCGGCCTCGTCGAGAAGTTCGGCCCCGAGGCGACGATGCCGCGCGAGCACGAGTGGGATGCCCGCTGGTGGTCGCCCGTCATCAACGCCGAGCACCTCCAGATGCGCGAGACCGCCGGCCTGGTCGACCTCTCGGCGTTCGCGCTCTTCGACGTCGTCGGGCCGCGGGCGCTCGAGGCCGTGCAGCGGATCATCGTCGCGCAGGCCGACGTGCGGATCGGCCGCGTCGTGTACACCCCGGTCCTCGACGAGCGCGGGGGCTTCCGCTCCGACCTCACGGTCATGCGCCTGGCCCACGACCGCTTCCGCGTCGTCACCGGCGGCGCCCACGGCATGGCCGACAAGAAGTGGTTCTCCGACCGGATGCCCGAGGACGGGGGTGCCGTCGTCGTCGACCTCACCTCCAGCTGGACCACCATCGGCGTCTGGGGCCCGACAGCGCGCGAGATCCTCGCCGCGGTCACCACCACCGACGTCTCGCACCAGGGCTTCCCGTTCGGCACCTGCCGCGAGGTCGAGGTCGGCCCGCTCCACGTCCTCGCCTCGCGCATCTCCTACGTCGGCGAGTACGGCTGGGAGCTCTACGTGCCGATGGAGTCCGGCGCCGCGCTGTGGGCCCGGCTCCTCGAGGTCGGCACCCCCCTCGGGATGGTCCCGGTCGGCATCGGCGTGTACGGCACGACGGGACGCATCGAGAAGGGCTACCGCGCGTACGGGGCCGAGCTCGACAGCGAGCGCACCCTCATGGAGACCGGCATGTCCCGGGCGAAGTGGAAGGACCAGGACTTCATCGGCAAGGAGGCCGTGGTCACGCAGGCGACGCAGGCCCCCGGGGCGATCCTGTGCTCGCTCACCGTCGACGACCACACGTCCGCCAGCGGCGTGAAGCGCTACATGCTCGGCGGCGAGCCGATCCTCACCCGCGACGGTGGCACCCTCACCGACGGCCACGGCCACCACCCGTACGTCACGACGGCCGGGTCGGCGCCGAGCCTGGGCAAGCACGTCCTCATGGCCTTCCTGCCGCCGGAGCAGGCCGTGGTCGGGACCGGGCTCGCCGTGTCGTACATGGAGGAGCTCTACCCGGTCACCGTCGCCGCCGCCGACGCGACGCCCCTCTTCGACCCCGAGAACGCCCGCATCCGGGGGCTCGCGTGACCAACGTCCTCGTCTGCGTCAAGCGGGTCCCCGACCCCACCGGCGAGGTCGTCCTCACCGATGACGGGCTGCGCGTCGACGGCCGGTACGCCGGCTACACCACCAGTGCCCACGAGGAGGCCGCCGTGGCGCTGGCCGTCGCGGTGGCGGAGGAGTCCGGCGGCACGGTGACCGTGCTGTCCGTCGGCTCCGAGGACAGCGTCGAGCAGCTGCGCGGCGCCCTTGCGGTCGGCGCCACCGACGGGATCCTCGTCGAGGCCGACGCCGACCTCCTCGGTCCCGCCGACGTCGCCGACGCCATCGCCCAGGCGGTGCGGGCCCGGGCCGACGCGGGGACGACGTACGACCTCGTCCTCCTCGGCAACGACGCGGCCGACACGGGCGACTTCCAGGTGGGGGTCCGCCTCGCCTACGCGCTCGACCGCCCCGTCGCGGCCGGCATCCAGACCGTGTCGGTCGCCGACGGCCGCGCCACGCTGCACGGCGAGGGCCCTGACGGCACCGAGGTCTACGACGTCGAGCTGCCTGCCGTGGCCACCGTCCTCGAGGGCGGGGTCAGCCCGCGCTACCCGAGCGTCATGGGCCGGATGCGGGCCAAGAAGGCCGTCGTCGAGACCATCGCCTGGGCCGGGGCGGCCGTCGGGTCGGGGCGCCAGGCGCTCACGGTGCCCGAGGCGCCGCCGAGCCAGGTGACCGTCCTCGGTGAGGGAGCGGCCGCCGCGCCGGCCCTCGTCGGGGTGCTGCGCGAGCTGGGAGTGGTGTCGCGATGAGCGTGCTCGTCCTCGTCGAGGTCGAGGAGGGAGCGGCCTCGCTCGTCTCCCGTGAGGCCCTGACCTTCGCCCGCGGGCTCGGTGCCGGTGACCTCCACGCCGTCGTCGTGGGGTCTGCGCCGGCCGGCGTGGTCGCCGACTGCGCCGAGGCCGGCGTGGCCGTCGTGCACACCGCCGACGACCCCGCGCTCGAGCGCTATGCCGCGGCCGCGTGGGCCGCCGTCGTCGAGACCGCCGGACGAGCCGCCCGGGCCGACCTCGTCGTCGCCCCCGGGACGGGCCGCGGCAACGAGGTGCTCGCGCACGTCGCCGCCCGCCGCAACCTGCGGATGGCCGCCAACGTCGTCGCGGTCGAGTCGCTGAGCCCCCTCGTCGTGCAGCGCCAGGTCGTCGGCGGGGCCGCGCTGGAGCGCGCCTCGGTCGACAGCCGCGTCCGCCTGATGTCGATGGCGGGTCACGCGGTCGAGCCGACGGCCGCCGCCTCCCCCGGGGCCGCCGCCGTCTCGCCGTTGGCCGTCACCGTCGACCCGAAGGACCTGCGGGCCCAGGTGGTCCGCACCGAGAACCGCGAGTCGGGCGACTCCTCCGGGCTGACGTCGGCGCGGGTCGTCGTCGGCGGTGGACGGGGGGCGGGCGGGCCCGACGGGTTCTCCGGGGTCGAGGCCCTCGCGTCCCGCCTCGGTGGCGCCGTGGGCGTCTCGCGCGTCGTCACCTCGCTCGGCTGGCGCCCGCACCACGAGCAGGTCGGCCAGACCGGCTCGCGGATCGCCCCCGACCTCTACATCGCGTGCGGCATCTCCGGCGCCATCCAGCACTGGGCCGGCTGCGCCTCGAGCAAGACGATCATCGCCGTCAACACCGACCCCGACGCCCCGATGGTGACCAAGGCCGACTACGCCGTCATCGGCGACATGCACGAGGTGCTGACGGCCGTCCTCGACGAGCTCGGCTGAGCCGCAGCCCTGTTCAGCCCTAGCCTTCGCCGGCGACGAAGGCGCGGACGGCGTCGGCGACCATCTGCACGGCGATCGCCGAGAGCAGCAGTCCCGCGATCCGGCTCAGCAGGACGATGCCGCTGTCCTTGAGCACCCTGGCGAGCGGCGACGCGAACCGGAAGGTGAGGAAGACGACGAGCAGCGCGGCGACGAGGGCCGTGCCGACCGCGACCACGCCGCCCACCCCGTCGGCGCCCTGGACCGCGAGCATCGTCGCGACGATCGCGCCGGGTCCGGCCAGGAGGGGCGTCCCGAGCGGGACGAGGGCGACGTTGACCCCGGCGTCGGCGTGCTGCTCGGACTCCGACCCGGTGAGCAGCTGGAGCGCGACGATGAGGAGCAGCAGCCCGCCGGAGGCCTGGAGCGCCGGCAGCGAGATGTGCAGGTAGTCGAGGATCCGCTGTCCGAAGACGGCGAACGAGGCGATGACACCGAGCGCGACGAGCGACGCCCTGCGCGCGGCGGCGGCCTTCTGTGCGGGTGCCAGCGGGCCGGTGAGCGCGAGGAAGATCGGGATCGCGCCGGGCGGGTCGAGGATGACGATCAGGGTGACGAAGGTCGAGGTGAAGAGGGCGACGTCGAACCAGCTCACGGGCGCACCACGGGCACCCCGGACGCGACGTCCTCGATGGCGGCGAGGACGTCGGGGTCGGTCGTGAACTCGCCGAGCCGGTTCAGCTTGCCCTCGCCGTGGTAGTCGCTCGACCCCGTGACGACGAGACCCAGTGCAGTGGCGAGGTCGGTGAGGTGGCGCACGGCCTCGGGCGTGTGGTCGCGGTGGTGGACCTCGAGGCCGGTGAGACCGGCGCCGACCATCTCCTCGATGACCCGGTCGGCGACGACCCGGCCGCGGGTGGCCGACCACGCGTGGGCGACGACGGCCGCTCCCCCGGCGGCCCGGACGACCTCGACGGCGCGTACCGGGTCGGGAGCGTAGTGCGAGACGTAGTAGGGGCTGTCGTTGCCGAGGACGGTCGCGAACGCCTCGTCGCGGTGGGCGACGACGCCGGCGCGCACGAGGGCGTCGGCGATGTGCGGCCGACCCGCCGTGGCGCCGGGCTCGACCTCGGCCCGCACCGACTCGACGGTCACGGGGATGCCGTCGGCCGCCATCCGCGCGACCATCCGGTCGAGGCGGGTGTCGCGCGAGCTGCGGGCGTGCTCGAGCTCGGCGGTGAGGTCGGGGTGCGTCGGGTCGGGGAGGTAGGCCAGGAGGTGGATGCTCTGCCACCCGCGGGCGCACGACACCTCGATGCCCGGGACGAGGGTGAGGCCGACCCGCCGGGCTGCGCTCGCGGCATCGTCCCAGCCGATCGTCGTGTCGTGGTCGGTGAGGGCGACGGTGGTCAGACCTGCCTGCGCGGCCCGCTCCATGACGACCGCGGGCGCCTCGGTCCCGTCGCTCGCGGTGGAGTGCGTGTGGAGGTCGATCGGCACCTCGCCAGCGTAGTGGTCGGACGCGGCGCCTCCCCGAGGCCTCAGCCGGTCGAGGTCGGGCCGGGCCAGTTGCGGTCGGGCGCGGGGGTCGGCCGGCCGGGCTGGTCGCCGCCGCGGGCGTCGAGGTAGCTCCGCTTGGGCACCATGACCGTGCGGCGGAAGATGCAGACGACCTTGCCGTCCTGGTTGTAGCCGATCGTCTCGACGTGGACCACGCCCCGGTCGTCCTTGCTCGTGCTCTCGCGCTTGGCGAGGACGGTCGTCTCGCCGTAGAGGGTGTCGCCGTGGAAGGTCGGCGCGACGTGGCGCAGGCTCTCGACCTCGAGGTTGGCGATCGCCGTGCCGCTGACGTCGGCGACCGACATCCCGAGCAGGATCGAGTAGACGTAGTTGCCGACGACGACGTTCCTGCCGAACTGGGTCGTCTCCTCGGCGTAGTTGGCGTCGAGGTGCAGCGGGTGGTGGTTCATCGTCAGGAGGCAGAACAGGTGGTCGTCGTACTCGGTGACCGTCTTGCCCGGCCAGTGCTTGTAGGTCGCCCCGACCTCGAACTCCTCGTAGCTCCGCCCGAACTGCACGTGTCACTCCTTCGATCGACGACTGGCCGCCATCCTCCCGCGCCGACCCGCATCCGAGAACGCCCCGAGCGCGTGCCCTTCCCCACACCCCCGACCACCGCACCACCGATGACGCAGTTGTCGCGTCCGGACGCGGGTATACCCGGTTCCCGGGACGGACAACTGCGTCATCGCCAAGCGAAGACGGGTGCCCAGCCACCCCGGGCGCTCGAGATCCGCCCAGGTCACCCGCACCACGAGGTAGCCGAGCGCCCTCGAGGGCGTCCTCGCGGCCGCTTCTCGGCGACGAGCGCGGCCCTGCCCTCCGCGCCGGCGTACTTCACCGCGCCGTCGAACTCGACGACGACCCGCTCGCCGACGAGCAGGTCGACGCGGGCGACGAACCGGCCAGCACGATCCCGGATCTCCACCTGCGATCGCACGTCGAGACCGAGGTCGACGAGTGCCAGCCGGGTCCGGGTCTCCCCCACCGACTCGCAGGCCGGGTCGCCCACCGCGAGGAGCCTCGCGCCACGATGCCGCATCCGCTCGGTCAGCGACATTCCCTCGAGCACGGCCGCGACGTCGGTGACGCTGACCCATCGGGCGTGCAGTGCTGCATCGAGGGGGACGAGTGCCGCGAGTAGCCCGTGCCGCACCAGCACCTGGGCGACCGCGACCTCCACCGCGACGCACGGGGCCCCATCCGCGGACACCGCCTGCAGCTTCCGGTCGCGGGCGTGCGTGCGCAGCCCTGATCGCAAGCGGACCTTCGTCACGTCGGCCATGGCGTCGACGGTGCCCAGGGGCACCCCGTGGAGCGGAAGTCCGTGGAGCGCGAGCGCCGACTGATGGCTCGCGACGTCTCGGGGCCGACCCGACAGAACGGCACGCGTGCGCAGTGCGAGCCTGGCCTCGGGCGAGGCCGTCCACCAAAGGTCGGCCAGGACGTAGGCGTCACGGCGTACCCGGACGACCTCGCCGGCGCGCCGCATCCGCAGCAGGTCCTTGTCGTCGAGGTCGAGGGCCATGGCGGTCGCGCTCGTGAACACCCCGTGGTGCGCCCGGGCGAGGGCGTGAAGGCGTTCGTCCATGTCGCCCATCGTGGACTCGACGCGCGGTCGGCCCGTCGCGTCATCCACAGGTCCCAACGCATGACGCGCCTCGTCGCCCCTGGGACGCGGGTACACCTGCGTCCTGGGACGACGACTGCGGCAGGAGTGGGGTTCGGCCCGTGGGGGGCGGGCCTAGGCTGCGGGGATGGGTGACTTCATCGGGGCGGTCGACCAGGGGACGACGAGCACGCGGTTCATCGTGTTCGACCACGACGGGCTCCCGGTGGCGAGCCACCAGCTCGAGCACGAGCAGGTCCTCCCGCGCGCCGGGTGGGTCGAGCACAACCCGCTGGAGATCTGGGACCGCACCCAGAGCGTCATCGGCAGCGCCCTGACCACCGCGGGCCTCACCGGCGCCGACCTCCACGCCATCGGGATCACCAACCAGCGCGAGACCGCCATCGTGTGGGACCGCCGCACCGGCCGCCCCTTCCACCACGCCATCGTCTGGCAGGACACCCGCACCGACTCGATCGCCAAGGCCCTCGACGCCGACGGCCGCGGCGACGTCATCCGCCACAAGGCCGGTCTGCCCCCTGCCACCTACTTCTCGGCCGGCAAGGTCCAGTGGGTGCTCGAGAACGTCGACGGCGTCCGCGAGGCCGCCGAGCGGGGGGACGCCCTCTTCGGCACCGCCGACACGTGGGTCGTCTGGAACCTCACGGGTGGCCCCGACGGTGGTCTCCACGTCACCGACGTCACGAACGCCAGCCGCACGATGCTCATGGACCTCACGACCCTGAACTGGGACGACGAGCTCCTCGGCTTCTTCGGCATCCCGCGGCAGATGCTCCCCACGATCCACCCGAGCAGCCACCCGGAGGCCTTCGGCGCCACCACCGGGGGACGCGGCCGCACCTCCGTCCCGATCGCCGGCGTCCTCGGGGACCAGCAGGCGGCCACGGTGGGCCAGGTGTGCTTCGCCAAGGGCGAGGCGAAGAACACCTACGGGACCGGCAACTTCCTCCTGCTCAACACCGGTGAGGAGCTCGTCCGCAGCACCAACGGCCTGCTCACCACGGTCGCGTACCAGCTCGGCGACGCGAAGCCCGTCTACGCCCTCGAGGGGTCGATCGCCGTCACGGGCAGCGCCGTGCAGTGGTTGCGCGACCAGCTCGGCATCATCAGCGGGGCGTCCGAGGTCGAGACGCTCGCCGCGTCGGTCGAGGACACCGGGGGCATCTACTTCGTCCCGGCCTTCAGCGGCCTGTTCGCCCCGTACTGGCGCAGCGACGCCCGCGGCGCCATCGTCGGACTCAGCCGCTTCAACACCAACGCCCACCTGGCCCGGGCCACCCTCGAGGCGATCTGCTACCAGTCGCGCGACGTCGTCGACGCGATGGCGGCCGACTCGGGCGTCGAGCTGACCTGCCTCAAGGTCGACGGCGGCATCACGGCGAACCGGCTGTGCATGCAGCTGCAGGCCGACGTCCTCGGGGTCCCGGTCAGCAAGCCCACCGTCCCCGAGACGACCGCCCTCGGCGCCGCCTACGCGGCCGGCCTGGCCACCGGCTTCTGGCAGGACACCGACGAGCTGCGGGCCAAGTGGTCGGAGGACGAGCGGTGGGAGCCGCGGTGGAGCGACGACCAGCGCCGCGACGGCTACGCCGGGTGGCGCAAGGCGGTCGAGCGCACCCTCGACTGGGTCGACGTCGAGTAGACCGGACGCGGCAGGGCGAAGCTCAGCTCAGCGGGACGTCGAGCGCGTCGAACACGATGCGGGACAACCGGTTCACGGTGGTCTGCCCGTACGAGTACCCGTTCGAGGACCGCGACAGGAACGACATCTGGTAGCTCCGCCCGCGCCCCGAGACGAACCCGACACCGTTGAGCCGGTAGCCGTCGGACCGCGGGCCCCAGCCGTTCTTCAGCTCGACGTGGACGTCGCTCGGCAGCCCGTCGCCGAGGCCCCATGTCTGGCTGGAGGTCACGTTCGCCATCAGCTCGCGGACGTAGGCGCGCCGCCCGGGCGAGAGGTAGGTCCCGAGGACGACGTGGTTCATCATCTGCACGAGGTCACGGGTCGTCGAGGTCGAGTGGCCCCACCACGAGCTCGACCGGAACGAGGTCCCTCCGAGGACGACGGTGCTGTCCATCCCGAGCTGGTCGGCGACGATCCGGCAGCGCCGGAGGGTGGCCTGGGTGAGGAGGGTGTTCGTGGCGTCGTTGTCGGAGAAGCGGATCATCCGCGAGGCGAGTGACTTCTGGGTCGAGGTCAGCGCCCGCCCCCGGTCCTGCGCGATCTTCAGCGTCGTGATGAGGATGAGCACCTTGATCGTGCTGTGCGTCTGCTGGGTGCGCGGCCGCCAGTGGAAGTACGACCCGTTGCGGTTGTCGCGCACGGTCAGGCCCGCCGCGCCGGCGCGGGTCGCCATGTAGGAGTCGAGGGCGGCCGTGAGCTGCGCCCGGGTGTCGACGCCGGCGGCCCGAGCGGGTGAGATCGAGGGCCGGAGGGCGCCGAGCACCAGCCCCGCGGCCCCCGCCGACGAGCAGCGTCCTCCGTGCGAGCACCTGCAGGTCCGTGGTCGTCATGCCAGCTCCTCCCCGAGCGCGTCGTGGCACAGACGCGCGACGGAGGAGATCGTCTCACGGCCGTAGCGGAAGCCGCGAGGGCTCGTCGAGAGGATGCCGAGGACGTACTCGCGCCCCTCGCCGCTGACCCAGCCCGTGGAGTTGAGGTGGTAGCCGTCGGGCAGCGGTCCCCAGCCGTTCTTGCCCGCGACGTGGACGTCCTTCTCCTCGGGCGCGAACACGCCCCAGCGCTGCTCGTCGACGACGTCGGCCATCATGAACCGCGCCGTCGCGCGGCGGGCGCCGTCGAGGACGTCGTCGTCGGAGAGCACCGCCGAGACCATCAGGTCGAGGTCGCCGGGCACGGTGCGCCAGTGGCCCCACCAGCCGCTGTCGATCTCGGTGTCCTTCATCCCGACGAGCCCGGCCACCCGCTTGACCTCGGACCGGCCGACCTGGGCGAGCAGGGTCTCGGTCGCGGAGTTGTCGCTGCGCGTGATCATCCGCTCGGCGAGGTCGCGCTGGCGCTCGGTGAGCTCCTTGCCGTCCTCCTGACCGATCCGCAGCACGGTCGTGAGGATGAGGACCTTGATCGTCGAGTAGCACAGGCCCTCCTTCGCCCGGAAGTTGAAGACCTGGCCCCGGTCGAGGTCGACGAGCTGGAGGCCCGAGCGTCCCTCCGCGGCCGTCGAGGTAGTAGTCGAGCCGTCCCGCGAGCCGGGGCGCCTCGACGACGGTGCGCTCCCCCGGCGTCGACGCGGAGGGAGACGGTGACGGCGACGCCGACGCCGACCGGGTCGCGGAGGGTGACGCGGTCGACGAGGGCGTGGCTGCGGCGGCTCCCGTCGCAGGCGCGTCGTCGGTGACGAGCTCGCGGACCCCGACTCCGAGGGCCCCGAGACCGAGGAGGGCGCCACCCCCGACGACGAGCCGACGCCGGGCGATGACGGCGGGCGACGGCCGTCGCTGTCGGTGGACGTCGGCGCGACGACGCGGCTCGCGGGGACGGGGTGGCTCGGTCATCGGGTCCAGCGTACGGGCGGCCCGTGGTGGTCGGTCTCGGCGACCACCACCCCGTCGACCGACACCTGCGGCAGGCCGATCGGGACGCCGGGACCCTCGGACAGCGGGTGCTCGAGGCTGATGTGGGCGAGCGCCATCCGCCCCCGCGCCTCGGCGACGGAGTCCTCCATCGCGGCCGTCTCCTCCGCGGGCCAGTACATCCGCGTCACCGAGTGCCACACGACAGTGAGCACACCGTCGGCGACCGGCCGGGCCAGCTGGTCGGCCACCCAGGCCGACGCCGTCGCCCGGTCGAGCGGAGCCGCCACGTCGCGAGCCACCGCGAGGGCGCCGGCGAGCCGCTCGTGGCGCTCGAGGTGCCACGGCCAGACGAACGACGTGAGGTAGTCGCGCGCCCTCCGGTGTCGTGGGGTCGACGGGCGCGACGTCGCAGCCCCGCCGCTCGACGACCTCGAATGCCTCGGGCACGAATCCCGGTGCGCCACAGCCCTCGACGACGAACGGCGAGTCCGCGGGCCCGGCCGCCCAGTCGTCGCCGTCGAAGCGGTAGCGGTCGACGAGGAGCCCCAGCCCTGCCGACGCCCCCGGCTCGAGGAGACGGACCCGGTGCAGGCCGCTGCGGCGCACGGCCGCCGCCAGCCCGACGAGCAGCCCGACCGTGCGCGCCGGCTCGTTGGTCTGCGGCGCCTCGCGCAACGACGCGTGCAGCTCGTCGACGTGGGCCGCCATCAGCGGGCGCACCGCGGGCCAGGCCTCCTCGCGGTCGAGGTCGCCCCCGAGGCAGGGGTAGTAGCCCTCGAGCTGCGGTGCGTCGCCCCGCAGGACGATGCGGAAGAGCCCGGCGAGCAGGCGCAGCTGGGGGAACTGCCGAGCCGGGGCGTCCTCCCAGCCCTCGAAGAGCTCGCGGGTCAGCCCGCCCACGTCCCAGTCGTCGGCCATCTCGGCGAGGAGGACGGCGTAGAGGTGCTCGCGGGGCCGAAGTGCGCGCGGAGGCGGTCGGCGAGCGTCTCGCGCCTCGCCGACCCCGCCGACCTCGGCGCCCGCGGGAGAGGTCACGGCAGGATCGGGATCCCGGTCAGCCCGCCGAGCAGGTCGCCGCCCTCGGTCGCGGACGGCGTCGGGCTGCTCGTCGGCTTCTCGGAGGTCGTCGCGGTCGACGTCGTGGGCGGGGCGCTGCGCGGCGCGCTCCGTGAGGCGGTGCCGTCGTCGGGGGTGTGCGGTGGGGCCGTTGCCGGCTCGGCATCGGCGTCGAGTCCGAGGTCGAGGGCGTCGGCGTCGGCGTCGAGGTGGTCGTCGCCACGGCGGGCGCGGACGGCGCCTCGCCGGCCCGGACGCTCGCAGGAGGGTCGGCTGCGTGGGTGCCGAGCTCGGGGCGAAGCCGACGACGAGGCCGGAGCGGTCAGGAGCCCAGCGGTCGCGCCGGTGACCACGAGGGGTCCCCGGCGTCGCGGTGCGGTGTGCCTGCCCATCCCTCCACCCTCCCCCGGTCCCCCGCCGGTGGCAAACCTGCAGGACAGCGGCGTGGCACGGCTCACACCCGGCCCCCGTGGCAGCATGGCGGGGTGAGTGAAGAGCAGCAGCAGGCCGACAACCGCGCCCGGGCGACCACCGACGAGTTCCGCGCCTTCGTGCGCGAGGACTGGGCCCCGCGGGTCCCCACCGCCACCGAGCAGGCCCCCGCCGCCGCGTGGGCCGCCCAGCGGCGTGCCGTGCTGAGCGCCGCGTACCCGAAGCAGCGCATCGTCGTGCCCGCCGGCGGCCTCAAGGTCCGCAGCAACGACACCGACTACGTGTTCCGCCCGCACACCGCCTTCGCCTGGCTCACCGGCCTCGGCGCCGACCGCGAGCCCGACGCCGTCCTCGTCCTCGAGCCCGTCACCGGCGACGACGGCGAGGGCGCCGGCCACGAGGCCGTCCTGTACTTCCGCCCGCTCGCCGACCGCGACACCGACGAGTTCTTCGCCGACGCGCGCTACGGCGAGTTCTGGGTCGGGGCGCGCCCGACCATCGAGGACCTCGAGCTCGAGCTCGGCCTCACCGCCCGCCACATCGACGA
This sequence comes from uncultured Actinomycetota bacterium, assembly GCA_963834225.1. Classification (GTDB taxonomy): domain Bacteria; phylum Actinomycetota; class Actinomycetes; order Actinomycetales; family Dermatophilaceae; genus Oryzobacter. The sequence goes on along the minus strand of CAWIAT010000007.1, from coordinate 110,357 downwards.
GCTCGACGCCGCCGTCTCCAAGGACGCCGGGGAGGTCACGGTCCGCCTCGTGCGTGACGCCGACCGCGAGCTCACCGCCCGCCTCGACACCGCCCGGGTCGAGAACGGCGCCGCCGAGGAGACCCTCGCCGAGGCCGACGACGCCCTCGCCCACGACCTGTCCGTCCTGCGCCTCGTCAAGGACGAGTACGAGGTCGAGCAGATGCGCGCGGCCGTCGCCGGCACGAAGACCGGCTTCGAGGCGATGATCGCCGCGCTGCCCGAGGCCGTCGGCGGCCGGCCGCGGCGAGCGCTGGCTCGAGGGCACCTTCGGGCTGCACGCCCGGCACCAGGGCAACGGCGTCGGCTACGACTCGATCTGCGCCGCGGGCGACCACGCCAACACGCTGCACTGGATCAAGAACACCGGCGACGTCCACGAGGGCGAGCTCGTCCTCATCGACGCCGGCGTCGAGGTCGACAGCCTCTACACCGCCGACATCACCCGCACCCTCCCGGTCGACGGCACCTTCACCGACGCGCAGCGCGAGGTCTACGACGCCGTGTTCGCCGCCCAGGAGGCCGGCATCGCCGCCGTGAAGCCGGGCAACAAGTTCTCCGACGTCCACGCGGCCGCCATCCGGGTCATCGCCGAGCACCTGCACCAGTGGGGCCTGCTGCCCGAAGGAGTCGGCGTCGAGGACACCCTCGACAAGGAGCACGGCCAGTACCACCGCCGGTGGATGGTGCACGGCACCTCGCACCACCTCGGCCTCGACGTCCACGACTGCGCCCTCGCGACCCGCGAGGAGTACATGGACGCCGAGCTGAAGCCGGGCATGGTGCTCACGGTCGAGCCCGGCCTCTACTTCAAGGCCGACGACCTCAAGGCGCCGGAACGCTTCCGCGGCATCGGGATCCGCATCGAGGACGACGTCGTCGTCACCGACGACGGCTGCGAGAACCTCTCCGCCGCCATGCCCCGCAGCGCCGACGACGTCGAGGCGTGGATCGCCGGGCTCAGCCGCGACGGATGACCTCGAGGAGGAGGGCGTGCTCGACACCCGCCGCCTTCCCTCCCCCACCGAGGATCATCCCGAGCAGCTCGCGCGGCGCGGGGAAGTCGGAGGGCAGCACGGAGTTGTAGGCCTCGTGCGCCTCGAGCGAGTGCACGCTCGCCTCGAAGTGCTCCCCCGAGACGTCGACCCAGTGCGTCGGGTCGGGTGAGCCCGCGACGGCGATGGCCTTGACGCCGCCCCACGGCTCGAGCCCCTCGGCGTCGAGGTCGCGGTGCAGCCAGCGGTTGCCCGCGTCGGCGACGGCGTCGAGGGTGGCGAGCCCCACGGCGCGGTGGTCGGCCTGGTTGATCATCCCGCCGCCGAACCGCAGGCCCCAGGTCTGCGCGATGACGAGGTCCGGCTTCGCCCGCCGGATGGCCCGGGTGATGTCCCGGCGGAGCGCGACGCCGTACTCGATGCCGCCGTCGGGGTGGTCCCCGAAGTCGACCTCCTCGACCCCGACGCGCCGGGCGCTCTCGCGCTCCTCGGCCTCGCGGACCGGCCCCGCCTCGGACGGGTCCATCGTGTCGATGCCCGCCTCTCCCCGGGTGAGGAGGAAGTAGCGCACCGTCGCGCCCTCGCCCACCCACCGGTGCACCGCCGCGGCCGCGCCGTACTCGATGTCGTCGGGGTGGGCGACGACGCAGAGGATCGACGAGAAGGTGTCGTCGAGCGGTTCGAGGGTGGGTGCCTGCTGCTCCATCAGGCGACGATAGCGCCGCGGGTGCCGCCGTGTCTCAGGTCGCGGTGCCCGGGGTCCCGGGGTCGGCGATGCGAGCGCGCTCGGCCTCCTGGGCCCGCCGGACCTGCTCCTGAGCAGCCCGCATCGGGTCCATCTCGGTGAGCAGCTCGCGACCGCGCTGGACGTGCTTGTGCTCGACGAGCAGCTCGTACTTGTTCGCCACGACGTGGCTGACCGAGGTGAAGTCGCGCTGGCCGCGGGTCAGCGCGTACCCGACCATCGCCCAGACCATGCCGAAGACGGCGCCGAAGGCGACGGTCCCGACGATGCTGAGGATGTTGAAGCCGCTCGGGTCGAACAGGGCGAAGATCGTCCCGATGAACAGGCCGAGCCACATGCCCGACAGGGCGCCGGCGCCGATGACGCGGCCCCGGGTGAGCCGGCCGGTGACCCGCTCGAGCTGCTTGAGGTCGGTCCCGACGATGAGGACGTCCTGGACGGGGAACTCGTGGTCGGACAGGTAGTCGACGGCCTTCTGCGCGTCCTCGTAGCTGTCGTACACCGCCAGGGACATCGGGTACTCGAGCGAGAGGGCCGCACGCAGGCCCGGGCGCAACGGCTGGGTGCTCATGACCCCATCATCGCAGGCGGGGCTGGACATCGGCTGGACGGGGGCTGGGTGGTGGATGGGGCCGCATGGTGCGCCGGTCCTCCCGATCGGGGATGCTGGACCGATGGCTCCGGACCAACCGCCCGGTCGTCCCGGCGGCCGGCGACGCACCGCGGCGCTCGTCGTCGCCGGTCTCGCAGCGGTCGGTGTCGCCGCGGGCGCCGTCGCGCTGCTCGACCGCGACGGCGCCGACGGGACGCCCGAGGCGGCGGCTCCCTCCTCGTCGAGCGCTCCCCCGACGACGCCCTCGGCCTCCCCGAGCCCGTCGCCGACCCCCTCACCGACGCCCACGACCGCGCCGAAGGAGCGGGCCGCCGGTACCGAGCCCGCCGTGCGACGGCTGCGGGCCGCCGACCGGCACGCCCTCTCGGTCGCGGCGACGCGAGCGAGCATCCGCTCGGGCACCGACGTCCCGGTCGTCTACCTCGTCGCCGACGACGCCCTCGAGCTCGGCTGGGCCGCCGTCCCGGCGGCCGCGGCCCGGGGCGGCGCCGTGCTGCTCACCCGCGGCGACCGCCTGCCGTCCGGCACGGCCGCCGAGCTGGAGCGCCTGGCGCCCGCCGAGATCGTCCTCGTCGGAGACACGGGGGCGGTCGCCACCCGGGTCGCCACCTCCGCAGCGGAGGTCGCGCCCGTGGTCCGGGTCGACACCGGCGACCCGGTGGCCGCGGCACGGGCGCTCACCCGGGCCGCCTTCCCCACCGCGACCGCTGCCTGGGTCGTCGGGACCGACAGCGCCACCGACCTCGCGCTCGGTGCCGCGGCCGCCGCCGCCCGCCGCTCCCCGCTGGTCGTCGTCGACGCGGACGCTCGCTCCCTCCCCGCCGCCGACCTCGACCTCCTGACCGACCTCGGCGTCCGGTCCGCGACGGTCGTGGGCGGCCGGCAGGCGGTGGGGAAGGGCGTCGAGACGGGCCTCACGGAGGCCCTCGGGGACAAGGCCGTCCGGCGGGCGGAGGCCGGCGACCGGGCGGCCCTGGCCGCCCGGGTGCACACCCTCTCGTGGGGCAGGGCGACCGCGGCCGCCGCCTACGTCGCGAACGCCGACCGCCGGACCGACACGTTCACGGGGGCGTTCCTCGCCGGCCGCGCCCGCGTCCCCCTCTACTGGACGCGCACCTACTGCCTGCCCGCCCCGACCCGCGACGGCGTCCTCGCCGACACGGTCGCCCGGGTCACCGTCCTCGGCGGGGAGCAGTCGGTCCGCAGCCTCGTCGACGACCTCACGGCGTGCCGCAGCACCGAGGACCCGTCGAGCACGTGGGTGCTCGTCAACAAGCGCAACGGCCTGTCGCCGCAGTCGTTCCGGCCGTCCGACCTCGAGGTCCCGGCGATGGAGCACTCCGGCGGTCACGAGCTGCGGGCCGCCGCCGCCGACGCCCTCGCCGCGATGGCGGAGGCCTCGGTCGACGCCGGCGCCGGACGCATCGGGATCGACACCGCCTTCCGCTCGTACGCGACCCAGGACGCCCTCTACGACAAGTACCTCGCCCTCAAGGGACGCACCTGGGCCGACACCTGGTACCTGCGGCCCGGCTACAGCGAGCACCAGACCGGGCTCACCGTCGACCTGCTCCCGATCGGGCGGCCGAGCTGCACGATCAACGACTGCATCGACGAGACCCCGCAGGGGGTGTGGCTCGCCCGGAGCTCCTGGCGGTACGGCTTCATCCTCCGGTACGAGCGCGGCCACACCGGGACCACCGGCGTCGGGTTCGAGCCCTGGCACTTCCGCTACGTCGGCAGGGACGTCGCCCGGGCGTACCACGACGGCGGCTGGGACACCTACGAGGAGTTCCTCGGCCGGCCCGCGGCGCCGACGTACTGATCCGCGACCGGTCCGTGGCTCAGCGGGCAGGACGGCTCCCCAGTGCCTACCATCGCGGGGTGACCGCTCGACAGACCCGCTTCCGGACGTCCGTGGCCCTCGCCGCCGGCGTCGCCGCCCTCGCGACCGGCGTCCAGGGCGCTGCCGTGGCCGCCCCGACCGCGGCCCCGGCCGCCCCGGCGGCCCCCGCGGCTCCAGCAGCCGCCCTCCCGACGGTCGCTGCCCCCACGGTCAGCCGCATCGCCGGTGCCGACCGCTACGCGACGTCGGTCGCCGCCTCGAAGGCGGCCTTCCCGAGCGGCTCGACGGCCTCGGTGGTCTACCTCGTCTCGGGCACCTCGTTCATCGAGGGCTACAGCGCCATCCCGGTGGCTGCCGTCCAGGGCGGCTCGGTGCTCCTCACCAGCCCCAGTGGCCTGCCGGCGTCCGTCGCCGCCGAGCTCGACCGGCTCAACCCCTCGAAGATCGTCCTCGTGGGCGGCTACAGCGTGTTGGCGACCAAGGTGGCCCAGGGGGCCACCCGGTACGCCCGGACCGTCACGCGCATCTCCGGAGGCAGCCGCGAGGGGACCTCGCAGGCGCTGAACCGGTCGGGCTTCACCTCGGCCCGCGCGGCCTGGGTCGTGGCCCGGGGCAGCGCCAACGACTCGATCGTCGGCGCCGTCGCCGCGGCCGCCCACCGTTCCCCCGTCATCGTCCTCGACGGCACGAGGAGCTCGCTGACGGCGGCCAACCGTGCCCTCCTGCGCGACCTCGGGGTCACCTCGGTCACCGTCGTCGGTCCGACGGCGGCCGTGTCGTCGGGCATCGCCGCCGACATCGCGGGGGTCGTCGGCGGCTCCAACGTCGTGCGCGCGGCGGGCATCGACCGGTACGCGACGGCGGCCCGGGTCAACGCCCTCGCCTGGCCGTCGATGGCACCCGGCACCGCCTACCTCGGCGACGGCACCGAGGTGACCAACGCCTTCTCCGGAGGCCTCGTCGCCGGGCGGCAGAAGCGCCCGCTGTACTACACGGTTCCCTACTGCAGCCCGTCCACGGTGCGCCCCGCCCTCGCCGGGCCGGGCGTCACCAAGGTGGCACTCCTCGGCGGCGAGCCCTCGGTCCGTCTCCTCGCCGGCCGCCTCGAGGCGTGCCGCAGCATCGACTCCTCGTCGAGCGTGTGGGCCCTGGTCAACAAGCGGAACCCGGTGTCCCCCAAGTCGTTCGTGCCATCGAACCTCGTCGTGCCCTCGATGCCCCACGCCGGCGGCCACAAGCTCAGGTCCGATGCCGCTGCCGCCCTCTCCCGGATGGCGTCGGGCTCCTCCGCCGCGGGCGTGGGCCAGATCGGCATCGACACCGCCTACCGGTCGTACGCGACCCAGGACGCCCTCTATGCCAAGTACCTCGCCCTCAAGGGACGCACCTGGGCCGACACCTGGTACCTGCGGCCCGGGTACAGCGAGCACCAGACCGGGCTCACCGTCGACCTGCTGCCCATCGGGCGCTCGAACTGCCGGATCAACGACTGCATCGACGAGACCCCGCAGGGCGTCTGGCTCGCGAAGAACGCGTGGCGCTACGGCTTCGTCCTGCGCTACGAGAAGGGCCACACGTCCACCACGGGGGTCGGCTTCGAGCCGTGGCACTTCAGGTTCGTCGGGACCCCGCTCGCCACGGCCTACAAGGACGGCGGCTGGCACACCTACGAGCAGTTCCTCCGCCAGCCGGCCGCCCCGCGGTACTGACCGACCGGCTCAGCGGGCCTGGTAGTCCTCGAGGAGGCGGCGGCCGATGATCATCTTCTGGATCTCGGCCGTCCCCTCGCCGATGAGGAGCATCGGCGCCTCGCGGTAGAGGCGCTCGATCTCGTACTCCTTGGAGTAGCCGTACCCGCCGTGGATCCGGAAGCTCTGCTCGACGACGTCGGCGCAGTTCTCGGACGCCAGGTACTTGGCCATGCCGGCCTCGAGGTCGTTGCGCTCCCCGGCGTCCTTGAGGCGCGCGGCCTTGACCATCATCTGGTGGCTGGCCTCGACCTTGGTCGCCATGTCGGCGAGGCGGAACAGGATGCCCTGGTGCTCGGCGATCTTCTTGCCGAAGGTCTCGCGCTGCTGGGAGTAGGCGATGCCGAGCTCGAAGGCCCGCATCGACAGGCCACAGGCCCGCGCCGCGACGTTGACGCGGCCCACCTCGACGCCGTCCATCATCTGGTAGAAGCCCTTGCCGGGGACCCCGCCGAGGACCTGGGCGTCGGTCGCGCGGTGTCCCTCGAGGATGAGCTCGGTCGTGTCGACGCCCTTGTAGCCCATCTTCTCGATCTTGCCGGGCACCGTGATGCCCTGCGCGGTCTCGCCGAAGCCGGGCTCCTTGTCGACGAGGAAGGTCGTCATGTTGCGGTACGGGCTGTCGCTCTCGCCGAGGTCGGTCCGCACGAGGACGGCGACGAGGTTGGCCGAGCCGCCGTTCGTCAGCCACATCTTCTGTCCGGTGACGACCCACTCCTCGCCCTCCCTGACCGCCTTGGAGCGGATGGCGGCGACGTCCGACCCCATGCCCGGCTCGCTCATCGAGAAGGCGCCGCGGACCTCGCCGGTGGCCATCCGCGGGAGGTAGCGCTCCTTCTGCTCCTGGGTGCCGTGCTGGAGGATGAGGTAGGCGACGATGAAGTGCGTGTTGATGATGCCGCTCACCGACATCCAGCCGCGGGCGATCTCCTCGACGACGAGCGCGTAGGTGAGCAGCGACTCCCCGAGGCCGCCGTACTCCTCGGGGATCATCAGCCCGAAGATCCCCATCTCCTTCATCCCCTCGACGATCTCGGTGGGGTACTCGTCGCGGTGCTCGAGCTCGGTGGCGACCGGGAGGATCTGCTCCTCGACGAACTGGCGGACGAGCTTGACCAGCTCGACCTGCTCGTCGGTCAGGCCGTCCGTGGTCTGGAGTCGGGACACGCGTGCTCGCCGCCTTTGCATGGGGGTGGTGCGGGCTTCGCAGTATGCCGCCGGGCCCCGGCGGGCTGAACCCGGCGGCGGTGTGAGTCCCCCCACCCCGGGAAATGGGTGGCGCGGCAGGGGGTGGGTGCGCCACGCTGGACCCGAAGGCACGGCGACCGCCGCTGCCCGCTGTACCTGCAGGACCTCAGTGAAGGAGGGCCGTGATGTCGACGACCGTCCCGGGCTGCCCCCAGCCCACCACCCCCTTCACCGACCTGGAGCACCGCAGTGGCACACCAGCCCTTCCACCTTCCGGAGAAGCAGGCCCGCTTCTCCGTCGACACCTCACCTGACGCACCCCCCGAGGGCGAGCGCTGGTCCAGCTGGGACGGCGCGACCCACGGACCCACGCCCCGACCGGAGTGGGTGATCCCCGACCTCGGGGCCGTCGAGAGCGACCTCGGCGTCCTCAAGACCGGCAAGGAGGCCGACGTCCACGTCGTCCGTCGCTGGGTCCCCGGTACCGACCGCATGACGACGATGGCCGCCAAGCGCTACCGCACCGGCGACCATCGGCTCTTCCACCGCGACGCCGGCTACCTCGAGGGACGCCGCGTCCGCCGCAGCCGCGAGCTGCGGGCCATGACCCGGCGCACCGACTTCGGCAAGCAGATGATCGCCGGGCAGTGGGCCGCGGCCGAGTTCGAGGCGCTGGGCGTGCTGTGGGCCCTCGACCTGCCGGTCCCCTACCCCGTCCAGCTCGACGAGAGCGAGATGCTCATGCAGTTCGTCGGGGACACCGACGGCTCCACCCCCGTCGCCGCACCGCGTCTCGTGTCGACCCGCCCGGAGCCCGACCTCCTCGCCGACCTCTTCGAGCAGCTGCGCGCGTCGATGCTCACCCTGGCCCACCACGGCTGGACCCACGGCGACCTCTCGCCGTACAACGTCCTGCTCCACGAGGAGCGGCTCGTCCTCATCGACTGGCCGCAGATCGTCGACGTCATCGGCAACCCTCAGGGTTTCGAGTTCCTCGAGCGCGACGCGACGACGATGGTGACCTGGTTCCAGCGCAAGGGCCTCGACGTCGACGCGGGCGAGCTCGTCGGGGACCTCGTCGCCGAGGCGACCTCCCGGTTCTGACCTCTTCAGACAGCCCGGGGCGGGAGCGCGTAGCACTCCCGCCCCGGGTTTCGTCGTGACGGAGGTCGACTCAGCGGCGTCGCCCTCGTGGTCGTGGTCGTGCGACGAGTCCGCCGCGTCACCGTTGACGATTCCCTCGGGTCCGGCGGGTGCCGGGAGCGTGAACTTGCCCGGGACCTTCTTGCCCTTGACCCCGTTCACCGACTCCGTGGAGTAGGCGTACGTGAGGACCGCCGTCGCGATCGCGTCGGAGTTGACGTCGAGCGCCTCGAGCGACAGGTTGTCGATGTCGTCGCACGTCGGGTGGTAGCACGGGTCGTACTGCTGCACCCGCGGTACCGCCCCAGATCGCCGCCTGCGCCGGCGTCTTCGAGACCTCGGCGCCGGTGAAGAGACCGCCGGCCGGGATGCCGTTCTTGATGAACGCCTGGTAGTCGCTGCGTCCGCTGAACTCGCGTCGTCGTAGGGGCTGCCCATCTTCGTGTAGTAGGCTCTCGAAGACGTCCTCGATCTGGATCGAGCCCTCCGGCAAGACGACGGGGGCGCCTCGAAGCCGGACTCGTCACCGTCGTAGACCATGAAGATGTAGTTCGGCGAGGCCACCATGTCGAAGTTGAGGTAGAGCGCGATCCGTCCTTCTGCGCCTGGCTCAACCCGGCGACGTAGGCGCGCGACCCGAGCAGACCGCTCTCCTCGGCGCCCCACCACGCGAAGCGCAGAGGTGTTCTGCGGCTTGAGCTTGGCGACCTGCTGGGCGATCTCGAGCAGCGCTGAGGAGCCGCTGCCGTTGTCGTTGATGCCCGGGCCGGCCTGGACCGAGTCGAGGTGCGCCCCGGCCATCACGACGTTGTCGTCGTTCATGCCCTTCAGCTCGGCGATGACGTTGACCTGCGGGCGCTGTTCGGGGGCGCTGACCACGATGCGCGCCGTGGACCCCGGCTGGGCCAGGGCCACGCCGTCGGCGAAGCTCGCCCCGACGACCGGGATGCTCAGCGGGGTCTGGTTGGCACCGAAGAGGGTGCCGGTGACCAGGCCGGAGCGGAGGTCGGTGTTGCCCTGGTTGAAGATGATGACGGCGCTGGCACCGGCGTTCTGGGCGTTGATCGCCTTGATGCCGAACTCGCACGTGCCGCGCTGGACCAGCGCGATGTTGCCAGCCGGGAAGCCGGCGAAGTCCGCTGCCTCACAGCCACTGGTCACCGGGTCACGCGGCGGGGCCGTGACGATGTCGACGTGGGAGACCGCGCGGGTGACCGAGCCGTAGCCCGTGCCGGTGAAGAGTCGCTCTGGTAGGTCGCGGTGACCGGGGTCAGCTGCTGGAGGACCGGCGGCGGGACGTAGGTGAAGTCGAACTCGTCGAGCTCGCACGGACCACCCGGCGGCCTCGAGGGTGTCGACGACGTAGTCGACGCTCCCCGTGTAGCCGGAGGTCCCGGCCGCGCGGTTGCCGTCGTTGGCGTCGGCGATGTCCTGGAGTGCCTCCTCGTGCTCGAGGACGCCGTCGACCGTGACGCAGTGGAGCAGCTTCTCGTAGGTGTTGTTCGTGCGCGTGTCGCAGGCCTGTGACGGCGCGGCCGCGACGGCGGCGCCCACAGGCAGCGAGGAGAGGGCGAGGGCGGCGACGGCGAGCAGCCCCGTCGTCCTCCCCCGTCGTGGTAGCAGAGCGATGCGATCCATGAGCGTCCCTTCCGACGTGCCCCGGGATCCTCCGGGGTCGTTCGGAGCCTAGGGGCCCGCTGTGGGCTTGCCCAGAGCAGCGACGGGCCACATCCTGAGGAAGGACTCAGGATGCCGCTGGTGCCCCCGACGCCCCTACGCTCGGGACATGGCCCCCTCCCTCGCAGCCCCCGCCGTCCCCGACCCGATGGAGGCGCCGGCGGTGCGCTGGGGGGTCCTCGGGCCCGGCGGCATCGCCGCGACGTTCGCCGAGGCGGTGCACCACGGGACGCGTTCCTCGGTCGTCGCCGTCGGGTCGCGGTCGGCGGAGCGGGCCGAGGCGTTCGCGCAGCGGCACGGCGTCGAGCGGGCCCACGCGAGCTACGAGGAGCTCGTCGCCGACCCCGACGTCGACGCGGTCTACGTCGCGAGCCCGCACAGCGAGCACCACGCGCACGCCCTCCTCGCCCTGCGCGCCGGCAAGCCGGTCCTCGTCGAGAAGGCGTTCACCCGCAGCCTGCGCGAGGCCGACGAGGTGCTCGCCGAGGCGCAGTCGCGCGGGCTGCTCGCCGCCGAGGCGATGTGGAGCCGCTACCTGCCCTCGTACGACGTCGTGCGTCGCACCATCGACGCCGGCACGCTCGGCGAGGTGCTCGTCGTCGACGCCGACCACGCCCAGCTGCTGTGGCCGGACGGCCCGGCCCGCCTGTCCCAGCCCGAGCTCGCGGGTGGGGCGATGCTCGACCTCGGCGTCTACGTCGCGGCCTTCGCCGACCACGTCCTCGGCGGCCTCGACGACGTCCGGGCGACCGGGACCCTCAGCGACCTCGGCGTCGACGTCACGAGCGCCCTCACCGCCCGCGGCCCCGCGGGTGGGATCGCCCAGCTGTGGTGCTCGATGGCGGCCGCGACGAACTGCCCGGCCCGCGTCATCGGGACCCGCGCTCGCCTCGAGCTCGACGAGGGCGGGAGCTTCTACGGCTCCGCCTGCCACGTCCGGCTCGTCGGGAGCGACGGGACCGTGCTCGACGAGTGGGTGCCCGACGTCGTCGACCACGGGTTCCGCTTCCAGGTCGCCGAGGTCGCCCGGGCGCTCGAGGCCGGGCGGCTCGAGACGTGGTCGGTGCCCTGGGCGGCGACCCGCCGGGTCATGGGCGCGATGGACGAGGTCCGTCGCCAGGTGGGCGTGGTCTACCCCGGCGAGGGCGGCTGACCGTGCCCGGTGCTGCTCAGCGGACGAGGACGCGGCTGCCGATCGGCATGAGGTCGGCGGCCCAGATCATGTCGATGGCCGCGTTGCTCAGCCGCGCGCAGCCGTGCGACGCCGCGTAGGGCGGGATGTTCGGCGACCCGTGGACCGCGATGCCGCGGTGGAAGAAGCGCGGGCGCCACAGCTGGCCGAGCGAGTTGGTCAGGGGGCCGTCGACCGCGCGGTAGACGGTGAAGCTCCCCTTCGGGGTCGTCGCGATCGCGTCGTTGCCCCTGGTCGAGGTGTACTCCTCGCCGTTGCCCGTCGAGGTGTTGAGGACCATGCTGGCCCGGCCGTCGCGCACGACGAGGAGCAGCTGGCGCTCGAGGTCGATCTCGACCCCGTTGGTCAGCCGCGCCCGCGGCCGGATGCCGTCGGCGAGGGCCCGCTTCGTCCGGGGGCCGACGACGCCGTCGCGCGAGACGCCGGCCGCCTTCTGGAACGCGAACACCGCCTGCTGGGTCAGCGAGCCGAAGGAGCCGTCGGGGGTGCCGAGCCAGTAGCCCAGGCCCGAGAGCCGCTTCTGCAGCGCCAGGACCTTCTCGCCCTGGTCGCCGTACCGCAGCGAGGTCCGCGGCTTGACGGTCCTGGTCGGGGACGGCGTCGGGGAGGGCGTCGTCACCGTGGGCGAGGGCGTGGGCGTCGGGACCGGCGTGGGGGTCACCGAGGGGGTCGGTGTCGAGGTCGAGGGCGCCGGCTCGGCGCTCGCGGAGGCGCTCGGCTGCTGCGCGGCGGGCTCGGCACCGGTCCACGACGGCGTGAACCCGCAGCCGGCGAGGAGGGTCGCGGCCGCGACGGAGGCAGCAGCGCTCGTCGCGCGACCCCGCGTCCCGCTCAGCCCCATGTCCGCTCCCGCGCTCGTGCGAGCCGACCCGCGGGCACGGGCCGGCGATCCATGAGACGACAAGACCGCGCGGCCCACAACCCGGCACGCAGGTCGTGACCGAATCGTGGTCTAAGCGCGTGCCTGCACGGCCTCATGGGTCGCGAGGACCTTGCGCGCCGACTCGACGTGCAGGAGCTCGACCATCCGTCCCTCGTGGACGACGACTCCGGCCCCGTCAGCGCCCTCCCAGGCCTGGAGGACTCCGCGCGCCTGCTCGACCTCCTGCTCCGACGGGGCGAAGACCACGTTGCACGGCTCGACCTGGCCGGGGTGGACGAGGGTCTTGCCGTCGAAGCCGAGGTCGCGGCCCTGCCGGCACTCGGCCTCGAAGCCCTCGAGGTCGCGCACGTCGTTCCACACCCCGTCGAGCACCGCGACGCCGGCCCGGCGGGCCGCGAGGACGGTCAGCGACAGCGAGGTGAGGAGTGGCGTACGGCCGGGCACCTGCCGGACCCCCAGCTCCTTGACGAGGTCGTTCGTCCCCATGACGAGGACGGCGAGGCGGTCGGAGGCCGAGGCGATGGCGGCGACGTCGAGGACGGCCGCGGGGGTCTCGACCATGGCCCACAGCCGGGTGTGGTCGGGAGCGCCGTGCCGCTCCATCGCCTCGACGAGGGTGCGCACGGCCTGCGCGGAGTCGACCTTGGGGACGACGACGGCGTCGGGACCGGCCTCGCACGCCGCAGCGAGGTCGTCGTCGTGCCACTGCGTGCCGGCGCCGTTGACCCGGATCGCCACCTCGCGGTGGCCGTACTCCCCCGACCGGGCTGCGGCACAAGCGTTCTCGCGCGCCGTCTCCTTGTGGTCGGGACCGACGGCGTCCTCGAGGTCGAGGATGAGGCCGTCGACCGGCAGGCCCTTCGCCTTGGCGAGCGCGCGCTCGTTGCTCGCCGGCAGGTAGAGGACGGAGCGGCGCGGCCGCAGGGCCTCGCTCACGCCGACCCCTCCCCCGCGCCGGCGTAGAGCGCGGCGAGCTCGGGGTCGTTGGCCGCGAGCCGGTCGGCGAGCTCGAGGACGACGAGGCACTGCTTGAGGCTCGCGTCGTCCTCCATCCTCCCGTCGAGCATGACGGCGCCGGTGCCGTCTCCCATCGCCTCCTTGACGCGGCGCGCGTGCGCGACGTCCTCCACGCTCGGGCTGAAGACCCGCTTCGCGATGGCGATCTGGGTGGGGTGCAGCGACCAGGCGCCGACGCAGCCGAGGAGGAAGGCGTTGCGGAACTGGTCCTCGCAGGCGACGGTGTCGGCGATGTCCCCGAAGGGGCCGTAGTACGGGAAGATCCCGTGCATCGCGCAGGCGTCGACCATCCGGGCGATCGTGTAGTGCCAGAGGTCCTGCTGGTAGGTGGCGCGCTCGGCGTCGCCGCTCGGGTCCTGCCGCACGAGGTAGCCGGGGTGCCCACCGCCGACGCGCGTCGTCTTCATCCGGCGGTCGGCGGCGAGGTCTGCGGGGCCCAGGCTGATGCCCTGCATCCGCGGGCTCGCGCCGGCGATCTCCTCGACGTTCGCGACACCGCGCGCGGTCTCGAGGATGGCGTGGACGAGGACCGGCCGCGTCAGGCCCGCCCTCGCCTCGAGCTGGGCGAGGAGGCGGTCGAGGAAGTGGATGTCCTCGGGGCCCTGGACCTTCGGGACCATGATGACGTCGAGCGTCGCGCCGACCTCGGTGACGAGGGTCGTGAGGTCGTCGAGCGCCCACGGGCTGTCGAGCGCGTTGACCCGGGTCCAGAGCTGGGTGTGCTCGCCGAGGTCGGTGGCCCGCGCGATCTCGACGAGCCCGGCCCGGGCCGCCTCCTTGTTCTCGGCCCTGACCGCGTCCTCGAGGTTGCCCAGGAGGACGTCGACCGTGCCGACGAGCTGAGGGACCTTGGCCGCCATCTTCGGGTTGCTCGGGTCGAAGAAGTGGATCATCCGGCTCGGGCGGGCGGGGACCTCGCGCAGCGGCGCAGGCGCCCCGACCGCGAGGGGGGTGAAGAAGTCCTTGGCGCTGCGCATGTCGCGGACGCTAGCAGCGCAGGTGGCGAGGCTGCGGTGAGCCAGTTCACGGTGTGACCGACAACGCGTAGCCTCGGGCCATGAGCGAGGAGGCGAGCACCGAGCCCGTGCCGGTCCTCCCGCCGGTCGTCCCGCCGGTCGACGTCACCCGGCTCGTCCACGAGGCCGCCTCCAGGTCCGGGCTCGTCTGGATCCGGATCCCCGGCGGTGGGAGCCACCCCGTCTGGCACGTGTGGCACGACGACGGCGACGAGCGCGGCACCGGCCCGGCGCTCTACGTCGTCTCGGGCCCCGGGGAGCAGTCGCTGCCGTGGCTGCCCGAGGACGTCGAGGTCCTCTTCCGGAGCAAGGACTCCGGGGGGCACCTGCTCACCGTCCACGCCGCGGTCACCGAGCTCGTCCCCGAGGACCCCGCGTGGGACGCCGCCGTCGGGGTGCTGCGCCCCGAGCGGCTCAACGCCGTCGGCGACGTCGCGCAGCGTTGGGCGACGTCCTGCACCATCCACGTCCTGCGGCCGCACGGTCGCCTCCTCGAGGGGCCGGGCTCCTACGGCGACGGGTCCGGCGCCACGACGGTCCGCCCCTCCGCCGCCGCGACCGCCCGCTGGCGCCCGTGGCACTGGCGCGGCCGGCCCGCCTCGCGCCGCGGCTCCCCGGCCGGGGGCCGGGCCGCGGATAGCCTGTCGGAGTGAGCACGCCGACCCGCGCCTTCGTCGGACGACTGACCGAGCTCAACGTCTTCGACCCGCTCGGTGACCAGGTCGGTCGGGTCCGCGACGTCGTCGTCACCTTCAACGTCGCGCGCAGCCGCCCGCGCGTCATCGGCCTCGTCGTCGAGGTCGCCGGGCGCCGCCGCGTCTTCGTCCCGATGACGCGCGTCACCTCCGTCGAGGGCGGACAGGTCATCACGACCGGACTGGTCAACATGCGCCGCTTCGAGCAGCGCCTCAACGAGACGCTCGTCGTCGTCGAGCTCTTCGAGCGTCCCGTCCGGGTGCGCACCGAGGAGGGCGAGGTCGTCGACGCCACGGTCGAGGACATCGGCATCGAGCAGAGCGGGTCGCGCGGGTGGAGCGTGGCCCGCGCCTACGTCCGCACCGGCTTCGGCCGCCCCCGCAGCGGCCTCCCCCGACTCGGTCGCCGGCGCGGCGAGACCCTGCTCGTCCCCATCGAGGACGTCACGGGCCTGCGCGACAGCACGGGCGGGCAGAGCGCCGCCCGGCTCCTCGAGGCCTACGAGGACCTCAAGCCCGCCGACCTCGCCGAGGTCATCCACGACCTCAACCCGCAGCGCCGGGCCGAGGTCGCCGCCGCGCTCGACGACGAGCGGCTCGCCGACGTCATCGAGGAGCTGCCCGAGGACGACCAGGTCGAGATCCTCGCCGGGCTCGAGGTGGCCCGTGCGGCCGACGTCCTCGAGGCGATGGAGCCCGACGACGCCGCCGACCTCCTCGCCGAGCTGCCCAAGGAGCGCCAGGAGGAGCTCCTCGAGCGGATGGACGCCGACGAGGCGGCCGACCTGCGGCGCCTCCTCACCTACGACGAGAACACCGCCGGTGGCCTGATGACCACCGAGCCGGTCATCCTCGGCCCGGAGGCGTCGATCGCCGAGGCGCTGGCCGTCGTGCGGCGCCAGGAGCTGTCGACGGCGCTGGCCTGCACCGTCTTCGTGTGCCGCTCCCCGCTCGAGACGCCGACCGGCAAGTACCTCGGGATGGTCCACATCCAGCGGCTGCTGCGCGAGCCCCCGCACAACCCGATCGGCGGCATCCTCGACAAGGACGTCGAGCCGCTGCCCCCGGACGCCACCCTCGGCCAGGTCACCCGGATGCTGGCGACCTACGACCTCGTCGGCCTCCCGGTCGTCGACGACGAGGGTCACCTGCTCGGAGCGGTCACCGTCGACGACGTGCTCGACCACATCCTCCCCGAGGACTGGCGCGAGGACCGCCACGACGTCGTGACCCCGCAGGGGGTCTCGCGTGGCTGAGCGCCGCCCCCGCATCGACCAGCCCCGCGAGGGCGGTCGGCGCTGGAGGACGCCCAGCGTCCTCACCGAGGAGTCCTTCGGGGTGGTCTCCGAGAAGTTCGCGCGCTTCATGGGCACGCCGTACTTCCTCATCGCCATGACCGTCTTCGTCGTGGTCTGGCTGCTGTGGAACTCCCTCGCCCCGGGGGGCCTGCGCTTCGACCCCTACGCGTTCATCTTCCTCACCCTGATGCTCAGCCTGCAGGCCTCCTACGCGGCGCCGCTCATCCTCCTGGCGCAGAACCGGCAGGCCGACCGCGACCGCGTCGCGCTCGAGCAGGACCGCTCGCGCGACGAGCGCAACCTCGCCGACACCGAGTTCCTCACCCGTGAGGTCGCCGCCCTGCGCATCGCGATGCGTGACACCGCCACCCGGGACTTCGTCCGCAGCGAGCTGCGCGACCTCCTCGACGAGCTCGAGGAGCGAGGCCTGGCCCTCGTCCGCCGCGAGGACGTCGAGGGGACGAGCGAGGCGTCGGTCACGGGCGGCGACGGAAGCACCGAGCAGCCGACCTAGACTGGGACCATGCCCCAGGTTGGACCCGATGCCCTGCACGCTGCCCTCGAGACGGTGATCGACCCCGAGATCCGCAAGCCCGTCACCGAGCTCGGCATGGTCGAGTCGGTCACCAGCGACGACAGCGGCCACGTCTCCGTCACCATCCTGCTCACCGTCGCCGCCTGCCCGCTCAAGGACAAGCTGACCGGCGACACCACCGCCGCCCTGTCCGCCGTCCCCGGCGTCACGGGCGTGACGGTGACCCTCGGCGTCATGAACGACGAGCAGCGCGGCGAGCTGAAGACGATGCTGCGCGGCGGCACCGCCGAGCGCGAGGTCCCCTTCGCCAAGCCCGGCTCGCTGACCCGCGTGTACGCGGTCGCGTCGGGCAAGGGCGGCGTCGGCAAGAGCTCGGTCACCGCCAACCTCGCGGCCGCGATGGCCGCCCAGGGCCTGTCGGTCGGGGTCGTCGACGCCGACATCTACGGCTTCTCGATCCCCCGGATGCTCGGCGTCGAGGGTCGGCCCACCCAGGTCGACGACATGATCCTGCCGCCGATCAGCCACGACGTGAAGGTCATCTCGATCGGCATGTTCGTCCCCGGCAACCAGCCGGTGGTGTGGCGCGGCCCGATGCTGCACCGCGCCCTCCAGCAGTTCCTCTCCGACGTCTTCTGGGGCGACCTCGACGTCCTCCTCCTCGACCTGCCGCCCGGCACCGGCGACATCGCCATCTCGGTCGCCCAGCTCATCCCGAACGCCGAGATCCTCGTCGTCACCACCCCGCAGCAGGCAGCGGCCGAGGTGGCCGAGCGTGCCGGGTCGATCGCCCTGCAGACCCACCAGCGGGTCGCCGGCGTCATCGAGAACATGAGCTGGCTCGAGCTGCCCGACGGCTCCCGTCAGGAGATCTTCGGCTCCGGTGGTGGCCGTGAGGTCGCCGAGTCGCTGACCCGCTCGATCGGCTCCGAGGTCCCGCTCCTCGGCCAGATCCCCCTCGACACGACGCTGCGGATCGGCGCCGACACGGGGATGCCCGTCGTCCTCGGCGACAGCGACTCCCCCGCGGCCGTCGCGCTGCGCGGGATCGCCAAGGGCCTGGCGTCGCGGGCCCGTGGGCTCGCAGGACGTTCGCTCGGCCTCACGCCCGCCGGTCGCTGAGCCGCGGCCGGGGCGCCGGCCGGCGCCTCAGGTCGCGTCGACGTCGTAGGGCGTCGGGCGCGAGGGGTCGAAGTCGCGGACCGAGGGCTCCGGCGACAGGTGCTGGGTCACCGGCTCGCTGCTCTCGTACCCGTCGTCGATGGTGGAGTCCTCGACCGTGTCGTCGAGCGGGTCGCCGCTGTCACCGGGACCACCGCGGCGGACCCGCGCGGCGTCACGAACCCCGCCGATCTCGTCGCGGATCGGGGAGAACGCGTCGTCGAGCGGCTCGACGAGGGCCTCGCGCACGATCCGGCGCGGGTCGTACTGGCGCGGGTCGTACTGCTGCCAGTTGATGTCCTCGTACTCGGGCCCGAGCTGCTCCTTGAGCTGCCCCTTGGCGCCCTCGGCCATGACCCGCAGCTTGCGGATGCCGCGCGCCAGCTTCGCCGCGTACTCGGGCATGCGGTCGGGTCCGAGGACGAACACCGCGATGAGCGCGACGAGCACGATCTCCCAGCCGTTGACGCCGAACACCGCGTCGACACCGTCCTTCTCGTCAGTCCTGCGAACCCTGGAGGACCATGGTGACATCCTGCTCGCTGCCACCGCGCCGGATGGTCAGGGTGACCTCGTCGTCGACCTCCCGCGCGCGGATGGCGACGATGAGCTCGCCGTCGTCGGAGACCGGTCGTCCCTCGAACTCGAGGACGACGTCACCGGGCTTCAGCCCGGCCTTCTCGGCCGGTCCGCCGGGGTTGAGGGCCGGCGCGCCGTTCGGACCGGTCTCGGCGATGCGCACCCCCTCGCCCTCGTACTGCGTGTCGAGGTAGACGCCGATGACGGGGTGGACGGCCTTGCCCGTGGCGATGAGCTGGTCGGCGGTCGTGCGGACCTGGGCGCTGGGGATCGCGAAGCCGACCCCGATGTTGCCGCTCTGCCCGCTGACGCTCGAGCCGGGTGCGCGCGCGATGGCGCTGTTGACGCCGATGACCCGGCCCTGCATGTCGAGCAGCGGGCCGCCCGAGTTGCCCGGGTTGATGGCGGCGTCGGTCTGGATGGCGTTGATGAAGGACTGGTCGTCCTCCGCGCCGGGGGTCACCGGGCGGTTGAGCGCGCTCACGATCCCCGAGGTCACCGTGGAGTCGAGGCCGAGCGGGGCGCCGACGGCGATGACCTGGTCGCCGACGACGACGTCGTCGGAGGAGCCGAGCTCGATGGGCGCGAGGTCGGTGCGCTCGACCTTGACGACCGCGAGGTCGTAGGAGGCGTCACGGCCGACGATCTTCCCGGGGAGCCGGGTGCCGTTGGCGAGGACGACGGTGATCTCCCCGCCGTCGGCGGCGGGCGCGACGACGTGGTTGTTCGTCACGACGTGGCCCTTGTCGTCGTAGACCCAGCCCGATCCGGTGCCCTGCCCGTCGGCGCCCTCGACCCGCAGGGTCACGACGCTGGGGGTCACGGTGGCGGCGATGTTGGCGATGGAGCCCTGGGGACGGGTCGTCGCGCCGGTGCCGGGGCTCGGCAGGGCCGCGGACCCACGGGTCGGCGACGCGTCGCGGTCGGCGAGCAGTGCCCCGCCGATGCCCCCGACGAGACCGGCGACGAGGGCGACCGCGAGGGCCACCCCGACGAGGGCACCCCAGCCGGGACCGCGGCGGCGCGGCGCCGGCTCGGGCGAGGGCTCGGCCGCTCCGTACGACGGCGGTCCGTACGACGGGGTCCCGTACGAGGGCGGTCCGTACGAGGGGGTCGTGCCGTAGGGGATCTGCTGCTGGGGCACCGGCTGGGTCGGGGCCTGGGGCTCACCGCCACCGAGGCGGGCCCACAGCGGCTCCTCGCGAGCCGGGATCTCCTCGGTGCGCTCGCTCGCGTCGCCACCCCACGGGCGCCACTCGTCGCGGCCGGGCTCGTGCTCGCTCGTCATGGGGTCGATTGTGCCCGTTGGGTCCGCTCCGGCGCCGGGGCGGGTCGGGTCAGTGCGCTGCGGACCTCGAGACGGGCGGTGACGACGGCGGCCGTGGTGGGCGCCGACGCGGGGCGCACGGCCGGGGTCGTGGGACGGGCGAGGTCGGAGCGCGGGAGCACCGGGGCGCCGATGACGGTGAGGCTCCACGCGGCGGCAGCGGAGACCCCAGCGGCGGCCGCGGCGACGACCGTCGCGCGCAGGGGCGAGCGGTGACACGCCGGGGCGGAGGGGGCGAGGAGGGCGAGCGGCTCACGGCCGGCGACGGGAACCACGCGGGCGGGGGCGTCGGCGGCCATCGCGCTGCCGAGGGCGAGCAGGGTGATGCGCAGGTCACCGGGCATCGACGGAGCGCCGGCGAGGGCGCTGCGGATCCGGCGCTCGGACTCCACGGCCTCGCCGCACAGGCGGCACGCGACGAGGTGGCGGTCCCACTCCCACTGGCGCTCGGCGGTGAGGCGGCCGGCGACGTACTCGCTCAGCTCGCCTCCCAGGCAGCGCACCCGTGGTGACAGGCTCATACCAGTCCCGCGGCTGGACGGCGCACGATCCGGCCGCGCGGCGCCTTGGCCGGGGTCGTGGAGGGCTGGGGGGCGCGGTGCGCGAGCGACTCCCTCAGCTGGGCGCGGCCGCGGTGGATCCGCGAGCGCACGGTCCCGAGCTTGATGTCGAGCGTCGCCGCGACCTCCTCGTACGACAGCCCCTCGATGTCGCAGAGGACGACGGCCGCGCGGAAGTCGGGCGAGAGGGCGTCGAGGGCGCGCTGGACGTCGTCGTCGAAGTGGGCGTCGTGGTACGCCTGCTCCGGGCCGGGGCCGCGACCGGGCAGGCGGGCGGCGGACTCGTCGGAGAGCGCGTCGAAGCGGATCCGCTGCTTGCGGCGCATCTTGTCGAGGAAGACGTTGGTCGTGATGCGGTGCAGCCAGCCCTCGAAGGTGCCGGGCTGGTAGGTGTGCAGCGAGCGGAAGACCCGGACGAAGACGTCCTGGGTGAGGTCCTCGGCGTCGTGGAGGTTTCCGGTGAGGCGGTAGGCCAGCCGGTACACCCGCGCGGAGTGCTGCTCGACGACCTCCTCCCACGTGGGCGGCACCCACGCGGTGGCGTCACCGCTCACCGCGGCGTCCGTCGTCGTCATCTCGTCCCTCACCCGGCTGCTCATGTCACCCATCGATACGCGTCGTGTCCGTGAATTGTTCCCGTTCTCCCTGAACGAACGCTGGGAAGGTGTCGGCGAGGACGAGCACGCCCCCGGCCCCTAGGGTGTGGGCATGAGCCAACTCAAGCCGGCCAGCTGGTCCTACGCCGAGGAGTTCGTCCCCGAGCCGGAGGTCGTCGAGGCCGCCCGCCGCCGGGGCGTGGAGCTCGGAGCGGCCTCCCCCGTCGGGACCGGCGCGGGGGCGACGCTGCGCCTCCTCGCGGCCGCCGTGCAGGCCCGCCACGTCGTCGAGATCGGCACCGGTGCCGGCACCTCCGGGCTCTGGCTGCTCTCGGGGATGCCCGACGACGGCATCCTCACCACGATCGACGTCGCGGCCGAGCACCAGCGGCTCGCCCGCCAGGCCTACGCCGAGGCCGGCTACGCGTCACAGCGCACCCGCGTCATCACCGGCTCCGCGAGCGACGTCCTCCCCCGGATGACCGACGGCGCCTACGACCTCGTCCTCATCGACGCCGACAAGGACGCCTACCCCGCCTACGTCGAGCACGGGGTGCGCCTGCTGCGCTCCGGCGGCGTGCTCGTCCTCGACAACATGCTCTGGCACGACCAGGTCGCCGACCCCGCGGCGCGCGACGCCACGACCGTGACGCTGCGCGACCTCGGGAAGTGGCTGCGCGACCACGACGACCTCGTCACCGCGCTGCTGCCGGTGAGCGACGGCCTCGTGGCGGCCGTCAAGCGGTAGGGCTCAGCCGCCCTCGGGGCCGGCGCCGCGCCGGAAGCCCGCAGGCCCCTCGGCGATCGCGACGACCTCCCACTCCTCGATGGTCGCGGGTGCCGAGCCGATGATCGTGCTGCCGGGCGCCTGCGCGGCGCCGGGCTCGAAGCCCTCGCGGAAGACCTTGCGCTCCTGCTCGCTGTCGAAGACGTAGGTGCCCTCGAACCACTCCCCCGAGCGCATCCGCCACACCTTGAAGGCCAGCCCGTCGAGGAACATGAAGCGGGCGATCGAGGTGCCGACGACGTACTCGCGCAGCTGCTCCGGGGCGTCGGCCGGGGCGTCCTCCAGCGACCACCGCACGGTCAGGCCGTAGCCAGCATTCATCAGCGCATTCCCTCCAGCCACCGCAGCAGCAGTCTCGTCCCGAACCCGGTGGCCCCCTTGGCGGAGATCCCGGCGTCGACGTCCGAGCGACCCGTCCCCGCGATGTCGAGGTGCGCCCAACGGCGGTCACCCACGAACTCACGGAGGAACAGGGCCGCGGTGACGGCACCGCCCCCCACGCCGGTGGCGATGTGGTTGAGGTCGGCGACGTCGGAGTCGAGGGCTCGACGGTAGGTGTCGGACAACGGCATCGGCCACAGCGTCTCACCAGTCGTCGCACCGGCGTCCACGAGCGCGTCACGCAGGGCGTCGTCGGTGGAGAAGACCGGAGCCGCGACCCGGCCCAGCGCGATGCGGGCCGCGCCGGTGAGCGTGGCGACGTCGACGAGCCAGGTGGGGTCGAGCTCGAGGTCGGCGTGGGCGAGGGCGTCGGCCATGACGAGGCGGCCCTCGGCGTCGGTGTTCCCGATCTCGACCGTCGTGCCGCCGTGGTGCGTGATGACGTCGCCGGGCCGGTACGAGCCGCCGCCGACGGCGTTCTCCGCGAGGGCGAGCAGGCCGGTGACGTGGACCGGGACCTCGAGGGCGCGGCAGGCCGCGAGGACCGCGAGGACGATCGCCGAGCCGGACATGTCGGTCTTCATCGCGAGCATGCCGTCGCCCGGCTTGACCTGGATGCCGCCCGTGTCGAAGGTGATCCCCTTGCCCACGAGGACGACGCGCGGCGTGCGGGGGGTCGCCCCGGTCGGGACGTGGTCGAGGCGGACGAGGCGCGGCGGGGTGGCCGAGCCCTGGCCGACGGCGAGGATGCCGCCGAAGCCGTCGCGGCGCAGGGCCTTCTCGTCCCAGACGGTGATTTCGAGACCGGAGGTGCGCGCGAGTGCCTGCGCCTGCCCCGCCATCCACGCCGGGTTCTTCGTGTTCGAGGGGGTGTGGGCGAGGCCGCGGGCGAGCAGCTGCGCCGTGGCGCGGACGACGGCCCGCTCGACGACGCGGGCGGCGCCGGTGGCGCTGGTGCCGCTGAGGACGACGCGCTCGGCCGCCTGCGCTCCCGCGGTCGGCCCCGTCCTTGGTCCAGCGCGGCGACGCCCACGAGCCGAGCACGACGGCCTCGACCCAGCCCGCGAGGTGGTCGCCGGTGGCGCCGCCGACGTCGTGGATGACGAGCCCGGCGCCGCGGGTCGCCCGCCCGACGGCGGCTCCGGCGGTGCGCCACGACGCGGCCGAGCCGTCACCCGTGCCGACGAGGTGGACCCGACGGACGGCGTGGGCCCCTGGGGCCAGCGGGACGGTGGTGACCGCGCCCGGGACCGGCCTCGGGTCGTGGGTCGCGAGGACGGCGTCGGCGTCGAGGCCGAGGGCGGTCAGGGCGGAGGTGGCGGCGACGCGGCCGTCGTCGCCCTCACCGACGGGGACGACGAGGGCTCGACGGTCGGGGTCCCCGGACGGGGCGGCGAGGGCGTCCTCGAGGCGCGGTTCGACCGACCACGAGGAGGTCCGGGGAGCGAGGATGACGTCGTCACGAGGCACCCGGCGACCCTACCCGCGGCGACGACGAGGCCCCCACCGCGATGCGATGGGGGCCTCGTGCGAAGTGGTGGTGAGGGTCAGTTCAGGCCCTCGCAGTTGTCGATGGCCACGCCGAGCGCGCGCACCTCGTCGGGCGTCATCTCGACGACGAGCCGGCCGCCACCCTCGAGGGGCATGCGGAGCACGATGCCGCGACCTTCCTTGGTGACCTCGAGCGGGCCGTCGCCCGTCCTCGGCTTCATTGCCGCCATGGCTGGAATCCCTTCTTCGTCGCGGTCACGTTGCTCGGCGCCGCGTGCCTTCCGGCGCCGGACCGCCGGAGTAGAGGTCCATTATCCCGTAGCCGCGCGGCAGGACGAAATCCTCACGGGGGGAAGGAGCCCCACGGCGTGTACACGAGCAGCGCGCAGGTCCACCACAGGATCCCCCCGACGAGCACGAGGAGGACCACGGCGACCCGCCGGCGCCAGTGCGGGACGACCGACTGGCCGTTGGCGGTCCGCATCGTCACCGACGCGACGAGCGCCGCCAGCGGGACGTCGAGGAGGAGGAAGCGCCACATGCTCGTGATGGGGCGCACGACGGCGAACAGGTAGAGCGGGTACGCGAGCGCCCAGGCCCGCGCCTCGATGGCGATCCAGCGCCCGTGTCGTCCGACGACGAGCGCGATGTAGGTGCCGACGAGGGCCACGAGGACGAGGACACCGAAGGCGCCCTTGCCCTGCCAGGCCCACTCGAACCACAGGACGAACGGGCCCTTGTCGGGTCGCTGGCCCCACGCCGCCTGGACGTCGAAGAAGGCCGAGGGGACGCCCGTGGCGAGACCGGCGACGACGGGCCACGCGATCCCGCTGAGCCCGAGCATCCCGAGCATGACGACCGCGGGGACGCGCTGGCCGGCGACCGGGACGACGCCCGCCGCGCGGTCCTCACGCCAGCGGACGACGAGGTGGATGAGGACGGCGACGCCCAGGGCAGGGGCGACGCCCCGGGTGAACCCGAGGGGCACGGCGATGGCGGCCACCCACAGGTAGCGTCGCTGCACGAGGAGCACGAGCGCCCCCGCGACGAGCGCCACCGCGAGCGCCTCGGTGTACGGCTTGAGCATCACCGCGGTCGAGGGGTAGAAGCACCACAGGCACGCCGCCACGAGGGCGAGGCGCTCGCGCTGGGGCTGGCGGTCGGCGTGGACCCCGCTGCGCAGGAGGGCCCAGACGAGGACCGCCGCGACGCCACCGAGCACGACGTTGAGCAGCCCGCCCGCGAGCGCGAACGGCATCCCGGTGAGCATCACGCCCTTCACCAGGTACGGGTAGAGCGGGTAGAACGCCCAGGCGCTGTAGGTGACCCGGCCGTTGTCGGCGTCGACGGGCAGCGGCACGGGGTAGCCGTCGCGGACGATCCGCTCGTACCAGACGCCGTCCCAGAGGCCGAACATGTCGCCGACGTTCGGGTCCGCGTGACCCACGCCGGCGGGGTTCTGGAACCACGTCGCGGCCACCCAGATCGCGAGCAGCGAGACGATGCGCGAGACGACGTACACGGTGAGGACGGTGCGGACGGGGCGGTTGAGGGCGCGCGCACCGATCGCGTGCCGACCCGCCGAGGTCAGCGGGTTGAGCCGGACGGCCTGCGGGGACTCGACCTCAGCCAGCGACATCGGTCACCGCCCGGACGTCCCAGACGTGCACGCCACCGGTGTGGGCGGAGGGCTTCCCGAAGGCGTCGCTGAGCGAGGCGAGGAGGGCGGGCGCCTCGGGTCGCGCGTCGGGGAGCACGATGGCGTCGACGCGCCCCGCGCGCAGGTCGGCCTCGAAGGCCTCGACCTCCGCGGCCGAGGCCGCACGCTCGACGTCGGCCTCGGTGATCGCGGCCATCCACTGGGTGAGCCGGGTCGGGGTCGCCCCGTACTGCCCCATCCGCTCGGGTGACGGGTCCGGCCCGACGAAGTAGCCCGCGACGACGGGGAAGCCCCACCGGGCCTCCGCCTGCCACTCCAGCGCCCGGGTGTCGGCGACCCACGGCGACGGGGCGGCGAGGACCGACCCGCCCTCGTCGACCCACTCCCGCCACGACCCGTCCCCGAAGAACGCCGGCATCGGCGCGCGCGGGTCGACGACGAGCGGGGTCGGCACGACGGGGAGCAGGACGAGCCCGGCCGCCGCGGCCGCGATGACGAGGCCGGCCCCGCGGTGGTCGGCCGAGCGGGCGACGAGGCGGCGCAGCTCGTCGATGCCGAGGGCGAGCAGTGCCGCGAGCGCGGGCACCGCGACGAGGGTGAGCCGGGTCGGCAGGACGTTCTCGACCACGGGCAGCTTCTCGAGCAGCGCCCAGGGGCCGGGGATCCCGGTGGCGACGCCGCCCACGGTGACGTCCTCCCCCAGCGAGAGCCAGCACGCGACGACGACGACGACGGCCAGGGCCCGGACCGCGACCCGCCGCCAGAGCACGGCCGTGACGACGAGTGCCACGAGGAGGAGTGGGATGCCGAAGAAGGCGTTCTCCTCGGTGCGGTTCATCGACACCGCGGCCGAGGCCCACGGGTCGGCCCCGAGGCTGCGGGTGGCCCGCGCCCAGAGGGCCGTGAGGTCGTTGCCCGCCGGGGGGTGGTAGATCGAGCCGTAGCTGCGCGGGCCCGCGAACTGCCACCACAGGGGCAGTGCCACGATGACGACGGCGACCGCGGCGCCGATGCCGACCCCGGGGAGCAGGCGGCGCAGGTCGACCCGCCGGTGGGCGAGGAGCACGAGGCCCCCGACGAGCATCCCGAGCGACGCGAGGAGGAGCACCTCCTCGCCGATGAGGACCTGCCACGCGACGAGGAGGCCGAGGACGACGCCGTCGCGGACCCGCCGCGCGTCGTCCTCGGCCAGCCGCAGGACGCGGTCGAGGATGACGGGTACGAGGAACTGGGCGACGAAGTTCGGGTGGCCGTTCGCGTGCGAGACGAGCCCGGGTGCGAAGCCGGCGAAGCCCGCGCCGATGGCGGCCGCGAGCGGGTGGACGGGCAGGCGTCGCCGGAACAGCCAGAACCACGCGGTGGCCGTGAGGGTGAGGCCGAGGAGCTCGACGAGGATGAAGGTCACCTGCGGGCCGGCGAGCAGGGTCACGGGGGCCAGCGGGATGCCGAGCCCGAGGACCGAGGCGTTGGCCATGAGGTTGACGCCGTCGGGGAAGTTCTGCAGGTCACTGAACAGGGGGTTCGAGAACGTCGCGAGGTTGTGCGCCGTCGCGCCGAAGTACCACTCGAAGGCCTGCTGGTCCTGCACGCCCTGGGAGAGGTGGCCGGTGAAGGGGGCCGCGAGGAGGCCGGAGAGGACGTACGCGGCGGTGACGAGGTACGCCAGTGGGGCGAGGAGGTCGGTGCGACGGAGAGGGCGCGGACGCGGCGTCGGTGGTTCGGAGCGTCGGGTGGGGGCGGTGGGTGCGGCGGCCGCGATCGTCGGGGCGAGCGGAGGCGGCGGGGCGGCCGGTGGCGGCGGGGCGGCCGCTGGCGGCGGCGGGTCGTCATCGGGTCGGGCCCGACGCTCGAGGAGGGTTCCCGGCTCGTCGTCACGCACCTCGCCGCGCAGGACGGCGATGGAGCGGTCGTGGGCCGCGACGCGCGCCTCGAGGGCGTCGACGACCGCGTCGACCTGCGCCATCCGGTAGCCGCGCAGCTGGGGCGCGAAGCCGTCGACGGGACCGCTCGGCGTCGCGCCGGCGCGGGGCCGCCCGAGGAGCCACGCCACCCCGCCCACCACCGCGATCCCGAGGGCCGCGAGGAGGACCGACCACGTCATCGGGCGGCCTCGGCCTCGGCGCGGTGCAGCAACCCCTCGACGACGCGGCCGAAGAGGACCGGGCCGAGCCGGTCACCGAGCGGCCGGGTGAGGCGGCGCAGGCCGGGGAGCCAGATCTCCTCGGTCCACACGACGCGGGAGCCGCCGGGCGCCTGCGGGTCGGGCTCGACCTCGATGTCGGCCCAGCCGTGGAGGAAGCGCCCGGTCTTCACG
The DNA here is from genome assembly GCA_963834225.1 of uncultured Actinomycetota bacterium. Lineage (GTDB taxonomy): Bacteria > Actinomycetota > Actinomycetes > Actinomycetales > Dermatophilaceae > Oryzobacter. The sequence goes on along the minus strand of CAWIAT010000007.1, from coordinate 82,871 downwards.
AGGCGCAGGCGCCGGCCGGGCTCGAGCGCGGTGACGAGCATCCGGTCGGCCGCGCGCAGTGGTCCCAGGTGGGTCCACGCGACGACCTCGGCGCCGAGCGCCAGCCCGCCCTCCGGGACCTCGACGTCGGTGAACGGGACGTGGCGGGTGTGCTCGGCGAGGTCGGAGACCGCGTCGAAGGCCCGCTCCGCGGCGAGGAGGGTGCTGCGGGTGACGGTGAACGCCATGCTCAGCCGTCCTCGGTGGGCGCCCGGAGCGAGCCCAGGGTCCGCTCGCGCTCAGCGAGGTCGTCGCGCAGTGTCTCCAGGCGAGCGTCGACCTCGTCCATCCGGTAGCCGCGGGGGGCGGTGTCGAAGCGGACGGCGTCGACGTCGTCGGCGCTCGGCTCCTCGGGCAGCCCGTGGTCGGGGGCGGTGTGGACCGGCCCGGCCATCGGGTCGATGTCGAGTCGGCCGCTCGCGACGGCAGCCACCACCGCCACGAGGGCGACGGCGGCGACGAGGAGGACGAGCAGCGGGACCACGGGCCGATCCTACGAGCCCGACCTCCACCCGTCCCTGCGGCTACCCCTGGGCGGACTCACGCATACCGCCGCGGGCTCCGCCGTCGGCGGCGACGATCGTCGCGACGGCCTCGTCGACGTCGTCGGTGACGGTGAGCAGCGCGAGGTCGCGCTCGTTGATCGTGCCCTCGGTCGCGGCGGTGGTGCGCAACCAGTGGAGGAGGCCGCCCCAGTAGTCGGTGCCGAGCAGGACGATGGGGAAGCTCGTGACCTTCTGCGTCTGGACGAGCGTGACGGCCTCGAAGAGCTCGTCGAGCGTGCCGAAGCCGCCGGGCAGCACGATGAAGCCCGACGCGTACTTGACGAACATCGTCTTGCGGGCGAAGAAGTAGCGGAAGTTGACCCCGAGGTCGACGTACTCGTTGAGGCCGGCCTCGAAGGGCAGCTCGATGCCGAGACCGACGCTCGTGCCGCCGGCGTCGAGGGCGCCGCGGTTGGCGGCCTCCATGGCGCCGGGTCCGCCGCCGGTGATGACCGCGTAGCCGGCGTCGACGAGGCGCTTGCCGAGCGTGGTGCCCAGCTCGTAGACGGGGCTGTCCGGCCGGGTGCGGGCCGAGCCGAAGACGCTGACCGCGGGGCCGAGCTCGGCGAGGGCACCGAAGCCGGTGACGAACTCCGACTGGATGCGCATGACGCGCCACGGGTCGGTGTGGACCCAGTCGGCCGAGCCGCGGCTGTCGAGGAGGCGCTGGTCGGTCGTCTCGCCGGGGACCCTGGTGCCGCGCATGACGACGGGCCCCTGGTGGTACTCGTCGGGGCGGCGGCCGTGTCGTGCTGCGCCGGACGGGGTCTCGGGCTGTCGTGTCGGGTCCACGGCCACACGCTATCCCGCGACGCCGGCGTGGGCCGGGCGCTCGGGAGCAGCCCAGTCAGGCGCGGTCAGGCGCAGTCAGGCGAGCCAGCGGACGAGGGCCGCCTCGCAGGCCCCGTACTGCTCGACCGGGCACTGCTCGTCGTCCATGTGCGCGTAGTTGGGGTCTCCCGGCCCGAAGTTCACGGCCGGGACGCCCATCGCCGAGAAGCGGGCGACGTCGGTCCAGCCCTGCTTGGCCTCGACGGGGAGGCCGAGCGCCTCGACGAACGCCTGCGCCGCCGGGAGGGTGAGCCCCGGGCGGGCGCCGGCCGCGTTGTCGACGACGTCGACGTCGAAGCCGGAGAAGACCTGGCGGACGTGGGCCTCGGCGTCGGCCTCGCTGAGGTCAGGGGCGTAGCGATAGTTGACGGTGACGACGCACCGGTCGGGGATGACGTTGCCGGCGATGCCACCCGTGATGAGGACCGCGTTGAGCGCCTCGCGGAACTCCAGGCCGTCGACCTCGCGCGTGGCGGGCTCGTAGGCGACGAGGCGGGCGAGGACGTCGGCGGCGTCGTGGATGGCGTTGTGCCCCTTCCACGGGCGAGCGGAGTGGCTCGCGATCCCCTTGGTCGTGACGTCGGCACGCAGGGTGCCCTTGCAGCCGCCCTCGACGCGGGCGTCGGTGGGCTCGAGGAGGACGGCGAAGTCGGCGTCGTCGATGAGGTCGCGGCGCTGCTGCTCGACGTGGAGCAGACCGTTGAACTGCGAGTCGATCTCCTCGGCCTCGTAGAAGACGAAGGTGATGTCGCGGCTCGGCTCGCGGACCTCGTGGGCGACGCGGAGCATCACGGCGACGCCACCCTTCATGTCGACGGTGCCGCGGCCCCACAGCACCTCGCCCCCGGGTCCGTCGACGAGCCGGGTGGGCAGGTTCGACGGGTCGAGCGTCAGCGGGACGGTGTCGATGTGGCCCGCGAGGACGACCCGCTCGGCGCGCCCGAGGGCGGTCCGCGCGACCACGGTGTTCCCGATCCGGGTGAGCTCGAGGTGCGGCAGGGGGGCCAGTGCCTGCTCCACGGCGTCGGCCAGGGTCGCCTCGTCGAGGCTCACCGACTCGATGTCACACACCGCGGCGGTGAGCGCCGTGGCGTCGAGGGTGAGGTCGAGGGACGGCGGGGAGGAGGCGGGCGCGGAGGCTGCGGAGGACATGCCGGCAACCCTAGTTGCGCCGGCCCGGGCAGCGCCGCGGGCCGTGGTCGCGCAGCCTCCTCGTCACAGGAGGTACCGGCACAGCTGGCGTTCGAGCCTGCTGGTGAGCCGCGCCCGACGTCGCGCGACCGCGGGGCGAGCGTTGCGGGGGCGTCGGAGGGTGCGACGGGCCGGGCCGGTGCGGGACGTGGCACGGACACCCGAACGGGAGCCAGCATGCTGGGCCGCCGTCGCCGCTCCTGCCGCCGTCGCCGCTCCTGCCGCCGTCGCCGCTCCCCCCCTGCTGCCGTCGCGGCCGCGGGCGCGGTGGGCGCCACGAGCTCGTCATCGCTTCCCCAGCCGAGGAGCGGAGGTGGGGGCGACGAGTAGGTCCGGCCGAGGGGTGTGCGGATGGCGAGGGAGCGCGCTTCGTCGGGCGGGGCGCCTGGCGGACGTGGGCTCGGCCGCTCGCGCGAGGGCCGCGTGGTCGCGGTGGTGACCCAGCCGGGGGCTTCCTTGACGTGGTTGCAGCGCACGCACTTGCCGTTGCCGGTGGCGTAGTCGGTGAGGCCACCGTCGCGTGAGGGCTTCGCGTGGTCGGCGTGGGCGATCGCGGCACCGCACCACGGGGTGGTGCACAGGTCGTCACGCAGCACCAGCATCCGCCGCAACAACCCGGTGAAGGTCCGCCGCCGCGAGTCCATCGCGACCAGGTCGCGCCCCTTCGGACGGGTGTACAACCGGCGCAGCCACACCGACCCCTCGTCGGCGTCCCGCAACCACCACCGAGCCGTCGGTGCCGGCACCGACCCGTGACCGGGCACCCGGGCGGGCTCCATCACCGACCGGCCCTCGTCCCCGGTACCGAGCAGGGCGCGGTCGGTCATCACCAGGTGCACCTCCACCGGCTGCACCTGACCCGGCGAACGTCCCGACAACGCCGCGAGCGCGGTGTCGGCCGCGACCGCACCGACACCCCTGCCCTGGTGCGGCTCGTCGTCGCAGTGCCCCGCCACCACGGACCGGGCCCGCGCCGTCAGCGCGGCGTGCGCACCGGCGACCTCGACCATCGGCCCCAGCACCGTCAGGTACGCCATCCCGTCCACCGCCGCCCGCAACGTCACCCGGCGCGAGCGCACCGCCGCCTCCATCCGCGCCACCACCGCCGCCGCATCCAGCTCCGCCGCGACCCGGCGCGCCGCGGTGTCGGCCGCCTTCACCCCCAGCCGCCCCAACAACGGACCCAGCCGACGGTCCGCCTCCCCCCGGTCGGCCACCCCCAGCACCGAGGTCGCCTCGACCACCCGCACCACGTGCGCCTCCGAACACACCCCCGCGCTCAGCGCCGCCATCGTCTGCGGAAGGTCATGCACCAGCGCCCGGCTCACCCGCACGAACCGGTCACCACACGACGGCGACTCCCGCCGCGCCAACGCCACCTCCGAGCCCACCGAGCGCACCGCATCCCGCGGCGCCGCGACCTCACGCGAGCACCGCACCGCCTCCACCAACCGCGCCTGCGCCGCCGAACACGCCCCCTTCACCCGCTCCAGCTCCGCCACCAGATCCACCCGCTGCCGATCCGACAGCGCCTCCACCGGCACCTCGACCAGCGACTCACGGAAGGCACGAACCCCCACCACCGAACCCCCGTCCAACGACCACCGCGAGGACCGAGCCGTGATGGTCCCCGCACCACCCGGCCCGATCCCCGCGGCTCCCCCTGCCATGCCGCCAATCGTACAGGTGTCCAGTGACAGGGGCCGTGATGACCGTCCACCTGTGGACAACCCGCCACTCGACACCCCCACTCCCCGGCCACCCGGCCACAGCGCCGCGGCCACACACACCCAACGCCCGCGCCCACCACGTCGACCGCTCCGGAAGGGCACCCCGCTCCCCCGTAGGCTTGCGCGCATGACGCGCACCGCCTGGGGCCACGGCCTCCTCACGACGACCGACGGGGGCACCGTCCTCGACGCGTGGTACCCCGCGCCGGCCCTCGGGTCCCCCGACGGATCGGCCGCCCCCGACGCCCTCCAGGCCCTCGTCGGCGCCGACGACGCCCGCGGCACCACCCGTCGCCTCGCGACCGTCGAGGTCGACCTCGACGCCGCCCCCGCGAGCGCCGAGGACGCCTACCTGCGCCTGCACCTGCTCAGCCACCGCGTCGTCCTCCCCAACAGCATCAACCTCGACGGCATCTTCGGCGTCCTGCCCAACGTCGTGTGGACCACCCAGGGCCCCTGCGCCGTCGACGGCTTCGAGCTGACCCGCGCCCGCCTCCAGGCCCGCGGCCCCGTCCAGGTCCTCGGCGTCGACAAGTTCCCCCGGATGGTGGACTACGTCGTCCCGAGCGGGGTGCGCATCGCCGACGCCGACCGGGTCCGCCTCGGTGCCCACCTCGCGAGCGGCACGACGGTCATGCACGAGGGCTTCGTCAACTACAACGCGGGCACCCTCGGCTCGAGCATGGTCGAGGGCCGGATCAGCCAGGGCGTCGTCGTCGGCGACGGCTCCGACATCGGCGGCGGCGCCAGCACGATGGGCACCCTGTCCGGCGGCGGCACGGAACGCGTCAGCATCGGCGAGCGTTGCCTGCTCGGAGCCGAGTCGGGTCTGGGCATCGCCCTCGGCGACGACTGCGTCGTCGAGGCCGGTCTCTACCTCACCGCCGGGACCAAGGTCACCCTTCCCGACGGCACGGTGGCCAAGGCGCGCGAGCTCTCGGGACAGGGCAACCTGCTCTTCCTGCGCAACTCGGTCACCGGCACCGTCGAGGCCCGGCCCCGCGACGGCCACGGGATCGTGCTGAACTCGGCGCTCCACGCCAACGACTGAGCGGCCACCCGCCGCCGCCCCCGCCATCCGAGAGAGGACCCCGACCCCGATGCCCCGCACGCCCCGTGGTGCCGTGACCCTCGCCGAGGAAGGACCGCGCACCCCGCGCCAGCGCCGCGGCACCGCCCTCCTCACCGTGGTCGCGCTCGGAGCCGTCGGCACGGCCGGGTACCTCGGGGTCCGCCACCTCACCGCGCTCGCGGCCGGCGAGGAGTGCCGGGTCACCGCGGCGCAGCAGAGCTTCGAGTGGGCCCCCGACCAGGCGAGCAACGCCGCGGCCATCACCGCCATCGCCGTCAAGCGCGGCCTGCCCCCGCGCGCGGCGACGATCGCCATCGCGACGGCCATGCAGGAGTCGAAGGTGCGCAACGTGCGCTTCGGCGACCGCGACTCCCTCGGCCTGTTCCAGCAGCGCCCCTCGCAGGGCTGGGGGTCCGCCGAGCAGATCCTCAACCCCGAGTACTCGACCAACACGTTCTACGACGCGCTCGTCAAGGTCGAGGGCTACACCGACATGGACATCGCCGAGGCCGCCCAGGAGGTCCAGCGCTCGGCCGCCGGCGAGGCGTACGCCCAGCACGAGCCGCAGGCGCGGGTGACGGCCTCGGTGCTCTCGGGCCAGACCCCGAGGGGCATCGGCTGCACCCTCGAGGACCCCTCCGGCAGCGGTGACGCCGAGGCCGTGGCGGCCCTCGTCGAGAAGGACTTCGGCATCTCCGGCGACGTCGGCGACCAGCGCGTCACCGTCGTCACCGAGTCCGAGGACGCCGCGTGGGCCGTCGCGTCGTGGGCCGTCGCCCGCGCGACCGACACCAACGCCGTGCGCGTCGAGGTCGGAGACCGGCGCTGGGAGCGCTCGATGGACGAGTCGTCCTTCTCGTGGCAGCGGGTGGGCGACGGCGCGGGCGACGCCCGGTCGGTCACCATCCACCTCGCCTGAACCCCGGCGAGGTGGATGCCGCCCTCAGCGCTGGGCGATGTCGCGGTAGTCGCGCTCCGGCTCGCCGACGTAGACCTGGCGGGGACGGCCGATCTTGGTGTTCGGGTCCTCCATCATCTCGCGCCACTGGGCGATCCAGCCCGGCAGGCGGCCGAGGGCGAACAGGACGGTGAACATCCGCGGGGGGAAGCCCATCGACTTGTAGATGATGCCCGTGTAGAAGTCGACGTTCGGGTACAGCTTGCGCTCGATGAAGTAGTCGTCGGCGAGCGCGATCTCCTCGAGGCGCATCGCGATCTCGAGCATCTCGTCGCCGCCGGAGGTCTTCTCGAGGATGTCGTGCGCCGTCTTGCGGATGATGGCCGCGCGCGGGTCGTAGCTCTTGTAGACCCGGTGCCCGAAGCCCATGAGCCGGACGCCGTCCTCCTTGTCCTTGACCTTCTTCATGAACTCGTCGGTGGAGAAGTCGGCGTTCTGGATCCGCTCGAGCATCTCGAGGACGGCCTGGTTGGCGCCGCCGTGCAGCGGGCCGAAGAGCGCGTTGATGCCGGCCGACACCGAGGCGAACAGGTTGGCCTGCGAGGAGCCGACCAGGCGCACCGTGGACGTCGAGCAGTTCTGCTCGTGGTCGGCGTGGAGGATGAGGAGGAGGTCGACGGCGCGCACGAGGTCGGGGTCGATCTCGTAGTCGGTGGCCGGGACGCCGAACGTCATCCGCAGGAAGTTCTCGATGAGGCTGAGGTTGTTGTCGGGGTAGAGGAACGGCTGCCCGATCGACTTCTTGTACGCGTAGGCCGCGATGGTCGGCAGCTTCGCGAGGAGGCGGATCGTCGAGATCTCGACCTGCTCCTTGTCGAAGGGGTCGAGGCTGTCCTGGTAGAAGGTCGACAGCGCCGACACCGCGGAGGAGAGCACCGGCATCGGGTGGGCGTCGCGCGGGAAGCCCTGGAAGAAGCCCTTGAGGTCCTCGTGGAGCATCGTGTGCTGCCGGACGCGGTCCTCGAAGGCGGCCAGCTCGCCGGCGGAGGGGAGCTCTCCGTAGATCAGCAGGTAGGAGGTCTCGAGGAAGGTCGAGCTCTCGGCGAGCTGCTCGATGGGGTACCCGCGGTAGCGCAGGATGCCCTGGTCGCCGTCGATGTACGTGATCGCGCTCGTGCAGCTGGCCGTGTTGACGAAGCCGCCGTCGAGGGTGACGTTGCCGGTCTCCTTCATCAGGGCGGAGATGTCGTAGCCGCTGTTGCCCTCGGTCGCCTGGACGAGCTTGAGGTCGAGCTGCTTGCCCTCCGCGGAGAGCGTTGCACCGTCGGTCATGTTGGTCGTTCCTTCGCGTCGGACGCAGGGTCATTTCGACCCTACCCCCGCGTAATCCGCTGGGAGAAACGCGGGGACCGTGAGCCTCGCCGCGCGAGACGGCTCAGCGCGGGCTCAGCGCAGACGCAGCGCCGCGGCCTCGACCCGCTCGTCGGTGGCCGTGAGGGCGATCCGCACGTGCTCGCGACCGGCGAGGCCGTAGAAGTCGCCGGGCGCCGCGAGGACCCCGCGCTCGGCCAGTCGCGCGAGCGTCGTGCGACCGTCCTCCCCCGCGGTCGCCCAGAGGTAGAGGCCCGCCTCGGAGTGCTCGACGCGCAGGCCGAACCCCTCGACGGCCGGGCGCAGCACGGCGCGCCGCCGGGCGTACCTGGCCTTCTGCTCCACGACGTGCGCGGGGTCGCCCAGGGCGGTCGCGAGGGCCCGCTGCACCGGCCACGGGACGATCATCCCGGCGTGCTTGCGGACCTCGAGGAGCCGCCCGACGACCTCGGGGTCACCGGCGACGAACGCGGCCCGGTAGCCGGCGAGGTTCGACTGCTTGGACAGCGAGTACACGCAGAGCAGCCCCTCGTGCGACCCGCCCGTGACGCGCGGGTCGAGGATCGAGGGCGTCGTCGGCGGCTCGCCCGACCCCTCGGCGCGAGGGCGCCAGTCGAGCTCGGCGTAGCACTCGTCGGACGCGACGACCACCCCGTGCTCGCGAGCCCACCCGACGACCTTCGCGAGGTGCTCGACCCCGAGGACCTTGCCCGTGGGGTTCCCGGGAGTGTTGAGCCACAACAGCTTCGGCGTCGTCGCGGCGGTCGGCGGCCCGAGCGAGGTCAGGGCGTCGACGGCGAGCGGCGTCGCCCCGGCCAGCCGGGCCCCGACGTCGTAGGTCGGGTACGCGACGCGCGGGAAGCCGACGACGTCGCCCGGCCCGAGACCGAGGAGGAGGGGCAGCCAGGCGACGAGCTCCTTCGACCCGATCGTCGGCAGGACGCCGGCGGGGTCGACGTCAGGCACCCCGCGTCGCACGGCGAACCAGGTGGCGACCGACTCGCGCAGGTCGGCGGTGCCGTGGGTCAGCGGGTAGCCGTGGGCGTCGGAGGCGTCGGCGAGGGCTGCGCGCACGACGTCGGGCGTCGGGTCGACGGGCGTGCCGACCGACAGGTCGACGATGCCCGTGCCGGCCGTCCCCGCGAGGTCCGGGTCGGCAAAGGCACTCGCCCGCTCCTTCAGCGGAGCGAGCGAGTCCCAGGGGAAGTCGGGGAGCCGGAGCACCCGGTCAGCGTTCGCTCACTCGTCGTGCTCCTGCGGGGGCAGGTCGGCGATGATCGGGTGGTCCTTGGCGATGACACCGAGCTTCGCGGCGCCGCCGGGGCTGCCGAGGTCGTCGAAGAACTCGACGTTGGCCTTGTAGTACTCGGCCCACTGCTCGGGGACGTCGTCCTCGTAGTAGATGGCCTCGACGGGGCAGACCGGTTCGCAGGCGCCGCAGTCGACGCACTCGTCGGGGTGGATGTACAGGCTGCGCTCACCCTCGTAGATGCAGTCGACGGGGCACTCCTCGATGCAGGCCTTGTCCTTGAGGTCCACACAGGGCTGCGCGATCACGTACGTCATGCGGCCCATACTATGCACCGCGTGGGGACGCTGAGGGCCGGGCCGGATGGTGACCCGCCGACGGGGTCGCGGGTCGTCGTGCGACACCGCCTGACCTCCCCCGACCCCCTCTCCGGCGCCACCCTCACCGACGTCGTCGGCGACCTCCTCGAGGCCACCGCGGAGGCCTTCGTCGTCGGGACGCGGCGCGGGCCGGTGCGCGTCGAGCGGGCCGCGGTCACCCACCTCAAGGTCATCCCCCCGCGGCCGTCGCGGCGCGGGGCGCCCCACCGGGCCCTGTCGGTCGAGGACCTCCAGCGGGTCATGGTCGGCGCGTGGCCGGCGATGGAGACGGCCCGCCTCGGCGACTGGACGTTGCGCGCCTCCCGGGGCTTCACCCAGCGGGCGAACTCCGTCGTCACCGCCGGCGACCCCGGCCTCCCGCTCGACGCGGCGCTCGCCGAGGTCGAGGACTGGTACGCCGCGCGCGACCTCCCGCCGAACCTCACGGTGGCCGTCCCGGTCGGCACGGACGCCGCCGCCGACCCCGTGACCGTCACGGCCCTGGCTCGCGGCTACTCCCTGCGGCAGCCGACGGTCACCCTGACCGCGAGCGCCCGGGCCGTCGCCGACCCATCGGCGCCCGGGACCCTCGCCGGCGTCGCCCTCTCCCCCGACCTCACCGACGAGTGGCTCGACTCCTACCGCTCCTACCGTGAGCTCGACGAGGAGGCGGCGCGCGCCATCCTCACGGGGTCACCGGCGCAGGTCTTCGCCACCGCGCGCGACACCGACCACGCCGTCCTGGGCGTCGGGCGCCTCGGCCTCGCGGACGGGTGGGGCGGCATCGCCGCGATGTGGGTCCCGCCTGCCGCCAGGCGGCTCGGGGTCGCGACCGCGCTCCTTCGCGCACTGGCCGCCGAGGCGGTGGCGCAGGGGGTGATGTCCCTGCACCTGCAGACCGACGCCGACAACGACCCGGCGCTGGCCCTCTACGAGCGGCACGGCTTCGAGCGCCACCACGTCTACGTCAACGTCAGCCGCGCGCGACCCGGGGGTCGATGAGGCGCGACTCGTCGCCCACCGGCGGCGGGGCGTCGAGCTCGGACGGCGGGGCGACGACCTCCGGGTCGACCGGCGCGGTCACGTCGGTGCGGTCGGCGACCGGTCCGAGGACGAGGGTGAGGACGAGCTGCGCCGCCAGCTGCGCGGTGTGCTCCTCCCGTCCGACGTAGGTGTACTCGGAGGACGCGACGTACATCCGCCCGTCGGCGGAGCGGGCCTGCATCTCGACGGCGTGGTCGAGGTGCCGGGCGGCCGAGTCCTCGGGGTCGAGGTCCCCGGGGTCGGTGCCGAAGCCGAAGGCGAGCGCCTGCGCGTCGAAGAGGGCGAACGGGAGCACCTGGCCCTCACCCCAGTCGCAGCCCTGCGGGTAGTAGACGCCGTAGGGACGGGTGACCTGCGTGAAGGGCCGGTACACGGCGCCGCCCGGGGCCGCGTAGCCGTCCTCGACGGGGTAGACGTTGTGCACGAGGGCTCCGTACACCTCGCGCAGGCCGAGGAGGCTGGCCTCCGGGGCGCGGTGCCCGGCGAGCAGCGCCATGAGGACCGAGTCGACGTTCTGGTAGGCGTTCGTCGAGTAGTCGGGGGCCACCCTGTCGTGGTTGACGACCGAGCCGTCGGGCATGACGTTCCAGCCCGCGAGGAGCTCGGTCAGGGGCACGCCATCGACCGACGCACCGCCGGTCAGGTGCGCCGCGCGGCTGAACGAGTTGGCGAGGAAGCGGACCTGCGTCGAGCGCCACGCGTCCCGCCGCTCGGCGGCAGGCATCATCGACACGGCCATCGCCGGGGCGAGCGAGAACCACGAGTTCTCCTCGGCGCCGGAGTTGCCGGGCCGCACGACGCGACCGCTCCTCGAGACCATGACGTAGGGCTCGACCGTCGTCGCGAAGTCGGCCTCGGAGAGAACCATCGCCCGCACGCAGGTCCGGGCCGCCGAGGAGAGGTCGGACCACGACAACCACGCCGCACGCCCCGCGAGCGAGGACCACATCGGGCTCTGCCACGAGTGCCCCCACCCGCCGACGACGGTGGCGCGGTGTCGGCACGCGACGGTGCGCACGATGGTGTCGACGACGGCGACGGCCTGGCTGCGGGAGGCCCCCGCGCTCGCGGCGTCGTAGGTTCCCGTCGCCAGTGCGGTCGAGAGGCCGAGAGCCTCCATCGACACGCGGCGGATGGCGTCGGTGCGGTCGGACTGGGCCAAGGAGTCCATCGGCCGGGCGAGGAGCGCGGGAGCGGTCCGCGGCCACCAGGTGCCCATCGCGTGGCGCACCGAGGTCCGCAGCACCGAGACGCCGTCGGCGGCGAGGGGGCCGGCGGGGACCCCGCGGGCGAGCAGTGCGGCGTCGGGGCCGACGACCGAGGGCACCGGCAGCGCCGTCGCGTAGCCGACGAGGTCGACGACGACGTGCCCGGTGCCACCGGAGCGGACCACGGCGATGCCGCCGTCGACGCCGAGCGGGACGACGACCTGGCGGGCGACGGGGACGTCGGTGCGGGCGTTGAGGTCGGAGGTCGAGGGGCGCCGCTCGCCGTTGCCGACGGTGACGAGGGTGCCGGAGGACTTCGCGCCGGGCACCGCGGTGATCGTCACGAGTGCGGCCGAGGCACCCCCGGGGACGCCTCCTCGACCCACGACGCGCTGCGACAGCCGCTGCCCGGAGGCGAGCGGGACGCCGGTGGTCCGGGTGTCGACGAGCCGCAGCGGGGCGACCGAACGCAGGTGTCCCCCGAGGGAACCGGTCCCGACGACGTAGCCGACGACGTCGGCGACCAGGTGCGTGGAGCCGCTCCCCGTCGCGAGCGCGATCCGGCCGTCGGTCCCGACCCCGACGACGACCTGGGTGGCGACGGCCTGGCCCTTGACGGTGTTGCCGTTCGAGGTCGTGGGGCGGGTGCGGCCCGAGGCCCACGACAGGACCGGGAGGCCGCTGGCGCTGGCGCCGACCGTCGTGAGGTTCGCGACCACGGCCGTGACCCCCGAGGGCACCGGGCCGCCGGTGACGCGGACCGTCGTGGGGGCCTTGGTCACCGCGCGACCGGTGGTGCGCGAGTCGAGGACCCGGGTCGGGGCGACGGCGTGCATCCCCTCGGTGCCGGTCTTCGGGCTCGCGGCGAACCAGCCGACGAGGTCGACGACGACGTCGACCGAGGACGGGCCGTTCGTCACGGCGACCGCGCCGTCGGCGCCGGGGCGCGCGAGGACGGTGTTGGCGACGGGGATGGTGCGGGCGTAGTTCACCGAGGACGTGCCGGGGGCCCTGGTCCCCGAGGCGTGCACCGTGAGGTGGCTCGCGCCCGCCCCGCCGACGGCGGTGACGTGGAGCTGGACCGCGCCGACCCCGGTGCGGGGCACGCCGGCCCGCCCGAGGACGGGGACGACGAGGCGCCCCCCGGGGCGCAGCCGCGCCGCGACGGTGCGGGTGTCGACGAGGCGGGTCGGGAAGACGGCGCGGTAGGTGCCGGCGGCCGGGGTCGCGGCGGCAGGCAGAAGGGTGTCGGCGGAGGCAGCGCTCGCTGTCGTCGGGGCCGCCACGGCGGTGTCCGAGGCGCTCACGAGTCCGCCCGTCGCGAGGAGCGCGGTCGTCGCGAGGAGCCCGAGCCCGCGCACCACCAGTCCCCCGCTCACCTGCCACCTCTCGTGTGTCACCCCCGAACAGGGCGAAACGGTACCTGCTGTACTCCCCCCTGTCCCGCGATCGCGCAGGTCAGGGCCGTTCGGTGCCCCTCTACCGGGGCTTCTGGTTCGTGCAGGTGACGTCGTCCTCGGGCCGGTAGGTCGTCCGGAAGCTCTCGCGCTTCACGACCGCCCCGTTCTGCCGGAAGATCCGGCCGACGTCGACGGTGAAACCGGGCACCGGGCTCTGGTTGATGCAGTCGGGGTCGTCGTCGGTGTACTTCTTCGGCTGGACGAAGTTGCGGCGCGGGCTCTTCGTCGCGTCGACGTCCCACTTCTTCGTGCCGTAGAAGCTCACCGTGATCGAGGTGCTCGTCGTGCCGATCTGCATGAGCACCCCACCGTCGGTGGTGTTCGTGAACTTGTTGTGCAGGTCGGGCCACGAGATGGTCGCCTCGCGCCCCTCGGGGTAGCGCGAGATGTAGTAGTAGTGCGGGGTCCAGGCGTCGAGCTTCATCCCGGAGAAGAAGGCCGCGTTGAAGATCGTCGTCGAGACCTGGCTGATGCCGCCGCCGTAGTTCTCGGCGGCCCGGCCGCCGCGGATGATGCCGGCCTTGACGTACCCCTTCTCGGGGGTGCGCTGGCCGAGGATCCCGTTCATGCTGAACTGCTCGCCCGGCGGGATGTACGTGCCGTTGATGAGCCGCGAGGCGAGCCGGATGTTGTGCCCGCGCGGCTGGCCGGCCTGGAAGTACGTCGTGAAGGAGGAGATCCGCTCCTTGGGGAGGGTCTTCTTCGCGATGGCCGTGGTGAACGCCGGCTCGGTGGCCCTGGTCGCGACCGTTGCGGTCCGCTGCGTGCCCGACAGGGCCTTCCACACCTCGGTGCGCAGCGAGGCGTCGTCGAGGGCGAGCCCCGCGACGTGGGCCTTGACCGTGGGGGTGCGGCCCGAGAACGTCACGACGGCGTCCTTGGCCTCGACCTCGACCTTGGCCTTCTCCGCCGCCGCGTGGACGACCGCGCTCAGCTTCTTGTCGTCGGCGCGGGGCGTGATGGTCCCGGCCTCGTCGGGTGTGAGCACGATGGCGCCGACGAAGTCCTTCGGCGCGATGGGGAACGACTTCTCCCCCGCCGTGACGGTGACCGGCGCCGAGACGGCGACGTCGGCGAACTCCGACTTCACCCGGGCCAGCTCCTCGGCCGAGACCTTCGTCGCCCGGGTCTGCGCGGCGACCTCGACGGTCGTCTCCGCGGGCCACCAGCGGCGGACCTCCTCGACGGTGCCGAGGGGGTCGACGGTGGTGCCGGGAACAGGTTGCTTCACGGTGACCTTGCCGCCGGCGAGCGAGATGGAGCCCTCGGCGGGCTCGGTGTCGAGCTCGGGGCGCGCGTCCTCGATGGCCCTGGTCAGCTTGGCCTCGTCGACGGTCACGACGGCCGGCTCGGCGCCGCCGCCGGTGACGTGGCTCCAGACGTCGGTGGGGACGAGCGAGAAGCCGACGAGCTCGTCGACCGTGGCGTCGACGTCGACGGCGAGGTCGACGTCGGCGGGCGACACCTCGAGGCGGCCCGCGGTCGAGCCGAGGACGAGCGGCTTCGCGGCAGCGGCGTCGACGGCCGTGGTGAGCGTGGCGCGCGCGGCGCCGGCCGACTGACCGCCGACGGCCACACCGGCCACGCTCGTCCCGCGCGGCACCCGGTCGCCGAGGACGACGGCGGTGACGACGTAGGCGATGGCGAGCACGGCCAGGCCGATGCCGGTCCACAGGGGCCAGCGCGAGCGGGAGGGCTCGGACGGCTCCTCCCACTCGACGTCGTCGTACAGGGTGTCCAGCGTCATGCGATGCTCCCGTAGCGTCCTCTGAAGTGGACCAGGGCCGGTCCCACGGTGTCGGGCAGGCTGATGTCGAGGACCTCGGCGACGACGATCGCGTGGTCCCCGGCGGGGTGCACGTCGGTCGTGCGGCACTCGAGGTGCATGAGTGCGCCGTCGAGCAGGGCGACGCCGGTGGCGCCGCCGCGGTGGAACGGCGCGCGGTCGAGCTGGCCGTGGAGCGGTCGCCCGCGGGTGGCGAACCACTCCGAGAGGGGCCGCTGGTCGGCGGCGAGGACGCTGACCCCGAACACCCCGGCCTCGAGGACCGCGCCGTGCCACCGGCTCTCGACCTCGGCACAGACGAGGACGAGGAGCGGGTCGAGCGAGACCGACGTGAGGGTGTCGGCCGTCATCGCGTGGTCGTGCCCGGCCGAGAACGTCGTGAGGACGCTGACCCCGCTCACGAGGCGACCCATCGCCTGGCGGAAGACGGCCGGGTCGAGGGACTCGGCGGCGGTGCTGCTCACGCGGCCCCCTCGGTGACGGGACGCCCGGTCGACGGGTCGAGCCGGGTGTAGCCCTCGCGCCCGGCGAGCCGGGAGACGAGGTGGTTGGACAGGGCGAACCAGTGCTCCCCCACGACGACCTGGGTCGCGTGGTGGCGCAGCGCCTCCTCCTGGGCGGCGACGACGCCGGGGTCGACGACGTGGTGCGTCACGACCTCGTCGGGGACGACCGACGTCGCGAAGGGCCCGTCGGCCCCCGGGACGACGAGCCCGAGGTCTGCCGGCACGTGCTCGGCCAGCCAGGCGCGGTCCTCGACGACCCACGACAGCGGGGTCACGGTGCCGTAGAGGACGGGAGGCTCGGAGGCCGTCGCGACCGCGTGGCAGGTCGCCTCGTGGGTGCGGACGTGGTCGGGGTGGCCGTAGCCGCCGGTGGCGTCGTAGGTGACGACGACGTCGGGGTCGACCTCGTCGATGACGCCGCGCACGGCGGCCGCGGCGTCGGCGAGGCCCGCGCCGGTCCAGGCCCGCGGGTGCCGCGAGGCGGGAGAGCCGGCCATGCCGGAGTCGCGCCACCGCGTGGGCGAGCCGTCGGAGCCGGGTCCGAGGAGGTGCTGGACCACCCCGAGGGAGGCCAGCGCCCCGCTGAGCTCGCCGAGCCGGTGCGCGGCGAGCGGGTCGCCCTCGGCACCCTCGAGATGGGCGAGGGCGGCGGGGATGACCTCGCCCTCCTCACCGAGCGTGCAGGTGAGGACGTGGACCTCGTCGCCGCGCGCGACGTGGTGCGCGAGCGCCACCCCGGTGGCGAGGGTCTCGTCGTCGGGGTGCGCGTGGACGAACAGCAGCCGGGCGGGACGGTCGTCGAGGTCGACGCCGTCGAGGAGCCCCGTCACGGGGTCACCGCGATGTCGGCGAACTCCACGACACCGCCACCCACGGCGTTGGCCGACAGGTTGCGCACGTCGGACCCGGCGACGTAGAGCGCCCGGCGCTCGGCCAGGCCGATGTAGGCGCCGCGCTGCAGCAGTGACTCGTCGATGGTGGCCCAGGCCTTCTCGCGCTCGCCGCGGTCGGCGATCGCCGAGACCTTGCCCATCTGGCCGTTGAGCTGAGGGCTCTCCCAGTAGCCGTAGTCCCGGCCGGGACCCGCCGCCGTGATGTTGATCGAGCTGTCGAACAGCGGGGGGAGGATGGTCGACGCCGACGCCCAGGCCGGGGCCCAGTTCGACCAGAACAGGTCGATGCCGGTGGCCGCCTTCGGGTCGCTGATCTGCGAGAAGTAGTCCTCGGCGATCGGCTTGGTCGTCGGTTCGAAGCCGGCCAGGCGCCAGCCGGCGACGAGCGCGGCCATCGCCTTGTCGGACGTGGGGTTCGAGCGGTAGGCGACGGTGAACGGGACCGGGCCGGTCTTCTTCGCCTCGGCGAGCAGGGCCTTGGCGCGGGCGGTGTCGCCCCTGGTGCCCGTGCCGATCGGGTCGGCCTCGTGCGCGGCCGGGAGCGAGGACGGGATGAGCGAGCGGGTCGGGTCGGCCGCGGTGGCGCCGCCGATGGCGGTGACGTACGCGTCGCGGTTGGTCGCCGCGGCCAGCGCCTGGCGGACCTTCTCGTCCGCGAAGACCCCGGAGCGCACGTTCGGCACGAGGTAGTCCACGACCCCCGTGGCGGGGTTGACCGACCGCTCCTGGAGCGACTGCACGGCGGTGATGTGCTGCTGGATGGCGGGAGGAGCCGAGCCGAGGGCGACCGCGTAGCGCCCGGTGTCGCCGTCGGCCATGACCTGCTGGGCCACGGCCTGGGTGTCGAGCCCCTCCTGGAAGCGGATGACGTCGGGGTGCGCCCGGCGGACGGGGTCGGACGACCGGGTCCACTGCGGGTTGCGGACGAAGGTGCCGCCCTTGCCCGGGGCCCACTCGCCCTGGAGGACGTACGGGCCGAGGGAGAAGACGTCGTAGCCCCCGGCGTCCTTGCGGTCCTCGGTCTCCTTCACCGGGCCGAACGCGGGCTGGCTGACGAGCTCGTTGAAGTCGCTGAGCGCGGAGCTGAGCGTGAAGGTGACCCGCTGCCCGTCGCAGGCGACCGCCTTGTCGAAGGCCGCCTGGCCCTTCGCGGCCTCGGGCCCGGTGGCGTACGGACCGGCGTAGGTGCTCGTGCCGTCCATCTGGCGGGGGATGGCCAGGACCGCGAGGGCGTCGGTGGGCCCGCCGGCGATGACGTCGGTCGCGAAGGTCCGCGAGATGCCGTAGGCCACGTCGGCGCAGGTCAGCGGGCTGCCGTCCTGCCACTTGACGTCGTCACGCAGGGTGAAGGTCCACGTCTTGAGGTCCGTGCTCGGGGTGCCGGTGTCGGTGGCGAGGTCGCCGACCAGGCGCGACTGGTCAGCCGGGTCGGTGCTCGGGGAGTAGGCGGTCAGGGTGCGGGCGAAGACCCGGCCGGCGAAGGCCATGTCCTCGCGCGAGGCGATCCGCTGCGGGTCCCACGTCGTGACCGGGCCCAGGGTGAGGGCGTGCAGCGTCCCCCCGTCCGTGTCGACCCGGTCGCCGACGGCCGACGTCGCGGCCGCCGTCTCGGGCGCCTGCGTCCCGGGGTCGAGGTATCGGGTCCCGAGCAGCGCACCGACCGTGAGGACGGCGACGGTGAGCGCGGCGAGCAGCACCTGCACGCGGCTCGGCCGGCGCCGGCGCGCGGCCCGGCGGCCGGCTCGCGTCACGGCGGCCTCGTCGGAGCGCTCCGGTCGGGGGGTGGGCGTGGCGTCGGTCACGTCGGGGGTCAGCTCCTCCGCGCCCGGGCGGCGGAGCGGGCCCGCAGGGTCTGGTCGAGCTCGACCTTGCGGATGCGCACGGCCTCGGGGGTCACCTCGACGCACTCGTCCTCGCGGCAGAACTCGAGCGACTGCTCGAGGGAGAGGGCGCGCGGCGGCGCCAGCCGCTCGAGGATGTCGGCACCGGCGGAGCGCACGTTGGTCAGCTTCTTCTCCTTGGTGATGTTGACGTCCATGTCGTCCACGCGGGAGTTCTCACCGACGATCATGCCCTCGTAGACCTCGGTCGTGGGCGGGATGAAGAGGGTCCCGCGCTCCTGGAGGTTGGCCATCGCGTAGGCGGTGGCCGCGCCGGAGCGGTCCGAGACGAGCGACCCGCTGATCCGGGTCGAGATGTCGCCGAGCCACGGCTCGTAGCCCTCGAAGACGTGGTTGGCGATGCCCGTGCCGCGGGTGTCGGTGAGGAAGGTGGTGCGGAAGCCGATGAGCCCGCGCGAGGGGACGAGGTACTCCATCCGGACCCAGCCGGTGCCGTGGTTGGTCATCTGCTCCATGCGGCCCTTGCGGGCGGCGAGCAGCTGGGTGATCGCGCCGAGGTACTCCTCGGGGGTGTCGATGGTGACGCGCTCGATCGGCTCGTGCACCTTGCCGTCGACCTCACGGGTCACGACGACCGGCTTGCCGACGGTGAGCTCGTAGCCCTCGCGCCGCATCTGCTCGACGAGGATCGCGAGCGCGAGCTCGCCACGGCCCTGGACCTCCCAGGCGTCGGGGCGCTCGGTGGGCAGGACGCGCATCGACACGTTGCCGACGAGCTCGCGGTCGAGGCGGTCCTTGACCAGGCGCGCGGTGACCTTGGCGCCCTTGACGCGGCCGGCCATCGGGCTGGTGTTGATGCCGATCGTCATCGAGATCGCGGGCTCGTCGACGGTGATGAGCGGCAGCGGGCGCGGGTCGTCGGCGTCGGCGAGGGTCTCGCCGATGGTGATCTCGGGGATGCCCGCGACGGCGATGATGTCGCCCGGCCCGGCCGACTCGGCGGGGCGGCGCTCGAGCGCCTCGGTCATGAGCAGCTCGGTGATCTTGACCTTCTCGACGGTGCCGTCGCGGCGGCACCAGGCCACCTGCTGGCCCTTGCGGATCGTGCCGTTGTGCACGCGCAGGAGGGCGAGGCGACCGAGGAAGTTCGAGGCGTCGAGGTTGGTGACGTGCGCCTGGAGCGGGGCGTCGGAGTCGTACGACGGCGCCGGGATCGTCTCGATGATGGTGCGGAACAGCGGCTCGAGGTCCTCGCCGTCGGGCATACCGCCGTCGTCGGGGCGGTTCAGCGAGGCGCGGCCGGCGCGGGCCGACGCGTAGACGATGGGGAACTCGAGCTGGTCCTGGTGGTGCTCGGCGTCGACCATGAGGTCCATGAACAGCTCGTAGACCTCGTCGACGACCTCGGCGATGCGGGCGTCGGGACGGTCGACCTTGTTGATGCACAGCACGACCGGCATCTGCTGGGCGAGCGCCTTGCGCAGCACGAAGCGGGTCTGCGGGAGGGGGCCCTCGCTCGCGTCGACGAGGAGGACGACGCCGTCGACCATCGACAGGCCGCGCTCGACCTCGCCACCGAAGTCGGCGTGACCCGGGGTGTCGATGATGTTGATCGTCATGCCGTCGGGGAGGCCGGCGTCGAGGGCGGCCTTGCCGGCGTAGTGCACCGCGGTGTTCTTCGCGAGGATCGTGATGCCCTTCTCGCGCTCGAGGTCGCCCGAGTCCATCGCGCGGTCGGCGATGTGGTCGTGCTCGCCGAACGCTCCCGACTGCCACAGCATCTTGTCGACCAGCGTGGTCTTTCCGTGGTCGACGTGGGCGACGATGGCGACGTTGCGGAGGTCGTCGCGGCGGGAGGCAGACATGCCCACCAGTCTCTCAGGTCTTGCGGCCACGACCGAATCGGGTGTAACGCACGCGGGGCCCTGTGTGCCCTCCCTCTCGCGGGTCTCAACTGCATAACCAATGGCAAGGCGCCGGTCCGGCGCGTCGATTTGCCGTTATGGTCCCGCGTTATCGGTGGATGGTGCGGCGTGCCGCGCCCGCCGCCGACCGTTCCTCGGGCGTCCGACCCGGTCGCCGCGAGAAATTCGCACACCCAAGCGAGGTTTATCGATGAAGCTCCAGCGGAAGGTGCCGGTCGCCCTCATGGCGGCGGCAGCCCTCACCGTGACGGCCTGCGCGCAGTCGGACCGGGACTCCGGCTCCGACGCGTCCGGCTCGGCCGGCGGCACGACGAAGGACACGTTCACGTTCGGCGCCGAGGGTGCCCCCAAGCTGTTCGACCCGTTCTACGCCACGGACGGTGCGACCTTCCGGGTCACCCGGCAGATCCACCAGGGCCTGCTCGGCATCAAGCCCGGCACCGCCGACATCCAGCCCGAGCTCGCCGAGAGCTGGACGCCCTCCGAGGACGGTCTGACCTGGGACTTCAAGCTCCGTTCGGGCGTGAAGTTCTCCGACGGCGAGCCGTTCAACGCCGAGGCCGTCTGCGCCAACATGCAGCGCATGTTCGAGCAGAAGGGCGCCGGTCAGACGGCCGGCGAGTACTGGGGCTACTTCTTCGGCTCGTTCAGCGACAAGCCCGCGGACTCCCTCTACAAGGGCTGCACTCCCAAGGACGAGTCGACCGCCACCATCACCATCACGCGGTCCACCTCGAGCTTCCCGACGATCCTGTCGCTCGACAGCTTCTCGATGCAGTCGCCGAAGGCGATGACGGCCGGAGACGCGAACAACGTCGTGGCCGCCGGTGAGGGCTTCACCTACCCGGCGTACTCCACCGCCCCGGTGGGTATCGGCCCCTACAAGCTCGACAAGTACGACGAGGCCAACAAGACCGTCACGCTCGTCGCCAACGACATGTACTACGGCGACAAGCCGAAGTCCGCGAAGCTCGTCTTCAAGATCATCCCCGACGAGTCCACCCGTCGCCAGGAGCTCCAGGCCGGCTCGGTCGACGGCTACGACTACCCGAACCCGGTCGACTGGAAGGGTCTGGAGGAGGCCGGCAACAAGGTCGAGATCCGCCCGGCGTTCAACATCCTCTACATGGGGCTGAACGCGTCGAAGAACCCCAAGCTGAAGGACCTCAAGGTCCGCCAGGCCATCGCGTACGCGGTCAACCGCGACCAGATGGTCAAGACCCAGCTGCCCGAGGGCGCCAAGGTGGCCTCGCAGTTCATGCCCGACACCGTGGCGGGCTACAACACCTCGCTGCAGCCCTACCCGTACGACGTGGCGAAGGCCAAGTCTCTCCTCAAGGAGGCCGGCGCCGAGGGCATGACGCTCCAGTTCGCGTTCCCGACCGAGGTCACGCGTCCGTACATGCCGGACCCGCAGAAGATCCACGCGGCCTTCAAGAAGGACCTCGAGGCCGCCGGCTTCAAGGTCGAGGTCGTCAGCAAGCCGTGGAACGGTGGCTACCTCGACGACGCCAGTGCTGGCAAGTTCGACGCCTGGCTGCTCGGGTGGACCGGTGACTACAACGCCGCGGACAACTTCCTCGGCACGTTCTTCAGCAACCTCGAGGAGAACGACATGGGCACCAAGCTCTACCCCTGGGGCAAGACCCTGTCCGAGGACCTCAAGAAGGCCGACGCGATCGTCGACGAGGCCGAGCGCGAGGCGGCCTACCAGAAGATCAACCAGCAGATCGCTGAGGAGTACCTGCCGGGCATCCCGGTCAGCCACTCCCCGCCGGCCCTCGTCACCAGCGGTGGGGTCTCTGGCCTCGTCGCGAGCCCGCTGACCGCCGAGATGTTCGACGGCGTCACGGTGAGCGGTAAGTGACCTCCTGAGGCCCCGCCTCGACTGGTCACAGCCAGCGAAGTTCCCGGTGGCCGTCTCGGACCGTTAGGGTCCGAGGCGGCCACCGCCGCTTCACCGACGAACCGAGGAGCCTGCCTTGGCGAGATTCATCATCCGACGCCTCTTCCAGATGGTCGGGGTCGTCATCGTGCTCTCCCTGTTGCTGTTCCTCTGGCTCAAGGCCCTCCCCGGTGGCACCGTGTCGGCGCTCCTCGGCGAGCGGGCCACCCCAGCGACGCGGGAGGCACTGACCAAGGCCCTCGGCCTCGACCAGCCCGTGTGGGTCCAGTACGTGGCCTTCGTCAGGCGGGCCCTCTCCGGTGAGTTCGGCGCGTCGACCTCGGTCCTGCCGGGCCGCGACGCCTTCGAGATCTTCCTCAACCGACTCCCCGGAACCATCGAGCTGAGCGTAGGCGCCCTGCTCATCGCCATCGTGCTCGCCATCCCCCTGGGGTACGTGGCAGCCAGGCGCCACAACTCGCCCCTCGACAGCGGCCTGGTCATCGCTTCCCTCATCGGGGTCGCGGTTCCGGTGTTCTTCCTCGCCTTCGTGCTCAAGTACCAGTTCGCCGTCGAGCACAACATCTTCCCCGTGTCCGGCCGCCAGGACCCTGGCCTGGGCTGCACGCGCGTCACCAACTTCTTCGTCCTCGACGGTCTGCTGACCCGCGAGTTCGACTGCTCGGCCAACGCCCTCAAGCACCTGGTCCTTCCCGCGGTGACGCTGGCGACGATTCCCTTCGCCGTGGTCTTCCGGATCACCCGGGCCGCCGTGCTCGACGTCCTCGAGGAGGACTACGTGCGCACCGCGGAGTCCAAGGGCCTGACGTCGCGCGTCATCCGCTCCCGTCACGTCATGCGCAACGCGCTCCTCCCGGTCGTCACGACCATCGGCCTCCAGGTCGGTGGCCTCCTGGCGGGGGCGGTGCTGACCGAGTCGGTGTTCAACTTCCCGGGCATCGGGTCGGCGCTGGCGCAGGCATTCTTCAACAAGGACTTCCCCGTGCTCCAGGTGGTGATCCTGGCGGCGGCGACCATCTACGTCGTCGTCAACCTGCTCGTCGACATCTCGTACGCGGTCATCGACCCGAGGGTGAGGACCCGATGAGCCCCGCCAACCCGATGAACCGGCGCAAGCAGCGGATCGACGACCTCGCGGCCTCTGCCGGGAAGGGCGTGGCCGTCGCCGACGCGGGCGCCATCGACGAGGCGCCCGGGATCTCGCTCATCGCCAGCGCGTGGAACCGGCTCAAGCGCAACCCGGTGTTCCTCCTCGGTCTCGGGATCACGGTGCTCTTCGTCGTCCTGGCGATCGTCTCGCCCTTCATCGCACCGCACGACCCGAGCGACGGTCTGCTCATCGACAAGGTGCGCCAGCAGAGCAACCCGATCCCCGGTCCGGAGCCGGGCTTCCCCCTCGGCGCCGACAACAAGGGCCGCGACCTGCTGTCGCGCCTGCTCGTCGGCAGCCGCCAGACCCTCATCGTCGGCGTCCTCGCGACGCTCATCGGCCTCGCCGGTGGTCTCGTCCTCGGCATCCTCGCCGGGGCCTTCGGCGGCTGGGTCGACTCCCTCGTCATGCGCATGGTCGACGTCCTGCTCTCGATCCCCTCGCTGCTCCTCGCGTTCTCGATCGCGGCGCTCGCGAGCCGGCCGAGCCAGTGGACGGTCATCCTCGCGATCTCGATCGTCCAGATCCCGATCTTCGCGCGGCTGCTGCGCGGGTCGATGCTGGCCCAGAGATCCAGCGACCACGTCCTCGCAGCACGCGCTCTCGGCGTGCGTCCCAAGGCCGTGGTGTTCCGCCACATGCTGCCGAACTCGCTCGGACCGGTCATCGTGCAGGCGACCCTCGTCCTGGCGACCTCGATCATCGACGCGGCAGCGCTGTCCTTCCTCGGCCTCGGCAACCCCGACGACGCGGCACCCGAATGGGGCCAGATGCTCGGTGCCTCACAGCAGTTCATCTACGACCACCCGCACCTCGCCTTCTACCCGGCGCTGTGCATCATCGTCGTCGCCCTCGGCTTCACCCTCATGGGCGAGTCGTTGCGCGAGGCCCTCGATCCCAAGAGCAGGAGGTGACGCGCCGATGACCGCCACGGCGACCCCACCCCCCACGACCGCCCGCGGCGACGAGCCGCTGCTGTCGGTCCGCGACCTCACGGTCACCTTCCAGCGCCGCGGCGAGGAGCCCTTCCGCGCCGTCGACGGCGTCAGCTTCGACGTGCGGCCGGGCCAGACGGTGGGCCTCGTCGGCGAGTCCGGCTGCGGCAAGTCCGTCACCTCGCTCGCCATCATGGGCCTGCTGCCGCACCGCGGTGTCACGGTCGAGGGCGAGGCCTCCTACGAGGGGACCAACCTCCTGGACCTCGGCGGCGCCGACATGCGCGACCGGCGTGGGCGCGACCTCGCGATGATCTTCCAGGACCCGCTCTCCTCGCTGAACCCCGTCGTCCCCGTCGGGCTCCAGGTCACCGAGGTGCTCGAGCGGCACCGAGGGATGTCGCGCAAGGCGGCCCAGCCGTTCGCCCGCGACCTCCTCGAGCGGGTCGGCATCCCCGACCCCGACCGCCGCCTCAAGGACTACCCGCACCAGATGTCGGGCGGCATGCGCCAGCGCGCGCTCATCGCGATGGCCCTGGCGTGCGCACCGCGGCTGCTCATCGCCGACGAGCCGACGACGGCCCTCGACGTGACGATCCAGGCGCAGATCCTCGCGCTGCTCAAGGAGCTCGTCGAGGAGACCGGGACGGCCCTCGTCATGATCACCCACGACCTCGGCGTCGTCGCGGGGCTGTGCGACGAGGTCAACGTCCTCTACGGCGGCCGGATCGTCGAGCGCGGCGAGCGGCACGAGCTGTTCGCCGACCCGCGCCACCCCTACACCGCGGGCCTCCTGCGCTCGATCCCCCGGCTCGACGCCCCTCGCGGCGAGAAGCTGACGCCCATCCCGGGGTCGGTGGCCGACAACCTGCCCTGGGCGAGCGCGTGCGCCTTCGCCCCGCGGTGCTCGCAGCCGATCGAGGTGTGCACCGAGGTGACCCCCGTGCTCGAGGAGTCCTACCGGCGCGCCCTGCGCTGCCACAACCCCGTGGACCGCACCACCGCGGGCGCGACGAGCGTGGAGGCCACCCGATGACCGAGCGCGATGTCCTCGTCGACGTCAAGGGCGTCAAGGTCCACTTCCCCATCAAGCGCGGCGTCATCTTCGACAAGGTCGTCGGGCACGTCTATGCCGTCGACGGGGTCGACCTGCAGATCATGCGCGGGGAGACCTACGGCCTCGTCGGGGAGTCCGGCTGCGGGAAGTCCACGCTCGGCAAGGCGATCCTCAACCTCGAGCCCCCCACCGAGGGCTCGGTGACGATCGACGGCACCGACGTCGCGTCGCTGCACGGTGAGGAGCTGCGCCAGCGCCGCAAGGACTTCCAGATGGTCTTCCAGGACCCGATGAGCAGCCTCGACCCGCGCCAGTCGGTCGAGTCGCTCCTCGTCGAGGGGATGCGCGCGCACGGCCTCGCCGATGACGACGCGGCGACCAAGAAGCGGCTGCGCGAGCTGCTCGCGGCGGTGGGCCTGCCCGCAGCCGCGCTGTCGAAGTACCCGCACGAGTTCTCCGGCGGCCAGCGCCAGCGCATCGGGATCGCCCGGGCCCTGGCCGTCGAGCCGAAGCTCATCGTCGCCGACGAGCCGGTGTCGGCCCTGGACGTGTCGGTGCAGGCACAGGTCATCAACCTCCTCGAGGAGCTCCAGGACGAGTTCGGGCTCACCTACCTCGTCGTGGCCCACGACCTCGCCGTGGTCCGCCACATCAGCGACCGGATCGGCGTGATGTACCTCGGCGGGCTCGTCGAGGAGGCCACGGCCGACGACCTCTACGCCACGCCCCTGCACCCGTACACGCGGGCCCTGCTGTCGGCCGTCCCGGTCCCCGACCCCACCGTCGAGGACACCCGCGAGCAGATCCTGCTCACCGGTGACCTCCCCTCGCCGTCGAACCCGCCGCCCGGCTGCCGCTTCCACACGAGGTGCCCCTGGCGCCAGGAGACCCGGTGCGACGAGGAGCGCCCGCAGCTGCGGGTCCTCGACATCGCCGGCGTCGACCCGGGCCACCGGGTCGCCTGCCACTGGGCCGAGCAGATCCACAGCGGTGAGCTGCGACCCCACGAGGTCGCGGCCACCGTCGTCGAGCAGGTCGACACCACGGACGAGGGCGACAGCCTCATGGGACCCGCCTCGGTCACCGAGGCCCTGTGACGCGGCGGCCGCGGTGAGGGTCGCCTGACCTGCCGCGGCCGCGGTCCGTGGAGGATGATGGCGCCATGAGCCGACTCCTCACCGACGACGAGGTCACCACGCAGCTCGAGGGCCTGCCGGGCTGGACCCGCGAGGGCGACACCATCGTGGCGACCATCCAGGCCCCCGACTTCCCCGCCGCCGTGCGCCTCGTCGTCGCCGCGGCCGACGAGGCCGAGCAGATGAACCACCACCCCGACATCGACATCCGCTGGCGCACGACGTCGTGGCTGCTCACGAGCCACGACGCCGGGGGCCTGACCCAGCTCGACGTCGAGCTGGCACACCGGATCTCGGCCGCCGCCCGCGCAGAAGGCGCCACGTTCGGTGGCTGAGCCCACGGCCGGCGCCCGCACCACGGTCGTCCCGGAGCACGGCGAAGCCCACGGTGGGTCCTCCGCGGGCCGGCTCAACTGGCTGCGCGCCGCCGTCCTCGGGGCGAACGACGGCATCGTGTCGACGGCCGGTCTCGTCGTCGGCGTCGCCGCGGCCTCCGCCTCCCGCGGCCCGGTCCTGGCCGCGGGCGTCGCCGGGCTCGCCGCCGGAGCCCTGAGCATGGGCGTCGGCGAGTACGTGTCGGTGAGCACCCAGCGCGACACCGAGGAGGCGCTGCTCGCCAAGGAGGTCCGCGAGCTCGCCGAGGAGCCCGAGGCCGAGCTCGCCGAGCTGGCCGAGATCTACGAGGGCAAGGGCCTCTCGCCCGACCTGGCGCACCGCGTGGCCGTCGAGCTCACCGCCCACGACGCGCTCGGCGCCCACGCCGAGGCCGAGCTGCGGATCGACCCCGACAACCTCACGAGCCCGTGGCAGGCGGCCTTGGCATCGACGACCGCGTTCACCGTGGGTGCCCTCCTGCCGCTCCTCGCCATCGTGCTGCCGCCGGTCTCCGCGCGCGTCCCGGTGACGATGGCCGCGGTCGTCCTCGCCCTCGTCGCCACCGGCGTCCTCAGTGCGCGGCTCGGCGAGTCCGACGCCGGCCGGGCCACCCTGCGGGTCGTCGCGGGCGGCGTCCTCGCGATGGCCGTCACCTACGCGATCGGCTCCTTCATCGGGATCCACGTCTGATGGCGGCGCCCCGGCTCCTCGTCGTCCAGCACGAGCCCGACGCCCCCGTCGCGTGGCTCGGCGAGTGGTGGACCGACCTCGGGGTGGCCCTCGACGTGGTCCGCGGCGACCTCGGCGAGCCCGTCGCCGACCGGCTCGAGATCGGACGCCACGACGGGCTCGTCGTGCTCGGCGGGGCGATGGGGGCCTGCGACGACGCCCTCGCGCCGTGGCTGGCGCCGACGCGCGCGCTCCTCGCCGATGCCGTGGCGCGGGAGGTCCCGACGCTCGGCGTGTGCCTCGGGCACCAGCTGGCCGGCGTCGCCCTCGGCGGCCGGGTCGAGCGCAACCCCTCGGGCCGTACCGTCGGGCTCGTCCCCGTGGCACTGACGCCGTCCGGGCTGGCCGACCCCCTGCTCGCCGGCTTCGACGGCCACGTCGCCGTCCACTACAACGACGACGTCGTCGTCTCGCCGCCGAGCGGGTCGACCGTGCTCGCGACGCTGCCCGACGGTCGCCCCCAGGCGCTGCGGTTCGGGCCGCGGGCGTGGGGGGTGCAGTTCCACCCCGAGACCTCGCCCGAGGTGTTCGGCGCCTGGCTGCGCTGGGACTCCCCCGACGGGCTCACCGCCGAGCAGGACGAGCTGCTCGCCACCGTCACCGCGGCGCGCGAGACGCTCCGGTCCGGGTGGCGCGTCCTCGCCGAGCGCTTCGCCGGCCTCGTCTCCGACGCCCGCACGTCCCTCTCGGCCTGACCCCGTCCCCGCCCTCCTCCCCCCTCCCCCACCGGCCCTCCTCCCCACCGGCCCTCCTCCCCTCCCGCCCACATCGCGTGCTACGGCGCAGTACGTGCTGTGATCACGACACGTACTGCGCCGTAGCGCGCGGATCAGGACGCGATCTGAGCGGTCGTCCACAGGGACCTCGCGGCCGAGGCCGCGTCCACAGTTTCCGGTCCGTCGTGCCACCGGTGCTCGTGACGAACGATGGTCGAGGAATGGAGGACCTACCCGCGCCGCTGCGACGGCTCCTGGCTGAGCAGGACGGGGTCGCCACGCGAGCCCAGCTGATCGAGCACGGCGTCACCAAGGCGGCCATCCGGTGGAACTCGGGCCGGCACTGGCGGGTGCTGCTGCCGTGCGTCTACCTCGTCGGCCGGTCCGAACCCACTGAGCGCCAGCGGCACGTCGCGGCACTGGCGTGGGCGGGCCCGCGGTCGGTCCTCGCCGGACCCACCGCAGCACAGCTGTTCGGCATCACGGCAGCGGACCCCCGAGGCACGGTCCACGTGCTCGTCCCTCCCCCGCAGCGCGCGAAGAAGCGCGCCTTCGCCCAGGTACGCCGCAGCATCCTCGACGACGTGGCGGTCGTGCGTCGAGGGGCGCTGCGGCTCTCGTCACCCG
Organism: uncultured Actinomycetota bacterium; assembly: GCA_963834225.1. Classification (GTDB taxonomy): domain Bacteria; phylum Actinomycetota; class Actinomycetes; order Actinomycetales; family Dermatophilaceae; genus Oryzobacter. The sequence continues at coordinate 54,292 of CAWIAT010000007.1, read as the reverse complement.
CCCGGGCTGCGATCGACGCCGCCCACGCGGCCCGGACCGAGGACGAGCGGGCGGCCATCCTCATCGAGGCGGTACAGCGCGGGCTGGTCGGTGTCGACGACCTCGCCGAGTGGACCTTCCGACTCCGCACCCGTGACGCCGCCCGCCTCCACGACGCGCTCGACGCCGCGGCCTCGGGAGCGTGGTCGGTCCCGGAGGCCGAGCTCCTCGACGTCCTCGCCGGGTCGCGCCGCCTTCCCGCCCCCTGGGCCAACCCCCTCCTGAGGACGCCAGTCGGCCGACCGCTCGTGTCCCCCGACGCGTGGTTCGACGACGTCGCGCTCGCCGTCATGGTCCACTCGCGACGCTTCCATGCGGACGGAGAGCTGTGGGACGCGACGGTGGAGAAGGACGGGGACCTCGTCGCCGCGGGCGTCGTCGTCGTGGGCGTGACACCGAACCGGGTCCGCCGCGACCCGACCGGGGTTCGCGCGCGGGTGGAAGCGGCCTACCTCGTGGCGCAGGCTCGCCCCCGCCCGCCCGTCATCGCGACCTCTCGGTTCGCCGTCTCGTCCTGACTCCCGCCGTCCGAGCATCCGTGCGCCCGTGAGATCGCGTGCTACGGCGCAGTAGGTGTCGTGATCACAGCACGTACTGCGCCGTAGCGAGCGACTCAGGGCGGACGGGAGGCCCCGGTGGCCCCTCGGGCAGAGCTCGGTCAGCCGGCGGGCTCGCCGCGCAGGGCGGCGAAGAGGAGCGGGGCCAGCTCGGCGCCCTTGAGCTCCTCGAGCGAGACCACCCGACCGTCGGGGCCCGAGAGCGGCACCCTCCAGTTCGGGTACTCGTCGTTGGTCCCCGGCTGGTTCACCGCGCGCAGGTCGCCCACGACGTCGGCGAGCGAGACCGCGAGCATCCGGCTCGGCGTCAGCGCCATCCAGCGGTGCAGGGCCTCGACGACCTCGTCGGTGTCGGCGTCGGCCGAGAGCAGCCCACGCTCGACACAGGCGTCGCGCAGCCTGGCGATCGAGGCGAGCTCATGGGCACGCTCCTCGGCGACCGGGCGGGTCAGCAGCCCGAGCTCCTCGCGGATGTCGACGTGCGCCAGTGAGAGGTAGCCCGCCGACGGGGGCAGGTCGTGCGTGGTCACCGTCGACAGGCAGAGGTCGCGGTAGTGCTCCGGCGGCTTCGGGCGGTCGCCCTCCCACTCGAACCAGAGGATGGAGGTCCCGACGAGGCCGCGCTCGAGCATGTAGTCGCGCGTCTCCGGGGCGACGACGCCGAGGTCCTCCCCGATGACGACCGCCCCCGCCCGCTGCGCCTCGAGGACGAGGATGCCGAGCAGCGCCTCGTGGTCGTAGTGGACGTACGTCCCGTCGGCGGGGGTGCCCCCGGCGGGGATCCACCACAGCCGGAACAGCCCGATGATGTGGTCGACCCGGATGCCGCCCGAGTCGCGCAGCACCGTGCGGACCATGTCGCGGAAGGGCCCGTAGCCGAGGTCGGCGAGCCGGTCGGGGCGCCACGGTGGCTGCGACCAGTCCTGGCCCAGCTGGTTGAACTGGTCGGGCGGCGCACCCACGGTCACCCCGCGGGCCAACGCGTCGCCGAGCCCCCAGGCGTCGGCACCGAGGGGGTGGACCCCGACCGCGAGGTCCTGGATGATGCCGAGCGACATCCCGGCGGAACGGGCCTCCTGCTGGGTGGCGCTCAGCTGCTGCTCGAGGAGCCACTGCATCCAGCGGTGGAAGTCGACGTCGTCGGTGTGGGCCCTGCGGAACGCGGCGACCGCGGGGCTCGCCGGGTCGTGGAGGTCGGCGGGCCAGTCGGTCCACGGCAGCCCCCGCGCCTCGCCGAGCGCACACCAGGTCGCGAAGGTCGTGAGCCCCTCTCCCTCGCGGGCGCAGAACGCCTCGAACGACGAGGCCCGCTGACCGGTGAGCCCGGCGTCGAAGACGACGCGCAGCGCTTCCTTCTTCAGGGGCCATGCGGCGTCGCGGTCGACCCGGTCGACGCCGTTGAGGGCGCGGGCCGCCGCCGCGAGGCGCAGCACCTGCCGGTGGGCCGCGTGCTCGAGCCGCCCCATCTCCGGGACGTCCTCGACCCGCAGGTACAGGGGGCTGACGAAGCGCCGGGTCGTCGGCAGGTAGGGCGAGGGCTCGACCGGCACGACCGGGTCGGCGGCGTGCAGCGGGTTGATGAGGACGAAGTCGGCCTCGTGCGCTGCCGCGGCCCAGGTCGCGAGGTCGGCGAGGTCGCGCAGGTCGCCGATCCCCCACGACTCCTCCGAGCGGACCTGGTACAGCTGGGTCTGCAGCCCGACGACGCGGCCCGCGGCCAGCGCCGGTGGCAGGGCGAGTCGCTGCGGGGTGACGACGAGTGTGGCCTCGGTCGTCCCGGGGTCGAGCGGGTCACCCGTGGTCGTCGCGACGATGCGGTGCCACCCGAGAGGCAGGTCGGCGGGCAGCTCGAAGGTCGCCTCGCCGACCCGGTGGCCGTCGACCTCGCGGGGCTCGACCCAGTGGTCGACCTGCGCGACGTCGCGCGTCGTGCCGTCCTCGAGGACGACGTGCAGCGTGACCCCGGTGCCCTCGACGACGTGGGCGGCGACCCAGGGGGTCCACCCCTCGCGGGAGACGACGGTGGCCGGCAGGGTGCGCCGCCACGGCGCGAGCTCGACGTCGAGCAGCGCCGCCTCGACGTCGTCGTCGCCGGAGACCTCGACCCCGAGTGCGGTGAGGACCGAGCGGATGGCCCCGGCCGACACGGTGACGTGCACGCCCAGCCAGTCCCAGTACTCGGTGGCCACGCCGTACGCGTGCGCGAGCTCGACGAGCCGGGGCGGCGGCGCAGCAGGGGTCATGCCCCCATCCTGCCAAGGGTCAGGGGGTGCGTCCGACCACGTCGCGCCACGAGTGCTCGGGTGCATAGCCGAGGACCCGGCGCGCCCGGTCGATCGACAGCAGGGTCTCGTGCTCGCCGAGCTCCTTGCGCACCTCGACGCCGGGGAACACCTCGGCCACGAGGTCGGCGCTCGAGCGGCCCATCACCGTGTCGGGCGAGGCGATGACGAAGCGGTCGAACCCGGGCCCCGGGCGGTCCAGCGCCCTCTCGACCGCCTGCGCTCCGTCGCGCCCGTCGATGTAGCCCCACAGGTTCCAGCGGCGCAGCGAGGGGTCGGCGTCGAAGGAGGGGAACTCGGCGTAGTCCTCGACGTCCATGACGTTGGAGAAGCGCAGCGCAGAGATCGTGAGGTCGGGGTGCCAGCGGCACAGCTCGGCCGCCATCGTCTCCTCGAGGTGCTTGCCGAGGGAGTACACCGACTCGGGGCGGGCGGCGTAGTCCTCGTCGACGGGGACGTACGGCGGAGGGGTGTCGAAGGGGAGCCCGAGCACCGTCTCGCTCGACGCCGTGACGATGCGGCGGACGCCCTGCCGGATCGCGGCGTGCAGCACGTTGAAGGTGGCCGGCACGTTGTTGGCGAAGGTCACCGCGTCCGGGGCCAGCCCGGGCGCCGGGATCGCCGCGAGGTGCACGACGGCCTCGACGGGCGGCTGCTCGCCGTGGACCCCGCCGAGGACGTCGGCGACCTGGCCGTAGTCGGTGAGGTCGACGCGGACGAAACCGGGCGCACGCTCTCCGTGGCTGTCGAGGACGACGACGTCGTGGCCGCTCCCCCGCAGCCGCTCGACGACGTGCCTGCCCAGCTTTCCCGACCCTCCGGTCACCGCGATCCGCATGCCCCGAGCCTAGGCGGCCCGGGGCACGCGGACGGTCACGGGTTCGGCGTCTTCTGGTGGAGCGGCTCGAGGACCTTCTGGACACGCGGGTCACCGGCGTCGGCGAAGTAGTCGCCGCGGATCGTCTCGTCGTCGCCGGAGGGTGCCTTGGTGGCCTGCAGGACGAACGTCCCGATGACGGCGACCACCAGGTTGATGACGAAGGCCGTCAGCGCGATGTAGCCGAGCTGGCCGAAGACGGGTGTCTCGGCCAGCGAGCCGCCGAAGTGGTTGATGCCGGCCCGCGGGTTCGCCACGTTCCACGCCTGCCACGTCCCGTAGACCATGCCGACCGCCCAGCCGGCGAGCAGCGCCCACCGGTGCAGCCAGCGGGTGTAGAGCCCGAGGACCACCGCGGGGAACGTCTGCAGGATCCAGATGCCGCCGAGCAGCTGGAAGTTGATCGCGTTCTGCTTGTCGAGCGCGAGGACGAACACGAGGGCGAACGCCTTGACGACGAGGGAGACGAGCTTGGAGACCTTGGCCTCCTGCTTCGGCGTCGCGTCGGGCTTGAGCCACTCCTTGTAGATGTTGCGGGTGAAGGTGTTCGCCGCGGCGATCGACATGATCGCGGCCGGCACGAGGGCGCCGATGGCGATGGCCGCGAAGGCGACCCCCGCGAACCACGACGGGAACGAGTCCTCGAACAGCTGCGGGATGACGAGCTGCGGGTTCGGCTTGCCGTCGAGCCCGATCGGCTTGGTCCCCGCCGCGATCGCGACCCAGCCGAGGAGGGCGAGCAGCCCGAGGACGAAGCTGTACGCGGGGAGGATGGCCGCGTTGCGGCGCACCGTGTTCCGCGTCGCCGACGACAGGCTCGCGGTGATCGAGTGCGGGTACATGAACAGCGCCAGCGCCGACCCGAGCCCGAGGCTGGCGTACGCCCAGTGCTGCATCTCGCTCGGGACGAACGAGCCGGTGGGCTTGCCGTCGACCGGGTTCGGCGTCGCCATCTTCTGCTCGGCCGCACCGAAGATGGCCTCCCAGCCACCGAACTTCGCGGGCAGGTAGACGATCGCGACGATGATGACGAGGTAGATCAGCGCGTCCTTGACGAAGGCGATGACCGCCGGGGCGCGCAGGCCGCTCGAGTAGGTGTAGGCCGCGAGCAGCGCGAACGCGATGAACAGCGGCAGGTCCTTGGCGATGATGTTGTCGCCCCCGCCGAGGCCGACGACCTCGAGGACCGCCTGGATGCCGACGAGCTGGAGGGCGATGTACGGCATCGTCGCGATGAAGCCGGTCACAGCGACCGCGAGCGACAGTGAGCGAGAACCGAACCGGCCGCGCACGAAGTCGGCGGTGGTGACGTAGCCGTGGCGGTGGCTCACCGACCAGAGTCGGCCCATGAAGACGAAGATGATCGGGTAGAGCACGATCGTGTAGGGCACGGCGAAGAAGCCCGACACCGAACCGGCCGCGAACATCGCCGCGGGCACCGCGACGAACGTGTACGCCGTGTAGAGGTCACCGCCCAGGAGGAACCAGGTGACCCAGGTGCCGAACGAGCGTCCGCCGAGGCCCCACTCGTCGAGGGACTCCATGCTCGTGGGCCGCCGCCACCGGGTCGCGAGGAACCCCATGACGGTGACGAGGAGGAAGAGCACGATGAGGACGGCGAGGGCCACGCCGTTGACGCCGCTCATGCGTCGTCACCGCCGTCCTCCGGGTCGGTCATCGGGCGGTGCGGCCGCGCGGCGAGGACGAGGCGGTAGGCCGTGTACGTCATCGCCGAGCAGAGGAACACCCAGAGGAACTGGTACCAGATGAAGAACGGGAAGCCCCAGAGCCTGGGTTCGGCCCTGCTGTAGCTGCCGACCCACATGAGCGCGACCACCGGGAGGGCGAGGAGCACCCCTGCGGCGACGAGCAGGCCCTTGCGGGCTGGTGGGACGGTGTCGTGGTCGACGGTCCCGTGGTCCACGACGTCGTGGGATCCCATGGCTTGAACCTCCCTGTTCCTTCCCCTGCACCCCGGCGCCCGCCGGGCCACGGAACACCGTAGGGATCCCACCGTCCCGTGTGGGGCTTCGGGGCACACGGGTTCGGGGCAGTTCGGGTGGTGGTCGGTGGGCCCTGTCGGGGGTGGTCGGCATGATGGACGGGTGCCCACCATCGTCTTCCTCCACGCCCACCCCGACGACGAGGCCTCGCAGACCTCCGGCTCCATGGCCCGAGCGGTCGAGGAGGGCAGCCGGGTCGTCATCGTCTACGCCACGAACGGCGACCACGGCGAGGCCCCTGCCGACCTCGCCGACGGCGAGACCCTCGTCGACCGGCGCCGCTCCGAGGCCGGGCGCTCCGCCGAGGCCATCGGCACCCACCGCATCGTCTGGCTCGGCTACGCCGACTCGGGGATGACCGGCTGGGAGCAGAACACCGGGGAGAACGCCTTCACCGCCGCGCCCCTCGACGAGGCAGCAGCCCGCTTCGCCGCTGTCCTCGACGAGGAGGACGCCGACATCGCGGTCGGCTACGACTGGCACGGCGGCTACGGCCATCCCGACCACGTCGCCGTCCACCGCGTGCTGCACCGCGGCTCCGAGCTCGCCGCCCGGCGACCGCGCGTGCTCGAGTCGACGATGAACCGCGACGCGATGCGCCGCTTCAACGACGCGGCGCGTGCGGCCGGAGCCCCTGAGGCCCAGGACTTCGACCCCGACCAGCCGATGGACGACGGCAACCCGCTCGGGACCCCAGAGGCCGAGATCCACTGGCAGGTCGACGTCACCGCGTGGCTGGGCACCCGCCGCAAGGCCCTCGAGGCGCACGCGAGCCAGACCTCCGACGTCGGGATGATGCTCGGGATGCCCGACGACGTCTTCGCGGTGTTCTTCGGGCGCGAGCACTACGTCGAGCCCGGCCGAGCACCCGGCATGAGGGAGGGCTGGCCCTTCGGCGGCTGAGCTCAGCGCGTCACGATGACGACGCGTCCGGCGTGCTCGATGACGCGCCGGGACACCGACCCCAGGAGCAGCCCACGGAACCCGCCCCGGCCACGGCTGGCCACGACGAGGGCGTCCGCGTCGAACTCGGTGCAGGCCTCGACGAGCGCACGCGAGGGGGGCCCGTGGCGCACGACCACCTCGACGCTGACCTCGGGGAAGCGCTGCGCGAGGGGGTCGATGACGCGGTGGGCCCGGGCGAGGTGCCGTTCCTCCACGGCTTCCCACCGGATGGAGCCCCGTTCGGTGACGACGACGCCGTCCTGCACCTCGAGGTGCCACGCGATGACGCACGTCACGGTGGCCGCTGCGGCCCGGGCCGTCGTCAGCGCGAGCTCGACCGCTGTCGCGCTGGCATCGCTGCCGTCGACGCCGACGACGAGGCGCCGCAGCGGTTCGACGTGAGACCCCGTGGGGACGACGACGACCGGGCACTGCGCGTGGGCCATGACGGGCAGCGCGACCGAGCCCAGCAGGACGCGCTCCAGCGGGCCCTTGCGCGGAGCCCCGACCACGACGCGGGCGGCCGCGCGGGCGAGGTCGAGGACGCCCGCGGCCGGGGAGCCCCACAGGACCACGACCCCCACGTCGAGCGCCGGGTGACGCTCCCGGGCCAGGGCGGCGCTGCGGTCGAGGAGGAGGTGGGTGCCCTCCTCCAGCTGTTCGGCCAAGGTCGGCGTCGAGCTGATCAGGGCCTCGTAGGGCATGAGCTGGAACCCCGGGTCGACGACGGAGACGAGCCGCAGGGGCGCCGCCAGCCGGGCGGCCTCGTCGGCGGCCCAGGCGAGGACCGGCTCGTCGGCCTCGGAGCCGTCCAGGGCTGCGACGACCGCGCCGGCGGCGTCGAGGGGCTCGTGGGGCCGGTCGACCCCGGTGGAGGTGGACGTCTGGACCTCGTGCTCGGCCATGACCCCATCCTCCTCCCGGTGCGGTGCGGCGTCACTGTCTGCTCGGTCACCCGGTCCTAGTACGTGAAGGCTCGATCTGCCTCGAAGGCGAGCTGCACCAGCCGCTTGGGCATCGCGAGCTCGGCGGGCTTGCCCGCGAGGTCGTCCTCGGTCACTCCCCGTGCTGTGCTCGACATTCCGGACACGTAGAACCGTGCCCCACCTGCGGCGATCGCATCGAAGGACTCGCGCAACGAGCCCGTCCCCAACCCGCTCAGCGAGTCGAGCACCGCATCGCGGATCAGCTGGACGGCGTCGCCGGCGAGGAAGACGCTGACCTCGTGGCCCTCCTCGATCGCCGCCCGCGCCACGAGCAGGCCGAGCGCGGCCCGGGTCGGTGCCTCGGGGCCGGATGTGATGTGGACCAGCAGCGTGCCCATCAACCTCACCTCCAGAGTCGGTGCCACCACTGTGGCGCGAGGCCGCGTCGGTTGGCAAGACACCGGCCGCCTGCAGCCTGGGAGGTGGCGGCCCGTGAGGGCGCCCGTCCATCAGCACGGCGGCCCGACCACCCGCCGCTGGAGCCCGTGCCGCACGGACTCGATGGGCGAGGACGACGTCACCGTCTCGAAAGTCACACCTCCCGGGTGCGCTCCGAGCGCTGGCGCCGTGCCTCGTAGAGGACGACGGTGGCCGCGTTCGCCGCGTTGAGCGAGCTGGCCGACCCCGTCATCGGGATGCGCACGGTGACGTCGGCGGCCTCGCGCCAGGCCTGTGACAGGCCCGACGTCTCGTTCCCCACGAGGAGGAGGACGGGCTGGCGCAGGTCGAACCCCGAGACGTCGGCGTCACCGTCCTCGTCGGTGGCGACGACGACCACCGGTGTGCCGGAGGTGCGTTCAGCCTCCACCCAGGCCATGACGTCGGCCTGACCGGCAGACCGGACGACCGGCACCGCGAAGAACGACCCGGTCGAGGCGCGGACCGACTTCGGGTCGTAGGCGTCGGCGGCGTGGCCGGTCGTGATGACGCCGTGCGCCCCGAACGCGTCGGCGGAGCGGATCACCGACCCGATGTTCCCCGGCTGGGTCGGCCGGTCGAAGACGACGCCGAGGAGGTCGGGTCCGACGGGGATCCGCGTGAGGTCGTCGGCGGGCATCCCCACGACGGCCAGCAGCTCGGTGGCGCCCTCGTCCTTCTCGCTCAGCTCGGCGAGGAGGTCCGGCGCCGTCGCGATGTGCTCGGCGTCGGGCACGGACGCCATCACGTCCCGCGCCCACATCGAGAGCGAGCGGTCGGCCTCGTGGATGACGGCGCGCACCTCCCAGCCGTGCTCGACGGCGAGGGTGATGGGCCGCACGCCCTGGACGATGAACTCCCCCGCGCGGTGCCGCTTGGTCCGGTTCGTCAGCAGCGTCTGGAGCAGCTGGAAGCGCGCGTTGCGCGAGCTGATCCTCGTCGTCGCCACGATGGCCTCCTCAGGGGTTCCGGCGCACGGACCCTCAGACGTTGAAGCGGAACTCCACGACGTCGCCGTCCTGCATGACGTACTCCTTGCCCTCCATGCGGACCCGGCCGGCCGCGCGCGCCGCAGCCATCGAGCCGGCCTCGTCGAGGTCGGAGAACGAGACGATCTCGGCCTTGATGAAGCCGCGCTGGAAGTCGGTGTGGATGACGCCGGCCGCCTGCGGTGCGGTCCAGCCACGTCGGATCGTCCAGGCGCGCGACTCCTTGGGTCCCGCCGTGAGGTAGGTCTGCAGGCCGAGGGTGTGGAAGCCGACCCGGGCGAGCTGGTCGAGCCCGGACTCCTCGGCACCGAAGGACTGGAGCATCTCCAGCGCGTCCTCCTCCGACATCTCCATGAGGTCCACCTCGAGCTTGGCGTTGAGGAAGACGGCGTCGGCCGGGGCGACGAGCGCTCCCAGCCGGGCGTGGAGGTCGGCGTCGGCGAGCTGCTCCTCGTCGAGGTTGAACACGTAGATGAAGGGCTTGGTGGTCAGCAGGCCGAGGCCGGCGGCGAGCTCGAGGTCGACCCCCGCGGCTGCGCCGTGCGCGTGGAGGGTGTGGCCCTCCTCGAGGACCTGCTGCGCCGCGAGCGCGTTGTCGAGGAGCGGCTTGGACTCCTTCTTGATCCGCGCCTCCTTCTCGAGGCGCACGACGGCCTTCTCGAGGGTCTGGAGGTCGGCGAGGACGAGCTCGGTGTGGATCGTCTCCATGTCGGACTCGGGCGAGACGTGGCCGTCGACGTGCACGACGTCGCCGTCCTCGAAGGCCCGCACGACCTGGCAGATCGCGTCGGCCTCACGGATGTTGGCGAGGAACTTGTTGCCGAGCCCCTCGCCCTCGGAGGCACCGCGCACGATGCCGGCGATGTCGACGAACGACACCGTCGCCGGGAGGATCTTCTCCGAGGAATGGATCTCCGCGAGGCGGTTCAGCCGGTCGTCCGGCAGCGGGACGACGCCGACGTTGGGGTCGATCGTCGCGAACGGGTAGTTCGCCGCGAGGACGTTGTTCTTGGTGAGGGCGTTGAACATCGTCGACTTGCCGACGTTCGGGAGTCCGACGATTCCGATGGTGAGGGCCACGGGGACAGGAGCCTACCGGGGGGCCAGCACCACTGCGTCCACGGCCCGGGGGTGCCTTACTGGAACCACGCCCCTCCCCATCCCCGGCCACCCACCGGGAAGCCCTCTTCGGCCCGCACCCTCCCAGGCGGTCAGCATGTCCGGCGTCTTCTTCACCAGCCCCCTGTCCAAGTCGACCGTCTCCGGAACGTCGTTCACGAGCGTCGACGCGTGGTTCCCACCCCTGCAGGTCTTCGCCAACGTCATGCTCAGCCGGTACGAGTCGAGGACCGGCCAGAGCTTCGCGGGCCTCCATCGCCACTCGGTGGAGGCCTACATCGTCACGCCGGAGACGCCGACGACCAGGATCGCCGGTGTCCTCGTCCCCACCCGCCGCGACAACACGGTGTACCTGAGGACGACGCAGCTCACCTTCTGGCTCCAGGTGGACAACGGCGGTCAGGGTGGCCGGGTCTCGGCATCCGCGGTCGGCATCGTCTATGACGTCACCCCGTCGGTGGACTTCGACCTGCGAGCCCTCGAGCAGGAGCTGCACCTCGCGGTCTTCGACGCCGACGGCACCGTCATCGGGTCCCACCGCTCCCTGCGGATCGAGGGAGGGCCGGCCTTCGACGAGGAGGAGACCCGCGAGAAGGTGCTCGCCCGGGCCTACCGCGCGTCCCGGGTGCCCGAGGGATCGCTGACGCTCGTCGACTACGACCCCTACGGCATGGCGGCCGGGGCCGACCTGCGGGTCGACACGTCGACGGGGCGGGTCGAGGAGCTCGCGGCTCAGTTCGACGACTGACCGACGGGCTCGCTGTTCTCGAGGTAGAGGGGGTGCTCGGCATCAGCGGCCAGCTCGAGCATCCGGGCGGTGTACGGCGCGACGTGCGCTGCGGCGTCGGCGACGGTGAGCCAGTGCGCCCCCGCGATCTCGCGGCGGAGGAAGCGCGACGGGTCGAGCTCGCCCGTGTCGTGGGTGCCGAGGTCGAAGAGGTGGAGGAGGGCGTCCTCCCACCCGCGCCACGGCGGGAGCCAGTTGACCGCGAGCAGCCGACCGGCCGTCACCTCGATGGCGAGCTCCTCGTGCACCTCGCGCTCGACGCAGGTGGCCGGCGACTCCCCCGGGTCGACGACGCCGCCGGGGAGGTCCCACTCCTTCTTGTAGCTCAGCTCGCACAAAAGCACCTCGCCGGCCGGGTTGCGCAGCACGCCCTGGGCGATCGTGCGCTTCTTCGGCAGGCGGGTGTTGAGGATCGCGATGCGGCGCAAGCGATCCCGCTCGGTCTCCTCGCGTGGCGGCATGGCGTGAGGCTACCCGGCGCCCGGGTGGCCGAGCGCCTCGAGCATCCCGAAGGCCGCCCCGTCGACCGAGCGCGCGGTGGCGCTGACGAGGGCGACCCCCGTCCGGCTCGCGCGGTCGACGCAGACCATGCTCCGGAAGCCGCCGGTCCCGCCGTTGTGCCAGGTCACCTCGTGCCCCCGGACCCGCAGCACCATCCAGGCGGCTCCGACCCGCAGGCTGCTTCCCCGCATGTCGGCGACGGGCTCGAGGGCCTTCATGCCCGGCGCCGTGCCGTCCACGAGGGCAGCGAGGAGTCGCTCGAGGTCCGCCACCGTGGCTCGCACGCCTCCCGCCGGACCGAGCGCCTCCCCGGTCCAGGCCTCCACCTCCCGTCCTCGGCGCGACGTCCCTGCGACCGCGAGCGGACCGAGCTCGTCGGGGCCCGCCGGCACGGTGGCGCCGTCCATCCCGAGCGGACCGAGCACGCGAGCGGTGAGGAGCTCGCGGTAGGTCACCCCCTCGGCCGCGGCCAGGGCATGGCCGAGCAGCATGAACCCGATGGTGGAGTACCTCGGCACGGAGCGGCCCAGCGGCGTCCGGCGGACCTGGGCGAGGGCCGTCCCGAGATCCTCGCCGTAGGGGTTGCGGCCGTGCACGTGGAAGTCCCAGCTGCCGCGCAGACTCGAGCCCGCAGCGAGACGCGGTAGACCGGAACGATGGGTCGCGAGGGACCCGAGCGTGACGGCGCCGACCCGGTCCCCGACGTCGAGGAGCTCACCGAGCCGGGTGTCGTCCCCCACGACGGCGCGGTGCCTGGCATCGGCGAGCAGCAGTCCCGTCAGCGCCTTGGACACCGACCCGATCTCGAGGTCGGCGCCTTCGTCCACCCCGACCGCGGCGGACCGGGACCGCCCGTCGGACACCTCGGCGACGACGAAGCGGGGATGCCGGCGACCCAGTGCGCGCCGAGCGCGCGCCACCAGGGGTGGCATCACGTCGGGCAGCGGCTCGGGCACGGCCCGAGCCTAGGACGGCTCAGGCCGCGAGGGCCTTCTCGACGGCGCCGGTCAGCTTCTCGGGCTTGGTGCTCGAGCCGAAGCGGCGGATGACCTTGCCGTCGCGGCCGACGAGGAACTTGGTGAAGTTCCACTTGATCTTCGTCGTGCCGAACGCCCCGCGGGCCTCGCCGCGGAGCCACTCGAACACCGGGTGGGCGTCGGGACCGTTGACCTCGACCTTGTCGAAGAGCGGGAACGTCACGCCGTGGTTGACGCGGCAGAACTCGCCGATGTCCTCCGCGCTGCCGGGCTCCTGGCCCCCGAACTGGTTGCAGGGGAAGCCGAGGACGACCAGGCCCTGGTCGCCGTACTCCTGCCAGAGCTGCTCGAGACCGTCGTACTGGGGCGTGTAGCCGCACTGCGAGGCGGTGTTGACGACGAGGACGACCTTTCCGGCGTACTCGTCGAGGTCGTGGGGCGTCCCGGAGAGGGTCGTGGCGGAGAAGTCCTGGAGCACGGGCACGTCGGGTTCCTTCCGGTCGTCGCGGCGGTCGCGACCTCACTCGTGGTTCGGACCTGCGCGTCGAGCGGATTGCCGCGGTCCTGTCGGTGCCCCGTGGGATGGTCGGGCCATGGACGGATGGGTGTGGGCGCTGGTGGGGATCGTCGTCGGTGCGGTCGGGGCCCTGGCCGTCACGCGCCTGGTGTTCGAGGCGCGGTCGGCGTCGCTGGCCACCGAGCGCGACCTCCTGCGCGAGCGGGTCGTCGACCTCGAGACCTCGCTGGCCGAGGACATGGAGACCGCCGCGCTCCTCGCCCCCCTCAAGGACGCCCTGCTGCGGGTCGAGGGCCAGGTCGGGACGCTCGAGCGCGACCGCGTCGAGCAGTTCGGCTCGCTGCGCGCGCTCCTCGCCCGCGTCGAGGGCGAGACCCAGCACCTCGGGCGCACGACGGCCTCGCTCGCCGGGTCGTTGCGCTCCTCCACCGTGCGCGGCGCCTGGGGCGAGGTGCAGCTGCGCCGGGTCCTCGAGGCCGCGGGGATGATGGCGCGCTGCGACTTCGACGAGCAGGTGTCGTCGGTCTCGGCGCACGCCCGCGGGGTACGCCCCGACGTGGTCGTCCGCCTCCCCGGGGCGAAGGTGCTCGTCATCGACGCGAAGGCCCCGATGGTCGCCTTCCTCGACGCCCAGTCCGACGACCTCGACGACGACGAGCGCGCCACCCTGCTCGGCGAGCACGCCGCCGGGCTCGCCCGCCACGTCACGGCGCTCGCGGCGAAGGAGTACTGGTCGGCCTTCCGGCAGGGGCCCGAGATGGTCGTCTGCTTCGTCCCCAGCGACGCGATGCTCGGGGCCGCCCTCGCGGCCCAGCCGGGCCTGCACGAGCGGGCGCTGGCCCAGCGGGTCGTCCTCGTGGGTCCCGGGTCGCTCATGGCGCTGCTGCGCACGGTCGCCTTCACCTGGCAGCAGGACGCGCTGTCCGAGAGCGCCCGCGAGCTGCTCGACCTCGGCCGCGACCTGCACCGCCGGCTCGGGACGCTCGGCGCGCACACGGCCAAGGTCGGCCGGAGCCTGCAGAGCAGCGTCGAGGCCTACAACGCGATGGTCGGCGCCCTCGAGACGCGGGTCATGGTCTCCGCCCGGCGGATGTCCGAGCTCGACCTCGTGGGTGACGAGATCCCCGTGCTCACCCCCGTCGAGACGGCGCCCCGACCGCTCACCGCGCACGAGCTCATCGACGCCGCCACCGCAGCGGAGTCGCGCGAGGAGCTCCTCCTCGACGTCGAGGTCCCCCGACCGCGTCGCGACGTCGGCTGAGCCACGAAGGGATGTCGGGGATGCGGCACCGGCTCGGCACGGTCCTCGCCGCCACGACCGTTGGCCTCGGGGCGGTCGTGGGCGGGGCCGCCTGGGCGCAGGCGCCGTGGCTGGCCCGACTGCTCTCCCGACAGCGCTACGTCCTGGTCCACGGGGCCACCGGACGGCGCGAGGTCGCCCTCACCCTCGACGACGGGCCCCACCCGACCCTGACTCCCCGCATCCTCGACGTCCTCGCCCGGCACGGCGCGACGGCGACGTTCTTCGTCCTCGGGTCGCGGGTGTCGGCGCACCCCGAGGTGGCGCGTGCCGTGGTCGAGGACGGTCACGAGCTCGGCAACCACGGGTGGGACGACGCCGCGGCCGTCCTGGCGACCCGTGAGGCGTTCCGGCGCGACCTCGACCGCACCCAGGCGGCCGTTGGCGAGGCCACCGGGAGGGAGCCCGTCGTGACGAGGCCGGGGTCTGGGTGGGTCCGGCCGGGCCAGGTGCGCGACGCCGCCTCCCGGGGCCTCACCACGGTCCTGGGCTCCCTCGCGGTGCGCGACGCCACCGTGGCCGACGTCGACACCGAGCTGCGCTTCGTCCTCGACCGCGTCCAGCCCGGCTCGGTGGTCGTCCTGCACGAGGGCGACCCGGCCCGAGCAGGAGTCGTCGACCTGCTCGACCTGCTGCTCCCGGCCCTGGCCGCCCGCGGCTACGGGCTCGTCACGGTCTCCCGGCTGCTCGCGGGTCAGAGGTCCATCTCGTAGTGGAAGGTCAGGGGTCCGCCCTCGCCCTCGGTGCGGCGGAAGCCCTCGGCCTCGTAGAGGTGCCGGGCCGCGACGTCGTCCTCGCTCGTCGACAGGTCGATGAAGTCGCACCCGCGCTCGCGGGCCCGGTCGATGCAGGCGCGCAGCAGGGTTCGGCCGAGGCCGCTTCCCCGGTGGTCCGGCGCGACGTAGAGCTCGGCGAGGTAGCACTCGTCGGCGCTCGACCACAGCGAGGGCCTGAGCCGCAGCACGGCGACGGCGTGCGAGCCCTCGGCGTCGTCGTCGAGGAGCACGACGGTCGCGCCGGCCGCGACGAGCTCGGCCACCCGCGCCGCGAGCGCCTCGGCGCCCGGGCTCGGGTCGTCGTACTCGGTGTTGAAGTCGTGCAGCAGGCGCCCGGCGACCGCGAAGTCCGCGGGGCTGGAGGCGGCCCGGATCGTCATCTCAGTGGAGGGCCCCGGCCTGGGCGAAGCTCGCGTCGTGGCGCATCGTGTCGGACTTGCCGGCGGCCTTGAGGTCGCGCCGGATCTCGGTGGGCAGGCTGAACATGATCGACTCCTCGGCCGCGACGACCGGGGCGACGTCGTCGTACCCGCGGGCGGCGAGGTACTCGAGGACCTCACGCACGAGGATCTCGGGCACCGACGCACCGGAGGTCACCCCGACGGTCGCGACCCCCTCGAGCCAGGACTCGTCGATCTCGTCGGCGTAGTCGACGAGGTGGCCGGCGGTGGTGCCGTGCTCGAGGGCCACCTCGACGAGGCGCACCGAGTTCGAGGAGTTGCGCGAGCCGATGACGATCATCAGGTCGCACTGCGCCGCCATCTGCTTCACCGCGAGCTGGCGGTTCTGGGTGGCGTAGCAGATGTCGTCGCTCGGGGGGTCCTGGAGCGAGGGGAAGCGCTCGCGCAGGCGCCGCACGGTCTCCATCGTCTCGTCGACCGACAGCGTCGTCTGCGAGAGCCAGACGACCTTCTCGGGGTCGCGGACGGTGACGTTGCCGACGTCCTCGGGCCCGTCGACGAGCTGGATGTGGTCGGGCGCCTCACCGGCCGTGCCGACGACCTCCTCGTGGCCCTCGTGGCCGATGAGGAGGATGTCGTAGTCGGCGTCGGCGAACCGGACGGCCTCGCGGTGCACCTTCGTCACGAGCGGGCACGTCGCGTCGATGGTGCGCAGCGACAGCGCGCGCGCCTCCTCGTGGACGACGGGGGCGACCCCGTGCGCCGAGAAGACGACCGTGGCGCCCTCGGGCACCTCGTCGGTCTCGTCGACGAAGATCGCGCCGCGCTTCTGGAGCGTGGTGACGACGTGCTTGTTGTGGACGATCTCCTTGCGCACGTACACCGGCGACCCGTAGAGCTCGAGGGCCTTCTCGACCGTGACGACCGCGCGGTCGACGCCCGCGCAGTACCCCCGTGGGGCGGCGAGCAGGACGCGCTTCGTGGGATCAGCCATGCCCTCCATGGTAGGTGGCCCGGCCGACCGCCCCGAATCCGCACCAGCCGGTCCGACGGCCCTCTGACGGCGCCCACGCCTAGAGTTCCTGCCGTGAGCACCCCGTCGCGCCCGCCGCTGCCCGAGCGCGCCGTCGACACCACCGCCGAGCAGCCCTGGCCGGTGCGCCTGCTGTCGATGAAGATCGGCGAGTACGTCGAGAAGATGTCGGTCCTGTGGGTCGAGGGCCAGGTCGTCCAGCTGACCAGGCGCCCCGGCGCCCGCACGGCCTACCTCACGCTGCGCGACCCCGACGTCGACATGAGCCTGTCGGTCTCGATCCACGTCAACGCCCTCGACGCGATGCCGGGCCCGCTGGGCGAAGGGGCCCGCGTCGTCCTCCAGGCCAAGCCGTCGTTCTGGACCCAGCGTGGCAGCCTGATGCTCGACGCGCGCCAGATCCGGCCCGTCGGCGTCGGCGAGCTCCTGGCCCGGCTCGAGTACCTCAAGCGGCACCTCGCCCAGGAGGGGCTCTTCGACCGCGACCGCAAGCAGCCGCTGCCCTTCCTGCCGCGGCGGGTCGGCCTCGTCTGCGGGCGGGCCAGCGCCGCCGAGCGCGACGTCGTCGAGAACGCCCTGCGTCGCTGGCCGGCCACCCGCTTCGAGATCCGTCAGGTCGCGGTCCAGGGCGCCAACGCCGTCACCGAGGTCACCGCGGCCCTCGCCGAGCTCGACGCCCACCCCGAGGTCGACGTCGTCGTCATCGCGCGTGGCGGTGGCAGCGTCGAGGACCTGCTCCCGTTCAGCAACGAGGCGATGCTGCGGGCGGTCGCCGCCGCGCGGACCCCGGTCGTCAGCGCCATCGGGCACGACGTCGACACCCCGCTCCTCGACCTCGTCGCCGACCACCGGGCCTCCACCCCAACCGACGCCGCGAAGGCGATCGTCCCCGACGCCGAGGCCGAGCGGGCGGCCGTCGTCCGGTCCCGCGAGCGCGCCCACCGCGCCCTCTCAGGACGCCTCCACCACGAGCGGCGGCGCCTCGTCGAGCTGCGCAGCCGCCCCGTCCTCACCGACCGCGGCGCCTTCGTCCGGACCCAGCGCGACGTCGTCGAGGCCCTGCGCGACCGCGCGCACCGCCGGGTCGAGGCGCAGCTGCACCGGGCGAACGACCACCTCGCCCACCTGCGCTTCCAGGTCCGGGCCCTGTCGCCGCAGTCGACCCTCGACCGCGGCTACGCGATCGTCCAGCAGCCCGACGGCGTCGTCGTCACCGACCCCGTCGACCTCGGGGTCGGCGACCTCCTGAGGGTGCGGGTCGCCCGTGGCGACTTCGGCGTCCGGACCGTCGGCACGAACGACGTCGTCCCTCGTGGCTAGGCTGCCCGCCATGGCGAAGAAGGCTCAGACCACCGACCCGGCGGAGGCCGACGCGACCGCCGAGGGCGAGCCCACCGCGCACGCCGACGTCGCCGCGATGGGCTACGAGCAGGCCCGCGACGAGCTCGTCGACCTCGTGGCCCGGCTCGAGAACGGGCAGGCCGGGCTCGAGGAGAGCATGCGGCTGTGGGAGCGCGGCGAGGTGCTGGCCACGCACTGCGGCCGCTGGCTCGACGCCGCCGAGGCCCGCGTCACCGGCCGGGACGCCACCGACGCCTGAGCCGTCAGGCGCCCACGGCTCACGGCTCGACGGGCCTGAGGTAGGTGGCGAACTGCTCCATGACCTCGAAGCTCGCGGTGCCGGTGATGAGCGTCGTCAGCTCGCCCGGGGTCTGGGTCTCGTGGAGCAGGCTGTTCTGCACCTTGGTGTCGCGCTCGTAGCGGGTCCACGTCTTGCCGGCGGCCTCGACGGTGCCGGCCCTGGGCGCCCGGTTGGTCTGCGCGTCGATCCACGCGCGGCTGGGGTCACGGGTCTGCTCGACGGCGACGTAGGTGCCGTCGGGCGTCTGGTAGCCGGCGTGCCAGGTCATGAACGCGTCGGTGGTCCGCACGTACCGGGCGGAGGTCGTGGTCCACCCCTCGGGCAGGCCCACGGGCTCCACGATCGGCCAGCCGCTGCGCTCCTTGACGTCGACCGCGACGGCGTGGACGTCGACCGGCGGTCCGCTCACGGAGTTGACGCGAGGGACGATGAGGACGAGCACGGCGACCATGCCGAGGACCGCCGCGAGCGAGAGCACGAGGTTCTTCGTCGACCCCATGGAGTAGCGGCTCGGCGGGGCGGTCTGCTGGCTCACCCCCCCATCGTCCCTGACGGCCACCTCGGACGCCTCATCGCCCCCGGCGCTAGGGTTGTCCCGCCGCCCGCGGCCGCCCGCCGCCGTCATCGCAGACCGAAGGACGAGATGCCCGAGAGCACCACCGCCCTCTACCCCGACCGCAACCTGGCGCTCGAGCTCGTCCGGGTCACCGAGGCCGCGGCGATGGCCGCCGGACGGTGGGTCGGACGGGGCGAGAAGAACCTCGCCGACGGCGCCGCGGTCACCGCGATGCGCAGCCTCATCTCCACCGTCTCGATGCAGGGCACCGTCGTCATCGGCGAGGGCGAGAAGGACGACGCCCCCATGCTCTTCAACGGCGAGCAGGTCGGCGACGGCACCGGTCCCGAGGTCGACGTGGCGGTCGACCCCATCGACGGGACGACGCTGTGCGCCAAGGGGATGCCCGGTGCCATCGCCGTCCTCGCCGTCACCGACCGCGGCGGCATGTACGACCCGAGCGCGGTCTTCTACATGGACAAGCTCGTCGCCGGTCCCGAGGTCGCCGACGTGGTCGACATCCGCCTCCCCGTCGCCGAGAACATCCGCCGGATCGCCAAGGTCAAGCGCGAGCAGCCCGAGGACGTCACGGTCGTCATGCTCGACCGTCCCCGCCACCAGGCGCTGGCCCAGGAGGTGCGCGACGCCGGGGCGCGGATCCGCTTCATCAGCGACGGCGACGTCGCCGGGGCCATCGCCGCGGCCCGCGAGACCTCGGGGATCGACCTCCTCCTGGGCGTCGGGGGCACCCCCGAGGGGATCATCACGGCCTGCGCCATCAAGTGCATGGGCGGCGTCATCCAGGGCAGGCTCTGGCCGACCGACGACGACGAGCGCCAGCGCGCCGTCGACGCCGGTCACGACCTCGACCGCGTCCTCACGACCGACGACCTCGTGACGAGCGAGCACTCGTTCTTCGTCGCCACCGGCATCAGCGACGGCGACCTGCTCCACGGGGTGCGCTACCGCGGCGGGCGGGCGACGACGAACTCGATCGTCATGCGCAGCCGCTCCGGCACGATCCGCCTCATCGAGAGCCATCACGACCTCGAGCGCACCGCCGGGCTGCCCCCGAAGGAGGACGGTTCGTGAGCGGGACCGCGGCCGACACCGCAGGCACCGGACCCGTCGTCGTCATCGGCGAGCTCCTCGTCGACATCGTCCACACCCCCGACGGCGCCACGGCCGAGCACGTCGGCGGCTCCCCCGCCAACGTCGCCCTCGGCATCGCCCGGCTCGGCCACGACACGCACCTCGCCACCCTCGTCGGCACCGACGAGCGCGGGATCCGCTGCCGCGAGCACGTCGAGGCCGGCGGGGTCGCCCTCCTCCCCGGGAGCATGGGCGCCGACCACCCCACCTCCACCGCCGCCGCGACGATCGACGAGGGAGGCGCGGCGTCGTACGTCTTCGACCTCCACTGGAACCTCCCGCCGGTGCAGCTCCCCGAGGGCACGGCCCACGTCCACTGCGGCTCGATCGCCACGACGCTCGAGCCCGGCGAGGCCGAGGTCACCGACGCCCTGCGCCGAGCCCGCCCGGGGGCCACCGTGTCGTACGACCCGAACGCGCGCCCCACGATCATGGGCGAGCCCGAGGCGGTGCGCCGCCGGGTCGAGGAGCTCGTCGCGCTCTCCGACGTCGTCAAGTGCTCCGAGGACGACATCCACTGGCTCTACCCGGGCGAGGACCCCTCGGCCGTCATGGCCGCCTGGGTCGACCTCGGAGCCGCCCTCACCGTCGTCACCCTCGGCGGGAACGGCGTCACGTGGCGCACCGCCGGTGGCGAGGAGGCCACCGCACAGGCACGCGTCAAGGACGTCGTCGACACCGTCGGGGCCGGCGACTCCTTCATGGCCGGGCTCGTCTCCGGGCTCCTCGACCTCGGCCTGCTCGGCGGTCCTGACGCCCGCGAGCGGCTGCGCTCCGCGGCCCTGCACGACGTCCACGCCGCGGTCGACCGCGCCCTCGCGACGAGCGGGGTCACGGTCCGTCGCGCCGGGGCGTACGCCCCGACCCGAGAGGAGATCTGATGCCCGAGTTCGTCTACGAGGACCTGCTGCCGGTCGGGGCCGACGAGACGCCGTACCGCCTCCTGACGACCGAGGGCGTCTCGGTCGTCGACGGCCCGGGCGGGCGCCGCTTCCTCCAGGTCGAGTCCGAGGCCCTGCGCCTGCTCACCGACACCGCGATGCACGACATCGCCCACTACCTGCGTCCCGCGCACCTCCAGCAGCTCGCGAACATCCTCGACGACCCGCAGGCCAGCGACAACGACAAGTTCGTCGCCCTCGACCTGTTGAAGAACGCGAACATCGCCGCGGGCGGGATCCTGCCGATGTGCCAGGACACCGGCACGGCGATCGTCATGGGCAAGCGCGGGCAGCACGTCCTGACGCCGGGTCGCGACGAGGAGGCGGTGAGTCGCGGTGTCTACGACGCCTACACACGGCTCAACCTCCGCTACTCGCAGATGGCACCCGTCACGACGTGGGACGAGACGAACACCGGGTCGAACCTCCCGGCCCAGGTCGAGATCTACGCCGACACGGCCACCGGCCACGAGAGCACGTACACGTTCCTCTTCATGGCCAAGGGTGGAGGCAGCGCCAACAAGTCGTTCCTCTACCAGGAGACGAAGGCGATCCTCAACGAGGCGTCGATGCTGCGCTTCCTCGACGAGAAGCTGCGCAGCCTCGGCACCGCGGCCTGCCCTCCCTACCACCTGGCCATCGTCATCGGCGGCACGAGCGCCGAGTTCGCCCTCAAGACAGCGAAGTACGCGAGCACGAAGTACCTCGACCAGCTCCCCAAGGCCGGAGACCCCGCCACGGGGCACGGCTTCCGCGACACCGAGCTCGAGGAGAAGGTCCTCGAGCTGACCCGCGAGTTCGGCATCGGGGCCCAGTTCGGCGGCAAGTACTTCTGCCACGACGTCCGCGTCGTGCGGCTCCCCCGACACGGCGCCTCCCTGCCCGTCGCCATCGCCGTGTCCTGCTCGGCCGACCGGCAGGTCCTCGGCAAGATCACGCCCGAGGGCGTGTTCATCGAGCAGCTCGAGACCGACCCGGCCCGCTTCCTCCCCGAACACACCCCCGCAGGGCTCGACGACGCCGCGGGTGCCTCCGGGACGGGCGCGGGAGCGGTCGTCGCCATCGACCTCAACCGCCCGATGGACGAGGTCCTCGCCGAGCTGTCGCGCCACCCGGTGAAGACCCGACTGTCCCTGTCCGGTCCGCTCGTCGTGGCCCGCGACATCGCGCACGCGAAGATCAAGGAGCGCCTCGACGCCGGCGAGGCGATGCCGCAGTACCTCAAGGACCACCCCGTGTACTACGCGGGCCCCGCGAAGACGCCCGAGGGCATGCCGTCGGGGTCGTTCGGGCCGACGACGGCCGGGCGGATGGACTCCTACGTCGACCAGTTCCAGGCGGCCGGCGGCTCCATGGTCATGCTCGCCAAGGGCAACCGCAGCCAGCAGGTGACCGACGCCTGCGCGGCGCACGGTGGCTTCTACCTCGGCTCGATCGGCGGACCCGCCGCGCGCCTGGCGCAGGACTGCATCCGCAGCGTCGAGGTCATCGAGTACCCCGAGCTCGGGATGGAGGCGATCTGGAAGATCGAGGTCGAGGACTTCCCCGCCTTCGTCGTGGTCGACGACAAGGGGAACGACTTCTTCGCCTCGGTGACCAAGCCGGTCGCGTTCACCATCGAGAAGCGGACGGGACTGCTCTGATGGCGGGCTTCGACGACCTCCTCGACGCCAACCGCGACTTCGCCGCGCACTTCGAGCTGGGCGGCTACGACGGCGTCGCCCGGGCCGGCGTCGCGATGGTGACCTGCATGGACTCGCGCATCGACCCGCTGCGGATGATCGGTCTGGGTCCCGGCGACGCCAAGATCTTCCGCAACCCCGGTGGTCGTGTCACACCTCAGGCGCTCGAGGCGCTGGTCCTCGGGGTGCACCTGCTGAACGTCCAGCGCATCCTCGTCGTCCCGCACACCCGGTGCGCCATGGCGTCGGCCACCGAGGAGGAGCTGCGCGAGCGCGTCGGCGCGTCCAGCGGCCTCGACGCGTCGTGGCAGCGGTTCGGCGTGGTCAAGGACCAGCGCGACGCCCTGGCCCGCGACGTCGCCGCGGTGCGCTCGCACCCCCTGATCGGTGACCGCGCCCAGGTCGGCGGGTTCCTCTACGACGTCGACACCGGCCTGCTCGAGAAGCTCGTGTGACGACCAGCCTCGTGGGGCTGGCCGTCCACCCCGTGAAGAGCACGGCGATCCGGCCGATGACGAGCGCCGAGGTCGAGCCGTGGGGACTCGTCGACGACCGCCGCTGGATGGTCGTCGACGCCACGGGCGAGTGCCTCACCGCTCGCGAGGAGCAGCGGATGTTCGCCGTCACCGCGTCCACTCCCACGACCGACCTCGGCCAGGAGGCACCGCTCCGGCTCACGGCCCCCGGCTTCGAGCCGCTCGACGTCGCTGTCCCGCAGGGGGATCCGCTCACGGTCACCGTGCACGGTCGTCCCCTCGAGGGCGTCGTCGCCGACGGCGGGTCCTCGGCCTGGCTGCGCGACACCCTCGGTCACGACGATCTGCGCCTCGTCCACGTCCACCGGCCCCGCCCGCTCAACCCCGAGCACGCCCTCCCCGGCGACGCCACCGCCTTCGCCGACGCCTACCCCGTGACGCTCGCGAGCGTCGTGTCGCTGCGCCGGCTCCACGACTGGCTCAGCGAGACCGCGGTCGAGCGCGGCGAGGAAGCCGGCGCGCCGCTGCCCATCGCCCGGTTCCGGCCGAACCTCGTGGTCGACGGCGACCTCGAGCCGTTCGAGGAGGACCGGTGGACGGCGGTCACGGTCGGCAACACCCGGTTCCGGGTGGTCAAGGGCGTCGACCGGTGCGTCATGACGACCGTCGACCCCGTCTCGCTCGCCCGCGGTCACGAGCCGATCCGCACTCTTGCCCGGCACCGCAGGCGCGACGGCGCGACGTGGTTCGCGATGCAGCTCGTGCCCGACGTCGGGGACGTCCGCAGGGTGGTCTCCGTCGGGGACGAGGTCGTCGTCGAGCGGTAGCGTGAGCCGCATGACGACCTCCGGCCCGACCTTCCCCGACGGCTTCGTGTGGGGTACCGCGACCGCGAGCTACCAGATCGAGGGCGCCCACGACGAGGACGGCCGCAGCCCCTCGATCTGGGACACCTTCAGCCGCACCCCGGGCAAGGTGCTCGGCGGCGACACCGGCGACGTGGCCTGCGACCACTACCACCGCTATCCCGAGGACGTCGCCCTGATGCGCGAGCTCGGGCTCGACGCCTACCGCTTCTCGGTCGCGTGGCCGCGCATCGTCCCCGGCGGAACGGGCGCGGTGAACGCCACGGGCCTCGACTTCTACTCGCGGCTCGTCGACACGCTGCTGGAGAACGACATCCGGCCGGTCGTCACGCTCTACCACTGGGACCTCCCGGAGGTCCTCGACGAGCAGGGCGGCTGGCTCAACCGCGACAGCGCGCAGTGGTACGCCGAGTACGCCGCCGCCACCGTCGCCGCCCTCGGTGACCGCGTGACGAACTGGACGACCTTCAACGAGCCGTGGTGCTCCTCGATCCTCAGCTACGCCATCGGCGCCCACGCCCCCGGCCACCACGACGGCGCCGAGTCGCTCGTCGCGGCGCACCACCTCATGCTGGCGCACGGAACCGCCGTCCCCGTCATCCGCGAGCACTCGCCCGGCGCGGAGGTGTCGATCACCCTCAACCCCAGCCACGTCTGGGGTCCGGAGGACGGCGACGAGGCCGACGCCGACGCGGTCCGCCGCGCCGACAACGCCCTCAACGGCATCTTCTTCGGGCCGGTGTTCCACGGCGCCTACCCCGAGGGCTTCCTCGACGACACGGCCTACCTCACCGACCACTCCTTCATCCACGACGGAGACCTCACGACGATCTCGGCGCCGCTCGACAACCTCGGCGTCAACAACTACTTCCCCACCCGGGTGCGCGCCGCGCGCGCGGGCGAGGAGGGCAACACCCCGATCCCGGGGGGCCAGAAGGTCGTCGAGGTCGCGCCCCGCCCGCCGCTCACCGGCATCGGGTGGGAGCAGTCGCCCGAGAGCCACCGCCTCATCATCGAGCGGTCGGCGCGCGAGTCGGGCCTGCCGCTGTACATCACCGAGAACGGCTCCGCCTGGCCCGACACCGTCGATCCCGACGGCCAGGTCCACGACGCCGACCGCGTCGCCTACCTCCAGGGCCACCTCGGCGCCGTGTCCGACGCCATCGCGAACGGCGTCGACGTCCGCGGCTACTTCGCCTGGTCCCTGCTCGACAACTTCGAGTGGGCCTACGGCTACAGCCAGCGCTTCGGCATCGTCCACGTCGACTACGACACCCAGGTCCGCACCGTGAAGGACTCGGGGCGCGAGTACGCCCGCATCATCGCCGAGCACCGGGGCTGACCCGGCCGGCGAGGAGTCAGAGGGCCAATCGCTCCTTGACGACGCCGGCGAGGCGGTCGGCGGTCTGGCGAGCCTCGTCGTGAGTCCCGGCCTCGACCATGACGCGCACGACCGGCTCGGTGCCCGACTTGCGCAGCAGGACCCGGCCCGACCCGGCGAGGACGGCCTCGGCCTCGGCGACGGCGGCCTGCAGCCCCTCGTCGCTCTCGACCCGGCTCTTGTCGACGCCCTTGACGTTGACGAGCACCTGCGGCAGGCGGGTCATCACGGCCGCGAGCTCGGACAGCGGCTTCTGGGTGGCGGCGAGGCGCGCCACGAGCATGAGGCCGGTGAGGACGCCGTCGCCGGTCGTGCCGTGCTCGAGCATGATGACGTGCCCGGACTGCTCCCCCCCGAGGGAGTACCCGCCGGCCCGCATGTCCTCGAGGACGTAGCGGTCGCCGACCGCGGTCTGGCGCACCGTGATCCCCTCTCGGTCCATGGCCTGGAGCAGCCCGAGGTTGCTCATGACGGTGGCGACGAGGGTGTCGTCGACGAGCGTCCCGAGCTCCTTCATCCCCACCGCGAGGATGCCCATGATCTGGTCGCCGTCGACCTCGTTGCCGTCGGCGTCGACGGCGAGGCAGCGGTCGGCGTCACCGTCGTGGGCGATGCCGATCTCGGCGCCGTGCGCGAGGACGGCCGCCTTGAGCGGGCCGAGGTGGGTCGAGCCGACTCCGTCGTTGATGTTGAGCCCGTCGGGCGAGGTGCCGATCTCGATGACCTCGGCCCCCGCGAGGCGGAACACCTCGGGTGAGACCTGGCTGGCGGCGCCGTGGGCCGCATCGATGACGACCTTCGTGCCGTCGAGCGTGTTCGGCAGGACGCGCAGGAGGTGCGCGATGTAGCGGGTGTGGCCCTCCGTCATCGTCACGACGCGGCCGACGTCGGCGCCGATCGGGCGGGTCCACTTCTGGCCGAGGGCGGCCTCGATCCGGTCCTCGACCTCGTCGGCGAGCTTGTGGCCACCGCGGGCGAAGAACTTGATCCCGTTGTCGGGCATCGCGTTGTGCGACGCCGAGAGCATGACCCCGAAGTCAGCGCCGGTGTCGGCGGTCAGGTAGGCGACGGCCGGAGTGGGCAGCACGCCCGCGCTGTAGACGTCGACCCCGGCGGACGCCAGCCCGGCGACGACGGCCGCGGCGAGGAACTCCCCCGAGGCGCGCGGGTCGCGGCCGACGACGGCCTTGGGCCGGCGGACCGGGCTCTCCCCCGCCTGTCCGAGGACCCTGGCGGCCGCCACGGCCACCTCGAGCGCCAGCTCGGCCGTGATGAGCGGGCCGTTGGCGAGGCCGCGCACTCCGTCGGTGCCGAAGAGTCGAGACATGGGGACCATCCTTCCGGGATGCAACGACCGAACCTACTCCTGGACGCGCCGAAGGCGGCACCACCGTCGATGGTGCCGCCTTCGGGGCGGCCCGGACACCCGCGCAGGGTGCCGCGGAGCGGGATCAGCGCTTGCTGTACTGGGGCGCCTTGCGGGCCTTCTTGAGCCCGGCCTTCTTGCGCTCGGGGACGCGGGCGTCACGCGAGAGGAAGCCGGCCTTCTTCAGCGCCGGGCGGTTGAGCTCGGGGTCGATCCCGTTGAGCGAGCGGGCGATGCCGAGACGGACCGCGCCGGCCTGGCCCGACGGGCCCCCGCCGTGGACGCGCACGAGGACGTCGTACGCGCCGTCGAGCTCGAGGACCTTGAGCGGCTCGTTGACGATCTGCTGGTGCACCTTGTTGGGGAAGTACCCCTCGAGGGTGCGGCCGTTGATCTTCCACTCGCCGGTGCCGGGCACGATGCGCACGCGGGCCACGGCCTGCTTGCGGCGGCCGGTCGCGGCACCCGGCGCCGAGGCGGTCGGTCGGGGGGCGGCCTCGCCGGCGACGTCGGTGTCGGACTCGGAGGTGTACTCGGTGACGAGGGCGTCGTTGACGTCGGTCCCCGCGGTCTCGTCGATCTGGGCGTTCTCGGACATCACTGGGCCACCTGGGTGATCTGGTAGGGCTGGGGCTGCTGGGCAGCGTGGGGGTGCTCGGCGCCGGCGTAGACCTTGAGCTTGGTCAGCTGCGAGCGGCCGAGGGTGGTCCGCGGGAGCATGCCGCGCACGGCCTTCTCGACGGCCTTCTCGGGGCTCTTGGCGAGCAGCTCGGTGTACGACGTCGACTTCAGGCCGCCCGGGAAGCCGGAGTGGCGGTACGCCTTCTTCTTCTCGAGCTTGGCGCCGGTGAGGGCCACCTTGTCGGCGTTGATGATGATGACGAAGTCGCCGATGTCGACGTGCGGCGCGAACGTGGGCTTGTGCTTGCCGCGCAGCAGGATCGCGGTCTGGCTCGCGAGGCGGCCGAGCACGACGTCGGTCGCGTCGATCACGTGCCACACGCGCGTGATCTCGCCCGGCTTCGGGGTGTAGGTACGCATCAGGTGTCCTGGTGGTTCGAGGTGGATCGGTGGGCTGGTGTGCCGCGGGCTCCAGAGAGGGACCATGGGCCCTGTCGAGAGCGCCCGGCACAACAGTTCCCAAGTCTACGGGGGGCCGGTCCGCGACCCAAATCCCCGACCCACCCCCTCAACAGGGCTCTGACCTGCACCGATACCGCGCTCACCTCCTCTGCACCATCCTTGTGCAAACAGAGTGTGCACAAGTATTGTGCACGCATGAGCACCCCCAGCCACCGCGACGCGACCCCGGAAGACCCCGACTACACCGGGATCCGCCTCGACTCCACGGCCCTGAAGGTGCTGGCCCACCCCTTGCGCTCCCGGCTGCTGAGCACCCTGCGTCTGGGAGGCCCGGCGACCGCGACGGCCCTCGCTGCGACCCTCGGGACCAACTCCGGCGCCACGAGCTACCACCTGCGGCGCCTCGAGACCGTGGGCCTCGTCGCCGACACCGGGGACGGCGAGGGCAAGCGGCGGCTGTGGCGGGCCGCGACCGACAGCCACCACTTCGAACCGAGCGACTTCGTCGGTGACGAGGACTCCGAGACGGCCCTCAACTGGCTCGTGCGCGACTACGTCCGCCACCTCGCGGAGCAGTTCGAGCGCTGGCTCGACGTCGAGCAGGCCTGGCCGGTCGAGTGGCGGGACTCCGCGGGGATGAACGACAGCTTCGTCATCGTCACCGCCGAACAGCTCGCCGAGCTGAGGCGCGAGGTCGACGACCTCGTCACCCGCTACCGCCGCGTCGGGCAGGGCAACCCCGCCGCCCGCCGGATCGCCGTCTACGACATCGCCTACCCACTCGACCTCGACCGCGCCCCCCGGGGCGGCGAGCGCTGATGAGCGGCACCCTGACCGCGCGCGAGGCAGCGCGACGCCTCTACGTCCTCACCTGCACGCGGTGGTTCCCCGTGGGCCTGGTCGTCGGGATCATCCTGCTGTTCCAGACCGGCCGCGGCCTGTCGATCACCCAGGCCGCCACCCTCGCCTCCATCACCGGGGTGACGATCTTCCTCCTCGAGCTGCCCACGAGCGGGTTCGCCGACGCCGTCGGGCGCCGCCCCGTCTACCTCGCCTCCGCGGTGCTCAACGTCGCTGCCGGCGTCGCCCTCGCCGTGAGCCACTCCTACGCCGCCTTCGCGGTGGCGGCCCTGCTCACCGGTGCGTTCCGGGCGCTGGACTCCGGTCCGCTCGAGGCGTGGTTCGTCGACACGGTCCACGCCGAGCAGCCTGGAGCCGACGTCGACCAGCAGCTGTCCCGCTCGTCCACGGTCCTCGGCGGGGCGATCGCCATCGGCGCGCTGATCTCCGGCGGGCTCATCTGGTGGGACCCTGTGGCCCGGCTCGGCCACCCCGGCCACGCCCTCGACACCGCGGTGTGGGTCTTCGCGGCGCTCAACGTCGTCCACCTCGTCGCCTCGGCCCTGCTCGTCCACGAACCGCGCCCCGAGGGCGGCACGCGGCGCGAGCGGTTCGTCGAGGCCCTGCGCGAGGGCCGTCAGGCGCCGCGCGTCGTCGCCGACGGCATCCGGCTGCTGCGCACCAACCGGGTCCTCCTGGCGCTGGTGTGTGTCGAGGTGTTCTGGTCGGTCGGGATGATCGTCTTCGAGTCGCTGATGCCGCTGCGCCTCGAGGAGCTGCTCGGGTCCGCGAAGGACGCCGGCGCCCTCGTCGGCCCCGTCGCCGCCGCGGGGTGGGGCATCTTCGCCGCGGGCTCGTGGCTCGCAGGCATCGCCTCCGGGCGGCTGGGGGTCACCCGGGCCGCGATGCTCGGGCGGGTGCTCAACGCCGTCGGAGCCGTCGTCATGGGTCTGGTCACCGGACCGGTGGGCCTGGTCCTGGCGTACCTGTTCACCTACTCGATGCACGGCATGAACGGCCCGCCCCACGCCGCCCTGCTGCACCGCGAGGCGGAGGCGCGCAACCGGTCCACCGTGCTGTCGATGAACTCGATGATCGCCTTCCTCGCCTTCGCCGCGGCGGCGCCGGTGGTCGGTGCCCTCGCCGACGGCATCAGCCTCCAGGTCGCGATGACGACGGCCGGCGCCTTCAGCCTCCTCGGGGTGGCGCTCTACCTGCCGGCACGGCGGGCCGAGGTCGCGCGCGCGGCCGAGCGGGAGAGCGTCCCGACCTGAGGCAGGCTGGAGGGGTGAAGCGCTTCCTCCTCGGCGTCGTGTCGACCCTCGTCGTCCTCGCAGTCGCCGCCGTCGCCGTCCTCCTCTCGCTCGGTGACGACGGCGGTGGCAGCACGCCCTCGCCCGCGCCGTCGGTGTCGTCGAGCCGGGTGGCCGACCCACCCGACGACCTCGCAGCCGACGAGACGTGGCTCGGCACCGTCGACCTGCGCAGCGACGACGTCGTGTCGGCCGAGGGCGACCTGTCCGGCGTGGTCGCCACGGGGCAGGGAGTGCGCTTCTCCCCCACCGGCCTTCGCGCACAGCGCCTCGATGTCGACGCCACCGTCCCGTTCGCGACCGTCGCCGGGCAGGTCGGTGACGGCACCCGGGTCTACTCCGCCGGAGGCGGGCTCGCGGGTGTCGAGCGCCGGGTCACGATCCTCGGCCGCGACCTCACCGTGACCGCCACCGGCACCGTGCGGGCCGACGGCGGACAGCTGCTCATCGAACCCGAGACGGTCGACCTCGGGGGCCCGTCGTTCATCGACGCCGCCGCCAGCGCGCTCGCCCGCGCGCTCGTCACGATCCGCCAGCCGGTGGCGGGGGTCCCCGACGGCCTGGCGCTCACCGCGGTCCGCGTCGTCGACGACGGGTTCGCAGCCCGGCTCACCGGGAGCGACGTCACCATCGGTCGGTGACGGCTGCCGCGTCGGAGTCAGGGAGCCGAGAGCCTGACCAGGACGATCCCGTCGCGGTCGAGCAGGACCTGGCCGATGTCGGCAAGCCGCGCGGACACCGGACCGGCGGCGCGGTCGGCGAGCACCCAGCGCTCACCCCGCGCCCAGGCGGCGGCAGCCCGCTCGGGCGTCGGCCGCTCGACGAGGTCGAGCTGGGCCGCGAGCCGCGAAGGATCCCAGAACGGCATCCGCGCGTACCCGCCGGGTGTGTCGGCGGCCCGGGCGAGCGACGTGGGGGCGTAGGCCCACCCCGACACCCCGGTCCGCCGTCCGGTGAGCGCGGCGACGGTGAACTCCCGTGGGTCGCAGACCTGCCTGGCGAGGACCGTGGCCGTCTGGAGGCACCGCCGGTTCGTCACGACCACGTCGTCCACCGGTCCGGTACGGCGGACCACGGCCGCGGCCTCCCACAGGGCCGGTGTCACGCGGAGCCGCGTCTGCGCGGGCGACCGGGCGACGAGGTCGTCGACCCGGGCCCGCACGGCCTCAGGCCGGCCGGCGAGGATGTCGCGTCCGGTCGCGACGGCTCCTCCACCCAGGCCCGCCACGGACGCGACGACGAAGGCCACCGCTCCCCACCGGCGCAGCGGCAGGCCGGCACGGCGCCCGGTCGCCACGACGACGAGCAGTGTCAGGACGACGAGGACGACGGCGAGGGCGGCCGCGGGCCACGCCCATGCCGACAGCGGCTCGCCCTCGGGCGGCCGCGACCCGGCGAGGCCGGCGACGGCGGCGGTCGCCACGGCACCGCCCGCCGCGCCGGCACCGGCAGCGAGGAGCACCCGCCGCCGGCCGTGCCGCCCGACGAGCGCGGCCACCGCGAGGACGAGGCCGGCGGCCGACCCGACGACGCCGACGGGGTAGGCGCTGACGAGGAAGAAGACGTCGCTGCGCCCCGGGTGCGTCGTGAGAAGGCTCCCACCGAGGCCGCCGACCACCGTCGCGCCGCAGAGGACGCCGACGGGGTCGACCGGGCGGCGGACCCACCACAGGAGCCCGAGCAACCGCGGTGTCAGGGGAAGGAGCCACAGCGCGACGGCCACGACGACGACGACCGCCCGCGGCCCCTCGCCCTCCACCGTCGGGGCGATGCGGTCGGCGAGGAGGAAGGCGCGGGCGCCGGGCGAGACCTCGAGCCCGTGCGACCCCCCGGTGTAGATCGTCGCGACCGCGAGGAACCAGGGCGCGACGAGCGCGGCCCCGAGGGCGCCTCCGCGACGCAGCAGGTCCCAGCGGCGGGTGAGCAGGGCGAGCGCCAGCACGGCAGCCACGCCACACATGAGGACGGGGGTCTGCGACGACTTCGCCCCGGCCGCCAGCACCCCGAGCACGACGAGGAGCACGACGTCACCGGTCCCGGGACCGCGCCGGAGCACCCGGGCCGCCACGGCGACCACCCCGAGCGCAGCGATCCAGCCGAGGGTCGTGCTCGCCGAGTGCTGCCAGTACAGCCGGATGGGGTCGAGGCCGGCGCCGTCGGTGTCCGAGCGCCCGGTGATGCCGCTCGCGAGGACCCAGGCGCCCGGCTGCGTGGACCCGAGCGCACCGACGGCCAGCGCCCCGGCCGCGGCGCCCCACCGGTGCTCGGCGACGACGCGCGCGGCCACGCCCGCCATCGCGACGACGCCGAGGAGGAGGGTGAGCGGCAGCAGGTGGGTGACGACCGCGAGCGGCTCGAAAGCCAGGCCGAGGTGCGCCGCGAGCGCGTGGAAGAACCAGTGGTAGGGGTACGGGCCCTCCGGCACCATCGGGTACAGCGGGCTCGCCGTCCGCCCGAGCTCGGCCGACAAGGCCGTGTGGAACATGACGTCTGGCGCCCAGCGCAGCGGACGGTCGGCGTCCAGCGGGAACGCCGACAGGGCGGCACCCCACGCCCACGCGCTCGTGGCGACGAGCGAGCCGACGACCACCGACCCACTGCCGATCCCCCAGCCCGGGACACCCGCCACGAGAACCCGCCTGCGCACCGCGGGGAGCGCGAGCGCGAGCAGGGCCAGCGCCCCGGTCCACGGCGGTGCGATCGACGTCCCGACGGCGAGGCCCAGGCCCCACGTCATCAGCGCCAGGACGACCCCGAGCGGCACCGACCACGCGAGGTCCTCCGCCAGGGCCGACGGTCCCCGCAGCGTGCGCACGGCCACCAGACCCGGCACGAGGACCCCCGAGGCCACGAGCCACACCCACAGCGTCACGTCCGCAGCGGCGACCCCTGACCCCACGAGGGCGAGCGAGGCCCCGGTGACGACGAGGAGCGTCCCCGCCGGCACCGACCACGGGCGCGCAGCCGTCATCGTCCCTCCGTTCACCGCGGCCGACCCTAGCGGCACGGACCGCGGGGAGCGGGGGTGGACACCCCCGCTCCCTCAGCGGTTCTGCGACCCGCCGACCGGGCGGCGCGGGGCGCCTACCGGAGGCGGCCGACCACCTCGAGGCCGGTGGCCTGGACCACCCGTCCGAGCTCGTCGTACGCGACGACCGCCAGCTGACCGGACCGTGATATCCGCCCGGCGTCCCTCGCGTGCTTGCGGCTCAGCCGCAGGACCTCGGCCTCGGCGAGGTCCGGGTACCTGGCGGCCAGGGTGGGCGAGAGCCCTCTCGGGTCGAGTGTCAGGGGCACCGAGGACCCACCGACGGTCTCGGCGTCGAGCTCGAGCGAGCCCGCCGGGCCGTAGTGCAGCCGGTAGGTCCAGCTGCCGCGGTCGTCGGGCAGGTTCCACGACACGACCTCGGGGGTCAGCCACGACGCGCGCGCCGTCGACAGGTCGGGCCCGAAGTTCGGGGCGAACGACTCGACGCTGATCGTCGACGTCGAGCGCTGGAACGAGATCGTCGTCGCGAAGCCCTCGGGAACGGTGAAGGACATCGGACCGCTCGTCCCGACCGACACCGACCACGTGCCCGCGGGGATGTCGATCGTCGTGAAGGAGTAGGTGCCGTCGCGGTCCGGGTCCTGCAGCCACGAGCGCATGCAGCCGATGTCCGAGTCGGCGGCACAGCCCATCTCCGACTGGAAGTCACCGGTGGCCACGAGGATCGGGTCGAGCTCGGTGTTCGTCACCCACTTCGTGCGGTAGTCGAAGTAGAAGCCGACCTCGCCGCCGTCGGTGCCGTAGGCGATGTCCGACCCGTTGCGGTTCCCACCGGCGCCGTAGTTCTCGTCCCACGACCGGTTGACGGCGGCCTTGAAGGCGTACTGCCCGGCCTGCGGGCTGAACGTGCCCTTCCAGACCTGGTCGTCGTCCAGCGTCAGCTGAATGGCGTCGCACGGCGGGTCCCAGTCGGCCGCACAGCCGATCTCGCTGCCGTGGCTCCCAGGCACCGACACGGCGGTGGGCTGGGTGATCGGGCCCAGGTCGACGCCCGGGTCGGCCGGCGGCTGGGGCTGCCCGACGAGGGCGCTCGTCGAGGCGACGCCGAGGTCACCGTCGTGGTCGCGGGCGACCGCCCGGTACTCCACGGGCGTGCCCTGGGCCAGTCCTCGCACGTCGTGGAAGACCCGGTAGGGCGCGTTGTCGTCGGTGCCGAGGCGCTGCCAGCTCGTGGCGCCGACGGGACGCCAGGCGAAGGTCACCTGGGTGAAGTCGCCACCCGGGACCGTGACGCCGACCTCGGCGCGCCCGGTGACGATGCCCGCGGCGCCGGGGGCCGTGAAGACCGGCTCCGGCGACTCGCGGTCGGCCCGCAGGGCCGCGTTGGCCTTGTAGACGACGGCCGACAGGGCCGGGACGGTCACGGTGACCCGCCCTTCCTTGTCGGTCTTGAGGTTGCGGGGGGCCGAAGAAGGCCAGATGCCCTTGAGGGTGCTGCGCGCCGGCTGGTAGGTCTCGAACGTCGCCGTCTGGGCGGTGTCCGCGTTGTTGACGGCCACGACGTACTCGACCTGCCGGTCGGGGTCCATCCGGCTGAAGGCGAAGATGCCGGAGTCCGCCGTCGCGAAGCGGTGCACCTGCGCGCCGTCGGCGAGGGCCGGGTGCTTGTCGCGGAGGCGGGCGAGGTCGGCGATGTGCTTGTACATGGGGTGTCGGGTGTCGAAGTTCGCCCGGGCCGTCGTCGCGTTCGTCCCGATGAGGTCGTAGGTGTCGTTGTGCAGTGCCACCTTGCTCGGGAACATGTCCTCGCGGGCTCGCTGGTCGCCGATGCCGCCGGGGACGTCGCTCGGCGCCGAGAAGCCCTGCTCGTCGCCGTAGTAGACGACGGGCTGGCCGCGCGTCAGGTACATCAGCGAGTGGGCGAGCCGGTCACGGGAGAGCAGCTGGGCATCGCTCCACGTCGTCCCCTGCCGCAGGAAGCTCCCGACGCGCCCCATGTCGTGGTTGCCGAGGAAGGTCGGCAACGAGTAGGCGTTGGAGTCGGCGTCGGTGAAGTAGTCGTCGAGGGCGTAGAAGTCGCGCAGCTCGGTCGTCGGCTTGCCCTTGGCGAAGTTGACGCCGCTGCCCTGGAAGCCGAAGTCGACGGTCGCCTGCATCCGGCCCTCGGTCGTGTACTGCGACATGAAGCGCGGGTCGGCGTCGTAGACCTCGCCGAACATGAAGAAGTCCTTGTTGCCGACCGACGCCGCGTGGCCCTGGAGCGCCGGGCCGAACTGCTTCCAGAAGTCCATGTTCACGTGCTTGACGGTGTCGATGCGGAAGCCGTCGACCCCGGCCTCGTCGACCCAGGTCTTGTAGATGTCGATCATTCCCTGCACCACCTGGGGCCGTTCGGTCCACAGGTCGTCGAGCGCCGAGCGGTTCCCGGACGGGAAGTCGCCGTACTCGCTGTTCTCACCGGAGAAGGTCGAGGTTCCCCTGTTGTGGTACATCGTCGGGTCGTTGAGCCACGCCGGGACCTTGGCCGTCTTGTCGGCCTCGGTCCGGAACGTCGGCTCGTAGGGGAAGGTGACCTTCGGGTCGACGGCGGGGAACGGGTCGCCGATCATCGTGACGTCGCGGTCGTCGAACGGGGTGCCCGCGGCATCCTTGTAGGGGACGGCCTCCTTGGTCCGGTAGGGCACCTGGCCCGTGGCGTCGTAGGCCGAGGCGGGGTAGTCGAGGACGTCCGCGGTGTGGTTGGTGATGATGTCGAAGAAGACCTTGATGCCCCGCTTGTGGGCGAGGTCGATGAGCTTCTTCAGCTCGGCGTTGGTGCCGAGGTGGGGGTCGATCTGGGTGAAGTCGGTGATCCAGTACCCGTGGTACCCGGCCGACTCGCTGCCCGGCTCACCCTGCACCGGCTTGTTCTTGAACGAGGGCGTCATCCAGATCGCCGTCGTGCCGAGGTCCTCGATGTAGTCGAGGCGGTCGATGATGCCCGCGAGGTCGCCACCGTGGAAGAAGCCCTGGCTCGTGGGGTCGTAGCCATGGCTGAGCCGGGTGCCCGACAGGCCGGCCCTGTCGTTGGTCTTCTTCCCGTTCTCGAAGCGGTCGGCCATGACGAAGTAGAAGTTCTCGCGGGTCAGGTCCTCCCGGAGGCTGTCGCCCGCGAGGCGGCGGTCCGCCCGGGTCAGCCCACCGGCAGGCGTGGCCGGGCCGACGCGGACCCGGTGCGTGTCGTGGTCGTAGGTGAAGCGCAGCCTCGTCGGCTTCGCCACGGGCAGCGGGATGTTCCCGTCGGGGACCCCGAAGGTGGCGTCGCCGTAGTTCTCGCTCCACGAGCCGTTGAGCCGGACCTTGTAGACGTACTGCCCTGCCGGCACGGTGAACGTGCGCGCGAAGAGCCCGGGAGAGCCGGCGACCGGCAGCAGGTCGGTCGCGCTGCACGACTCGTTCCAGTCGGACTCGCACCCGAGCTCGCTCATCAGGTCGCCCATGAGGGTCACCCTCGACGGGAGCGGGGTGTGGTCCGCGGCGGCGGGGAGGGCAGTGGCCAGGGCGGGGACCGCGGCGAGCACCGCTCCCACCACGATCGCTGACAGACGGCGGGGACCGGACATCGGGGCTCCTGACGCTCACGGTGCGGCGACCCTGCCGCAACCTGTGTCGAGGCTGGACGCTATCTGCGAAAACGCTTTACATCGACCCCTGGCCCGAAGAACCTTCGACGTCGGTCCCGGGGTCGCTCAGCGAGGTCGGGCCACTCGCCCCTCGTCCCACACGGGCTCGTCGGACGGCACGACGCGTCCGTCGGCCCGGAACACGAGGAACCGGTCGAGCCCCCGTGCGAACCACCGGTCGTGGGTCACCGCGAGCACGGTGCCCTCGAAGGCCGCGAGGGCGTCCTCGAGCGCCTCGGCCGAGTGGAGGTCGAGGTTGTCGGTCGGCTCGTCGAGCAGGAGCATCGTCGCCCCGGACAGCTCGAGCAGGAGGATCTGCAGTCGCGCCTGCTGGCCCCCCGAGAGCGAGTCGAAGGTCTGCTCCGAGGCCCGCGCCAGGCCGTAGCGGTCGAGGGCGCGGGCTGCGACCTCGCGCGGCATCCCGTCGCGGTGGTCGTCACCGCGGTGGAGGATCTCGAGCAGCGAGCGGCCGTGGAGGGCAGCGTGGTCGTGCGTCTGCGCGAACCACCCGGGCCGCACCCGCGACCCGAGGACGACCCGTCCCACGTGCTCGACCGGCGCGGGCCGGAGGTCACCGACCGGCTCGTGCTCCTTGTCGGGGTCGGACCCACCGGCCGCGAGGAGGCGCAGGAAGTGCGACTTCCCCGACCCGTTGCTCCCGAGGATGCCGACCCGCTCGCCGAACCAGATCTCGGCGTCGAAGGGCTGCATCAGGGCCCCGCCGTCGACGCGCAGCTCGAGGCCGGTCGCGACCGCGGCCCGCTTGGCCGTGCGTCCGCCGGCCAGACGCATCGACACCTTCTGGCGCAGTGGGACGGCCTCGGGCGGTCCCGCCTCCTCGAAGCGGCGCAGCCGGGTCTCCGACGCCCGCAGCCGCGAGGCCATGCCGTCGTTGTACGTCGCCTTCTGGCGGTACATGACGACGAGCTCCTTGAGCTTGACGTGCTCCTCGTCCCAGCGCCGGCGCAGCTCCTCGAGCCGGGCGTTGCGATCGCCCCGGGCGTCCTCGTAGGTGGAGAACCGGCCGGGATGGACCCACACGGTGTTCCCGCCACGGCTCGGCTCGAGGGTCGCGATCCGGGTGGCGACGTGGTCGAGCAGCTCGCGGTCGTGGCTGACGAACAACACGGTCTTCGGCGACTCGACGAGGCGCTCCTCGAGCCAGCGCTTGCCCGGGACGTCGAGGTAGTTGTCGGGTTCGTCGAGGAGGAGGACCTCGTCGGGACCGCGCAGCAGCGCCTCGAGGACGACCCGCTTCTGCTCGCCCCCCGAGAGCGTGGACACCTTGCGCCACTGCGCCTTCTCGAAGGGGGTGCCGAGGGCGGCGACGGTGCACACGTCCCAGAAGGTCTCCCACTCGTACCCCCCGACCTCGCCCCAGTCGGAGAGCGCCTGGGCGTAGTCGAGCTGGTCCTTCTCGGACTCGCGCTCCATCATCATCAGCTCGGTGCGCTCGACCTCGGCGGCCGCGTGGCGCACGGCGTCGGGAGCGACGGAGACGAGGAGGTCGCGCACGGTCGTGTCGTCGCGGACCTTTCCGATGAACTGGCGCATGACGCCGAGGCCGCCGCTGCGCGTCACCGCCCCGTCGGAGGCCGTGAGGTCGCCGGCGAGGATCCGCAGCAGGGTCGTCTTTCCGGTGCCGTTCGGCCCGATGAGCGCGACCTTCGCACCCTCGCCGACGCGGAAGGTCACCTCCCGCAGGAGGCGCCGCCCGTCGGACAGCGAGAAGCTGACGGCGTTGACGTCGAGGTGGCCCACGAGGAGCATCCTCGCGCCGTACCCCCGTCCGCCGCATCCGACTTCTTGCGGATCACCCACCCGCCAGGGGCCGCCACGGCCACTGCGCGGTGGGTGATCTGCAAGAAGTCGGTCAGGGGTGCGGCAGGGTCCGGGTGGCGCGGGCCTCCACCGCCCGCGCGGCGAGGCCGGCGTCGTCGGGGTAGACGACCTCCTCGAGCGACAACCCGTGGGCCGGCATCACCTTGACCCGGGGGTCCCGCTCTCCGCCGGTGAGGACCCGCAGCGGGAGGTCGTCGGCGAAGCGCCCCTCCCCCACCGGGACGACCGCACCGACGAGGGCGCGAACCATGCTGTGGCAGAACGCATCAGCCTCGACGCTGCCCTCGACCGTCCCGTCATCGGTTCGGCTCCAGCCGTAGCGCAGGAGGGTGCGCACGGTCGTCGCGCCCTCACGCCGACGGCAGAACGCGGCGAAGTCGTGGAGGCCGAGGAGCCGCCCGGCGGCCGTGTCCATCGAGGCGACGTCGAGCGGCCCCCGCACGGCGACCGTGTCGTGGCGGCGGAGCGGGTCGGCGAGCGCCGGGTCGTCACAGATCCGGTAGAGGTAGCGGCGGCGCAGCGCCGAGAAGCGCGCGTCGAACCCCTCCGGGGCGCGGGCTCACCGCGCGCACCCCGATGTCGGACGGCAGGATCCCGCGCAGCCGCGCGGCGGCGGCCTCCTCGGGCGTGCGGCCCGACCGTCCCCGGACCCGCTGCCAGGCGTCGTCGTCGATGTCGAGGTGGGCCACCTGGCCGCGCGCGTGGACCCCGGCGTCGGTGCGGCCGGCCACCGTGAGGCGCACCGGCTCGGTCGACCGCAGCATCGTCGTCAGTGCCTCGGTGAGCGCCCCCTCGACCGTGCGCCGACCCGGCTGCGCCGCCCATCCGGAGAAGTGCGTCCCGTCGTACGACAGGTCGACCCGGATCCGCAGCGTCACCGCGACAGCGTAGCCCCGGCCCGGCGGCGCAGGAGCGGGCACACTGACCCGGTGACCACGACGGCGGGCCGACCCGTGCGCGACCACCGCCTCGCCGCGGCGGGCGCCTTCGCCGTCCAGGGGCTGCTGTTCATCGCGCTGACCCTGCGGCTCCCGCAGCTCAAGGAGCAGTTCGACCTCGGCGAGCTGGAGCTGGCCGGGCTCATGCTCATGCTCGTCCTCCTCGCCGGCGCCGGCTCCGTCCTCGCGGAGGCACTGGCCCGGCACCGCGACAGCGCGACGGCGGTGCGCGCCGCCCTCGTGCTCCTTGCCGTCGGCACGGCACTCGTCGGCGTCGCGACCGCAGGGGTGGGACGGCCGGCCGTCCTGGTCCTCGCCGTCGCGCTCTACGGCATCGGTGTCGGCGCGAACGACGCGGCGTCGAACATGCAGGCGGTCGCCGTCGAGCACCGGCTCGGCCGCCCGGTCCTGCCGTCCTTCCACGCCGCGTGGACGGCCGGGGGCCTCACGGCGACCGTCGCGGTCCTCGCCCTCGGCGGGCTCACCCACCCCGTCGCTCACGTCGTCCTGGCGTCGCTCCCCCTCGCCCTCCTCGCCGCGCCGTTCCTCCCGCGCGACCAGGGTGCCGAGGTCGAGGACCCCACCGCACTGGGGGTGCCGTGGCGCACCATCGCCCTCGTCGGGCTCGGGCTCGTCCTCTTCTACTCGGTCGACACCGCGGTGACCGCGTGGGGCCCGGTCTACCTCAGCAGCGATGCCGTCTTCACCGACCCACCGACCTCCCCGCACCTCTATGCCCTCGCGACCCTGCCCTACCTCGTCGCCACCCTGCTGGCGCGCTCGCTCGGCGACGCCGCCACCGCACGCTTCGGCGCGCCGACGGTCGTGCGGGCCGGGGCCCTGACCGCGTTCGTGGGGCTCGGGACCGTCGTCCTCGCGCCCGCGGGGACCTGGCCGGTGGCCGTCATCGGGTTCTTCGTCGTCGGCCTCGGTGTGGCCGTCGTCGCACCGCTCGCCTTCTCGGCGGCGGCCCGGGTCGCCGGTGCGGCCGGTGACGAGGCCGCCCGCCGCCGCCGGGTCGACGCGACGATCGCCCGGTTCAACCAGTTCAACTACGCCGGTGCCCTCATCGGCTCGGTGCTCACCGGCGCGATCGGGACGAGCACCCTACGGGTCGGCTTCGCGCTGCCGATGCTCCTCGTCCTCGGGCTCGTCCCGCTCGCCCGCCACTTCGGGGGCTCCCCCGTCGCCACCGCGCCCGACACCTCGCTCGCCCCGCGGGCCGGCGCGCCGTAGCGTCGAGGTCACGGACCGACCTGCCCGGTGCCCATGGACGCGCGACGGCCCCCCTCCCGCGTGGGAGGGGGGCCGGTCACGTCAGCTCGGCGAGGGAGGCTCAGGCCTCGTCGTCCTCGACCTGCTGCTTGGCGGCACCACCGGCCGGCTCGAAACCAGCGGCCTCGGCGGCCTCGGCGTCGGCGAACCAGAACTCGGCGATGGTCTGGTCGAACCACTGCGAGCCCTCGACGTGGTACTTGCCCGAGTCGGCGTTGCCCTTGACGGTGTAGCCCTCGGGGGCCGAGCCGTCCTCGGTCGCGGCGACGGCACCCTCGGGGAGCTCGACGACCGGGGTCTCCTCGGTGACGGTCTCCTCGGTGGCGGTCTCCTCGACCGTCGCCTCCGCTGTCGGCTCGTCCTTCTTCTTCGAGTCCTTGGCCGCACGCTTGGTGGCGCCCTCGGCCTCCTTGACGGTGGCCTTCCTGGCGACGGGCTCGCGGACGAGCTCGATGACCGCCATGGGGGCGTTGTCGCCCTTGCGGGCACCGATCTTGGTGATGCGGGTGTAGCCGCCGTTGCGCTCGGCCATGTCGGGCGCGATCTCGACGAAGAGGCGGTGGACGACACCCTTGTCGCGCACGACGGTCATGACCCGACGACGGGCGTGGAGGTCACCGCGCTTGGCGAAGGTGACGAGCCGCTCCGCGAGCGGGCGCAGGCGCTTGGCCTTCGCCTCCGTCGTGGTGATCGAGTCGTGCTCGAAGAGGGACGTCGCGAGGTTGGCGAGGATGAGCCGCTCGTGGGCGGGACCGCCTCCGAGACGGGGACCCTTGGTGGGGGTGGGCATTGCTGTTCTCCTTGGTCAGTACGCCGGGGGGCGTGGTCAGAGCTGCTCGTCCTCGGCGTACGCCGCGTCGTCCTCGCCCTCACCGAAGGTGAAGTCGTCGTACCGGTCGGCGATGAGGCTCGGGTCGAACCCGGGGGGGCTGTCCTTGAGCGCCAGGCCCATGCCGGCGAGCTTGGCCTTGACCTCGTCGATCGACTTCGCACCGAAGTTGCGGATGTCGAGCAGGTCGGCCTCGCTGCGCCCGACGAGCTCACCCACGGTGTGGATGCCCTCGCGCTTGAGGCAGTTGTAGGACCGGACGGTGAGGTCGAGGTCCTCGATCGGGAGCGCCAGGTCGGCCGCGAGCGCCGCGTCGGTGGGCGAGGGGCCCATGTCGATGCCCTCGGCCTCGACGTTGAGCTCACGGGCCAGGCCGAAGAGCTCGACGAGGGTCTTGCCCGCCGAGGCGAGCGCGTCGCGCGGGGCCATCGAGTTCTTCGTCTCGACGTCGACGACGAGGCGGTCGAAGTCGGTGCGCTGCTCGACGCGGGTGGCCTCGACCTTGTAGGTCACGGTGAGGACCGGGCTGTAGATCGAGTCGACCGGGATGCGGCCGATCTCCTGGTCGCCGGACTTGTTCTGCTGCGCGGAGACGTAGCCACGGCCACGCTCGACGGTCAGCTCCATCTCGACGGTGCCCTTGTCGTTGAGCGTCGCGATGTGCAGGTCGGTGTTGTGGATCTCGACCCCGGCCGGCGGGGCGATGTCGGCGGCGGTGACCGCGCCGGAGCCCTGCTTGCGCAGGTACATCACGACGGGCTCGTCGTGCTCGCTGGAGACGACGAGGCCCTTGATGTTGAGGATGATCTCGGTGACGTCCTCCTTGACCCCGGGGATCGTGGAGAACTCGTGGAGCACGCCGTCGATGCGCAGGCTCGTGACGGCGGCACCCGGGATGCTCGAGAGCAGGGTGCGGCGCATGGAGTTGCCGAGCGTGTAGCCGAAGCCGGGCTCGAGGGGCTCGATGACGAAACGGCTCCGGGACTCGGAGACGACGTCCTCGGAGAGGACGGGACGCTGTGCGATGAGCACGGTGATTCTTCCTTCCCACGGGCGACCGCTATATGACGCCCAGTGACATGCGGGAGTCTCCTCCCGCCGGTGGCCTCACATCGGTCCGTGGGGCCACCCTCGGTTCGGGGTGCCGCGCGCCGACGGCGCACGGCACCCCGCTCCGGTCAGTTCTTGGAGTAGAACTCCACGATGAGCTGCTCGGTCAGCACGGTGTCGATCTGCGCGCGCACCGGGAGCTGGTGGACGAGGATCTGCAGCGTGCCGGGCACGACCTGGAGCCAGGCCGGGATCGGGCGGTCGCCGAAGGTCTCGCGAGCCAGCTGGATCGGGAAGCTCTCGACCGACTGCTTGCGCACCGTGATGATGTCGTACTGCTCGACGCGGTAGCTCGGCACGTCGACGCGCACGCCGTTGACCTCGAAGTGGCCGTGCGACACCAGCTGGCGCGAGTGGCGACGGGTGCGGGCGAGGCCGGCACGGTAGACGACGTTGTCGAGACGGGACTCGAGGATCGTCAGGATGTTCTCGCCGGTCTTGCCGGGGCGGTTGGCCGCCTCCTTGTAGTACCGACGGAACTGCTTCTCCATGACGCCGTAGGTGAAGCGGGCCTTCTGCTTCTCCTGCAGCTGGGTGAGGTACTCCTTCTCCTGGATCCGGCGACGGCCGTGCTGGCCGGGCGGGAAGGGACGAAGTTCGAAGTTCTTGTCACCGCCGACGAGGTCGGTCTTGAGGCGACGCGACTTCTTGGTGATGGGTCCGGTGTAACGGGCCATGTCTCTGTCTTACCTTTCGCGAAGTCTCGTGGCGCTCAGACGCGGCGGCGCTTGGGAGGGCGGACGCCGTTGTGCGGGCTGGGGGTGACGTCCTGGATCGAGCCGACCTCGAGGCCGGCGGCGGTCAGGGAGCGGATGGCGGTCTCACGACCGGAACCCGGGCCCTTGACGAAGACGTCGACCTTGCGCATGCCGTGCTCCATGGCACGACGCGCGGCAGCCTCGGCGGCGGTCTGCGCGGCGAACGGCGTCGACTTGCGCGACCCCTTGAAGCCGACCTGGCCGGCGGAGGCCCAGGCGATGACGGCCCCGGCGGGGTCGGTGATCGAGATGATCGTGTTGTTGAACGTGCTC
Source organism: uncultured Actinomycetota bacterium (assembly GCA_963834225.1). Classification (GTDB taxonomy): domain Bacteria; phylum Actinomycetota; class Actinomycetes; order Actinomycetales; family Dermatophilaceae; genus Oryzobacter. The sequence continues at coordinate 10,812 of CAWIAT010000007.1, read as the reverse complement.
TTGATGTGGGCCTGGCCCACAGCGACGTTCTTCTTCTCCTTGCGGCGCACCTTCTTGGCGCCCGCGGTACGGCCCTTGGGAGGCATGTGTTCTCTTTCCTACGAAGTCTTCGGAAGCGGGGGCAGCAGTGACTCGCGCGGGGCGCGCGTCACTTACCGGCCTTCTTCTTGCCGGCCACGGTGCGCTTGGGACCCTTGCGGGTGCGCGCGTTGGTCTTGGTGCGCTGACCGCGCACCGGGAGGCCACGTCGGTGACGCAGGCCCTCGTAGGACCCGATCTCCACCTTGCGGCGGATGTCCGACTGCACCTCGCGGCGCAGGTCTCCCTCGACCTTGAGGTTGTCGTCGATCCAGTCACGCAGGGCGACGAGCTGCTCGTCACCGAGGTCCTTGACGCGGGTGTCCGGGTTGACCCCGGTGGCCGCGAGGGCCTTCTGCGCGCTGGTGCGACCGACTCCGAAGATGTAGGTCAGTGCGACCTCGACGCGCTTCTCGCGCGGGAGGTCCACTCCAACAAGACGTGCCATCTGAGGATGGTTCCTTTTCTGTGGTTCCGGAGGTCTGGGGCAGCCACCGATCCGGCCCATCCTGGTCCGGTCCTCGGCCTCCGGGCCGAGGGTGACGTCCCGCGCCCACCTGCGACTTCCAGGTGACCCGTCGGGGGTCGGGTGCTGCGTGCTGCATTCACGTGTCTGCGTTGCTCGAAGTCCGTGGGACCCGTGCGGCCCTTAAAGGGCGGTGTGCTGCGTCTGACTCGCGTCAGCCCTGGCGCTGCTTGTGGCGCAGGTTCTCGCAGATCACCATGACCCGCCCGTTGCGGCGGATCACCTTGCACTTGTCGCAGATCTTCTTGACGCTCGGCTGAACCTTCATGTCGCCTTTGCTGTCTGTCCGGTTGCGGGTTAGCGGTAGCGGAAGACGATGCGGCCTCGGGTCAGGTCGTAAGGGCTGAGCTCCACCACCACACGGTCCTCGGGGAGGATCCGGATGTAGTGCTGACGCATCTTCCCCGAGATGTGCGCGAGCACCTTGTGACCGTTCGTGAGCTCCACCCGAAACATCGCGTTCGGGAGAGCCTCGACGATCGTGCCCTCGATCTCGATGACGCCGTCCTTCTTGGCCATACCCTCTCAATCCGCTGTCGGGCGGCTCTTCGTCTGTAGATCCGCCCATGGAAATCGGCCCCGTGGAGTTCCACGCCTGGGACACACCCATGCGGAGGACGCACACGTGACCGACGTTCAATGGTACGGGACGAGGCACCTGAGCACGAAATCGTCGCGGGTCAGGGGTGCTCCACCACGCCGCGGCCGCGGACGTCGTCCGCGAAGAGGGCCAGGATGCGCGCCGCGCCGTCGACGGCGCTCAGCTCGCCCTCGCGCACGGCGCGCTCGAGCCGGCCCCGCTCGGCGCGCACCGCCGCGCTGTCGCGCACGACGTCGGTGAGGTGCGCGTCGACCATCGCCCACATCCAGTCCTGCTGCTGGCGGGCCCGCCGCACCTCCAGGGACCCCTCGGACTCGAGCTGTTCGCGGTGCGTCAGGACGGCCGCCCAGACCTCGTCGAGCCCCTCGCCGGTGAGGGCCGAGCAGGTGAGCACGGGAGGCCGGCGGGCGGACGGCCCCGGCATCATCAGCCGCATCGCGCCGGACAGCTCGCGCGCCGCGACGCGGGCCGCCGACGTCCCGTCGCCGTCGGCCTTGTTGACCGCGATGACGTCGGCGAGCTCGAGGATGCCCCTCTTGATCCCCTGGAGCTGGTCGCCGGCCCGGGCGAGCGTGAGCAGGAGGAAGGTGTCGACCATCTCCGAGACGGCGATCTCGTTCTGGCCGACACCCACGGTCTCGACGACCACGACGTCGTGGCCGGCCGCCTCGAGGACGAGCATCGACTCGCGGGTCGCGCGGGCGACGCCGCCGAGGTGCCGCCCGGAGGGGCTGGGGCGGACGAAGGCCGCCTCGCTGGCGGTGAGCTCGGCCATCCGGGTGCGGTCACCGAGGATCGACCCGCCGGTGCGACGCGAGCTGGGGTCGACGGCCACGACGGCGACCCGGTGCCCCCGCTCGACGAGCCGGGTGCCGAGGGCGTTGATGAAGGTCGACTTGCCCGCGCCCGGCACGCCACTGACCCCGACCCGCACGGCCCGCCCGGTGAGGTCGGCGAGGTCGGTGAGGAGCTCGCCCGCGAGGTCGCGGTGCTCCGGACGGGTCGACTCGAGCAGGGTGATGGCGCGGGCCACGTGCTGCCGGGAGCCCGCGCGCACGCCGGCCGCCAGGTCGGCGACGTCGACCGACCTCACCCGAGCCGCTCGCGCAGGTCGGCGACGAGGTCGACGGCGGCCCGGCTGATGACGGTCCCCGGCGGGTAGATGGCGTCGGCCCCGGCGGCGCGCAGCGCCTCGAAGTCCTGGCTCGGGATGACGCCGCCGACCACGATCATCAGGTCCTGGCGGCCGAGCGCGTCGAGCTCGGAGCGCAGGGCCGGCACGAGGGTGAGGTGCCCCGCGGCGAGCGAGCTGACCCCCACGACGTGGACGTCGGCCTCGACGGCCTGCCGGGCCACCTCGGACGGGGTCTGGAAGAGCGGGCCGACGTCGACGTCGAAGCCCAGGTCGGCGAACGCGGTGGCGATGACCTTCTGGCCGCGGTCGTGGCCGTCCTGGCCCATCTTCGCGACGAGGATCCGCGGACGGCGGCCCTCCTCGCGCTCGAAGGCCTCGACGGCGTCCTGGGCCTCGCGGACGGTGGCGTCCTCCCCCGCCTCGGCGCTGTACACGCCCCCGATCGTACGGATCTGCGCGGTGTACCGGCCGAAGACCTCCTCCATCGCGGCGGACATCTCGCCGACGGTGGCCATGGCCCGGGCCGCCTCGATCGCGAGGGCGAGCAGGTTGGTCTCGGGTGTGCCGTCGGAGCCCGAGCGCGCTGCGTCGGTGAGCCGCTGGAGCGCGGCGCGGGTGGCGTCCTCGTCGCGCTCGGCGCGAAGCCGCTCGAGCTTGGCGACCTGGCTGGCACGGACGGCGGCGTTGTCGACCCGCAGCACCTCGATCGGCTCGTCCTCGTCGACGGGGTAGCGGTTGACCCCGATGACGGGCTGCTGGCCGGAGTCGATGCGCGCCTGGGTGCGGGCTGCGGCCTCCTCGATGCGCATCTTGGGGATGCCGGCCTCGATGGCGGCGGCCATGCCCCCGGCGGCCTCGACCTCCTCGATGTGCGCCCACGCGCGGCGGGCGAGGTCGTGCGTGAGCCGCTCGACGTACGCCGAGCCGGCCCACGGGTCGATGACGCGCGTCGTGCCGGACTCCTGCTGGAGGACGAGCTGGGTGTTGCGGGCGATGCGGGCCGAGAAGTCGGTGGGCAGGGCGATCGCCTCGTCGAGGGCGTTGGTGTGCAGGCTCTGGGTGTGGCCCTGGGTCGCGGCCATCGCCTCGATGCAGGTGCGCACGACGTTGTTGAAGACGTCCTGCGCCGTGAGGGACCAGCCCGAGGTCTGGCAGTGGGTGCGCAGCGAGAGCGACGTGTCGTTCCTCGCGCCCTGGTCACGCACGAGCCGGGCCCAGAGCAGGCGCGCGGCCCGCATCTTGGCGACCTCCATGTAGAAGTTCATCCCGATGGCCCAGAAGAAGGACAGGCGCGGGGCGAACCGGTCGACGTCGAGGCCCACGGCCTTGCCGGCCCGCAGGTACTCGACGCCGTCGGCGAGGGTGTACGCCAGCTCGAGGTCCTGCGTCGCCCCGGCCTCCTGCATGTGGTACCCGGAGATCGAGATCGAGTTGAACCGCGGCATCTGCTGGCTGGTGAACGCGAAGATGTCGCTGATGATCCGCATCGACGGCTCGGGCGGGTAGATGTAGGTGTTGCGGACCATGAACTCCTTGAGGATGTCGTTCTGGATGGTCCCGGTCAGCTGGTCGGCCGGGACGCCCTGCTCCTCGGCCGCGACGACGAAGAGCGCGAGCACCGGGATGACGGCGCCGTTCATCGTCATCGACACCGACATCCGGTCGAGGGGGATGCCCTCGAAGAGGGTGCGCATGTCGTGGATCGAGTCGATGGCGACGCCCGCCATCCCGACGTCGCCGGTGACGCGGGGGTGGTCGGAGTCGTAGCCGCGGTGGGTCGCGAGGTCGAAGGCGACACTCAGGCCCTTCTGCCCGGCAGCCAGGTTGCGACGGTAGAAGGCGTTGGACTCCTCAGCGGTCGAGAACCCGGCGTACTGCCGGATCGTCCACGGCTGGGTCGTGTACATCGTCGGGTACGGACCGCGCAGGTACGGCGGGGCGCCGGGGACGGTGTCGAGGAAGTCGAGGTCGGCGAGGTCGTCCTGCGTGTAGAGCGGCTTCACCGGGATCTGCTCGGGCGTCAGCCAGGGCTCCGCCTCGCCGGCGGGCTCGCGGCCCCCGGGTCGGCCGTCGCCGAGGTCGAGGGTCGTGAAGTCGGGGACGGCGCTCATCGGGCTCCCTCCGTCTCGAGTCGGGTGAGGAGGTCGTCGAGGACGGCGACGACGTCCATCCCGTCGTGGAGCTCGCCGTCGACGAGGTCGGCGTCTCCGAGCTCGCGGGTGCGACCGGCGACCAGGACGTGGGAGGCCCCGCCGTCGCGCAGGTCCGCGACCGCCGCGGCCGCGTGCTCGGCGTACCCGGCAGGGCTCGAGGCGATGACGGCCACGGGCGACCCCGACTCGGCCGCGGCGAGGCCCCCGGCGCCGAGGAGGTTGCCGACGAAGGTCTGGCGGGCGCCGGAGTCCCGCTGGGTCCCGAGCGGGCGCACGACGACGGCAGCGGCGTCGCCGAGGGCCCGGGCCCGGTCACGCAGGTGCTCGAAGACGGCGGCATCGCGAACGGGAGGCAGCGCCTGGCCGACAGGCGTGGCGGCCCGGCGCGGTCGGCGCTCGAGTGGCTTCTCCCCGGCGAGGGGGAAGGTCGACACCCCGGTGAGGGGGGTGCGCAGGGTTGCCAGCCCGACGGCACGCTCGGCCGAGGCCGCCGAGACCCACGAGTGGAGGAGCCCGTCCTCGAGCGCCGCCACGACCCCACCGGCCGCCTCGACCTCGCGGAAGCGGGTCCAGACCGCGGCGGCGACCTCGTCGGTGAGCGCCTCGAGGTACCAGGAGCCGCCGCCGGGGTCGGTGACCCGGCCGACGTTCGACTCGTCGGCGAGGAGGATCTGGGTGTTGCGTGCGAGCCGGCGGCTGAACCGCTCGGGCAGCCCGGCGACCGTGTCGTAGGGCAGCACCGTGACGGCGTCCGCTCCCCCGACGCTGGCGCCGAAGGTCGCGAGCGTCGAGCGCAGGACGTTGACCCACGGGTCCTCGCGGCTGAACATCCGCAGGCTCGTCACCGCGTGGGTCCGAGCACCGCGCGCCGACTCCGGGACACCGCACGCCTCACCGACCCTGGCCCAGACCCGCCGCAGGGCGCGCAGCGACGCGGCCGTGAGGAACTGGTCGGCGGTGGCGGGGACGCGGAACTCGACCTCACCGAAGACGGCGTCCGGCGCGATGCCCTCGGACTCGAGGTGGCGGAGGTAGGCCACACCCGTGGCCACGGCGACGGCCAGGGCATCGACCTCGGTCGCACCCGCCTCGTGGAGGAGGCGGGCGTCGACGGTGACCGCACGCCAGCCTTCGCGCTCCCCGGCCAGCCGGACGAGCGCCGCCAGGCTCGACAGGTCCGCGGTGGAGCCGGTCCGGATCGCCGCCCCGACGGGGTCGATGCCGAGGTTGCCGCCCACCGAGTTCGCGTCCCCGACGTGCTCGTGGAGCGCCAGCGCCGCGGCCTCCTGGTCCGATGTCGCCGAGATGACGACGGGCGCGAGGTCGAGGCGGACGTCGGCGAGGACCTGCGGGAGGTCCGAGGCCGCGATGCCGTCGTCACCGACGTGCAGCCAGACGGAGGTGACCCCGTGCTCGAGGTCGTCGAGGACGGCGGCCCGGGACCGAGCGGGATCGGGGTCGTCGTGCAGCTGTCGCACGTCCCAGGGCAGGGTGCCGGCACGCAGGGCGAGGCCACGGGTGAAGGGCATCGCGCCGGGAACGCCGAGGTCTCGGTCCTCACGCAGGTACAGGGGGGCGACATCGAGGCCGCCCTCGAGACGGCGGTGGAGCGCCCGCTCCGCGGCGGGCCCGTCGAGGCCGTCGTCCTCGGCGCGGGTCTTGTTCAGGACCGCCGCGGCGAGCTGCTGCCACGCGTCACGGTCCTGCGCCGTGAACCCCGCTGCCAGGGCCTCGGGACCGTTCGCCGGCGACCCGTCCGTCATCGTGCTCCCTTCGGTCGCGCACCGCCTCGTACCGAGCGTGCGCCGCACCCACCCTAGTCTCGCGACGAGGGGTCACCGGCGAGAGATCGAGCACACCAGCCCGGCGGTCGGACACCCGAGGACGACCGTCGTGGAGGAACGTTCCCGCAGGTCAGGCGGGCTCGATGGCGACGTACGACGCACCGAGGGCACGCAGCCGCTGCTCGCCGCCGTCGACGGCGGTGAGGACGGTCAGCCCGCCGGCCGTGGCCGCGACGGAGTGCTCCCAGTGGGCGGCGCGCGATCCGTCGCGGGTCGCGACGGTCCAGTCGTCCTCGAGGATCGTGTTGTCCTGGTCGCCGAGGACGACCATGGGCTCGATGCAGATCGTCGTGCCGTCGACGACGCGCGGGCCCTTGCCCGAGACGCGGTAGTTGGGGACCTGAGGGTCCATGTGCATCGAGGTCCCGATGCCGTGGCCCACGTAGTCCTCGACGATGCCGTACTCACGACCGCGCCGGCCGCCGGCGGCGGTGAGGCTGTCCTCGACCGCGGCCCCGACGTCGTAGAGGCTCGACCCCACCTGGAGGGCGACGATGCCCGCCCACAACGACGCCTCGGTGTCCTCGATGAGCTCGAGGTCCTCGGCGCGGGCCGCCCCGGCGCCCCCCACGACCAGGCTCACGGCGGCGTCGCCGTTCCACCGGCCCACCTGGGCGCCACAGTCGACCGAGAGCAGGTCGCCCTCGATGAGCACGCGGTCCCCGGGGATGCCGTGGACGATCTCCTCGTTCACCGAGGTGCACAGGGTGTGGCGGTACCCCGGGACGAGCTGGAAGTTGGGGACGCCGCCGTGGTCGCGGATGTGCGCCTCGGCGAGGGCGTCGAGCTCGAGCGTCGTCATCCCCGGCCGCACCGCGGCCACGAGGAGCTCGAGGGTGCGCCCCACGAGCAGTCCGGCGGTGCGCATGCCGGCGAGCTGCTCGGCGTCCTTGCCCTCGCAGCGGTCGCGGTTGAACAGACCCATGGTCATGAACCCTACTTCTCGTCCTGGTCGTCGTGGCGTTTCCGTCGTGGAATGCACCGGGGAATGCAAAAGGGGAGGGCGTGTGGGCCCTCCCCTTTTGGGAATGTTTGTCCGGCTGCGTCCTACTCTCCCACACCGTCACCAGTGCAGTACCATCGGCGCTGAAGGGCTTAGCTTCCGGGTTCGGAATGGGACCGGGCGTTTCCCCTTCGCTATGACAGCCGAAACTCTATGGAGATATGTCGTGGGTGTGGTGTCCACCCCCGGGTGGGGGGTGGGTTCCCGACCGTATCTCGGGAACTGCACAGTGGACGCGAACACGCTTTGAATTCTTTGGGTGTGTATCAAGTTGTCGGCTTATTAGTACCAGTCAGCTGCATGCATTGCTGCACTTCCACGTCTGGCCTATCAACCCGGTAGTCTGGCCGGGAGCCTCTCACACCTTACGGTGCATGGAAACCTCATCTTGAAGCGTGCTTCCCGCTTAGATGCTTTCAGCGGTTATCACTTCCGAACGTAGCTAATCAGCGGTGCCCTTGGCAGGACAACTGACACACCAGAGGTTCGTCCAACCCGGTCCTCTCGTACTAGGGTCAGCCCTTCTCAAGTTTCCTACGCGCACAGCGGATAGGGACCGAACTGTCTCACGACGTTCTAAACCCAGCTCGCGTACCGCTTTAATGGGCGAACAGCCCAACCCTTGGGAGCAACTCCACCCCCAGGATGCGACGAGCCGACATCGAGGTGCCAAACCATGCCGTCGATATGGACTCTTGGGCAAGATCAGCCTGTTATCCCCGGGGTACCTTTTATCCGTTGAGCGACGGCGCTTCCACAAGCCACCGCCGGGTCACTAGTTCCGACTTTCGTCCCTGCTCGAGATGTCTCTCTCGCAGTCAAGCTCCCTTGTGCACTTACACTCGACACCTGATTGCCAACCAGGCTGAGGGAACCTTTGAGCGCCTCCGTTACCTTTTAGGAGGCAACCGCCCCAGTTAAACTACCCACCAGGCACTGTCCCTGATCCGGATCACGGACCGAGGTTAGATATCCAGAACGACCAGAGTGGTATTTCAACGTTGACTCCACCGACACTGGCGTGCCGGCTTCACAGTCTCCCACCTATCCTACACAAGCCGTACCGAACACCAATACCAAGCTATAGTAAAGGTCCCGGGGTCTTTCCGTCCTGCTGCGCGTAACGAGCATCTTTACTCGTAGTGCAATTTCGCCGAGTTCGCGGTTGAGACAGTGGAGAAGTCGTTACGCCATTCGTGCAGGTCGGAACTTACCCGACAAGGAATTTCGCTACCTTAGGATGGTTATAGTTACCACCGCCGTTTACTGGGGCTTAAATTCTCAGCTTCGACCACGAGGGTCTAACCGGTCCTCTTAACCTTCCAGCACCGGGCAGGCGTCAGTCCGTATACATCGTCTTGCGACTTCGCACGGACCTGTGTTTTTAGTAAACAGTCGCTTCTCCCTGGTCTCTGCGGCCCTTTCCCCTAGGACGTGAAGTCCTTCAAGGTCTGGGCCCCCCTTCTCCCGAAGTTACGGGGGCATTTTGCCGAGTTCCTTAACCACGATTCACTCGATCGCCTTGGTATTCTCTACCTAACCACCTGAGTCGGTTTGGGGTACGGGCGGCTCGAACCTCGCTAGAAGATTTTCTTGGCAGCATAGGATCACCCTGCTTCCCGCATACGCGGTCACTATCAGGTCTCAGGACATGTGTGACACGGATTTGCCTATGTCACTCCCTACACCCTTGGACGTGGACAACCATCGCCACGCGGAGGCTACCTTCCTGCGTCTCTCCATCGCTTGACTACTACCCGCTCGGTTCGCGCGCTCCACCGACGACGCCAACCCCCTCGAAAGGGAGTCGACGAGTTGCCGGCTTCAGGCGCTTAGCATCACGAAGGTCGTCATGGGCGGTTCTTCGCCGGTTCCGGAATATCAACCGGATGTCCATCGACTACGCCTGTCGGCCTCGCCTTAGGTCCCGACTTACCCAGGGCAGATTAGCTTGACCCTGGAACCCTTGGTTATTCGGCGGACGGGTTTCTCGCCCGTCATTCGCTACTCATGCCTGCATTCTCACTCGTGTGGCCTCCACGGCTGGATCACTCCGCCGCTTCCCTGGCCACACGACGCTCCCCTACCCATCAACACGCTTGGACCACGATCCCTCAGGAGTCGTGGCCGGGCAATGTGTCAATGCCACAGCTTCGGTGGTGTGCTTGAGCCCCGCTACATTGTCGGCGCGGAATCACTTGACCAGTGAGCTATTACGCACTCTTTAAAGGGTGGCTGCTTCTAAGCCAACCTCCTGGTTGTCAATGCAACTCCACATCCTTTCCCACTTAGCACACGCTTAGGGACCTTAGATGGTGGTCTGGGCTGTTTCCCTCTCGACTACGGAGCTTATCCCCCGCAGTCTCACTGCCACGCTCTCACTTACCGGCATTCGGAGTTTGGCTAACGTCAGTAACCTGGTGAGGCCCATTAGCTATCCAGTAGCTCTACCTCCGGTAAGAAACACGTGACGCTGCACCTAAATGCATTTCGGGGAGAACCAGCTATCACGGAGTTTGATTGGCCTTTCACCCCTACCCACAGCTCATCCCCTCAGTTTTCAACCTAAGTGGGTTCGGCCCTCCACGACGTCTTACCGTCGCTTCAGCCTGGCCATGGGTAGATCACTCCGCTTCGGGTCTAGACCCAGCGACTCTGGCGCCCTATTCGGACTCGCTTTCGCTACGGCTTCCCCACACGGGTTAACCTCGCCACTGAGCACTAACTCGCAGGCTCATTCTTCAAAAGGCACGCTGTCACCCCACAAGGAGGCTCCAACGGATTGTAGGCAAACGGTTTCAGGATCTATTTCACTCCCCTCCCGGGGTACTTTTCACCTTTCCCTCACGGTACTTGTCCGCTATCGGTCACCAGGGAATATTTAGGCTTAGCGGGTGGTCCCGCCGGATTCACACGGGATTTCTCGGGCCCCGTGCTACTTGGGATGGTCCTCTGGAGTGCACGCCATTTCGTCTACGGGGGTCGCACCCTCTGTGCCGGGCCTTTCAATGCCCTTCGACTATGACGCACATTTCTGACTCCATGCCAGCGTGTCAGCACTGACTGAGAAGTCCCACGACCCCGCATCTGCAACCCCTGACAGGTATCACACAGATACGGTTTAGCCTGATCCGCTTTCGCTCGCCACTACTCACGGAATCGCGGTTGCTTTCTCTTCCTGTGGGTACTGAGATGTTTCACTTCCCCACGTTCCCTCTACCCGCCCTATGTGTTCAGGCGGGAGTGACTGGACTTGCCTCCAGCCGGGTTTCCCCATTCGGAAATCCTCGGATCACAGTCTGGTTATCGACTCCCCGAGGCTTATCGCAGATTCCTACGTCCTTCTTCGGTTCCTGGTGCCAAGGCATCCACCGTTTGCCCTTAAAAACTTGATGCACAAAGATTTTAAGATGCTCGCGTCCACTGTGTAGTTCTCAACATACGGGCGGCACCCCCACCACCACCGGCGCCT
>CAWIAT010000006.1:0-19338 GCA_963834225.1 uncultured Actinomycetota bacterium | reverse complement strand
CCCCGGGACCGACGGCCACCGCACCGACCGGCGGGCGTGACAGCGCCGCCGGACCCGACGAGCCGGGCTCGAGGACGGCTGGTGGGCCTCCGTGGAGATGACCGTCCTGGACCTCACCGCCCCCGGTCGTCAGACGCGGGCGCGGACGGCGTAGAGCTCGGGGAAGAACGTGAGGTCGAGGGCCCGCCGGAGGAAGTCGACCCCGCTCGAGCCGCCCGTCCCCTGCCGCATGCCGATGGTGCGGGAGACGACCTGGAGGTGCCGGAACCGCCACTGCTGGAACAGGTCCTCGATGTCGACGAGCTCCTCGCACGTCTCGTAGACGCCCCAGTGCTCGGTGGGGTCGGCGTACACCGTGGCGAAGAGGTCGACGAGGTCCTCGGACACCCGGTAGGGCTGGGTGACGTCGCGCCGGAGGACGGCCTCCGGCACCGGGTAGCCACGGCGGGCGAGGTGGCGGAGGAACTCGTCGTAGAGCGACGGCTGCCCGAGCAGCTCCTCGAGGGAGGCGTGCTCGACCGGCGAGTGCTCGAACACCCGCACCATGTCGGCGTTCTTGTTGCCGAGGAGGAACTCGACCGACCGGTACTGGTGGCTCTGGAAGCCCGAGCTCGTCGCGAGGAACGGCCGGATCTGGGCGTACTCGCTCGGGGTGAGCGTGGCGAGGACGTCCCACTGCTCGACGAGCTGCTTCTGCACGTGCTTGACGCGCGCGAGCCGCTTGAGGGCCGGCGCCAGCTCGTCGTTCGCGAGCAGCGCGCGGGCCGAGTGCAGCTCGTGGAGGAGCAGCTTCATCCACAGCTCGGCCACCTGGTGCTGCACGATGAAGAGCAGCTCGTCGTGCTGGGCGGGCTCGCTGCGAGGGTGCTGGGCCGACAGCAGCGTCCCGAGGTCGAGGTAGTCCCCGTACGACATCGCCGTCGTGAAGTCGGTGGAGATGCCCTCCTCGAGGGTGCGCTGGGCGCGGTCGGCGGCGTCGCTCATGGGGCCATCGTGCCAGCGCAGCCCCGCCCGGCCGGTCGATCCCGACCACGTGGCGCCGGTCGAGCGGCATCGTCCGCCCGGCCAGAGGGCGCCTCGGTCGAACGGACCTTTGCCGTCCGATGGCGCCCACGAGGCGGGCGCCGCTGCCTACCGTGTCCTGTCGTCGGCCTTCGGCGTCCCCCGCACAGGAGGTCTGCCCGTGTCCCGCAGTGGCGGAACCCGTCTGCGCTCGACCGCGACCGTGCTCGGCACCCTGCTCGTCGTCGTCCTCGAGATGGCGTTCCTCACCGGCGTGTGGCACCTCGGTGACGACCTCGACCACCAGCGGGAGGCCGCCGCCGTCCTCACGGGTGTCCTCGCCCCGCTGACCCCCGAGACCGCGCCGGCCGCCGTCCCCGCCGTCGAGGCGGCCGTCGCCGAGCTGCGGGCCGCCGGGGTGGAGACGTCCCCGGGGACCGCCGGCGCCGACGTCGCCGTGCGCGTCGTCGGCTTCGCCGCCGACCCCGGCAGCGCACCGGCCCTGTCCGACCTCCGCCGGGCGGACGCGGCCCTGCGCGACCACCTCGAGGACGCGACCTCCGACCGCGGCTGGCTCGCCGTCGCCATCCACGGGAGCCTGCTCGTGCTCGTCTCCGTCGGCTGGTTCGCCTGGTTCCGGAGGCTCGTGGACCGTCACCGCGCCGTCGAGCGGCGGCTCACCGCCCAGCAGGTCGTCGACCTGCGTGAGCGCCGCCTCCTCGCGCTCGTCCAGAACAGCGCCGACCTCATCGTCGTGGTCGAGGGCGACGGCGTCGTCTCGTTCGTCAGCCCGTCGGCCCGCACCGTCCTCGGCCGCCCGGCGCAGGAGCTCGTCGGCAAGGACGTCACCCACCTCGTCGGGGAGGACGGCCCGCTCGTCGAGGGGATGCTCACCGCCGCCCGGACCGGGGACCAGTCGGTCCGGCTCCGGCTCGTGCGCGGCGACGGCCGCACCATCGTCGCCGACGGGACGCTGACCAACCTGCTCGACGAGCCCGCCGTCGGCGCCTGGGTGCTCACCCTGCGCGACGTCACCGAGGAGCACGCGCTCGCCGAGCAGCTGGCGCACGAGGCGTTCCACGACTCGCTGACCGGGCTGGCCAACCGCGCCCTGTTCGCCGACCGCCTCGAGCACGCCCTGGCCCGGCGCGACTCCGCCCTGGCCGTGATGTTCCTCGACCTCGACGACTTCAAGCAGGTCAACGACACGCGCGGCCACACCGTCGGCGACCGGCTCCTCGTCCTCGTCACCGAGCGGCTGCGCGCGACCCTGCGACCCGGCGACACCGCGGCCCGGCTGGGTGGCGACGAGTTCGCCATCCTCATGGAGGACACCGACCTCGCCGCCGCCGAGGAGGTCGCGGAGCGCATCCTGCAGACCCTCTCGCACCCGGTCGACATCGACGGCGACTCCTGGTCGGTGCGCGCCAGCATCGGCATCTCCGTGGCCGAGCCGGCCACGGCGACCGGTGAGGAGCTGCTGCGTGACGCCGACGTCGCGATGTACTGGGCCAAGGAGCAGGGCAAGGGCAGGGTGAGCGTGTTCGACGCCGAGCGACGGGCCACCGCCCTGGAGCGGATCACCCTGCGCGCCGACCTCGTGCGTGCCCTCGAGGACGAGGAGTTCGTGCTGCACTACCAGCCGACCGTCGACCTGCGCACCCGCGCCATCACCGGCTTCGAGGCCCTCGTGCGCTGGGACCACCCGCGACGGGGGCTCCTGCCCCCCAAGGAGTTCATCGCCGCCGCCGAGACCTCGGGGCACATCGTCGCCCTCGGGTCGTGGGTGCTGCGCGAGGCCTGCGCGGCCGCGCTCGGCCTCCAGCGCGACGGGTCCTCGGTCACGATGTCGGTCAACGTCTCCGCCCAGCAGCTCGTCTCCCCCGGCTTCGTCGAGGAGGTCGCGTCGGTTCTCGCCGACACCGGGCTCGACGCCGGGCTGCTCGTCCTCGAGATCACCGAGTCGGTGCTCCTCGACGACGTCGAGTCCGCCGCACGGGCCCTCCACGGCCTGCGCGGCCTCGGGGCGTCGATCGCCATCGACGACTTCGGGACCGGCTACAGCTCGCTGTCCTACCTCTCCCAGCTGCCGGTCGACATCCTCAAGGTCGACAAGAGCTTCGTCGACGGGATCACCGTCGACGGGCACGCGGCCTCCCTCACCCTGGCCATCCTCGAGATGAGCCGCACGCTGCAGATGGTCACCGTCGCCGAGGGCGTCGAGACCGCGGAGCAGGCCGCGTGGCTCGAGGCGCAGGCGTGCGGACGGGGGCAGGGCTACCTCTGGTCGCGACCGGTGCCGCTCGACGAGGCGCGGGCGCTCGTCGGGGTGGTCCCGCGCGGCGCCGAGGTCCTCACCGCTTCCTGACGGCCGACCTCACCGGGGGTCGATGCCGACGAGCGCCGCGTTGCCCCTGCCGTCGACCCGCACCGTCGCGATGGCCGTGCCGTCGCGCACCGCGTCCTCGAGGGCGCGGGCGTCGTCCTGCGGGAGGAACCAGCTCTCGATCCCGCACTCGAGCCGCCAGCCCGAGTCGGTGCAGCGCAGGAACAGCCCCTCGTCCGGGCGGCTGCGCAGCGCCGGCCCGCCGACCCAGACGTCGCCCTGCCGCGTCAGCGGGATCCACGCGTCGCCACGCGTCTCCTCGGCGGCCCTGATCTCGGCGTCGGTCAGCTCGCGGTCGAGCACCGGCCGGCTGGGGAGGTCGGGGTAGCCCAGGTCGACGTACGCGCCGCGGAACGGGTCCATCGGGTCGACGGGGGCGACACGCAGCCGGACCTCCTCGCCGGTCAGCCGCGCCGACAGCGGAGCCCAGACGGCGACGACGACCAGCAGGAGCTGCGCGACGACGACGCCGAGGACGAGGGCGCGCCGACGGGCGGTGCCGTCGGCGGCCGCGGGCTGTGGCGGCGGGGACGCCATGGACCCGGTGACGGTGGGGGTGCTCATGACAGGGCCTCCTTCGCCTCGCGCACGAGCCGTCGTCGGCCACGGTCGGCGAGGATGCCGGTGGCGAGGAGGACGACGCCGACGACGAGGAAGAGGGTCGCGCCCGAGAGGATCGGGGCGAAGACCGCGAAGGCCTGGGTCGTGACGAAGACGACGAGGGCGGCGGTGGCCAGCCAGGTGAGCCGGCCGGTGTCGCGCATCCCGCCGAGGACGGCGTAGCCGCTGGCGACGACGAGGTAGGCGGCGACGGCGAGGAAGGCCCGCACCCACGCCCCGGCCGAGAGGTCCTCGGGGGCCATCGAGTCGGCGTCGTAGCGCCAGAGCCCGAGGCCGACGGTCAGGGCGAGGCCGAGGACGGCCAGGCCCACCTCGAGCCGGTCGACCGTGTCACCGCGCACGGTGGCGAGCGCGGCGAGGACGACGGCGACGCCGCCACCGGCCCACAGCACCCACACCGACCCGGACTCTCCCCACTCGTAGGGCAGGGCGGCCAGGAACAGCGCGAGCAGGACGAGGGCGGCACCGACCTCGCGCCACGGCGGGGCGAGCTCGACGCGGCCGAGGACCGCCGTGCCGACGCCGACCGCCACGGCGGCCAGCCCGGCGGCGGCGATGGCCGTCGAGAGGGAGAACGCGTCGTCGGCGGCCGAGCCGACCTGCCAGACGAACCACCCGGCGAGGAGGACGACCCCGAGGACGAGGGGCGCCACACCGCGGACCGCGTACGCCCACAGGACCGCGCCGAGGCCCCACACGCCGACGAGCAGCGGCTCGTACGCGGGGACCTGGAGGCTCTGCGCCGCCTGGAAGACGACGGCGCCGAATGCCCCGGCGGCGAGCAGCCGGGCCGCCCCGACGACCGGTGACGCGACGTCGCCCTCACGGTCCCGCCGGGTGGCGAGCACCTCGGCCGCGGCGACGAGACCGAGCCAGATGGCGACGACGAGGGCGAACCGACCGAGCGGCGGCAGCGCGTCGAGGTTCGAGGCGACGAGCCAGATCAGGCCCAGCCCGACGAAGCAGGCACCCAGGGTGAGGACGATCCGCGCCAGGGTGACCTTGCGGACCTCGACGTACCGGCTGCGGATGGCCCCCGCCGTCGCGTCGTCGACGAGCCCCTCGGCGTGCCAGGACCGCAGCTCGGCCTCGAGCCAGTGCAGCTGCGCGGGGCTCGCCGCGTGGACGGCCGGGTCGCGGTGGGCGGGAGCGTCGGGGGCGGCGGTGGGCGGCGCGGTCATCGCGTGCTCCTCGGGGTCGGGCGGGCACCGTCGTCGGTGCTGCCCCATGGTCCTCCCCCGCTCCCCCCGGAGGCCATGAGCACCGCTACTCAGGGCGTGTCACTCTCCGTGGAACTCCTCGGGGTTCGGCCCGGTGCGGAACCCGTTGTCGAGGGCCTCGATCGCCTCGAGGTCCTCCCCCGTCAGCCGGAGGTCGGTGGCGGCGAGGTTCTCGACGATCCGCGACGGCGTCACCGACTTCGGGAGGACGACGAGGTCGTGGGCGAGGTGCCACGCGATGACGACCTGGGCCGGGGTCGCGCCGTGCTCACCGGCGATCCGCCCGATGACCGGGTCGTCGAGGACGCGCTTGCCGGACGCCAGCGGGCTCCACGACTCGGTGACGACGTCGTGCTGCGCGTCGAAGGCCCGCAGCGGTCCCTGCTGGAGGTAGGGGTGCAGCTCGATCTGGTTGACGCTCGGCCAGTCGCCGGTCTCGTCGTGGAGCCGCTGGAGGTGCTCGGCGTGGAAGTTGCACACGCCGATGGCGCGCACCCGCCCCGAGGACCGGAGCTCCTGGAGGGCCCGCCACGTGTCGACGTAACGGTCGTGACGCGGGGTCGGCCAGTGGATCAGGTAGAGGTCGAGGACGTCGAGGCCGAGCCGCTCCATCGAGGCGTCGAAGGCGCGCAGGGTCTTCTCGCGTCCCTGGTCGGAGTTCCACACCTTGGTCGTGACGAAGACGTCGTCGCGCGCCACGTCGGTCTGCGCGAGGGCTCGTCCGACGCCGGCCTCGTTGCCGTAGACGGTCGCCGTGTCGACGTGCCGGTACCCGGCGTCGAGCGCGGCGAGGACGGCGGGGGTGGCCTCGTCGTCCGGCACCTGCCAGACGCCGAAGCCGATGGTGGGGATCTCGACGGGACCGGAGGGCGTGGTCAGGGTCCTGGTGCTCACGGTTGGCATGCCCCCACCGTAGGCACCGGCGCGGCCCCACGGGGCGTCCGCCCCTGGCCGACCCCCGAGCGGGAGTGTGGCGCGTGACGCATCCGGGGCGGCCCGACCGGGCCTGCGCCCCCCGCTAGAGTCCGGTCCCATGGCCATCACCAGTGTCCTCATCGCCAACCGTGGAGAGATCGCGGTGCGGATCGCGCGTGCGTGTCGCGATCACGGGGTGCGCTCGGTGGCGGTGTACGCGGAGCCGGACCGCGATGCGTTGCACGTGCGGGTGGCGGACGAGGCGTACGCGCTGGGTGGGTCGACCCCGGCGGACTCGTACCTGCTGGCGGACCGGCTGATCGAGGTCGCGAAGGCGGCGGGGGCGGATGCGGTGCACCCCGGGTACGGGTTCCTCGCCGAGAACGCACGGTTCGCGCAGCAGGTCATCGATGCGGGGTTGGTGTGGATCGGGCCGGGTCCGGCGGCGATCGACGCGTTGGGTGACAAGGTCAAGGCCCGCCACATCGCCCTGGCCGCGGACGCGCCGCTGGTGCCGGGCACCACCGACCCCGTCCAGGGACCCGACGAGGTCGTGGCCTTCGCGCGCGAGCACGGGTTGCCGGTGGCGATCAAGGCCGCGTACGGCGGCGGTGGGCGCGGCCTGAAGGTCGCCCGCACCGTCGAGGAGATCCCCGAGCTGTTCGAGTCCGCGGTGCGTGAGGCCGTCACCGCGTTCGGGCGCGGGGAGTGCTTCGTCGAACGGTTCCTCGACCACCCGCGCCACGTGGAGACCCAGTGCCTGGCCGACACCCACGGGGCCGTGGTCGTCGTCTCCACCCGCGACTGCTCCCTGCAGCGCCGCAACCAGAAGCTCGTCGAGGAGGCCCCCGCCCCGTTCCTCACCGAGGCCCAGCACACCGAGCTGGTCCGGGCGTCCAAGGCGATCCTGACCGCCGCCGGGTACGTCGGAGCCGGCACCTGCGAGTTCCTCATCGGCCCCGACGGCTCCATCTCCTTCCTGGAGGTCAACACCCGCCTGCAGGTCGAGCACCCCGTCTCCGAGGAGGTCACCGGCATCGACCTGGTGCGCGAGCAGCTGCGCATCGCCGACGGCGAACCCCTCGGTTACGACGACCCGGCCCCGCACGCCCACTCCATCGAGTTCCGGATCAACGGCGAGGACCCCGGCCGTTCCTTCCTGCCCGCCCCCGGCACCGTGACCGCGATGACCGTCCCCACCGGGCCCGGGGTGCGCTGGGACGCCGGGATCATCGCCGGTGACACCGTCGCCGGCGCGTTCGACTCGATGATCGCCAAGCTCGTCGTCACCGGCGCCACCCGCACCCAGGCCCTCGAGCGCGCCCGCCGCGCCCTGGCCGAGCTGGACATCCAGGGCATGCCCACCGTGCTGCCCTTCCACCGCGCCGTCGTCGCCGACCCGGCCTTCGCGCCCGCCGACCCCGAGCAGCCCTTCACCGTCCACACCCGCTGGATCGAGACCGAGTTCGACAACACCATCGAGCCCTGGTCCGGCTCCGGCGGCGACGCCCCCGACGGCGCGGAGCGGCAGACCGTCGTCGTCGAGGTCGGCGGGAAGCGTCTCGAGGTCACCCTCCCCGCCGGGTTCGCCCCCACCGGCGGAGGCGGGGCCGGCGGCGGGTCACGTCAGAAGGCACCCCGGCGCAGCGGCGGCGCCACCGCCGGGGCCGCGGCCTCCGGCAGCTCCCTCACCGCCCCCATGCAGGGCACCATCGTCAAGGTCGCCGTCGACGACGGCGCCACCGTCGCCGCGGGTGACCTCGTCGTCGTCCTCGAGGCGATGAAGATGGAGCAACCCATCACCGCGCACAAGGCCGGCACCGTCACCAGGCTCACCGCCACCGTCGGCGCCACCGTCACCAACGGCGCCGTCCTCTGCGACATCACCGACCCCGAGGGCTGACCCGGCGGGCTGTCGCAGGCCCGACCCGGCTACTCGCCCGGGACGAGGGGCTGCGGGTCGGCGTCGTCGCGCCGCGGCTCGGGGTCGTCGGGCGTCCCGGGCAGCGGGTTCGGCGCGGGGACATCGGGGTTCGGGCCGGGCGCGGGGGCGTCGGGCACCGACCCGGGATCGGGCGTCGGGACCGGCGGTGGCCCGGGCTTGGGAACCTCCGGAGTGGTGGGAACCGGCTGCGGGTCCCCCAACGGCTGCTGACTCATCGCCACACCTTCCGGTCGGACACTGCGGACCCACGCCACGCTAGCCCGCAGCGTCGGCCGGGAGTGGATTGCGACCGCGCGCTCAGCCGCCCGCCGTGGGCGGGGGCGGCGGGGGCGTGCTGGTGCCGGTGGGCGGCGGAGGCGTGCTGGTGCCGGTGGGCGGCGGCGGCGGGGTGGTGCCCACGGCCGGGTGCGTCGTGCCCGTGGACGTGAGTCCGAGCGACTTGCGCAGCGCGCTGCTGCCCTTGCCGACCTTGGCGTCGTACTTGCCGTGCGTGCGGGTGCTCACGGTCGACTCGACGCGGTCGAGCGCCTGGCCGACCTTGTCGGGGTTCTCTCGGGCGTAGTCGCGGACCTTCATCGCCGCGGCTCCCGCCATGGCGATCAGGGTCTTCGTGGGGATCTTGGCCATCAGGGGGCACCTTCCGTGTCCTCGGGTGTGAACCGTGCTGCCACCGTAACCTCCGGTTGCACGCGGGAGTTCCGCGTGGACACCCCTACCCCGACCTGGCCCGACCGACACCGCGAACGCCACGGACGCCCCGCTGCAGCCCGCCGCCGCGTGGCGGAGCACGCCACCCCCGTGGGGAGGGGACCGCGTGGGGGTGACGTGCAGCCCGGGCTCGGCCCGATCCGGCACCGGCACGCCCCTCGAGGGCGGCGTGCCGGTGTCGGGCCCTCTGGTGGCGCGACGGTAGCAGTGCAGAGTCCCTCGGCGACATGGCCCGATCGAGCCATTCCTGACCGCGTGGAGAGGGGGTCAGCCGGTGACGTGGAGGCGGCGCGCAGCCTCGGCGATGGAGCCGGAGAGCGAGGGGTAGACCGTGAAGGTCGAGGCGACCTGGTCGACGTTGAGCCGGTGCTGCACCGCCAGGGTCACGGGGAAGATCAGCTCGGAGGCCCGCGGGGCCACGACCACTCCCCCGACGACCGCGCCGGACCCCTTCTGCGCGAACAGCTTGACGAAGCCGTCGGTGATGCCCAGCATCTTCGCCCGGGCGTTGCGCGCCAGCGGCAGCATGAGGACGTCGGCGTCGACGCGTCCCTCGTCGACGTCCTTCTGGGTGACGCCCACCGTGGCGATCTCGGGGTCGGTGAAGATGTTGGCCGAGACGTTGCCCAGCGTCAGCGGAGCCACCGCGTCGCCGAGGGCGTGCGACATCGCGAGCCGCCCCTGCATCGCCGCCACGGACGCCAGGGGCAGCACCCCGGTGCAGTCGCCCGCGCCGTAGACCCCTCGCACCGAGGTGCGCGACACCCGGTCGACGACGACGTGGCCGGAGGGAGAGAGCTCGACCCCGTTCTCCTCCAGCCCGATCCCCCGCGTCCGGGGGACCGACCCGACGGCGAGCAGCGCGTGGGAGCCGACGACCTCGCGGCCGTCCTCGAGCCGGACGACGACGCCGTCGGAGGTCCGCTCGACCGCCGCCATCCGCGAGCGCCCGAGGACCTCCATCCCGCGCTTGGTGAACACGTCCTCGATGACGGTGGCGGCGTCGGGGTCCTCGCCGGGCAGGACCCGGTCGCGCGAGGAGACGAGGACCACCTGCGAGCCGAGGCCGAGGTAGGCCTGGGCGAGCTCGGCCCCGGTGACGCCGGAGCCGACGACGACGAGCCGCTCGGGGAGCTCGTCGAGGTCGTAGATCTGCTGCCAGGTGAGGATCCGCTCGCCGTCGGGGCGTGCCGAGTCCATGACCCGCGGCGTGGCACCCGTGGCGACGAGGACGACGTCGGCCTCGAGGTCGAGATCGCCCTCGGACGTCTCGACGTGCACCGACGTCGGTGACGTGAGGACGGCGGTACCGGCGAGGAGGCTCACCCCGACCTCCGAGAGCCGGGTCGTGATGTCGGCGCTCTGCGCGGCGGCCAGGGCCAGCACGCGGCGGTTGACCTCGCCGAGCTCGGCGACGGCGTCGGAGACCTCGTCACCCTCGGCGTCCTCGAGGTGGACGCCGAGGCCGGCGGCGGTCTCGAACTCGCTCATGTAGTCGGCGGTCGAGATGAGCGCCTTGCTCGGGACGCAGTCGGTGAGGACGGCGGCGCCCCCGATCCCGTCGCGCTCGACGACGGTGACCTCGGCCCCGAGGTGGGCCGCGACGAGGGCGGCCTCGTAGCCGCCGGGGCCCCCGCCGAGGATGACGACTCTGCTCGACCGTGCGTTCACGGCCCCCATCCAACCACTGGCCCGGCTGCGGCCCGACCGCGCCGTGGACGACCTCCGACGGGCGCGCAGGACGCACGGGTTCCGACGACCCCGCGGCGGCGCGCAGGTCACGACCCGGGAAAGAATGCGCGAAAACACCAATGGTGCTGTTCCGAACCTTCAGGGATGTCCCTACAGTGCGCAAAGGAGCGACGCCGCTCGAAGGCTCGCGCCCCACCCCTCCAGGAGGTCAGGCATGTCCCACCACTTCGGCCGGCGCGCGGGAGTCCTCGCCGCCACCGGGCTCGTCGCCGCGTCCCTGCTCGCGTGCTCCCCTCCCACCGAGAGCGGCTCCGGCGGCTCGGCCTCGGCATCGGGGGGTGCGGCTGACGCGAAGACCGCGACCTCGGCCGAGGCCCTCGGTGGCATGGCCGGCCTCGAGGCCGCCGCCAAGAAGGAGGGGGCGCTCAACGTCATCGCGCTCCCGCCGGACTGGGCCAACTACGGCGAGGTCATCAAGGGCTTCTCCGCCAAGTACCCCGAGATCAAGGTGACGAGCGACCAGCCCGACGCCAGCAGCGCCGACGAGATCGCCACCGCCAAGCGCCTCAAGGGCCAGGGCGGCGCTCCCGACGTCTTCGACCTCGGTGCCGCGGTCGCCCTCGCCAACACCGACCTGTACGCGCCCTACAAGGTCGCGACGTGGGACGACGTCCCGGCCGACTTCAAGGACGCCGACGGCAAGTGGATCAACGACTACGGCGGCTACATGAGCATCGGGTACGACACGGCCAAGGTGCCGGCACCCACGAGCGTCAAGGACCTGATGAAGGCCGACTACAAGGGCAAGGTCGCCCTCAACGGCAACCCGACCGAGGCCGGTGCCGCCTTCGCAGGCGTGCAGATGGTCGCGATCTCCGAGGGCGGCAGCGCCGGCGACCTCACCAAGGGCGTCGACTTCTTCACGGCGCTCAAGGGCGCGGGCAACTTCCTCCCGGTCGACCCCACCCCGGCCACCGTCGAGTCCGGCCAGACGCCGGTCGTCATCGACTGGGACTACACCAACGCCGCCCTCACGGCCAAGCTCCCCACGTGGAAGGTCCTCGTGCCGAAGGAGGCCGTCGTCGCCGGGTACTACTACCAGGCCATCAACATCGACGCCCCGCACCCGGCCGCCGCGCGGCTGTGGCAGGAGTACCTCTACAGCGACGAGGGCCAGAACCTCTGGCTCAAGGGCGGCGCGCGTCCGGTGCGCTTCGACGCGATGAAGACCGCCGGCACGCTCGACGAGGCGGCAGCCGCCGCGCTGCCGACCGTCGAGGGCACGCCGGTCGTCCCGACGACGGCCGACTCCGACAGCGGCAAGAAGTACCTCGCCGACAACTGGGCCAACGCGATTGGCTGACGCGGCTCGCTCCGCCTCCGCGGGGGCGCTCGGGCGGCTGCGGCCGTCCGGCGCCCTCGCGGGCGTCGTGCCGTTCTTCGCGTACACGACGGTCTTCCTCCTCATCCCGACCCTCGTCGTCGTCATCGGCGCCTTCCTCGACGGGTCGAACCAGCCGACGCTGGCCAACGTCGAGGCGCTCACCCAGCCCGCCGTCGTCCGCGGGCTCGTGCAGTCGGTCATCCTGTCGGCGGTCACGGCGCTCGCCGGCGCGGTGGTCGGCGGGCTGCTCGCCTACGCGGTGAGCACGGCGAAGCCGGCCTCGCTCACCAAGCGCTTCGTCACGGCCCTGTGCGGCGTGCTCGCCCAGTTCGGCGGCGTCGCCCTCGCGTTCGCGTTCGTCGCGTCGTTCGGCGCCACCGGGCTGCTCACGCTCCTGCTGGGCAAGGTCGGCGTCGGCACGGGCGCCGGGCTGTGGCTGTACGAGTGGGACAAGGGCCTGATGCTCGTCTACCTCTACTTCCAGATCCCGCTCATGCTCATCGTCTTCCTCCCCGCCGTCGAGGGGCTGCGCCCGCAGTGGCGCGAGGCCACCGAGACCCTCGGCGGGACGACCTGGACGTACTGGCGCCGGATCGCCGCGCCCATCCTCTTCCCGTCCTTCGTCGGCGCGACGCTCCTGCTGTTCACCAACGCCTTCTCCGCCTACGCCACGGCGGCCGCGCTCGTCTCGCAGGGGTCGCCGCTCATCCCGCTCCAGATCGCCTCGACCTTCCGCTCCGAGGTCATCCTCGGCCAGGAGAACGTCGGCAAGGCGATGGCCCTGGCGATGGTCGTCGTCGTCGCCGTCGCCATGACGGTCTACGTCTGGCTCGACAAGCGCTCGAGCCGCTGGATGCAGCGATGAGCGGCCAGCGCGCGGCCTACCACCGCCGGCAGCGGGCGCTGCGCTGGGTCGTCCTCACCGCCGTCCTCACCTTCTTCGCCCTGCCGCTGCTCGGCATGCTCGACTTCACGACGCAGGGCCCCGGCGGGAACGGCCGCACGCTCGACACCTGGCGCACCCTCGCCGACGTCTCGACGATCACCCTCGAGTACCCGGCGCTGCGCGAGGGCTTCCTCGCCTCGATGGGCCTCACCGTCATCACCGTCGTCGTCATGCTGGTGCTCCTCGTCCCGACGATGACCTGGGTCCGCCTGCGCCTGCCCGGGCTGTCCCGGACCGTCGAGTTCATCTGCCTCCTGCCCCTGACGGTGCCGGCCATCGTCCTCGTCGTCGGCCTCACGCCGGTCTACGCCTGGGTCTACTACCTGCTCGGCGACTCGACGCTGACGCTCGGCCTGGCCTACGTCATCCTCGTGCTGCCCTACGCCTACCGCTCGATCGACGCCGGGCTGCGCGCCATCGACGTGCGCACCCTCGCCGAGGCCGCGCGCTCCCTCGGGGCGAGCTGGTTGACCGTGATGTGGCGCGTCATCCTGCCCAACCTGCGCACGGCCGTGCTGTCGGCGTCGTTCCTCTCCGTCGCCCTGGTCCTCGGCGAGTTCACGATCGCCAACCTGTTCAGCCGCAAGAACCTCCAGGTCGCGATGTACGAGCTCGCCAAGTCCGACGCGAAGGTCTCGGTCGCCGTCGGCCTGGCCTCCCTCGTCTTCGTCGCGATCCTGCTGTTCGCCATGTCCTTCGTCGGCAGCTCACCTGCCGGCGCCTCCCCGTTCTCCCGACTGCGTCGCCGCAAGGAGCCCACCGCATGAGCACCGCCACCCCCACGCGGACCGGAACCGCGGTCCAGCTCACCGACCTGCGCCGGCTCTACGGCGGGGTCGCCGCACTCGACGGCCTCACCCTGCACCTCGAGCCGGGGGAGCTCGTCGCGCTCCTCGGCCCGTCGGGGTGCGGCAAGACGACGGCCCTGCGCTGCCTCGCCGGGCTCGACGACCCCACGAGCGGCACCATCGAGGTCGGTGGCCGCGACGTCACGGGCATCGCGACGAACAAGCGCGACATGGGGATGGTCTTCCAGGCGTACAGCCTGTTCCCGCACATGACGGCCCGCCAGAACGTGGAGTTCGGCCTCGAGCTGCGCAAGCGCGACAAGGCGAGCCGCCGGGCGCGCGCGGCCGAGATGCTCGACCTCGTCGGCCTGGGCCAGCACGCCGACAAGTTCGCCCACCAGATGTCGGGCGGCCAGCAGCAGCGGGTGGCGCTGGCGCGGGCGCTGGCCATCGAGCCACAGGTCCTCCTCCTCGACGAGCCGCTCTCGGCGCTCGACGCCAAGGTCCGCACCCAGCTGCGCGACGAGATCCGGCGCATCCAGCTCGAGGTCGGCACGACGACGCTCTTCGTGACCCACGACCAGGAGGAGGCGCTCGCCGTCGCCGACCGGGTCGGCGTCATGTCCGTCGGCCGCCTCGAGCAGCTCGCCGCCCCCGACGAGCTCTACTCCGCCCCGGTGTCGCCCTTCGTCGCCGACTTCGTCGGGCTCACCAACCGCCTCGCGGCCACGGTCTCCGACGGGAGGGCGCACGTCCTCGGCGGCACCGTCCCGCTGCTGCCGGGCTCGGCCGCGGGTCCCGACGTCGTCGTCCTCGTGCGTCCCGAGGGCGTCACGGTCACGCGTGTCGAGGGCGAGGCGCCGGCGTCCGACGCGTCGTCGGCCACGGTCGTGAGCTCGAGCTTCCTCGGGGGGCACGGTCGCGTCATCGTGCGGACGGCCGCCGACGAGCTCGTGACGGTGCAGGTGTCGAACACCGCGGTCACCGACTACCGGCCCGGCGACGCGGTGCGGCTGAGCCCGCGCGGGGACGCCGCGCTCGCGGTGGCCGCCGGCTAGAGGGGCCGGACCACCGCACCCCGCCCCACCCCCCGTGGCTCCGCTTCATCACGTGCTACGGCGCAGTAGGTGTCGTGATCACAGCACCTCCTGCGCCGTAGCGTGCGGTTCAGCGGGGGATGAAGCCCCGCCCCGGCGAGCGAGCCGGTCGCCGACGAGGACGAGGACCACGACGAGGGCCGCGACGGTCGCGAGTGCAGCGGCGGCGCCGAGCGGCTCGTCGACGGCGAACGTCGGCAGCATCCGGTCGGGCACGGCGAGCGCGAAGCCCATCGCGAAGGCCGACCCCATCCAGCTGCCGATCATGTTGCCGCGATGGCCCTGGAGGTCTCCCCTGCGGATGCCGAGGACCCCGAGGGTCACCGTGACGAGGGTGACCAGGCTGAGGATGTGCAGCCACGAGAAGGCGCCGTCGCGCAGGTGGCGGATCCAGAACGAGGACACGGCGGCCCAGAGCATGAGGGCGACCCACACGCGGCCGAGGTGCTTGTGGCGGGCGTCGCCCTTGCGGCGAGCGAGCTGGACCCCGCCGAGGAGCACCGAGGTCAGTGCGGCGACGACGTGGGTGACGATCAACAGGTTCCAGGCGTGCACGGTCATCCCTCCCTGAGGGCGGCGACGAGGCGCCGCACCGTGGTCGTGAGGTCGGTGGGGTCCACACCCTGGTCACGGACGAGGACGTCGAACCGGTCGCCGAGGACGGCGCCGGCGGTGGCGAGGCGCTCGCCCCCGAGGGGGGTGAGGCGCAGCGCGCGGCTGTTGCCCGGTCCGCGGGCGGCGTCGACGAGCCCGTCCCGCACCAGGCCCGCGACCATCCGGCTCGTCGCTGCCTCGCTGGCACCGAGGCGCTCGGCGAGGTCGCGCTGGGTGGGGCCGTCGGCCTCGGCGACGTGGAGGAGGACGACGAACCGGCGGTAGCTCAGGCCCACGCCGTGGCGGGCGAGGAGGCCGTCGGCCGCGCGGTCCATGAGGGCGACGAGGACGTGGAGCTCGTGGGCGAGGCTGGGCACGGCCTCAGTCTTGCATCTGCATGTTGCAGATGCAAGGTCCCCGCGTGCGACCGCTCTGACCCGTGCTTCCTCGCTCGCTACGGCGCAGTAGGTGCTGCGATCACAGCACCTACTGCGCCGTAGCGAGCGCTGTAGGAGGAGAGGCGACCCGTCGCTAGGCTGCGGACGTGACCGACACCGCCGCCAGCCACGACCTGTCCGACCCGACGACCGACCCGTTCGCCGTCGCCGAGGCCGCCGCCGCGGTCGTCCGCGACCGCACCGGCGTCGAGCGCCACGACGTCGCCCTCGTCCTCGGCTCCGGGTGGGGCCAGACCGGCGACCGGATCGGCGAGACGCTGGCGACGATCGAGAACACCGACGTCCCCGGCTTCGGCAAGGCCGCGGTCGCCGGCCACACCGGGACGATGCGCTCGGTCGCGATCGGCGACACCGGCCGCCGGGCCCTCGTCTACGGGACGCGGACCCACTTCTACGAGGGCCGCGGTGTGCGGGCCGTCGTCCACGGCGTGCGCACCGCCGCAGCCGCGGGCTGCACGACGATCGTCATCACGAACGGCTGCGGCGGGCTGCGGCCCGAATGGGCCCCCGGGACACCGGTGCTCATCTCCGACCACATCAACCTCACCGCCCACTCCCCCATCGAGGGGGCGAACTTCGTCGACCTCACCGACCTGTACTCGCCGCGGTTGCGCGCCGTGGCGCAGGAGGTCGACTCCACGCTCGACGAAGGCGTCTACGTCCAGTTCCGCGGACCCCACTACGAGACCCCGGCCGAGGTGCGGATGGCGCGGGTCCTCGGCGGCGACCTCGTCGGCATGTCGACCTCGCTCGAGGCGATCGCCGCCCGGCAGAGCGGCCTCGAGGTGCTGGGCATCTCCCTCGTCACCAACGCGGCGGCCGGCATCTCCGAGACGCCGCTGAGCCACGAGGAGGTCCTCGAGGCAGGGCAGGCGGCCGCCGAGCGGTGCGGCAGCCTCCTCGCCGCGGTCGTCGCGCGGATCTGAGGACGTGATGAGCGAGCACCTCGCCCCCGTCCTCGACGCCGCGCGCACCTGGGCGGGCGACGACCCCGACCCTGCGACGCGTGGCGAGCTCGAGGGCCTCGTCGCCCGGGCCGAGTCGGGCGACGACGCGGCCGCCACGGAGCTCGCCGACGCGATGGCGGGGATGCTCGAGTTCGGCACGGCCGGGCTGCGCGGGCGCCTCGGCGGCGGACCGAACCGGATGAACCGCGCGGTCGTCATCAGGGCCGCGGCGGGGCTCACCGCGTACCTGCGCACCCTGGACCCGGCGCCGTTCGTCGTCGTCGGGTTCGACGCCCGCACCAACTCCGACGTCTTCGCCGCCGACACCTGCGCGGTCGTCACGGGCATGGGCGGGCGCGCGGTCGTCCTCCCCCGACCACTGCCGACCCCGGTGCTGGCGTACGCCATCCGCTACCTGGGCGCCGACGCGGGCGTCATGGTCACGGCGTCCCACAACCCGCCCGAGGACAACGGCTACAAGGTCTACGTCGGCGACGGGTCGCAGATCGTCTCGCCGGTCGACGGGCTCATCGCCGGCGAGATCGCGGCCGTGGCGTCGGTGGCCTCCGTCGCCCGGGCCGACGACGGGTGGGAGACGCTCGACGACGAGGTCCTCGAGGCGTACCTCGAGGACGTCCGAGAGGTCGTGGCGCCCGACAGCCCCCGGGAGGTCACGGTCGTGCACACCGCGCTGCACGGCGTCGGGTCCGAGACGGTGCGCCGGGCCTTCCTCGCTGCCGGGTACGCCGAGCCGATCCCCGTGCCCTCGCAGGCCGAGCCCGACCCGATGTTCCCCACCGTGTCCTTCCCCAACCCCGAGGAGCCGGGGGCGATGGACGCCGCCCTCGAGCTCGCCGAGCAGACCGGGCCCGACGTCGTCATCGCCAACGACCCCGACGCCGACCGCTGCGCCGTGGCAGTGCCCGGCCCGGGGGGTTGGCGGATGCTGCGCGGCGACGAGGTCGGCGCCCTCCTCGGGGCCCACGTCCTCAGCCGCGGCCAGGCCGGTGGTGTCGTCGCCGACTCCCCCGACTGCGTCTTCGCCAACTCCATCGTGTCGAGCCGGCTGCTCGCGACGATGTGCCGCGCGGTCGGGGTGCGTCACGAGGAGACGCTGACCGGCTTCAAGTGGATCGGCCGGGTCCCCGGGCTGCGCTACGGCTACGAGGAGGCGCTCGGCTACTGCGTCGACCCCGGCAACGTCCGGGACAAGGACGGGGTCTCGGCCGCGCTCCTCGTCGCCGAGCTCGTCGCGTCGCTGCGGGCGCAGGGCCGCTCCCTGACCGACCGCCTCGACGACCTCGCCCGCGAGCACGGTGTCTACGCCACCGACGCGTTCTCGGTCCGGGTCGAGGACCTCTCCCTCATCGGCCGGATCATGGACCGGCTGCGCGCCGAGCCCCTGACCTCCGTCGCCGGCGTCGACGTCGCCCGCGCCGACGACCTCGCCCGGGGCGACGGTGGCCTGCCGCCCACCGAGGGGCTGCGGTACTACCTCGCCGACGACTCGCGCGTCATCGTGCGGCCGTCGGGCACCGAGCCCAAGCTCAAGGTCTACCTCGAGGTCGTCGAGCCGGTCTCCGGCGACGACCTCAAGGGCGCCCGGTCGCGGGCCGCCGCCCGCCTGGCCGCCGTGCGGGCCGACCTCGAGACCGCCACGAGGGTCTGAGGACGACGCGTGCGCGCCGGGGGGCGGACGACGCGGCGGATGTCGCGGCGGGCGGTGCTGGCCGGGGCCGCGGGTGGTCTCGCGCTGACCGCCGCCGGGTGCGACCCGTTCCGCAGTCCCACGTCGCCCGCGTCGACCACCACCGGCGATGACGTCCACGGCCCGATCGACTTCCCAGAGGGTCCGCTGGACGCGGCCACCCTCCTTCCCTACGGCTCGCAGTACCGCACCGAGGACGGGGAGGTCCACACCCTGGAGCGGGTCGAGGGGCCCGTCCTCGACGCCCGCGGCACCGTCGCGCTCGCCGACCCGGGCTTCATCCGGTACGAGGAGGTCGTCCCCCTCGCCTCGTTCTCCGGTCCCGTGCGAAGTGAGCTCGGGCTGTTCTCGTTCCCCTCCCGCACCGTCGACGCAGTCACCGTCCCGGCGAGCCGTCGGGGCGCGACCGTGGCGTTCGGCGAGGTGACGGCGGTCGACCACTGGGTGGCCGCTCGCGGCGCGACGGGCGACTGGCTCGGGGTCGGGGTCGACGCCGGCACCGGCGCCCTCTACGACGTCTCGGCCAAGCCGGCGCTCGACCGCTGGGAGCCGACCGACTGGAACCCGCTGTTCGAGGAGGTCATGCGCTCGGGGTTCGCCGAGGTCCGGCTCGACGGGCGCACCGTGGCCGTGATGTTCGACTGCGGCGTCGGCGACGGGTGGTACCCCGCCTACCTGGGGCGCGACCCCTCGGGCGCCGTCACGGCGGTCGCCCTCGACCTCGAGCTGCGCCACCGCCTCACGCGCCTCACCTGACGCAGGTCGGCTCACGAGTCGCGCGGTCCCTGCGGTGTCGCTCGGCCCCTGCAGTACCGACATCGACCAACAGGTCACGCGAGGTACGCCGAAACCCCGTCCGGACGTACCCCGCGTGACCTGTTGGTCGGTGTGCGTACGGGGCGAGAGGTGCCAGACCGCGGTCGACGT
>CAWIAT010000005.1:0-41409 GCA_963834225.1 uncultured Actinomycetota bacterium | reverse complement strand
CTGCCCTGGCGCCGGTCTTCGCGGACTCCACGAGGTAGTACGGGTCGTCGTCGGTCGGTCGGAACTGCTGTCCGTCGAACTGGAAGTCGCTCGTGCGCTGCTCCACGACCGTTCCGTGGGTTCGGCCCTGGGAGGTGTTCCAGCTGACCTCGTCGCCCTTCGCGTACGCCATCGGGTGCTCCTCACGTCGGGGTGCGGGGCTGGATCACACCCCGTCGGCGTCGGCCCTACCCGGCGGTGCGACGCGGCAACCCACGTTGTCCATCGTTGTCGCGGAGGACGACTCGGACGTTCACCTGCCGTTCGTCGAGGGGCCTGTTCCTAGCGGTCGCCCCGACCCGGTGGAGGTGCTACGTTCACGCCGCAAACCTGTGGTCGAGGCGGCGTGACCCGTCGGCCTCCCACCCTTTCCCTGGAGGATGCATGGCTGTCTCGCCGTTCCGCCGGTTCGTGACGAGGGTCGCCGTCGGCGCCCTCGCCGTCGCCGTTCCCGTCGTCCTGACGCCGCCCCCGGCGGCCGCAGAGACGGCTGACCTGCTGCTCTCCGAATACGTCGAGGGTTCCGGGCAGAACAAGGCCCTCGAGATCTACAACGGCACTGGCGCCAGCGTGGACCTCGCCGCACAGGGCTACAGCGTCCAGTTCTTCGCGAACGCGAACACGACCGCCGGCCTCACCATCCCGCTCAACGGCACCGTCGCCACGGGGGACCTCTTCGTCCTGGCCCAGGCGACGGCCGACCCCGCGATCATCGCCGCCTCCGACCAGCTGAACGGGAGCACGTCCTGGTTCAACGGCAACGACACGGTCGTCCTCCGCAAGGGGACGGATGTCGTGGACTCGCTCGGTCAGATCGCGTCCAACCCGACGTCCGAGTGGGGCTCCGGCCTTGTCAGCACGGCCGACAACACGCTGCGTCGCAAGGCGAGCATCTGCGCTGGTGACACGGACCCGACGAATCCCTTCGACCCCGCCCTGGAGTGGGACGGCTTCGCGAGCAACACCTTCGGCGGACTCGGCGCCCACACCGCGAACTGTGGCACCGAGCCCACCGATGAGGCCCCCGAGGTCGAGTCGGTCGTCGCGGCCGACGAGGCCTCCGGCTCGGTCAACGCCCGTCCGGTCGTCTCCTTCAGCGAGCCGGTGAACGCCGACTCCGACGCCTTCGGTCTCACCTGCACCACCTCTGGCACCGTGGCCACGACCGCCACGGCCAACGCGGCCAAGGACGTGTGGACGCTGCGCCCGGCCCAGCCGCTCGTCGTCGGCGAGGACTGCACCGTGACGGTCGCGGCCTCCGGGATCAGCGACGTCGACATGATCGACCCGCCGGATGCCCTGGCCGACGACGTGATCTCGACCTTCGAGGTCGTCGACTTCTGCGAGCGCGACACCACCGCGATCCCGACGATCCAGGGATCCGGCGACACCGCTGCACTCACGGGGACCCAGACCACCAGTGGTGTGGTCGTCGGCGACTACGAGGGCGGCGCGAGCGGCAGCCTGCGCGGCTTCTACCTGCAGGACGCCGAGGGCGACGGCGACGCAGCGACCTCCGACGCGATCTTCGTCTTCAGCGGCAGCAACGAGGACCTCGTCGACCTCGGGGACGTGGTGACCCTCCAGGGCTCGGTCAGCGAGTTCCAGGACCAGACCCAGATGTCGGTTCTGCCGGGCAACGTCGTCGTCTGCGACGCCGACGCGACGGTCCCGGTCACCGATGTCGAGCTGCCGATGGCCAGCGCCACCGCGTTCGAGCGCTACGAGGGGATGCTCGTGCGGATGCCGCAGGAGCTCACCGTGACCGAGCACTTCCAGCTCGGCCGATTCGGCGAGGTCCTCGTGTCCAGTGGCGGTCGGCTCCAGCAGCCGACGAACATCCTGCGCCCCGGCGCGGAGGCCGCGGAGCTCCAGGCGACCAACAACGTCAACCAGATCCTCATCGACGACGCGACGAACGCCCAGAACCCCGACCCGATCGTCTTCGGCCGGGGTGACGACCCGCTGAGCGCGAGCAACACGCTGCGCGGGGGCGACACCATCACCGGTGTCACCGGCGTCATGTCGTACACCTGGGGCGGCAACGCGGCCAGCCCGAACGCCTTCCGCGTCCGGCCGGTCAACGCCCTCGGAGGCGAGTGGCTCTTCGAGACCGGCAACCCCCGGCCGAGCGTGCCCGGAGCCGTCGGCGGCGACGTCCGCGTCGCGGCGATGAACCTGCTCAACTACTTCAACACCTTCGACGGCTTCCCCGACAACCAGAACACCTGCCGCCTGGGCGTCGGTGGCGCGCTCACCGACTGCCGAGGTGCTGACACCCAGGCGGAGTTCGACCGCCAGTGGCCGAAGACCGTCGCGGCGATCGGCAAGGTGAACCCCGACGTCCTCGGCGTCAACGAGGTCGAGAACGACGGCTACGGTTCCGACAGCTCCCTCGCGCACCTCGTCGAGAAGCTCAACGCCGTCCACGGTGCGGGTACGTACGCCTACCTCGACGTCGACGACGAGACCGGCCAGGCGAACGCGCTGGGCACCGACGCCATCAAGGTCGGGATGCTCTACAAGCCCGCGAAGGTGACGCCGGTGGGCGACACCGCCGTGCTCGACACGCAGGAGTTCGTCGGTGGCGGGGACAGCGCTCCCCGGAGCCGCCCCTCGCTCGCCCAGGCCTTCGAGGTCAACGCCACCGGGGGCGTCTTCGTTGCCGACGTCAACCACCTGAAGTCGAAGGGCTCGCCGTGCACCGTGCCCGATGCCGGTGACGGCCAGGGCAACTGCAGCGCCTCGCGCACGGTCTCGGCCAAGGCCTTGGCCACCTGGCTCGCCGGCGACCCGACCGGGACCGGCGAGGACGACGTGCTGATCCTGGGCGACCTCAACTCCTACGCCAAGGAGGACCCCATCATCGCCCTCGAGGACGCCGGCTACACCAACCTCGTCGAGGAGTACCTCGGTGACGACGCGTACTCGTACGTGTTCGACGGGCAGTGGGGCTACCTCGACCACGCCCTCGGGTCGGCCTCGCTGATGTCGCAGGTCACCGGTGTCGCGGAGTACCACGTCAACGCCGACGAGCCGTCCGTCCTCGACTACAACACCGACTTCAAGACCCCGAACCTCCAGGCGAGCCTCTACGCGCCGAACGAGTTCCGGGTGTCCGACCATGACCCGGTGATCGTCGGTCTGTCGCCGACCGCTCCGCTCGAGGCCGCGTTCGCCGACACGCGCGTCGGGTGCGGCAAGGGCAACGCGAGCCTCACCGTCACCCACCCCTCCCGCTTCCCTGGCGACACCCACTCGGTGTCGGTCGACTGGGGTGACGGGTCGGTGGACACCACGGTGGCGGTGGCATCGAGCCCGCTGACCGTCGGACACACCTACGGTGCCGCCGGGGTGTACACCGCGACGGTCGCCGTGACCGACGTCCACGGCCACACCTACTCGACCACGACGAGCATCGCCGTCGAGTACACGAGCAGCGGCATCCGGCCCCCGCTCGGCAAGGGCACGACGGCCAAGTACGGCTCGAACGTGCCCGTCAAGGTCGTCTACCGCGACTGCGACGGCACGGTGCCGACGACGCTCGGACCGGTCGTCACCGTGACCCAGGGCTCGACGGTCGTCCACACCGCGACGGCGAAGTTCGCCGCGGGCCAATGGCAGTACGACCTGAAGACGAGCCGGCTCCCCGGGCCGGGGACCTACACGGTGACCGTCACGGTGCCGTCAACGGGTCAGACCGACACGGCGACGTTGACGCTGCGCCGCTGACCTCGCAGCACGACCGCAGGAGGCGTCCCGCCGGTGGTGGGGCGTCTCCTGCAGGTCAGGGGGTGACGACGACCCGCGCCCCTCCGCTCCCCCGGGAGGCGGCGGCCCACGCGGCGCCGACGTCCTCGAGCGACACGACCCCGTGGGCGACCTCGAGCCGACCCGCGGCCGCGTGCCCGAGGACGATCCCGAAGACCTCTCGACGCCGAGCGTCGGTGAGGGAGCTGTTCGTGTAGCCGAGGACGGACGCCGACCGGCTGCGCAGGACGGCGGAGTCGACCTCGACGGCCGGTCCGGCGCTGCTGCCGAGGTTCACGAGCCGGCCGCCGGTCGCGAGGGCCGACACCGCGGCCGTCCCGACCACCCCGGCCAGGGGGTCGACGACGACGTCGGCGCCGCCCTCGCAGGCCTCGAGGAGCCGAGCCCCGAGCGAGGCGGAGTCGGCCTGGGGCCCGAGGTCGACGACGACGTCGGCGCCGCACGCCATCGCCCGGTCGCGGGCCGCTGCGGAGCGGCAGGCGGCGACGACCCGTCGCGCCCCGAGCAGCCGCGCGGCCGAGACGGCGACCTGGCCGACGGCACCGCCGGCGCCGAGGACGAGCACCACCTCGCCCGGCTGCAGGGCCGCCCGCCGTGACAGCACCTCCCACGCCGCGACCGCGGACAGGCCCAGGGCCGCCACGGTGGTGGCCGGGACGTCGTCACCGACGACGACGAGCTGGTCGGCACGGCCGAGGGCGAGCTCGGCCAGCCCGCCGTCGCCGGGCGCCATGCCCGCCACGGTGGGGAACCAGACCCGTGAGCCGACGAGGTCGGCCGGTCCGTCGAGGACGACGCCGACGGCCTGCACGCCGGGCACGTAGGGCAGGGCGGGAGGGCCGAAGTACGAGGTCCCCGTGGCGCACAGGAGGTCCAGGGGTGTCAGCGGGACCGCGTCGACGGCGACGAGCACCTCGCCCTCGCCCGGGACCGGGTCGGGACGGTCGACGAGCTCGGGCCCACGGCCGTGGGCGGTGATGACGGCGGCGCGCACCGGGTCCTCAGGTGCCGATGTCGGGGTAGGGCAGGGACAGGTGGGCCAGGGCGGCCCCGTAGCCCTTCTGGTACGACAGCGGCTCGGGGTGGTCGCGTTCGAACATCGCGATGAAGAGGGTCAGCGTGAGGAACGGGTGGGCCCCGAGCCCGAAGAGCGCGACGTGGTCGTGCCCGACGAGGGCGGCGCGCTCCTCGTCGGTGAACGCGAGCCACGTGCTGGCCTCGCCGTCGACGACGTTGAGGATCCGGTTCGCCTGCGTCTCCTCCCACCACGCGACGAACGCCGCGGCGTCCTCGCGGTACCGCTCGACCAGGTCGGGGTCGCGGTCGACGGTGTAGAGGAACTTGTTCAGGAGGTACTTGCTCATGCCGGCGCTCCGTTCGGGTACCAGGTGAAGTAGGCCTCCATCGTGTGGAACAGGTCGAGCGAGTCGACGTGGTCGGCCTTCACGTTCTCGCCCGCGACGCCCATCATCAGCATGAAGTCCATGAACCCGTGGGTGGCGTTTCCCGGCAGGTGCAGGCTGTCGAGCGTCACCTCGCGCAGGCAGCCGTCGAGGTCGCCGTTCGCGATCCACTGCACCGCCCGGTGGTCGAACTCGGGGTCGGGGCCGTGCGGTCCGAACTGCCGGGGCCCGCCGAGCTCGAGGGACAGGTGGCCGGTGCCGATGACCGCCACCCGCTGGTCGCTCGGCCACGACTCGATGAGCTGCCGGATCGTGCGACCGAGCTCGACGAAGCGCTTCGGCTGCGGCAGCGGCGGCGCGAAGATGTTCGTGTAGATCGGGACGATCGGCAGGTCGGCCTCAGGGCGCAGCGTGATGATCGGGCACGTGATGGAGTGGTCGATCCGCAGCTCATTGCTGAAGGCGAGGTCGAACCCCGAGTCCAGCCCCCCGCGCAGGATGTGCGACGAGAGCTCCTCGTGTCCCTCGAGCCGGAACCTCGGCAGGCCGAACTCGCGCTCCTCGTTGTACCAGTTGGCGTCGTAGACAGGCGCTTTCCCCACGAGGAACTGCGGCATGTTGTCGAGCCAGAGCTGGTGGAAGTGGTCGCTGCCGACCATGACGAGGACGTCGGGACGGGCTTTGGTCAGCGTCTCCCGGAAGCGCTCGATCTTGGCCACCCACTCGTCGGCGAAGGGCGGGCGGTCCGCACCGACCGACGTGCTCGCGCGGTGGTAGAACGGGTGGTGCGTCGAGGCGATGACGGCGACGACCTGCGCCATTGCTGGTCTCCTTCGGGGGTCAGGACCGGGGGTCCACGTACTCGGCGTTGCGGTCGACCGAGAGGTAGACGTCCATGCCGATGGGGCGGCGGCGCTCCTCGGCGAGCTGGCCGAGGAGCCCGGCGGCGCGAGCGAGGAGGGCGAAGCCGCGCAGCATCTCGACGGGGAGGCCCAGGTCGGCCAGCGCCGCCCCACAGACCCCGGCGCCGTTGAGCGGGAGCCGCCGTCCGAGGACCTCCTCGTGGACGCGCCCCACGGCCTCGAAGAGGCGCAGGTGCGGCCCGCGCAGGCCCTCCTCCTCGGCGATCGCGAGGAGGACGGGGGTGCGGGGGTCGCCGCCCTTGTGGACGGGGTGGCCGAGGCCGGGGACGTAGCGGCCGGCCTCGGCGGTGCGGCGTACGGCGGCCAGGGCGACGGCGTCCCACTCGTCGTCGGTCTGCGGAGGGTCCTCCCCGAGGTCGGTGACGACGGCGTCGAGGAAGGCTCCGCAGTCCTCGGTCACCCCGAGGAAGCGCGACCCCCCGCCGAGCAGGCCGGCGGCCAACGCGCCCTGGAGCGAGTCGGGCGCCGAGAGGTAGGTCAGCCGCGCGGCGATGGCCGTCGGGGTGAAGCCGTGGTCGGCCAGGGCGACGAGGACGGCCTCGAACACCCGCGTCTCCGACGGAGTGGGACGCCGCATCGCGACGAGCCAGAAGGCCAGCTCGCCGAAGCCGACCTCTCCCATGAGGTCGGCCGTGAGGTCCTGCCCGAGGAGGCGGATCTCGTCGGGCGTCGAGGTCCCGAGCGAGGTGGGGTAGCTCGTCACGCGTCACGCTCCGCTTGGGTGTCGGTGGTGGGGGCGCCGGGGTGGCCGCCGGCGGGGGCGCCGGCCGGGCGGGCCAGCCAGCGGCGGATCTCCTCGCCGTGCTCGTCGAGGGCGGGCGGAGGCCGCTGGTAGTCGGCAGGGGTGCGGGAGAGGCGGATCGGGTGCCGGACACCGGGGACGGCGGCCTCCCCCTCGCCCACGACGACGACGGGCTCGAGGCCGACCGACTCGGCGAACTCGACGCCCTGGTCGACGGTGTTGATCGGCCCGCAGGGGACGCCCGCCGCGGTGATGTCGCGGAACCACTCCATCGTCGAGCGGGTGGCGAGCCGCTCGACGAGGAGCGGTCGGAGCTCGTGGCGGTGTGCGGTGCGGTCCTCGTTCCCGGCGAACCTCGGGTCGTCGGCGAGCTCGGGCACGCCGAGCACCTCGACGAGCCGGCGGAACTGGCCGTTGTTGCCCGCCGTGACGATGAGGTCGCCGTCGGAGCAGGGCAGCGGTTCGTACGGGAAGAGGCTGGGATGGCTGTTGCCCATCCGGCCGGGCACGACGCCGCCCGCGACGAAGGCGCTCGACTGGTTGACCAGCCCGGAGAGGGCCGAGCTGAGCAGGTTGACCTCGACGTGCTGGCCGCGGCCGGTCTCGTCGCGCTCGTGGAGGGCGGCGAGGACGCCGATGCTCGCGTGCAGCCCGGCCATGACGTCGAAGACCGAGATCCCCGCGCGGTAGGCCGGGCCCTCGGGGTCGCCGGTCAGGCTCATCAGCCCCGAGATGGCCTGGACCATGAGGTCGTAGCCGGGCAGGTCGCGCCCGCCGGGCCCGCTGCCGAAGCCGCTGATCGAGGCGTAGACGACGCCGGGGTTGTCGGCGCTGACGCTGTCGTAGTCGAGCCCGAAGCGCGCCAGGCCTCCCGGCTTGAAGTTCTCGACGAGGACGTCGGCCCGCCGGGCGAGCTCTCGGGCCGCGGCGCGGTCGTCGTCGTCCTTGAGGTCGAGGGCGACCGAGCGCTTGTTGCGGTTGACGCCGAGGTAGTACGTCGAGACGCCGTCACGCACCGGCGGGCTCCACGTCCTCGTGTCGTCGCCGCCGGGCGACTCGACCTTGACCACCTCGGCGCCGAGGTCGGCGAGCAGCATCGTGGCGTAGGGGCCCGCGAGGATCCGGGAGAAGTCGGCGACGAGGAGCCCGGCGAGCGGACCGGAGCGGTGCGCCATCGGGGGCCTCCTCGCGCTGGGACGTGAACGGACAGATGTCCGTTGTCGTGGTCACGACGAGTCTCGACGTGGCAGGTGGCCCTGTCAAGGCGCGACCCGGCACCCTCGACCGAGGGACCGCTCCCTCTTGACATCGCCCGCACCGCACGCCGACAGTGGGCATCTGGCGCTGGCGCGCCATGATGCGGACGAGCGTCCGCCAGAGTGAACGGGAGAAGCGCATGGCTCACGACGAGGTGGCCGACGGTCGTCCGGTGCTGTTCCGGAATGCCACGGTGCTGACGATGGACGACGCGCACCGCGTGCTGACCGGCGGGGACGTCCTCGTCGTCGGCGACCGGATCGCGGAGGTGGGCCACGGCCTCACCGCGCCCGACGGCGCCCTCGAGGTCGACGCGACCGGCGGCATCGTCATGCCCGGGATGGTCGACACCCACCGTCACATGTGGCAGACCGCGATGCGCGGGTACGGCGCCGACTGGACGCTCACCCAGTACTTCGTCTGGTACTACCTCGAGCACGGGCGGCGGTTCCGCCCCGAGGACGTCCACACCGGCAACCTCATCTCGGCGTGGGACGCCCTGGAGGCCGGCGTCACGACGACGGTCGACTGGTCGCACGGCCTGCAGAGCGTCGACCACGCGGAAGCCGCCGTCGACGCCCTGGCCGCCGTGCCGGGACGCTTCGTCCTCGCCTACGGCAACATCCAGGCCGGGCCCTGGGAGTGGACCGCCGACCCCGCGGTGCGCGCCTTCCTCGAGCGCCGCCGAGGGGACCTCTACGGCTGGCAGCTCGCCTTCGACGTCACGGGCGACCCGGCGTTCCCCGAGCGGCCGGCCTTCGAGGTCGCCCGCGAGCTCGACCTCCCCGTGACGACGCACGCCGGGGTCTGGGGCGCCACGAACGACGACGGCATCCGGCTGATGCACGAGAACGGCTTCACCGACGAGCGCACCGTCTTCGTCCACGCCGCCACCCTGTCGGCCGACTCCTACCACCGCATCGCGGCAACGGGCGGGTCGGTCTCGGTGTCGACGGAGTCGGAACAGAGTGCGGGACAGGGCTACCCGCCCACCTGGCAGCTGCGACGCCACGACATCCCCGTGTCCCTGTCGATGGACACGAGCGTCTGGTGGAGCGGCGACCTCTTCTCGGCCATGCGCACGACGCTGGGCGCCGACCGCTCGCGCGAGCACCTCGAGGCCCACGCAGCCGGCGACACGGTCACCAACGTCCACCTGCGGGCCGAGCAGGTCGTCGAGTGGGCCACCCGAGGTGGCGCCCGCGCCCTCGGGACCGACGAGATCGGTCGCCTCGTGCCCGGCGCGAAGGCCGACGTCGTCCTCATCAAGAACGACCACTCGCCGGTGTCCTTCCCGGTCCTGCACCCGTACGGCCACGTCGCCTTCCAGGCCCAGCGCGGGGACGTCCACACCGTGGTCGTCGACGGCAGGGTCGTCAAGCACGAGGGGCGCCTGGTGGGCTGCGACCTCGACGCCCTGCGCCGCCGCGCCGAGGCCACCGTCGAGCACCTCGTGGGCGAGATGGGCGAGGAGGCGTGGACCGACGGCATGAACCCCGCGCTGCCCGAGGACGACGGCAAGGTCCTCGACAACCCTTACCAGTACACCGAGTTCCGCACCGACACGACGCTGGCCCGCGGCACGGTCTTCGGCGAGCCCGGCGCCGGCGAGGAGCACCCGCCGACCGCGTAGGGTGCGGCCCGCACGCATCGACGGCGACGAGGAGGAGGCCCGGTGGCCGGACGTGGGGAGGGGCGCGACTTCGTCGAGGCGCTGGCGCGCGGGCTCGACGTCATCGCGAGCTTCTCGCGCGAGCGCCCCACGATGTCGCTGAGCGACGTCGCCGCGGCGACCGGACTCGCGCGCCCCACCGCCCGCCGGCTGCTGCTCACCCTCGAGGAGCTCGGGCACGTCCGGTCCGAGGGAGGGACCTACACGCTGACGCCGCGCGTGCTGAGCCTGGGCACGGCGTACGTGTCGTCGCTGGGCCTCTGGGAGATGGCTCGCCCCCGGATGGAGTCGCTCGTCGGCCGCACCGGGGAGTCGTCGTCGATGGCGCAGCTCGACGGGTCGGACATCGTCTACGTCGCCCGCGTCTCGGTCCCGAAGATCATCGCCCTGCGGGTGGAGGTGGGGACGCGCTTCCCGGCGCCGCCGACCTCACAGGGCAAGGTCCTCCTCGCGGCGCTGCCGGCCGACGCCCTCGGCGCGGCGCTCGCGGAGCCGAGCAGGTCGGGCCTGCGCGGGCACGTCGAGCGGTCGTCCGAGGAGCTCGAGGAGGAGCTGGCGCGCGTGCGGGCCCGCGGCTGGGCCCTCGCCGACGAGGAGCTCGCCCCCGGGGTGCGCTCGGTCGCGGTCCCGGTGCGCGACGGCACCGGTGCCGTGCGGGCGGCGATGAACGTCACGGTGCACGCCGCCGAGACGAGCACGCAACGGCTCGTCGACGAGCTGCTCCCGATGCTCCAGCGCACGGCGGCGGAGGTCAGCGAGGACTGGGCCCTCTGGCAGCGGCGACCTCACGTGGAGGTCGTCGCGGGTCAGACCTGACGCTCGAAGGTGATGAGCAGGCCCTCGACCCCGCCGGGGCCGACGCGCCCCTTGACCTCCGAGGCCGTGATGGTCTTCAGCTGCCAGCCCTGCGCAGCGTTCTCGTTGAGGATCTTCTCGAGCTTGCCCCCGGAGAGCTTTCCCCCGACGAGTCCTTCGCGCAGCTCGACGACGCGGTACTGGTGTGCCATGGCCCCCACGCTAGCCCTCGTCCCTCGCGCCGCGAGCGCGGCTCAGCCCGCCAGGACCCCGGCCGCCGTGAGGACGGTGGTGCCGGCGACCCAGGAGGCGCCGAGGCAGGCGAGGGCGAAGGTGAGGTTCCACAGCACGGTGGGGACGCGGGTGAGCCGGGTCAGGACCTCGGGGTCGCTCGTCCCGCGGCGCGGGGCGCCGAGCACCGCTCCGAGGTGGCGCCAGGCGCCGACGATGAGGACGACTCCCGCGGCCACGACGACCTGGGCCTGCACCTCGGGCGGGGCCGCCCACCACACCGCGCCGGCCCCCGCGACGACCGCGAGGA
This sequence comes from uncultured Actinomycetota bacterium, assembly GCA_963834225.1. Taxonomy (GTDB): domain Bacteria; phylum Actinomycetota; class Actinomycetes; order Actinomycetales; family Dermatophilaceae; genus Oryzobacter. Next base: position 30,266 of record CAWIAT010000005.1, on the reverse strand, counting down.
CGACGAACGCGGTCAGGACCGAGCGCACCCACAGGAGCGAGGCGACGAGGAGGACGAGCACCGCCGTGAGGACGGGCGCCGCCCAGCCCCGGACCGCGAGGACGACGAGGGCCGCCCCGACGACCGCCGGAGCGGGGTAGCCGGCCCACGTCGTGAGGACGCGGCCGAGCCCGCGCGCCGGACCCACGGTGACCGCGTGACCGGACATGTCGCCGCGCAGCACGAACCCGGTGAAGCGACGGCCGGAGGCCATGCCGACGAGGGCGTGGCCGAGCTCGTGGACGAGGGTCACGCCGAGGCGCAGCACGCCCCAGGCGGGTCCGGACGCGACCCCGACGAAGGCGGCCACGAGGACGACGACCACCGGGGCGCCGGACAGCGCGACCCCGGAGTCGGCCGCCATCCGCGACCACACCTCGTCACCCCAGTCCATGGGCAGCAGACCGTAACCGGGACGTCTGGGAAGGGGCTGGGTGAGGTCAGCGGGACCGGCGGCCGCCGGCGCCCTCGGAGAACGAGGCCGCCGAGCGGGCCGGGCGACCCGAGGTGGGACGACCCGAGGTGGGACGACCCGACGCGGAGCCGGAGCCGCCGCGTCGCTGGCCGCCGGGGGTGGAGGAGCGCTGGCCGCCGGAGGTGGGGCGAGCCGCACCGGGACCGCCGGGGCCCGAGGGCGCACCGGCGCCGGTGCGACCGGAGCCGCCACGACGACGGGACTGGCCCGAGCCGGAGCCCGAGCTCGCACCGGTGGAGCGTCCGCCACCGCGCGAGGAGCGCTCGCCACCGCCGTTGCCGCGCGTGCCGCCGCCACGGGGGCCGGGCTCGGGGGTCGCGAAGCCGCCCTCGAAGGACCGGTCACCGGGTGCGATGGTCTTCAGGAGGGGGTGCGAGGCGTCGACGCGGGTCGTCGTGGGACGCACGCCCGCCTTGCGGGTGAGGTCGCGGACGTCGCGCACCTGGTCGTCGGTCATCAGCGTGACGACGGTGCCCGAGGCGCCGGCGCGGGCCGTGCGGCCGGAGCGGTGCAGGTAGGCCTTGTGCTCGACCGGCGGGTCGGCGTGGATCACGAGGGCGACGTCGTCGACGTGGATCCCGCGGGCGGCGATGTCGGTCGCGACGAGGGTGCGGGCCTCGCCGGAGTGGAACGCGTCCATCGTCCGGGTGCGCGCGTTCTGGCTGAGGTTGCCGTGCAGCTCGACCGCCGGGACGCCGGAGCCGTTGAGCTGGCGGGCCAGCCGCTTGGCGCGGTGCTTGGTGCGGGTGAACACGACGGTGCGGCCGGGGGCGGCGACGAGGTCGAGCAGGACGGCCGAGTGGCCGGCCGAGCTGACGTGCAGGACGTGGTGCTCCATCGTCGAGATCGGCGACTGGACCGAGTCGGCCTCGTGCGTCACGGGGTTGGACAGGTAGCGGTTGGCGATGACGCCGATGCCGGCGTCGAGCGTCGCGGAGAACAGCATCCGCTGCCCCGTGCGCGGGGTGGCGTCGAGCAGCCGGCGGACCTGGGGCAGGAAGCCGAGGTCGGCCATGTGGTCGGCCTCGTCGATGACGGTGACCTCGACGGCGTCGAGCGAGACGTGGCCCTGACCGATGAGGTCCTCGAGGCGGCCGGGGCACGCGACGACGACGTCGACGCCACGGCGCAGCGCCGAGACCTGCGGGTTCTGGCCCACACCACCGAAGATGGTGCGGCTCGTGAGGCCGAGACGGGCCGCGAGCGGCGCCATCGCCTCGTCGATCTGGGTGACGAGCTCACGAGTGGGGGCCAGGATCAGGGCGCGGGGACGGCGGGCCGTCCGGGGAGTGCCACTCGCGGCGAGGCGGGCGAGGACGGGCAGGAGGAACGCGACGGTCTTGCCGGATCCGGTGCGGCCGCGGCCGAGGACGTCGCGACCCGCGAGGGAGTCGGGAAGCGTCGAGGCCTGGATGGGGGTGGGGATCGTGATCCCGCCGGTGGCGAGGACCTCGACGAGGGAGGACGGCACGCCGAGCGTGCCGAAGGTGCTGGTGGACAAGAAGACTCCAAGAGGGATGAGGCCGTGGCGGACCGAGGTGGTCGGCGACGACGAGGATGTTCTGCCGGCTGGGCTCTGGGCCTCGGCGCCGCGACGGGACAGGGGTCCCGGGTCGCGTGGCATCGACATCAGACGTTCGGCGACTCGCGGCAGATGGCGGGTCGTTGAACACGACTCTACCGGTCGGGCACCGACATCCCCGCATCGGGTCCCTGTCGAGGGTCGCCGCGACCCCCTCGCGCAGGGCCCTGACGTGCCTACAGTGGCGCATGGCGACCCTGCCCCTCTTCCCGCTCGGAACGGTCCTGCTCCCCGGTGCCCGGCTGCCGCTGCAGCTGTTCGAGCCGCGTTACCTCGAGCTCGCCCGTCAGCTGGCGGAACGGGCCGAGGACGACCGACGCTTCGGCGTCGTCCTCATCCGCACCGGGCACGAGGTCGGCGTCGAGTCGGTCCGTGACCTCCAGGGGACGGGCTGCGAGGCCCGCGTCGACGCCATGGCGCTCGCCGAGGGACCGGCGGGGACCGTGGTCCACCTCGTCGCCACCGGGGTGCGCCGGTTCCGGCTCGATGGTGTCGACGAGTCCGCGGGCACCCCGTTCACGACGGGCGAGGTGACCTGGCTCGACGAGCCGTCGTCGTCGGCCGGCCCCGAGGTCGCGGCGCTCGCCGACCGCGTCATCAGCGAGCACGGCACCTACCTCGAGCGGCTCGGGGCGACCGCGGAGCCGGTCGACGCGCCCCTCGGCCAGGTCGCGTACCGCGTCGTCGAGCGGATGGTCCTGGACCCCGTCGACCGGCAGCGCGTCCTCGACGGCGGTGACGCCGCCACCCGGCTGCGGACCGTGCTCGCCCTCATCCGCCGCGAGGCCGCCATCGTCGAGACCTTCGGCGCGCTGCCGAGCACGCCCCAGCCCGGTGGCGCCAGCCTGAACTGAGGACGAGGCGGCCGGTAGGTTGCCCGGCATGGACCTCGCGCACCTCCAGGACGTCATCGAGCGCACCTACGGCGAGCGCGACCGCGAGCGCGGGGTGCCGAGCACCGTCGCGTGGCTCGCCGAGGAGGTCGGGGAGCTGGCGCAGGCCGTCCGCAAGGGCAGCCACGCCCAGCGCGAGCACGAGTTCGCCGACGTCCTCGCATGGGTGGCCTCGCTCGCCAACCAGGTGGGTGTCGACCTCACCCGCGCCGTCGACCGGTACGCCGCGGGGTGTCCCCGGTGTGGCTCATCCCCCTGCTCCTGTCCGTGACGCCGGTCGGTCAGCTCACGCGTCGCGTGGGTTCCGACATCGGACCGGGCGCCGGCGACGGGGCCCTAGCGGAAACTCCCTGATGGGTGGATCCTTTGTCCGAGCAGCGCGATCGGAAGCATCCGGCGTATTCGCGGGACCGACCCGCTCGGCGGGACACCTCATGAAGAAGCACGCTGCAGTCACAGCCCTCGTCGCACTCCTCGTCGCGTCGGTGTCGACGGTCGTCGTCGCAGCACCGGCGGCCGCGGCGACGGTCACGGTCACGACGACGTCGGATGTCGTCAACGGCGCGGACGGCGTCGTCTCGCTGCGTGAGGCGGTGACGCAGGCGAACTCGGCACCGGATGCGACGGTCATCGACCTCGCGGCATCCGCGTCGTACCAGCTGACCCTGTGCGCCGGAGGCGCCGAGGACGCCAATGCGGGCGGCGACCTCGACCACACCGGGCTGCAGGTTCTCACGGTGAACGGCAACGGGTCGACGATCGAGCAGACCTGCGCCGGCGAGCGCGTGATCGACCAGCTCGACAGCGCACCCACCGTCGCACTCATCGACCTCACGGTCACGGGCGGCGACAGCAGCGACGGCGCCGCGGTCCGGTTCAACGGCGATGTCGAGCTGAACGGCGTGACCGTCGCCGGCAATGATGCCGCCACCGGGCAGGTCCTCAACAGCGGCGAGCTCGGGAGCGGGTCGGCGATCTCGCTCGTGGACTCGACGGTCGGGCCCAACACCGGCACGGGCATTCGGGTCTCGTTCGGCGGCATCACGCTCGACGGGTCGACCATCACGCAGAACACGGGTCGGGGGATCGGCGCCATCGACGGCGCCCTCGCCGTGACGGGCTCGACGATCAGTCTCAACGGCCAGGGCGGTCTCTCGACCACCGGTCAGGGCGACGGGCTCCTCACCTTCGTGAACTCGACGGCGGCGGACAACGGCGGCCCCGGTGTCGCCTGCTCGGCCTGCGGCGACCTGGTGGTCACCGGATCGAGGATCGAGGGCAACGTGCCGTCCGGCGCGACGCTCGGCGGGGGAATCTCGTGGAGCGTCGACCAGGATCAGCCGGGCGAAGGCAGGACGGCCACGATCACCGACTCGACGGTCGCAGGCAACATGCGCACGGGTCCCGGTGGCGGGATGTTCGTCGGAATCGTGGAACTGACCGATGATCCTCCACCCGCCCAGATCCTCATCGTCCGATCGACGTTCAGCGGCAACACCGCGTCCGGAGCCGAGGGCCGCGGCGGCGGCATCCGTGCGCTCACCGGCGAGGTCAGGGTCGACAACTCGACGATCTCGGGCAACACCGCGGCCGTGACCGGCGGCGGCGTGTCCACGAGCACCGGCGACGTCTTCCTGCGCCATGCGACGGTCGTCGACAACACCGCTCCCGCGGGCGCCAACATCGGCACCGGCGAGGACCTCGACTCCTTCGGCTCGATCGTCGCGGCGGCCGCCGGCGGCGGAACGGACTGCGCGATCGCCGGAACGACCATCTCTGCGGGCTACAACGTCGGCGGCGACGCCACGTGCGCCTTCGTGGGCGGGCCCGGGGACCAGACCAGCACGGGAGATCCGCAGCTCGCTCCGCTCGGCGACAACGGCGGACCGACGCACACCCGGCTCCCTCTCGACGCGAGCCCCGCCGCGGGCGCTGTCCCTGCGGCGGACTGCACGGTCCTCGCGGTCGACCAGAGAGGAGTCGCCCGGCCAGCCGGAGTCGCGTGCGAGGCAGGTGCGGTCGAGATCGCGGAGGTCGCGGAACTCGGATGCACGAAGACCGGCACGACCGGCTCCGACCTGCTGATCGGCGGCCACGGCGACGACGTGCTGTGCGGGCTCGGTGGTAAGGACATCCTCATCGGTGGGAAGGGCGCGGACATCCTCATCGGAGGCGACGGCAACGATCTGCTGTCGGGCGGACCCGGCGCCGACGAGCTCGACGGCGGTGCCGGAAACGACCTCCTCACGGGCGGACCCGGCGCCGACACCCTGGACGGTGGGCCTGGCCTCGACCTCTGCGTGGACGGAGGTTCGGCGTGGCCGTGGCTGTGCTGATCCGACCGGGTGCCGGTGCATCCCGGTGCCGGTGACAGGACCGGACGGAGACAGCGACCCGAGACGTCGTCGCAGGTCGCAGGACCGGCCGGCCGGCGGTCGCTACTGTGGCCCCCGCAGGGACGTCTGACTGGAGGACCCCCGATGACCGACACCGACTCCCGCCCCGCGGTGGACCCCTCGTCCCTGCCCGTCGTCGACGAGCAGGCCCTCATCTCGGCCCTGACGACCGACCTCGGCGGGGTCCTGGAGTCGATGGAGCAGGTGTCGGACCACCTCGAGCGCGTCGTCCACGCGGTGCGCCGCCACATCGACGGCTGCGACGAGGTCGGGATCACCGTGCTCAGCGCCAACCGCCCGCACACCGCCGCGTACACGACGGTGCAGACCCTGGAGATCGACGCCGTCCAGTACGCGCTCGACGAGGGCCCCTGCCTCGACGCCGCGCGCCGCCGCACCGAGAACCACGTCCCCGACCTCGTCGTCGACGACGGCCGGTGGCCGCGGTTCGCGCAGGAGTGCCGTGACGAGGGGATGCGCAGCCTCCTCGCCCTGCCGCTCCTCAGTGGGACGGAGTGCGTCGGCGCCATCAACCTCTACGCCTGGGCGCCCCACGCCTTCGACTCCTTCGACGCCGCCCTCGTGCGGCTCGCGGCCTCCCGCTGCGCCGACGCGCTCGTCGCCGTCACCGCGCTCGACGGCGCCCGCCGCCTCGCCGGGCAGCTCGAGCAGGCGATGGCCAGCCGCGCGGTCATCGAGCAGGCCAAGGGCGTCATCATGGCGATGCGCGGGGTCGGTGAGCACGACGCGTTCGAGGTGCTCCGCAAGACCTCGCAGGACCGCAACATCAAGGTTCGGGTCCTCGCCCAGCAGATCGTCACCGGGGTGAGCGCGCCCGACGCCCCGAGCGTCCCCCGACCCTGAACTAGCATCGTCACGTGCCGCGACCGCATGCCGCAGCAGTCCTCGAGGACGCCTACCACGCCCGGAAGGCGAGCCTGCTCACCTCGCGCGGCTGGATGACGAGGGTCGTCCCGTCCACGGGGTACGGCAGCGTCACCGCGCTGCGGGTGTTCGGGAGGGTCATCCTGACCCGCGGCCTGCCCGAGGACGAGCCCGACGAGCCGACCTACGCCGCTCGGCTGCGTGCCGTCGAGCTCGAGACGCGGGGGTTTCGCGCGTTCTTCGCGACACCGGCGATCGACGAGCCGGTCACGGTGCGCGTCAACGGACGGATCATCCCCACCCGCACCGACCGCGGCGGCTACATCGACCTCACGGTGCGCGGCCACGGCCTCTCGCCCGGCTGGCACCGCGTCTACATCGGGTCGCCGCGGGCCGAGACGATCGACGTGCCCGTCCTGGTCGTGGGGACGACGGTGACCCACGGCATCATCAGCGACATCGACGACACCGTCCTGTCGACCTCGCTGCCGCGGCCCCTCATCGCCGGCTGGAACACGTTCATGCGCTCCGAGGGCGCGCGCAAGCCGGTGGCCGGGATGGCGACGCTGTACCGCGAGCTGCTCGCCGAGCGGCCCGACGCTCCCGTCATCTACCTGTCGACCGGCGCCTGGAACACCGCGCCCTCGCTCACCCGGTTCCTGCGGCGCAACGGGTACCCGGCCGGGCCGCTGCTCATGACCGACTGGGGTCCGACGAACACGGGCTGGTTCCGGTCGGGGCAGGAGCACAAGCGGGCCCAGCTGCACCGGCTCGCCCGCGAGCTGCCCCACGTCAAGTGGCTCCTCATCGGGGACGACGGGCAGCACGACCCGCGGCTCTACACCGAGTTCGCCTCTCGCCGGCCGGACCACGTGCGCGCCATCGCCATCCGCGAGCTGACCCCCGGTGAGCAGGTCCTCTCGCACGGCGTCCCGATCGCGAACGACGACCTCAACCCGGCGCCCACCGAGGACCTCGAGGTACCGGTGGTCCGGGCGCCCGACGGCTACGGGCTCGCGGCCCAGGTCCGGGGGGTGTGGCGACAGGGCGACGTCCCCGTCCGCAGCCTCGCGCGGCACGCCTCGGGCGCGGTCACCTCGATCGACGACCCGCCCGAGTGGCTCCTCCCCGACCCCGACGACCGCTGACCCTCCCGCCCTCCATCGCGTGCTACGGCGCAGTAGGTGTCGTGATCACAGCACGTACTGCGCCGTAGCACGCGCCTTGGAGCGCGGTGTGGGGCGCGGTCTGGAGTGCGGAGCGCGATGGGAGGGGTCAGGCGCGGGGGGAGGCCTCGATGTGGAGGTCGGCCTCGACGTGGGTGGGGTCGACGAGCGTCAAGGTCGGGTCGAGCCGGACGACGAGCATCGTCCCGTCGCGCGGGGTGACGCGCACCGTGCCGTCGGCGAACGGTGTGATGTCGTAGCCGTCGTCGGGAAGCACCGCGGTCCCGGGTGCGATGTCGACGTGGCCCGGCCCGTCGCCCAGCCCGAGGAGCGAGGAGAACGCGATGGCGCCGTCCTCGACGCCGGCCACCTCACCGGTCCCGCCGATCAGGCGGACCCCCGCGACATCGAGGCCGAGGGGGAGGACGTACCCCGAGCGCGGCGGCACCTGGAGCGGCCGGCCGTCGAAGAGCTCCGCGCCGTCCACCGTGAGCGTCGTCGGCATCGGCGCCCCCGAGATGTTGATGAGGTGCAGGGCACGCTGGCCGTCCTCGGAGGAGGTCGTCGTCGTGATGACACCGGGGAAGGGGGTCGCCGTCGACACCCCGGGAGAGGCACCGAGCGCGGCGAGGGCCCGGGCGAACAGGTCGCGGTTCGACGGCAGCTCGGCCGCCAGCACGACGACCCGGCCGTCGCCGAGAGGGACGTCGACCCCGCACACCGTGCCGTACACGTCGGTGAGGACGACGTCGCCGCGGTTCGGCCGCAGCTCCTGGCGCCACCCGACACGCATCTCCGGCCAGGGTGCGGCCCAGCCGTGGGCGACGACGGACGGGTAGTAGTGGCCCGTGTCGCGCACGACCTCGCCGTGACCGAGGTCGAGGGCGTCGGCGAGGACGTGGCACGGGGTGCCGTCGAGGTCGAGCTGCGGCACCGGTCCGAGGAGGAGGACGCGCCCTCCGCCCTCGGCGTGGGCGACGACGCGCTGCTGTACCGCCTCGGCGAGGTACCGGCCCGTCCCGAGGACGAGCACGGAACTCCTCCGGGGAGAGCGCTCCTCGAGGTGCACGGCACCGAACCGGTAGCCGGCCATGAGGAGGGATCGCACCAGTGCCCGCCGCTGCCCGGCCCCCCGGTGCTGCGAGAGGTCGTCGACGGCATCGCTCATCAGGGCCGAACCGGGGTGGTGGTACTCGGTCGCGTAGGCATCGAGGACGAGGCCCAGCTCGACGTCGTCGTGCTCCTCGTCCATGACGGCCAGCCACGGCTCGTTGGCGTTGACGGCGTGGATGACGCGCTTCGTCGCCTCGTAGGCGAAGCCGCGCTGCCCCTCGGGCCCCACCGGCGCGGCGGTTCCGTGGCGCTCGCCGGTGAACGACAGGCGGTCGTTGCCGTCGTCGACGACCTCGTCGAGCGGCGGGTTGATGCCCCCGGCGAAGAGGTAGTAGTTGATGAGCCGGTTGCCCTGCGCGAGGCACAGCCGGGTCTTGAGGTCGACGGTCGACGGGTCGTACTGCATCTCGGCACCCGCGCCGTAGTCGCCCGAGCCGGCCTCGAACTCCAGTGAGGTCAGCGGCTGGTCGGCGTCGTGCACGGCGTCCATGAACGCGTTGACGACGTAGAGGTCGCTCATCGTGCTCAGCGTCGCCTCCCCCAGGTAGTGGTCGCTGCCGGACACCATCCCCGGGATGGCCGAGTAGGTCCTGACCAGCTGGCTGATGCCGATGGGGAAGGGGGTGCCGCTGCCGCCCTCGGTGCCGTGGATGTTGACGGCGAACGGGACGTCACGGATCCCGAGCCCCTCCGCCATGGCGCGAAGCGCCAGGACGTAGTCGGCGAAGCGGTCGCGCATGAACTCGCCGAGGTCGCGGCGCAGCGGCCCGGCCCACTCCTCGGAGGGCGAGCGCACGGCGTCGGCCCACCCGTCGCCTCCGGGGGTCACCGGGTACGGCCCGCTGCCGTCGTACTTCTCCTGGACCCAGCGCGCGAGGTGGTTCAGGAGGTGGTCGGTGAGGTCGGGCGAGTTGGTGACCCAGGCGAGCATCCCCACCTCGTTGTCGAGCTGGACCATGACGACGTTGCCGCCGCCGGGCTGGAGCCGCTCGGCGATGAGGGGGAGGACGGCCTCGTACCAGCGCCGGGTCTCCTCGAGGAAGGCCGGTGCGAGGTAGTCGACGGTCCGCGACGCCGCAGCGGCACCGTCCCAACCGACCGGCACGATCTCGGGGTGGTCGCGGTAGACGCGGTAGGGGATGCCCTCGTTCTTCAGCTCGGCCATGACGAAGGGCCCCGGGCGGGCGATGAACATCAGGTCGCGCTCTGCGCACAGGTCGATGAAGGCCGCGACGTCGCGCTCGGGGCGGGTGCGGCCCTCGACGTCGATCGAGCCGTCGGGGAGCTCGTGGTAGACCCATGGGATGTACGAGGCGACGGCGGTGAGGCCGGCCTCGACGACGAGGTCGAGCCGTTGCTCCCACTCCTCGCGGGCCACCCGGAAGTAGTGCACCTCCCCGGCCATGACGATGCGGGGGGTGCCGTCGACGACGACCTGCTTGTGGGTCAGCTCGATCACGGGGATCTCCTGGCAGGGGTGAGGATCAGACGGTCAGGGTCCGGGAGACGACGTCGTCGGGGGCGAGGTCGGCGACCTGGTGGGTCTGGCCGACCCTCTCCTCGAGGGTCATCGCCGCGAGCAGGGCCTCGACCCGCTCCTGCGTGCCGAGGTCGGTGTCGAGCCGGGGCCGGTCGCTGCTCGTCATGGTCAGAGAGTCTCCACGACGACGTCCGGCCCGTCATCGCCCTCGGAGCGGGCGGCGACGGCCGCCCGCAGGTCGTCGAGCCGGACCGACGCACCACCGTGGCGGTAGGGGTTGTCGAGGGTCGTCGTCACCAGGTCGGTGCCGCGGGCGGTGACCCGGGTGACCCCGTGCCCGTTGCGGCCGGTGCGCACGAGCACGTCGAGCGTCCCGCCGTCGAACGGCACGGTGGCCCGCAGCTCGCCGAGCCCGGGGTCGACGACGGGGTCGAGCTCGACCCTCGTGCCGCGGCGCCGGATGCCGAGGAAGGCCTCGACGACGAGGCGGAGGAACAGGCCCGGGCCGGAGGAGTAGACCCGCCAGCCACCCTCGAGGGGGACCTGGCCCTCGACGAGCGCGGGGTAGCGCTCCTGCGCGTCGTACCGGTCGGTGAAGGCGCCGTCGGAGGACGAGAAGTACGTCGTGGACTGGCGCGGGCGGGCCGGGCGGACGAGGTCGACCGCGCCACGCGGGGTCGCCTGGGCCAGGGCGCGCAGCAGCCGCTCGGCGTGCCCGACCCGGGCGAGGGCCTCGGCCCAGCGCAGGTGGGCGTGCACGTACATCAGGCCGATCTCGCGACCCCAGAAGGTGCTCGCCTCGGCCCGCTGGAAGACCGACATCGGGCCACCGGCGTACCCGACCGGGCGGTCGAACAACCGCGCGCCGTCGGGCCCGAGGAGGTGCTCGTCGACGAGCGCGAGGTGGTGCTCGGCCTGCTCGGAGGTGAGGAGGTCGGCGCTCACGGCGTGCACCCACGGCAGGATGCCGAAGGTGAGGCCGGTGCGGTCGTCGCGCGGGTGGACGAGTGGCTCGCGCCGACCGTCCGCGCCGTGCAGGACGTAACCCGGCAGGACGTCGTCGGTGATCAGCTCGTGGTGGATCGCGTCCTCGGTGGCGTCCGCGAGGGAGGCCGCGCGCTCGGCGAGCTCGGGCTCGGCACCGACCGCCCGCAGGCCGTTGGCCAGGGTGCGCAGCGCCTGGGTCTGCAGGACCGAGGTCCACACGGACACGAGGTTGCTCGCCAGGTGGGGGTCGGCGGGCTGGAGGGAGTCGTTCCAGTCGCCGTGGCCGTAGGCGGGCAGCGGGCTCCCGGCGACGGTCCCCTCCTCGATCCGGCCGACCGCGCGGGCGAGGTGCTCGGCCACCCGCAGCGGCTCGGTGAGGCCGTCGTCGCCGACGAGGGGCACGACGACCTCGAGGAGGTCGGCCTCGCCACTGGCGAGGAGGTGCTCACCCGCGGCGAGGAGGGGCCAGAAGACGACGTCGCCGTGGGAGTCCTGCTGGCCCGAGGTCGGCAGGGGCGGGAGGAACTCGAAGGCCTGCGGCCAGTCACCGCGGGCGTTCTGGGCCCGGAAGACGCGGCCGAGCAGCTCGCGGACGACGTCCTGCCGGTCGAGCGCGGTGAGCAGGCCGACCGGGCCCTGGCACACGTCGCGGGTCCCCCACCCGCCGCCGGTGTACTGCTCCAGTCCGCGTGGCGAGAGGTAGTGGACGAGGGCGTCGTGGGCGAACCACGGCAGGGCGCTGCTGATCGGCGCGAGGAGCTCGGCGCGGTCGGCCGGGGCGTCGGCCGCGCGCAGGGACAGGGTGTGGGCGGCGGTGTCCCAGAACGGGGCCCGCACGGCGCCTGTCGGGTCGGAGGCCGCGGGAGCGCCGGGGCTCGACGATCCGGCCCCGGTCGTGCGCAGGGTCCAGGCCGTCGTCGGGTCGACGGTGAGCGTCACCCACGAGGCGTCGCGCGACGTGTGGTCGGCGTGCAACGGGGCGTCGTCGGCGACGTGGGCGTCGCCGCCCTCCCACTCGAGGAGCCAACCGTCGGTGCCCCCGACCGTCACCGAGGAGGTGCCTGCCGTCACCGTCTGCCCACCTGCGGTGGCGAGGGCGACCAGGAGGCCGCGCGGTGCACCGGAGACGACCCGCACCGTGAGGGTGAGCTCGTCCCGGTCGGCGGGGGCGCTCGACGACACCTCGAGGAGGAGGTCGTCGGTGGCGTAGACCCACGTGCAGCCGTCCAGGCCGACGCGCCAGGCCGACGGGGTGCCGAGCAGCCGTCGTCCGTCGCCGGTGCCGTCGCCGGTGTCGACGAGGACGCGGGCACCGTGCGCGAGGTGCAGCCCGACGTACGAGCGGCGCCCGGTGAGCAGGGGGTCGCGGCCGACGTGGCCGCGGGTCACCTGGGACATGAAGGTGCCGTCCATCCAGACGGTGCTCGTCAGGCCCCGGGTGTCGGGGGACAGGGCGCCACCCGTGCGCAGCAGGTGGCCGTGCGGGCGCAGGACCGCGAGCTCCTTCGCCGCGAGGACGACGTGCCCGTGCCTCCCGGCCCAGGCCCACGGGTCGCCGGCCGGCGAGGTCTCGACGTCGCCGACGGGCGCGAGGTCGAGGAGGGTGAGCTCCTCGGCCGTCAGGGGGCGGCACTCGAGAATGGGGTCGCCGGAGAACACGGTCGGCACGACGGCGACCCCGCCGGCCGGCGTGACCTCGTCGGCGGGGGCGACGGTCTCGGCGACGGCGACCCCGAGCCAGTGCGCGTCCTCGGCGCTCGTCGCGGCCGGGTGGTCGGCGAGGACGACGCCGACGAAGCCGGTGTGGTGCGTGGCTCCCGGCGCGAGCGGCACGGGCTCGTCCTGGAGGACCGCCAGGGTGTGCTCGTGCTGGAGCCGGGCCCCTGGCAGGACCGAGCGGTCGAGACCCGCGAGCGTCGTCCCGGTCGCGGTGCGCTCGAGCACCTGGAGGGCGTCGGTGGCCCACCCCGTGCCGCGCCGCAGCGAGCCGAGGAGGAGCCACGGCACCGAGGTGCCGGGCATGTTCTGGCGCACGGCCAGCGCGGTGCCGCGGCAGGTGGCCAGCGGGGAGACGTCGAGGTACTGGGCGACGTAGTACTCGTTCGTCGCGACGGCTCCGGGCGAGGCCAGCGCGGGGTCGTGCGTGAGGACCACGTCGACGACGAGTTCGCGGTCGCCGGTGTTGACGACCTCGACGTCCCAGCTCCACGAGGCGTGGCGGGCCTCAGAGGCGCCCCTGCCGTCGGCGTCGCCGGACCCGGGGCGGAAGGCGACCGTCCAGTCGAGCCCCGACCACGAGCCGTGGAGGTGCACGACGCCGTCACCGGTGGAGACGACGGCCCCTGAGCCGGGACCGAGGAGAGGGGTCCACCGCGCCCGGTCTCCGTCGAGGACTCGGAGGTGCAGACCCGCCGGTCCGGCCTCGAGCTCACTCGCCGGATAGAGCAGCAGGCTGTGCCCGAAGGCCTCCAACCGGGCCAGCGACCCGTTCGTCGTGAACTCGGCGACGAGTCCCTGGGGGCTGTCGACCCGGGGCCGCGGCGCCGGGACATGGGCGGTCTGCTGGGGCTTCACGACGTCATGCCTACCAGCGCCGACACGTCGGGATCGAACCGAATACCCCTGTAAATAGATGAAAACAGGGGGATCCGATGAAAGTAGTTTCATGGTTCCGCAGACTCCCTGACACGCGTCGGCGCCCCTACGTTTGCCGTCGACACCACCGCTCAGGAGGTCTGCAACGATGCTGACTCGATCGACGTCCCTCGCCGCCGCCGGCGGCCTGCTCGCGAGCCTTGCGCTCGCCGCGTGCGCGGGGGGAGGTGGCACCGCTGACGGCGGCTCCGGTGGAGGAGCCGGCGACGGGATGGTCGCGCAGCTGACCTTCCCCGCCGAGGTCCAGGGAGCGGTCGGCGGTCTCGGCAACTTCAACCCGTACTCGCCGAACCCCCTGACGACGTTCTGGCTCTACGAGCCGCTCATCATCAAGAACGGCCTCACCTGCGAGGAGACCCCCTGGCTCGCCAACAAGGCCGAGTGGACGGACGACAAGACCCTCGTCATCGAGATCCGTGACGGCGTGAAGTGGAGCGACGGCAAGCCCTTCACCGCCAAGGACGTCGCCTTCACCTTCAACCTCATGAAGCAGTACCCCGGCATGGACAAGGCCGGCGTGTGGACCGAGACCTTCGGCGCCCCGGCCGACTCGGTGACCGCCGAGGGCACCACGGTGACGATGGCCTTCTCGGGCAACGCCGCCGCGAAGTACGACGAGATCATCAAGCAGAAGATGCTGCCGGAGCACGTCTACGCGAGCGTGGGCGACCCGACCAAGTACATCGACAAGAAGCCGGTCTCCACCGGCCCGTACCAGCTCGCGACCTTCAACGGCCGCCGCCTCGTCCTGGACCGGCGCCCCGACTACTGGCAGGCCGACAAGGTCAAGGTGCAGAAGATCGTCCAGGAGGGGCAGTACGACGCCTCGCAGGCCGCGCTCAAGCTGCGCGCCGGCGAGCTCGACGCCTACTGGGGCGAGATCCCCAACCCCGAGAAGACCTTCGTCTCCGCCGACAGGAAGACGAACAAGTTCTACTACGCCCCCAACGGGATGACCGTCCTCACCGGCAACCTCCAGAAGAAGCCGTTCGACGACGCCAGGTTCCGCGAGGCCATCTCGTACGCCATGGACAAGGAGTCCATGTCGCTCAAGGCGACCTACGGGGTCATGAAGCCCGCGAGCCAGACCGGTCTCAAGCTCCCCTCGATGGAGAAGCTGCTCCCCGACGCCTACAAGGGCCAGGAGACCGTCCTGCCCTACGACACGGCCAAGGCCAACCAGATGCTCGACGCCGCCGGGTACGCCAAGGGCGCCGACGGCAAGCGCACCCTGCCCGACGGCTCGCCCCTGGCGGTCAACTTCACGGTGCAGGCCGGCTACATCGACTACCAGGCCATCGCCGACGTCATCGCCAAGGGCCTGAACGAGGTGGGTGTCGAGACCAAGATCACCGCCTCGGCCCCCGAGTCGGTCGACGACCAGAAGAAGACCGGCAACTTCCAGGTCCTCCTCGAGTACCTCCACGGCGGCTGCGAGCTGGCCCGCAACATCGGCGCCAAGCTCTCCAGCAAGCAGTTCCCGAGCGACAAGGAGATCCTGCCCAACGTCGGCCGCTTCTCCGACCCGTCCGTGGACACGACGGTCGCGGCCCTCTCGCAGGCCACGGACCCGGAGACCCAGCGCACCGAGGTCGGCAAGCTCGTCGACGTCATGATGAAGCAGTACCCGGTGACCTCGCTCATCTACGCCCCCACCCGCCTGATCTACCGCACCGACAAGGCGACCGGCTGGCCGAGCGAGCAGGACCCGTACGCCAACCCCTCGGACGACCGGCTGCTCGTCCTCACCCGGCTCACCTCGCCGAAGTGACCCCCTGACACCGTGCCGGGACGCGCGACCCGCGTCCCGGCCCGGTCCCGGGCAGATCCAGGCACCCCCAGCACCGCGCGCCGGTTCCCGCGCGGGACCCGCGTGAGACCGACGGAGGACGAGACGTGAAGTACTTCGCCCGAAAGGTGGGCTTCTTCCTCGCCACCCTGTGGGCCGTGGTGACCCTGAACTTCATCATCCCCAGGCTCCAGCCCGGGGACCCGGCGGAGATCATGGTCAGACGGCTCGCCGGCAAGGACAACGCCCTCGACCCGGCGCAGGTCCAGGCCATGCGCGCCATGCTCGGCACCCCGGACGGGTCGCTGTGGGAGCAGTACACCTCCTATCTCGGGGACCTCCTCCACGGAGACTTCGGCCTCAGCTACACCTACTACCCGTTCCCCGTGAGCGAGGTCATCGCCCAGGCGATCTGGTGGACCGTCGTCCTCGTCGTCGTCACCCAGGTCCTGGCCTTCGTCATCGGCATCGTCCTCGGCACCTGGGCCGCGTGGCGCCGCAACACCAGGGCCGACTCGGTCGTCACCCTCGGCTCGACCTTCCTCGGCACCCTCCAGCCGTTCTGGATCGCCCTGCTCCTGCTCTACGTCTTCGGATACACGCTCGGTGTCCTCCCGACATCCGGCGGATACTCCGCCGCGACACCGGGATTCAACGGGCCGTTCATCCAGGAGGCCTTCACCCACTCGCTCCTCCCGGCGCTGTCGCTGCTCATCGTCGCGCCCGTCGGCTGGGTCCTCGGCATGCGCAACACGATGATCATGAACCTCGGCGAGGACTACATCCGCCTCGCGAAGGCCAAGGGCCTGCCGGAGCGACGGATCGCCCTGCGCTACGCCGCCCGCAACGCCCTGCTCCCCAGCGTCACCGGCTTCGCCCTCGCCCTGGGCGGCGTCCTCGGCGGCGCGATCCTCGTCGAGACCGTCTTCGACTACCCGGGCCTCGGCCGGCTCATGGGCGAGGCGGTCGGCGCCAAGGACTACCCGCTGCTGCAGACCCTCATGCTGCTGACGACCGTCGGCGTGCTGCTGGCCAACCTCGTGGCAGACCTCCTCTACGGCGTCCTCGACCCCCGCGCGCGAAGGAGCGAGTCGTGACCACCACCCCAGCCTCCGACCCGATGCGGGTCGGCGACGTCGACCAGGACCAGGCCACCGCCGCGGCGGAGGAGGCCAGCGACTCCCAGGCGCCCGACGCCTGGTGGAAGATCATCTGGAGCAGCAAGAAGGCGCGCGTCGGCATCGTCATCGTCGCCGTCTACGTCCTCGTGGCGACCTTCGCGCCCCTCATCGCCCCGCACGACCCGGCCAACGCCGACTTCGTCCCCCTCGCGGGACCGAGCGCCGAGAACTGGCTGGGGACGACGACCAACGGGCAGGACATCGCCTCGCAGCTGATCTACGGCTCGCGCGTCTCGATGCTCGTCGGGCTCTTCGGTGGCGTGCTCGCGACGTTCATCGCCCTGCTCATCGGCATGGTCTCGGGGTACGCCGAGGGCACCCTGCTCGACGACGGCCTGACCTTCGTCACCAACGTCGCCCTCGTCATCCCGGTCCTGCCGCTCATCATCACGCTCGTGGCGTACGCCGAGACGCGCGGTGTCGGGCTCATCGTGGCGGTCATCGCGATCACGTCGTGGGCGGGGGCGGCGCGTGGCAAGCGGTCGCAGATCATCACCCTGCGCAACCGCGACTTCGTCACCGCCGCGAAGTTCTCCGGTGAGGGGACGCTGCGGATCATCTTCCGCGAGATCATGCCGAACATGACCTCGCTGGTCGCCGCCGGCTTCGTCGGCGCGGCGACCGGGGCCATCGGCGCCGAGGCGGGCCTGGCCGTCCTCGGCCTCGGCGACTCGCGGCAGGTCTCGTGGGGCACGATGCTCTACCAGGCCGACGCCCAGGGAGCCATCGCGCAGGGCCTGTTCATCTGGGTCTTCGCTCCCGGTCTCGTCCTCGCCCTCCTCATCACCGCCATGTCGTTCCTCAACTTCGGGGTCGACCTGCTGAGCAACCCGCACCTCCGGGAGGACTGAGCGATGAACCCGATCCTCGAGGTCGAGAACCTCACGGTCCGTTACGAGCCGAAGGCGCACCGCTCCATCACGGCGGTCTCCGACGTCTCGTTCTCGCTGCGACCCGGCGAGTTCGTCGGCATCATCGGCGAGTCCGGGTCGGGGAAGACCACCCTCGGCAACGCCGTGCTGCGCCTGCTCGAACGGCCCGCGCGGATCAGCGAGGGCACCATCACCTTCGACGGGAAGGACATCACGACGTCGCCGGAGGACGAGCTGCGCCACCTTCGCTGGCGTGACATCTCCACGGTGTTCCAGAGCAGCATGAACTCGCTCAACCCCGTCGTGCGCGTCGACGCCCAGTTCGCCGACGTCATCGAGGAGCACTCCGGGCTGCGCGGTGACGCGGTCGACGCGCGCATCGGCGAGCTGTTCGACATGGTCCTCATCGACCGCAAGTTCATGAAGGCCTTCCCCCACGAGCTCTCCGGGGGGATGAAGCAGCGCGTCAACCTCGCGCTCGCCCTGGCCCTGGACCCCAAGGTCGTCCTCCTCGACGAGCCGACGACCGGCCTCGACGTCGTCGTGCAGCACTCGATCCTCGAGAACGTCCGCCGGCTCCAGGCCGAGAAGGGCTTCGCGGTCCTGTTCATCAGCCACGACATCGGCACCGTGCTCGACCTCTCCGACCGGCTGCTCGTCATGTACGCGGGCCGGATCGTCGAGGAGCGGGCCACCAAGGACCTGCTCACCGACCCGCTGCACCCGTACACGAAGGGCCTGCTCGGCTCGTACAGCGACCCCCGCGCCGAGACGGTGCGGATCACCTACATCCCCGGGCGCCTGCCCGACCTCAGCCGACCGGTCGAGGGCTGCGTCTTCGCCCCTCGCTGCCCCGAGAAGATCGCCCGCTGCGAGACGGTGACCCCCGTCTTCGCGCCGCTCGACGGTGGCGAGGTCGCCTGCCACGTCGCGCGGATCCAGCGCGGCGCCGACGAGGGTGGCGCCGACGCCGCCGGCATCGGCGAGCCGACCTCGCGCTTCAACGGCCCCGAGTTCGTCAAGACCGCCGACGAGTCGGCCAGGGCCCTCGAGCACCCGCCGCTGCTCTCCGTGGAGGGCGTGACCAAGGTCTACGAGCGCCGTCGTGGCTTCACGGTCGAGCGCACCACGGCCGTCGAGGACGTCTCGTTCACCCTGCGCCGCGGCGAGGTCACCGCCCTCGTCGGTCAGAGCGGCTCGGGCAAGTCGACCCTGGCGCGGCTCATCACCGGCGTCGACAAGCCCACCGAGGGCCGGATCGTCTTCCACGCGGAGGGCGGCGACCGTGAGGTCGCCGGCTACCGCGGGCGGGCCCTGCGCGAGTACCGCAGCCACGTCCAGATGGTCTTCCAGGACCCGTACTCCTCGCTCAACCCGACGAAGCGGATCGGCCAGACCCTCGAGCGCCCGCTCGTCAACTACCAGGGCCTCAAGGGCGACCCGCTGCGGGCCCGGGTGCAAGAGCTCCTCGAGACGGTGGCGCTCACCCCCACCGACCGCTTCCTCAACCGCTACCCGTACGAGCTCTCGGGCGGCCAGCGCCAGCGCGTCGTCATCGCCCGCGCCCTGGCCGTCGAGCCCGAGATCATCGTCGCCGACGAGCCGATCTCGAGCCTCGACGTGTCGATCCGGGCCGAGGTGCTCGAGCTCCTCGCGACCCTCGTGCGCGAGCGCGACATGGGGATCCTCTACATCACCCACGACCTGCTGAGCGCGCGGATGCTCTCCGACGAGGTCCTCGTCCTCCACGAGGGCCGGGTCGTCGAGCGGGGGCCGACCCTCGACCTCATCCGGCAGCCGAAGGACCCGTACACCAGGAAGCTCCTGGACGCGGTGCCCAACCCGTTCGCCTGACGCACCTGGCCGCGGGTCCCACCGCCGCCGTCGCCCTTGGCCTAACGTCCCCCGGGACGGCAGGGTGGGGCACGGCGGAAGGAGGACCGGTGGCGTCGGACGACGGCGACCGTCCCGTGACGATCTACACCGTGGCCGAGCGGGCAGGGGTGTCGATCGCCACGGTGTCGCGCGTGCTCAAGGGGTCGACCCCCGCGTCGCCGATGACCCGTCGCAAGGTGCTGCGCGCCGTCGAGGAGCTCGACTACGTGCCGCTGCGGTCCTCGCGGCCGGTCGACGTGCCGCGCCACCAGACGCACGGCCTCGTGCTGCCGGGCCTCTACGGTCCCTACTTCTCCGACCTGCTCACCGGCTTCGAGTCCACCGCCGCCCAGTACGGGCAGTCGGTCGTCGTCGTGCTGGCCAACGGGGCGGTCGACATCGAGACCTCCCTGCGCAACGTCCTCCAGCGGGTCGACGGCCTCGTCGTCGCGACGGCGACCGTCAGTGACGCGACGGTGCGCACCATCAGCCGGGGCACGCCGACGGTGCTCCTGGCCCGCGACCCGGTGGAGGGGTGCGACGCGGTCCTCGTCGAGAACGAGCGCAGCGCCGCCGAGCTGACGAGCCACCTCATCGGCCACGGGCGCCGCAACATCCTCTTCGTCGGCCAGGTCGAGGACTCGTACGACTTCACGGGTCGCTACGACGGCTTCGTGTCGGCCCTGCGCCGGCGCAAGCTGCTCGAGGCCGGGCCGCCGATCCGGGTCCATCCCGAGGAGGAGTCGGGGCCGCCGGCCGTCGACCAGATCCTCGCGATGGACGCCCCCGTCGACGCCCTGCTGTGCGCCAACGACGAGCTCGCCCTGTCGGTGATGGCCCAGCTGTCGCGGCGCGGGGTCCGGGTGCCCGACGACCTCGCGGTCACCGGCTTCGACGACATCATGACCTCGCGGTTCATGGCCCCCGGTCTCACGACCGCCCAGCAGCCGACCCGCGCCCTGGGCCGGTGGGCCGCGATCCGCCTCCACGAGCGCATCGAGGGCCGCACCCACGACGTCGAGCCGCTCGTCATCCCGACGAGGATCGTCCTCCGGGGGTCCTGCGGCTGCCCGTGGGACGGCCCGTCGCTGCCCACACCCCCCGAGCCCCACCTTTCCCGCCGGAGCCCGGAACCCTCCGGTTCGCAGGGGAACGAACGGGGGGCGAACCTGAAGGTTCCGGGGCGAACCCGGGGGAGCGCCGGCGTCGTTCGGTAGCGTCGGACCATGCCCGAGCTGCCCGAGGTGCAGGCCCTCGTCGACTTCCTGCGCGAGCGGACCGACGGGCTCGTCGTCACGGGCGTCGAGCTCGGCTCCATCTCGGTGCTCAAGACCTTCACCCCGCCGCCCCAGGCACTGGTCGGCGCTCCGGTCGACGGCGTGGCCCGGCACGGCAAGTTCCTCGACCTCGACTGCGGCGGAACCCACCTCGTCTTCCACCTCGCGAGGGCGGGGTGGCTGCGGTGGTCCGAGGCGATCCCGGCGACGGTCCTGCGGCCCGGGAAGTCGCCCATCGCCCTGCGGGTGCGGTTCGACGACGGGTCCGGCTTCGACCTCACCGAGGCCGGCACGAAGAAGAGCCTGGCCGCCCACATCGTCAACGACCCGGCCACCGTGGCCCGGATCGCCTCCCTCGGACCCGACCCGATGGCCGACGACTTCACCCTCGAGGTGTTCGCCGCCATCGCCGCCTCCCACCGGATGCAGGTCAAGGGGCTGCTGCGCGACCAGTCGCTCATCGCCGGGGTCGGCAACGCCTACTCCGACGAGGTGCTCCACGTCGCCAAGCTCTCGCCCTTCGCGCTCGCCGCGAAGCTCGGGCCGCAGGAGGTCCAGCGGCTCTACGAGGCGTTGAGGGCGACGCTCGCCGGGGCCGTGGCCACGGCCTCGGGCAAGCCGGCCAAGGAGCTCAAGGACGCCAAGCGGGCCGGGATGCGGGTCCACGGGCGGACCGGCGAGACGTGCCCCGAGTGCGGTGACGTCGTGCGCGAGGTCTCCTTCGCCGACTCCTCCCTGCAGTACTGCGCGACCTGCCAGACCGGTGGCAAGCCGCTCGCCGACCGGCGGACGAGCAAGTTCCTCAAGTAGGGCGCCCGGCGCGCCCTCTGGCCGAACCGGTGGTCGGCGCTTTGGGATACTGGGTCCCATGAGTGCCTACCCCGACGTCACCGTCAGCGACCTGTCCGACGACGCCGTCGTCCTCGACATCCGCGAGCAGGACGAGTGGGACCGCGGCCACGCCCCCACCGCCGTGCACATCCCGATGTCCGAGCTCCCGGCCCGGGTCGACGAGCTGGCCCCCTTCCTCGACCGCGACGAGCCCCTCGTCATCACCTGCCGCTCGGGGGGCCGCGTCCAGCGGGTCATGCCGTGGCTCGAGCAACAGGGCTACGAGGTCGCGAACCTCGCCGGAGGGATGCGCGCCTGGCACGCCGCGGGCAAGCCGATGGAGACCACTGACGGGTCGGTGGCCGAGGTCCCCTGACCCGGCCGCGGGACGGTCAGGAGGCGACGGCCGGCCCGTCAGTGGGTGAGCTTGAGCCCGATGACGCACCCGACGATGCCGGCGACGAGGAGGACGCGCAGGACCGAGACCGGCTCCTCCCCGGTCGCCATGGCGTACCCGACGGTGAGGACGGCGCCGATGCCGACCCACACGGCGTACGACGTGCCGACCGGCAGCTCTCGCATCGCGTAGCCGAGCCCACCCATGCTCAGCACGAGGGCGACGGCGAAGACGACCGTGGGGGCGACGCGGCTCAGGCCCTCCGAGCGACCGAGCGCGGTGGCCCACACCGCCTCGAGAACACCGGACAGGACGAGGACGATCCACGACATGACTGCTCCTGGTGGGCCGTCTTGTCGCGTGGCCGGGTACGGCGCCCCTCGTCCGGGAGCCCGCATCGGGGCCCTGGACGAAGGATCCCACGCCTGCGGCACCCGGCCGAACCGGCCCCGGTCGGGGTGCCTGCCGATGGCCCCGACCGTGCGGACGCGACACGCACTAGGCCTCTATCGGGATGTCTGCGATCCACGCTAGAGAGCCGCATACGCTGCGATCGTGGACCCGATCAGGAACCCCTACGCCCCCGGTGCCGGCCAGCGACCTCCCGAGCTCGCGGGTCGCGACGAGCAGCTCGACGCCTTCGACGTCGTCCTGGAACGGGTCGCCCGGGGCCGCCCCGAGCGCTCGATCGTCCTCACCGGGCTCCGCGGGGTCGGCAAGACCGTCCTGCTCAACGCGCTGCGCTCCTCGGCGGTGCGCGCCGGGTGGGGGACGGGCAAGCTCGAGGCCCGCCCCGACCAGTCGCTGCGCCGCCCACTCGCCTCCGCCCTCCACCAGGCAGTCCGCGAGCTCGGCCCGGCCGGTGGCTCGGGCGACCACGCGCTCGGCGTCGTCAAGGCCTTCGCCCAGCGCGAGAGCGAGCCGGTGGCGGGCCGTGGCCGCGCCGCGACGAGGCTGCGCGACCGGTGGAACCCCGGGATCAGCGTCCCCGCGGTCCAGGGTCGCGCCGACTCCGGCGACATCGAGATCGACCTCGTCGAGCTGCTGTCCGACCTCGGTGGCATGTCCTCCGACACCGGCCGCGGCATCGCGGTCTTCATCGACGAGATGCAGGACCTCGGCCCCGACGACGTCTCGGCGCTGTGTGCCGCCTGTCATGAGATCTCCCAGTCGGGACTGCCCCTCATCGTGGTCGGCGCCGGGCTGCCCCACCTTCCGGCGGTGCTGTCGGCGTCGAAGTCGTACTCGGAGAGACTGTTCCGCTACTCGCGCATCGACCGGCTCGACCGCGCGGCCGCCGACGCCGCGCTGGTCGTCCCGGCGGAGGAGGAGGGCGCGGCGTACTCCGACGAGGCCCTGGAGGCGATGTACGCCGCCACGGGTGGCTACCCCTACTTCATCCAGTCCTACGGGAAGGCGGTGTGGGACAGAGCACCCGGATCGTCGATCACCGCCGAGGACGTGTCGGTGGCGTCCCCGGAGGCCGACGCCGAGCTCGCCGTGGGCTTCTTCGGGTCGCGGTACGAACGTGCGACGCCCGGGGAGCGCGAGTACCTGAGGGCGATGGCCGAGGTCGCGGTCGAGCTCGGCGACGAGGCCGAGGCGGTCCCGACCTCCGACGTCGCGTCCCACCTCGACCGCAAGCCCCAGTCGCTCTCGCCGGCGCGTGACGCCCTCCTGAAGAAGGGACTCATCTACTCGGGGGAGCGCGGCCGGATCGCCTTCACCGTGCCCCACTTCGGCCGGTACCTGCGCGACCACACCTGAGGTCGTCAGCGACGCCAGAACAGGTGGTGGACGATGCCGCTCGGGCTCGGGACCTCCTCGTGGTGGAAGCGGTCGAGCAGCTCGTCGGGGGAGTCCCAGAGCCGACCGCCGCGACCGATCTCGACCGGGGCGACGGCGACGTGCATCGTGTCGACGAGGTCGGCCTCGAGGAACTCCCGGACGGTCGCGACGCCGCCGCCGAGCCGGACGTCCCTGCCGTCGGCGGCAGCCCGCGCCTGGCGCAGGGCCTCGTGCGGGTCGGCGTCGATGAAGTGGAACGTGGTGTCCGACAACGAGATGCTCGGCCGGACGTGGTGGGTCAGCACGAGGACCGGGGTGTGGAACGGCGGATCGTCGCCCCACCACCCCTGCCACGAGAGGTCCTCCCACGGCCCCTGCTGGGGGCCGAACTTGCCCCGACCCATGATCTCGGCGCCGATGTTGTGGGAGAAGTCGCGGGTGAAGTAGTCGTCGAGGCCGCGGGTGCCGCCAGGGTCGGTGCGGTTGGGCCAGCTCGCCGTCGCGCCGGCCCACGACGCGAGTCGGGCGGGGTCGGCGTGGCCGAAGGGCCGCTCGATGCTCTGGCCCACGCCGGTGCCGTACCCGTCGGTGGAGAGCATGAAGTTCTGCACGCGGAGGAGCTGCTCGCGGGGGGCGCTCATGACGTGGCCACCGGCGCGGCGAGGCCGAGGTCCGCGTAGTGCGCCTGGCCCGCGGTGAAGGCGTCCCAGTCCCACGGCACGGGTCGTCCGTCGAGGCTCGGCTCGAGCCGGTCGAGGGAGGTCTGCAGCCCGACGAGGTAGCAGCGCTCGACCGCCTCCCGGACGTCTGGGACGAGGTGGCTGAGCCGGAGGATGCAGCCGGTCTCGGCGGCCTCGAGCTCCCAGAGCATCCGCGACCCGGGTGCGGGGTGCGTGTGCTCGAAGCGCAGCGGGGGCTCGAGGCGCAGGATCGTGCACGTCATCGTGACCGGCTCGTCCTTCGACCTCCCGACGAAGACCATCTCGCCGCCCACGCGGAGGTCGACCGTGATGTCGGCCTCGAAGGGGAGCCACCAGTCGGCGAGACGGGTGGGCGAGGTGATGGCGTCCCAGACCTCGCGCACGTCGTGGGCGAGGTGCCGCTCGAAGCGGATGACGCCGCCGTCGGCCGTGCGCTCGAGGGTGCCGTCGTAGCGGGTGGTGAGGTCGTCGGTCACTGGGGTCGCTCCTTCAGGGGGATGGCGTGGGCAGTGCGCTCGAGGTGGCGCTCGAGGGAGTCCAGGCGCCCGGCCAGCTCGGCGCGGTAGGGCTCCAGCCACGCGTCGAGCTCGCGCAGGGGCTCGGCGCGCAGGCGGTACAGGCGGCGCTGGGCGTCGCGACGGACCTCGACGAGGCCGGCGTCGCGCAGCACCCTGAGGTGCCGGGACACGCCGGGTTGGTGCATCCCGACGGCCTCGACGAGCTCGCCCACCGACCGTTCGCCGCCACGGACGGCATCGAGGATCCGCCGACGCGTGGGGTCGGCGATCACCTCGAGGACGGCGAGCTCGCTGGGCACGCCCTCGAACATACGCCGTGACGTATATATGCGCAAGGCGATGGACCAGTGACCGGGGGACCGGGGAGTGCTCCCCATCGTCATCCGGTCCCGTCCTGAGCAGGATGGCCGCAGGGAGGCACGGACGCCGCAGGTGGCCGGGTCACCCCACGACCGGGGGGCCGTGACCACTGGGGGGACACGTCGGCGCAGGCCGAGGTGCCAGGGGGAGCGAACCGCGTCGGTCATCCGCGCCGGGGGCGACCCCGCTCCCGGCACCGACCACCAAGGAGCACGAGATGAAGCTGAAGAAGACGATGTCGCTGGCCGCCGCCGGCGTCGCGGTCCTCGGGACGGTCGTCGCCACGGCGCCGACCGCGCAGGCCGCGACCTCGAAGAACGGTGTCTGTGAGACCGGCGAGTTCTGCCTCTACTACAACAGCAACCACGGGGGGTCGATGGTCGACCTCGGCGGCGGGGACAAGGACTACGGCACCGGCGCCGGCTGCGTGAAGTTCGTCAAGGCCGGCAGCGGTCGCGGCCAGTGCATCAAGAACAACGTCGCGTCGGTGTGGAACCGTGAGGCCGCGGCCGTCACGGTCTTCTACAAGAGCGGCTGGGCGGGGTCGATCGACGCGATCGGCAGCGGCTCGAAGGTCAACCTCAAGTCGACGCTGAAGAACGAGAACGCCGGCCACGTCGTCGGGTCGGCGTCCAACAGCCGGATGGTCACCGGGCTCTACAAGAACACCGGCCGGATCACCGCGTACTTCGACGGCTACCTCAACACCTCGGGGCGCCACGAGGGCACCGACATGGCGCGCGGCATCGGCGCTCCGGTGTACGCGATGCTCGGTGGCACGGTCACCCGGGTCACCCAGGGTGCCCGCGGTGGCAGCGGCCTGTCGCAGGTCGCCATCTACAACGCGAGCCAGAACAAGACCCTCGTGTACCTCCACTCCGACCCGCTCGACAGCCTGCGCGTGGGCCAGTCGATCGCCAAGGGTGCCCGCGTCGGCACCGAGGACTGGCGCGGGGTCTCGAGCTCGGGTGCCGCCCACACCCACGTCGAGATGCGCACCGGTCGCCAGACGAGCGCGGCCACGAGCGTCGGCGACCCGTCGCTCACCAACCCCAACCCGACGTCGTTCTGGATGGCGAACGGCTACAACATCTGCTGCGACTGACCGCAGCCCGCGCCCGGCCGGCCCCGCGACACCGCGGGGCCGGCCGCGGCCGTCTCCGCGCCGGTCACCGCCCTCCCACCCTCGAGGGGCCCAGCCCGCCCGTGTCGTTGCGGCTCGACTCCGTCAACAGGGCGTCGGGGATCCCTCGTCATTCTTCACGCGATCGATGAGCCACCTCTCGTCCACCAAGGTGAGCCGTCGCGTCTGTGACCAGTCCGAGCATGTCTGGCCGTCACGGCCGAACTCCCTGTCCTGCGTGGTTCGGAAACGGGCTCTGACGGTGCCCGTGTTGCCGACACGGTTCACCTCGTCGACCCTCAACGTGAGCCAGTACGAGGTGTCCAGGCCTGACGACCACCCCTCGAGTGAGCCCTGCCGTGCCTGCATGGCGTCGGTGAACAAGCTGTACGCGGCCTCGTAGTCGCCGCGGTTGATGTTCTCACCGTGCAGCGCGAGGACCTGGGTGATGTCAGCCGCGTCGGGATGGTCGGAGGTGTACTCGGCGTCGAGCATCGGGGCCTCGTCCTCCCCCTCGTAGTCCTCGATACACGGCCCTTCGCTCGGCTCGTCGGACTTCCACAGCTCGAAGCGATCATCGAGCTCGGTCGAGGGGACGACGTAAGCAGTCCCCTCACTCGTTGTCTCGAGATCGGCCAACAGGACCTGCTTACCAGTGACGAGCCCGATGACCTTGCCCTCCCGGTCGACGACCGGACCGCCGCTGTTGCCACCATTGATGGCGGCGTCTGTGACGATCACCGGCTCATCGATGGTGAAGCTGGAGTAGCTCAACTGGAAGTCGAGGCTGCTGACGATCCCTCGGGTGACGCGCAAGTCCTGCACCCAGTCCGGGAAGCCGAGCACGGCCAACTCGGTCCCAAGTCGAGGCTTCTCCGAGGCCAGGGGCAACGAACGGTCAGCGAAGCTTTTCTCCGACCGAAGAAGAGCGACATCGGCCCCGAAGTCAAAGTCGATGACCCGTGCCGCGCTGACGACGCCGTCCACCTGAAGGGACACAGAGCCGGCCGTGTCGACGACGTGTGCCGCGGTCATGATGAGGTCATCCCCGACGATGAAGCCCGAGCCCATCCCGCGTTGGTCATCGCAGGTGGTCGTCTCCAGACGCACGGTGCTCCTGCGAACCGTGTCGACGACGTCAGCCCACTCCGACGGCGCCGCTGTCGGAGTGGATGGGGTGCCGGTCTCGGCGATCGAGGAGTCAGCGGGAGCTGGGTCAGGGTCAGGCGCGCAGCCCGCCAGCGCGAGGATCGCCGCCGTCGTCCACCCCGCGAGAGGAAGCCACGCTCGGACCTCGGACATCCTCACGAGTCCTGGCATCGCGACACCTCTTTGATCCCCTGCGATCCGATGGCTGCAACCCACGGTAGCGCTCGCTGCGATCTTCGTCTGCCCCACGCCTCTGTGGTGTTCTGCCGCATCGGCCCTCTAGCGGCGTCCCCGACCGGTCACCCGCTCGTGAGGACGACGAGCTGTTGGGTCGCCCGCGTCATCGCGACGTAGCGGTCGACAGCGCCCTCGATGCCCTCGCCGAAGCCGTCGGGGTCGACGAGGACGACGAGGTCGAACTCCAGTCCCTTGGCCAGGACGGGCGTCAGCGACCGCACCCGGTCGGTCCCGACGAACGACGCGTCGCCGATGACGCAGGCCACCCCCTCGGCGCTCGCCGCCGCCCACTCCTCAAGGATGCCCCCGAGGTCGGCCACGGAGCCGTGGCGGACCGGGACACCGGTGCTGCGCACCGAGGTCGGGACGTTCGCGTCCGGGACGGCGGCCCGGATGACGGGCTCGGCCGCGGCCATGACCTCCTCCGGCGTTCGGTAGTTGACGCTGAGCGGGGCGAGGGCGACGCGGTCGAGGCCGACCCGGGCCAGCCGCTCCTCCCACGACTCGGTGAACCCGTGCCGCGCCTGCGCCCGGTCGCCCACGATCGTCAGGCTGCGGGACGGGCAGCGACGCAGCAGCATCTGCCACTGCGCGTCGGTCAGCTCCTGGGCCTCGTCGACGACGACGTGCGCGAACGGTCCCGCGAGCAGGTCGGGGTCGGCCACGGGCCCCTCGGCGTCGTCGACGAGCGCGGACGTCAGGTCCTGGCCGCGCAGCATCGACATGACCCGCATCTCGGAGTCGTCGGTCGCGATGAGGTCGGCGACGACGTCGGCCATCCGCGCCCGCTCGCCCGCCTCAGCGGCCTCGCGCCGGGTCCGCCGCCGCGACGCACCGGGGTCACCGAGCCGCATCCGCATCGCGTCGAGGAGGGGCAGGTCGCTCGTCGTCCACGCGGTGGGGTCCCGCCGCTGCAGGGCTGCCACCTCGGCCTGGGAGAGCCACGGGGAGCACCTCCGCAGGTACGCCGGGACGGTCCAGAGGTCGCCGACGAGGTCCGTCGCCTCCAGCAGCGGCCAGGCACGGGCGAAGGCGTCGACGAGCTCGGCGGTCGTCGCGAGGGCGCGGCGGTACACCGCGTGGGGGTCCTGTGCCCCGATGCCGTAGGCGTCGAACTCGTCATCGCCGGCAGGGCCGTCGTCGCCCGACTCGTCCTGCTCGTCGTCCCAGCCGTCCCAGCCGTCCCCGCCGGCCCGGTCGGCCACGCGGTCGACGAGGATGGCGAGCACCGCCTCCCACACCTGGTCGCGGGCGTCGTTGTGGGGGGTCCCGGGCTCGCGGGCGTCGAACGCCTCGGCCCAGTCGCGCGCCGACAGGCGCACGTCACCCCATGCCGTGGTCACCTCGAGGGTCTCGGTGGGTGGCGCCTCGTACAGGCCGACGGCCGGTTCGACGGCCTCCGCCATCCGGGCGTCCGCCTTGAGCCGGGCGACCTCGGGGTCGGCCTCCTCGCCCGCGGTCGCCCCTTCGGGCAGGAGGTCGCCGACGGTGCACGTCAGCACGCCCTCCTCACCGAGGCTCGGCAGCACGTCGGAGACGTACGCGAGGTAGGGCTGGTGCGGCCCGACGAAGAGCACCCCGCCCCTGCGGTGACCGAGGCGGGGGTCGGAGTACAGGAGGTAGGCGGTGCGGTGCAGCGCGACGACCGTCTTGCCGGTCCCCGGCCCACCGTCGACGACGAGCGGTCGGCGCGACCCGGCGCGGATGATGGCGTCCTGGTCGGTCGCGATGGTGCCGAGGACGTCGCGCATCCGGCTCGACCGGCTGCTGCCGAGGCTGGCGATGAAGGCCGACTGGTCGTCGAGGGCGCCGGCATGGCTCGTGAGGGCCTCGGCGGTGAACGCCTCGTCCCAGTAGTCGCGGACCCGTGCGTGGGTCCAGCGGTAGCGGCGCCGGCTCACCAGGCCCATCGGGTTCGCGTGGGTGGCGCCGAAGAAGGGCTCGGCCGCGGGGGAGCGCCAGTCCACGAGGAGACGGCGCCCGTCGGCGTCGGTGAGGCCGAGGCGTCCGACGTACAGTGGCTCGTCCTCGTCCTCGGCGACGACCCGGCCCAGGCAGAGGTCGAGGCCGAACCGGCCGAGGGCCCGCAGCCGGCCGGTGAGCCGGTGCACCTCGAGGTCGCGGTCGAGGGCGGCCTGCCCCCTGCCGCCCGGGGCGCGCCGGGCGGCCTCGAGCTGCTCGGTGAGGTCGGCGAGCGTCGCGTCGAGGGTGCGGGCGATGGCGGCGAAGTGGCGCTCGTCGGCCTCGACGAGGGCGGGGACGGCCTTGTGGGCGAGGTGGTCAGGGAGGTCGAACGCGCTGGCGGTCGAGGGGTTCACGTGGGCTCCGATCCGGGTGCTGCGGGCCGGGTGCCCCCCATGGGCCCGACCTCGGCCGGTGATTCTGCGCCAGGACGGGGGGCTTGCCGCAAGCCCCCGGGTCGGCTGTACCTTGGACATGGAGGAGGGCGGTTGCTCTCCTCCTTCGCGCGTCCGGCCCCGGTGGGGCCCGTCGGTCA
>CAWIAT010000004.1:0-126709 GCA_963834225.1 uncultured Actinomycetota bacterium | reverse complement strand
GGTCGCGGGCGAGCAGCGCCGTGACCAGCGCGGTGACGACGAGCGCCATCGACATGAGGTCGGGGTAGCCGCGGCTGAGGTTGAGGAAGACGATCGTGTTCGTGAAGAGCACGACGACGGCGACGAGTCCGGCGACGGGGTTCCACAGGCGCCGCCCGACGAGGTACGTCGAGGCGGCGAGCAGGCCCGCCGACGCGAGCGGCCAGAAGTAGTAGGTCGCCTCGGCGTTCTTGAACAGCAGGGCGGGAGGGATGTTCGCGAGGATGATCCCGTAGCGCGTGAAGCCGAGCGGGACCCAGTCGGCGCTCGGGAACTCCAGCGCCGAGCGGACGTAGTGCCACGGGTCGGTGGGCACGATCGGCGAGCGCCACACGACCGCGACGACCACGACGACGGCGGCCACGAGGACCGCCACGGCGAGGTCGCGACGGGTGAGCCGACGACTCGCGTCGCCTCCGGGCGCCTCGGGGTCGCGCGTGGTGTCGTCGTCCGTCACCGAGGTGGTGGCAGCGGTCATCAGGCAGGACTCCGGTCGAGGTGGGGGACGCGTCAAGGGTACCGGGACGGCGGGAGGGCGCCGGTCAGCCGGCGGTGCGCAGGTCCTCGTTGTAGCGCTCGAGGACGTCGGCCATCGGGCCGTCCATGACGAGCTCGCCGCGCCGCAGGTACAGCCCGCGCGTGCCGAACCGCTTGAGGTCGCGCTCGGAGTGCGACACGAGGAACAGGGTGCGTCCCTCGGCGAGCAGCGCCTCCATCCGGGTGTAGCACTTCTCGCGGAAGGCCTTGTCCCCCACCGCGAGCACCTCGTCGACGAGGAAGATCGGCTCGTCGAGCGAGGAGATGACGGCGAAGCCGAGGCGCACCTGCATCCCCGACGACAGGTGCCGGTAGGGACGGTCGAGGGCCTCGCGGACCTGGGGCCCGGCGAAGTCGACCATGTCCTCGAACCGGGCGTCGATCTGCTCCTTCTTCAGCCCGTGCAGCCCGGCCTGGACGTACAGGTTGTCGCGGCAGGTCAGCTCTCCGCGGAAGCCACCGGTGAGCTCGATGAGCGGTGCGACGCCCCCCGAGACCTCGACCTCGCCGCGGTCGGGCAGCAGCACGCCGGCGATGGTCTTGAGCAGCGTCGACTTGCCGCTTCCGTTGCCGCCGACGAGGCCCACGGCCTCACCGGCGCCGATGTCGAAGGAGATGTCCTTGAGGGCCCAGAAGGTGTCCGAGCCGGAGCCCGCACGCCCGTGGAAGAGCATGTCGCGCACCTGCATCCGGCGGCGGCGCGAGGTGTAGAACTCGATGCCGACGTCGCGGGCGCTGATGACGGGGTCGGTGACGGGCGTCGTCACGGCGGGGGCGTCGGGGCTCATGCTCAGATCTCCTTGAGGACCGCGCGCTCGAGGCGGGAGAACACCCAGAACCCGACGACGACGAGGAGCACGGAGAGGCCGGCGCTGGCCGCGACGTCGACCCAGTTGACCCCCCGCTGGAACAGGCCGCCGCGGTAGAGCGAGAGGACCCCGTTGAGCGGGTTGAGCAGGAGGACGACCCGCAGGGCGTCGGGCACCGAGTGGGCGCCGTAGAGGATCGGCGAGAGGTAGAACAGGAAGCGCAGCACGATGCGCACGACCCGCTGCATGTCGGTGGCGAGGACGGTGATGGGCGCCAGGATCAGCCCCATCCCCACGAGCAGGACGAACTGGAGGACCAGCCCGAGCGGGAAGAGGAGCAGCTCCCAGTCGAGCCTCACCTGGCCGATGACGAGGTAGTAGATGACGAAGCCGACGAGGATCGGCAGCGAGAGCAGGTACTCGACGCCCTTGGCGACGACGCACCGGATGACCCACACCTCACGGGGCAGGTTCGTCGAGCGGACGAGCCGCGCCTCCTGGATCAGGCTCTTCGTCGTGTCGCTGACCGAGCCGGTGAACCACTGCCACGCGAGCAGGCCCGAGAGGAGGTAGAGGAAGTACGGGGTGTCGGCGACCCGGTTGGCGTTGAAGACGTAGGTGAACACGACGAAGTACACCGACGCCATGAGCAGCGGGTCGAGGACCGTCCACACGTACCCGAGGATGCTGCGGGAGTAGCGGACCCGGAGGTCACGCTGGACGAGGGTCCACAGGATCTCGCGACGGGTCCAGACCGCCCCGATCCGTGTCAGCACCGCGGTGACCTCGATTCGGCGGGATGGGGCGACCGGCGCCGTGGGTGGCGCCGGAGCGAGGATACGGCACGGCGCTTCGGCCCTCGCGGACCCCGCATCAGATGTCCCGTGCCAGGCGCAGCACGCCGCCGTCGTCGCGCAGCAGGCCGTCGGCGACCAGGGTGGCACGCAGCTTCTCGTACTCGGCCGGGTCGCCCTGCGAGAAGTGCGCCAGGCGGGTGAGGAAGAGCGCCACCGAGCGGAAGCTGCGCGTGATGACGAGGTTCGGCGTGCCCGTCGTGCAGTTGAACTCGGTGACGGGCGTGCGCCAGTCGCCGTAGTTCTCGGTGAGGTAGCGGTCGGCGTCGGCGGGGCCGAGCACGCGCACCCCGCCGAGCTCGTACTCCGCGAGGTCGAAGGCGCGGTTCTCCCACCGGTGGATCGAGGAGCCGTGCCAGAGGACGTCGCCCTCGCGGTGGTGGACGAAGACGTCGACGTTGATCCCGGTCTCGTGGATCAGCTTGACGAGGGCCAGCGAGCGGCGCACCGCGAGCCGCCCGGGCACCGTCTCGACGACCGACTGCGCGTCGTCGACCTTCTTGACGACGAAGCGCGGTGAGCGCTCGAGCGCGGCGATCATCGCGTCGGTGACCTCGGGGCGCTCGGGGTCGAAGGTCACGCCGACGTCGACGTCGTAGTCGTGCGGGAGGAAGCCGCCCTCGCGCACGATGCCGAGGAAGGTGCCGCTGATGACGTACCAGCGCCACTGCTCGACGGGCAGGGCCGCGACGAGGTCGGCGACCGCCGTCCTCGCGTCGTCGACCGAGAAGTCGCCCTCGCGCTCCCCCGGTCCGTCGTCGGGCGTGCCGTGGGGCGCGCTGATGAGCGGGAGCAGCTCGTCGGCCCGGGCCGCGAAGTCGCGGCGCAGGTCCTCGACGTCGGTGGCGCCGGCGTCGAGCTGGGCGTGGATGCGGGCGGCCCGGACGAAGAGGTCGTCGGCCCGCCAGAGGTGCTCGGGCAGGGCCGGGCGGCGCCAGCGGATGAAGCCCTCGAGGGCGTCGAGGTCGGCGGGCTCGGCGCCCTGGGTGAAGTCGAAGAAGTCGTCGGTGACCGTCTCGACCTTCGGCCAGCCCCGGCGCAGGACCCACCCGGCGAGGCGGAAGGCGTACTTCGTCTCGTCGTCGACGAACTGGTGGCGCACGAGGGTCGCGATGGAGGGGCGGCCGGTGACGGCGAGGGTGCCCGCCCACGCGGCCGCGCCGACCCCGTGGCGGAAGGCCGGGCCGTGCGAGCGGTTGAGGAAGTTGAGCAGCCCGTAGGACTTGCTGAGCATCAGCTGCTCCCCCCGAGGAACTGGTCGACGAAGCGGGCCGACGCGTGCCCGTCCTCGAGCGAGGCGAACTTCGTGCGGAAGGCCTCGTACCGGCCGGCGTGCTCGGCGGCCACGGAGTCGAGGTCGGCGATGGCGTCGGCGACCTCGTTGGTGTGGGCGAGGAGCGGCCCCGGTGCCTCGGCCTCGAAGTCCAGGTAGAAGCCGCGCAGGTCGTCGCGGTACGCCTCGAGGTCGTGGGTGAAGAAGACCATCGGGCGACCGGTGTTGACGAAGTCGAACATCACCGAGGAGTAGTCGGTGACGAGCACGTCGGCGACGAGGTAGAGGTCGCTGATGTCCGGGTAGTGCGACACGTTGCGGGCGAACCCGCCGAACATCGAGGTGTCGACGGAGTTCGCGACGAGCTGGTGGCCGCGGATGAGCAGGACGCTGTCGTCCTTGAACCGACGGTGCATCCGCTCGAGGTCGAGCTTCATCGCGAACTGGTAGCGGCCCGACTTGTCGTAGTGGTTGTCGCGCCAGGTCGGGGCGTAGAGGATGACGCGCTGCCCCGGCTCGATGCCGAGCCGTTCGCGGACGGCGGCCACCCGGGCCTCGCGCAGCTCGGGACGGTGGAAGACGTCGTTGCGCGGGTAGCCGGTCTCGAGGACCGGGCCGTCGAAGCGGAACGCGCGCCGGAAGATCTCGGTGGAGTAGGCGTTCGGGGACACCAGGGCGTCCCACTTGGCCACCTCCTTGGCGAACTGCTTGAGGTAGTTCTTGTTCGACATCTGGAGGTTCGCGATGTCGAAGCCGATCCGCTTGAGCGGCGTGCCGTGCCAGGTCTGGCCGTAGTGCGAGCCCTCCCGCTTGGCGAAGTGCTTGGGCATGGCGTCGTTGCTGACGAGCCACCGCGCCCGACCGAGCGAGCGGTAGTAGGCGCGGCTGCCGACGACGACGGTCTCGACCCCGTCGGGGACCTCGACGCCGTGGTGCTCGACGGCCCAGACGAGCCGACGCGAGTCACCCCGGCGGACGAGCTCCTCGAAGATCGCGCGGGGGCTGTCGGAGTACTGCCGCCCCTTCCACGACTCGAAGAAGACGGTGTCGGTGAGCGGGAGGCGGCGGGCGACCCGGTAGTGGACCTTGCGGGCGATCTTGCTGTTGAACGCGCCGCGGTCGGACCACGAGCCACCGCCGTCCGAGACGATGCCGAGCTCGTGCGTGGGCGAGGTGCGCAGCCCGACGCGGACGGGGTCGCCGCCGCGGTCGGCGAGGTGTGCCTCGGCAGCGGCCGAGACGTGGATGCCGAGGTCGGGGTCGACCTCACCCGGCAGGGCGGCGACGGCGCGCCACCGCCCGGGGCGCAGCCACCGCAGCGAGGCGTGACCCGGGGCCCCGGTCACCGGGACCGTGGCCCGCCACGTGTCGCCGGACCGCTCGACGGGAACCTCGAGGCGGTCGGAGGTCGACAGGAGGACGAGGCGGTCGAGGTCGATGCCCCCGGTGTCGCCGTGGAGCTCCAGCCCGCCCGGGGTGAACGCGAAGTCGGTGAGCTCGGGGCGGAACGGCCCGTCGACGAGGATCGCGCCGGTGACCCCCCGCTCGCGCAGCTGGAGGAGCCGTCCGTGGAGGCGGCCGCGGCCGGGGCCGGGCTCGGGGTCGACGTCGACCGGGCCGACGTGGCGCCCCTCGACCTGCAGGCTGCGGGGCCGCTCGCGCTCGGCCGTGGAGGCGGTGGTGACGAGGTCGTCGACGAGCTGCCTGCCGTCGGCCGGGTCGTCGGCTCTCGCCTCGGCCAGCCAGAGCCGCCAGTGCCGCTCGCTGAGCGAGCGTGACGTGACGTCGAGGCCGTCGGCGGGGATGCGGGCCGTGCCCTCCTCGCCGTTCCGCTCGACGCGCACGGTGACGCCCTCGGAGGCGTCGAGCCGTCGCAGGTGGAGCCAGGCGTCGGGGACCACGCGGCCGGGGGCGGCTCGCAGGATGAGGACGACCTCCTCGCCCTCGACCCGCAGGTCGCGCACCACGGCCGGGGCCCGGCGCGCGGCGATCCGCATCTTGGTGCCGCGGTAGCCCGGGACGACGATGACGCCGTCGGGCGCCCAGCCGCGCGGCGGGTGGAGCGCGCGCGAGTACTCGGGCGACCCGACCGGCGAGCCGCGACGGGCGGCCGGCGCCGCGACCTGCGCGACGAGCTCGTACTCGGCGGCGTCGGTGCCCTCGGGGAGCTCGACCTCGGTCGCGGGGACGCGGGCGAGGAAGCCCGACCCGTCGTAGCTGACCGCCCGGCTCGTCGAGCGCGCCGTGACGTCGGGGCGACGGACGCGCTTGGCCCGCACCGTGCGGCGGGCCGCCTTGGCGCCGACGAGGCGCAGCTGGAGGCGGTGGACGGTGGTGCCGGGACCGACGTCGGGGACGCCGTCGATGAAGCCGTGGCCGTCGACCTCGAGGGTCGAGCCCTTCCACCGCACGTCGCGCACCCCCGTGACGAGGCGCTGCGAGCGGGTGACGTCGTAGACGGCGTCGGGGACGCCGACCGAGGCGTCGCCGAGGTAGGGCAGCTTGACGTAGAGGCGCACCCCGCGGCGCACGACCTGGGGCTTGGGGTCGAGCTGCTGCTGGTGGTGCGCCTCGACGAGCTCGGCGGTGCGGCCCCGGCCGATGAGGTGGTAGGCCAGGCGACGACGCGCCGGCAGGCTCGCGACGACCTCGGGGTCGACGTCGGCGAGGTACTCGCGGAAGACGCGCACGAGGGTCTCGGCGAACTCCTCGTCGCCCTCGTGGAGGACGTCGAGGAAGAGGGCCATGTCCAGGCTCAGGACCTTGAGGTCGTGCAGGCGCTTGCCCTCGGTCTCACCGGTGCGCTCGAGGAAGTCGTTGACCGACGACACCGCGGCCATCCGGTCGACGAGGTTGCGCACCTCGGCGCGGCGCTGGGTGATCGACTGCTCGGCCGTCTGGCGCTCGCGCCAGAGGTAGACCGGCTCCTCGATGAGGTCGACGGAGCGCGCGAGGAAGTGCGCCGGCACGGTGAGCGGGATGTCCTCGTAGTAGACGCCCTCGGGGAAGCGCAGTGCGTGCTCGAGGAGGAAGGCCCGGCGGAAGATCTTGTTCCACGCCGTGGTGTCGTAGAGCAGGCTCGGCATGGCGCGCACGTGGGTGGCCACCCGGGTCTCGGGGACGGCGCGGCGGTGCAGGCCCGAGGGGCGGGTGCGGGCGCCGTCGTAGCGCAGCACCCCACCGCTCACGATGTCGCTGCCGCTGCCCTCGATCGCGTGCATCATCAGCTCGAACGCGTCGCGGGGGACGACGTCGTCGGAGTCGATGAAGGCGATGAAGTCGGCACTCGCGTGGTCGAGGCCGATGTTGCGGGCCCGGCCCAGCCCGCCGTTCTCGACGTGCAGCACGCGCCAGCCCTCGCGGCCCGCGGCGAACGCCTCGGCGATCTCGCCGGAGGAGTCCGGGGAGCCGTCGTCGACGAGGACGACCTCGGTCTCGCGGAAGGTCTGGTCGGCGAGCGACTCGAGGCAGGAGACGAGGTAGTCCTCGACGTTGTAGATCGGGACCACCACGGTGAGCCGGGGTCGGGGCCGCTGGTCGGCAGGGTGGGGGTCTCGCACGAGGGACGAGTATTCCAAAGGGCTCACCGATCCGGACAATCGGCGCTCGGCGTCAGCCCGCGGAGCAGACGCTCGCGAGGTCGCTGGTGTCGGCGTCCGGGTCGGTGCCGGGGCGGTCCATCACGGCCTGCTTCTTCGGCTTCGGACCGGCCGAGGCCTTGGCGCCGCTCGCCGACGCCTTCGGGGCGGGGGTGGCGGCCGCCGCCTTCTCGGACGTCGCGATGGCCTTGGCCACCGTCGAGCGCACGACGGCGGGGTCGTAGTCCCAGGGCTTGATGAGCGGCGGGACGAAGTTCACCGAGGTGATCTTCTCCTGCTTGGTCCTCACGGCCACGTCGGCGAGGGCCGGGAGCGCCTCCTGGGGGATGTCGGTGTGAAAGACGCCCTTGGTCGCGGAGGCGATGCCGCCGAAGTTCATCAGGATCGTCTTCGGGTCGAGCCCGCGGACCATCGCGGTGACGACGCAGCGCTGGCGCGCCATCCGCTCGTAGTTCGTGGAGTTGGCACGGCTGCGGGCGTACCAGAGCGCCTGGTAGCCGTCGAGGTGCTGGCGGCCGGCCGGGATCCAGCCCTTGATCTCGCGCTGGCTGCCGATCGGGGTGCGGCGCTGGACGGTGACGTCGAGCCCGCCGACGGCGTCGACGAGGCTGCGGAACCCCTTGAGGTCGACGAGCACGTGGTACTGGATGTCGAGCCCGGTGAGCGACTCGATCGCCTCGGTCGTCGCGACGATGCCGGGGTCGTCGGTCCCGGCGGGGAACTCCTTCGCGTGGTCCTGGCCCCACGTGTAGAGGCCGTTGAGCAGGCACTCGTCGCCGCAGGTCCAGCCCTCGGGCATGAGGGTCGCCATCGTCGAGCCGGGCCGGAAGGTGATGTGCTCGGTCTCGCGGGAGAAGCCGAAGAGGACGGCGCGGCCGGTCTCGGCGTCGACGCTCGCCAGCTGGAGGCTGTCGGGGCGCAGGCCGACGCGACCCGCGCCGCTGTCGCCACCGAGCAGGAGGATGTTGAAGCGCCCGTCGGCGGCCGCGAGCGCGTCACCCGAGGTGAACAGCGAGGCCAGGGCGCTGCGGGCCTCCCGGACGGTCAGGCCCGCCCACGCGGTTCCGCCCGTGAGCACGAGCACCGTGACGACCAGGGTGACGAGCAGCGCGCGGCGGTCGCGCTGGGGCAGCAGGTCGGGGCGCCCCAGCCGCCAGGCGTCGACGAGGAGGACGAGCCAGAGGAGCGCGAGCCCGAACAGGACGTACTCGGCGGCCGCGAGGGTCCAGCGGTGCGCGAGGACGGTGAGGGCGGCCTGCCGGCTGACGAGGAAGAGCAGGCCGAGGAGCGCCGCCGACCCGATGACCCCCGCCCAGACGCGGAGGGCGAAGCGGCCCAGCGCCCGGTTCCCGGCGGCGAGCTGGGCCGCTCCGGGCAGCACGACGGTGAGGAGGATGAGGGTGATCGCCCGGCGCCGGCCGCGGGCCGCGTCACGCGGCGCGCGGGTGTCGACGCGGATCGGCTCGTCGGCCGCCCGTCGTTCGAGCACAGCGGTGCCCCGCGGGTCTCCCATGGCAGAGAAGTATCGAGGGCGTGGGAGGGATCGTCGCCTCGCCACGCCGGGCACGAGGGCCCGGTGCGTCCAGCCTCCGTCCAGCGTTCCTTGGCACACTGGGTGGCGGACCGTGCCCAGCCGGGACGTCCCACCCGCCCCAGGAGCCGCTGCAGCATGTCCGAGGACCACGCCCGACCCATCCCGCAGGGAGGGGGGCCCGACGCCCCCGACGACGTCTTCGTCGTCGACACCCGGCGGTCGGGCCGGGCGTCGCGAGGCACGCCTCCGGCGGCGCCCGTGGCCGCGGGGGGAGCGGCAGCCGCGGCACCACCTCCGGTCGCCGGCGCGTACGACGAGTACGGCCGCCCCCTCCCTCCGGGGGGACCCGCCGGTCGTGGCCCCGTCGGCGGCGGGCGCCCGCCCCGTGAGCCGCGTCCGCCGCGCCGGCGCCGGCCGGGCGGGGCGCGCCGCGTCGGGCGGGTCGTCGTGGCCCTGCTCGCGCTCTGGCTCCTCTTCCTCGTCGCGACCCCTGCGCACGCGTGGACCCAGGTGACCCGCGAGGACACCACCCCGGGCGGCGACCGTCCGGCGTCCGCCGACGGCAGCACCTACCTCCTCGTCGGCTCCGACAGCCGCGAGGGCCTGACCGCCGCCGAGCGCAAGGCCCTCGGGGTCGGCGGGAACGCCTCCGGGCGCCGCACCGACTCGATCATCCTCGTCCACACCCCGAGCGGGTCCGGGAAGCCGGTCGTCGTCTCCATCCCCCGCGACAGCTACCTCGAGATCCCCGGCGAGGGCCGGAACAAGGTCAACGCCGCGTTCGCCCTCGGCGGGCCGAAGCTCCTCGCCGAGACGCTCGAGCAGGCGACGGGCCTGCCGATCGACGGCTACGTCGAGATCGGCTTCGGCGGGTTCGCCAAGACCGTCGACAGCCTCGACGGCGTCGAGATGTGCGTGCCCCGCGCCATCAAGGACGAGAAGGCGCACATCGACCTGAAGAAGGGCTGCCAGACCCTCGACGGCAAGAACGCCCTCGGGTACGTCCGCGCCCGCTACTCCGACCCCAAGGGCGACCTCGGCCGCGCCGAGCGCCAGCGCCAGTTCCTCGGCGCCGTGATGAAGAAGGCCGCGACGCCCTCGACCGTCCTGCTGCCGACGCGCTGGTGGGGCTTCACCCACGCGGGGGCGTCGGGCGTCATCGTCGGCGAGGACACCTCGCTCCTCGACACCTACCGGATCCTGTCGACGATGCGCAAGGTGTCGTCCGACCAGGCCCTCAGCCTCGTCGTGCCGCTGTCGTCGACGAACGCGTCGACGAACGCGGGCAGCTCGGTCCTGTGGGACGAGGAGCGCGCCAAGGACTTCTTCACGATGCTGCGCGAGGGCGAGTCGATCACCGAGCCCCCCGCCGGCACCGACGGCGAGCCCAGCGGCCGATGACGACCCCCCGGCCCGGGACCACCGGCCCCCACCTGCAGGGTTCGTCCCGCGAACGCGCGAGGACTAGGATCGACGGCTGCGACCGACCGTCCCCCGGGTTCGGTCGCCGACCGTTCGGACACGAGAGGAGGGCCGGGTGGGTCCCGACACTCGGCGCTCCGGAGCACACGGCGGCGAGCCGCCCGTGGTGACGCGGCGCGAGCTGCACGGCCGGGAGCGCCCGCACTGGCGCCGCCGGCTCGTTCTCGGCCTCGTCGCCGTGCTCGTCGTGCTCGGGGGCGGTGCCGCGTTCGCCGCCTGGCGGCTCAGCTCGAACATCACCAAGATCGACGTCTCCGACGCGATCGGCACCGACCGCCCCGACGAGGTCGCCGGCACGACCGGGGCCGTGAACCTCCTGCTCATCGGCTCCGACACCCGTTCGGGCGACGGCAACGACGTGTACGGCGACAACGACGGCACCACGGGCGAGGCGCAGTCCGACACCAACCTCCTCGTCCACGTCTCGGCCGACCGCAGCTGGGCGACCGTCGTCTCGATCCCCCGCGACTCGATGACGCCCGCTCCCCCGGACTGCTCGGCGACGGCGCCGAAGGAACAGTGGCGGATGCGGATGTGGAACCAGAACTACCGGATCGGCGGCACCGGCTGCCTCATCCGCACGGTCGAGGGCAACACCGGCCTGCGGATCGACCACTACGCGGTCGTCGACTTCCGCGGCTTCAAGACGATGGTCGACGCCCTCGGCGGCGTCGACGTCTGCACGAGCGAGCCGATCGACGACGAGAACACCCACCTCGTGCTGGCCGCCGGCCGGCACACCCTCGACGGGCGCCAGGCCCTCCAGTACGTGCGGGTCCGCAAGTCGATCGGCGACGGCTCCGACCTCGGGCGGATCGAGCGCCAGCAGGCGTTCCTGTCGTCGGTGATGCAGGAGGCCACGTCGACCAAGCTCCTCTTCCAGCCGACCAAGCTCTTCTCCTTCCTCGACGCCGCGACGAAGTCGCTGACGACCGACCCCGACTTCGGGCTCGGGACGATGC
Source organism: uncultured Actinomycetota bacterium (assembly GCA_963834225.1). GTDB lineage: Bacteria > Actinomycetota > Actinomycetes > Actinomycetales > Dermatophilaceae > Oryzobacter. The sequence goes on along the minus strand of CAWIAT010000004.1, from coordinate 115,620 downwards.
AGGACCTCGCGACGAGCGTCAGGGGGATCGGCCTCGGCGAGATCCAGTTCGTCACGGTCCCCAACGAGACCTACCCCCTCGACCCGAACCGGGTTCAGTGGAAGGACTCCGCGACGCAGATCTGGAAGGCGCTGCGCGAGGACCAGCAGCTCGGGGTGCCGAACAAGACGGCCTCCCCCACCCCGACCCCCTCTGCCACCGCCGAGCCGCTGACCGCCACCCCCGACGAGATCTCGGTGCGGGTCGTCAACTCCTCCGGGGTCCCGGGCCTGGCCCGTCAGGCGCGCGAGGCGCTGACCGTCCAGGGGTTCGTCGGCGTCACGACGTCCGACGGGACCACCGGACCCGAGGGCGCGCTCGTGGAGTACTCCGGCGACCGGGCCGAGGAGGCCCGCACCGTGGCCGCGGCCTTCCCGGGCGCGACGGTGCAGAGGGCCTCCGGCCTCGGCTCGACCGTGCGCGTCACCCTCGGTGCGGACGCGCCCGCGGTCGTCGAGCTGCCGAACCGGCTCGGCTCCGACCCGCTGCCCGAGCCGACGATCGAGCCCACCCCCTCACCGACCGAGTCGATCCCGACCCGCACGGCCACGACCGACATCTGCTCCTGACCCCGGACGCCGAGGTGGTGGCAGGTCGGGACCGTCAGCCCTTGAGGACCTGGCGGGCCATGACGATGCGCTGGACCTGGTTGGTGCCCTCGTAGATCTGGGTGATCTTCGCGTCGCGCATCATCCGCTCGAGCGGGAAGTCGCGGGTGTAGCCCGCGCCGCCGAGGAGCTGCACGGCGTCGGTGGTCACCTTCATCGCGACGTCGGAGGCGAAGCACTTGGCGGCCGCGCCGAAGAACGGCAGGTCGGCGTCGCCGCGCTCGGACTTGGCCGCGGCGACGTAGACCAGCTGGCGGGCCGCCTCGAGCTCCATCGCCATGTCGGCGAGCATGAACTGGATGCCCTGGAAGTCGGCGACCCGCTTGCCGAACTGCTGCCGCTCCTTGACGTAGGCGACGGCCTGGTCGAGCGCGCCCTGGGCGATGCCGACGGCCTGGGCGCCGATGGTGACGCGGGTGTGGTCGAGGGTCGCGAGGGCGATCTTCAGGCCGGCGCCGACCTCGCCGACGACCCGGTCGCCGGGGATGCGGGTGCGGTCGAAGACGAGCTCGCGGGTGGGGCTGCCCTTGATGCCGAGCTTGCGCTCCTTCTCGCCGAAGGTGAAGCCCTCGTCGGACCTCTCGACGACGAACGCGGTGATGTTGTTGCCGCGAGCACCCTCGGGGTCGGTGACCGCCAGGACCGTGTAGTACTCGGACACACCGGCGTTGGTGATCCACGACTTCTGTCCCGAGAGCACCCAGTCGTCGCCGTCACGCACCGCGCGGCACCTCATCGCGGCGGTGTCCGAGCCGGCCTCGCGCTCGGACAGGCCGTAGGAGAACGTCGACTCCCCCGCGGCCAGCGGCGTGAGGTAGCGCGCCTTGACCTCCTCGCTGCCGGCGATGACGAGCGGCAGCGACCCGAGCTTGTTCACCGCGGGGATGAGGGAGGACGACGCGCAGACCCGCGCGACCTCCTCGATGACGATGCACACCGCGAGGGCGTCGGCACCGACACCGCCGTACTCCTCACCGACGTGCGGGGCGAAGAAGTCGCTGGCGACGAGGGCGTCGTGCGCCTCCTGCGGGTAGCGCGCGTCCTCGTCGACCGCGGCGGCGTGCGGGGCGATCTTGTTCTCGGCGACGGCCCGGACGGCCTCGCGGATCGCCTCGTGGTCCTCGGAGAGCCGGTAGGTGTCGAAGTCGGGGTTGCCACTCATGGCCCCCATGTTACTGAGGGGTATCCGCGGTGGTCGCCGGTGTGACGATCCCGACGTCAGCGCCTGACCACGCGGACGCCCGCCAGGCAGCCCGTCGGCGCCCCGTCGTCAGGCGAAGAAGGACAGCACGGCCTGCACGACCCGCTCCTGGTCGGCCTCGGTGAGGTCGGTGGAGCACGGCAGGGACACGCCCCGGCGGAACAGGTCGCCGGCGACGTCGGCGTCCCCGATGACGGGGGCCGAGGCGTACGGCGGCTGGTCGTGGAGCGGCCGCCACAGGGCCCGCGCGCCGACGCCGCGCTCCGTGAGGTGGGCGAGCAGCCCGTCCCGACCGCGCGGGTCGTCGTCGGGGACGAGGACCGAGTACAGCCAGTACGTGGCGTCGAGGCCCGGGGCGCGCGGCGGCAGGACGAGGCCGGTGTTCGAAAGCGCCTCGTCGTAGCGCGCCGCGACACGCCGCTTGGCGCCGACGAGCTCGTCGAGCCGCTCGAGCTGGGCCAGGCCGAGCGCGGCCGCGATGTTCGTCAGCCGGTAGTTGTAGCCGACCTCGTCGTGGAGGTAACCGACGTCCGGGACCTTCGCCTGGGTCGTGAGGTGGCGGGCGCGCGCGGCGAGGTCGGCGTCGTCGGTGACGACCATCCCGCCGCCGCCCGTCGTGGCGATCTTGTTGCCGTTGAACGAGAACGCCCCGACCCGGCCGACCGCACCCGTCTGGCGCCCGGCGAGCGGTCCGGTCGACCACCCCGCCCCGAGCGACTCGGCGGCGTCCTCGACGACCGGGACCCCGTGGCGGGCACAGGCGTCGAGGAGGGGTGCGAGGTCCGCCGGCTGGCCGAGGACGTGCACGGCCTCGACGGCTGCGGGCTGGGCCTCGCCCGCGGTCGCGCGGCGGTCGAGCTCGGCCGCGACGAGGGCCGGGTCCAGGTTCCACGTCGTGCGCTCGGAGTCGACGAGCACCGGCCGGGCGCCCGTGTACGCGATGGGGTTGACCGACCCGACGAAGGTGAAGTCGGAGCAGAGCACCTCGTCGCCCGGTCGCACGCCGAGGAGGAGGAAGGCCACGTGCAGCGCAGCCGTCCCGGTCGAGCAGGCGACGGCGTACCGCGCCCCGACCCGGCGGGCGAAGGCCTCCTCGAACTCGGTGACGTACGGGCCGACGGAGGACACGAACCCCGACTCGACGGCCCGCACGACGTACTCGCGCTCGAGCTCGCCGATGTTCGGGACGGCGAGCGGGATGGTGCCCTCGGGGCCGCGGGCGCCGGGGGCGTGGGCCTCGCGTTCGCTCATCGGTGGTAGCGCCCGGCCGTCGTGGCGTCGACCCGCGGGCGCAGCCACTCGGCCGTGGCCGCGAGGCCGTCCTCGAGGGAGACCGTGGGGGCCCAGCCGAGCTCGGAGGCCGCCCGGCTCGGGTCGGACAGCAGCACCTGGACCTCCGAGCCCGCGGGACGGATCCGCGCCTGCTCGGTGACGATCCGGGCGGAGGAGCCGGTGACGGTGCGGCACAGCTCGACGACGTCGGCGACCGAGACCGTGCGCCCGGTGCCGAGCTGGATCGTCGCGCCGGGCTCGGTGTCGGCGACGGCGGCGCGCACGAAGCCCTCGGCCGTGTCGGTGACGAAGGTGAAGTCCCGCTTGGGGGTGAGGTCACCCAGGCGCAGCTCGTCGGCGCCGGCGAGGAGCTGCGAGAGGACCGTCGGGATGACGGCGCGCGCCGACTGCCGCGGCCCGAAGGTGTTGAACGGTCGGAGCGTCGTCACCGGTGTCCCGAAGGACAGGGCGTAGGACTCGCACATCTTGTCGGCGCCGATCTTCGAGGCCGAGTACGGCGACTGGCCACGCAGCGGGTGCTCCTCGGTGATCGGCACGTGCTCGGGTGTGCCGTAGACCTCTGAGGTCGAGGTGTTGACCATCCGCGGGGTGCCGTGGCGGCGCACGCCCTCGAGGACGTTGAGGGTGCCGATGACGTTGGTCTCGACGTAGGAGCGGGGGGCGACGTAGGAGAACGGGATGGCGATGAGGGCCGCGAGGTGGAGGACGACGTCGACCCCCTCGACGGTCGCGGCGACGTGCTCGGGGTCGCGGATGTCGCCGAGGACGACCTCCGCCCGCCCGTCGGTCAGCGCCCGGGCGAACTCCGGCGACTCGTCGAGCCAGCCGAGGCTGCCGTTGCTCGTGTAGAGGCAGAACGCGCGCACCCGTCCTCCGGCGGCGAGCACCCGCTCGACGACGTGGCTGCCGATGAAGCCGTCGGACCCCGTGACGAGGACGGTGCGCCCGTCGAGCGACACTGCTCCCCCGGTCGCGGGCCGCTCGGGTTCGCTCACGACGTCGTCCACGGGTTCGCTCACACCTGTCCCTTCGCGCGGGCGAGGTCGACCGGGGTGCCGACGTCGATCCAGTCCTCGCTGATCGGCCACGCCGCGACGGTGAGGTCGCGGGCGAGGCACTGCTCGACCAGCCACGGCATGGTACTGGGGGCGCCCTCCGGCAGGAGCTCGATGGCCTCCGGCTCGACCGCGTAGACGGCGGCGTTGATCTCGAGGGCGATCGTCGGCTTCTCGGCGATCGCCCCGACGTGCCCGTCGGCACCGCGCTCGACGACCCCGTACGGCACCTCGTGCTGGTAGGACCGCACGCCCATCGTCACGGCCGCGCCGGTCGTCGCGTGGTGCTCGAGGAGGGCGCGGGCGTCGTAGTCGACCATGAGGTCGCCGTTCATGACCACGACGGGGTGCGCGAGGTCCGGGCGGGCCTCGCGGAGCAGCCGCAGCGACCCGGCGGTCCCGAGCGGGTGGTCGGGCCCCTCGCGCAGGTAGGTGATCCGGCAGCCGAGCCGCGACCCGTCGCCGAGGTGCTCCTCGACCCGGTCGGCGAGGTGGTGGACGCTGACGAAGACCTCGCGGATGCCGTCGCCGACGAGACCGAGGACGATCCAGTCGATGATGGGGCGCCCGCCGACGGTCAGCAGGGGCTTCGGGACGTCGTGGGTCAGGCGGCCCAACCGGGTCCCGAGGCCCCCGGCCATGACGACGGCGACGTTCGGCAGGGTCTCGGCGCCGATGACGTCGGAGAGCGTGTGCAGGCGCACGATGCGGTCGTCGGCGTCGACCTCGGGGACGGCCGAGATCCGCAGGGCGCGCATGAGGTCGAGGACGTGCGCCCGCCCCGACCCCTCGCGCACGAGGTGGGGCGCCGTGCTCGCGTGCCGCAGCGCGGCGTCCTCGAGGGTCGCGCCCGCGAGCAGCGCACGACGGAGGTCGCCGTCGGTGACGACCCCGACGACGCGGCGGTCGTCGTCGACGAGGACGCACAGCGAGGAGGCGTGCCGGTCGATGACGACCATGACGTCGCGCAGCGTGGCTCCACTGGGCGCGCAGGCCTGCTCGAGCTCGGGGGCGACGTCGACGTCGACCTCCGCGCTGGGATCGGGCTCGGGGCCGCTCACGGCACCTCCCTGACGTCGACGAAGGGCTTGGTCCGCGAGACCGCGGGCGCGGCCCGGACGACGTCGAGGACGCGCGCGCTCGCGTGGCCGTCACCGTACGGGTTGACGACGGCCGCCGCGGTGCGGCGGTGCGCCTCGGACAGGGCGACCTCGAGCGCGGCCGCGACGGCTTCCTCGCCCTCGACGCACTGGAGGACGTTGGGCCCGCGGAGCCGGCCGCGCTGGCGGTCGCCGACGTCGACGACCGGGACACCCAGGCTCGCGGCCTCGATGACCCCCGATGACGAGTTGCCGACGACGACGTCGGCGCCGGCGAGGACGACGGGGAAGTCACGGCCGAGGTTCTCGCGGACGACGACCCGGGGGTCGGCGGCGGCCTCGGCGATCGCGGCGAGCACCTCGTCGCGGCCGGCGTCCATCCCGGGGTGGGTGACGACGACGGTGCCGCAGCACGCGATGGTGGCGCGGAGCACGTCGGCCGCCCACTCGCGGACGTGGGCCCCCTCGACGGCGGTCGGCGGGTGGTAGGTGACGAGGGCCAGCGGTCGGACGACCTCGCGGCCGAGGACCGCGGCGAGCGCCTCGGGGGTCGGCTGGGCCAGGCCGGTCAGGCGGTCGAGGCCCGGCGCCCCGGTGACGTGGATCCGCTCGACCGGCTCGCCGAGGTGGCGCACCCGGTCCGCGGCGTCGACCGAGGCGACGCAGTGCTGGTCGGCGAGCTTGGTCACGGCGTGCCGGACGCGCTCGTCGACGGCGCCCTCGGTGACCTCGCCCCCGTGGAGGTGGACGACGCGGATCCCCGCGAGGACGGCCGGGGGCACGACGTGGAGCAGCTCCCAGCGGTCGCCGAGGACGACGAGGACGTCGGGCCGAGCGGCGAGGAGGTACTCGCCGGCGCCCTCCGCGAGGACCGGCCCGTGGCGGACGACGGCGGCGGCGTCGAGGTGTCCCGGGACGGGGTCGGCCAGCGCGACGACCCGCCACCCGTCGGCGCGCTGCGGCAGGGCGGCGGTCAGGGCCTCAGCGGTCCAGGCGACCCCGGTGACGACGGTGAGGCTGAGGTCCGGGGCGTCGGCCAGGGCCGTGAGGACCGGTCCGAGCGGACCGAGGTCGGCCCGGGTCCCGACGAAGACCGCGACGGCGGTGGGGCCGCTCACGAGCCGTCCCCGAGGGCGTCGGGTGGCAGCGGGGCGCCGGCCGCGACCGCCGTCCGCACGGTCCGGCCGACGACGCCCTCGGACGGGGCGACCCCGCCCTCGGGACGCAGGAGGACGACGTCGGCGGCAGCGACCCGCTCCCCCGCCGTGAGGTCGCGGGTGGCGTGCCAGCTGCGCCGCACGAGGTGGGCGTTCTCCTCCTCGGCCGGGACCCGGCGCTTCCGCCCGTCGCCCAGGGCGACGGCCAGGGCGCGGCACTCGGCGACGTACCGGGCCAGCTGGTCGGGCTCGAGCGAGGCCGCGTGGTCGGGGCCGGGACGGGTGCGGTCGGTCGTCACGTGCTTCTCGAGGACCGACGCGCCCAGGGCCACCGCGCCGAGGGCGCTCGTGGTGCCGGTGGTGTGGTCGGACCAGCCGACGGGCACGCCGTGGGCGGCGACCATCGCAGGGATGGCGCGCAGGTTGCACTGCTCGAGCGGCGCCGGGTAGGCCGACACGCAGTGGAAGAGGACGGTGCCCGGGGCCTCGCCGCACGCCTCGACGGCCGCCGCGACCTCGGCGGCGTCGCCCATCCCCGTGGAGACGAGGAGCGGGACGCCGAGCGCGGCGAGCGCGCGGAGGAAGGGCGTGTTCGTCAGCTCGCCCGACGACACCTTGAGGGCCGGGACGCCGAGGTCGACGAGGAGCTCGGCGCTGCCGAGGTCGAAGGGCGTGCTCAGGAAGGTCAGCCCGCGCTCGGTGGCGTGGTCGCGCAGCTCGGCCCAGACGGTGCGCGGCAGCGTCAGGGCGTCGAGGAGGGAGCGCTGACCCCGCGCGGCGCCACTGGCCCGCTGGTAGGGGGTCGTGTCCGCCGCGGCGGACACCAGCTGGGCCGGGTCGAAGGTCTGGAACTTCACGACGTCCGAGCCCGACTCGGCGGCGACGTCGACGAGGCGGTGGGCCAGGTCGGGGTCGCCGTCGTGGTTGACCCCTCCCTCGGCGATGACGACGACGTCGCCCTCGCGGGGGACGACGAGGTCACCGATGCTCACGGGCGCGACGCTCACGGGGCACCTCGTCCGCCGGCGACGTCGCGCGCCGGCACCCCGGCGACGACGGCACCGTCGGGCACGTCGGCGGCGACCACGGCGCCCGCCCCGACGGTGACCCCCGAGCCGACCCGCACCCCGGGGAGGACGGTGGCCCCGGACCCGACGAGGCTGTGGGCGCCGACCTCGGCCCCACCGAGGACGACGGCGCGCGGCGCGACGTGGCTGCCGTCGCCGACGACGGCGTCGTGCTCGACGACGGCGCCGGTGTTGACGACCACACCCCGGCCGAGCCGGGCGGCGGGACCGACGTGGGCGTGCTCGAGGACGACCGTGCCGTCGCCGACGACGGCGGAGGTCGCGACGGTGGCGGTGGAGGCGAGGAGCGGCGGCATCGGCAGGCCGGCGCCGTCGGCCCACGCCAGCGCGCGGGCCCGGGACGCCTCGTCGCCGATGCCGAGCCCGAGGGAGGCGCCCGCCACACGGAGCCGGTCGGCGAGGTCGTCGTCGGAGGCGAGCACCGGCACGTCCCAGCCCGGTCCGCGGACCTCGCCGCTCACGGCGAGCACCGAGCCGCCGGCCCGGACGACGACGTCGTGGAGCACGCGCGCGTGGCCGCCCGCGCCGACGAGGACCCATGACGTGACGTCCGGCCGGCGCCCCTCTGACATGCGGACACCGTACCGTCGGCGCTCCCGGGCCCGCGTCGCCCACCGTGCCATGATGTGCCCCGTGCTCAGGGCCGAACTCGAGGCGACGCGGGACGCCCAGTGGGACCACATCCGCGAGTACCTCCTCGCGTACGCGGCCCGCCGTCCCGTCGGGACCGTCGCGGTCGTCGGCAACGCCCCCCTGGCACCGAGTGCCGAGCGCGCCGCCACCATCGACGCCGCCGACCTCGTGATCCGCGCCAACGCCTTCGTCCTCGACGGGCCCGACGAGGAGCCGACGTCCGGGACGGTCTGCCACGCCGTGCTCTTCTCGCGGGCGACGACGATGACGCCGTCGAGCATGCGCGGCTACCGCGACCGCGCCTACCTCGTGCCGCAGGCCGGCTGGGTGCAGTACCCGCCGGGCGACGACATCGGGCTCCTCCTGCACGCCGGCTTCTGGCCCGAGGACCTCGGCGCCGTGCCGTTGCCCAACGCCGTGGTCAAGCAGCGGCTCGTCCACGCCCTCGACCCCGCCGCCCGGCCCGGGTCGGTCATCCCCACGACGGGGTTGACCGCCCTGTTCCTCGCCCACGAGATGTTCCCCGACGCCGACCTCGTCGGGACGGGCTTCTCCTTCCTCGAGGACGACAAGCAGACGTCGTGGGCCCACCACTCCGGTGGCCACACCAAGGTCAACTGGCAGCACCACCTCGACCTCGAGGCAGCCCTCCTGCGGTCGTGGATCGCGGACGGCAGCCTCCGGATCCTGTCCTGAGGAGGACCCCTTGCCCGACAGCACCGACTCCCCCACCTCGCCCGCGTCCGTGCGGCGGCGGCTCGCCGACGCGCGCGCGTCCGTCGTCGGCACCAAGGGCCTGCGCACCCGGGTCGCGAAGCACACCGACGTCATCGCGGGCCTGAGGGCCCGGCTCGACACGCAGCAGCAGGCCGCGACCGAGCAGGGCACGCGCCTCAAGGACCTCGAGGCCAGGGTCAAGGACCTCGACCGCGCCCGGGTCATGGAGGGGGCCGAGCGGGAGCGCCGCGACGCGCAGTTCGGCACCATCGAGGTGCGCCTGGCCGACCTCGAGCAGCGCTTCGTCGCCGCCCCGGCTGGTGGTGCGGTGACGCCGCCGGACGAGGCCGAGCTGGTCGAGGCGCGCGGCCTCGTCGAGGACGTGCGGGCCGAGCACGCCCGCGTCCGGTCCCGGCTCCAGGTCGTCAGCGCCTACGAGGAGCGGCTGCGACGCGTCGAGGAGTCGGTGGCCGAGCTCTACGAGGGCGACCCGCGGCACCTCGTCTGATGCGCGGTCTCGTCGTCGTCCGCGGGATGGGCTCGATCGGTCGTCGCCACGCCCGGGTGCTCCGCTCGATGGGCCACGACGTGCGCGGCTGGCCGGTCCGGCCGCGGGCAGGCGCCGACGACGGCGTCCCCCTCGTCGCCGACGCCGAGGCCCTCGACCTGGTCCAGGAGGCCGACCTCGTCGTCGTCGCGACCGACACCGCGCGGCACGTCGACGACGCCCTCGCCGCACTCGATGCCGGAGCGCGCCGCGTCCTCGTCGAGAAGCCGGTGGCGACCACGGCCGCCGACGCCGAGCGCCTCCTCGCGCACCCCCTCGCCCACGAGAGGGTGGTCGTCGCCGCCCCCCTGCGCGCCCACCTCGGCTTCGACCACTTCCGGAGGGCGGTGGCCGAGCTGCCCGCGCCCCGCCACGCCATGGTCGTCGCCCAGTCGTGGCTCCCGTCGTGGCGGCCCGACCGAGACCACCGCGAGAGCTACTCCGCCCGCGCCGACGAGGGCGGGGCACTGCGCGACCTCGTCCACGAGATCGACTACGCGGCAGTGGTGTTCGGCGAGCCCACGCACGTGTCGGCCGTCCTCGACCTCGACGGTCCGCTCGACATCGCCGCCGAGCAGGGCGCCACCCTCCTCTGGAGGACGGCGACGGGGTCGGTCACGGTGCGGGTCGACTACCTCACCCGGCCGGCGCGGCGCGGCGCGCTCGTCACGTCGGCGAGCGGCAGCGTCGCGTGGGACCCGACGGCGGCGACGCTCACCCGAGTCACCGCCGAGGGAGAGGTGACGACGACCACCACCGGAGACGACCTCGACCGCGACCTCGTGATGACGCGCCAGGCACGGGCCCTGCTGGCCCTGTCGCCGACCGCCCCGCTCGACGAGCGGCTCGCCGCGGGCGCCCCGGCGACCCTGTCCGAGGGCGTCCTCGCCGTGCGGATCTGCGACGACGCCCGCTCGTCCGGCACCGAGAGGTCCCCCCGCCCATGACCACCACCCCACCCACCCGACCCGCGGACCCCCGCGTCCTCGCCGTCGTGCCCGCCCGCGGTGGCTCGCGCGGACTCCCCGGCAAGAACGTCCGCACGCTCTGTGGGCTCCCCCTCGTGGCCCACGCCGTCCGCGCCGCCGCGCTGGTTCCGGCCATCACCCGCACCGTCGTGACGACCGACTCCCACGAGATCGCGGAGGTGGCCCGCGACCACGGCGGCGACGTCCCCTTCATCAGGCCCCCCGAGCTCGCGGCCGACGACACCCCGATGGCACCCGTCATCGCCCACGCCCTCGCCACCGTCGAGGCCATGGAGGGGTCGAGCTACGACGCGGTCGTCCTCCTCGACCCCACGAGCCCGGCCCGCGAGCCCGAGCAGGTGACGGCCGCCCTCGAGATGCTGTGGGCCGACCCCGGGCTCGACGGCGTCGTCAGCGTCTCCGAGCCCACGTTCCAGCCCGAGTGGGTCGGCGTCCGGCAGGAGGGCAGCGCGCTCGGCCGCTACTTCCCGGGCGCCACCGGCGTGACCCGTCGCCAGGACACGGAGCGCTACCTGCGGATCAACGGCAACTTCTACGTGTGGCGGTCCGCCTCGGCCCGGGCCCTGAGCCGGTCCTGGTTCGACGAGGGCCGCTACGGCGGGCTCGAGATCCCGGAGGCGCAGGCCTTCTCCATCGACGACGAGTACGAGTTCCGGCTCATCGAGGCGCTGGTGGCCGCCGGGATCGTCCGGCTGCCGTGGACGGAGGAGGACCGATGACCGACGACCTGACGGGCCGGACGGCCGTGGTGACCGGAGGAGCGGGCCCCCTCGGCCGCGTCCTGACGCAGGCCCTGGCCGGTGCCGGGGCGACCGTCCTCGTCGTCGACCGGGTGGGCGCGGAGGAGCACGCGGCCTCCCTCGGGTCGGGGCACCTGGGCCTCACGGTCGACCTCACGCGTCCGGAGGCGCCGGAGGAGGTCGCGGCGGCCGTCGCCGAGCACGGGGCGTGCGACGTCCTCGTGCACAACGCGGCCTTCACCGGCACCTCGGGGGTCCCCGGGTACGCCGTCCCGTTCGACGAGCAGACCGACGAGGCCTTCGCCGCGGCGACGTGGCTCAACCTCACGGTGCCCTTCTCGCTCACCCGCCGCCTCGCGCCACTGCTGCGGGAGGGCGGCCACGGCAGCGTCGTCATGGTCTCGTCGATCTACGGGATCGTCGGGCCGAACATGGGCCTGTACGAGGGCACGACGATGGGCAACCCCGCGGCGTACGGCGCGACGAAGGGCGGGCTGGTCCAGCTGACCCGCTACCTCGCCACGGTGCTCGCCCCCGAGGTGCGGGTCAACGGCTTCGCCCCCGGCGGCATCGAGCGGGGGCAGGACGCCGCGTTCGTCGACCGCTACAACCGGCTCACCCCGATGGGCCGGATGGCGACCGAGCAGGACTTCGCCGGCGTCGTCACCTGGCTGGCCGGTGACGGCTCCGCGTACGTCACGGGACAGACCGTCGCCGTCGACGGTGGCTGGACCGCCTGGTGAGCCCTGCGGCACCCTCGGGCTGACCCGTCAGGACCCGACGGCGATCCGGGAGGCCCCCGCCACGGTCTCGCCGATGACGACGCCCCCCGGCACCTCGCCGACCACGAGGAGGCCGCCGCTCGTCTGCGCGTCGGCGAGCAGGAGCAGGTCGTCCTCGGTGACCGACCCGGCGACGTCGAGCTCGGGGCGCACCCACTCGAGGTTGCGCCGGCTCCCCCCGCTGACGAAGTCCTCGCGGACGGCGTCCCGGGCCCCCTCGAGGAGCGGCACGCCGCCGACGTCGAGCCGGGCGCCGAGGCCCGAGGAGCGCAGCATGCTCAGGAGGTGGCCGAGGAGGCCGAACCCGGTGACGTCGGTGGCGGCGCGGGCGCCCGCGGCCAGGGCGGCGCGCGACGCCGGCCCGTTGAGCGTCGTCATCGCCTCGAGCGCCTGGGGGAAGACCTCCCCCGTTCGCTTGTGGCGGGTGTTGAGCACGCCGACGCCGAGCGGCTTGGTCAGGCTGAGCGGCAGGCCGGGCAGCGCCGCGTCCTTGCGGAGCAGTCGGTCGGGGTGCGCGAGCCCGGTGACGGCCATGCCGTAGAGCGGCTCGGCGGAGTCGACGGTGTGCCCGCCGGCCACGGCGCAGCCCGCCTCCCGCGCGACGTCGGCCCCGCCGCGCAGGACGTCACCGAGGAGGTCGAGGGACAGCTCGTCGCGCGGCCACCCGACGAGGTTGACGGCGAGGAGGGGCTCGCCGCCCATCGCCCAGACGTCGGAGAGGGCGTTGGCCGCCGCGATCCGCCCCCAGTCGTAGGGGTCGTCGACGACCGGGGTGAAGAAGTCGACGGTGCTGATGACGGCGCGGTCCCCGTCGAGCCGGACGACGGCGGCGTCGTCGCCGGTGTCGGCCCCGACGAGGAGGTCGGGGTGGCCGGGGAGGTCGACCCCGGCGAGGAGGGACTCGAGGTCGGAGGCGGGCAGCTTGCAGGCGCAGCCACCGCCCCGGGCGTACGTCGTCATCCGGACCATGCCGTGACCTCTCGCTCGTGGCTCCGCTAGCCTCGCCGTCGGAGGCGTCCGGGGCCTGGTGGTCCCCCCGGTCTTCAACACCGGTGAAGCCGAGCACCTCGGCTTGGCGGGTTCGATTCCCGTCCGCCTCCGCCAGCCTACGAGGAGGTCCGGTGACGCAGGAGCCGCAGCCCGCGGACCCTCGCCGGTCCGTGCCGCGCACCGACGTCCTCCTCGCCGACGAGCGGGTGGCGGGGGCCGTGGCGCGCCTGGGTGCCGGGGTCGTCCGTCCGGTCGTCACCGCCGCCCAGGACCGGGTGCGCTCGGGGTCGCTGGCCCCGGGCGACGTCGTCGCCGCGGTGCTCGCTGACCTCCCGTCCCTCGCCACGACGCTGCGCCCCGTCCTCAACGCCACCGGGGTCGTGCTCCACACCAACCTCGGCCGGGCCCCGCTCTCGCCGGCGGCCGTCGAGGCGATGGCGACGGCCGCCGGCACCGTCGACGTCGAGCTCGACCTCGCCTCCGGGAGGCGCGGCCGCCGGGCGCCGGGCGTCCTCGAGGCCCTCCTCGCCCGAGTGCCCGACGCCGAGGCGGCCCTCGTGGTCAACAACGGCGCCGCCGCACTCGTCCTCGCGACGACCGCCCTCGCCGCGGGCGGCGAGGTCCTCGTCAGCCGCGGCGAGATGGTCGAGATCGGCGACGGGTTCCGCCTCCACGAGCTCGTCGGGTCCGCCGGGGTGCGGGTCCGCGAGGTCGGGACGACCAACCGCACCCACCTGCGCGACTACGCCGACGCCCTCGGACCGGCGACCGGCGCGATCCTCTCGGTCCACCCGAGCAACTTCACCGTCGAGGGCTTCACGAGCCGCGTCGGCCTGCGCGACCTCGCCGGCCTCGGGGTGCCCGTCGTCCACGACATCGGCAGCGGCCTCCTCGCGCCGCACCCGCTCCTGCCCGACGAGCCCGACGCCACGACGTCCCTGCGCGAGGGCGCGGCCGTCGTCACGTGCAGCGGCGACAAGCTCCTCGGCGGCCCCCAGGCGGGCCTCGTCCTCGGGCGCGCCGACGTGCTCGAGCGGCTGCGGCGCCACCCCCTCGCCCGGGCGCTGCGGCCCGGCAAGACGACCCTGGCCGCCCTCGAGGCCACCCTGCGCGGACCGGTTCCCCCGGCCGTCGCAGCCCTCACGGCCGACGCGACCTCGCTGCGCCGTCGGTGCGAGGAGGTCGCCCGGGCGCTCACCGCCGCCGGCGTCGGGTGCGAGGTCGTCGAGGCGGCGGGGCGGGTCGGCGGCGGCTCGGCCCCCGGACAGGTCCTGCCCGGGTGGGCGGTGGCGCTGCCCGAGGACGTCGCCGGGCTCCTGCGGGCGGGCGAACCGGCCGTCCTCGCCCGGATCCACGAGGGACAGGCCCTGCTCGACCCCCGCGCCCTGTCCCCCGCCGACGACACCGTGCTCGTCACGGCCGTGCTCGCCGCCGTGGCCGGCCCCCGGGACTGACGTGGCCGTCGTCGCGACCGCGGGTCACGTCGACCACGGCAAGTCGGCCCTCGTGCGCGCCCTCACCGGCACCGACCCCGACCGCCTGCCGGAGGAGCGTCGCCGTGGCATGACCATCGAGCTCGGCCACGCCTGGGTCGACCTCGAGGGCACCCTGGTGGCGCTCGTCGACGTCCCCGGCCACGACCGGCTCGTCGGGACGACGATCGCCGGCATCGGGCCGGCACCCGGCGTGCTGCTCGTCGTCGCGGCCGACGCGGGGTGGTCGGCCCAGACCGAGGAGCACGTCGCAGCGGTGCGGGCCCTGGGGCCGGGCGCCCTGGCCGTGGTCGTGACGAAGACCGACCTCGCCGACGGGTCCCCTGTCCTCGAGGACGCGGTCGCGCGCCTCGCCGGGTACGGGATCGCCCCGGTCGGCACGGCGCTCACCTCCGCGCGCACCGGGGCGGGCCTCGAGGACGTGCGCGTGGTCCTGCGCGCGCTGGCTGCGGCGGCGGCCAGGCCGGATCCCGCTGCGCCCGTGCGGTTCTGGGTCGACCGCTCGTTCACCGTCACCGGGTCGGGCACCGTCGTCACCGGCACGCTGCCCGCGGGGACCGTCCGGGTCGGCGACGACCTCGAGGTCGGGGGGCAGCGGGTCCACGTGCGCGGGCTGCAGGTCCACGGCGACCCGGTCGACGGTGCGACCGGCCCGACCCGGCTCGCGGTGAACCTGCGGTCCGTCCCCACGTCCGCGGTCCCCCGGGGCAGCCATCTCTCGACCCCGGGTGCGGTGTCGTCGGTCCTGGTCGTCGACGTCGCCCTCCACCGCCTCGTCGACCGGCTGCCGGAACGGGCCGTCCTCCACGTCGGCACGACGACGACGCCGGTCCGGGTCCGCCCCCTCGGCCAGGCCCACGCGCGACTCACCCTGGCCGAGCCGGGCCTGCCGCTCTCCGCCGGCGACCGCCTCCTCCTGCGCGACCCCGGCGCCCACGAGGTCCTTGCGGGGGCCGACGTCCTGGCCACCGAGCCGGCGCCGTTCAGCCGGCGCGGGGCGGCCGCCTACCGGGCCGCCGTGCTCGCCATCGGCCTCACGCACGCCCAGCCGGTAGAGCCCACGACGGCGTCCTCCCCCGGACCGCTGCCGGACGCCCTCGCTCCCCTCGCTCCCCTCCGCGCGTGGCTCGCCGACCACCCGTTCGGCGCGGTCCCGGCCGAGCTGCTGACCGACCCAGGGGTGACGGCGTCCGCCCTCGCCGCCGGCGAGCGCGACGGGCTGCTGGTCCGCACCGGCGGAGCCGTCCTCGCCGGTGACGCCCTCGAGCGTGCCGTGCCCGTGCTCGCCGGGCTGCCCGAGGGCTTCGGCCCGGGGGACGCCGCCCGCGCCCTCGGCACGTCGAGGCGGGCCGCCGTGGCGCTGCTCGAGCGGCTCGACGTCCTCGGCCGGACCCACCGGTCACCCGACGGGACCCGCCGGGTGCAGCCGCGCATCGAGGGTCGTCGATGAGCACCGACGCTCCTCGCAGCCCTGAGGAGCTGTTCGCCGGCCACCCGGACGCCCTCGCCATCTGTCGCCGCGTGCAGCAGGTGCTGTCCGCCGTCGGAGAGGTGTCCGTGGCGGTGACGAAGAGCCAGGTCGCCTTCCGGCGCCGCAGGACGGTCGCCCTCGTGTGGCGGCCGGGCCAGTACGTCGCGAGCGCCGTCCCCGCCGTGCTCTCGATCCCCCTGCCGTACGAGATCACGTCCGATCGCTTCAAGGAGATCGCCCACCCGGCGCCGACGGTGTGGATGCACCACCTCGAGGTCAGCGAGGTCAGCGAGGTCGATGACGAGGTCTGCGGGTGGCTCGCCGACGCCTACGGGGTTGCCGGCTGACTCGAGCCGAACGCTCACCCGCAGTCCTCAGCGTCCGACGCCTCGACGCCCTGGCCGAGGACACCTAGGCCGTGATCGTCCCGCCCTCGAAGGTCCCGGTGAGGGAGCCGTCGCCGTTCGCGACGACGTGGGAGGTGGGGTGCCCGTAGCGTCCGTCGACCCCGCCCTCGGACTCCCAGCGGGTGAGGACGCCGCCGAACACGCCGTAGCCGCGCCTGCCCTCGAGGCCCCAGATGCCGCCGCGCTCGAAGCGCTGGACGTACCCGCGGGTGACGAGCCGGCGGTCGGCCGTGGGGTACCCGAGGGCGCCGCCCTCGCGGCCGAGCTCGAGGTACGCGGACCAGGCGTAGTTGTGGACGATGCACTGGTCGGTGGAGGGGCCCAGGATGATGCAGCCCTTCTGGAACCGCTGGATCCAGGCCCGGCCGCCGAGTCCCTCGCGGGCAGCGATCGGGTAGCGCAGGATGCCGTTCTCGCGCCCGCTGTCGACCCACGCCGTCCACCGCTCGCCGTAGACGAACGTCGTGCTCGTCGAGCCGCTGTCGACGATCGCGCCGTGCTGGAACGGCTGGAGCCACCCGCCGTTGGTCAGGGGCCGCTGGATCTGCCCTTGGGGGAAACCGAGGAGCTCGGGCCCCCCGTACGACGCGTACCGGTCGAGGACGAACTTCGACATCGCGGCGGCACCCGTCGCGCTGGTCCACCAGATGCGGCCGTTCTGGTAGTTCACGTACTTCGCGCGGCCGTCGATCGTGTTCTTGATGGGCCCGGTCGACGCCTTGAGGAAGGAGCCGTGGCCGCCCATCCGGGTGTAGAGCTGCTCCATCGGTCCCCACTGCGGGAGGTAGGGCGAGCTGTGCTCGGCGGTGGAGTCGCTGCGGAACGAGGTCGTCGTGCACTTCTCCCACGTGTACGGCGCGGCGCACGAGACGACCCGGCAGTGGACGCCACCGCTGCACTTCACCTGGGTGTTGCACTGCCCGTACCGGAAGGCGTTGCAGCAGACCTTGCGCTGGTCGCACGTGGCCGAGGAGCCCTTGCCGCACGAGCAGTTCCAGCACTTCGAGTCACAGAGGTGGTCCGAGCAGCCCGAGCTGCACTTCGTGCACTTGGCGTTGCAGTCGACGATGTAGCGGTAGCCGCCGCCGCACCACGAGGAGTCGGCCGCCTTCCACCACCCCGCGGTGAAGGAGCCCGGCGGGCACCCGTTGACGCCCTTGTTGATCGTCGCGCAGAAGACCGTCCACCCGCTCGAGGTGGTGTTGCCCGGGCCGCAGATCGTCGCGTAGGCCGACTGCGGCCGCAGCGCGTAGGCCTTCGGGTCGGTGACGAGCGCCGACCCGGCGACGGCCGCGCCGACGAGGAGGCCACGGCGGCCGAGCCGCTGGCGCCCCCGTGACAGGCGGTCGACGAGGCGCACGAGGCCGGTGGGCCGGTCGAGCACCTCGTCGAGCGCGGACGACGACGACACGGTGGAGACACTCACACGAAGACCCCTCGACGATGCATGACCGCGGCCGGCTCGACACCCATCGAGCGGACCACCTGGGCCGCCCGGGGCACGGTGGCCATCCGCCGGCTGTGCGCCCCGACGACGGTGAACAGGCAGAACGCCCGGTCGCCGACGGAGAAGAAGTGCTGGCTGGCGCTGCGGCCCGGGATCGCGCGGAACATCTTGTTCGGCGAGAACTGCGAGGGCGCCAGGCGCGGCCAGCCCTGGCGCGAGAACAGGCCCTCGCCGGCGACCTCCGAGCCGTACTCGAGGAGCGCGACGAACACGTCGTCGGACCCGAGGACCTCGAGGGCGCCGGCGCCGAAGTCACCGACCCCCACGGGCAGCGCGCGGCTGCACACGTGGACGACCGGGAGGGTGCGCTCGGTGCGCCCGTCGGGGGCCACGGGGGCGATGCCGCGGGCGCCGGGGGCCGCCCCGTCGGCCGGCCCGCCCTCGGGCGATCGGCGGACGATGGTCGCCGTCCACCCGGAGGGCACGTCGACCGAGATGCCGAAATCGGCTGTCCTCATGAAAGACCTCTCACTGCCGTCCAGGCGAGGGCCAGGGAACCCGTCGCCAGGCCAACCCTAGCCACGGTCTCGGCCGTTCGCGCCCGGAGCTCCACACCGTGGAGTGTCGCCCAGAGCTTCTCGCGCGTGTCGACGCCGGCGATGAGGGCGAGCGGGACGGCCCGCACGAGGCCGAAGACCGCCCCGATGAGCGCGCCCGCCCACGGGGTCCCCGACAGGAAGGCGAGCACGACGACGGCGTACGTCGTCGAGCTCGTGATGATCGTGACGAGGCCGAACCCGAGCTGCGCTCCGTAGCCGAGCCCGACCACCCAGCCCCGGTACCTCCCGATCCAGGCCACGTCCACCTGGCGGCGCCACGCGGGCAGCTCGAGCCCGCCGACCCGCAGGTCCAGCACGAGCCCGACGAGGAGCAGCACGGAGGCGGCGAGGAAGGCCGCGGGCGACCAGCGCCACCGCTCGGGCACGAGGGCGCCGAGGGAGGACACGAGGAGCCCGAGGACGAGACCGCCGAGCACGGAGGAGATGACGTAGGCGGTGGTGGTCAACCACCAGGTGGAGGCGCGGGCCCGCTCACCGAACGGGCTGATGCTCGAGAGCATCGACTCGCCTCAAGGGGACCAGGTGGCGCGGACGGCGGCGAGGACCGCCATCGGCAGCCCGACCGCGAGGACGGCGGCCAGGGCGGTCACGCCCGGGGCTCCTCGGCCTCGTCCGGGTCGGGTGGGACGTGGAGGCTGGTGTGCCCGGGGTGGATGCCGGCGGCCAGCAGCTCGGTGTCGATCCGGTTGAGGTCGTCGCGCCCGCCGGTGCCGTGATCGCCCACGGTCCCCGGGCCGGTGCGGCCGGCCTGTTCGCGGGCGTGGGCGCTCTCGTCGACGGCCTGCTCGAGGAGGTCGCGCACCTGCGGCCACGAGGTGGCCGACCCCTCACCGGTGACGACGCCGTCCTCGACGAGGACGAAGTACGGCGACCCGGGGATGTCGTACTCGGCCCACGCCGCGTTCGACGCGACGACCCGCACCCCGGGCCTGGCGAGCCTGGCGAGGGTGGCCGGAGACTCGTCGGGGCGCCCCTTGACCACGACGACGAGGTTCGCGTCGGCGGGGGTCCTCGTGTCGGGGCCGAACTCCTCCCAGTAGGTCTGGCAGACGCTGCACCCGGAGGTGAGGAAGGCCAGGAGCGTGGGCCGGGACCCGGACGTGGTGACCTCGACGACGCTGTGCCTCCCCCGCAGGTCCTCCCCCACGACGTCGAACGCAGCGCTCGACGACTGGCGGGTGGCGGGAACCACGCCGGGCTCGATGGTCACGGGGACCGCGCCGGGCGGGCCGGACGAGCCGTGCCCGGCCTCGGCGGCCTCCTTCTCGAGCTCGAGGCCGGCCCCGAGCTCGTGCAGCGCCCGGAGGATGAGGGCGTGGCTGCGCAGCAGCCCGAGGACGAGCACGGCGAGCAGCGCGATGGCCACACCCTCGGCGACGACGACCCAGACCATGTCAGCCCCTCGTCCCGCTGCGGACCGCACGCGGGTCGACCGACGGCAGCACGGCCATGACCTGCCACGCGAGGAAGCCGACGAGCCCGACCAGCGCGACGACGCCGGCCGCGGACACCGGGGTCAGCGCGCCCCAGGCGTCACCGGGCGGCGCCACCGTGACGACGAGGGCGACGAGGGCGGCGGCACCGGTGAGCAGCGCGTGCGCCCACGTCGGAGGCGTGTCGGCCTTGCCGAAGCAGCCACAGCTCGACAGCACCCCGCCCCGGCGCAGCGCGACGACGACGAAGGCGGTGAACCCGGCGTAGAGCACGCCCAGCAGGGCCGCCGTGGCCCGCGCGGGGACGGCGAGGGCGGCGAGCCCGATGACGACCTCGGCGAGCGCGAAGGCGCGAACGGCGCTGCGCCCCACCGGCATCCCCACCGACCGCACGGCGCGGTGGAGGTCACCGGGGTCGAGGACCTTCGGGGCCCCGGCGACGACGAGGAGCACCGCCGCCGCCGCGTAGGGCACGACGAGGACGGACCACACCGTTGACGGACCCATCCGGCCTACCGCCCCGTGAGGAGGTGCCAGAGGTGGCCGTGCTCGTCGCGGTCGACGAGCTCGGGCACGACGGTGCGCTCGAACAGCTCGACGCCGGACAGGTCGTAGGCCTGCTCGATGAAGTTGGTGATCGCGTAGGTCATGCCCCGCGACTCGAGGTCGTGCAGACGCTCGACGACCTGCTCGGGCGTGCCGACCAGCGGGCCGTTCTCGAAGCCACGGACCTGCTCGTCGACGACGTCGGCCGGCAGGCCGGCGCCGGTCAGGTGGTCGCGGATCCAGCCGATCCGGTCGCGGACCTCGCGCTCGTCGCGGCCGATGACGACGTTGTAGTTGGCGCTGCGGACGATCTCGCCGAAGTCCCGGCCGACGTCCCTGCAGTGCTGCTCGAGGATCGCGCTCTTGGCGCTGAAGCCCTCGGGCGTGCCGTCGAAGTTCGTGTAGTCGGCGTACTCGGCCGCGATCCGCAGGGTCTTCTTCTCGCCGCCGCCGGCGACCCACATCGGGATGCCGTTGGTCCGGCTGCCCGGCTGGGTGGTGCCCTGCAGCGGCTGCGGGAAGCACATCGCGCCGTCGACCTGGTAGTGCTCGCCGTCGAGCGTGGCGCGGCCGGTGGTCCACATCTGGCGCATGATGTCGACGCCCTCGCGCAGCCGGGCGAGGCGCTCGCCGGCACGGGGGAAGCCGTAGCCGTAGGCCTTCCACTCGTGCTCGTACCAGCCGGCACCGATGCCCATCTCGAGGCGCCCCTCGGAGACGACGTCGACCGTGGCCGCGACCTTCGCGAGGTAGGTGGGCTCGCGGTAGGACATGCAGGTGCACATCTGGCCCAGCCGGACCCGACCGGTGACCCCGGCGAAGGCGGCCATGAGCGTCCAGGCCTCGTGGACGGCCGCCTCGGTGGGGCTCCACACCGGGTGGAAGTGGTCGTAGACCCAGATGGAGGTCCAGTCGTCGTTGCCGTCGGCCCGCCGCGCGAGTCCGGCCATGACCCCCCAGTGCTGGTCGGGGTCGATGCCGACGAGGTCGTGGCGCCACCCCTGGGGGATGAACAGTCCGAACTTCATGCGCGGTGCGTCCTCTCGTGGGCGGTCGGGTCGGACGGGCGCGTCACGGGCCCGGTCCTGCCGTTCCCACCGTACGTCCTCGCCCGTGGCCCGCGCCCCCGAGGGCCTCCCTAGGCTGTCCCCATGACCGGACACATCACCGTCGTCGGCACCTCGTACGTCGGGCTCTCGCTCGCCGTGCTCCTCGCCGAGCACCACGACGTCGTCGCCTACGACATCGACGAGAGCCGGCTCGAGGCGATCCGGGAGCGGCGCAGCCCGATCTCCGACCCCGACATCGAGGAGCGCCTGGCCACCCACGAGCTCCGCCTGACCACGACCTCCGACAAGGAGGCGGCCTACCGCGGCGCCGAGTTCGTCGTCGTCGCCACGCCGACGAACTACGACGAGCGGACGAACTACTTCGACACCAGCACCGTCGAGCAGGTCGTCGGTGACGTCGTGGCGATCGAGCCCCGCGCGACGGCGGTCATCAAGTCGACGATCCCGGTGGGGTACACCGCCGGGCTGCGCTCGCGCCTCGGGACCGAGAACGTCTTCTTCTCGCCGGAGTTCCTCCGCGAGGGCCGGGCCCTGCACGACAACCTCCACCCCTCGCGGATCATCGTCGGCGAACGCGGGGAGCGCGGCGAGCGCTTCGCGCGGCTGCTCGCCGAGGCCGCCCTCGACGCCGACGTGCCCGTCCTGCTCACCGACAGCACCGAGGCCGAGGCGATCAAGCTCTTCGCCAACACCTACCTCGCGATGCGGGTGGCGTTCTTCAACGAGCTCGACACCTATGCCGCGACCCACGACCTCGACTCGCGGCAGATCATCGACGGCGTCGGCCTCGACCCCCGGATCGGCGGGCACTACAACAACCCGTCCTTCGGGTACGGCGGGTACTGCCTCCCCAAGGACACCAAGCAGCTGCTGGCCAACTACGCCGACGTCCCCCAGACCCTCATCAGCGCGATCGTCGACGCGAACACGACCCGCAAGGACTTCGTCGCCTCCGACATCGTGGCCCGCAACCCGAAGGTCGTCGGGATCCACCGCCTCATCATGAAGGCGGGGTCCGACAACTTCCGCAGCAGCAGCGTCCAGGGGGTCATGAAGCGGGTGAAGGCCAAGGGCATCGAGGTCGTCGTGTACGAGCCCGAGCTCGCCGACGACCGCTTCTTCGGGTCGGAGGTCATCCGTGACCTCGACGAGCTGAAGCGGCGCAGCGACGTCATCGTCGCCAACCGCCTCGTGCCCGAGCTCGAGGACGTCGCTGAGAAGGTCTACACGCGGGACCTGTTCGGCAACGACTGAGGTTCCTCCCGGGCCCTCAGAAGGTCGGGGCGTCGAGGTTCGAGTCGCTCCGGTGCTTCCGTGTGGACGCGCGGCAGGGTCGACGGGTGTCGTCCGCAGCGATGCCGGAGGTGGGGTGGAGCTCGAGGGTGCGGCGGTGGGGTGGTGTGCGGGCGGGTGGGGTGTCGCCGAGGAGGTGTTCGAGCGCGAACGCGAGCCCGCTGTGCACGTCGCGCCCGAGGACGCTCCGGCCACTGCTCGGGGTGTCGGTGCTCGAGGTGTCGGTGCGCGGGCTGGTGGTCGTCGAGGTGTCGGGCAGGACGAGGTGGTGCAAGGCGTCGACGGGCGTGGTGGTGCGGGTACGGCCGGTGGGGTCGGTCCAGGTGGCGGTGCCGTCGGAGTGCAGGGTGACGCTCCAGCCGGGACGTTGCTTGATCCGGTGGTGTCGCCGGCACAGGCTGAGCAGGTTGCGGTCGGCGGTGGGGCCGGCGGGCCACGGTCTGACGTGGTCGAGGTCGGTGAACCGGGCGGCGGCGTGGCAGCCGGGGAAGCGGCAGCGTCGGTCACGGCGGCGCACGAGCGCGGCCAGCCGGCGAGGTGGCCGGTAGGCGTCGGTGGTCAGGTCGCTGCGCAAGGCCCCGGTCACCGGATGGCACGGCGCCGGGGTCACGGTCGTGGACGGTGACCCCAGGAGGGCGTCGAGCCACCCCCGGGAGGGGAGCATCGGCTCACCACCGAGCGGGTGGGGCAGCTCGAGCAGGTCCCCGGACCGCGCCTTCCTCTGCTCGTGACGGGGTTGCGTCCGCTCCGGCTGGGCGTCCGCCACCGCCCCGGGGGCGCCGACGGGGTCGGGCACGGTCTCGGGGTCGGCGCCGGGCACCGCGTCGGCGGCGGCTTCGTCGGCGGAGACGGTGAGCAGGACGGTGGTGGTGACGGTGGCGCTGCCCATCACGAGGTCGATCAGGGCCTGGGCGCGGGCCCGGCCGACCCGCGCGCACACCCCGTCGGCGACGAGCTGCTGCGCGCGGGCGTCGATCGCGGCCCAGGCGCGGGCGGCGTCCTCGGAGGGGAAGGTGCCCTCCCAGGTGTCCACCCCGGGCTGCTCGACCCAGCGCCGCAGGACGCACTGCTCGCGGGCCGCGGTGGCGCGAGTACGCAGCAGGTCGGGGCTGACCCGGGCCAGGACCTGCCGGCAGCGGCTCCGCAGCCGCGGCCCGGTCAGCGAGGTCAGGCTCGCACCAAGGGCGGCGATGACGGCGTCGGCGACCTCGGCGGGCGCCTCCTCGAGCTCGAACGCGACCACCCCGGCCCGGTACGCGTCCAGGGCGCCCGTGCGCATCGCGTCGTGCAACCCACCGAGCCCGGTGCACGTGGCCGTCCCGGCCGGTCCGTCGGCTGCGCGCCGGACCGCGTCGCGCACCCGTCGTTCGGCGTGCACGCTGGTGACGTCGAGCGCGAACGACACGATGGCGGGCGCGTCGAGCGACACGTGCCCCGGCGTCTTGTGGATGGACCCGATGGCGCCGTCCTCGGCCTCGACGGTCTCGATCGCGGCCAGCGCGACGATCGCCTCGTCCTGCACCGCGGTCGCGGTGTTCACGACCTGCTGACATGCCCGCACGACCTCGCTCCACGCGTCGGGGCCGCCATCAGCCATGCCGGGCCGCGGCAGCGCCGCCAGCCGCGCGGCGGTGTCGTCGAGGACTGCGAGCAGCTCGGCCGCGTTGGTCGACCCCGCTGCCACGATGGCCGTGTCGGTGTCCATGTGCTCCCCCTTCCCCGTGGAGCGATTCTACTCGCGCACCAGGGCTAGCACAAGTGTTCGATATGACGAATATGCCTATCTCGCACGTAAATTCGTGCCACTTCTGACGGTCAAGCAGCCTCTGTCAGTCGCCCGCGAACGCGAGTCGAGCCCGCCACCAACGGCGAGCCCTCTGCGTTCCGACACCGAACGCGAGGGCAGCGCTGTCGCCGAGCCACCCGACCACCCATCCGTTTACCCCACGCCCGCGGGGGCATGATGAGGCCATGGCCCACTTCCACCACCACCGGAACGACCCCGACCTCGTCCGCGAGCTGCTGATGGACCCGGGCGTCTGGATCGTCGTCGGTCTCTCGACGAACACCGAGCGCGCCGCGTACCGCATCTCCAAGTGGATGCACGTCGAGCTCGGCCGCCCGATCATCCCGGTGCACCCGAAGGCCGAGACGGTCCACGGGCAGCAGGGCTATGCGTCGCTCTCGGACGTGCCGGAGCAGGACATCAAGGTCGTCGACTGCTTCGTGAACTCCGAGCACGTCGGCTCCGTCGTCGACGAGGCCATCGCGAACAAGGACCGCCTCCAGATCGACGCCATCTGGATGCAGCTCGGGGTCGTCGACGAGGCCGCGGCCGAGCGCGCCCGCGCCGCCGGGCTCGACGTCGTCATGGACACCTGCCCGAAGATCGAGTGGCCCAGGGTCCGCGGCAGCGGGATGGCCCGCTAGGGCTCAGCCCTCGGATCGGCGGGCGCGCAGCGCGGCGCCCTTGGTGTGCGCCTCGTCGCGCAGCGCCGCCCGGAACCGCGCGAGGGCGGCGCGCAGCCGCTCCGCCTCGGCGCCCTCGCCGGCGCCGAGGATGCGGGCGGCGAGCAGCCCGGCGTTGCGGGCCCCGCCCACCGACACCGTGGCCACCGGGACGCCGGCCGGCATCTGGACGATCGAGAGCAGCGAGTCCATCCCGTCGAGGTACCTCAGCGGGACCGGCACCCCGATGACGGGCAGCGAGGTCACCGAGGCGAGCATCCCGGGCAGGTGGGCGGCCCCGCCGGCGCCGGCGATGAGAACGCGCAGGCCGCGCTCCTCGGCGGTGCGCCCGTACTCGACCATCTCCTCCGGCATCCGGTGGGCCGACACGACGTCGACCTCGCACGCCACCCCGAGCTCGTCGAGGGCGGTGACCGCGGCCTCCATCACCGGCCAGTCGGAGTCGGACCCCATGACGACGCCGACCACCGGCGCCGGTCCCTCGTGCGGCTGCTCGCTCACTCCGTCACCACTCCCTGGATGTAGTCGGCGGCGTGCCCCGCCCGCTCGCGCAGGTCGTCGAGGTCGTCGCCGAGGACGTTGACGTGCCCGATCTTGCGGCCGGGGCGCACGCCCTTGCCGTAGAGGTGCACCTTGGCCTCCGGGTCACGCGCCATGACGTGCCGGTAGGTGGGGTAGAGCTCGGGGTGGTCGCCGCCGAGGACGTTGGCCATGACGGTCCACGGGGCGAGCGGGCGCGGGGAGCCGAGCGGCAGGTCGAGGACGGCCCGCAGGTGCTGCTCGAACTGCCCGGTGACCGCGCCGTCCATCGACCAGTGACCCGAGTTGTGCGGCCGCATCGCGAGCTCGTTGACGACGAAGGAGGGCGAGCCGTCGAGAGCTGCGACCTCGAAGAGCTCGACCGCGAGGACCCCGGTGACGTCGAGCTCGCCGGCGACGCGGAGCCCGGCGTGGACCGCCGTGGTGGCGAGGCCGGGGTCGAGCCCGGGCGCCGGGGCGAGGACCTCGGTGCAGATGCCGTCGGTCTGGACCGTCTCGACGACGGGCCAGGCGACCGCCTGGCCGGAAGGGCTCCGGGCGACGAGGACGGCGAGCTCGCGGCGGAAGGCGACGCGCTCCTCGACGAGGAGCCCGGTGCCATCGGTCGCGGCGCGCTCGAGCCAGTCGGCGAGCTCGTCGGCGGAGGACGCGACCCGCACGCCCTTGCCGTCGTACCCGCCGCGCGGGGTCTTGGCGACGACGGGCCAGCCGACCTCGTCGCCGAAGTCGGTGACGTCCTGCGCGGTGTCGGCGCGCGCCCAGCGGGGGCAGGGGATCCCGAGGTCGGTGAGCCGCTCCCTCATCGCGAGCTTGTCCTGCGCGAAGCGCAGCGCGGCCGGGCTCGGGTGGACCTCGACTCCCTCGGCCACGAGCAGGTCGAGGACGTCGGCGGGGACGTGCTCGTGGTCGAAGGTCACGACGTCGCACGCACGCGCGAAGGCGAGCACCGCCTGCGGGTCGGTGTGCTCGCCGACCGGGGAGCTGGGGACGACGAGGGCCGCGCTGGCGTCCTCGGCCTCGGCGAGCACGCTCAGCGTGATGCCGAGCTCGGCGGCGGGGCCGGCGCACATCCGGGCGAGCTGACCGCCACCGACGATGCCGACGACCGGGAAGCCGCCGGGGGCACGGCGAGGTGTGGTCACGCGGCGAGGATACCGACCCCGCGCTTGTAGGCTCGGCGGGTGCCCACCGCCGCTCCCCCGCCGCCGACCCGCGGTGTCGCACACCTGCTCGACACGGTGCGCGGTGCGATCGACGTCCTCTACCGCGAGGTCATCAAGTTCGGCGTCGTCGGGGCGTTCGCGTTCGTCGTCGACATCGGCCTGGCCAACGTCCTGTGGCACACCGTGCTCTCCGAGAAGGTCACCACGGCCAAGCTGATCTCCGGCGCCGTCGCCACCCTCGTCGCCTGGGTCGGCAACCGCCAGTGGACCTTCCGGCACCGCCGCAGCCGCCGCGCGCACCACGAGGTCGCCCTCTTCTTCGGCGTCAACGTCATCGCCCTCGGGATCGCGGCCGTCGCCCTCTTCGTGTCGCACTACGGGCTCGGGTTCGAGTCCCGCCTCGCCGACAACGTCGCGACGATCGTCGGCATCGGGCTCGGCACCCTCTTCCGGTTCTGGGCCTACCGCCGCTTCGTCTTCTCCGGCGAACCGCTCTAGGGTCCGACCGGTCGTCCCGGTCCGGGACCGGTCACGGTGGTCCCCGTCGGACCCATGAGCCGGAGCACGGCGAGGAGCAGCAGGGCGAGCGGCACGACGAGCGTCCACATCGTGGGGACGCAGCCCGCGAGGCAGCCCACGACCGTCATCGCGAGGGAGACCTCGGGCTGCCGCTCCGCGCGGACCGTCCCGAGGAGGATGAGCGACCCCCCGCCGACGAGGGTGAGGAACCAGTACGCGAGGCCGCCGTCACCGCTGCTGACGAGGCGGATGGTCTCGGCGATCCCGAGCAGCACGAGGAGCGAGCCCAGCCCGAGGCCCAGCACCCGGGTGCGTCGTCCCATGGCAGGACGGTAGGCCCGTCACGGCCCCCGTGGCCATGGCCCGGTCGAGCCGTCTGCCGGCGGGGTCGCTCGGCGGGGCGGGCGGCCGCCCGGTCAGGACTGCGCGGACAGGAACAAGGCGAAGAGCGGCGGCTGGGCCCGGACGAGCTCGAGGCGACCACCGGCGGCCTCGGCGAGGTCGCGGGCGAGCGAGAGCCCGAGACCGCTGCCCGATGACGACACCGACCGCTCGAAGATGTGCGGCGCGAGCGCGGCTGCCACCCCGTCGCCCTCGTCGGTCACCTCCACGACGACCGACGGACCGGCCCGACGGGCGGCGATCTCGACGGTGCCGCGCCCGTACGCGAGCGAGTTCTCGAGCAGCGTGGTGAGGATCTGGCCGAGGGCCACGGGAGTGGCCCGGACCAGGACACCGCGCTCGCCACTGATCTTCACGCTGCGGCGGGCCCCGGCGAAGGCCGGCTGCCACTCGCGCTGGAGCGAGGCGAGGACGGAGTCGAGGGAGACCGCGGGGTTGGTGTCGACACCGCTGCGGGTGCGGCTCATGAGGTCGTCGACGACCTTGCTCAGCCGCTCGACCTGGGAGATGGCGATGTTCGCCTCCTCGGCGACGACCTCGGGGTCGTCGGTGGAGGCGATCTCCTCGAGGCGCATGAGCAGCGCCGTGAGCGGCGTGCGCAGCTGGTGGGAGGCGTCGGCGGCGAAGTCGCGCTCGGACGCCAGGCGCTTGGCGCTCTGCTGCGACCCGCGGCCGAGGGCGATGTCGAGGCGGTCGATCTCGGTGATGCCGGACTTCATCGGCACCGGCTTGGGGTCGGCCGACCCGCGGTCGGCGCGCTCGCCGAGCGTGACGAGCAGGCCGGAGACGCGGTCGGCCGTCTTCTCGGCGACGACCTTGGCCAGGCCGAGGGCCACGACCGAGGCGGCGATGACCGCGCCGACGAGCGCCGCGACGACGATGGGCGTCGGCGGGGTGCCGTCGAGGGCCGCGGCGTCGCCGGCCAGCGACGCGAGGGGGTCACCGGGCCAGAGGAGGAGCCCGGCGACGGCGCCACCGACGAGCAACGACGTGATCCCGACCGCCTGGGCGGCCGTCGTGACGAGGACCCTGCGCACCCCGGTCACTCCTCCGGGGCGTCGAAGCGGAAGCCGACTCCCCGGATGGTGGTGATGTAGCTGGGGTGCGCGGCGTCGTCGCCGAGCTTCTTGCGCAGCACCGAGATGTGCATGTCGAGGGTCTTCGTCGAGCCGTACCAGGCGCTGTCCCAGACGTCGCGCATCAGCTTCTCGCGGGAGACGACCTTGCCCTCGTTGGCGACGAGCACCTTGAGCAGCTCGAACTCCTTGCCCGTGAGCGCGACCTCCTGGCCGCGCAGGAAGACCCGCCGCCCCTCGGGGTCGATGCGCACGAGGGCCTCGGTGGGCGCGTTCTCGACGATGCCGCGCCGCAGCAGCGCCCGGGCCCGGGCCAGGAGCTCGGCGAGCCGGAACGGCTTGGTGACGTAGTCGTCGGCGCCGGCGTCGAGGCCGACGACGGTGTCGACCTCGTCGGCGCGGGCCGTGAGGACGAGGACCGGGACCGTGCTGCCCTCCTGCCGCAGCCGGCGACACACCTCGAGGCCGTCCATCTTCGGGAGGCCGAGGTCGAGCACCAGGAGGTCGGGGTTCAGGAGCGCCTGCTCCAGGGCCGACTCGCCGTCCGTGCACACGTCGACGTCATAGCCCTCGCGCCGGAGCGCTCGGGCGAGCGGGTCGGAGATCGCGGGATCGTCCTCCGCCAGCAGCACCTTGGTCATGCGCTCGATCGTAGTCACGCGCGGTCCCCGCGCGAGGCGAGACCACGCCCACCGGGCGCTCTTTGCAGTTCGTGGAGCGTGAGGACGCCGATCCCGCGCAGCATCCGACGACGTTGTTCGGTCGCCTGGAAGCCCGAGACCTCGCCGAGGCCGCGCGCCATGTCGTCGTCGACGTACACCTTCCCCGACGGGGTCACGGCCGTGATCCGACTCGCCCTGTTCACCGTCAGGCCGAAGACGTCGCCGAGCCGGGACACCACGCGGCCGTGGGCGAGACCGACCCGCACGGGCGGCAGGAGCTCGTCCTCACCCATCGCGTCGACGAGGTCGAGGGCGATGGCCGCCGCGCCCGCGACCTCCTTGTGGACGAAGAGGACCTCGTCACCCACCGTCTTGATGACGCGCCCGCCGTGCTCGGTGACGACGTCGCTCGCGAGCAGCTCGAAGCGCTGGACGAGCCGGGCGAGCTGCCGCTCACTCATCCGGCGCACGAAGGAGGTGAACGACACGAGGTCGGCGAACCCGACGGCGCGGTAGGGCGCGGACGGGTCCCACCGGACGGCGGGGTCCGCGTCGGCGAGCATGCGCCCGATGGCGTTGGTGAGGTGGCGCCGCCACACGTAGACGAGCAGCGGCTCGATGTCGTCGGCGACCGAGGCGAGGAGCTCGGCGGCGTCGGCGGCGATGCCCGGGGCGGGGACCGAGCGGCTGTCCCGCCCCTCGAGCTCCTCCGAGAAGGGCGAGGTGAGCGACTCGGCGACGAGCTGGGTCTGCCACACGGCGAGGCGGTCGGCCGTGCGCGCGAAGGCCCTCGTCATCCCGAGGGCGAGGTCCTCACTGACCCGGCCGTCGTGGATCAGGCGCGCGACGCGCTGGAGGGCGACGAGGTCGGCCTCGGTGAACATCGCCTCGTCGTCCTCGACGTTCTGGAAGCCCATGGCGTGCCAGAACCGGCGGGCCGTGGCGGGCTCGACGCCGGCGCCATCGGACACCTCGCGGGGTCCCATCGAGGCCGGGCGACCGAGGAGCGCGAGGAGGGACCGCTCGGTCAGCTCCTCGGTCGTCGGACCGGGAGGGGTGGGGGCGAGGGTCGGGTCGCCGGGGTCGGGGGTCGAGGGGTCGGGGGTCGAGGGGTCGGGGGTCAAGGGGTCAGGGGTCGTGTCGGCGGACATCCCTGACCCTCCTTCCTCAGCGCGACCGGACGTGGACGACGTCCCCGGCGGAGACGGCGGTCGTGCGGCCGGATGCCGACCGCACGGTCAGTCTGCCGTCATCGTCGACGCCTGTCGCGACTCCCGAGCGGACCCGGCCGCCGGGCTCGTGGACCTCGACGTCGCGGCCCACCGTGGCACAGCTCCGGACGTAGGCGGCCCGCGCCTCGCCGCCGGGTCCGGTGTCGTCGCGCAGCAGCCGGGCGAGGTGGCGCAGGTACGCGGTGAGCAGGGCGTTGCGGTCGACCCCCGGTGCGCCGGCGGCCCGCAGCGAGGTCGCCGTGTCGAGCGGGAGGTCCTCTCGAGCGGTGTCGACGTTGAGACCGGTTCCGACGACGACGCCCTCCGGGGACCACTCGCAGAGGATGCCGGCGAGCTTGCGGTCACCGTCGCCGGGGACGAGGACGTCGTTGGGCCACTTGAGGCTCGTCGCGACCCCGGCGACCTCCTCGACCGCGTCGCGCACGGCGAGCCCGGTGAGCAGCGGCACCCACGACGGCCCGGACGCCGGGACCGGGACGAGGACCGAGACGGCCAGCGCGGTCCCGGGTGTCGTCGTCCAGGCGCGTCCGAGGCGGCCGCGGCCGGTCTCCTGGACGTCGGCCACGACGACGCGCCACGGCCGCGGATCGGCGCGGATCTCGTCGTTCGTCGAGCCCACGCGGTCACGGACCTCGACCGGGAGCCAGGGCTCACCGGGCGTGACGGACGCCGCATCGAGCGGCCGGCTCACAGGGTTCTCGCTCACGGGCGCAAGGCTAGGCTCGCCGCATGTCGACGAGCGACTCGCACTCCATGGGCGGGACGGACGTGCCTGAGGACGTCGACATCTCGACGACGGCGGGGAAGCTGGCCGACCTGAAGCGCCGGGTGGCCGAGGTCGCGCACGCGGGGTCCGAGCGTGCGGTGGAGAAGCAGCACGCGCGGGGCAAGAAGCACCGCGAGGGAGCGGCTGGCGCTGCTGCTCGACGAGGGCTCGTTCGTGGAGATGGACAAGTACGCCCGGCACCGCTCGATCGCGTTCGGGGCGGAGGCGAACCGTCCCTACGGCGACGGCGTCGTCACCGGGTACGGGACCGTCGACGGGTCGCACGGTGGCCGTCTTCGCCCAGGACTTCACCGTGTTCGGCGGCTCGTTGGGGGAGGTGTTCGGGGAGAAGATCTGCAAGGTCATGGACTTCGCGATGAAGGTCGGCTGCCCCGTGGTGGGGCTCAACGACTCGGGCGGGGCGCGGATCCAGGAGGGCGTGGTCTCGCTGGGGTTGTACGGGGAGATCTTCCGCCGCAACGTCCACGCCTCCGGGGTGATCCCGCAGATCTCGCTGGTCATGGGGCCGTGCGCGGGCGGGGCGGTGTACTCCCCCGCGGTCACCGACTTCACCGTGATGGTCGACGGCACTTCGCACATGTTCATCACCGGCCCGGACGTCATCAAGACCGTCACCGGTGAGGACGTGGCCATGGAGGAGCTCGGCGGGGCCCGCACCCACAACACCAAGTCCGGGGTCGCGCACTACCTGGGCACCGACGAGGCCGACGCCATCGAGTACGTCAAGGCCCTGCTGTCGTTCCTGCCCTCGAACAACATGGACGAGCCGCCGGTGTACGGCGGGGTCAACGACCTGGCCGTCACCGAGGTCGACGCCGCCCTGGACACCCTGATCCCCGACTCCCCCCACGTGCCCTACGACATGCGCGTGGTGATCCAGGCGGTCCTGGACGACGGGGAGTTCCTCGAGGTCGCGCCCCTGTTCGCGCCCAACCTGCTCATCGGGTTCGGCCGCGTCGAGGGCCGCTCCGTGGGGGTGGTGGCCAACAACCCCATGCAGCTCGCCGGGACCCTGGACATCGACGCCTCCGAGAAGGCCGCCCGGTTCGTGCGGACCTGCGACGCGTTCAACATCCCCATCCTCACCCTGGTCGACGTGCCCGGGTTCCTCCCGGGGACC
Source organism: uncultured Actinomycetota bacterium (assembly GCA_963834225.1). Lineage (GTDB taxonomy): Bacteria > Actinomycetota > Actinomycetes > Actinomycetales > Dermatophilaceae > Oryzobacter. The sequence continues at coordinate 82,931 of CAWIAT010000004.1, read as the reverse complement.
GACCAGGAATGGGACGGCATCATCCGCCGCGGCGCCAAGCTGATCTACGCCTACGCCGAAGCCACCGTCCCCCTGGTCACCGTCATCACCCGCAAGGCCTACGGCGGCGCCTACGACGTCATGGGCTCCAAACACCTCGGCGCCGACATCAACCTCGCCTGGCCCACCGCCCAGATCGCCGTCATGGGCGCCCAAGGAGCCGTCAACATCCTCTACCGCACCCAGCTCGCCGCCGCGGCCGAGAACGGCGACTCGGTCGAGGAGGTGCGCGCCGGCTTCATCCAGCACTACGAGGACACCCTGGCCAACCCCTACATCGCCGCCGAACGCGGCTACATCGACACCGTCATCACCCCCTCCAACACCCGCAGGAACATCACCACAGCCCTCCGCGCGCTGCGCACCAAACGCGCCACCCTGCCCCCCAAGAAACACGGCAACATCCCGCTATGACCTCCCTTCCCGCCCACACCCCAGAGGCACCCGCCGGGTCCGCACCGCCGAGACGCGAAGGCCCCGGCGCGACGACCGGGCGACCCGACGACGTGCCGCCGGCCCCCGCCCTCACGATCTCCGGCAGCCCCACCCCGGAGGAGGTCGCCGCGGTCGTCGCGGTCCTCAGCGCCCTGTCGGGTGGCGATGGCACCGAGCCCTCGCCACCGCCCTCCCGCTGGGCCTCACCCCGCACGGCGCTACGGTCCCCCGTCGGCCCCGGCCCCGGCGCCTGGCGAGCCAGCGCCCGCCCCTGACCCCGCGCCCCCACCCGCCAGAGGAACCTCGCCGTCCCCACATCGTCCAATAGGTCACGTCAGGTACGCCCACCCTCGCCCAAGCCGCCGTTCCCCGCACGGCACCCCGTACCCAGATCGACCAATAGGTCACAAGAGGTACGCCTGTGGATGACGACGCTCTCCGCCCGCGTCGACCTGCCAGCCTCATGGGATGTCGAGTCCCACGCCTGCTCCGTCGAACTGGCCCTTCCTCCGCGCTGAGGCGAAAAGCCTGGGCGTCTCCGATCGTTCGCTGCGCAGCGCGCGTTTCCGGACCATCTTCCCGGGCGTCGTCGTGAGCTCGACCATCCCCGACACCGTCGTCGTGCGCGCCAGGGCGGCCCTCCTGCTCGCCCCCGAGGGCGGGGTGATCAGCCACTTCACGGCTGCCCGCCTGTGGGGTGGACGCGTGCCCGACAACGAGTGGACCCACATCTCATTCATGAGGGATGTGCGGTTCCGGGTGAAAGGGATCAGGCCACACCGTTACCGCCGACGCCTCGATGTGAAGAAGTGGCACGCAGTGCCCGTCACCTCTCCTGAGCAGACCTTCTGCGACATGGCCAGGTGGTTGGGGCTGGTGGACCTCGTGGCCCTCGGGGACAGCCTGGTTCGCAAGAACCGCTTCTCGCCCCACCACCTGGTGAGCTACGCGGAAGGGTGGTCCGGGCAGTTCAAGAGCGATGTCGTCGCGGCGGCGCGCCTGGTCAGGGGCAGGGTGGACTCCTCGCCCGAGTCCGCGGTTCGCCTTCTCATGGTGCTGGCGGGCCTGCCAGAGCCGGACATCGACATCCACATCCGTGACGCCGACGGACACCTTCGCTTCCGCATCGAGCTGGGGTACGAGTCCGTGCGACTGGCCATCGAGTACGACGGTCGCTGGCACGAGAGCGATGAGCAGCGGGAGAAGGACGAAGTCCGGAGGGCACAGCTGGCCGAGGAGGACGACTGGGTGTTCGTCCTCGTCACGGGTGATGAGCTGTACAACGGAACAGAGGCTCTGATCGAGCGGATCGCTGATGCAGCTCGCAGGGCGGGAGTCTCGGTGCCGGACCGTCTCTCGGAGGCGTGGCGGCAGCACTTCCGCGTCATCCACGTCGCGGCGTGACGCGCCCGATCTCGTTCCCGGCGCTGGACCCCGGACCGACTCACACCCCGTACCTGCCGTGACCTATTGGTCGATCGGGGTACGGCTCGGCTGGTCGCCCGCGTACCTGCCGTGACCTATTGGTCGATCGGGGTACGGATCGGCTGGTCGCCCGCGTACCTGCCGTGACCTATTGGTCGATCTTCGTCCGGCGGGTGCGGCGGGCGAGGGAGCGCTCGAGGTCGGCGTGGTCGACGGGTCCGAGGGCGCCGGCGTCGAGGACGCTTCGGGCCAGCTCGACGTCACCCATGAAGGCGCGGAACGCGTCCGGCACCGTGATGCCGTGGTCCGGGCTGCGGAGGACCTCGACGACGTCGCCCGCCGCGATGGTCCCGGGCTCGAGCACCGCGAGGTAGGCGCCGGTCCGGCCGCGCTCGGTGAAGCGGCGCACCCAGCCGCGCTCCCCCATCCACGCCGCGAAGGTCGCGCACGGGATGCGAGGTCCGGCCACCTCCAGCAGCGCCGAGCCGACCCGCCACCGCTCGCCGAGGACCGCGCCGTCGACGTCGACCCCCTGCGTCGTGAGGTTCTCGCCGAACTGCCCGTCGTGCAGGTCGCGCCCCAGCTCGGCGCCCCACCAGTCCAGCTCCTCGCGGGCGACCGCGTACACCGCCTGCCGCGAGCCCCCGTGATGGCGACGGGTCACCACCTCGTCCCCCACGACCCCGCTGCCGAGGCCGCCCTTCTTGGGACCCGGGTCGCGGACCTCGACGCTCTCCACGGGGCGCTTGTCGATCCCGGTGTCGCGTCCGCGGGGGACGATCCCTCCCCGGGGACGCCCGATGTTGACGGACCTGACGTGCGGCTCCATGCGGGCGAGCCTAGGCGTCCGGAGCGGCCGGGAAACCCGGAGGCCGTGGGCCCGGCCCTCCGGTAGCGTCCCCGACGTGACCGAGACCACCGTGCACCGTCAGCCCACCGCCGTCGACGCCGTCGCGGACGCGCACTTCGACGCCGTCGTCGCCGCGAGCCCGATCGAGGCCACCTACCTGGGGGTCCCCGGCGCCGACGACGACCTCGACGACCTGTCGCCCGACGGCTACGCGCACCACGTGCAGATCGCCCGCGACACCCTCGCCGCCCTCGACGCCGTCGAGCCCGCCGACGAGGTCGACCGGGTCACCGTCGCGGCGATGCGCGAGCGCCTCGGGCTCGCCGTCGAGAAGCACGAGACCGGCTACGACCGGATGGAGCTCAACGTCATCGCCTCGCCGCTCCAGGGGGTGCGCGACGTCTTCGACCTCATGCCCACCGACACCCAGGAGCAGTGGGCGACGATCGCGACCCGCCTCACGAAGGTCCCGCGCGCCCTCGACCAGTACCTGACGACCCTGCGCGAGTCGGCCGACCGGGGCCTGGTCACCCCACGCCGCCAGGTCACCGAGTGCATCCAGCAGTGCGCCGACCTCACCGCCGACGACGGGTTCTTCACCGCCTTCCTCGACGGCGCCCGCGCCGGGGACTCCCCTCTCGACGACAGCGTCGCCGCCGACCTCCGCCGCGGCGTCGAGGCCGCCGCCCAGGCCTACCGCGACACCGCCGAGCGCCTTCGAACCGACCTGCTCGACCGGGCACCGGAGTCCGACGCCTCGGGCCGCGAGCGGTACGAGCTCGCCTCGCGCGAGTTCCTCGGCGCGACGGTCGACCTCGAGGAGACCTACGCCTGGGGGCAGGAGGAGCTCGCCCGCATCGAGGCCGACATGAGGGCGACGGCCGACCGCATCCTCCCCGGTTCCTCGATCAAGGAGGCCATCGCGCACCTCGACAAGGACCCCCGGTACATCCTCCGCGGCACCGACGAGCTGCGCGAGTGGATGCAGGGCAAGGCCGACGAGGTCATCGAGAGCTTCGCCGACACCCACTTCGACATCCCGGGCCCGGTGCGGACCATCGAGGCCCGCATCGCCCCCACCCAGACGGGCGGGATCTACTACACGGGGCCGAGCGACGACTTCGCCCGACCGGGCCGGATGTGGTGGTCGGTCCCCAAGGGAGTCACCGAGTTCGGCACCTGGCGCGAGCTGACGACCGTCTACCACGAGGGCGTCCCGGGCCACCACCTCCAGGTCGCCCAGACCGTGTACCGCCGTGAGCTGCTCAACCGCTGGCGCCGGATGATGTGCTGGACCAGCGGGCACGGCGAGGGCTGGGCCCTGTACGCCGAGCGCCTCATGGCCGAGCTCGGCTTCATGGACGACCCGGGCAACTACCTCGGGCTCCTCGACGGCCAGGCGCTGCGGGCGACGCGCGTCGTCCTCGACATCGGCGTCCACTGCGGCCTCGAGGCCCCGGCCGAGCTCGGCGGAGGGTCGTGGGACTACGACAAGGCGTGGACCTACCTCGACACCCACGCGAACCAGGGCGAGGAGATGCTCCGCTTCGAGCTGCACCGCTACCTCGGCTGGCCCGGACAGGCGCCCAGCTACAAGATCGGCGAGCGGCTCTGGCTCCAGCTGCGCGACGAGGTCGCCGCCCGAGAGGGAGATGCGTTCTCGCTCAAGGACTTCCACCGCCGGGCACTCGACGTCGGCTCGGTCGGTCTCGACGTCCTGCGGGAGGCCGTCCTCGGCTGAGGCGGACACCCTCTCGCCCGAGGGCCCCCGACGAGGCAGGATCCTCCCGTGGAGATCGCCCTGCTGCTCGTGGCCGTCGTCCTCGTCGTCATCCTCGTCAGCCGGCTGGCGGCGCCGTTGCCGCTCCCCGCACCGCTCGCCCTGCTGGCCGCGGGCGCGGTGCTGTCGTTCGTGCCTGCGGTGCCGGAGGTGCGGCTGTCGAGCGAGGTCGTCCTCCTCGGGCTGCTGCCGCCGCTGCTCTACGCCGCCGCCCTGTCGACCTCGCTGCTCGACATCCGGACCTTCCGCGCCAAGATCCTCAGCCTCTCCGTGGGGCTGGTGCTGTTCACGGCCCTGGGCGTCGGCCTCGTCGCATGGCTGCTGCTGCCCATCCCCTTCGCCCTCGCGGTCGCGCTCGGCGCCATCGTCTCGCCGCCCGATGCCGTGGCCGCCACCGCGGTCGCGCGCCGGATCGGGCTCCCCCGCCCCATCACGACGATCCTCGAGGGAGAGTCGCTGCTCAACGACGCGACCGCCCTCGTCACGCTGCGCACCGCCCTCGCCGCCGCGGGCCTCGCCGCCCACGGGGCCACGACGCACGCGAGTGAGACCCCGGAGATCACGGTGGTGTCCGTCGGCCTCGACCTCGTCGTCGCCTCGCTCGGTGGCGTCGCGATCGGGGTCGTCGCCTTCCTCCTCATCGGCCTGCTGCGGCGCCGCCTCACCGAGGTCCCCGCCGACACGGCCCTGTCGTTCGTCGCGCCCTACCTCGCGTACGTCCCCGCCGAGCAGGTCGGTGCCTCGGGCGTGCTCGCCGTCGTCACCGCCGCGCTGCTCCTCGCCCACCGCGCCACGGCCATCCAGAGCGCACCCTCCCGCCTGTCCGAGCGGGTCAACTGGTCGAGCCTGACCTTCGTCCTCGAGAACGCCGTCTTCCTCCTCATCGGGCTGCAGATCTCCTCGCTCCTGTCCGACGTGGGTACCGAGAACCTCGGCCGCACCCTCCTCGTCGGACTCGCGGTGCTCGCGACCTGCCTGGTCCTGCGGCCCGTGTGGATGCTCGGCCAGGCGTTCATCGACCTCGCGGTGCGGCGTGTCGAGCCCGGGCTGCGTCGCCAGCGCCTGCGCGGCACGGTGGTCGGGTCCTGGGCCGGGATGCGCGGCGTGGTCACCCTCGCCGCCGCCCTCACCCTCCCCGAGGAGACGCCGCTGCGGGCCGAGCTGGTCGTCATCGCCCTCGTCGTCACGGTGGGCACGCTCGTCCTGCAGGGGATGACCCTCCCGGTGCTGGCCCGCGCCCTCGACGTCCGCGGGCCCGACCCGCGGGAGGACGCGCTCCAGGAGGCGACCGTGCTCGGTGCGACCACCGGGGCCGGCCTGCGACTCGTCGAGGCCGACCCGGAGGCCGACCCGCTCGTCGTCGGGATGCTCCAGACCCAGGCCGAGGCACGGGTGAACAGGGCGTGGGAGCGGCTCGGCACCCTCGGCCCCACCGACGGCGAGACACCCAGCGAGGCCCAAGCCCGGCTGCGGACCACGATGATCCGCGAGGAGCGGGCCGAGCTGCTCCGCATCCGCGATGCGGGTCAGGTCGACCACGCCGTGCTCACCTCGATCCTCGGACAGCTCGACGCCGAGGAGACCGCCCTCGGCTGGGCGGCGACCCGCACCTCGGTGCTGCACCAGTCGCCGCTCCTCCCCCCGGACCGGATCGCCAGCGGGTGCGAGCACATGGCCGCCACCGAGGTACCGGTTCCCCCGACGTCCGCCGACGGTTGCCCCACCTGCCTCGCCGAGGGGGCTCGCTGGGTCCACCTGCGGGTGTGCTCGCACTGCGGCAGCGTCGGGTGCTGCGACTCCTCGGAGGGCCGGCACGCCTCGGCGCACTTCCGCGAGAGCGGGCACCCCGTGATGCGCAGCCTGGAGCCCGGGGAGGCCTGGCGCTGGTGCTACGTCGACGAGGTCCTGGGCTGAGCGTGCCGACCGAGTCGAGTGGCCTCGATACCGTGGGGACGTGACCGACACCCCCACCACGACGCTCCTCCTCGCCTCCGCCTCCCCCGCTCGCCTGGCGACCCTGCGCTCGGCCGGGGTCGAGCCCCTCGTGCGGGTGTCGACGGTCGACGAGGACGCCGCGGTCGCCGCCGCCGAGGCCGTCCACGGCACCCTGGACGCCGCTGACGTCGCCCTCCTCCTCGCGCGCGCCAAGGCCGAGGACGTCGTGTCCGTGCTCGATGCCGATGCCGACGCCCACGCCACCGACGCCGACGACCCGGGCGGGGTGCTCGTCCTCGGCTGCGACTCGGTCCTCGAGCTGGACGGGGAGGTCCACGGCAAGCCCGCCGACGCCGCCGAGGCGACGGCCCGGTGGCACCGCATGCGGGGGCGCAGCGGCGTGCTCCACACCGGCCACTGGCTCGTCGACACCCGTGACCCCGAGGACGAGGACGGGACCGGCGGCATGGTCGGCGGCACCGCCTCGACCACCGTCCACTTCGCCGACCTCGACGACGCCGAGGTCGAGGCCTACGTCGCGACGGGCGAACCGCTGAGGGTCGCCGGCGCGTTCACCCTCGACGGCCTCGGTGGACCGTACGTCAGCGGCATCGAGGGCGACCCGCACAACGTCGTCGGGGTCTCGCTCCCGCTGCTGCGCGAGCTGTTGCTCGAGCTGGGCGTCGCCTGGCACGACCTGCGCGCCTGACGCCGACCACCGCCCCGGTCAGACCGGAGGGACGCCGCGGCGCTTGTCGGCGAAGTGCCGGTCGCGCCGTGCCGCGTAGCGGAGCCGTCGGAGCAGCTCGGCCCGCAGGTCCTCGGCCTCGATGACCTGGTCGACGACGAGGTCGGCCGCGAGCCGCTCGAGGTCGACGTCCTCCTCGTACTCCGCCCGCCGGGCCGCGACGAACGCATCCCGCGCGTCAGCGCCCTCGGCCGCCTCGACCTCGGCGATCTTGTTCGCGTAGACGGCGTTGACGGCGGCCTCGGGGCCCATGACGGCGATCCGTGCGGTCGGCAGCGCGATCGTGGCGTCCGGCCCGAAGCCGGGACCGCCCATCGCGTACAGCCCTGCGCCGTAGGCCTTTCGGACGACGACGCAGAACTGGGGAACCGTCGCCGAGGACACCGCCGAGACCATCTTGGCGCCGTGCCGGATGATGCCACCGCGCTCGACCTCCGAGCCGATCATGAAGCCCGGGACGTCGGCGAGGTAGATCAGCGGGACCGAGAACGCGTCGCAGAGCCAGATGAAGCGCGCCGCCTTGTCGGCGGAGTCGCTGAAGAGCACCCCGCCCTTGACCATCGAGTTGTTGGCGACGATGCCGACGGTCTCGCCGTCCATCCGGCCGAACCCGATGACGAGCTCGGCGGCGAAGAGCGGCTTGATCTCGAAGAAGCTGTCGGCGTCGACGAGGCCGTCGATGACGTCGTGGACGTCGAAGGGCTGGCTCTCGCGCTCGGGCACCGTCGCCCGCGTCAGGGCCACCGCGGGCTTCTCTGCGTGGTACGTCGGCAGCGGCGAGCGCCAGTTCTCGGGGAGGTAGGACAGGTAGAGGCGGGCGAGCTCGATGGCCTCGGAGTCGTCGTGCGCGAGGAGGTCGCCGACACCGGAGACGGTGCAGTGCATCCGGGCGCCGCCCATCTCCTCGAGGGAGACCTTCTCGCCGACGACCATCTCGGCCATCCGGGGGCTGCCGAGGTACATCGACGCGTTGCCCTCGACCATGATGATGACGTCGCAGAAGCTGGGGATGTAGGCGCCACCGGCGGCCGACGGGCCGAACAGGCAGCAGACCTGGGGGACCTTGCCGGACAGGGCGACCTGGTTGTGGAAGATCCGCCCGGCGCCGCGACGGCCCGGGAACATCTCGACCTGGTCGGTGATCCGGGCGCCGGCGCTGTCGACGAGCCACACGACGGGCAGCTCCTCGCGCAGCGCCGTCTCGGTGGCCCGCACGATCTTCTCGACGGTCCGCGCGCCCCACGAACCCGCCTTGACGGTGGGGTCGTTGGCGATGACGACGACGGGCCGGCCGTCGACCGTGCCGCGCCCCGTGACCGCGCCGTCGGCCGGCAGCCCGGGGACGAGGGCGTTGGCGAAGCGGCCGTCCTCGACGAAGGAGTCGTCGTCGAGAAGGAGGGCGAGGCGGTCGCGGACGTAGAGCTTGTGCTGCTTCTCGAGCTTGGCCGCGGCTCCCTCGGTGGGGCGGGCGGACGCCTCGAGCGCGGCCTCGAGGCGACGACGGACGTCGCCGACGCGGGGGTCCCCCTCGGTCATGACGGCAGCCCCAGCGCCTTGGCGATGACCATCCGCTGCACCTCGGACGTGCCCTCGCCGATCTCGAGGATCTTGGCGTCGCGGTAGAAGCGGGCCACGGGGTACTCCTCCATGAAGCCGTTGCCGCCGAAGACCTGGGTGGCGATGCGGGTCGCGCTGACCGCGGCCTCGGAGGTGTAGAGCTTGGCGACCGCCGCCGCCTGCTTGACGTCGGCGACCGAGCGCCGCCCGGCCTCCTGCTCGTCCTTGAGCCACGCGGCGCGGTAGGTGAGCAGGCGCGAGGTCTCCTCCATCACCGCGAGGTCGGCGATCGGGAACGAGACGCCCTGGTTGACACCGATCGGCCTCCCGAAGGCGGTGCGGGTCTTCGCGTAGGCCGTCGTCTCCTCGCGCATCCGGGTGATGAGCCCGAGGGCGAGCGCGCTGATCGCGATGCGCCCGTCATCGAGGGTCTTGAGGAACTGGCGGAAGCCGTGGCCGCGCTGGCCGAGGAGGTTCTCCTCGGGGACGCGGCAGCCGGCGAAGGAGAGGCCGTGCGTGTCGGAGATGTTCCAGCCGAGCTTGTCGTAGGCCGGCTCGACGGTGAATCCCGCGGTGCCCGAGGGGATCATGATCGCCGAGATCTCGGGGCGGCCGTCGTCGGCGGTGCCCGTGCGCGCGGTGACGGTGACGACCGAGGTGATGTCGGTGCCGGAGTTGGTGATGAACGCCTTCGCGCCGTCGACGACCCACTCCGCTCCGTCGAGGGTGGCCTTGGTGCGGGTGGCGCCGGCGTCGGACCCCGCGTCGGGCTCGGTCAGGCCGAAGCCGGCGAGCGCGCGGCCGGCGACGAGGTCGGGGAGGAAGCGCTCCTTCTGGGCGTCGGTGCCGTACGTGAGGATCGGGTTGATGCCGAGGCCGACACCGGCCGAGAGGGTGATGCCGATCGACTGGTCGACCCGCCCGAGCTCCTCGATGGCGATGCACAGGCTGGTGAACGCGCCACCCTCGGCGTCCTCGAGCGAGCCGCCGTACGCCTCCGGGACGACGAGGCCGAACAGCCCGAGGTCGCCCATCCGGGGGACGAGGTCGGCCGGGAAGTGGTGCGCCCGGTCCCAGCCCGCGACGTGCGGCTCGACGGCCTGGGTCGCGAACTCGCGCACGACGCTCCGGAAGTCCTCGTGGTCCTTGCTCAGCTCGAACATCTGCGCCCCTTCGGCGGTCGCCTGCGGCGCCCGGGTCGCGGGCACTCGGTGGTCGTCACGTTCTTGACGTTGACGTCAACGTAAAGCAATACTGACCGGTATGCCAGTCCCCAGCGCCACCTCGGTCCGCGCGAGCCCGGTCGACCGCGACCGGACGTGGTCGATCGCGCAGGTCGCCGACGAGTTCGGGGTGACCCACCGCACCGTGCGCCACTACGAGGAGCTGGGGCTGATCAGCCCCGAGCGCCGGGGCACGACCCGGGTCTACCACCGCCGCGACCGCACCCGCCTCGCCCTCATCCTCCGGGGCAAGCGGCTCGGGTTCCCGCTCGAGGAGATCCGCACGATCATCGACCTCTACGACGCGCCGCGCGGCCGCCGCAGCCAGCTCGAGTACGTCCTGGACCAGATCGACGAGCGACGCACCGACCTCGAGCAGCGCCGCCGCGACCTCGACGCCGCGCTCGCCGAGCTCGACGAGTTCGAGCGCCGCTGCCGCGCCGACCTCACCCGCGCCGCCACCCCTGGCGCCTGACGGGCAGCGGGGCCGGCACCCTCGCCGGGTACCGGCGCCGCCGTGACCGGTCCGTGGTCGCCGGCCGTGGACCGGTCCGCATCGCCTCGAACCGCATGCAAGAGGCGACCCGCCCGTCGGCGGTCGCCCACGGGCAGTTCACCGTCCTCGGGGCTGACGCCGGCGCGCGCCTCCTGCCCGCTCGTCGGCGTCGCGTCACGAGGACGCTGCTGGGCGTGATTGTGCTCCTTCGCGGTCCTCCTGCCCATGCCCCATCCGGGCCATCTTCGGAGGCGGAGACGGAGGCGTCAGGGCGTCAGCCGGTCAGCGGCCGGTCCGGGCCAGGAACTCGTCGATCTCGGCCCGGGTCGGCGCGGTGTCGGGGCCGCGCCGGGTCACCGTGATGGCGCCGGCCGCGTTGGCGCGCGCCGCCGCCTCCGCCCACGGGGACCCCGCCGCCCGCTCGGCGAGGAGGACGCCGGTGTGGGTGTCGCCGGCGCCGTTGGTGTCGACGGGCCGCTGGGGGTGGCCCGGCAGGTAGGTGGTCCGACCGCCCTCGCGGACGGCGCACCCCCGGGGACCGTCGCGCACGATCGTCACACCACCGGCCGGCAGCAGCGTCTCGACGACCTGCGCGGCCTGCTCGCTGCCGCTCACCCCCGCGAGCGCGGCGGCCTCGTCGGCGTTGCCGGTGAAGACGCTCGTGTGCTCGAGCACCGCGTCGCGGGTGCGGGTGTCGAGCTCGGCGAAGGTCGCGCCGGGGTCGAGGACGACGACGACCCCGTCGACGAGCGTGCCGAGCCACTCGACGAGCGGGTCGCGGGTCCGGCCGACGAGCGAGTAGCCGCTGACGCACACGAGGTCGCCGGGCTCCGGTGAGCTGGCCGACAGCGACGCGACGCTGATGTGCCGCTCGGCCCCCTGCGTCGTCACGAACGAGCGCTCGGCGCTGGGCTCGACGAGGACGACGCACACGCCGGTGTCGAGGTCGGGCAGGCGGGGCGAGGCGAGGGTGATGCCCTCGGCGTCGAGCGCCGCCTGGACGAGGTCGCCGTTCGGCCCGGTGCCCACCGCCCCGGCGTGGACGCACTGCGCCCCGGACCGCGCGGCCGCGAGGAGGATCGTCACGGCACCGCCGGCGTACAGGCGGTACGACATGGCCATGACGTTGCCGCCGCGGGCCGGTAGCGCCGGCACCTCCATCACCGCGTCGACGAGCGCCTGTGCGGTGTGGATGACCCTGGGCATGCCGCCGAGTATGCCGGTGGCGCGGCCGAAGGACGGCTGGACGCCCCCGGGACCGACGGCCACCGCACCGACCGGCGGGCGTGACAGCGCCACCGGACCCGACGAGCCGGGCTCGAGGACGGCTGGTGGGCCTCCGTGGAGATGACCGTCCTGGACCTCACCGACCCCCGGTCGTCAGACGCGGGCGCGGACGGCGTAGAGCTCGGGGAAGAACGTGAGGTCGAGGGCCCGCCGGAGGAAGTCGACCCCGCTCGAGCCGCCCGTCCCCTGCCGCATGCCGATGGTGCGCGAGACGACCTGGAGGTGCCGGAACCGCCACTGCTGGAACAGGTCCTCGATGTCGACGAGCTCCTCGCACGTCTCGTAGACGCCCCAGTGCTCGGTGGGGTCGGCGTACACCGTGGCGAAGAGGTCGACGAGGTCCTCGGACACCCGGTAGGGCTGGGTGACGTCGCGCCGGAGGACGGCCTCCGGCACCGGGTAGCCACGGCGGGCGAGGTGGCGGAGGAACTCGTCGTAGAGCGACGGCTGCCCGAGCAGCTCCTCGAGGGAGGCGTGCTCGACCGGCGAGTGCTCGAACACCCGCACCATGTCGGCGTTCTTGTTGCCGAGGAGGAACTCGACCGACCGGTACTGGTGGCTCTGGAAGCCCGAGCTCGTCGCGAGGAACGGCCGGATCTGGGCGTACTCGCTCGGGGTGAGCGTGGCGAGGACGTCCCACTGCTCGACGAGCTGCTTCTGCACGTGCTTGACGCGCGCGAGCCGCTTGAGGGCCGGCGCCAGCTCGTCGTTCGCGAGCAGCGCGCGGGCCGAGTGCAGCTCGTGGAGGAGCAGCTTCATCCACAGCTCGGCCACCTGGTGCTGCACGATGAAGAGCAGCTCGTCGTGCTGGGCGGGCTCGCTGCGAGGGTGCTGGGCCGACAGCAGCGTCCCGAGGTCGAGGTAGTCCCCGTACGACATCGCCGTCGTGAAGTCGGTGGAGATGCCCTCCTCGAGGGTGCGCTGGGCGCGGTCGGCGGCGTCGCTCATGGGGCCATCGTGCCAGCGCAGCCCCGCCCGGCCGGTCGATCCCGACCACGTGGCGCCGGTCGAGCGGCATCGTCCGCCCGGCCAGAGGGCGCCTCGGTCGAACGGACCTTTGCCGTCCGATGGCGCCCACGAGGCGGGCGCCGCTGCCTACCGTGTCCTGTCGTCGGCCTTCGGCGTCCCCCGCACAGGAGGTCTGCCCGTGTCCCGCAGTGGCGGAACCCGTCTGCGCTCGACCGCGACCGTGCTCGGCACCCTGCTCGTCGTCGTCCTCGAGATGGCGTTCCTCACCGGCGTGTGGCACCTCGGTGACGACCTCGACCACCAGCGGGAGGCCGCCGCCGTCCTCACGGGTGTCCTCGCCCCGCTGACCCCCGAGACCGCGCCGGCCGCCGTCCCCGCCGTCGAGGCGGCCGTCGCCGAGCTGCGGGCCGCCGGGGTGGAGACGTCCCCGGGGACCGCCGGCGCCGACGTCGCCGTGCGCGTCGTCGGCTTCGCCGCCGACCCCGGCAGCGCACCGGCCCTGTCCGACCTCCGCCGGGCGGACGCGGCCCTGCGCGACCACCTCGAGGACGCGACCTCCGACCGCGGCTGGCTCGCCGTCGCCATCCACGGGAGCCTGCTCGTGCTCGTCTCCGTCGGCTGGTTCGCCTGGTTCCGGAGGCTCGTCGACCGTCACCGCGCCGTCGAGCGGCGGCTCACCGCCCAGCAGGTCGTCGACCTGCGTGAGCGCCGCCTCCTCGCGCTCGTCCAGAACAGCGCCGACCTCATCGTCGTGGTCGAGGGCGACGGCGTCGTCTCGTTCGTCAGCCCGTCGGCCCGCACCGTCCTCGGCCGCCCGGCGCAGGAGCTCGTCGGCAAGGACGTCACCCACCTCGTCGGGGAGGACGGCCCGCTCGTCGAGGGGATGCTCACCGCCGCCCGGACCGGGGACCAGTCGGTCCGGCTCCGGCTCGTGCGCGGCGACGGCCGCACCATCGTCGCCGACGGGACGCTGACCAACCTGCTCGACGAGCCCGCCGTCGGCGCCTGGGTGCTCACCCTGCGCGACGTCACCGAGGAGCACGCGCTCGCCGAGCAGCTGGCGCACGAGGCGTTCCACGACTCGCTGACCGGGCTGGCCAACCGCGCCCTGTTCGCCGACCGCCTCGAGCACGCCCTGGCCCGGCGCGACTCCGCCCTGGCCGTGATGTTCCTCGACCTCGACGACTTCAAGCAGGTCAACGACACGCGCGGCCACACCGTCGGCGACCGGCTCCTCGTCCTCGTCACCGAGCGGCTGCGCGCGACCCTGCGACCCGGCGACACCGCGGCCCGGCTGGGTGGCGACGAGTTCGCCATCCTCATGGAGGACACCGACCTCGCCGCCGCCGAGGAGGTCGCGGAGCGCATCCTGCAGACCCTCTCGCACCCGGTCGACATCGACGGCGACTCCTGGTCGGTGCGCGCCAGCATCGGCATCTCCGTGGCCGAGCCGGCCACGGCGACCGGTGAGGAGCTGCTGCGTGACGCCGACGTCGCGATGTACTGGGCCAAGGAGCAGGGCAAGGGCAGGGTGAGCGTGTTCGACGCCGAGCGACGGGCCACCGCCCTGGAGCGGATCACCCTGCGCGCCGACCTCGTGCGTGCCCTCGAGGACGAGGAGTTCGTGCTGCACTACCAGCCGACCGTCGACCTGCGCACCCGCGCCATCACCGGCTTCGAGGCCCTCGTGCGCTGGGACCACCCGCGACGGGGGCTCCTGCCCCCCAAGGAGTTCATCGCCGCCGCCGAGACCTCGGGGCACATCGTCGCCCTCGGGTCGTGGGTGCTGCGCGAGGCCTGCGCGGCCGCGCTCGGCCTCCAGCGCGACGGGTCCTCGGTCACGATGTCGGTCAACGTCTCCGCCCAGCAGCTCGTCTCCCCCGGCTTCGTCGAGGAGGTCGCGTCGGTCCTCGCCGACACCGGGCTCGACGCCGGGCTGCTCGTCCTCGAGATCACCGAGTCGGTGCTCCTCGACGACGTCGAGTCCGCCGCACGGGCCCTCCACGGCCTGCGCGGCCTCGGGGCGTCGATCGCCATCGACGACTTCGGGACCGGCTACAGCTCGCTGTCCTACCTCTCCCAGCTGCCGGTCGACATCCTCAAGGTCGACAAGAGCTTCGTCGACGGGATCACCGTCGACGGGCACGCGGCCTCCCTCACCCTGGCCATCCTCGAGATGAGCCGCACGCTGCAGATGGTCACCGTCGCCGAGGGCGTCGAGACCGCGGAGCAGGCCGCGTGGCTCGAGGCGCAGGCGTGCGGACGGGGGCAGGGCTACCTCTGGTCGCGACCGGTGCCGCTCGACGAGGCGCGGGCGCTCGTCGGGGTGGTCCCGCGCGGCGCCGAGGTCCTCACCGCTTCCTGACGGCCGACCTCACCGGGGGTCGATGCCGACGAGCGCCGCGTTGCCCCTGCCGTCGACCCGCACCGTCGCGATGGCCGTGCCGTCGCGCACCGCGTCCTCGAGGGCGCGGGCGTCGTCCTGCGGGAGGAACCAGCTCTCGATCCCGCACTCGAGCCGCCAGCCCGAGTCGGTGCAGCGCAGGAACAGCCCCTCGTCCGGGCGGCTGCGCAGCGCCGGCCCGCCGACCCAGACGTCGCCCTGCCGCGTCAGCGGGATCCACGCGTCGCCACGCGTCTCCTCGGCGGCCCTGATCTCGGCGTCGGTCAGCTCGCGGTCGAGCACCGGCTGGCTGGGGAGGTCGGGGTAGCCCAGGTCGACGTACGCGCCGCGGAACGGGTCCATCGGGTCGACGGGGGCGACACGCAGCCGGACCTCCTCGCCGGTCAGCCGCGCCGACAGCGGAGCCCAGACGGCGACGACGACCAGCAGGAGCTGCGCGACGACGACGCCGAGGACGAGGGCGCGCCGACGGGCGGTGCCGTCGGCGGCCGCGGGCTGCGGCGGCGGGGACGCCATGGACCCGGTGACGGTGGGGGTGCTCATGACAGGGCCTCCTTCGCCTCGCGCACGAGCCGTCGTCGGCCACGGTCGGCGAGGATGCCGGTGGCGAGGAGGACGACGCCGACGACGAGGAAGAGGGTCGCGCCCGAGAGGATCGGGGCGAAGACCGCGAAGGCCTGGGTCGTGACGAAGACGACGAGGGCGGCGGTGGCCAGCCAGGTGAGCCGGCCGGTGTCGCGCATCCCGCCGAGGACGGCGTAGCCGCTGGCGACGACGAGGTAGGCGGCGACGGCGAGGAAGGCCCGCACCCACGCCCCGGCCGAGAGGTCCTCGGGGGCCATCGAGTCGGCGTCGTAGCGCCAGAGCCCGAGGCCGACGGTCAGGGCGAGGCCGAGGACGGCCAGGCCCACCTCGAGCCGGTCGACCGTGTCACCGCGCACGGTGGCGAGCGCGGCGAGGACGACGGCGACGCCGCCACCGGCCCACAGCACCCACACCGACCCGGACTCTCCCCACTCGTAGGGCAGGGCGGCCAGGAACAGCGCGAGCAGGACGAGGGCGGCACCGACCTCGCGCCACGGCGGGGCGAGCTCGACGCGGCCGAGGACCGCCGTGCCGACGCCGACCGCCACGGCGGCCAGCCCGGCGGCGGCGATGGCCGTCGAGAGGGAGAACGCGTCGTCGGCGGCCGAGCCGACCTGCCAGACGAACCACCCGGCGAGGAGGACGACCCCGAGGACGAGGGGCGCCACACCGCGGACCGCGTACGCCCACAGGACCGCGCCGAGGCCCCACACGCCGACGAGCAGCGGCTCGTACGCGGGGACCTGGAGGCTCTGCGCCGCCTGGAAGACGACGGCGCCGAATGCCCCGGCGGCGAGCAGCCGGGCCGCCCCGACGACCGGTGACGCGACGTCGCCCTCACGGTCCCGCCGGGTGGCGAGCACCTCGGCCGCGGCGACGAGACCGAGCCAGATGGCGACGACGAGGGCGAACCGACCGAGCGGCGGCAGCGCGTCGAGGTTCGAGGCGACGAGCCAGATCAGGCCCAGCCCGACGAAGCAGGCACCCAGGGTGAGGACGATCCGCGCCAGGGTGACCTTGCGGACCTCGACGTACCGGCTCCGGATGGCCCCCGCCGTCGCGTCGTCGACGAGCCCCTCGGCGTGCCAGGACCGCAGCTCGGCCTCGAGCCAGTGCAGCTGCGCGGGGCTCGCCGCGTGGACGGCCGGGTCGCGGTGGGCGGGAGCGTCGGGGGCGGCGGTGGGCGGCGCGGTCATCGCGTGCTCCTCGGGGTCGGGCGGGCACCGTCGTCGGTGCTGCCCCATGGTCCTCCCCCGCTCCCCCCGGAGGCCATGAGCACCGCTACTCAGGGCGTGTCACTCGCCGTGGAACTCCTCGGGGTTCGGTCCGGTGCGGAACCCGTTGTCGAGGGCCTCGATCGCCTCGAGGTCCTCCCCCGTCAGCCGGAGGTCGGTGGCGGCGAGGTTCTCGACGATCCGCGACGGCGTCACCGACTTCGGGAGGACGACGAGGTCGTGGGCGAGGTGCCACGCGATGACGACCTGGGCCGGGGTCGCGCCGTGCTCACCGGCGATCCGCCCGATGACCGGGTCGTCGAGGACGCGCTTGCCGGACGCCAGCGGGCTCCACGACTCGGTGACGACGTCGTGCTGCGCGTCGAAGGCCCGTAGCGGTCCCTGCTGGAGGTACGGGTGCAGCTCGATCTGGTTGACGCTCGGCCAGTCGCCGGTCTCGTCGTGGAGCCGCTGGAGGTGCTCGGCGTGGAAGTTGCACACGCCGATGGCGCGCACCCGCCCCGAGGACCGGAGCTCCTGGAGGGCCCGCCACGTGTCGACGTAACGGTCGTGACGCGGGGTCGGCCAGTGGATCAGGTAGAGGTCGAGGACGTCGAGGCCGAGCCGCTCCATCGAGGCGTCGAAGGCGCGCAGGGTCTCATCGCGTCCCTGGTCGGAGTTCCACACCTTGGTCGTGACGAAGACGTCGTCGCGCGCCACGTCGGTCTGCGCGAGGGCTCGACCGACGCCGGCCTCGTTGCCGTAGACGGTCGCCGTGTCGACGTGCCGGTACCCGGCGTCGAGCGCGGCGAGGACGGCGGGGGTGGCCTCGTCGTCCGGCACCTGCCAGACGCCGAAGCCGATGGTGGGGATCTCGACGGGACCGGAGGGCGTGGTCAGGGTCCTGGTGCTCACGGTTGGCATGCCCCCACCGTAGGCACCGGCGCGGCCCCACGGGGCGTCCGCCCCCGGTGGAGCACGGACTCGAACCGCCGGCGCAGGGCGCGCCGGACCGGCGCCTGGGCGAGGAGGACGCTGCCGAGGGTGAGCGCGACGGCTCCGAGGTGCACGACGCCGAAGGGCTCGCCGAGCAGGGCGACCCCGAGCGCGGTGCCCACCACCGGGTCGACGAGGCCGACGACGGCGACGGCGCCGGCGTCCATCCGGGTGAGGCCGCGGAACCACAGGACGTAGCCGAGGGCGGTGCCGGCCAGGCCGAGGTACACGAGCGCGGCGACCGCCGGGAGGTCGAGGGGCGGCGGGGCCCCCTCGGTGAACCAGGCGAGCGGGACGAGGAGCAGCCCACCGGCGACGAGCTGCCACGAGGTCGTCGTGAGCACGTCGGTGGGTGGCGCCCACCGCTTGACGAGGACGAACCCGACCGAGGACGAGACGACGGCGCCGACGACGGCCGCGACCCCGACCGGGTCGACCACGCCCCCGCGCCCGGTCTGCCAGACGAGGGCGAGGACGCCGCCCGACCCCGACGACCGCGGCGACGACGGTGACCCGGGCCTGCCGCTCGCCGAGGACGACGAGGGCGACCCCCATGACGACGAGCGGCGACAGGGCCGTCAGGGTCGAGCCGAGACCGCTCGGCAGCCGGTAGGCGCCGACGTAGAGCAGCGCGAAGAACAGGCCGTGGTTGAGCGCCCCGAGGAGCAGCGACCTGCCCCACCACCGACCGCGCGGGAGGCGGCGCACCCACAGGAGGAGGAGCAGCCCGGCGGGCAGGACGCGCACGCGCCGCCGCGAAGAACGGACGGTCCGGCGGGAGCCAGAGCTGGGTGACCGCGTAGGTCGAGCCCCACACCACCGCCGGGACGGCCGTCAGCGCCACGGTGCCGAGCCCCGCAGATCTGTCTTCCATGGAAGAGATAATACCTTCCACGGAAGATATATTCCGACCATGGACCACGTCGCCACCGTCGTCGAGCAGTGGCGCACCGAGCGCCCCGACCTCGACGTCTCGCCCCTCCTCG
Organism: uncultured Actinomycetota bacterium; assembly: GCA_963834225.1. Taxonomy (GTDB): domain Bacteria; phylum Actinomycetota; class Actinomycetes; order Actinomycetales; family Dermatophilaceae; genus Oryzobacter. The sequence goes on along the minus strand of CAWIAT010000004.1, from coordinate 64,002 downwards.
TCATCGGCCGCGTCCACCGCGTCGCCAACGCCCTGACCCCCGAGCTCGTCGCGGTCTACGCGCGGCACGGGCTGGGCGAGGGCGACTTCGACGTCCTCGCCACCCTGCGCCGGCAGGGCGAGCCGTTCGCCCTGACCCCGGGCGGCGCGCTCGGCGAGCGGACCCTGGCGTGACGTCGGGCGCCGTCTCGAAGCGGCTCGACCGCCTCGAGGGGCGCGGCCTCGTCGAGCGGCGACCGAGCGACACCGACGGCCGCTCACGCACCGTCGTCCTCACGGCGCAGGGGCGCCGTGTCATCGACGCCGCGATGGACGACCACGTCGCCAACGAGGCCCGCCTCCTCGCCGCGCTCGACGACGAGGACCGCGCCACGCTGGGCCTGCTGCTCGGGAGGCTCGCGTCGTCGCTCGGGGTCTGAGCGCTCAGCGCAGGGTGCGGTCGAGGAGGGCGCGCAGCTCGGCGAAGTGCCGCTCGGCCGCGGCCTCGTCGTAGACCGACGTGTCGGCCATGGTGTAGCCGTGCGCGGCGCCCTCGTAGACCTCGTTGGTGTGCGGGCGACCGGCGGCGGTCAGCGCCTCGCCGAGCGCGGCGACCGCCTCCGGCGGCATCGAGCGGTCGTGGTCGGCGTGCCCGAAGGCGAACTCGGCGCGGGACGCCGCGATCGCGTGGTGCGGGCTGTCCGTCTCGGCCGTGACGAGGCCGCCGCCGTGCCAGCCGCCGACGGCCCGGACCCGGTCGGGGTGCCAGCCGGCCGTGCGGACCGCGAGACGGACGCCCATGCAGTAGCCCGTGACGCCGACCGGGCCGTCGCCGGCGCGCTCGCCGAGAGCCGCGACCCAGGCCGCGGCATCGGACTCGGCGAGGTCGGGCGTGAGGCCGTCGACCCGGTCCATGACCCCGGAGCCCCAGAACGCCTCGCGGGCACCGGGTTCGCGCAGGTCGGTCGTCGGGGCGAGCTCGGCGGCGCTCCCCCACCGGTGGAAGACGTGCGGCGCGAGGACGAGGTACCCCCAGCGACGCGATCCGGTCGGCCATGTCCTCGATGCGCGGCCGCAGCCCGATCGCGTCGACGTAGAACAGGACCCCGGGCGTCGCCGGGCGCCCCGCCAGGTAGGCCTCGACCGGGCCGTCGGCGGTGGTCACGGACGTGCGTTCACCCATGGCGCGACCGTAGCGCGGACGGGTGGGGTGGCCGCCGCGGAGTGTGGCGCGGACCGCACCCCGGCCACCCGGTCAGCCCCCCGCCGGACGGCTAGAGTCCGGTCCCATGGCCATCACCAGCGTCCTCATCGCCAACCGTGGGGAGATCGCGGTGCGCATCGCGCGCGCCTGCCGCGACCACGGCGTCCGTTCGGTGGCGGTGTACGCCGAGCCGGACCGTGACGCGCTGCACGTGCGGGTGGCCGACGAGGCGTACGCGCTGGGTGGGACGACGCCGGCCGACTCCTACCTGCTGCAGGACAGGCTGATCGAGGTCGCGAAGGCGGCGGGGGCGGACGCGGTGCATCCCGGGTACGGGTTCCTCGCCGAGAACGCACGACTTCGCGCAGACAGGTCATCGACGCCGGCGCTCACCTGGATCGGCCCCGGCCCGGCGGCCATCGACTCCCTCGGTGACAAGGTCAAGGCCCGCCACATCGCCCTGGCCGCGAACGCGCCACTGGTGCCGGGCACCACCGACCCCGTCGCAGGGACCCGACGAGGTCGTCGCCTTCGCGCGCGAGCACGGGCTGCCGGTGGCGATCAAGGCCGCGTACGGCGGCGGCGGGCGCGGCCTGAAGGTCGCGCGCACCCTCGAGGAGATCCCCGAGCTGTTCGAGTCCGCGGTGCGCGAGGCGGTCACCGCGTTCGGGCGCGGCGAGTGCTTCGTCGAACGCTTCCTCGACCACCCGCGGCACGTGGAGACCCAGTGCCTGGCCGACACCCACGGCACCGTCGTCGTCGTCTCCACCCGCGACTGCTCCCTGCAGCGCCGCAACCAGAAGCTCGTCGAGGAGGCCCCGGCCCCGTTCCTCACCGAGGCGCAGCACACCGAGCTGGTGCGCGCGTCCAAGGCGATCCTGACCGCCGCCGGGTACGTCGGCGCCGGCACCTGCGAGTTCCTCATCGGCCCCGACGGCTCCATCTCCTTCCTCGAGGTCAACACCCGCCTGCAGGTCGAGCACCCCGTCTCCGAGGAGGTCACCGGCATCGACCTGGTGCGCGAGCAGCTGCGCATCGCCGACGGCCACCCCCTCGGCTACGACGACCCGGCCCCGCACGCCCACTCCATCGAGTTCCGCATCAACGGCGAGGACCCCGGCCGAGGGTTCCTGCCCGCCCCCGGCACCGTGACCGCGATGACCGTCCCCACCGGTCCCGGGGTGCGCTGGGACGCCGGCATCGTCGCCGGCGACACCGTCGCCGGGCGCGTTCGACTCGATGATCGCCAAGCTCGTCGTCACCGGCGCCACCCGCCAGCAGGCCCTCGAGCGGTCCCGCCGCGCCCTGGCCGAGCTCGACATCCAGGGCATGCCCACCGTGCTGCCGTTCCACCGCGCCGTCGTGGCCGACCCCGCCTTCGCCCCGCCGACCCCGACAGCCGTTCACCGTGCACACCCGCTGGATCGAGACCGACTTCGACAACACCATCGAGCCCTGGTCGGGCACCGGCACCGACACCCCCGAGGCCGCCGAGCGGCAGACCGTCGTCGTCGAGGTCGGCGGCAAGCGCCTCGAGGTCACCCTTCCCGCCGGGTTCACCGCCGGCGGTGGTGCGGGGCCGGTGGCGCGTCACGTCAGAAGGCACCCCGCCGCAGCGGCGGCGCCACCGCCGGCGCCGCGGCCTCCGGCGACTCCCTCACCGCTCCCATGCAGGGCACCATCGTCAAGGTCGCCGTCGAGGACGGCGCCACCGTGGCCGCAGGGCGACCTCGTCGTCGTCCTCGAGGCGATGAAGATGGAGCAGCCGATCACCGCCCACAAGGCCGGCACCATCAGCAGGCTCACCGCCACCGTCGGCGCCACCGTCACCAACGGCGCCGTCCTCTGCGACATCACCGACCCCGAGGGCTGACCTCGCGGGCGTGTCGTGGGCCCGAACCGGCGCTCGGACCTACTCCCCGGGGATGAGGGGCTGCGGGTCGGCGTCGTCGCGCCGCGGCTCGGGGTCGTCGGACGTCCCGGGCAGCGGGTTCGGCGCGGGGACGTCGGGGTCGGACCGGGCGCGGGGGCGTCGGGCACGCGACCCGGGATCGGGCGTCGGGACCGGCGGCGGCCCGGGCTTGGGCACCTCCGGGGTGGTCGGGACCGGCTGCGGGTCCCCCAACGGCTGCTGACTCATCGCCACACCTTCCGGTCGGACACTGCGGACCCTCGTCACGCTAGCCCGCAGCGTCGCGGCGGAAGTGGATTGCGACCGCGCGCTCAGCCGCCGGACGTGGGCGGGGGCGGCGGGGGCGTGCTGCCGGTCGACGACCGGGGGCGGCGGCGGGGTCGTGCCCACGGCCGGGTGCGTCGTGCCGGTGGACGTGAGTCCGAGCGACCGGCGCAGCGCGGCTGCTGCCCTTGCCGACCTTGGCGTCGTACTTGCCGTGCGTGCGGGTGCTCACGGTCGACTCGACGCGGTCGAGCGCCTGGCCGACCTTGTCGGGGTTCTCACGGGCGTAGTCGCGGACCTTCATCGCCGCGGCTCCCGCCATGGCGATCAGGGTCTTCGTGGGGATCTTGGCCATCAGGGGGCACCTTCCGTGTCCTCGGGTATGAGCCGTTCTGCCACCGTAACCTCCGGCGGCACGCGGGAGTTCCGCGTGGACCCCTCCGTACCCCGACGTGACCCGACCGACACCGCGAACGCCCCGACCGCCCTGCCGCGTGCTCCGCCGCCGCGTGACGGAGCACGCCACCCCCGTGGGGAGGGGACCGCGTGGGGGTGACGTGCAGCCCGGGCTGGCCCGATCCCGCACCGGCACGCCCCTCGAGGGCGGCGTGCCGGTGTCGGGCCCTCTGGTGGCGCGACCGTAGCAGTGCGGAGGCCCTCGGCGACATGGCCCGAAGAGCCATTCCCGACCGCGCGGGCGGGGGTCAGCCGATGACGTGGAGGCGGCGCGCAGCCTCGGCGATGGAGCCCGAGAGCGAGGGGTAGACCGTGAACGTCGAGGCGACCTGGTCGACGTTGAGCCGGTGCTGCACCGCCAGCGTCACGGGGAAGATCAGCTCGGAGGCCCGCGGGGCGACGACCACTCCCCCGACGACGGCGCCGGACCCCTTCTGCGCGAACAGCTTGACGAAGCCGTCGGTGATGCCCAGCATCTTCGCCCGGGCGTTGCGGGCCAGCGGGAGCATGAGGACGTCGGCGTCGACGCGTCCCTCGTCGACGTCCTTCTGGGTGACACCCGACCGTGGCGATCTCGGGGTCGGTGAAGATGTTGGCCGAGACGTTGCCCAGCGTCAGCGGAGCGCACCGCGTCGCCGAGGGCGTGCGACATCGCGAGCCGCCCCTGCATCGCCGCCACGGACGCCAGGGGCAGCACCCCGGTGCAGTCGCCCGCGCCGTAGACGCCCGCGCACCGAGGTGCGCGACACCCGGTCGACGACGACGTGGCCGGAGGGAGAGAGCTCGACCCCGTTCTCCTCCAGCCCGATCCCCCGCGTCTGCGGGACCGACCCGACGGCGAGCAGCGCGTGCGAGCCGACGACCTCGCGGCCGTCCTCGAGCCGGACGACGACGCCGTCGGAGGTCCGCTCGACCGCCGCCATCCGCGAGCGCCCGAGGACCTCCATCCCGCGCTTGGTGAACACGTCCTCGATGACGGTGGCGGCGTCGGGGTCCTCGCCGGGCAGGACCCGGTCGCGCGAGGAGACGAGGACGACCTGCGAGCCGAGGCCGAGGTAGGCCTGGGCGAGCTCGGCCCCGGTGACGCCGGAGCCGACGACGACGAGCCGCTCGGGGAGCTCGTCGAGGTCGTAGATCTGCTGCCAGGTGAGGATCCGCTCGCCGTCGGGGCGTGCCGAGTCCATGACGCGCGGCGTGGCACCCGTGGCGACGAGGACGACGTCGGCCTCGAGGTCGAGCTCGCCGTCGGCGGTCCCGACGTGCACCGACGTCGGTGAGGTGAGGACGGCCGGTCCCGGAGAGGAGGCTCACCCCGACCTCCGTGAGCCGGGTCGTGATGTCGGCGCTCTGCGCGGCGGCCAGGGCCAGCACGCGGCGGTTGACCTCGCCGAGCTCGGCGACGGCGTCGGAGACCTCGTCGCCCTCGGCGTCCTCGAGGTGGACGCCGAGGCCGGCGGCGGTCTCGAACTCGCTCATGTAGTCGGCGGTCGAGATGAGCGCCTTGCTCGGGACGCAGTCGGTGAGGACGGCGGCGCCCCCGATCCCGTCGCGCTCGACGACGGTGACCTCGGCGCCGAGGTGGGCCGCGACGAGGGCGGCCTCGTAGCCGCCGGGGCCCCCGCCGAGGATGACGACTCTGCTCGACCGTGCGTTCACGGCTCCCATCCAACCACTGGCCCGGCTCCGGCCCGACCGCGCCGTGGACGACCTCCGACGGGCGCGCAGGACGCACGGGTTCCGACGACCCCGCGGCGGCGCGCAGGTCACGACCCGGGAAAGAATGCGCGAAAACACCAATGGTGCTGTTCCGAACCTTCAGGGATGTCCCTACAGTGCGCAAAGGAGCGACGCCGCTCGAAGGCTCGCGCCCCACCCCTCCAGGAGGTCAGGCATGTCCCACCACTTCGGCCGGCGCGCGGGAGTCCTCGCCGCCACCGGGCTCGTCGCCGCGTCCCTGCTCGCGTGCTCCCCTCCCACCGAGAGCGGCTCCGGCGGCTCGGCCTCGGCGTCGGGGGGTGCGGCTGACGCGAAGACCGCGACCTCGGCCGAGGCCCTCGGTGGCATGGCCGGCCTCGAGGCCGCCGCCAAGAAGGAGGGGGCGCTCAACGTCATCGCGCTCCCGCCGGACTGGGCCAACTACGGCGAGGTCATCAAGGGCTTCTCCGCCAAGTACCCCGAGATCAAGGTGACGAGCGACCAGCCCGACGCCAGCAGCGCCGACGAGATCGCCACCGCCAAGCGCCTCAAGGGCCAGGGCGGCGCTCCCGACGTCTTCGACCTCGGTGCCGCGGTCGCCCTCGCCAACACCGACCTGTACGCGCCCTACAAGGTCGCGACGTGGGACGACGTCCCGGCCGACTTCAAGGACGCCGACGGCAAGTGGATCAACGACTACGGCGGCTACATGAGCATCGGGTACGACACGGCCAAGGTGCCGGCACCCACGAGCGTCAAGGACCTGATGAAGGCCGACTACAAGGGCAAGGTCGCCCTCAACGGCAACCCGACCGAGGCCGGTGCCGCCTTCGCAGGCGTGCAGATGGTCGCGATCTCCGAGGGCGGCAGCGCCGGCGACCTCACCAAGGGCGTCGACTTCTTCACGGCGCTCAAGGGCGCGGGCAACTTCCTCCCGGTCGACCCCACCCCGGCCACCGTCGAGTCCGGCCAGACGCCGGTCGTCATCGACTGGGACTACACCAACGCCGCCCTCACGGCCAAGCTCCCCACGTGGAAGGTCCTCGTGCCGAAGGAGGCCGTCGTCGCCGGGTACTACTACCAGGCCATCAACATCGACGCCCCGCACCCGGCCGCCGCGCGGCTGTGGCAGGAGTACCTCTACAGCGACGAGGGCCAGAACCTCTGGCTCAAGGGCGGCGCGCGTCCGGTGCGCTTCGACGCGATGAAGACCGCCGGCACGCTCGACGAGGCGGCAGCCGCCGCGCTGCCGACCGTCGAGGGCACGCCGGTCGTCCCGACGACGGCCGACTCCGACAGCGGCAAGAAGTACCTCGCCGACAACTGGGCCAACGCGATTGGCTGACGCGGCTCGCTCCGCCTCCGCGGGGGCGCTCGGGCGGCTGCGGCCGTCCGGCGCCCTCGCGGGCGTCGTGCCGTTCTTCGCGTACACGACGGTCTTCCTCCTCATCCCGACCCTCGTCGTCGTCATCGGCGCCTTCCTCGACGGGTCGAACCAGCCGACGCTGGCCAACGTCGAGGCGCTCACCCAGCCCGCCGTCGTCCGCGGGCTCGTGCAGTCGGTCATCCTGTCGGCGGTCACGGCGCTCGCCGGCGCGGTGGTCGGCGGGCTGCTCGCCTACGCGGTGAGCACGGCGAAGCCGGCCTCGCTCACCAAGCGCTTCGTCACGGCCCTGTGCGGCGTGCTCGCCCAGTTCGGCGGCGTCGCCCTCGCGTTCGCGTTCGTCGCGTCGTTCGGCGCCACCGGGCTGCTCACGCTCCTGCTGGGCAAGGTCGGCGTCGGCACGGGCGCCGGGCTGTGGCTGTACGAGTGGGACAAGGGCCTGATGCTCGTCTACCTCTACTTCCAGATCCCGCTCATGCTCATCGTCTTCCTCCCCGCCGTCGAGGGGCTGCGCCCGCAGTGGCGCGAGGCCACCGAGACCCTCGGCGGGACGACCTGGACGTACTGGCGCCGGATCGCCGCGCCCATCCTCTTCCCGTCCTTCGTCGGCGCGACGCTCCTGCTGTTCACCAACGCCTTCTCCGCCTACGCCACGGCGGCCGCGCTCGTCTCGCAGGGGTCGCCGCTCATCCCGCTCCAGATCGCCTCGACCTTCCGCTCCGAGGTCATCCTCGGCCAGGAGAACGTCGGCAAGGCGATGGCCCTGGCGATGGTCGTCGTCGTCGCCGTCGCCATGACGGTCTACGTCTGGCTCGACAAGCGCTCGAGCCGCTGGATGCAGCGATGAGCGGCCAGCGCGCGGCCTACCACCGCCGGCAGCGGGCGCTGCGCTGGGTCGTCCTCACCGCCGTCCTCACCTTCTTCGCCCTGCCGCTGCTCGGCATGCTCGACTTCACGACGCAGGGCCCCGGCGGGAACGGCCGCACGCTCGACACCTGGCGCACCCTCGCCGACGTCTCGACGATCACCCTCGAGTACCCGGCGCTGCGCGAGGGCTTCCTCGCCTCGATGGGCCTCACCGTCATCACCGTCGTCGTCATGCTGGTGCTCCTCGTCCCGACGATGACCTGGGTCCGCCTGCGCCTGCCCGGGCTGTCCCGGACCGTCGAGTTCATCTGCCTCCTGCCCCTGACGGTGCCGGCCATCGTCCTCGTCGTCGGCCTCACGCCGGTCTACGCCTGGGTCTACTACCTGCTCGGCGACTCGACGCTGACGCTCGGCCTGGCCTACGTCATCCTCGTGCTGCCCTACGCCTACCGCTCGATCGACGCCGGGCTGCGCGCCATCGACGTGCGCACCCTCGCCGAGGCCGCGCGCTCCCTCGGGGCGAGCTGGTTGACCGTGATGTGGCGCGTCATCCTGCCCAACCTGCGCACGGCCGTGCTGTCGGCGTCGTTCCTCTCCGTCGCCCTGGTCCTCGGCGAGTTCACGATCGCCAACCTGTTCAGCCGCAAGAACCTCCAGGTCGCGATGTACGAGCTCGCCAAGTCCGACGCGAAGGTCTCGGTCGCCGTCGGCCTGGCCTCCCTCGTCTTCGTCGCGATCCTGCTGTTCGCCATGTCCTTCGTCGGCAGCTCACCTGCCGGCGCCTCCCCGTTCTCCCGACTGCGTCGCCGCAAGGAGCCCACCGCATGAGCACCGCCACCCCCACGCGGACCGGAACCGCGGTCCAGCTCACCGACCTGCGCCGGCTCTACGGCGGGGTCGCCGCGCTCGACGGCCTCACCCTGCACCTCGAGCCGGGGGAGCTCGTCGCGCTCCTCGGCCCGTCGGGGTGCGGCAAGACGACGGCCCTGCGCTGCCTCGCCGGGCTCGACGACCCCACGAGCGGCACCATCGAGGTCGGTGGCCGCGACGTCACGGGCATCGCGACGAACAAGCGCGACATGGGGATGGTCTTCCAGGCGTACAGCCTGTTCCCGCACATGACGGCCCGCCAGAACGTGGAGTTCGGCCTCGAGCTGCGCAAGCGCGACAAGGCGAGCCGCCGGGCGCGCGCGGCCGAGATGCTCGACCTCGTCGGCCTGGGCCAGCACGCCGACAAGTTCGCCCACCAGATGTCGGGCGGCCAGCAGCAGCGCGTGGCGCTGGCGCGGGCGCTGGCCATCGAGCCACAGGTCCTCCTCCTCGACGAGCCGCTCTCGGCGCTCGACGCCAAGGTCCGCACCCAGCTGCGCGACGAGATCCGGCGCATCCAGCTCGAGGTCGGCACGACGACGCTCTTCGTCACCCACGACCAGGAGGAGGCGCTCGCCGTCGCCGACCGGGTCGGCGTCATGTCCGTCGGCCGCCTCGAGCAGCTCGCCGCCCCCGACGAGCTCTACTCCGCCCCGGTGTCGCCCTTCGTCGCCGACTTCGTCGGGCTCACCAACCGCCTCGCGGCCACGGTCTCCGACGGGAGGGCGCACGTCCTCGGCGGCACCGTCCCGCTGCTGCCGGGCTCGGCCGCGGGTCCCGACGTCGTCGTCCTCGTGCGTCCCGAGGGCGTCACGGTCACGCGTGTCGAGGGCGAGGCGCCGGCGTCCGACGCGTCGTCGGCCACGGTCGTGAGCTCGAGCTTCCTCGGGGGCCACGGTCGCGTCATCGTGCGGACGGCCGCCGACGAGCTCGTGACGGTGCAGGTGTCGAACACCGCGGTCACCGACTACCGGCCCGGCGACGCGGTGCGGCTGAGCCCGCGCGGGGACGCCGCGCTCGCGGTGGCCGCCGGCTAGAGGGGCCGGACCACCGCACCCCGCCCCACCCCCTGTGGCTCCGCTTCATCACGTGCTACGGCGCAGTAGGTGTCGTGATCACAGCACCTCCTGCGCCGTAGCGTGCGGTTCAGCGCGGGATGAAGCCCCGCCCCGGCGAGCGAGCCGGTCGCCGACGAGGACGAGGACCACGACGAGGGCCGCGACGGTCGCGAGTGCAGCGGCGGCGCCGAGCGGCTCGTCGACGGCGAACGTCGGCAGCATCCGGTCGGGCACGGCGAGCGCGAAGCCCATCGCGAAGGCCGACCCCATCCAGCTGCCGATCATGTTGCCGCGATGGCCCTGGAGGTCTCCCCTGCGGATGCCGAGGACCCCGAGGGTCACCGTGACGAGGGTGACCAGGCTGAGGATGTGCAGCCACGAGAAGGCGCCGTCGCGCAGGTGGCGGATCCAGAACGAGGACACGGCGGCCCAGAGCATGAGGGCGACCCACACGCGGCCGAGGTGCTTGTGGCGGGCGTCGCCCTTGCGGCGAGCGAGCTGGACCCCGCCGAGGAGCACCGAGGTCAGTGCGGCGACGACGTGGGTGACGATCAACAGGTTCCAGGCGTGCACGGTCATCCCTCCCTGAGGGCGGCGACGAGGCGCCGCACCGTGGTCGTGAGGTCGGCGGGGTCCACACCCTGGTCACGGACGAGGACGTCGAACCGGTCGCCGAGGACGGCGCCGGCGGTGGCGAGGCGCTCGCCCCCGAGGGGGGTGAGGCGCAGCGCGCGGCTGTTGCCCGGTCCGCGGGCGGCGTCGACGAGCCCGTCCCGCACCAGGCCCGCGACCATCCGGCTCGTCGCTGCCTCGCTGGCACCGAGGCGCTCGGCGAGGTCGCGCTGGGTGGGGCCGTCGGCCTCGGCGACGTGGAGGAGGACGACGAACCGGCGGTAGCTCAGGCCCACGCCGTGGCGGGCGAGGAGGCCGTCGGCGGCGCGGTCCATGAGGGCGACGAGGACGTGGAGCTCGTGGGCGAGGCTGGGCACGGCCTCAGTCTTGCATCTGCATGTTGCAGATGCAAGGTCCCCGCGTGCGACCGCTCTGACCCGTGCTTCCTCGCTCGCTACGGCGCAGTAGGTGCTGCGATCACAGCACCTACTGCGCCGTAGCGAGCGCTGTAGGAGGAGAGGCGACCCGTCGCTAGGCTGCGGACGTGACCGACACCGCCGCCAGCCACGACCTGTCCGACCCGACGACCGACCCGTTCGCCGTCGCCGAGGCCGCCGCCGCGGTCGTCCGCGACCGCACCGGCGTCGAGCGCCACGACGTCGCCCTCGTCCTCGGCTCCGGGTGGGGCCAGACCGGCGACCGGATCGGCGAGACGCTGGCGACGATCGAGAACACCGACGTCCCCGGCTTCGGCAAGGCCGCGGTCGCCGGCCACACCGGGACGATGCGCTCGGTCGCGATCGGCGACACCGGCCGCCGGGCCCTCGTCTACGGGACGCGGACCCACTTCTACGAGGGCCGCGGTGTGCGGGCCGTCGTCCACGGCGTGCGCACCGCCGCAGCCGCGGGCTGCACGACGATCGTCATCACGAACGGCTGCGGCGGGCTGCGGCCCGAATGGGCCCCCGGGACACCGGTGCTCATCTCCGACCACATCAACCTCACCGCCCACTCCCCCATCGAGGGGGCGAACTTCGTCGACCTCACCGACCTGTACTCGCCGCGGTTGCGCGCCGTGGCGCAGGAGGTCGACTCCACGCTCGACGAAGGCGTCTACGTCCAGTTCCGCGGACCCCACTACGAGACCCCGGCCGAGGTGCGGATGGCGCGGGTCCTCGGCGGCGACCTCGTCGGCATGTCGACCTCGCTCGAGGCGATCGCCGCCCGGCAGAGCGGCCTCGAGGTGCTGGGCATCTCCCTCGTCACCAACGCGGCGGCCGGCATCTCCGAGACGCCGCTGAGCCACGAGGAGGTCCTCGAGGCAGGGCAGGCGGCCGCCGAGCGGTGCGGCAGCCTCCTCGCCGCGGTCGTCGCGCGGATCTGAGGACGTGATGAGCGAGCACCTCGCCCCCGTCCTCGACGCCGCGCGCACCTGGGCGGGCGACGACCCCGACCCTGCGACGCGTGGCGAGCTCGAGGGCCTCGTCGCCCGGGCCGAGTCGGGCGACGACGCGGCCGCCACGGAGCTCGCCGACGCGATGTCGGGGATGCTCGAGTTCGGCACGGCCGGGCTGCGCGGGCGCCTCGGCGGCGGACCGAACCGGATGAACCGCGCGGTCGTCATCAGGGCCGCGGCGGGGCTCACCGCGTACCTGCGCACCCTGGACCCGGCGCCGTTCGTCGTCGTCGGGTTCGACGCCCGCACCAACTCCGACGTCTTCGCCGCCGACACCTGCGCGGTCGTCACGGGCATGGGCGGGCGCGCGGTCGTCCTCCCCCGACCACTGCCGACCCCGGTGCTGGCGTACGCCATCCGCTACCTGGGCGCCGACGCGGGCGTCATGGTCACGGCGTCCCACAACCCGCCCGAGGACAACGGCTACAAGGTCTACGTCGGCGACGGGTCGCAGATCGTCTCGCCGGTCGACGGGCTCATCGCCGGCGAGATCGCGGCCGTGGCGTCGGTGGCCTCCGTCGCCCGGGCCGACGACGGGTGGGAGACGCTCGACGACGAGGTCCTCGAGGCGTACCTCGAGGACGTCCGAGAGGTCGTGGCGCCCGACAGCCCCCGGGAGGTCACGGTCGTGCACACCGCGCTGCACGGCGTCGGGTCCGAGACGGTGCGCCGGGCCTTCCTCGCTGCCGGGTACGCCGAGCCGATCCCCGTGCCCTCGCAGGCCGAGCCCGACCCGATGTTCCCCACCGTGTCCTTCCCCAACCCCGAGGAGCCGGGGGCGATGGACGCCGCCCTCGAGCTCGCCGAGCAGACCGGGCCCGACGTCGTCATCGCCAACGACCCCGACGCCGACCGCTGCGCCGTGGCAGTGCCCGGCCCGGGGGGTTGGCGGATGCTGCGCGGCGACGAGGTCGGCGCCCTCCTCGGGGCCCACGTCCTCAGCCGCGGCCAGGCCGGTGGTGTCGTCGCCGACTCCCCCGACTGCGTCTTCGCCAACTCCATCGTGTCGAGCCGGCTGCTCGCGACGATGTGCCGCGCGGTCGGGGTGCGTCACGAGGAGACGCTGACCGGCTTCAAGTGGATCGGCCGGGTCCCCGGGCTGCGCTACGGCTACGAGGAGGCGCTCGGCTACTGCGTCGACCCCGGCAACGTCCGGGACAAGGACGGGGTCTCGGCCGCGCTCCTCGTCGCCGAGCTCGTCGCGTCGCTGCGGGCGCAGGGCCGCTCCCTGACCGACCGCCTCGACGACCTCGCCCGCGAGCACGGTGTCTACGCCACCGACGCGTTCTCGGTCCGGGTCGAGGACCTCTCCCTCATCGGCCGGATCATGGACCGGCTGCGCGCCGAGCCCCTGACCTCCGTCGCCGGCGTCGACGTCGCCCGCGCCGACGACCTCGCCCGGGGCGACGGTGGCCTGCCGCCCACCGAGGGGCTGCGGTACTACCTCGCCGACGACTCGCGCGTCATCGTGCGGCCGTCGGGCACCGAGCCCAAGCTCAAGGTCTACCTCGAGGTCGTCGAGCCGGTCTCCGGCGACGACCTCAAGGGCGCCCGGTCGCGGGCCGCCGCCCGCCTGGCCGCCGTGCGGGCCGACCTCGAGACCGCCACCAGCCTCTGAGGACGACGCGTGCGCGCCGGGGGGCGGACGACGCGGCGGATGTCGCGGCGGGCGGTGCTGCGCCGGGGCCGCGGGTGGTCTCGCGCTGACCGCCGCCGGGTGCCGACCCGTTCCGCAGTCCCACGTCGCCCGCGTCGACCACCACCGGCGATCGACGTCCACGGCCCGATCGACGTTCCCAGAGGCGTCCGCTGGACGCGGCCACCCTCCTTCCCTACGGCTCGCAGTACCGCACCGAGGACGGGGAGGTCCACACCCTGGAGCGGGTCGAGGGCGCCCGTCCTCGCCACGCCCGCGGCACCGTCGCGCTCGCCGACCCGGGCTTCATCCGGTACGAGGAGGTCGTCGCCCCTCGCCTCGTTCTCCGGTCCCGTCGCGACAGTCGAGCTCCGGGCTGTTCTCGTTCCCCTCCCGCACCGTCGACGCAGTCACCGTCCCGGCGAGCCGTCGGGGCGCGACCGTGGCGTTCGGCGAGGTGACGGCGGTCGACCACTGGGTGCGCCGCTCGCGGCGCGACGGGCGACTGGCTCGGCGGTCGGGGTCGACGCCGGCACCGGCGCCCTCTACGACGTCTCGGCCAAGCCGGCGCTCGACCGCTGGGAGCCGACCGACTGGAACCCGCTGTCTCGAGGAGGTCATGCGCCTCGGGGTTCGCCGAGGTCCGGCTCGACGGGCGCACCGTGGCCGTGATGTTCGACTGCGGCGTCGGCGACGGCGTGGTACCCCGCCTACCTGGCGGCGCGACCCCTCGGGCGCCGTCACGGCGGTCGCCCTCGACCTCGAGCTGCGCCACCGCCTCACGCGCCTCACCTGACGCAGGTCGGCTCACGAGTCGCGCGGTCCCTGCGGTGTCGCTCCGGCCCCTGCAGTACCGACATCGACCAACAGGTCACGCGAGGTACCGCCGAAACCCCGTCCGGACGTACCCCGCGTGACCTGTTGGTCGGTGGGCGTACGGGGCGAGAGGTGCCAGACCGCGGTCGACGTGGTCGTCGGGTGCTGCCCCCACCGCCGGTGTCCCTCGCGTCGACGCGCCCCTACAGTGGACTGGTGAGCACCACCACGGATGTCGACCCCACGGTCCGCGCCCGGGACCTCCTCGGGGTCTCCCGCCTGACGAACCAGGCCCTCACCGGCTGGCTGCACGGGCTGCCGGGCGTCGACCAGGTGGGCTGCGAGGCCCGCGCCGCCGGTCTGGGGACCCGCTCCATCAAGACGACGAGCAAGGCGTGGGCCATCGACCTCGCCATCTCGATGATCGACCTCACCACCCTCGAGGGCGCCGACACCCGCGGCAAGGTCCGCGGACTCGCGACCCGCGCCGTCGTCCCCGACCCCACCGACCTGAGCACCCCGAGAACGGCGGCGGTGTGCGTCTACGGCGACATGGTCACCACCGCCAAGGAGGCGCTCGGCGACTCCGGCGTCAAGGTCGCCGCCGTCGCCACCGCGTTCCCGAGCGGCCGGGCGAGCCGGGCCGTCAAGCTCGCCGACGTCAAGGACGCCGTCGACGCCGGGGCCGACGAGATCGACATGGTCATCGACCGCGGGGCCTTCCTCTCGGGCGACTACCTCACCGTGTTCCGCGAGATCGCCGAGACCAAGGCGGCCTGCGGCGACGCGCGCCTCAAGGTCATCATGGAGACCGGCGAGCTCGTCACCTACGACAACGTCCGCCGCGCGTCGTGGCTGTCGATGCTCGGTGGCGGCGACTTCATCAAGACCTCCACCGGCAAGATCTCGCCGGCCGCGACCCTGCCCGTCACCCTCGTCATGCTCGAGGCCGTGCGCGACTGGCGCGAGAGCACCGGCGAGATGGTCGGGGTCAAGCCCGCCGGAGGCATCCGCACGAGCAAGGACGCCATCAAGTTCCTCGTCACGGTCTCGGAGGTCGCCGGCGAGGAGTGGCTGAGCAACGAGTGGTTCCGCTTCGGCGCCTCGAGCCTGCTCAACGACCTCATCCTCCAGCGCCAGCGCGCACGGACCGGCGCCTACAGCGGCGCCGACTACGTCGCCGACGACGC
Organism: uncultured Actinomycetota bacterium; assembly: GCA_963834225.1. GTDB lineage: Bacteria > Actinomycetota > Actinomycetes > Actinomycetales > Dermatophilaceae > Oryzobacter. Next base: position 48,604 of record CAWIAT010000004.1, on the reverse strand, counting down.
CCCCAGCGGCTACTGACCACCCAACGGATCCCGAGGACGCACAGATGCCCCCCTTCGAGTACGCACCGGCCCCCGAGTCGCGCTCGGTCGTCGACATCGCGAGCAGCTACGGCCTGTTCATCGGCGGCGAGTTCGTCGAGGCCACCGGCGGCACCCCGTTCAAGACGATCAACCCCGCCACCGAGGAGTCCCTCGCCGAGGTGAGCGAGGCGACCGACGCCGATGTCGACGCAGCCGTCCGCGCGGCCCGCTCCGCGTACACCCGGGTCTGGTCGCGGATGAGCGGCGCCGACCGCGGCAAGTACCTCTACCGGATCGCCCGCATCCTCCAGGAGCGCGCCCGCGAGTTCGCCGTCCTCGAGACCCTCGACAACGGCAAGCCGATCAGGGAGAGCCGCGACGTCGACGTCCCCCTCGCGGCGGCGCACTTCTTCTACCACGCGGGCTGGGCCGACAAGCTCGAGCACGCGTCGCTCGGCTCCGACCCGCGCCCGGTCGGTGTCGTCGGCCAGGTCATCCCGTGGAACTTCCCGCTCCTCATGCTCTCGTGGAAGATCGCCCCGGCACTCGCGTGCGGCAACACCGTCGTCCTCAAGCCGGCCGAGACCACGCCGCTCACGGCCCTGCTCTTCGCCGAGGTCTGCCAGCAGGCCGAGCTCCCCCCCGGCGTCGTCAACATCGTCACGGGTTCCGGCCCCACCGGTCAGGCCATCGTCGACCACCCCGGCATCGACAAGCTCGCCTTCACCGGCTCGACGGGCGTCGGCAAGATGATCGCCCGCGCCATCGCCGGCACCCGCAAGAGGGCCACCCTCGAGCTCGGCGGCAAGGGCGCGAACATCGTCTTCGACGACGCCCCCATCGACCAGGCCGTCGAGGGCATCGTCAACGGCATCTTCTTCAACCAGGGACACGTCTGCTGTGCGGGCAGCCGCCTCCTCGTCCAGGAGAACATCGCCGACGACCTGCTCCGCCGCCTCCAGCGCCGCCTCGGCACCCTGCGCGTCGGCGACCCGATGGACAAGAACACCGACGTCGGCGCCATCAACAGCGCCGCCCAGCTCTCGCGCATCGAGGCGCTCGTCGACGCCGGCGAGGCCGAGGGCGCGACCCGCTGGGACAGCGGCTGCGAGCTGCCGACCGCCGGTTTCTGGTTCCGTCCCACCGTCTTCAGCGGGGTCAGCCAGTCGCACCGCATCGCGCAGGAGGAGATCTTCGGGCCGGTCGTCTCGGTCCTCACCTTCCGCACCCCCGGCGAGGCCGTCGCGAAGGCGAACAACACGCCCTACGGCCTGTCCGCCGGCATCTGGACCGAGAAGGGGAGCCGGATCCTCTGGATGGCCGACCAGCTCAAGGCCGGTGTCGTCTGGGCCAACACGTTCAACAAGTTCGACCCCACGTCGCCGTTCGGCGGCTACAAGGAGTCGGGCTACGGCCGCGAGGGCGGTCGCCACGGCCTCGAGGCCTACGTCACCACCGGGGGTGCCAGGTGAGTGCGCGCGTCGACGTCCGCAAGACGTACAAGCTCTACATCGGCGGGAAGTTCCCCCGGTCCGAGAGCGGCCGGTCGTACGAGGTCTTCGCCGCCCCGAGCGGGGGCCGCCGGGCCGCTGCCGCGCCGCGCTTCCTGGCCAACGCCTCGATGGGGTCGCGCAAGGACGCCCGCGACGCCGTCGTCGCCGCCCGCAAGGCCCAGCCGGGCTGGGCGGGAGCCACGGCGTACAACCGCGGCCAGGTCCTCTACCGGGTGGCCGAGGTGATGGAGGGCCGCCGCGCGCAGCTCGTCCAGGAGGTGCGCGACAGCGAGGGCCTCACCCCCGCCCGCGCCGAGGCCGTCGTGTCCGCCGCCATCGACCGGTGGGTCTGGTACGCGGGCTGGTCCGACAAGTTCACCCAGGTGCTCGGAGGCCTCAACCCCGTCGCCGGGCCCTACTTCGACATCTCGGCCCCCGAGGCCACCGGCGTCGTCGCCGTGCTGGCACCCCAGGGCTCGAGCCTGCTCGGCCTCGTCTCGGTCCTCGCCCCCGTCGTCGTCTCGGGCAACACCGTCGTCGTCCTCACGAGCGAGGAGCGGCCGCTGCCGGCGGTCACCCTCGCCGAGTGCCTGGCGACGTCCGACGTCCCCGGCGGCGTCGTCAACATCATCACGGGGCGCACCGCCGAGGTCGCCCCCTGGCTCGCGAGCCACCGCGACGTCAACGCCATCGACCTCACCGGCGCCGCGGGCGCCGAGGGCGTCGTGTGGGGTGACCTCGAGCTCGCCGCCGCCGAGAACCTCAAGCGGGTCGTGCGTCCCGGCGGCACCGGCCCGGAGGCCGTCGAGCCCGACTTCGAGCCGGTCCCCGACCTCAAGCGGCTCTCGTCGTTCCTCGAGACCAAGACCGTCTGGCACCCCAAGGGCCGCTGACGCCGCTCACCGGCTAGCGTGCCGGGATGAGTGCGGACACGACCACCCTGGGGGCCGGCCTCGACCAGCTCGTCACCCTCGTCGGCCAGGTCGACGACACCTCGGCCGACTCGCCGACGCCCTGCCGCGACTGGACCGTCGACGACCTCGTCGACCACGTCGTCGAGGGCACCCGCAACTTCGCCCGCGGCGTCCGCGGGGAGGACGTCGACTGGTCCGCGGCGACCCCGCACGTCGAGGGCGACCGCGCCGCGGCGATGCGCGCGGCGGCCGACGACCTCCTCGCCGCCTGGGCCGCGGCGGACGAGTCGTCCGACGGCCCGCCTCCGCAGTGGCAGTGCTCCGAGCTGGCCGTCCACACCTGGGACCTCGCGACCGCCCTCGGCCGGCCGACGGGAGACCTCGACCCGACCGTCGCCGAGCAGGGACTGGCGTTCATGAGGCAGGGCCTCACCGACGACAACCGGGGCGCGGCGTTCGGGCCCGAGCAGCCAGCCCCCGACGACGCCGACGGCTACGAGCGGGTCGCCGCCTTCGCGGGCCGCACGGTCGGGCGCTGACCCCCTCCCCCTAGACTCCACACCCGTGGACGAGCAGGCGAGGGGCACCGACCGCCGCCGCGTCGTCGTCCTCGCCGGCCCCAGCGGGTCGGGCAAGTCGCGCCTCGCGGCCCGGTTGCACGCCAGCCACGGCTGGCCGATCTTCCGCCTCGACGACTTCTACCGCGACGAGGACGACCCCGCGATGCCACGCCAGGCCGAGCTCGGCATCGTCGACTGGGACCACCCCGACAGCTGGGACGGTGAGGCAGCCGTCGCCGCGCTGTGCGCCCTCGTCGACACCGGCTCGACGTCGACCCCGGTCTACGACATCTCGCGCAGCCGCGCGGTGGGCACCCGTGAGGTCGTCGCGACCCCTGAGCACCTCGTCCTCGCCGAGGGCATCTTCGCCGCCGAGGTCGTCGACCGGCTGCGCGAGTGCGGTGTCCTGCACAGCGCATGGTGCATCCACCACCGTCCGCAGGTGACCTTCGTCCGGCGGCTGCTGCGCGACCTCAAGGAGCGGCGCAAGCCGCCCCTCGTCCTCCTGCGCCGAGGCCTCTCCCTCATGCGCGACGAGCCGGGGATCGTGCGGCGGCAGACCGACCTGGGCGCCGTGCCCGCTCGCCCGTCGGACGTGGAGCGCGACCTCGCATCGGCGGCCAGCGGCGTCGGTTAGGGTGGCGCCGTGGTGTCAGGAGGGGACGCGTCGTGAGTGACCAACAGTGGGTCGCACCGGGATCCACGACGCCCGGACCCGCTCCGTCGAGCCCTCCCCCACCGCCGTCTCTCGGCAGTCCGGCCATGGCTCCGCCGCCGCCCGGTGGTCCGACGACGGGTCCCCCGCCCGGGGCGCCGTACGTCGCCGGCCTGGAGTTCCGGCCCGGCATCATCCCCCTGCGGCCGCTGACGCTCGGTGACATCTACTCGGCGGTGACCAAGGCCGTGCGGGGCAACGTCGCGGCGACCATCGGCCTCGCCGTCGTCACCTCGCTCGCCTGCCTCGTGCCGACGACCGCGCTCGGCGCATGGCTCGGCAGCCTCGAGAGCGGCGACTTCGAGTCCACCGAGGTCGGGGTGGGGCTCGTCGGCCAGTACGTCCCGGCCCTCGGCTCGTTCCTGTCGACGATCGCCCTCACCGGGTTCCTCGCCTACGTCATCGGCCAGGCCGTCCTCGGGCGCAAGGTCGGCATCGGCGAGACGTGGGACGGCACGAAGCACCGCCTGCCGGCCCTGCTCGGGGCCACGCTCGTGACCCTCGTGGCGCTCGTCCTCGTCCTCGCCGTGCTCGTCGGGCCGGGCATCGCGCTCTTCGTCCAGGCCGACGGCTTCGACGGGGTCGCGCTCGCCGTCACCCTTCTCGGCACGCTCGCGGCGATCCTGGTCTACGTCTTCCTCTGGGTGCGGTTGGGCTTCACGACCGCGGTCATCGTCCTCGAGAACCGCGGCGTGTTCTCGGCGTTCGCCCGCTCGTGGCGGCTGACGTCAGGCCGCGGCTTCTGGCGGCTGCTCGGCATCCGGTTCCTCACCTCCCTCATCGTCGGGTTCGCGGGCCAGATCATCACCCTCCCCATCGCCCTCGGCGGCGTGGTCGTCATCCTGGCCGCGGGCGCCGAGGACCAGCTCTTCATGTGGCAGGCGATCCTCACCGGCATCGCGAGCCTCATCGCCGGGGCGCTCACCACGCCGTTCACCGCGGGGGTCGACGCGCTCCTCACCGTCGACACGCGGATCCGGCGCGAGGGCCTCGACGTCCAGCTCATCCACGCGTCGCAGCAGGGTGGCCCGGCGCCGTGGCCGAGCGCGGCCCGGACCCGCTGACCCGTGCTCGCTGTCCCGCCGCTCGACCCGACCTCGCCCGCGGCGCGGCAGCTGCTCGAGGACGAGCTGCGCCGGGCGATGTACCACGAGCAGAAGGGGCTCCTCGAGCGCCTGTGGGACTGGCTGCGCGAGGTGCTCGGTGCCGCCCCGGGTGGAGGCGCCCTGCCCCCGTGGTCGATCTGGGTGGCGGTCCTCGTCGGGCTCCTCGTCGTCGGCCTCGTCCTCGCCCGGTCGCTGCGCGCCGAGCGCACGATGACGCGCGGCACCCGCGGCGGCGTCCTCGACGGCCTCACCCGCACGGCCGCCGCACACCGCGCCGACGCCAGGGCGGCCCTCACCGCCGGTGACCACGAGACCGCGGTCCTCGAGGGCTACCGCGCGATCGCCCGGGCCGCGGTCGAGCGCACGCTCCTCGATGACCTGCCCGGCCGCACGGCCCACGAGGTGGCCCTCCAGCTCGGCCCGGTCTTCCCGGCGCGCTCCGGGCGCCTCGCCTCGGCCGCCGACACCTTCGACGCCGTCCGGTACGGCCGCCTCCGCGCGAGCGAGCCGGCCGCCCGAGCCGTCGTCGACCTCGACGACGAGCTGGTGACGACCAGGCCGATCCTCCCCGAGCTCCCCGACGCGTCGGTCGTGGTGGCGCCGTGAGCACGCTGGTGAGCCCGGGCGTCGAACCGGCCCCGCAGTCATCGGACTCCCCTGCCGAACAGGTCGGCCCGGGCGGCGAGCCCTCCCCGGCGCCGGTCGCTCCCCGGGGTCGGCGCCGCCTGCTCACCCGCCGCACGGGGACGTACGCGCTCGTCGTCGGGCTCGGCATCGTCCTCCTGTCGATCCTCGCCCTCTCGGCGCAGCGGCCGACGGCGCCGCTCGACCCCGACGGCACCGGACCCGAGGGCGCCCGTGCACTCGCCGAGGTGCTGCGCGACCAGGGCGTCGAGGTCGACGTCGTCCGCTCGATCCGCGGCCTCGAGGACGCCGCGCCCGACCTCTCGACGACCGTCCTCGTCGCGGACCCCACCTACCTCGGCCCCGGCGCGAGCGCCCGCCTGCGCGAGGCGTCCGAGGGCATCGGGCGGCTCGTCCTCGTCGACCCCTCCTCCGAGCTGCTCGCCGAGGTCGGTGTCCCGGTGGAGTCGTACCCCGGTGGCACCGACCGCCTTCCGGCCCGCTGCGACTCGCCGCTGGCTCGCGACGACGACGAGGTGGGGCCGACCGAGCGACGCTTCCTCCCCCTGGCCGCCGCCGGCGACGCCACGGGCTGCTTCCCCCTCCCCGGTCCCGACGGTGAGGACGACCCGAACGGCTCCGGCGTCGCGCTGCTCGACCTCCCGGCCGATGGCGACCTCCCGGCGACGGTGCTCGTCGGCTTCGGGTCGTCGTGGGTCAACGAGACGGTCGCGACGCAGAGCAACGCGGGGCTCGCGATCCGCGTCCTCGGCTCGACGCCCCGACTGGTCTGGTACGCACCGGGATCCGGCGACCTCACCGCGCCCGGTCCCGGCGAGAGCGGACCGGGCAGCGGCCGCGCCGACGTCTGGCCGGTGTGGACCACCCCCGTCCTGGCCCTCCTGGCCGCCGCCATCGTCCTCCTCGCGCTCGTCCGCGGCCGCCGGCTCGGGCGGCTCGTGCGGGAGCCGCTCCCGGTGGTGGTGCGGGCCGCTGAGACGACGCAGTCCCGCGGCCGGCTCTACCGTCGTGCAGGTGACCGCCCCCGCACCGCGACGGTGCTTCGCCTGGCCACCCGCGACCGCCTCGCCCGCCGCCTCGCCGTCCCCCCTGGTGCCGGCGACGTCGCGCTCGTCCACGCCGTCTCGTCCGCCAGCGGACTCCCGCCCCACGAGGTCTCGGGCATCCTGTCCGGACCCGACCCCGTCGACGACACCGCCCTGATCCAGCTCGCCCAGCAGCTCACCGACCTCGAGGAGAGGGTTCGACACCCATGACCGAGCACCCGTCCACCGCAGCGGAGCCCACCCCGACCGGGCCGCCCGCACCCCCCGCGCCCGACGCACCCGACACGGCGGTGGGCTCGTCCGAGAGCGCCCGGACCGCCCTCCTCGCGGTGCGGGCCGAGGTCGCCAAGGCGGTCGTCGGCCAGGACGCGGCGGTCGCGGGCCTGCTCGTCGCGCTGCTCTGCCGCGGCCACATCCTCCTCGAGGGGGTGCCGGGCGTCGCCAAGACGCTCCTCGTGCGCAGCATCGCCGCCGCGCTCGACATCGGGACCAAGCGGGTGCAGTTCACGCCCGACCTCATGCCCGGCGACCTCACCGGCTCCCTCGTCTTCGACGCCCGGGCCAGCGACTTCAGCTTCCGCCAGGGTCCGGTGTTCACCAACCTGCTCCTCGCCGACGAGATCAACCGGACGCCCCCGAAGACCCAGTCCGCGCTGCTCGAGGCGATGGAGGAGCGGCAGGTGTCGGTCGACGGCCACCCCCACCCGCTGCCCTTGCCGTTCATGGTCGCCGCCACCCAGAACCCCGTCGAGTACGAGGGCACCTACCCGCTGCCCGAGGCGCAGCTCGACCGCTTCCTCCTCAAGGTCGTCCTGCCGCTGCCCCCGCGCGAGGACGAGGTGCAGGTCCTGCGCCGCCACGCCACGGGCTTCGACCCGCGTCACCTCGCCGCGGCCGGCATCCGTCCCGTCGCGGGCGCCGCCGACCTCGAGGCCGGGGCGGCTGCGGTGCAGGCCGTCACCGTGTCCGACGAGGTCGCCGGCTACGTCGTCGACATCGCCCGGGCCACCCGGACCTCGCCCTCGCTCGCCCTCGGGGTCTCCCCCCGCGGGGCGACGGCACTGATGAACACGGCGCGCGCGTGGGCGTGGCTCTCCGGCCGGACCTACGTCACCCCCGACGACGTCAAGGCCCTCGCCCACGCCACCCTCGCGCACCGCCTGTCGCTGCGTCCCGAGGCCGAGCTCGAGGGCGTCGGCGTCGCCTCGGTCCTCGACAGCGCCCTCGGCTCGGTGCCCGTCCCCCGCTGATGGCGATCACGTGGCGCACCGTCGCACTGGCCCTCCTCGGGCTGGTGCCGGTCGCGCTGTGGCCGCAGGGGTCGACGGTGCGCTGGTGGCTGCTCGTGGTCGTCCTCCTCGTCGCCCTCGACCTGGCCCTGGCCACGTCGCCGAAGGTGCTGCGGCTGTCCCGCAGCGCGCCGACCCAGGTGCGGCTCGGCGAGCAGACGACGAGCAGCCTGTGGGTCACCAACACGGCCGGCCGCGGGGTCCGCGGTCGGCTGCGCGACGCCTGGCCGCCGTCGGCGGGGGCGCGCGACGCCGTCCACCGGCTCGAGGTGCCGCCACACGAGCGGATCCGGCTGACGACGCACTTCTCCCCCACCCGCCGTGGTGACCGACACGCCGACCGCGTGACGCTTCGGGTCGACGGCCCCCTGGGGCTCGCCGCGCGCCAGAAGTCGGTCGAGGTGCCGGGGTCGTTCCGGGCGCTGCACGCCTTCCCGGCCCGAAAGCACCTCCCGAGCCGGCTCGCCGTCCTCCGCCAGCTCGACGGCCGCGCCGCCGTGCGGATCCGGGGTCAGGGCACCGAGTTCGACAGCCTGCGCGACTACGTCGACGGTGACGACGTGCGCTCCATCGACTGGCGTGCCACCGCTCGACGACAGCACCTCGTCGTGCGCACCTGGCAGCCCGAGCAGCACCGGCGCGTCGTCATCGTGCTCGACACCTCGCGCACGAGCGCCGGCCGGATCGGCGACGCCCCGCGCCTCGACGCCGCGATGGATGCCGCCCTCCTCCTCACGGCCCTCGCCGGCCACGCGCGCGACCGGGTGCAGGTCCTCGCCGGCGACCGGACCGTCCACGCGCGGATCTCCGGCGCCGACCGGGCGCGCCTCCTCCACGACACGATCAGCACGCTGGCCCCCGTCGAGTCCCGGCTCGTCGAGGCCGACTGGTCCACCCTGGCCACCGAGGTCGTCCGGCTCGGCTCGCACCGCGCCCTCGTCGTCCTGCTCACCGCACTCGAGTCGTCGGCGGTCGAGGAAGGGCTGCTCCCCGTGCTGCCGCCGCTCGTCGCCCACCACCGCGTCGTCGTGGCGTCGGTCGCCGACCCCGCGGTCGAGGCGATGCGCGCCGACCGGTCCTCGACGAGCCGGGTCTACGACGCGGCAGCGGCCGAACGGACCGTGGCCCTGCGGCGCCGCACCGCGTCGGCGCTCGAGCAGCTGGGCGTCGACGTCATCGACGCCTCCCCCGACCTCCTGCCGGTGCGCCTGGCCGACCACTACCTCATGCTCAAGCGCCAGGGCCTCCTCTGAGGCGTCTCCGGACCTTCCTGAGGCGTGCCCGAGGCGTCGTCGCGGAGGATCGCTGTTCCCCGCGCGGCACCCACTCTCCGCACGAGACAGCCCTTCAGCGTGGTTGCACCTGTGAGACTGCGCCCATGCGTCCCGTCATCGCCGCCTTCGCTGCGGCCTGCCTGGTGCTGTCCGGTTGTGCCGGCGACGATCCAGCGGCTGCCCCGCAGGACGGCGCCGACGAGGCGGTGCTGGTGAATCCGGTCATCGAGACCGACTTCGCCGACCCCGACGTCGTCGTGACGGCCGACGGGCTGGTCGCGTACGCCACCGGGGTGCCCGGCAGCAGCGCCATCCAGGTGTCCGAGTCCACCGACGGCCCTGGCACCTGGTCCGCTCCGGCCGATGCCCTGCCGGAGCGTCCGGACTGGCAGCCACTGCAGGATGGTCTGACCTGGGCGCCCGACGTGATGGAGCGCGACGGCACGTGGTGGATGTACTACGTGGCGCGCGACAGCGCCTCGGGTCATCAGTGCCTGTCGCGCGCGGTCGGGCAGGCGCCCACTGGGCCGTTCGTGGACGACAGCGACCGGCCGTTCCTCTGTCAGCACGAGCTCGGCGGCTCCATCGATCCGGAGGTGTTCGTCGACGACGACGGGTCGTTGTGGCTGTACTGGAAGAACGACGGCAACGCGATCGGCGTCGACACCACGATCTGGGTCCAGCGGCTGGACGACGACGGCGTCACCGTGCTCGGCAAGCCCCTGGACACCGGGCTGCGTCAGACCCACGCCTGGCAGGGCGTCCTCGTCGAGGCCCCCGCGGTCATCCGCCGCGGCGAGACCTATGTGATGTTCTACTCCGCGAACGACTACGGTTCGGCCGACTACGCCATGGGTTATGCGGTCGCCTCGGCGCCCCAGGGGCCGTTCGTCGACCAGTCGCCAGAGCCCTGGGTGAGCTCGACTCCCGAGGCAGCCGGTCCGGGTGGTCAGGCCGTTGTGACCCTGGGCGAGGACACCTGGCTGGCCTATCACGCCTGGGATCCCGAGAAGGTCGGCTATGCCTCCGGTGGCAAACGCTCGATGTGGCTGGACCGGATCCGGTGGGACGGTGAGGTGCCCGTCCTGGAGGGACCTTCAGCCACACCGCCGGCCGTCCCGTCGAGCTGACGGAGGAGGGCCCCACCCTCCACGTCGTCGAGGGCGCTCTGGGCCATCGAGCCATGGGCGCGTTCGACGAGCCCACACCCCTCTCGACCGACGAGGTCGAGCACAGCGCGAGGCCGGCACCTCGCCCTCCGAGGTGCAGCGGGAGGTCGAGGACCTGGTTGCAGTCCTCGAGCAGGTGGATGCGGGCGACATCCGTCCTCGGCAGGTCACCGGCGGATGACGCGTGCGGTCTAGGCAGCCGTGGCGGGAGCGGTCTCGCCGGCGTCGCTGCCGAGGACGTCGCCCGTCACGCCGTCTCGGACCGCGGCCCGCCCGACGACGAAGACGTAGGCGAGGAAGAGCGACTCGGCGACGATGCCGATGGCGATGCGCGCCCAGGTCGGGAGTCCCGACGGGGTGACGAACCCCTCGATGAAGCCGCTGACGAGCAGCACGGCGACGAGGCCGAGCGAGACGGCGATGGCGGTGCGCCCCTCGGCGGCGAACGACTCGAGGCGGCTGCGCGGTCCGGGTTCGATCCAGGACCAGAACAGCCGCAGCCCGATGCCCGCGGCGACGAACACGGCCGTGAGCTCGAGGAGGCCGTGCGGGAGGATGAGGCCGAAGAACAGCTGGCCGCGGTCGTGGAAGATCATCAGCGCCGCGGCGACGCCGACGTTGACGACGTTCGAGCCCAGGATCCACAGCACCGGGAGGCCAAGGACCCCGAGGGCGATGCACAGGGCGGCGACGCGGGCGTTGTTGAGCCACACCAGCGTCCCGAACTCCTCGTGGTCGAACTCGGAGTAGTAGTTCTCGAAGTCGGTGCCGACGTAGGCGTCGATCTCGGCCGGCGTCATCCGCGACTCCCAGACCTCCGGGTGGTTCACGCCCCACCACGCGACGAGGGCGGCGAAGGCGACGCTGAGGACGGTCGTCGTGCCCCACCACCACCGGGTCCGGTACAGCGCCGCGGGGAAGGTGCGGGTGAAGAAGCCGAGGAGGTCCGACCAGGTCGAGCTCCGAGCCCCCGCCGAGGCGACGCGCGCCTTGGCGAGCACGGACGACAGGTACGACACGACCGAGGGGTCCGGGCTCGCGGACCGCACGACCGACAGGTGGGTGCTGACCCGCTGGTAGAGGTCGAGCAGCTCGTCGGCCTCGGCCCCGCTGAGCCGCCGGCGCGAGGACAGCTCCTCGAGACGTCGCCACTGCGGCTGGTGCACCGTGAGGTAGGCGTCGAGGTCCACGGGCCGAGCGTAACCCGAAGCCTCCCGTGCCGCCGGACCTCGGTTCCGTTGGACCACGCCGGGTTAGGCTCGCCCGGTGAGCGACCACGGGGGCTACCGCAGCTACGCGGGCGACGACCTCGTCACGGGCGAGGGCGTGGCCGTCGAGGTCCCCACCGCGAGCGTCGCGGCCCGGATGGCGTCGGCCGCGATCGACGTCATCCTCGCCCTGGCCCTGCTCATCGGTGGCTTCTTCGTCTTCGGCATGGCTCTCGGCGACGCGACCGAGGCGATGGTCGGCATCGTCGGCATCGCCTGGAGCACCTTGGTCATCGTCGGGATCCCCGCCGCCTTCGAGACCTTCACCCGCGGGCGCACCCTGGGCAAGATGGCGCTCGGGCTGCGCGTCGTCCGCGACGACGGCGGACCCATCCGCGGGCGCCACGCCATCGTGCGGGCCCTCGTCGCGTACGTCGAGATCTACCTCCTGCTCGGCGCCCCCGCACTCATCACCTCGATGATCCATCCCCGCGCGAAGCGCCTCGGCGACATGGCCGCCGGGACGGTCGTCGTCACCCAGCGGGCGGCGCTTCGGCTCACCGCACCCCCGGTGGTCCATCCCGTCCTCCACCCATGGGTCACCGGCGCCGACATCGCCTCGCTGCCCTCGGGCCTGACGGTTGCCGTGCGCCAGTTCCTCTCCCGCGCACCGTCGTTGTCACCGGAGTCGAGGCAGCGGCTCGGCACCGACCTCCTGCGTGCGGTCCTCCCCCACGTCAGCCCGGCGCCGCCGGCCGGTCACCACCCCGAGGTCGTCCTCGCGGCGGTCGTCGCCGAGCGCCGACGCCGCGACCTCGAGCGGCTGTGGCGCGAGGAGCGGCTGCGGGCCCGCGTCCTCCCGGCCGACCCGCTGGTCCCCCGCGCCTGAGCGGAGGGGTCAGGCGTGGGCGCCGAGCGCCGCGTACCCCGGCTTGACGACGTGGTCGATGATCTCGAGCCGCTCGTCGAACGGCAGGAACGCCGACTTCATCGCGTTGATCGTCGCCCAGCGCAGGTCCTCGATGGTCCAGCCGGCCTCGTCGACGAGCAGCTGCATCTCGCGGCTCATCGAGGTCCCGCTCATGAGGCGGTTGTCGGTGTTGACCGTGACCCGGAAGCGCAGGTCCTTGAGCATCGTGATGGGGTGCTCCGCGACGGAGGCCGCGGCACCGGTCTGGATGTTCGAGCTCGGGCACATCTCGAGGGGGATGCGGGTGTCGCGCACGTAGGCCGACAGGAGCCCGAGCACGGGGTCGCCACCCTCGGCGGGGACGGAGACGTCGTCGACGATCCGCACCCCGTGGCCGAGACGGTCGGCGCCGCACCACTGGATGGCCTCCCAGATCGAGGGCAGGCCGAAGCCCTCGCCGGCGTGGATCGTGAAGTGGGCGTTCTCGCGGCGGAGGTACTCGAAGGCATCGAGGTGGCGGGTGGGGGGGAAGCCGGCCTCGGCGCCGGCGATGTCGAAGCCGCCGACGCCGCGGTCGCGGTAGGCGACGGCCAGCTCGGCGATCTCGCGGCTGCGGGCGGCGTGCCGCATGGCGGTGAGGAGGGTCCGCATCCGGATCGGTGTCCCGGCCGCGGCGGCCTCCTGCTCGCCCTCGCGGAAGCCGGCGAGGACGGCCTCGACGACGCGCTCGAGGTCGAGACCGCCCTCGATGTGCAGCTCGGGGGCGAATCGCGACTCGGCGTAGACGACGCCGTCGGCGGCGAGGTCGAGGGCGCACTCGCGTGCCACGCGGGTCAGCTGCTCCTCGGTCTGCATGACGGCGACCGTGTGCGAGAACGTCTCGAGGTAGCGCTCGAGCGAGCCGGAGTCGGCGGCGTCGCGGAACCACGTGCCGAGGGCGGTGGGGTCGGTGCTCGGGAGGCCGGTGTACCCGGAGGCCTCGGCCAGCTCGACGACGGTGGCGGGTCGGAGCCCGCCGTCGAGGTGGTCGTGGAGCAGCGCCTTGGGGGCGCGGGTGACGATGCTGGCGGGGACGGTGGGGGTGGGCATCAGGCGATCCTGTCGATGACGATGGGAGCGCGCTCGATGGTCGTGCCCCCGGGGGAGATCTCGATGCCGCCGTCGAGGGCCGCGAGCGCGCGCTCGAACCGGTCCGGGGTGTCGGTGTGCAGGGTGAGGAGGACGTCGCCCTCGCGGACGGTGTCGCCGGGCTTGGCGTGGATCTCGATGCCGGCCCCGGCCTGCACCGGGTCCTCCTTGCGAGCGCGTCCGGCGCCCAGGCGCCAGGCGGCGACGCCGACGGCGTAGGCGTCGAGGGTCGTGAGGACCCCGCTCGAGCTCGCGCGGACCTGCTCGGTGTCGGTGGCGGTGGGCAGGGTGGCGTCGGGGTCGCCACCCTGGGCGGCGATCATCCGGCGCCAGGCGTCCATCGCCCGGCCGTCGTTCAGGGCGGCGGCGACGTCCTGCCCGCCGCGACCGGCGGCCTCGAGCATCTCCTCGGCGAGCCGGACGGTGAGCTCGACGACGTCGGCAGGGCCTCCGCCGGCGAGGACCTCGACCGACTCACGGACCTCGAGGGCGTTGCCCGCGGTGAGGCCGAGCGGCGTGGCCATGTCGGTGAGGAGGGCGACGGTGTTGACGCCGGCGTCGGTGCCCAGGTCGACCATCGTGCGGGCGAGCTCGGTGGCGTCCTCGCGGGTCTTCATGAAGGCGCCGCTGCCGACCTTGACGTCGAGGACGAGGGCGCCGGTGCCCTCGGCGATCTTCTTGCTCATGATCGAGCTCGCGATGAGCGGGATGGCCTCGACGGTGCCGGTGACGTCGCGCAGCGCGTAGAGCTTCTTGTCGGCGGGGGCCAGTCCCGAGCCGGCGGCGCAGATGACGGCGCCGACGTCCTCGAGCTGCTGCATCATCGCCTCGTTGGTGATCGACGCCTGCCAGCCCGCGACCGACTCGAGCTTGTCGAGGGTGCCTCCGGTGTGGCCGAGGCCGCGGCCGCTCAGCTGCGGGACGGCGACGTCGAAGACGGCCACGAGAGGCGCGAGCGGGAGGGTGATCTTGTCGCCGACGCCACCGGTGGAGTGCTTGTCGGCGGTCGGGCGCGAGAGGGAGGAGAAGTCCATCCGCTCACCGCTCGCGATCATCGCGGCGGTCCAGGTGGAGATCTCGCGGCGGTTCATGCCGTTGAGGAGGACGGCCATGGCGAGCGCGCTCATCTGCTCGTCGGCGACGGCCCCGCGCGTGTACGCGTCGATGACCCAGCGGATCTCGTCGTCGGAGAGCTCATGGCGGTCGCGCTTGTGGGTGATGACGTCGACGGCATCGAAGGCTTCGCTCATCCCGCCATCATGGCAGTGCCCGAGGGTGCGGCGTCACCACCCCGTCGGTCGCCGGCCTCGTCAGCGATGTCCGCGCGGACGTGCTGTCGCGGGGCATCTCTGGTGGCCCCCTCGGGTCGCCGGGCGCCCGCTACGAACGGACGGGTGAGACGGCGTCGAGGGTCTCGCGGCCGAAGGCCTGTGGCAGCACCTCGCGCAGGGTCAGGATCCCCTCGGGCGTCTGCACGAGCGTCTCGGGAGTCCCGTTCTCCCACAGCAGCTGTCGGCACCGACCGCACGCCATCAGGGTGGTGCCGTTCTTGTCGACGCACGAGACCGCGACGAGCCGGCCACCGCCGGTCTTGTGCAGCTCGGAGACCATCCCGCACTCGGCGCACAGGGTGACCCCGTAGCCGGCGTTCTCGACGTTGCAGCCCGACACCACGCGACCGTCGTCCACGAGCCCGGCGACGCCGACGGGGAAGCCGCTGTAGGGCGCGTAGGCGAGCGTCGTCATCCGCACCGCCTCGGCGTGCAGCGCGTCCCAGTCGACCTCGGGGGCCGAGGGCGTGGGGTCGGTGCTCATGTCGCCTCCAGGGTGGTGTCGTCGCCCCGCGCGACGGCGCGGCGGCGGAGCACCGCGACCGAGGCCAGGAGCCGGGCGCCGAGGGCGATCGCCTCCTCGTCGACGACGAGGTCGCCCTGGTGCAGGTCGAAGGTCGGGCCGCCGTGGGTGCGGGTGCCGAGCCGCGCCATCGCACCGTCGGTGTGGGCGAGGTACCACGAGAAGTCCTCGCCCCCGAGCGACTGCGAGGTCGGCACCGGGTGCATGCCGCCGGCCAGCGACGCGAGACGGAACGCCTCGATGCCGGCCGCGGAGTTGACCACGGGGGGAACGCCCTTCACCCGCTCGACCTTGGCCTGCACCCCGTAGGGCTGCACCACCGCGTGGACGATCTCCTCGAGGAGCGGCCCGACGGTGAGCCACGCCTGGGCGTCGAGCATCCGCAGCGTCCCACCACACTCGCCGGTCGACGGGATGACGTTGGGCGCCCGGCCGGCGCTGATGGTGCCCCAGACCAGGGCGGTCCCGGTGCGGGGGTCGAGCCGGCGGGACAGGGCAGCGGGGACGTCGGTGACGACCTTGGCGAGCGCGTAGGTGAGGTCCTCGGTGAGCTGCGGGCGCGACGTGTGGCCCCCGCGGCCGTGCAGCGACACGGTGACCTGGTCGCAGGCGGCCGTGAGCGCTCCCTCGCGCAGCCCGACCTCGCCGACGTCGAGCGTCGGGTCGCAGTGGACGGCGAAGACCTCGTCGACGCCGTCGAGCGCGCCGGCCGTGATGGCCTCGAGCGCACCGCCGGGCATGATCTCCTCGGCCGCCTGGAAGATGCCGCGCACCGCGACCCCGCGCTGGACGAGGGCGGCCTCGCAGTCCTTGAGCGCGATCATGGCGCCGAGCAGCGCCGTGACGTGGAGGTCGTGGCCGCAGGCGTGGCAGACGCCGGGGGTGCTCGAGGCGTAGTCGAGGCCGGTGCGCTCGCGGACAGGGAGCGCGTCCATGTCGGCACGCAGCGCCACCCGGTGCGTCGGGTCGGGGGCGCCGACCTCGGCGAGCAGGCCCGTCCCCGGCAGGAGGCGCACGGCGACGCCGGCGGCCGCGAGGCGGTGGGCGACGACCTCGGTCGTGCGCGTCTCCTCACGGGACAGCTCGGGGTGGGCATGGAGGTCACGGCGGACGTCGATGAGCTCGGCTGCGAGGTGGGAGATGCGCTCACCGAGGGCAGCGAGGAGGGCATCGTCGTTCATCAGGCGGCGAGTCTACTCGGGGCGGTGCGTGGCCGTGGCCGGTCGCCACGACCCGGCACCACAGGGTGCCGGACCCCGCGCAGGGTCGCGGCGCACCCGCTGCTCACCTCGGGCGCGACCGCTCGGCCCGCCACCGGTCGGTGAGGTCGGCCATCTCCGCCCGCATGAACGCGAAGTAGTCGCGGGTCTCCGCCAGCCTCGCCTGCCCGGCGCTGCCGTCGTCGAGGAGGGCGACGGCCTCGTCGAGGGACGCGACGTAGTGGTCGAGGATCGGCAGCCGCGCGCTCATGATGGTTCCCCACACGTCGCCGTCGACGATGCGGTAGAGGTCACCGCGCCCCGAGGGCCGGCGCTCGCGGACCACGAGGCGGGTCTGGGTGAGGTACCGGACCGCGCCGGAGATCGCCGCGGGTGAGACGTCGAGTCCCTCGGCCAGCTCGGCGGCGGTGTACCGGTCGCGGTCCTCGGCGAGGACGTAGGCGAACACGCGGGCCGCCATCCGCGGGATCCCACTGTCCTCGAGCACCTGTCCCAGCCGCTCGACCGCCTGCTCCAGACCACTCATGCCGAAAAGCATACGTCACAACCTTCACAAAGTTATGAAGGTTGTGACATTCTGGCTCGGTGAGCAACGCCATCGAACTGCGCGACGTCGTCAAGACCTTCGGGACCACCCGAGCCCTCGACGGGCTCGACCTCACGGTGGGCGCCGGTGAGGTGCACGCCTTCCTCGGCCCGAACGGCGCCGGCAAGTCCACGGCCATCCGGGTCCTGCTCGGGCTGCTCCGCCGCGACCGCGGCAGCGCCCGCCTCCTCGGCGGGGACCCGTGGTCCGACGCGACCGCCCTGCACGCGCGGATCGCCTACGTCCCCGGGGACGTCGCCCTGTGGCCCACGCTGACCGGCGGCGAGGTCATCGACCTGCTCGCCCGGATGCGCGGCGGCCTCGACGAGTCCCGCCGCAGGGACCTCCTCGACCGCTTCGACCTCGACCCCACGAAGAAGTCGCGCACGTACTCCAAGGGCAACCGGCAGAAGGTGGCCGTCGTCGCCGCCTTCGCGTCCCGGGCCGAGCTCTACCTCCTCGACGAACCCACGTCCGGCCTCGACCCCCTGATGGAGGCCGAGTTCCAGCGCTGCGTCCACGAGGTGCGAGACGACGGCGCGACCGTGCTGCTGAGCAGCCACATCCTGGCCGAGGCCGAGGCCCTCAGCGACCGGGTCAGCATCATCAAGGCCGGGCGCGTCGTGCAGTCGGGGACCCTCGCCGACCTGCGCCACCTGACCCGGACGACGGTCATCGCCGAGACGACCTCCCCTGCCGCGTCCATGGCCGCGCTGCCGGGGGTGCACCACCCCCGGCTGACCGACGGCAGGGTGAGCTTCGACGTCGACACCGACCACCTCGACGGCGCGATCGCCGCCCTGTCGGCTCTCGGCCTGCGCTCACTGGCCGCCCACCCCCCCACGCTCGAGGAGCTCTTCCTGCGCCACTACGGCGAGGAGATCCCCCCGGTTCCCGAGGAGGCCGCGTCGTGACCGGTGCCGTGACCGGAACCGGTCACCTGGCCCGGCTCATGCTCCGGCGCGACCGGGTGCGGCTCCCGGTGTGGGTCCTCGGCCTGGGCGGCGTCATCGCCTCCAGCGCGCTGGCCGTCCCCGGCGTCTACGACACCCCCACGAAGGTCGCCGGGTACGCGGCCACGGTCGGCGCGAGCCCGGTGAGCCTGCTGATGTCGGGGCGCCAGAGCGGCATCGACACCATCGGTGGCATCACGGCCAACGAGATCTCCCAGGTGGCCCAGCTCGGCATCTGCCTCATGGTGGCGTTCCTCGTGGTGCGGCACACGCGGGCCGAGGAGGAGTCGGGGCGCGCCGAGCTGCTGCGCTCCACCGTCCTCGGACGCCACGCCGCCACGGTTGCGGGGCTCGCCTACGGCGTGCTGGCCGCCCTGCTCATCGGCCTCGTCACGACCGCCTCGATGGTGGCGGCCGACCTCGACCCGAGGGGGGCGATCGCGTACGGCACCGGGCTCATCCTGCTCGGGGTCTGCTACGCCGCCGTGGCGCTCGTCGCGGCCCAGCTGTCGACGTCGGCCCGAGGCGCCCTCGGCATCGCGGGGGCGGCCGTCGCGGTCGGCTACCTCGTCCGCGGCCTCGGTGCCATGCGCGACAGCGTCCTGGTGTGGCTGTCGCCGTTCGGCTGGGCCCAGGGCCTGGACGCCTTCGGGAACGAGCGGTGGTGGCCGGCCGGGCTCCTCGTCGCGGGAACAGGGGCCCTGGTCGCGGTGGCCGCCGCCCTCGCCTCGCGCCGCGACGTCGGCGGCGGGCTCCTCCACCCACGACCGGGCCGGCCCCGCGCGGGGGCGGCGCTCTCCTCCCCTCTCGGGCTCGCGACCCGGCTCCTGCGCGGCAGCCTCATCGGCTGGATGGTGGGCCTCACCCTCCTCGCGCTCGTCTACGGCGCGGTCCTGCCGACCGTTCCCGACCTGCTCCGCAGCAACCCGGAGATCGCCGACTACATCGGCGCGGGCTCCGATGCGGAGGGAGCCATCCTCGACGCCTTCCTGCGCTACGTCCTGCTCTTCCTCGCCGTCGTGGCGACCGGGTACGGCGTGAGCGCCGTGCTGCGGCTGCGGACCGAGGAGGAGGAGGGGCGGGCCGAGCAGCTCCTCGCCACCCCCACCTCGCGCACGCGGTGGATGGGCGCCGTGGTCGGGGTGGCCGTCGCCGGCTCCGTGGCCCTCGCCGCAGTCGTGGGGGCGGGTCTCGCCGTCGGCTCCGTCGCTGCGGGCGGGCCCTCCGACGTCGCCGGCTCGATCGTCGGCAACCAGCTCACCTACCTGCCCGCGATCTTCGTCGTCGTCGGGTTCGCCGCGGCCGTGGTCGGCCTGGCACCGCGCCACGCGGCGCTGGCCTGGGTCCTGGCGGCCGTGTCCGGGCTGCAGGTGCTGCTCGGCCAGACCCTGTCGCTGCCGGACGGCGTGCAGGCGCTCTCGCCGTTCTGGCACCTGCCGGCCGTTCCGGGAGCCTCGCTCGACCTCGTCCCCGGGGCTGTCGAGCTCGTCATCGCCGCGGTCCTGGTGGGAATCGGCCTGTGGGGGCACCGCCGCCGCGACCTCGTTCTCATGTGAGGTCGGTGCGGCCCTGCTCCTTGAGCAGGTCGACGACCGCCTTGACGTCCTGGGCGCGGGCCCGCGTCGTCACGAGGAGGGCGTCGGGGGTGTCGACGACGACGACGTCCTCGAGGCCCACCACCGCGATCCGTCGCCCACCGCCGGCGACGACGACACCGCCGGCATCGACCGTCGTGACGTCGGCGGGGTCGCCCAGGACGCGCACGTCGCCGTCGCCCGGCAGGAGCGTGGCGAGGCTCGCGAAGTCACCGACGTCGTCCCACGCGAACGGTGCGGGGACCACGACGACGCGCCCCGCGTCGGCGGCGGGCTCCGCGACGGCATGGTCGATGGCGATCCGCGTCAGGCCCGGCCAGATCTCGTCGAGTCGCGAGGAGTCAGCCGCGATGGCCCGCAGCCCCGCGGCCAGCTCGGGGTGCCACTGCGCGAGGAGGTCGAGGAGGGTCGCTGCGCGAACGACGAACATCCCTGCGTTCCACCGGAACTCGCCCGACTCCACGTAGGCACGCGCACGTTCGGCATCGGGCTTCTCGACGAACTCGACGGCGTGGCGGGCGGTCGGCGCGCCGGCCAGTGGAGCCCCGGTCCTGATGTAGCCGAAGCCGGTCGCGGGGAAGGTCGGCTCGATGCCGATCGTCACGAGGTGCCCGCCGCGGGCGACCTCGACGGCCTCCCGGATCACCTCGCGGAAGGCCTCCGCGTCGGGGATGACGTGGTCGGCGGCGAAGGACCCGATGACCGCGTCGGGGTCCTCGCGCTCGACGACGGCGGCTGCGAGACCGATCGCCGCCATCGAGTCGCGCGGCGACGGCTCGGCGACGACCCGGTCGGCCCGCAGGCCCGGGAGCTGGGCGCGGACCGCGTCGGAGTGGGCGGCTCCGGTGACGACGACGACCCGGTCGGCGGTCAGCGGCTCGAGCCGGTCGACGGTCGCCTGGAGCAGGCTGCGGCCGCTCCCCGTGAGGTCGAGGAGGAACTTCGGGTGTGCGGCCCTGCTCAGCGGCCAGAGGCGCGTGCCCGCACCGCCCGCGGGCACGACGGCCCAGAACGCGGCGATGTCCGACATGGCACGCGAGGCTATCGGGTCAGGCCGAAGCGGACCCGAGCGGGAAGGACCGCTGGACCCGCCACACGCCGTCGTCGTCGTGGAGGTAGAGCTCGACCGCCTCGACGCGGAACGCGCACCGGAAGTCGGACAGTCCCTCGAACGCGCCGTCGAGGGAGGCCTCGTCGAGGTGGTGGGCCACCGTGACGTGCGGGTGGTACGGGAAGTCGAGGTGACGCTGCACCGGACCCGAGCGCACGCCGGCCTCGAGCTCCTCGCAGACGGCGATGCCGTGTGAGACCTGGACGAAGACGACCGGGGACACCGGGCGGAAGGTGCCCGTGCCCGACAGGACCATGTCGAACGGCTCGGCTGCCGCCGTGACCTTCGTGAGGTGCTCGAGGAAGGCGGGCAGCGCGTCGTCCTCGACGAGGGTCGGCGGCAGGAGGGTGACGTGCGGCGGGATGGCCGAGGCCATCGGGTCGCCGAACTGCTCACGGGCGTCCTGGAGCTGGGTCCCCCAGGGCTCGGGGACGGTGACGGCGACGCCGTGGACGGGCATGGTCGGTGACCCTACCGGCCCGCCGGGAGCAGGCCGACGGCCTCCCGGACCCTCGCCGTCGTGGCTTCCGCGACGACCCGGGCGCGCTCGGCGCCGCGGGCCAGGATCCGGTCGAGCTCGGCGGGGTCGTCGAGCAGCTCGGTCATCCGGACGCGGAAGGGTGTCACGGCCTCGACGACGACCTCGGCCACCGCCTTCTTGAGGTCGCCGTAGCCGCGACCCGCGAACTCGGCCTCGAGGTCGGCGACCGCGGTGCCCGACAGGACGGAGTGGATGACGAGGAGGTTCGAGATGCCGGGCTTGCCCTCGACGTCGTAGCGGATCTCGGAGCCGGCGTCGGTGACCGCCGAGCGCAGCTTCTTCGCCAGTCGCGCGGGGTCCTCCATCATCTCGAGGATGCCCTTCTCGGTGGAGCCGGTCTTGCTCATCTTCGACGTGGGGTCCTGGAGGTCCATGATCTTGGCGGACTCCTTGACGATGTACGGGTCGGGCACTCTCAGCACCTCACCGAAGCGCGTGTTGACCCGCTCCGCGAGGTCGCGGGTGATCTCCAGGTGCTGGCGCTGGTCCTCACCGACGGGGACGAACGCGGCGTCGTACATGAGGATGTCGGCGGCCATGAGGACCGGGTAGGTGAACAGGCCGACGTTGGCGTTCTGGCCCTTGGCGGTCTTGTCCTTGAACTGGGTCATCCGGTTCATCTCGCCCATCGCCGTCTGGCAGGCGAGGACCCACGCGAGCTCGGTGTGCTGGGGGACGTGGCTCTGGCAGAACACCGCCGAGGTCTCCGGGTCGACGCCGCCGGCGATGAACTGGGCCGCGGTGATCCGCGTGCGCCGCCGCAGCACCTCCGGCTCGGTCGGCACGGTGAGGGCGTGGAGGTCGGCGACGAAGTAGTAGGTGTCGAAGTCGCGCTGCAGCCCGACCCAGTTGACGAGGGCCCCCAGGTAGTTGCCGAGGTGGAGCGAGTCGCTCGTCGGCTGCATCCCCGACAGGATGCGCGGGCGTGCGGGAGCGTCGGACACGGGGGTGGACATGCGGTCATTCTGTCAGGGGCTCCCTCCCTAGACTCACCGGTATGACGAGTGCCGCCGACGCCCACCTCGGCATGACCGATGCCGCGCCCACGGGGGTGTGGTCGGCCCCGGGGCGGGTCAACCTCATCGGCGAGCACACCGACTACCACGGGGGCCTCGTCCTCCCGATCGCCCTGCCGCACCGGACGCGGGCGGCTGCTTCGGCGCGCGATGACGACCTCCTGCGGGTGCACTCGGTCCAGGCCGGCGAGAGCGTCGAGGTCGACCTCGGGTCGGTCGGTCCCGGCTCGCCGTCGGGCTGGGTCGCCTACGTGGCCGGGGTGCTCTGGGCCCTGCGCGAGGAGGGCCACGAGGTGCGAGGGCTCGACGTCACGCTCGACAGCGACGTCCCGGTCGGGGCCGGGCTGTCCTCGTCCGCGGCGCTCGAGTGCGCCGTCGGCGCCGCCGCCAGTGACCTGTTCGACCTCGGCCTCCTCGAGGACGACGCCGGCCGCTCGCGACTGGCCGCGGCCTGCGTGCGGGCCGAGAACGAGGTCGCCGGCGCGCTGACCGGCGGGATGGACCAGTCGGCCTCGCTGCTCTGCCGGGAGGGCCACGCCCTCCTCCTCGACTGCCGGTCCGGTGAGACCTCGCACGTGCCGTTCGACCTCGCCTCCCACGGCGACGGGTACGTCCTCCTCGTCACCGACACCCGCGCGACGCACGCCCTCAACGACGGGCAGTACGAGGCCCGCAGGCGCGTGTCGGAGGCCGCGGCGGCCGCGCTCGGCGTGGAGTCGCTGCGCGACGTCGACCCGCACCACCTCGAGGAGGCCCTCGGGCGCCTCACCGACGACGAGCAGGTCCGCCGCGTGCGGCACGTCGTCACCGAGATCGCCCGGGTGCGTGCCGCCGTCGAGGCCCTCGAGGCCGGTGACCTCGCCGCGGTCGGACGGCTCTTCGACGCCTCGCACACCTCCCTCCGCGACGACTACGAGGTCAGCTGCCCCGAGCTCGACGTCTCGGTCGAGGCCGCCCGGAGCGCCGGCGCCATCGGTGCCCGGATGACCGGTGGCGGCTTCGGCGGCTCGAGCATCGCGCTGCTGCCGGTGGACGCCGTCGAGGGTGCCGAGCGGGCCGTCGCCGACGCGTTCGCCGAGCGCGGCTGGACCGCGCCGCGCTCCTTCGCCGTCACGCCGGGCACCGCGGCCTCCCGCGACTCCTGACCCTCCCGCCCCATCTTTCCCGCCGGATCCCGGAACCCTCCCGTTCGCACCGGTTACTACCCCCTGCGAACCTGGCGGATCAGGGATCCGGCGGGAAAGGGTCAGGCGGGGTGAGGGCGTACTCGACGCAGACGGGGGCGTGGTCGCTCCACCGCTCCGCGTAGGACGCGGCCCGGCCGACCTCGGCGCGGATCGCGGTGAGCGCCAGGGGCGCCGAGGCGATCTGGTAGTCGATCCGCCACCCCGAGTCGTTGTCGAAGGCCTTCCCGCGCCACGACCACCAGGTGTACGGTCCCGGCCCCTCGCCGTGGAGGACGCGGTGGACGTCGACGAAGCCGTGCGTGTCGACCCAGCCGTCGAGGTGGGCCTGCTCCTCGGGGAGGAACCCGGACCTGCCGCGGTTGCCCTTCCAGTTCCTGAGGTCGTCGACGGTGTGGGCGATGTTGAGGTCGCCCGTGAGGACGGCGAGGCGCCCGTCGGCCGCCCACTGGGCGAGCCGGTCGCCCACCGCGGTGAGGAAGCGCTGCTTCTCCTCCTGACGCGGGGTACGCGCCTCTCCGGTGTGGACGTAGGCCGAGGCGACCGTCACGACCCGGCCGTCGAGCGGGAGGTCGGCCTCGACCCACCGCCCGGTGCCGGCGAACTCCTCGGTGAGGACGTCGCGCACGGCCACCGGCTCGACGCGCGACAGCACGGCCACCCCCGCGCGGCCCTTCTCGACGCTCGGCGCGTGGGCGAGGTGCCAGTCCTCGAAGAGACCGCCCTGCAGCTCGGCGCGCAGCTGGTCGCCGTCGGCCCGGACCTCCTGGAGGGTCACGACGTCGGGCGCCGTAGCCGCCAGCCAGTCGATGCCGCCGCGCCGGGCGGCCGCACGGATGCCGTTGACGTTCGCGGAGACGAGGAGCACGGCGTCATTGTCGACCACCCCGCGAGCCGGGCGTCACCGGGGGGATGCGTGCCGGGCGCACCGCTCCGGCGCTCTCCGACCTACCCGACAGGGCCGTCCTCCGCTAGGGTTTCTCTTGACGTCAAGATAACCGCGAACCACCGAGGAGCGTCGACGCAGACCATGGCAACGATCATCTACACCCTCACCGACGAGGCCCCGATGCTGGCCACGTACTCCTTCCTCCCCGTGGTGCAGGCGTTCGCCTCCTCGGCCGGGGTCGACGTCGAGACGCGTGACATCTCCCTCGCGGGGCGCATCCTCGCCCTCTTCCCCGAGCACCTCACCGAGGAGCAGCGGATCGGCGACGCCCTCACCGAGCTCGGCGAGCTGGCGACGACGCCCGAGGCCAACATCATCAAGCTGCCGAACGTCTCGGCCTCGATGCCGCAGCTCAAGGCCGCCGTCAAGGAGCTCCAGTCGCAGGGCTACGCGCTCCCCGACTACCCCGACGAGCCGACGACCGACGAGGAGCGCGACGTCCGCGCCCGCTACGACAAGGTCAAGGGCAGCGCGGTGAACCCCGTGCTGCGCGAGGGCAACTCCGACCGGCGCGCCCCGGCCGCGGTGAAGAACTACGCCCGCAGCCACCCGCACTCGATGGGCGCCTGGTCCACCGACAGCAGGACGTCGGTGGCGACGATGGGCCAGGACGACTTCCGCTCCAACGAGCAGTCGGTCGTCATGGCCGGCGACGACACGCTCACCATCCGCCACGTCGCCGCCGACGGCACGAAGACCGTCCTCAAGGACGGGCTCACCGTCCTCGAGGGCGAGGTGGTCGACTCCACCGTGATGCGCGCCGCCGCCCTCGACGCCTTCCTGCGCGAACAGGTCGCGAAGGCCAAGGCCGACGACGTCCTCTTCTCGGTCCACCTCAAGGCCACGATGATGAAGGTCAGCGACCCCATCGTCTTCGGCCACGTCGTGCGCGCCTTCCTCCCCGAGGTCTTCGAGCGGTTCGGCGACGACCTCGCCGCCGCGGGACTGTCGCCCAACAACGGCCTCGGCTCGATCCTCGACGGACTGTCGGCGCTGCCGAACGGCGACGAGATCAAGGCGGCGGTCGACGCGGGTGTCGCAGCAGGTCCGCGGCTGGCGATGGTGAACTCCGACAAGGGGATCACCAACCTCCACGTCCCGAGCGACGTCATCGTCGACGCCTCCATGCCCGCGATGATCCGCACCTCCGGTCACATGTGGGGTCCCGATGGCGAGGAGGCCGACACCCTCGCGGTCATCCCCGACAGCTCGTACGCCGGCATCTACCAGGCCGTCATCGACGACTGCCGCGCCCACGGCGCCTACGACCCCACGACGATGGGCTCGGTGCCCAACGTCGGCCTCATGGCCCAGAAGGCCGAGGAGTACGGCAGCCACGACAAGACCTTCGAGATCGAGGCCGACGGCCGGGTCGAGGTCGTCGACGCCGCCGGTGAGGTCGTGATGTCGCACGACGTCTCGGCCGGCGACATCTGGCGCGCCTGCCAGACCAAGGACGCCCCGATCCGCGACTGGGTCAAGCTCGCCGTCACGCGGGCCCGCGCCTCCGGCACCCCCGCGGTGTTCTGGCTCGACGAGACCCGCGCCCACGACCGCAACCTCATCGCCAAGGTCGAGACCTACCTCGCCGACCACGACACCGAGGGTCTGGACCTGAAGGTCCTGGCGCCGGTCGAGGCCGCGAAGCTCTCCGTCGAGCGGATCCGCCGCGGCGAGGACACCATCTCGGTCACCGGCAACGTGCTGCGCGACTACAACACCGACCTCTTCCCGATCCTCGAGCTCGGCACCTCGGCCAAGATGCTCTCGGTCGTGCCGCTGATGAACGGTGGCGGCCTCTTCGAGACCGGCGCCGGAGGGTCGGCGCCCAAGCACGTGCAGCAGCTCGTCGCCGAGAACTACCTGCGCTGGGACAGCCTCGGGGAGTTCCTCGCCCTCGCCGAGTCGTTCCGCCACGAGGCCGACGCCGGCAACGCGCGGGCCGGTGTCCTCGGCGAGGCGCTCGACCGCGCCACCGAGACCCTGCTCAACGAGAACAAGGGCCCAGCGCGCCGGGTCGGCCAGATCGACAACCGCGGCAGCCACTTCTGGCTCGCCCGCTACTGGGCGCAGGAGCTGGCGGCACAGACCGAGGACGCCGAGCTGGCGGCCACCTTCACCACGGTGGCCGAGGAGCTCGTCACGAACAGCGAGGCCATCGACGCCGAGCTCATCGCGGTCCAGGGCAGCCCGGCCGACATCGGCGGCTACTACCGCCCCGACGGTGACAAGGCCGCCGCGGTCATGCGCCCGTCGGAGACCTTCAACCGGATCCTCGCGTCCCTGGCCTGAGGCCGGCGGCCACCGAGGAGCCGGTTTCCGTGAGGGAGCCGGCTCTTCGGCGTGCCCGGGTGACGGGACGGCCGGGGCGGAGCACAATCACGTCCATGACCACCCCCACGATGGCGCAGCGACTCGGCGCCGAGCTCCTCGGCACCTTCTGGCTCGTGTTCGGCGGGTGCGGCTCCGCCGTGTTCGCCGCCGTCTTCCTCGCCCCCAACGTCGTCGCCGGCCAGAGCATCCAGCTCGGCATCGGCTTCGTCGGGGTGGCCCTGGCCTTCGGCCTCACGGTGATGACGATGGCCTACGCCGTCGGCCACATCTCGGGAGCGCACTTCAACCCGGCCGTGACGATCGGGGTCGCCGTGGCGCGGCGCTTCGAGTGGAAGGACGTCCCGGCCTACGTCGGCGCCCAGGTGGTCGGCGGCCTCCTCGCGGGGCTCGCCGTGTGGGGCATCGCCCGCGGCCGCGACGGGTTCGACGCCACCGGCAACCTCGCCGCGAACGGCTTCGGCGAGCACTCCCCCGGCGGTTTCGGGCTCGTCTCGGTGTTCGTCGCCGAGGCGCTGCTCACCGCGGTCTTCCTCTACGTCATCCTCGGCGCCACCGACTCACGGGCGCCCCAGGGCTTCGCCCCGATCGCGATCGGCCTCTCGCTCACCCTGATCCACCTCATCTCGATCCCGATCTCGAACACGTCGGTCAACCCGGCGCGCTCCACCGGCGTCGCGTTCTTCAACGGGGACGGGGCACCCGGGCAGCTGTGGTTGTTCTGGCTGGCTCCGGTCATCGGGGCCGCGATCGCCGGGGCGACCTTCCACCTCATCACCGGCGTCGACCGGCGCGACCGCGACATCTCGGGCGAGATCGAGCCGGAGGACGTCCGCGTCGCCGACGGCGTAGACCCCGACACCACCCGCTGACGCCTCAGCGCGGCCCGGCCCGCTCGGCCGTGTCGTGCCGGAACATCAGGTAGGCGCCGACGGCGCACAGCACGTGCCAGAGCCCGTGCCACTGGAGCAGCGAGTCGGGGTCGCACCACGGGTGCCCGCGGCGGCCGAACTGCCACACGGTGTAGGCGACGAGCAGCGTGGCGACCGCGGCGACCCCGAACGCCGCGTCCTGACGGACGTCCCGACGGCGCCACAGCACGACCTCGACGACGATCGCCAGCAGGAGCATCACGGCGAAGGCCGCGTTGCCGGAGTGGCGCACGAGCGGAACCCGTCCGCCGGTGAGGAGAACCACCATCCCGATGACGACGAGGACGGGGAACAGCACCGCGAACAGGCCCGGGCCGCGGCGGGCCAGGCGCATCACCGCGTAGGCGAGGGCGAAGCCCGACACGAGGAACATGCTCAACAGGTCGAGGTCGCCCCCGAGCCGGGTCTGGGTGGCGTGCATCGCCATCGAGCCGGGTCCGAGGAGGACGACGACGACGGCGTAGGTCAGCGCGAGACCGGGGTGGGCGCCCATCGTCAGGCCCAGGCGGGCCCGGTCGGCGGCGTACGCGGCGACGGCCAGGCCCGCGACGACGAACCCGAGGTTGCTCCACGTGTTGGCGGGCTGGCGGACCCAGCCCGGACGCGCGGCCTCGCAGAAGCCGCTCCCCCGCCCGACGTCGGCGCCGAGCCAGCCCCACCGCGCCGCGGCGAGCGCGAGGGCGAGGGAGACCACCGCGGTGGCGGCGGCGGTGGCGAGGGGGCGCCGGTCCGGTCGCTGCTCCGGTTGCAGCTCCGGTCGCTGCTCCGGTCGCAGGTCGGCGGGCGAGGGGGTCGTCACAGCGGTCAGCCCACCACACGGGCGACGGCGGCGCCACGTCCGGGCGCTGATAGCGTCGAGGCGACACCCATCCACGCGTACGAAGGGGTACCCCCGTGAGCCAGACGCCCGTCAAGGTCGCCGTCACCGGCGCCGCCGGCCAGATCGGCTACAGCCTCCTGTTCCGCATCGCCAGCGGTGCGCTCCTCGGCCCGGACACCCCGGTCGAGCTCCGGCTCCTCGAGATCACGCCCGCGCTGAAGTCCCTCGAGGGCGTCGTCATGGAGCTCGACGACTGCGCCTTCCCGACCCTGGCCGGGGTGCAGATCGGCGACGACGCGACGACGGTCTTCGACGGCGTCAACCTCGCCCTCCTCGTCGGCGCCCGTCCGCGCGGACCGGGGATGGAGCGCGGCGACCTCCTCGAGGCCAACGGCGGCATCTTCGCCCCGCAGGGCAAGGCCCTCAACGAGGTCGCGGCCGACGACATCCGCATCACGGTGACCGGCAACCCGGCGAACACCAACGCCCTCATCGCGATGAGCAACGCCCCCGACATCCCCACCGAGCGCTTCTCGGCCCTCACCCGCCTCGACCACAACCGCGCGATCTCGCAGCTCGCGGCGAAGCTCGACGTGCCGGTGACCGAGATCCGGAAGATGACGATCTGGGGCAACCACTCCGCCACCCAGTACCCCGACCTGTTCCACGCCGAGGTCGGTGGCCGCAACGCCGCCGAGGCGGTCGGCGACCAGGACTGGCTCGCGAACACCTTCATCCCCACCGTGGCCAAGCGCGGCGCGGCGATCATCGAGGCGCGCGGCGCGTCCTCGGCTGCCTCGGCCGCGTCGGCGACCATCGACCACGCCCGCACCTGGGTGCAGGGCACCGCCGAGGGCGACTGGGTCTCGATGGCCGTGCGCTCCGACGGGTCCTACGGCGTGCAGGAGGGGCTGATCTCCTCGTTCCCGGTCACCGTCAGCGACGGCCAGTGG
This sequence comes from uncultured Actinomycetota bacterium, assembly GCA_963834225.1. GTDB lineage: Bacteria > Actinomycetota > Actinomycetes > Actinomycetales > Dermatophilaceae > Oryzobacter. The sequence goes on along the minus strand of CAWIAT010000004.1, from coordinate 19,081 downwards.
TCGATCGTCCAGGGCCTGACGATCGACGACTTCTCCCGCGGGAAGATCGACGCCTCCGTGGCCGAGCTCGCCGAGGAGCGCGACGCCGTCAAGGCCCTTGGCCTGATCTGAGCCGCGCCCTTTCCCGCCGGATCCCGGAACCGTCCGGTTCGCCCCACTTCCTTGGTGGGGCGAACCTGAACGTTTCGGTGTCGAGTCGCGAGGTCAGGCGGCGGCCAGCGCGGCCCGGACCCGGGCGGCCACCCCACCGGGTCGCTCCAGATCCGCCCACGTGATGCGGACCACGACGTAGCCCATCCGGCGCAGCCGGTCCTCGCGGCGCTTCTCCTCCCAGAGGACGGCGGGGTCGCCGGAGGCGTACTTGAGCTTGCCGTCGAACTCGATGATGACGCGCGTCCCCGCGACGACGAAGTCCACCCGAGCCACGAGGAAGCCTCCCTCGTCGCGGATCTCGACCTGCGGCACGACGCGGACCCCCGCGACCGCGAGGGCGAGGGCACAGCGGGACTCCCCCACCGACTCGCGGCGACCGTCGGCGAGGGCGAGCATCGAGACGGCGCGGCTCCGGCGAGGCCACGAGTCCATCGTCTCGACGGCCCGGGTGAGCTCCTCGCGGCTCGTGAGGCCGGCGTGGAGCGCGGCGTCGGCGCTGGCCAGGCCCGGGGCGATGCCCGCGTCGACGGCCAGCTGCGCAACCGCGTCCGCCACGGTGACCGACGGACCCCACGGGGACTCCGCCACCGGGAGCGCCCACCGTCGGGGACGCACCCAGAAGCATCCGACGCCACCCGTGCGGTTCACCGGCCGCAGGAGCGTCGGCCGCTCGAGGCCCGCCCCCCACACGGGGAGGTCGTGCGCCAGGACCGCCGACGTCGACGTGAGCACCGCGTCCGGGTAGAGGAGGAAGGCTCCGGCCACGAGCTGGCGGTGGCGAGCGACCGGCTCCGTCTCGGCCATCGACTCGACGACGTACAGGCCGCGGCCCGGGTGCTGGAGGACCCCGGCGGACACGAGGTGGGCGCCGAGCCGAGAGGAGATTGCCGCCGCCCTCAGCTGTGCGGTGGTGAGCGTTCCGTGCTGTGCACCGGCGACCTCGATGAGGGCGGGGTCAAGGGCCGATTCGGTCTTGTGCGTCGTCATCGCGCAAGGGTGCTCGTCCGGGAGAGGTCGCGACAGTGCCTCGTCGCCGGCTGTGGATGACGACCGTCGCAGGGTCCTCCCTGTGGACGGAGCCCGCCCCCGGACGGGTTCGCACCAGAAGCCTCCAGTTCGCCCCAGGTTCTTTGTGAGGCGAACCTGAACCTTCCGGGATCCGGCGGGAAAGGGGAGCGGCCGCGAGGAGCGCTGCCACGCGCGGGCCGGCTCCGGCGCCCGCCGTCAGGACGTGGCTTCGGAGACCTGTCGCTCGGCCGCCTCGACGACGTTCGACAGGAGCATCGCGCGCGTCATCGGACCGACCCCGCCGGGGTTCGGGCTGACGAACCCGGCGACGTCCCACACGTCGGGGTGCACGTCGCCCGCGACGACCGACTTCCCCGTGCCCTCCTCGACGACCCGGGAGACCCCGACGTCGAGGACGGCGGCGCCCGGCTTGACCATGTCGGCCGTGACGATGCCGGGGACCCCGGCCGCCGCGACCACGATGTCGGCCTGGCGCACCTCGGCCGCGAGGTCGCGGGTCCCGGTGTGGCACAACGTCACCGTGGCGTTCTCGGACCGGCGGGTGAGGATGAGGCCGAGCGGGCGCCCGACGGTGATGCCGCGACCGACGACGACGACCCTCGCCCCCGCGATCGGGACGTCGTACCGGCGGAGCAGCTCGATGCAGCCGACAGGCGTGCAGGGCAACGGGGCCTTCTCGCCGAGGACGAGCCAGCCGAGGTTCGTGGGGTGCAGGCCGTCGACGTCCTTGGCCGGGTCGACGGCGGAGAGGATGGCGTTCTCGTCGAGGCCGGTGGGCTGCTGGACGATGAAGCCGGTGCACTCGGGGTCGGCGTTGAGGTCGCGGACGACGGCGAGGACCTCGTCCTGCGACGTGCCGGCCGGCAGGTCGCGACGGAGGCTGTGGATGCCGATCTCGGCGCAGTCCCGGTGCTTGGCCCCGACGTACCACTGGCTGCCGGGGTCGTCGCCGACGAGGACGGTGCCGAGCCCGGGGACGACCCCGCGTTCGGCCAGGGCGGCCACGCGGGTGCGCAGCTCCTCCTTGATCGTGCCGAGGATCGCCTTGCCGTCGAGTGTCGTGGCTGCCACGCGCCCAATCCTTCCATGGGCGCCGGTCGCGCCGGGCCGAGGTCCGCGCCCGGCCCCGAGAAGGGTTCCCTCGCGTGCTCCCCGTCAGTCGGGAAGGGCCGCGGCGAGGGCGGCGACGGCCCCGGTGAAGCACTCCTCCGGTGGCGTGACGAGGCCCGCGCCGACCTGACCGGTGCCGGCGACCCGGCCGGCCATGCCGGTGTTGATCTGCGGGAGGATCCCGGTCCGCACGACCTTCGTGACGTCGATGCCGGTCGGCGTCCCGCGGAACCCGAGGACGGGCACCTGGTAGATCGGGTGCTCCCCGGTCGTCACCTCGTACATCGTCCGGGTGGCCCGCAGCGCGAACGCGACGTCACCCCCGACGAACTTGACGATGGCCGGGGCCGCCGCCATCGCGAAGCCGCCGATGCCGCCGGTCTCGGTGATCGCCGAGTCGCCGATGTCGGGGTTCGCGTCGTCGGGACCGAAGTCCCCGAGGAAGAGACCCTCGGGCGTGTTCGCGGGACCCGTGAACCACTGGTCGCCGGTGCCCGACACCCTGATGCCGAAGTCGGTGCCGTTGCGCGCCATGACGGTGACGACGGTCGAGCCCGGGATGCCCTCTGCCGCAAGGGTGGCGAGCTTGCAGGCGGGCATCCCGAGGTTGAGGAAGAAGTGTTCGTTGGCGCCCGAGAACCGCACGGCCTCGGCGACCTCGCTCGACGACGCGTCGGCCGTGATCATCCCGGGGAGCAGCTCGCGCAGGAGCATGAGCGACCCGGCCCTGTTGCGGTTGTGGCCCTCGTCGCCCATCTGGAGCATCTGGGCGACGATGGAGCGGATGTCGACCGGTCCGGTCGAGCGGACCGCCTGCGACAGGATCGGGCCGAGGACGCGGGTCATCCAGTGCAGCCGCTCGATGACCTCGGGGCCGTACGCCCCGTAGCGCAGCACCTTGCCCAGGCCCTCGTTGAGCGAGCACCACGACTCGTTGCCGTGGACGTCGTCGCGCAGCGCGTACATCCACATCGACGGGCTGACGACGCCGGCCATCGGCCCCACCGCACCACGGTGGTGACAGGGCTCCAGGTCGAACTCTCCTGCGGCGAGGCGCTTCTCGGCGTCCTCGGGGGTGTCGGCGAGGCCCTCGAAGAGCACGGCCCCGATGAGGGCGCCCTTCAGGGGACCCGACGCGCGCTCCCACTCGATCGGCGGACCCGCGTGGAGGAAGGTCCCGCGCTCCAGCCCGAGCGCGTCGGACGCCGGCACGACATCGGTGAGCACCGCCTCGGCGGCCGTCATCCGCTCGAACGCGAGCCGGTTCGCCTCGGTCCGCCTCGGGTCGCCCATGACGCGGGCGAGATCGGCCTCGGTGCCCGCGAGCGGCGGCTGCCACTGCGTCTCCGTCACCGGCACCGCCTGGTCTCGCAGGGCGTCGGCGAGGAGGGAGACGCCGGCGGTCGCGACGACCGGGTCGGCCTCGAGGAGGCCGCGCAGGGGTCGGGTCTGCTCGCTCATCGAGCACTCCTCAACAGCTCGAGCGCGTGCCGGGTGGCCGCGCCGTTGGACAGGAAGACGGAGGCACCTGCGGCAGCCAGCACCTCGGCACAGCGCTCGCGCCCCTGCGGGTCGGCGTCGGTCCCGGTGAGGGACACCACGACCGGCAGCGCCCGGCCATCGGTGTGCGCTCTCTCGCGCGCCGAGCGGACGGCGTCGGCGAGCTCGTCGGCGGGGTCGGCATGGGCACCGTGGCCGAGGACGAGGTCGAGCAGGAGGACGCCGCACGTCGCGTCCGCGGCCTCGGCGGCGATCCGCTCCATCCGCAGCGTCGGGTCGATCATCGGGTGGGCGCGGCCGCGGGTCATCCCGTCGTCACCGAAGTCGATGACGACGTGGCCGTCGTCGCGCAGGTCGGGGCCGAGGTCGAGCGACGGGTCGTGCGCGATGTTGCTCCGGATCCCCCCGAGCTCGGCTTCCGCGACGGTCATCGCCTCGTCGGCGAGGGTTCCGCCGCAGAAGAGACCTCGGAGCGAGGACCCGTGGGTCAGCCCGTCGGGCTCCGCGGGAGCCGACGTCACCGGCCACTGCGGGACGTCATGGCCGTGAGCGCGCAGGAACCCCTCGACGGCCGCGGTGAGGTCGGGCCGCCCGGCGCCGAGGACCGCCCAGTGCACGGACAGGCCGAGGGAGGACGCGTACGCGTCGACGTCGGCGAGGACCGCGTCGGCCGGGGGCTTGGAGACGACGAGGACCGACTCCGTGGCGGGGTCGTCGGCGAGCGCCCGCAGGGCCTGCTTCGTCGACCGGCCACCGACGGCCTCCTTGAGGTCGCGGCCGCCGACCCCGAGGACGTGGCTGACCCCGACGCCGGCCGCGTCGAGCAGGCACATGACCTGTTGCGCACCGGTACCCGAGGCGGCGACGACGCCGACCGAACCGGCGCGCACGACGTTGGCGAACCCGAGGGCGACGCCCCCGACGTGAGCCGTGCCGCAGTCCGGCCCCATCAGCAGGACGTCAGCGGCAGCGGCGGCGTCCTTCAGACGGACCTCGTCCTCCACGGACACGTTGTCCGAGAACAGCATCACCGACAGGCCGGAGGAGATCGCGTCGAAGGCCTCGGTCACGGCGTGCTGTCCGGGCACGGAGATGACCGCGAGGTTGGCACCACCCCGGGTGGCCGCCGACCCGAGCGTGCGCGGCGCGACCACCTCGTCGCCGCCCCCGGAGTCCGTGGTGGCCCGCAGCCCGGCCAGGGCGTCGGCAACGGCCGCGAGCCCGGCCGCGACGTCGTCCTCGGACTCGGTGCGCAGCGCGACGACGAGGTCGTTGGCGGCGGCCTCGGCCGGGACGTCGAAGCCCATCGACCGCAGCACGTCGACGTTGAGCTCGGTCGCCATCGCGACCTGGGCCGCGACGACCCCGGGCGTCGAGGCCACGGCGCGCGACACCTGCATCAGGCTCACCGAGTCGTGGTACGCACCTCGTCTCAGCTCGACGTGGGTCGTCATGCTGCGCTCCGTCCGGTCGGGATCGTGGTCTGGGTGGCCGCCGCGGCCGCGTCCGTCGCCCCGCCACGCAGCGCCACGAGGACGCCCGTGACGAGGTCGCGGCCGGACGTGTGCCCGATCGCCACGACCTCGGGGAGCGCCCGGGCGGTGGCGTCGACGTGGCCGAGCACGACCGCGTCGACGAGCGCGACGACGGGCCGCGGCGCGAAGCCGTCGGTCGCCGCCGCGAGCAGGGCCGCCGACACCGCGGTCGTCGTCCCGAGCCGCTCGCGCACCGCGGTCACGAGGGGTCGGGAGGTCCGCAGGGCGTGCGCGACGAGGAGCGCGCCGGCGAGGGCGTCGTCACCCGAGGGCGTCAGCCCGCGACCCCGTCCGACGAGTCCGGCGAGCCCGGCGAGCCCGGCGAGCCGCGCCGTCGAGTCGGCTGGAGGCGTGGACGAAGGCGGCGGTCGCGGGGGCGAGCCAGGGGTCGCAGCCTGCCGTGGCCGCGAGGAGCAGGGCCTCGACGCCCCCGCGGTCACCGGGGCACGACGCCCCGGCCGGGACCCGACGGACCCGGGCCGGGCGCCAGGTGCGCACGGCGACGACGTCGCCGACGGGCAGCACCACCCGACCACCACCGACCCGCACCCGGTCCCCCGCGGCGACTCCCCAGGGCAGCGCCGGGTCGACGAGCGAGGTCGAGCGGGCGCCGAGGCGCAGGGCGGTCGGGAGGGCGACGGCGTCGGAGGGCACGACGGGCAGGACCGAGCCGTCGACCTCGAGGTAGAGGCCGAGCCGGTGCGCCCCGAGGACGACCGCGTCGCGCACCGGTCCCCGGACCACCGCGGCGCTGAGCGCGGAGGCGGCCGCCGGCAGGGCCGGCCGGGGGGAGGGTGACGGCATGACGACGACGCTAACGAGGGCGCTACAGTGACCGGATGGTCATTGTTGACAACGATCGGCCTGACGACGCACAGACCTTGCCATCGACCGGCGTCCGGTCCGGCGTGGCGTCGGCCCTGCGCGACACCCCGCTCCCCACCGACCCGGTGGAGCGGGCGGCCGTCCTCGAGGCCCTCGTCGAGCACCAGGCGGCGCTGCTCCAGCGCGAGGACGAGGTGCACCGCGTCCTCGTGCGGATCGTCCTCGCGGGTGGCTCGGTCACCGAGCTGTGCGAGTCGGTCGCCGGCTTCTTCGGAGGCGCCGCGGTCGTCACGACGACCGACGGCCGCGTCCTCGCGATGGCCGGCAGCGACACCGAGGTCGAGCGGGTCCAGGCGCTCCCCTGCTTCGACCGCACCGGCCGCCTCGTCGTCGAGACCGAGCCCGTCGGAGCCCGCGAGGGCGGGGGCCCCGAGACGACCCGCGCGCTCGTCAAGATCGTCGCCGGCGCCTCCGACCACGGCCTCCTCGGCGCCTTCTCGCCCGACCGCCCGCTGACGCCCGCCGACGTCCACATGCTCGAGCGCGCCGCCACCGTCGCGGCGCTGGCCATCACCAAGGAGGCCGCGGTCGCCGCCGTCGAGGGCAAGTACCGCGCCGAGTTCCTCCGCGACGCCCTCGCGGGCCGCGCCGGTGAACCGGCCGACGCGGTCTCGCACGGAACCTCCCTCGGCTGGGACCTCGACCGCCCGATGGTCGTCGTCGTCGCCGAGACCGACGAGAACGACGCCGAGACCACCCGCGCCGCCGAGGAGGTCCGCTCCCTCCAGGAGCGCTTCGTGCGCGCCTGGGTGCAGGCCGTGCGGGCGCGCGACGTCTCGGTCCCCGTCGCCGGCTTCAGCCAGGAGGTCGTCGCCCTCCTGCCCGTCGACCCCACGACCGAGAACGACACCGTGATGCGCACCGTCGGCGAGATCGCCAAGATCGTCCGCGGCGACGGCGGCGGCGGCCGCCGGACCTTCTCCACCGGGGTGTCCCGCCCGATCCGCAGCGTCGCCGACCTCCCGACCGCCTACGACGAGGCCCTCAAGGCGGTCCACGTCGGTCGCCAGATGTACGGCGAGTCCGCCCTCACCCACTTCGACGGACTCGGGATCTACCGCCTGCTCGCCCTCGTCCCCGACGGCGCCGACCTGCGGCGCTTCGTCGAGGAGAGCCTCGGCGAGCTCGCCACCGACGACTCCCCCGAGAACGAGGACCTGCGCAACACCCTCTCGGTCCTCATCGACACCAACCTCAACGTCGCCGAGACCGCGCGCCGGCTGTTCTTCCACTACAACACGCTGCGCTACCGCATCGCCAAGCTCGAGCGGATGCTCGGCCCGTTCACGAGCGACCCGCAGCTGCGCCTCACCCTGGCCCTCGCCCTGCGGATCCACCAGATGCGCGGCATCTGACCAGCGTCGGGGACGAGCGGCGGGCGCGCCGCCCACCGCACGGCCGAACCTGACAGCGAGAGCGGGGATCGGCTGTCAACCCTTGCCGAGGGTGTCGCCTGACAGCCTCACTACGGTCCGTGTATCACGGACTCGTGACCCGCGTCACCGACGACACGGGCCCGTCACCGCGGCCGAAGGCCGCACCCCCCGGAGAGAGGCACGCGCATGGCGCTCGGATTGGGTTGGAAGCTGAAGGGTGACGGGCGCTCGCTCGGACCCGACGAGGTCGTGGCGCCCGACGAGCGCCTGTCCTGGGGGAAGACCGTGGGCCTGGGTGCCCAGCACGTCGTCGCGATGTTCGGGGCCACCTTCGTGTTCCCGCTCATCATGGGGCTCAACCCCCAGCTCGCGATCATGATGAGCGGCATCGCGACCATCGCGTTCCTGCTCATCGTCCAGGGCAAGGTCCCCAGCTACCTCGGCACGTCGGCCTCCTTCGTCGGTGGCGTCGCGGCGATCCGGGCCAACGGCGGCGACTCCGCCGACGTCACCGGCGCGATCCTCGTGGCGGGCCTGGTGCTCGTCGCCGTCGGTGTCGCCATCCACTTCCTCGGGTCGTCGGTGCTGCACAAGGTGCTGCCGCCCGTCGTCACCGGTGCCGTGGTCATGCTCATCGGCTTCAACCTCGCTCCCGTCGTCGCCGGCATCTACTGGCCCCAGGACCAGTGGGTGGCCTTCGCGACGATGCTGTTCACCATCGTCGCCGCCATCGCGTTCCGCGGCTTCATCAGCCGCATCGCCGTCTTCCTCGCGCTGATCTTCGGCACCGCCCTGTCCTGGCTGCTCGACGCGTCCGTCGGCAACATCACCTCGGTCCTCGGTGGCGCCACCGAGGCGACGAGCCACGAGCGGTGGAGCACCGCGGGCGTCGGCGAGGCCGCCTGGTTCGGCTTCCCACAGCAGACGATGGTCGCCGCCGACGGCAAGGAGGTCGTGGGCTGGCACACGCCGAGCTTCACGGTCACGGCGATCCTCCTCGTCCTCCCCGCCGTCATCGCCCTCATCGCCGAGAACACGGGCCACGTCAAGGCGGTCGCCGAGATGACCGGCCACGACCTCGACCCGTCGATGGGCCGGGCGATCGCCGGTGACGGCATCGGCACCGTCCTCGCCTCCTCCGTCGGTGGCTCCCCGACGACGACCTACGCCGAGAACATCGGCGTCATGGCGGCCACCCGCGTCTACTCCACGGCCGCCTACTACGTCGCCGCCGCGGTCGCGATCCTCTTCGGCCTCTCCCCGAAGTTCGGGGCGCTCGTCGCGTCGATCCCCGGTGGCGTCCTCGGCGGCATCACCGTCGTCCTCTACGGGATGATCGGCCTGCTCGGCGCGAAGATCTGGAAGGAGAACGGTGTCGACTTCGGCAACCCGATCAACCTCGTCCCCGTCGCCGCGGGCATCATCATCGGCGTCGGCAACGTCAGGATGCAGCTGACCGACAACTTCTCGCTCGAGGGCATCGCACTCGGCACCATCGTCGCCGTCGGCGGCTACCACCTCGCCCGCGCCATCGCACCGGCCGAGCTGCGGGATCGCGCCGACGGCACCGCGATCGCCGTGGGCGACCACGTGTACGGCGACGCCGACGGCGTCGACGACCTCTACCAGCAGGGCTACCCCGGGTCTCCCGGCGACCGCGACGCCGACCGCGACCGTCGCCCCTGACCGCACGACGCCCCTTTCCCGCCGGATCCCGATAGGCCCAGGTTCGCCCCACGTCGCACGTGGGGCGAACCTCAAGGTTCCGGGATCCGGCGGGAAAGATGAGGCGGGTGGGGGCGGGCGTGGATCCGGGGCACTGGCAACCTTTGACCACGGCATGAGGCAGTGTCGGCAGTGCGTCCCTACCGAACGGAGTGTCCAGTGGACATGATCGAGGCATGAAGCCCGGACCGTTCGTGCACCACGCACCGCGCTCGGTCCAGGAGGCCGTCGCGCTGCTCGCGCAGGTCGGCGACGACGGCAAGGTGCTCGCCGGCGGGCAGAGCCTCATCCCGGTGCTCAACATGCGTCTGGCCAACCCCGGTCACCTCGTCGACGTCAACCTCGTCGTGGGGCTCGACGAGGTCTCCGTCGACGACGACTGGGTCCGCGTCGGCGCCCTCGTCCGGCACGCGGCCCTGGAGCGGCACGGGGGCGCGTTCGCCGCGAACCCCCTCCTGCGCCAGGCCCTGCGCAACGTCGCGCACCCGGCGATCCGCAACCGCGGCACGACCGTCGGCTCGATCGCGCACGCCGACCCGGCGGGCGAGATGCCCTCGGTGGTGGTGCTCTCCGGCGGCGTCGTCGAGGCCGTGAGCACCCGCGGCCGCCGCGAGATCCCGGCCGCCGACTTCTTCGAGGGTCCGCTCGAGACCACCCTCGAGCACGACGAGCTCGTCGAGGCCGTGCGCTTCGGCCGCTTCGCCCCGGGGACGCGCACCGGCTTCCTCGAGTCCGCCCGTCGCCACGGCGACTACGCCCTCGCCGGGGTGGCCGTCGCCGTCGAGGTCGACGGTGGCACGATCCGCGCGGCCCGCGCCGCGTTCGTGTCGGTGACACCGGTGCCCACCGTCCTCGACCTGTCCCCCGCGCTCGCCGGGGTCGAGGTGGGCGCGCCCCTCCCCGATGACGTCGCCGACCTCGTCCGCTCGCACGTCGAGCCCGAGGGCGACATCCACGCGAGCGCCGACTACCGACGGATGCTCGCGGCCGAGCTGACCCGCCGCGTCCTCGTGACGACCATCGACGACGACCAGGAGGGCGCGGCGTGAGCGAGTCCGCCACCGAGCAGCAGCACGAGGTGACGATCACGGTCAACGGGGTCGCCCGCACCGCGACCGCACCCGCGCGCCGGCTCCTCTCGGACTTCCTGCGCCACGACCTCGGCCTCACCGGCACCCACGTCGGCTGCGAGCACGGGGTGTGCGGCGCGTGCACCGTGCTCGTCGACGGCCAGCCGATGAGGTCGTGCCTGATGTTCGCCGTCTCGGCCCAGGCGCACGAGGTCACCACCGTCGAGGGGATCGGCCACGACCCCGAGCACCTCAGCCCCGTCCAGCAGGCGTTCGCCGAGTGCCATGGCCTCCAGTGCGGCTTCTGCACACCGGGGTTCGTCACGACGATCACCGCGTACCTCGAGGACAACCCCGACCCGACGCCCGAGGAGGCCCGCGAGGCGATCTCGGGGAACCTGTGCCGCTGCACCGGGTACCAGAACATCGTCGCGGCGGTCGGCCGCGCCGCCGAGATCCGCCGCGGGCTCGTCGAGCTCGTCGACCCGGTCCCCGGGTACGAGGGCGGGAGCCCGCGATGAGCACCCGTCAGTTCGGCGAGAAGGTCCAGCGCCGCGAGGACCCCCGCCTCCTCACCGGCAACGGCCGCTACCTCGACGACCTCGGCCGCGGCTCCCTCGAGGCCGCATTCGTCCGCAGCCCGCACGCCCACGCCCGGGTCGTCGACGTCGACATCGACGACGCGTGGGAGGTCGACGGCGTCGAGGCGATCTACACGTGGGAAGACCTCACCGGCCGGGTCGCCGAGCCGCTGCCCGTCCTCATCCCGCACCCCGCGCTCACCCACCCCCGCGTCGGGTACTGCCTGGCCAAGGACGAGGTGAACCACGTCGGCGAGGCCGTCGTCATGGTCGTGGCCCGCAACCGCTACCTCGCCGAGGACGCCGCGTCCCGGATCCGGGTCCGCTACGAGACGCTTCCCGTCGTCGTCGGGATCGAGAAGGCCCGCGACAGCGGGGTGCTCGTCCACGACGACGTCCCCGACAACGTCAGCGCCCACCTCCTCCAGGAGGTCGGCGACCTCGAGGCCGCGATGGCCGCGGCCCCGCACCGGCTGACCCTCGAGCTCGAGATCGAGCGCAGCGCGTGCATGCCGATGGAGGGCAAGGGCGTGTACGCCCGCTGGGACGCCGACGACCAGTCGCTGCGCCTCTACTCCTCCACCCAGACGACGACCGGCGTGCGCGCCGCCGTCGCCGCCAAGCTCGGGATGCCGCTGGCCAAGGTCGAGTGCGTCGCACCGGACGTCGGCGGCGGCTTCGGGGTCAAGATCATGCACCCGTGGCCGGAGGAGGTGCTCGTCCCCTGGGCGGCCCGCAACCTCGGCCGCGACGTCAAGTGGACCGAGGACCGCCGCGAGCACTTCATCTCGAGCGCCCACGAGCGGGGGCAGCTCCAGGAGGTCACCGTCGGCTTCGACGACGACGGGCGGCTCCTCGCCCTCGACGTGCGGTTCTGGCACGACAACGGCGCCTACACGCCCTACGGGATCATCGTCCCGATCATCACGGCAACCCAGCTCCTCGGTCCCTACAAACCCGGTGCGTACCGCGTCGAGTTCTGGAGCCTGTACACGAACACGGTTCTCGTGACGCCCTACCGGGGCGCCGGCCGCCCCCAGGGCTGCTTCGCGATGGAGCGGACGATGGACGCCATCGCGGCCCGGCTCGGGATCGACCGCGCCGAGGTCCGCAGCCGCAACTTCATCCAGCCCGACGAGATGCCCTACGACCACGGCCTGATGTTCCAGGACGGGCGGCCCCTCAAGTACGACTCCGGCGACTTCCCCGCCTCGCTCGCCAAGCTCAAGGCGCTCGTCGGCTGGGACGACTTCGCCGAGTACCGCCGCGAGGCGGAGGCCGCCGGGCGCAGGGTCGGCCTCGGCATCGGCTGCTACGTCGAGGGCACCGGCGTCGGTCCCTACGAGGGGGGCCACGTGCAGGTCGAGACGAGTGGACGGGTCAACGTCGCCACCGGCCTGACGACCCAGGGCCAGGGCCACCAGACGATCCTCGCCCAGATCGTCGCCGACGAGCTCGGCGTGCGGATCGAGGACGTCCACGTCACCACCGGCGACACCCGCCGGATGGCCTACGCCGTCGGCACCTTCGCCTCGCGCGGCGCCGTGATGTCGGGCAACGCCGTCGCCCTCGCGGCGCGTGTGGTGCGGGCCAAGGCGCTGCGGATCGCCGCCGACGCCCTCGAGGTCTCCCCTGACGACCTCCAGATCGACGACGGCGTCATCTCGGTCAAGGGCACCCCCGACGGCCCGCACATCGACCTGTCGACGGTCGCCGTGCTGTCGAACCCGCTGCGCTACGCCTTCGACGCCTCGGCCCAGGCGGCCACCCAGTTCGCCGGGACCTTCGACCCCGACAAGCCCCCGGTGGCCGACGACGACGAGCCCGGCCTCGAGGGTCAGGACTTCTACTCCCCCACCCAGGCCACCTTCGCCAACGGCATGCACGCGGCGATCGTCGAGACCGACCCGGTGACCGCCGAGATCCGGATCCTCCGGTACTGCGTCGTCCACGACTGCGGCGTCATGGTCAACCCGATGATCGTCGAGGGCCAGGTCCACGGTGGGGTGGCACAGGGCGTCGGCGGGGCGCTCTACGAGCGGATGGTCTACGACGAGTCGGGGCAGCTGCTCAACGCCTCGTTCATGGACTTCCTCATCCCCTACGCCTCCGAGGTCCCGCACATCGAGACCGACCACCTCGAGACCCCGAGCCCGCTCAACCCGCTCGGGATCAAGGGCGCCGGAGAGGCCGGGACGATCCCCGTCACCGCCGTTCTCGCCTCCGCCCTCGAGGACGCCGAGGGCTTCCCCATCCGCTCGATGCCCATCAGCCCCTCCGAGCTCTGGGAGCTCCGCCAGCGGCAGGCCACCTCGGCCGACGACTCCACCCCCGTTCCCGCGCAGGAAGGCTCGCGATGAAGATCTCCGGCAGCTCCACCCTCGACGCACCCGTCGAGAAGGTCTGGGAGGCGATCCAGGACCCCGCGGTCCTCGCGCGCTGCATCCCGGGCTGCGAGTCCCTGACCACCGTCGGCGACGACCGCTATGCGATGTCGGTGACCGCCGGGGTCGCGGCCATCAAGGGCACGTACGCCGGCGAGGTCTCGCTCTCCGACAAGGTCACCCCGTCGTCGTTGACGATGAGGGCCACCGGCGCCGGAGCCCCCGGCACCATCGACGCCGACGTCAAGGTCCGCCTCGCTCCCTCCTCGGCCGGAGGCACCGACCTCTCCTACGACGCGGACGCGTCGGTGGGTGGGGCCATCGGCGGTGTCGGCCAGCGGATGCTCGCGGGCGTCACGAAGAAGATGGCCGGGCAGTTCTTCACCGCCCTCGACCGCGACATCGCGGGAGAGCGCACGGCCGACCTCCAGACCGTGGGCGCGGCGGCGGCCACCCCCACCCCCGGCGGAGCCCCCGTCTACGACGGCCGCAGCGCCACCACGACGGCCAACGCCGGCCTCGGGCTGGACTCCGGAGCCGGGTTCGCCCTCGGCGTGCTCGTCGGTGGGATCCTTGCCCTGGCGGGCGTCGCCCTCGGCGCCCGGATCGGAAGAAGGTCCTGATGCGCGCGTTCACTGCTGCGGCCGTCCAGGTCGCCCCGGCGCCCGGCCCGCTCACCGCGGAGTCGGTCGCCGCCAACCTCGACAAGCTCGTCACGTTCACCCGCCGGTGCGTCGAGGCCACGGGGGCCGAGCTCGTCGTGCTGCCCGAGTCGGCGACCACCGGTTTCACGCCCGGCATCCCCGTGGAGGAGCTCTGGGAGCTGGTCTCCGAGCTCCCGGGCCCCGTCATCGAGCCGCTGCGCGACGTCGCCGCCGAGCTCGGGATCCACCTCGTCGCCGGCACCTACGAGCGCGGGCCGACCCCCGACGTCATCTACAACTCCTCGGTCCTCATCGCCCCGTCCGGCGAGGTGCTCGGCATCTACCGCAAGACCCACCCCTTCTACTCCGAGGGCGTCGGCGGGGGCGGCTGGGTCACGCCCGGCGACACGGTGACGGTGTGCGACACCGAGCTCGGCCGCATCGGGATGATCATCTGCTTCGACGGCGACTACCCCGAGCTCTGCCGCATCCAGGCGGTCCAGGGCGCCGAGGTCATCTGCCGCCCCTCGGCCCTGCTCCGGTCGGCCGACGTCTGGGAGCTCACCTCACGGGCCCGGGCCTACGACAACCACGTCTTCATGATCGGCGCCAACGCGGTCGGGGCCGACCCGGCCGGGGTCCTCTACTTCGGCAACAGCCACGTCGTGACGCCCATCGGGCACATCGTCGCGAAGGCGGCCACCCACGAGGGCTGGGTCTCGGCCCGGCTCGACCCCGCCGAGGCGCTGTCCTCGCTGACGCCCGGCTCGAACATCCGCCAGGGCTTCGACCACCTGCGCGACCGCAACCTCGACCTCATCCGCAACCACCGCGAGGAGCTCGAGGGCCCGGCGAAGACCTCCTTCCCCCACGGCTGACGGCCGACGACCTCAGCCCGGGACGACGCCGCGCACCCACCGGGCGACCGACGTCATCTCGATCGGTCCGTCGCCGAGCCGACCGCGCAGCTCGGCGCGCAGGGCCTCCCGGCCGTCGTCGTCGAGCTCGCGGGTGAAGTCGCCCGCAGGCCCGATCCCGAGGAGGAAGGGCTCCCAGTAGTCGTCGAACACCGGGAAGTGCATGGCGACGTCGAGCAGCCCGCCGACGACGTCCTCCAGCCCGGCGCCGCGGAACATCGCCTCCACCCCACCGGCCTGGGCCGGCCGGGAGAGCGCCTCGTCGACCGCGCTCGCGTCGGGGTGGACCGCCGCCGCCGCGTCCCAGAAGGTCCGCAGCATCGCCATCCCGCCGCCGTAGTCCCACACGGCGGCAGCGACGACGCCCCCCGCGCGGGTGACCCGCCGCATCTCGGTGACCCCACGCGCCGGGTCGGGCAGGAAGTTGAGGACGAGCAGCGCCAGGGCCGCGTCGACCGTCCCGCGCGCCTCGGGGAGCTGGAGGGCCGAGCCCACCTGGACCCGCGCCCTGCCGGGCGCCAGGCGCTCGCGGGCGGCCGCGACGAACGGGGGGGAGGGGTCGATGGCGACGACGTGGGTGCGAGGCCAGCGAGCCAGCACCTCGGCCGACAGGTTCCCCGTCCCGCACCCGACGTCGAGGACCGTCGCGGGGCCGTCGCCGGACGCCGGTCCGAGGACGACGTCGAGGAAGCCGGGCGCGAGCCGGGTGCTCCATCGCCCCATGAACCGCTCGTAGGCGGCCGCGTCACCGAACACGCGTCCACGGTCCCAGACCATGAACTCCCTGACCAGAGGCGTCTGGCCCCCTGCATCCCCGGGAACGCCTGTGAGGTCGAGCGTCGACCGTCTAGGCTCGCGGGACCGGGTCCGGGGGGACCCGCGCCGTCCATCCGGACGGCCGGCAGACAAGGAGACCGGATGCAGGCCACGCTGCTCGTCGTCGGGGGCATCGGCATCCTGCTGCTCCTCGTCTCGCTCGTCGCGGGGGACGTCGTCGACGGCTTCCTCGACGGGGTCGGGCCCGACCTGCTGTCGGGGCTCGCCGTCGCCGGCTTCCTCGGGGCGTTCGGGTTCGTCGGCGCACTCGTGGCCGACGCCGGCGCCTCGCGTCCGGTGACGCTCCTGTCGGGTCTGGTCGCCGGCGCCCTCGTCGGGGTCGGTGCCGGGCAGGCGAGCAAGCGGCTGATGCGCGGGGGTGACGAGTCCAACGTCACGAGCCGCGGCCTCGTCGGTCTCTCGGGCACCGTCATCGAGGCCGTTCCCGCCGACGGGTTCGGCATGGTCAACGTCGTCGCGTCCGGCCACATCACCCGCCTCAACGCCCGCGCCGACGAGGCCCTCCCGAGCGGGACGGCCGTCGTCGTCACGAGCGTCCTGAGCCCCACCTCGGTCCGCGTCTCGCGACGCGAGGGCTGAGTCCGCCACTCCCAGGGGGATCCCCGGCGGAACCGGTGACCCACCGGCGACGTCCACCACGCACACTCACGCATCAGGCGCCCACGGGCGCCGGGAAAGGTCAGGCACCCATGTTCGGGTTCGAGATCCCCGTCGCGCTGCTCGCCGTCCTCGGGCTGCTCGCCCTCCTCGTCCTCACGGGCCTCATCATCGCCTCGCGCTACCGCGTGGCCGGCCCCAACGAGGCCTTCATCGTCACCGGCCGCAAGGGCAAGGAGGTGAAGAACCCCGAGACCGGCGAGATGTCCACCGACCTGTCCGGGCAGCGGGTCGTCATGGGCGGCGGGATCTTCGTGGTCCCCTTCGTCCAGCGCCTGCACATCCTCGACCTGTCGAGCCGCCGCATCATGGTGCAGATCCGCGGCGCCGTCTCCGGCCAGGGCGTCAAGCTCAACCTCGACGGCGTGGCCATCGTCAAGGTCGGCGGCAACGAGGACTCGATCCGCGCGGCCGCCCAGCGCTTCCTCACCCAGCAGGGCGAGGTCGAGACCTTCACCCAGGAGACCCTCGCGGGCTCGCTCCGTTCGATCGTCGGCTCGCTGACCGTCGAGCAGATCATCCGCGACCGGGCCGCGTTCGCACAGCGCGTCGCCGACGAGGCCGAGTCCTCGCTCACCGGCCAGGGCCTGGTCCTCGACACCTTCCAGATCCAGGACATCACCGACGACGGGTCCTACCTCTCGGACCTCGGTCGCCCGGAGTCGGCGAAGGTCGGCCAGCTCGCCGCCATCGCCGAGGCCAACGCCCGGCAGGCCGCGGAGCAGGCGCGGATCGTCGCGGAGCAGGAGATCGCGGTCAGCCAGCGCCAGCTCGCGCTCAAGCAGTCCGAGATCAAGGCCGAGACCGACGCCGCGCAGGCCCAGGCCGCGGCGGCGGGCCCCCTCGCCCAGGCCGACCGCGACCAGGCGATCCTCGCCGAGCAGGAGAAGGTCGCCGTGCGCCAGGCGGCCCTGAAGGAGCGCCAGCTCGACACCGAGGTCCGCAAGCCCGCCGACGCCGAGCGGTACCGCGTCGAGCAGGAGGCCGAGGGTGCACGCAACGCCTCCATCGCCGGCGCCGAGGGCCGCAAGGCCTCGAGCATCGCGGCCGCGCAGGCCGACGCCGAGCAGGCGCGGCTCACGGGTGAGGCCGAGAAGGCCCGCCGGTCCGCCCTCGCCGACGCCGAGGCGATCGAGGGCACCCGGCGCGGTGAGGCCGACAAGGCCCTGCGCGTGGCCCAGGCCGACGCCACCCGGGCCGAGGGCGAGGCGGAGGCGAGCGCCATCCTCGCGACCGGCGCGGCCGAGGCCGAGGCGATGAACAAGCGGGCCGACGCCTTCGCCCGCTACAACGAGGCGGCCGTCCTCCAGATGCTCGTCGAGGTGCTGCCGAAGGTGGCCCACGAGGTCGCGGCACCCATGGCCGCCATCGACAACCTCACCGTCATCTCCACCGACGGCGCGGCGGCGCTCCCCCGCCAGGTGACCGACAACCTCACCCAGACCCTGGCGATGCTCAAGGGCACGACGGGGGTCGACCTCCAGGCGCTGCTCTCGAAGTACACCGGTGGCGTGCCGTCCACGGCCTCGTCGGCCCCGGCCACGGACCCGACGCCGCAGGCGAGCCTCTCGCCGGCGCCCGCCGTGGTGGGCGGCCCGGCCGCGGACGACGGGGAGACGTCGCCCTCGATCTGACCCACCTGAGCCAACCGGCCCGCGCCCACCGTCCCCACCCGGGGCCGGTGGGCGCGGTCGTCACCGGCGGGGTGGCAAGGATGGACGGCGAACCACGGTTCCGTCGGCAGATCCTGACAACGCATCGCTCCCCGGCAGCGGGTTGGATCGTGGCCATGGCCGAGCAGACGCAGCGACGGATCAGGGTGGGCATCGACACCGGCGGGACGTTCACCGACGTCGTCGCCTTCGACGAGGACACCGGTGAGCTCGTCACGACGAAGACCCCGAGCACGCCGTCGAACCCCGCCGACGGCTTCATCAGCGGCATCGAGAAGATCCTCGGCATCATGGGCGCGGGCGGCGACGACATCACCGCCGTCTGCCACGGCACGACGGTCGCGACGAACAAGCTCCTCGAGGGCAAGGTCGAGAAGCTCGGCTTCGTCACGACCGAGGGCTACGAGTTCATGCTCGAGATCGCCCGTCAGGCCGTCCCCGACGGCTACGGCAACTCCTACTTCTGGGTCAAGCCGCCGCGCATCGTCGCCGCCGACCACGTCCGCACGGTCGGGGGCCGGATGGACTTCGAGGGCAACGAGGTGCGGCCCTTCGACGAGGAGAGCGCGGTCGCCGCCGCCCGCTGGTTCAGGGACCGCGGCATCACGACCCTCGGCGTGTGCCTCCTGCACTCCTACGCCAACGACGAGCACGAGCTCGCGATGCGCGAGGTGCTCCGCCGCGAGCACCCCGAGGCCGTCGTCTCGATCAGCTCGGAGGTGCTGCGCGAGTACCGCGAGTACGAGCGATCGATGACGACGCTCGTCGACGCGGCCGTCAAGCCGAACGTCTCGCGGTACGTCACGAACATCCACGAGCGGCTCGACGGGTTCACGGGTGGCCGGCCGATCCCGTTCTACGTCATGAAGTCCAACGGCGGTGTCCTGTCGGCCGACGAGGTCGTCCACCAGCCGATCACCACGGTGCTGTCGGGTCCGGCGGCCGGCGCCCTGGGCGCCGCGCTCATCGCCCGGCGGGCCGGCTTCGACAAGGTCCTCACCTGCG
>CAWIAT010000003.1:0-679599 GCA_963834225.1 uncultured Actinomycetota bacterium | reverse complement strand
GTGGGCCGCGCTCAACACCCGGTGATGCTCAGCACTCGATGACGTTGACGGCGAGGCCGCCGCGGGCGGTCTCCTTGTACTTCACCTTCATGTCCCGGCCGGTGTCGCGCATCGTCTTGATCGCCTTGTCGAGCGAGACGATCTGCTTCCCGTTGCCCCGCAACGCGATCCGCGCTGCAGTGATCGCCTTGACCGACGCGACGGCGTTGCGCTCGATGCACGGGATCTGGACGAGGCCGCCGACGGGGTCGCAGGTGAGGCCGAGGTTGTGCTCGATGCCGATCTCGGCGGCGTTCTCGACCTGGTCGGGGGTGCCGCCCATGACCTCGGCGAGGGCGCCGGCCGCCATCGAGCAGGCCGAGCCGACCTCACCCTGGCAGCCGACCTCGGCGCCGGAGATCGAGGCGTTCTCCTTGTACAGCGTCCCGATGGCCGCGGCGGTGAGCAGGAAGCTGACGACCTCGTCGTCGGAGGCGCCCGGGACCCAGCGCGTGTAGTAGTGCAGCACCGCAGGGATGATGCCCGCGGCACCGTTGGTCGGAGCCGTGACGATGCGTCCGCCGGACGCGTTCTCCTCGTTCACCGCCAGGGCGTAGAGCGTGACCCAGTCCATCGCCGCGAGCGGGTCGCCACCGTGCTCCGAGCGCAGCTGCCGCGCCAGGCGCGGGGCACGGCGCTGCACCTTGAGGCCACCGGGCAGGACGCCCTCGGTGCTGCGGCACCCGTTGTCGACGCACTCCTGCATGACCTCCCAGAGGTGGAGCAGGCCCGAGCGCACCTCGGCCTCGGTGCGCCACGACAGCTCGTTGGCCATCATGACCCCGCTGATCGACAGCCCCGACTCGGCGCAGCGCTCGAGCAGCTGGTTACCGGTGGTGAACGGGTAGCGGACGGGGGTCTCGTCGGGGACGATCCGGTTGCCGCCCACCTCGTCCTCGTCGAGGACGAACCCACCACCGACGGAGTAGTACTCGCGCCGGCGCAGCGGCTCGTCGTCGTCGGTCGGGGTTGCGGACTCCCACGCAGTGAACCGCATCCCGTTGGCGTGGAACGGAAGTGAGGCCCTCCGATGGAGGACGACGTCGGTGTCGACCGCGCAGGCCACGTCGTGGGTGCCACCGAGCCGCAGGACGCCCGAGCTGCGGACCTCCTCGAGGCGGGGGTCGGCCCGGCGCGGGTCGGTGGTCTCGGGGTTCTCACCCTCGAGCCCGAGGACGACCGCCTTCACCGAGCCGTGGCCGTGGCCCGTGGCGCCGAGGGAGCCGAAGAGCTCGGCCTTGACCCGGCCCACGCGCTCGAGGACGCCCTCGGCCCGCAGGCCGTCGGCGAAGGTGTGGGCGGCCC
This sequence comes from uncultured Actinomycetota bacterium, assembly GCA_963834225.1. Lineage (GTDB taxonomy): Bacteria > Actinomycetota > Actinomycetes > Actinomycetales > Dermatophilaceae > Oryzobacter. The sequence continues at coordinate 678,255 of CAWIAT010000003.1, read as the reverse complement.
GCATCGGCCCCACGGTGTGGGAGCTCGACGGGCCGATCCCGACGGAGAAGAGGTCGAACGCGCTGATGGCCACGAGAGGACAGCCTGCCTCAGTCGCCGAGCTCTCGGCGACGCCGGGTCACGAAGTCCTCGAGCTGGCTGCGGATGCCGTCGTCGAGGGGCGGCTGCTCGTACTCCTCGAGGCGCTTGCGCCAGATGCCGGCGGCCCGGGTGGCCGTGTCCTGGGCCCCGTTGCGCATCCACCGCTCGTAGTTCTCGGACGAGTTGAGGAAGGGCCGGTAGAAGCAGGTGCGGAAGCGCTCCATCGTGTGCATCGAGCCCAGGAAGTGCCCGCCGTGGCCGACCTCCTGGTGGGCGTCGAAGCCGAGGGAGCCCTCGTCGATCTCGAGCGGCGTGAACTCGTGCTGGAGCATCTCGACGAGCTGGCAGTCGATGACGAACTTCTCGAAGCCGGCGACGAGCCCGCCCTCGAGCCACCCGGCGCTGTGCATGACCCAGTTGGTCCCCGCGAGGAACGTCGGGAGCAGCGTCATCAGGGCCTCGTAGCCCGCCTGGGCGTCAGGGACCTGCGAGGAGGTGAGGCCGCCACCGGTGCGGAACGGCAGCCCGAAGTGGCGGGCGATCTGGCCGGTGCACAGCAGGCCGATCCCCGACTCGGGCGTGCCGAACGTGGGGGAGCCGGACTGCATGTCGATGTTCGACAGGAACGAGCCGAAGATGACGGGGCAGCCGGGCCGGATGAGCTGGGCGAGGGCGATGCCCGACAGCGCCTCGGCCATCTGCTGGACGAGCGCCGCGGGGATGGTGACCGGCGACATCGCGCCCATGAGGATGAAGGGGGTGAGGACGACGGGCTGCGCGGCGGCGGCGTACTCGAAGAGCGCGTCGAGCATCCGGTCGTCCCAGCGCAGCGGGGAGTTGCAGTTGATGAGACTGATCGAGGCGGGAGTGGCCTCGATCGCCTCGCGCCCGCCGAAGAGCATCTCGGACATCGCGATGACGTCGCGCGCATTGGGCCCGGAGACGACGTTGCCCATGAACACCTTGTCGGTGAGCGTCATGAGGGCGAGCGTCATGTCGAGGTGGCGCGAGTCGAGGGGCGCGTCGTTCGGCTCGCAGACCACACCACCGGCGGAGTCGAGGACCGAGAACGACTGCGAGAGCTTGGCGAAGTTGCGGTAGTCCTCCATCGTCCCGTCGCGGCGGATCTCCCCGTCGCGGACGAAGGGCGGGCCGTAGACGGCACCGAAGGCCATCGAGTCGCCGCCGATGTGGATGCTGTTGGCGGGGTTGCGCGCCTGGACGTCGAACTCGCGCGGAGCCTTGGCGACCTGCTCGAGGACCCACTCGGGGTCGAGGAAGACCGTGTTCTCCTCGACGCGCTGTCCCGCCTCGCGGAACAGGTCCAGGGCCCGGTCGCTCATGAACTCCACGCCGATCTCGGTGACGAGGCGGCGCCATCCGGCATCGAGCTGGGCGAGGGCGTCGGCCGACAGGATCTCGTAGCGGGGCATGCGGTTGGTGAACATCCGAAACGGGCCTTTCGAGGAACGGATCGACGTTGACGGTGAGCCGTCTCACATCCTAGCCTCATCATGTGGGACTTTGGTTCCACATGATGAGCCACTGAATCGGGCCCGGGACGCCGGGCCGTCCGACAGGGAAGGACCCCCGTGAGCACCCCGACCGCCGGTACCGGCACCCAGTCGATCGACCGGGCCGCCGACCTGCTGGCGCGTGTCGTCCGCTCCGAGGGACCGGTCACCTTCACCGAGCTCGCGGCGGCCACCGGCCTGGCCCGCTCGACGACCTCGCGCCTGCTCGCGGCGCTGGAGCGCGCCGAGCTCCTCGCCCGTGACACCCACGGCCGCTGGGCCCCTGGCTCCCTCTTCGACCACTACGCCACCCGGCGCTCCGACGACGACCAGCTCGTCGAGGGCGCCGACGCCACGATGCGCGCCCTCGGTGACCTCACGGGCGAGACGGTGAACCTCGGTGTCCCGCGCCGCGGCACGGTCGTCCAGGTCGCCCAGGTCGACTCGGCCTACTACCTCGGCTCCCGCGACTGGGTCGGCACCGACGTTCCCGCCCACTGCTCGGCCCTCGGGAAGATCCTCTACGCGCACGGCGCGCTCCCGGTCCCCTCGGGACGGCTCGACGCCCTCACCGCCGTGTCGGTCACCACCGGCTCGGCGCTCGAGGCCCAGCTGCCCGGCATCCGCCAGGACGGGTTCGCGACGACGGTCGACGAGCTCGAGCCCGGGCTCACCGGTGTCGCCGCGCCCGTCCGCCGCCACGGCGCGGTCGTCGCGGCGCTCGGGATCTCGGGACCCACGTCCCGCCTCGCCGCGGACCTCCGGTCCACCGGTGCCCTCGTCGCCGCCCACGCCAGGGCGTTGTCGGTCCGTCTCGACCACCACCCACAGGAAGGCGCAGCATGACTCCCGACGAGATCCTCCAGGGGTTGTACGACGAGACGCTCGTCGGGAACGCCCCCGCAGTCCTCGACCTCACCCACCAGGCCCTGGGCATGCAGATGATGCCGGGGACCCTGCTGTTCGACGCGCTCATCCCGGCGCTCGAGGAGGTCGGTGCCCGCTTCGAGCGCGGTGACTTCTTCGTCCCCGAGATGCTCATCGCCGGCCGCGCCATGGCCGGGTCGATGGAGGTGCTGCGGCCCCTCCTCGCCGAGACCGGCGTCGAGACGATCGGCAAGTTCCTCATGGGGACCGTCAAGGGCGACGTCCACGACATCGGCAAGAACCTCGTCAACATCATGCTCGAGGGCGCCGGCTTCGAGGTCATCGACCTCGGCGTGCAGGTGGCTCCCGAGAAGTTCGTCGCCGCCATCGAGGAGCACGAGCCCGACATCGTCGGCTTCTCGGCGTTCCTCACGACGACGATGCCGATGTTCAAGGCGAACATCAACGCGCTCCAGAAGGCGGGTCTGCGCGACTCGGTCATCGTCATGGTCGGTGGGGCGCCGGTCACCCAGGAGTACGCCGACGCCGTCGGCGCCGACGGCTACGCCTCCGACGCGTCCGCCACGGTCAAGCGGGCCAAGGCCCTCCTCGAGGCCCGTCGGTCGATGGTGTCCGCGTGAGCGCCCCCCTGCGTCGCACCGTGCTGCGGTCGGCGACCAAGGAGGTCGTCATCGCGGCCGACCAGCCGTTCTGCGTCATCGGCGAGCGGATCAACCCCACGGGCCGTCCCGTCCTCCAGAAGGCGCTGCGCGAGGGCGACCTGTCGATCATCGAGAAGGACGTCGCCTCGCAGGTCGCCGGCGGCGCCAACGTCCTCGACATCAACATGGGTGTCCCGCTCACCGACGAGGCCGACCTCCTCGTCCGGGCGATCCAGCTCGTCCAGCAGGTCACCGACCTCCCGATCTGCATCGACTCCTCCGTCGTCGAGGCGCTCGAGGCCGGGCTCGCCACCTACCGGGGCCGCGCGCTCGTCAACTCGGTGACCGCCGAGGACGACCGGCTCGAGGCGATCCTGCCGCTCGTCAAGAAGTACGACGCCGCCATCGTCGCGCTGCCCAACGACCACGACGAGATCCCGATGGAGGCCGACAAGCGCCTCCTGCTGACCGAGAAGATCGTCCGCGTGGCCACGCAGGAGTACGGGATCGCGATCGACGACATCGTCATCGACCCGCTCGCGATGCCGATCGGCGCCGACTCCACGGTGGGCCGGGTGACCCTCGAGGTGATCCGGGGCATCCGCGAGCGCTGGGGCCTGAACACCACGTGCGGGGCGTCGAACGTCAGCTTCGGGATGCCCGGGCGGCACGCGATCAACGGCGCCTGGCTGCCGCTCGCGATGTCGGCCGGCATGACGAGCGCGATCATGGACGCCCGCACGCCGCACGTCGTCGACGCGGTGCGGGCCGCCGACCTCCTCCTCGGCAACGACGAGTGGGGCTCCTCGTGGATCGCCACGCACCGGTCCCGCCAGGCAGCACTGGCAGCCGCCGCCGCCGGAACGGCGTGAGCGGCGAGCGCGGTCCGGGAGCTCCGTTCGAGGACGTCGTCGACGGGATGCGGCGCGAGGGTCTCCTCGAGCCGCCCCCGACGGCCGGCTCGAGCGAGGAGGCCCACGAGGGCACCGGTCGGGTCAACCTGTCCTTCACCCCGGCGAACCGCACGGTGCGGGTGCCGCCGGGGGTGTCGGTCTTCGACGCCGCGTCGTGGAACGGCATCGCCATCGACTCCACGTGCGGGGGCCACGGCACCTGCCGCAAGTGCCTCGTGCGGGTGACCTCGGGCAGCGCGCCCGTGACCCGGCACGACCGCAGGACCTTCTCCGACGAGCAGGTCGGCGACGGCTGGCGGCTGGCCTGCCTCGTCAAGGCCACGCGCGACCTCGGGCTGGAGGTCCCGCCGCTCGTCACCCGGCCCAAGGCCTCGACGGTCGGGGTCGGGCGCCAGGTCATCCTGCGCCCCGCGGTGCAGAAGCGCTACGTCGAGCTGGTCGAGCCGACCCTGGCCGACCAGCGCACCGACCTGCGCCGGCTGCGCGACGCCATCGACGACCTCACCATCGAGCCCGACCTGTACGCCCTCAAGCGGTTGCCGAAGGTGTTGCGGGACAGCGACTTCAAGGTCACGGCCGTCGTGGTCGACGAGACCCTGGTCGACGTCGAGCCCGGTGACACGACGGGCCGACGGCACGCCATCGCCTACGACCTCGGCACGACGACGGTCGTCGCCACGCTGCTCGACCTCGAGACCGGGACCCCTGTGGCGGTGTCCTCGATGCTCAACAAGCAGCAGCCGTTCGGCGGCGACGTCATCACCAGGATCAGCGCGACGATGATGGACCCCGACGCGCTCGGTCGGCTCACCGCCCTCGCCCAGCAGACCCTCGCCGAGCTCGCCGACGAGGTGCTCACCGAGGGAGGGATCCGTCCCGAGGAGGTCTACGAGGTCGCCCTCGCCGGCAACGCGACGATGGTGGCGCTGCTCCTCGGCATCGACCCCGAGCCGCTCGGGGTCGCGCCCTTCATCCAGGTCAGCGCCGACTGGCCGATGCTGCTCGCGACCGACCTCGGGCTGACCGTCCACCCCGGCGCCCGGGCCGTGCTCTTCCCGGCCCTGGGTGCGTACGTCGGTGGCGACATCGTCGCCGGGATGCTCGCGAGCGGGCTCGACCGCGACAAGCGGGTGCGCCTGTTCATCGACGTCGGGACGAACTGCGAGATCGCGCTCAGCGACGGGGAGCGCATCGTCACCACCGCGGCGCCCGCCGGGCCGGCCTTCGAGGGCGGCGCCATCCGCTGCGGGATGCGGGCCGCCGACGGCGCCATCGAGGTCATCAAGCTCGACCCCGCCGCGGAGGACCCCGACGCGGCCGTCACGCTCGGGGTCATCGGTGACGTCGAGCCGCGCGGGCTGTGCGGGTCCGGACTCGTCGACGCCGTGGCCGAGATGTGGCGGGTCGGGCTGCTCGACGCCTCGGGCCGGTTCGTCCCCGAGGAGGACGCCGCGCGCGACCTCCCGCTGCTCGCGCCGCGCCTGACGACGGTCGGCGCGGGGGAGCGGGTCTTCGTCCTCCACCGGCCCACCCCCGACGCCCCGACGACCGAGTCGGTCTACCTCTCGCAGCGTGACGTGCGTGAGCTCCAGTTCGCGAAGGCGGCGATCTCGACGGGCTGGACCCTGCTCCTCGAGGAGCTCGGCGTCGAGCCGCGCGACGTCCAGCAGGTCCTGCTGGCCGGCTCGTTCGGCTCCTACCTCTCGCCCGCGTCGGCGGTGCGGATCGGGCTCGTCCCGAAGCTGCCCGTGCTGCGGATCGTCTCGGCCGGCAACGTCGCCGGCGAGGGGGCGAAGATGGTGCTCCTGTCGGCCCGGGAGCGGGCCGGCGCCGACGCGCTGCTCGAGGAGGTGCGCTATGTCGAGCTCTCCGACCGCCCGGACTTCAACGACCGCTTCGTCGACCAGCTCGCCTTCCCGGAGTGAGGTCCGGGGCGCCGCACGCGCGAGGGTGGCGCTCGTCGCGTGCGGCGCCATCGCCCAGCCGGCCGCCGACGTCGTCGCTCGGCACGGCTGGGCGGTGGACGTCCACCCCCTGCCGCCCCTGCTGCACAACCGCCCCGAGCGGATCGCGGGCGAGGTCGAGCGGATGGTCGGTGAGCTGCGCGGGCGCTACGACCGCGTTGCCGTCGGGTACGCGGACTGCGGGACGTACGGCGCCCTCGACGCGGTGTGCGACCGGCTGGGCGTCGAGCGGCTGCCGGGCCTGCACTGCTACGACCTCTTCGCCGGGCCGCCGGTCGTCGAGGACCTGACCTCCGACGAGCCCGGCACCTACCTGCTCACCGACTTCCTCGTGAAGTCGTTCTCGCGCACCGTGGTCCACGAGCTCGGACTCGACCGCCACCCCGAGCTCCGCGACGACTACTTCCGGCACTACTCGCGCGTCGTGTGGCTCGTCCAGACGACCGACCCTGCCGAGCAGGCCGAGCTGCGGACCCTGGCGCAGGAGGCAGCCGACCGGATCGGGCTGCCGCTGCAGGTCCGGCACACCGGACCGGGCGGCCTCGACGCCGCCCTGCGAACCCTCCTCGCCGGCTAGGCGCTCAGAGCGGCCGCCATCGCCCGGACGTGGTCGGGCGAGGAGCCGCAGCAGGCGCCGATGACGTCGATGCCGAGCGCGCGCAGCTCGAGGGCGTGCTCGGCCATCTCCTCGGGTCCGACGGTGTAGACGAAGTCGGCGCCGGAGAGCTCGGGCAGGCCGGCGTTGGACTGGGCGATGAGGAGGACGCCCTCGGGTCGGGCCGCCGCCAGCTGCTCGGCGATGGTGCGCATCTCGTCGGGGCCGCGGCCGCAGTTCGCCCCCACCGCGTCGACGCCGTCGGCGACGAGGGCCGCGACGGCGGCGGCCGGGGTGACGCCCATCATCGTGCGCAGGTTGGTGTCGAAGGACAAGGTGACGACGACCGGGAGGTCGGGGGCGACGGACCGGGCTGCGGCGACGGCCGCGCGGGCCTCGCCGAGGTCGCTCATCGTCTCGACGAGGAGGAGGTCGGCGCCCCCGGCGACGAGGCCGCGGACCTGGTCGGCGAACAGCGCCGTCGCGTCGTCGACGGTGAGGGTGCCGAGGGGCTCGAGCAGCTCACCGGTGGGGCCGATGTCGCCGGCGACGAGGGCACCATGACGGTCGGCCACACCACGGGCCAGGGAGGCCCCGGCCCGGTTGACCTCCTCGGTCCGCCCGGAGAGGCCGTGCTGGGCCAGCCGCGGCTCGGTGGCTCCGAAGGTGTTCGTGGTGATGAGGCGGGCGCCGGCGGTCGCGTACTCGTCGTGCAGCGCGGCGACGGCTTCCCCGTTGCTGAGGTTCCACGACTCCGCGCACTCGCCCATGGGCAGCCCGCGGTCCTGCAGCAGCCACCCGTAGCCGCCGTCGAACACGGCGGGGCGGCCGTCGAGCAGGGTCTGGAGTCGGTTCGTCACGGTCCCACGCTAGGACACGGGATCACCGCGGTCGGCTCCGGGCCTCGACGGCCTGCTCGAGCATCCGGCGGCGCCAGGGCTCGATGACCTCGACCTGGTTGAAGGTGAAGACGTGCAGCCCCTCGATGCCGAGCGCCTGGTTCGCCGCGAGGGCGGCCACCCGGCTCACGAACCGGTCGGTGGAGAACCCGGGAGCGGCGATGCGCGCGAACACCGACCGCTGCTTGCGCAGGAAGCGAAGCGACTCTCCCACACCGATCTTCGTCGCCATCCCGAGCAGCTTGGTCCGCTCGACAGGCCCGGGGACGCCGACGAGGAGGGGGAGGGTCACTCCCCGCCGGCGGACCCGCTCGGACCACGTCGCGAGGTGCTCCGCGTCGAAGGTCATGTTCGAGACGATGTGGGTGGCGTACCGGCGCTTGTCCCACATCGCCTGGACCGTGACGTCGTCGTCGATCGTCGGGTGCGACTCGGGGTAGCCGGTGATGCCGACGTGGGTGAAGGGGTGGCCGACCTCGTCGAGCTCGCGCAGGAGGTCGACCGCGCCGTGGTACGGCCCGGCCGGTGGGTCGGCGTCGCCGGCGGGGACGAAGACCGCGGTGACGTCGTGCTCCTTGAGCCGGGCGACGACGTCGACGAGCTCGGCGCGCCCCGAGACCATCCGGGCGGCGAGGTGGGGCACGACGCGGTACCCGGCGTCGGCGAGGGTGGTCGCGAGGTCGAGGGTCGCGGTCAGGCCCTTGCCGGGGGCGGCGGTCACGGTGACGGGGACCGAGGTCGGGACGTGCGCACGGACCGCGTCGGCGATCGACGCCGTCGGCATGACCTCGTACCGCGCCCCCTCGAGGAGACGGGCGAGGGCGACGGTCGGCAACTCGTTGCTCATCGTGCAACCTGTCTCGTCATACGCACCTGACGGGTCCAGCGTAGGGGCCGTCGGTCCACGGCGCTAGCGTCTGCGGACATGGATCCGGGAAGCGTCACCGAGGGGGCCGTGGTCGAGGGGGCCGTGGCCGAGCAGGCCGCCCTGCCCCTCACCGGCGTGCCCGAGCCGCTGTGGGCCGCGAGCCCGAGCAAGCTGCTCGCCTTCCTCGACTGCCCGCGGCGCTACCGACTGCAGTACCTCGACCGCCCGTCGCCCGAGAAGCGGCGCCAGCGCGCGCACACCTCCGTCGGCAACGCCGTCCACCACGCCCTGCGCGACTGGTGGGACCTGCCGGAACGGCGCGCCGACGCCGGGGCCGGCCTGCTCGACCGCGCCTGGATCGACGTCGGCTTCCGCGACCCCGCGCAGTCGGCGCAGTGGCGGGAGCGGATGCGCGACGCCGTCACCGGCTACCTCGCCGACGTCGACCCGAACCGTCAGCCGGTCGGTATCGAGCGCACGGTCTCGTTCGTCAGTGGGGAGCTGCGCCTCACCGGACGGGTCGACCGGCTCGACGACCGCGACGGCGAGCTCGTCGTCGTCGACTACAAGACCTCGCGGGTCGTCAGCACCGCCGACGACGCCCGCACCTCGTTGCCGCTCGCGCTCTACGCCGCCGCCGTGTGGAAGATGTTCCGCCGGCGCACGCTGCGCGTCGAGCTCCACCACGTGCCGAGCGGGACGGTGGTGGCGCACGAGCACACCCCCGAGTCGCTGGCCCGCAAGGTCGAGCAGGCCCGCTCCATCGCACGCGACGCCCGCCGGGCCGACCGCGACCACGCCGAGCACGGGGTCGAGAGCGAGCTCTTCCCCCCGCGGCCGGGCCCGCTGTGCGGCTGGTGCGACCTGCGGGCGCACTGCCCCGAGGGCCAGCTGGCGGGGCCCGAGAAGTCCGACTGGGCGGCGCTCGACGACGCCGACCGGATCCCCGAGCCGAGGAGGGAGCAGCCGTGGAGCAGCGAGTGAGCTTCGTCAGCCTGGCGGTCACCGACCTCGAGCGCACGCGGGCGTTCTACGTCGACGGGCTCGGCTGGGAGCCCCAGCTCGACGTGCCGGGGGAGGTGGTCATGGTGCCGGTGGGCGAGCGGCTCGTGCTCTCCCTCTGGGACCGCGCAGCCTTCGAGGCCGAGGTGGGGGAACCGACCCAGACCGGGCCCGGTGTCGTCCCGATGACGCTGGCGCACAACGTCGCCCATCCGCGAGAGGTCGACGCCGTGCTCGAGCTCGCCCGCGCCGCGGGCGCCTCGGTGGGCGAGGCGGTCGTGCGGGAGTGGGGTGGCTACACGGGGTACTTCGCCGACCCCGACGGCTTCCGCTGGGAGGTCGCGTGGAACCCGGGCCCCATCGGCCTGCGGGTGGTGCCCGAGACCGTCACCGACGCGACGCCGGGGGAGTGACCTCGGTCAGGCGCTGATCCGGGCCTGCCAGGCGCGCAGGTTGTCCGAGAGGACGGAGCGGATGAGCTCGGCCTCCGGGCCCTCCTGCGCGTCGACGGCGGCCAGGAGGTCGTCGATCTCGGCGGGGGTGCGGTAGTGGGCGAGGTCGGCCCGGAGGGAGGCGACGCGCTCACGGGCCTCGCGCCGCGCGCGCAGCTCGTCCTTGACGGTGGTCCACAGCTGAGAGGTGCTCATGGATCCAGTGTCGGCACCCCGCGCCCATGCGTCCAATGAAATCCGGACATGCGACTCATGCAGTATCGTCATGGATGTGGACACCGATGCCCTGCGCTGGTTCCAGCTCGTCGCCGACGGCTACACGGTCACCGAGGTGAGCGACGTCTTCGGGGTGAGCCAGCCCGGCGTCTCACGGGCCCTGGCGCGGCTCGAGGTCGAGGTCGGCACCCCGCTGCTGCGCCGCTCGGGCCGGGTGCTGCGGATGACCCACGCCGGCACCGCCTTCAAGCGCCACGTCGACTCCCTCGTCAACGACCTCGACGACGGCCTGGCCGCGGTGAGCGAGCTGCTCGACCCCGAGGGCGGCGTCGTCACCCTGGCCTTCCCGCTCAGCCTCGGCTCGTGGCTCGTCCCCGGGCTGGTGCGTGACTTCAGGAAGGAGCGGCCGCGGGTGCGCGTCGTCCTCGAGCGGACCGCGGTCGGGCAGGCAGGACGCGTCTCGCCGCTGCTCGCCACGCGTCGTGCCGACGTCGAGCTGACGGCGCACCGGGTGCTCCAGCCCGACGTCGAGTGGGCCCGCGTCCTCGTCGAACCGCTCGTGCTGGCCGTCGCCCCCGGCCACCGTCTCGCCGACCGGGACGCCGTCTCGCTCGAGGAGGTCGCCGACGAGCCGTTCGTGATGCGCACCGCGCCCTCGATGATGCGCAGCCAGACCCTCGAGCTCTGCGCGACGGCGGGCTTCGAGCCCGACATCGCCTTCGAGGCCGAGGACCTTCCCACGGTGCGCGGCCTCGTCGCCGCAGGACTCGGTGTCGCGGTGGTCCCGGCCACCGGGCTGCCCGCCCCGACGACCTTCGCGCGCACCCGGTTGCTCCCCCTCACCGACCCCGGGGCGCAGCGCGAGGTGGGGCTGGCGTGGGTCGCCGGCAGGCCGCTGCTCCCGTCCGCCGAGGCCTTCCGTCGGTTCGTCCTGTCCGGGTGAGAGGATGCAGGCTCCTCCCGCGGACCTGATGAAAGGCCCCCCGATGGCGTCCCCACGCCCGGCCGCCCGCCCCCGCAAGGCCAAGGCCACGATCATCGCCCTCGCCAACCAGAAGGGTGGCGTCGCGAAGACCACGTCCGTCGCCTCGCTCGGCGCCGCCTTCGCCGAGCGGGGCCTGCGCGTCCTCCTCGTCGACCTCGATCCCCAGGCCTGCCTCACCTTCAGCCTCGGCGTCGACCCCGACACCGTCGACACCTCGGTCCACGACGTCCTCGTGGGCGGCACCGACCTCGCCGACGTCGTCGTGCGCTGCGAGGAGGGCGTCGACCTCGTCCCGAGCACCATCGACCTCGCGGGCGCCGAGGCCGTGCTGCTCTCGCGCCCGGCGCGCGAGTACGTCCTCCAGGGAGCCCTGGCCCCGGTCCGCACCGACTACGACGTCATCCTCCTCGACTGCTCGCCGAGCCTGGGCGTGCTCACCCTCAACGCGCTCACCGCGGCGCAGGGCCTCGTCATCCCGATGCCCTGCGAGATGCTCAGCCACCGCGGGGTCGGCCAGCTGCTCGACACGGTGCGTGACGTCAAGAAGATCCTCAACAAGAAGCTCGCCGTCCTCGGGATCCTGCCGACCCTGTACGACGGGCGCAGCCTGCACGCGCGCGAGGTGCTCGAGGACGTCGGGTCGCGCTACGGCCTCCCGGTGCTCGGCCCGCCGATCCCGAAGACGGTGCGGTTCGCCGAGGCCCCCGCCGTCGGGCGCTCGATCCTGTCGACGGCCCGCTCCAGCAAGGGGGCCGCGGCGTACCGACAGGTGGCCGCCGCCCTGCTGCCCGACCCCGCTGCCTAGGCTGGTGACATGACCACGACCGTCCCCGCCATCATCGCCGACTCCGCCTCGTCGGGCTTCCGCCAGGGCACCATCGAGCAGCGCGACCTCCGCCCCGACGACGTCCGCATCGACGTCGCCTACGCCGGCATCTGCCACTCCGACATCCACACCGTCCGCGAGGAGTGGGGCCCCGCCCACTTCCCGCTCGTCACCGGCCACGAGATCGCCGGCACCGTCGCCGCCGTCGGCGACGCCGTCACGAAGTACGCCGTCGGCGACCGCGTCGGCGTCGGCTGCCTCGTCGACTCGTGCGGCGAGTGCGAGATGTGCCGCGACGACCACGAGAACTTCTGCACCAAGGGCTCCGTCGGCACCTACAACGCCCAGGGCTACGACGGCGAGTGGACCACCGGCGGCTATGCCCAGCAGGTCGTCGCCAGCGAGCGGTTCGTGCTCGGCATCCCCGAGGGCATCGAGCTCTCGCAGGCCGCGCCGCTGCTGTGCGCCGGCATCACCACCTACACCCCGCTCGTCCGCTGGGGCGCAGGCCCCGGCAAGAAGGTCGCCGTCGTCGGCATGGGCGGCCTGGGCCACATGGGCGTCAAGATCGCCGTCGCCCTCGGCGCCGAGGTCACCGTCCTCTCGCAGACCCTGTCCAAGGAGGACGACGGCCGCGCGTTCGGTGCGCACGACTACCGCGCGACGAGCGACCCGCAGACCTTCAAGGACCTGCGCGGCGCCTTCGACCTCATCGTGTGCACCGTCTCGGCCGACCTCCCGGTCGACAGCTACCTCAAGCTCCTCAAGACCTTCGGCACCTTCGTCATGGTCGGCCTCCCCGAGAACGACCAGTCGCTGCACTTCGGCTCGCTCATCATGGGCGACAAGGTGATGACGGGCTCGAACATCGGCGGCATCAAGGGCACCCAGGAGATGCTCGACTTCTGCGCCGAGCACGGTCTCGGCGCGACCGTCGAGGTCATCGGCGCCGACGAGGTCGAGGAGGCCTACGACAAGGTCGTCGACTCCAAGGTCCGCTACCGCTACGTCATCGACACGAGCACCATCGCCGCCACGTCCTGACGGACCGGACCACGCACGACGAACCCCCGGCGGACCACGGTCCGCCGGGGGTTCGGTGCGTCAGGGGCGCGGGCTCAGCTGGCGGTCTCGCCGGCCGGGCGCCCGCCGCGGGTGCGACGACGGCTCCGGTTGCGGGTGCTGCGGGGGGCGTCGGTCGACTCGGGGGCGCTCGCCGGACGACCGCCACGCTCGCCACCACGGTCGCCGCCGCGGCCACCGCGGTCACGGTCACCGCCACGGTCGCCTCCACGACCGCCGCGGTCGCCGCCGCGGTCACCGGGTCCGGCGCGACGGCCGGAGGACTTGCCGGTCTCGCCGAGGTCCTCGAGCACCTCGGCGCCCAGGCCCTCACGGGTCTGCTTCGCGTGGGGGAGGCGGCCCTTGGTGCCCGCGGGGATGTCGAGGTCGCCGAAGAGGTGCGGCGAGGAGGAGTACGTCTCCTGCGGGTCGGGGATGCCGAGGTCGAGGGCCTTGTTGATCAGGCCCCAGCGCGGGATGTCGTCCCAGTCGACGAAGGTGACGGCGATGCCGGTGTTGCCCGCGCGGGCGGTGCGGCCGATGCGGTGGACGTAGGTCTTCTCGTCCTCGGGACACTGGTAGTTGATGACGTGCGTGACGTTCTCGACGTCGATGCCGCGGGCCGCGACGTCGGTGGCGACGAGGATGTCGACCTTGCCGTTGCGGAACGCGCGCAGCGCCTGCTCGCGGGCACCCTGGCCGAGGTCGCCGTGGATGGCGGCGGCCGCGAAGCCGCGCTCGGTGAGGTCGTCGGCGACCTTGGCGGCGGTGCGCTTGGTACGGCTGAACACGATGGTGAGGCCGCGGCCGTTCGCCTGGAGCATCCGGGCGAGCATCTCGACCTTGTCCATCGCGTGGGCGCGGTAGACGAACTGCTCGACCGCCTGGACGGTGTGGCTGTCCTGCCCGTCGTCGTTGGCCATCGCGCGGATGTGCGTCGGCTGGTTCATGTAGCGACGGGCCAGGGCGACGACCGCGCCGGGCATCGTCGCGGAGAAGAGCATCGTCTGGCGGGCCGACGGCGTCAGCGCGAGGATGCGCTCGACGTCGGGGAGGAAGCCGAGGTCGAGCATCTCGTCGGCCTCGTCGAGGACGACGATGCGCGCGTGGCCGAGGTCGAGGTGACCCTGCTTGGCGAGGTCGATGAGGCGGCCGGGGGTGCCGACGACGACCTCGACGCCGCGCTTGAGGGCCTCGACCTGGGGCTCGTACGCGCGGCCGCCGTAGACGGTGAGGACGCGGATGCCGCGGTCGGCGCCGGCGCGCTCGAGGTCGCTGGAGACCTGCACGGCGAGCTCGCGCGTCGGGGCGACGGCCAGGGCCTGCGGCTTGCCCGCGTGGGGGAGGCTCGCGAAGGCGTCGTCGCGCGGGGAGACGACCCGGTTGAGGATCGGGATCCCGAAGCCGAGCGTCTTGCCGGTGCCGGTCTTGGCCTGCCCGATGATGTCGTGGCCGGAGAGGGCGACGGGGAGGGTCATCGCCTGGATCGGGAACGGCGAGGTGATGTTGTGCTTCGCGAGGGCCGAGACGATGTCGGCGTGGATCGGGAAGTCGGAGAAGGAGGGGACGGGGGGCGCGACGACCGCGGGGGCGTCGAGGGCCTCCACCGGCTCGCTCGTGGGGGCGTCGGTGACGTCGGTCATGGAACTCTTCCGGTCAGCGGGCGCGAGGAGGCGCCGGCGCAAGGGGCTGCGGGCCGATCGGAGGTCTTCGAGGGATGCGCGCCACGGCGAGGGCCGGGCGCCCACCACGTGATCACTGGCTGTACGTGCGTGCCGACCGGGCACCGTGGACGGGGCCCATCCTACCGTTAGGCTCCGGTGCCGTGGAGCAGACCTCGATCGACGACCCCGCCTACCGTGCCGCCGTCGTCGACCTCCTCGGCGTCCTGGCCTACGGCGAGCTCACCGCGTTCACCCGGATGGCCGTCGACTCCGACATCGCCCCGACGATCGCGCTGAAGTCGGCCATGGCCGGGCTGGCGAACACCGAGTACGTCCAGTTCACCCAGCTCGTCGACCACATGCGCCACCACGGGATCGACCCCGAGACCGCGATGGCCCCCTTCGTCGTGCCCTTCGCCGCCTACCACGAGCGCACCCGCCCCAAGGGCTGGCTCGAGGGACTGGTCAAGGCCTACGTCGGCGATGGCATCGCCAAGGACTTCTACCGCGAGATGACGCGCTTCGTCGACGACGACACCCGGGGCGTCATGGAGCGGGCGCTCGGCGACGAGGGGCAGGCCGACTTCGTCGTGGGGGTCGTGCGCGACACCCTCAAGACCGACCGCACGGCCGGCGGGCGCCTGGCGCTCTGGGGGCGCCGCCTCCTCGGCGAGGCCCTCTCGCAGGCGCAGGCCGTCGCCGTCGAGCGCGACGCGATGTCGGCACTGCTCGTCGGTAGCGGGGTCGACCTCGCCGAGGTCGGGCAGATGTTCACCCGGCTCACCGACGAGCACCAGGCCCGGATGGCGCGCCTCGGTCTCGCGGCCTGACCACCCGTCGTCGGGGGTCCTGACGCGACGCGGCCCCCGTCCCGGAGGGGACGGGGGCCGCGTTCGGTGCGGTGGACGTCAGACGTGCTTGGTGCCGCGACCGGCGACGACCCGCTCGTAGATGACGATGAGCAGGGCGGCGACGATGACGCCGATGATCAGGGCGATCCAGTCGACGCCGCTGGTGTCGCCCTTGTTGAGCAGCCCGGTCCACACGAAGCTGCCGATGAGGGCGCCCAGGATGCCGAGGATGACCGTGACGACGGTCGAGATGTTCTGCTTGCCCGGCAGGACGAGGCGGGCCAGGGCGCCGATGATGGCCCCGAGGATGACGGTGACGATGATCGTGGTCAACATGTGGCTGCTCCTTCTGGGTCTGGAGACCCACGTGATGATGCGTGCGAGATCAGGGCTGTTGCCCCGTCGACCCGGGCTGGGCCCGGATGCGACTCCGAATGCTAGTCGCGTCCCGCCCACCAGTGGGGGACGCTGACCAGCGCAGATTCGTGCCTCAGACGGAGAAGCCGACCTTGCCCTTCTCGTTCTCGCCGACCTGGACCCAGCCGATGACCGAGCCGGGCACGAGGACGTTGCGGCCGCGGCTGTCGGTGAGCTTGAGGACGCCGCCGTCGCGCAGCGCGGCCTCGACGGCCTCGGTGACCGTGGCCGCGTCGGACTCGGTCTCGACCGTGAGCTCGCGGGCGACGTTCTGGACGCCGATGGTGACCTCCACGGGTGCACACCTTTCGTTCGGGGGTGCGCGGTCTCGCCGCGCACGTCGGGCTCAGGCTAACCCGCGGTCCCGGCGGCGCATTCCTCGACCCGGCGGGCGCGCCGCCGTGTTCGCTGCGGGCGGATCAGGGCTCGATCTTGGGGAAGGACCCGAGGCCTCGCCAGGCGAGGGCGGTGATGATGGCGGCCGCCTCGGCCTCGCCGACGTCGCCGCCCTGCGCCAGCCAGTGCCGCGCGCTCACCTGGGCCATGCCGGCCAGGGCCGAGCCGAGGAGGAGGGCGCGCTCGTCGTCGACCCCGGTGTCCTCGGCGATGACCTCGGCGATCGCCTCGGCGCAGTTCATCTCGACGGCGTCCAGGCGCGAGCGCACCTGGGGGACGCTCGTGAGGTCGGACTCGAAGACCATCCGGAAGGCGGCGCCCTCACGGGTGACGAAGTCGAAGTACGCAGCGACGGTGCGCTCGACGCGGACCTCGTTGTCGCCGCCCACCGCGAGCGCCTCGCGGACCAGGCCCTCGAGCGTCTCGCAGTGCTCGTCGAGCAGGGCGAGGTAGAGGTCGAGCTTGCCGGGGAAGTGCTGGTAGAGCACCGGCTTGGACACCCCGGCCCGGTCGGCGATGTCGTCCATGGCGGCGGCGTGGTACCCGGACTGGACGAAGACCGCCTGGGCGGCCTCGAGCAGCTGGGCTCGGCGCTCGCTTCGTGGCATCCGCTGGCCGCGCTGGGTCGTGTGCGTGCTCGTCATCCTCGTCCTTCGTCGCCGACGTCAGGCCTGCATCCTACGGACGGGTAACGATCGCGCGGGGGACGCACCGCCGGGCGGTTGTTATCGTCGCGGCATGGCCCGACCCCCGCTCGTGCCGCCCGGTCCGGAGCTGGACCCGGCCGAGCGCACCCGCTACGCGCGCCACCTCCTCCTGCCCGACCTCGGCAGCGTCGGCCAGCGCCGGCTGCGCGCGGCCCGGGTCCTCGTCGTCGGCGCCGGAGGTCTGGGGTCGCCCGCGCTGCTCTACCTCGCCGCGGCCGGGGTGGGGACGCTCGGCATCGTCGACGACGACGTCGTCGAGACGACGAACCTCCAGCGCCAGGTGGTCCACGGCGACGCCGACGTCGGCCGGCCCAAGACGGCCTCCGCTGCCGACGCGGTGCACGCGGTCAGCCCGATGACCACGGTGGTCGAGCACCGCGAGCGCCTCACGGCCGACACGGCCCTGGCGGTCGTCGCGGACTACGACCTCGTCCTCGACGGCGCCGACAACTTCCCGACCCGCTACCTCGTCGGTGACGCGTGCGCCCGGCTCGGGGTGCCGCACGTGTGGGGCTCGGTGTTCCGGTTCGACGGCCAGGTGTCGGTGTGGTGGGCCGGTGAGGGCCCCTGCTACGCCTGTGTCTTCCCCCAGCAGCCGCCGCCGGACGCCGTGCCGTCGTGCGCGGTGGGTGGCGTCCTCGGGGCGGTCTGCGCGAGCATCGGGTCGGTCATGGCGACCGAGGCCGTCAAGCTCGTCACGGGAGTGGGGGAGGCGCTCGTCGGGCGGCTGCTCGTCCACGACGCGCTCGCCCAGTCGTGGGACTCCCTCCCCGTGCGGGCCGACCCCGCGTGCGGGGTCTGCGGCTCCGGGGCCGATGCCACGCGCCCCCTCGGCTGGGCGTCGGCGCGTGAGGACGGCGACGTGGACGCAGCCGCCGGGCTCTCCACGCACCCCACGGTCACCGCGCTCGGCCTGCGTGACGTCCTCGCCCGCGGCGACGTCCTGCTCGTCGACGTGCGCGAGGCGGGCGAGCGCGAGGTCGTCACCATCCCCGGGTCGGCGTGGCTGCCGATGGACGGGGTGCGCTCGGGGACGACTGCCGACCCGCTGCCCGGGCTCGACGTCCCCCGCGGCGGACCGGTGTACGTCGTGTGCAAGACCGGCGCCCGCTCGGCCGAGGCGGCCGACCTCCTGCGCTCGCGCGGGGTCGAGGCGGTCGACGTCGAGGGCGGCGTCCTCGCCTGGGTCCGCGACGTCGACCCCTCCCTCCCGACCTACTGACGCCCGTCCCCCGAGGGTGTCGGGGCGACGTGGTGGAATCCCGGGGTGCTCGTCCTCCGCCGCCCCGTCACCGCCTCGGCGTCGGCACCCGCCCTCGACCCCACCCAGAGGGTCGCGGTCGGCGCCGATGGCGCCGTCGTGCGCGTGCTCGGTGGGCCCGGCACCGGCAAGAGCACGGTCGCCGTCGAACGGGTCGTGCGGGCGGTCGAGGAGGGCGCCACGGCCGACTCGTGCCTCCTCCTGGCCCCCACCCGGCTCGCGGCCGCCCGGCTGCGCGACGCGGTGACCGCCCGCCTCGGCGGCACGACGACCACACCGCTCGCGCGCACCCACCAGTCCTTCGGCTTCGGGGTGCTGCGCGAGGCCGCGGCCCTCGTCGGCGACCCGACCCCGCGACTGCTCAGCGGGCCCGAGCAGGACGTCATCCTCCGCGAGCTGCTCGCCGGCCACGCCTCCGGCGACACGGCGGCCCCGCCCTGGCCGACCGAGGTCGTGCCGGCCCTGGGCACGCGAGGGTTCCGCACCGAGCTGCGCGACCTCCTCATGCGCGCGGTCGAGCTCGGGCTCGACCCCGAGGACCTCGCCGCCCTCGGCGCCGAGCACCGCCGGCCCGAGTGGGTCGCCGGCGCAGCCGTGCTGCGCGAGTACGACGAGGTCACGGCGCTCTCGGCGCCCGGCGCCTTCGACCCCGCATGGGTCCTCGGGTCCGCCGCCGACCTCCTGGCCACCGACCCCGACGCGCTCGACCGGCTGCGGGGCCGCCTCCGGCTCGTCGTCGTCGACGACGCCCAGGAGCTGACCCCCGCCGCCGTCCGGCTGCTGCGCGTCGTCACCGGCGAGGGGGCCGTCCCGCTCGTCCTCGTCGGCGACCCCGATGCCGCCACCCAGACCTTTCGCGGCGCCGACCCCCGCCTCCTCGCCCACGGGTGGCCGGCGGCCGCGACGCACGTCCTGGGGGAGGGACACCGGTGCTCCCCCCCGGTCGCCGAGGCCGCGTCCCGGGTCGTCGCCCACGTCGGCGTCGTCGGCGGGGTGGCGCACCGCGGTGCCGCACCCGTCGACGGCGCGGGCGTCGTCGAGGCGCACCTGCTGCGGACGGTGGCCCAGGAGGCCGCCTTCGTCGCCGGCCTGCTCCGCGAGGAGCACCTCCTGCGCGACGTCCCGTGGTCGCGGATGGCGGTCCTCGTCCGCGGCGGCGCGCGCACGGCGACGCTGCGCCGGGTCCTGCGCGGCTCCGGGGTGCCCGTCGACACCTCCGCCGCCGAGCTGCCCGTGCGCGACGAGGTCGCCGTCCGCCCCTTCCTCGCGCTCCTGCGGTGCGCGCTCGAGGTCGTCGGGGGGGCCGAGGAGCTCGACCCCGAGGTCGTCGTCGACGTCCTCGGCTCACCGGTGGGTGGGGCCGACGCCGTGGGCCTGCGGCGGCTGCGCCGGTCGCTGCGGCGCATCGAGCTCGACGACGGTGGGGGCCGCCCCAGCGACGTCCTGCTCGCCGAGGCCGTGCTCGCCCCCTTCGCCCTCGACCGCATCGGGCCCGAGGCCACCCCCGCGCGCCGGGTGCACCGCGTCCTCGCGGCTGCCGTCGACACGCTCCGGGACGGCGACGGGGTCGAGGAGGTGCTGTGGGCGATGTGGAGCGCGAGCCGGCTCGCCGCCGCCTGGCGCGACACGGCGCTCGGTGGCGGTCCTGCGGGCGGCCGCGCCGATCGCGACCTCGACGCGGTGCTCGGCCTCTTCGACGCCGCGGCCCGGTTCACCGACCGGCTCCCGGCGTCGCGCCCCGCCGACTTCCTCGACCACGTGCTCTCGCAGGACGTCGCGGGCGACACCCTCGCGGCGCGGGCCGCGACGGGCGAGTCGGTCGCCCTGCTGACACCCGCCGGTGCCGCCGGCCTCGAGTGGGACCTCGTCGTCGTCGCCGGGGTGCAGGAGGGCGTCTGGCCCGACCTGCGGCTGCGCGGCTCCCTGCTCGGGTCCACCGACCTCGTCGACGTCGTCACCGGCCGCTCCGGCGAGCCACGGGCCGCCCGTGCCCAGGTCCGCCACGACGAGACCCGACTGTTCCACGTCGCGTGCACCCGCGCCCGCCGTCGCCTCGTCGTCACGGCCGTCCGCAGCGAGGACGAGCAGCCCTCGCCCTACCTCGACGTCGTCGACCCCCGCCCCGACGACCGTGTCCTCACCGACGTCCCGCGCCCGCTGACCCTGCAGGGACTCGTCGCCGAGCTGCGCCGCTCCCTCCTCGACGCCGACCCCGGCACCCGGGCCGACGCCGTGCAGACCCTGGCGCTGCTCTCCCGCGAACAGGTCCCCGGCGCCGACCCCGCGCAGTGGTGGGCGCTGCGGGCGACGACCGACGAGCGCCCCCGTCGGGGCGGCGACCAGCCGGTGCGGGTGTCACCCTCGACGATCGACCACTTCGGCCGGTGCGGCCTCCAGTGGGTGCTGCGTGCCAGCGGGGGCGACGGCCCGTCGATGGGGGCCCAGGACATCGGGACGCTCGTCCACGAGATCGCCCACGACCTCGGCGACACCGACGCCGCGGCCTACGCCGCCGAGCTCGAGCGGCGGTGGGGAAGGCTCGGGCTCGCGCCGGGGTGGCTCTCGCGTCGCGACCTCGCGCGGGCGACGGCGATGACCCAGCGGCTGGCGACCTACCACCGCGAGGCCTCGGCGAAGGGGTGGCGCCGGGCCGCCTCCGAGGAGCGGATGAAGGTCGCGCTCGGCCGCGCCGTCGTCTCCGGGACCGTCGACCGGGTCGAGGTCGGCCCCGACGGCGTCGTGCGCGTCGTCGACCTCAAGA
This sequence comes from uncultured Actinomycetota bacterium, assembly GCA_963834225.1. GTDB lineage: Bacteria > Actinomycetota > Actinomycetes > Actinomycetales > Dermatophilaceae > Oryzobacter. The sequence continues at coordinate 657,291 of CAWIAT010000003.1, read as the reverse complement.
CGGGCAGCTCGAAGCCGACGAGGGACGAGGTGCGCCGGCACGGCCAGCTCGGCGCGTACCAGGTGGCCGTCGAGGGGGGCGCCTTCACCGAGCACGGAGGCCGCTCGGGCGGAGCGGCCCTCCTCCAGCTCGGCCGCGCAGCCAACCGGTCGACGACGCTCCAGGAGCAGGTGCCGCTCGCGGTCGACGACGAGCCGCGCTGGGCCCACGACCTCCTCGCCGCGACGGCCGACGGCATGGCCGCCGCGGCCTTCACCGCCACCCCGGGTCCGCAGTGCGGCACCTGCCAGGTCAAGGACTCGTGCCCGGCACAGCCCGAGGGGAGGCGGCTGTGAGCGGCGCCGCCCCCCGGTGGTCCGCGGCCGGGCTGGCGCGCGCCCTCGGCCAGTCCTACGCCCCCACGCCCGAGCAGGCGGCCGTCATCGAGGCCCCGCTGCGGCCCGTCCTCGTCGTCGCGGGCGCCGGCTCGGGCAAGACCGAGACGATGGCCGCGCGGGTCGTGTGGCTCGTGGCCAACGGCCTCGTGCGCCCCGACGAGGTCCTCGGCCTCACCTTCACCCGCAAGGCCGCGGGGGAGCTGTCCGAGCGGCTCGCCACCCGCCTCACGGCGCTGCGCGAGGCCGGGATCTGGTCGCCACCCGAGGAGGACGGCGCGGTCGTCCTCGACGACGTCCCCACCGTGTCGACCTACCACGCGTACGCCGGACGGATCGTGCGCGAGCACGGGCTGCGGGTCGGCGTCGAGCCCGAGAGCCGGCTGCTCACCGAGGCCGCGGCGTGGCAGTTCGCCCACGAGGCCGTCGTCGCCTGGGACGGGCCGATGGACGAGGTCGACAAGGCCGAGTCCACCGTGACGACCGCGGTCGTCGACCTCGCGGGTGAGCTGGCCGAGCACCTCGTCGGTGCGCCGGCCCTCGCCGCGCACCTCGACGCCGTCGTCACCGCGCTCGAGTCCGTCCCGAAGGGCGAGGGCACCCGCAAGCGCGCCCACCCGATGCGCGACGTCGTCGGTGTCCTGCGCCAGCGCGCGGCGGTCGTCCCCGTCCTCGAGCGCTACCAGGAGCTCAAGCGGTCGCGCGACGCCATGGACTTCGCCGACCAGATGGCCCTCGCCGCCCGGATCGCCGCGCAGGTCGAGCAGGTGGGAGTCGCCGAGCGCGGACGCTTCAAGGCGGTGCTCCTCGACGAGTTCCAGGACACCTCCGAGGCCCAGCTCCAGCTGTTGCGTTCGCTCTTCGTCGCGCCGGGGTCGCCGGTGCCGGTCACCGCGGTCGGCGACCCCCACCAGTCGATCTACGGCTGGCGCGGTGCGTCCTCGACGACCCTCGACCGGTTCCGCGACGACTTCCGCGACCCCGAGCCCGCCCAGGTCCTGCACCTGTCGACGAGCTGGCGCAACGACCGCGCCGTCCTCGCCGCCGCGAACGTCGTCGCCGGGCCGCTCGCCGCGACGACGCGGGTGCCCGTCGAGGCGCTCACCGAGCGGGCGGACGCCGGCCCCGGCCACGTGTCGGCGGCGCGGCTCGAGACGATCGAGGACGAGGCGCGCCACGTCGTCGACTGGGTGTCGGGGCGCCTGGCCCGACCGGGTCGGCGGACCGCAGCAGTGCTGTGCCGCAAGCGATCCCAGTTCGACGCCGTCGTCGAGGCGCTCGAGCTGGCTCAGGTGCCCCACGAGGTCGTCGGCCTCGGTGGCCTGCTGCACACGCCGGAGGTCGCCGACCTCGTCGCCCTGCTCCACGTCGTGCAGGACCCGACCCGCGGCGACCGGCTGATGCGGTTGCTCACCGGGCCGTCGTGCCGGCTGGGCGCCGCCGATCTCGACGGCCTCGGCGAGTGGTCGCGGGTGCGCCAGCGCTCCGGGCGCGGCGACCGTCGGGCCGACCTGTCGCCCGACGCGAGCGAGCGCACGAGCATCGTCGAGGCGCTCGACGACCTTCCCCCGGCGACGTGGGTCGGCGACGAGGGCCAGCGCCTGTCACCGGTGGCGCTGCCGCGCCTCGAGGGGCTCGGCGCGGCGGTGCGGCGGCTGCGGGCGCTCACCGGTCTCGGCCTGCCCGAGCTCGTCGCGGAGGCCGAGACCTCGCTCGGCCTCGACATCGAGGTGCTGGCCCGGCCCGGCTACTCGCTCGGTGCCGCCCGCGCGCACCTCGACGCCTTCGCCGACGTCGCGGCCACGTTCGCGGCGAGCGCCGACCGCGCGACCCTCGGCGGCTTCCTCGCCTGGCTCGAGGCCGCCGTCGACGAGGAGCGCGGGCTCGACCTCGGCTGGGTCGAGGCCCGCCCCGACGCCGTCCAGGTGATGACGGTGCACGCCGCCAAGGGCCTGGAGTGGGACGTCGTCGCGGTGCCGGGGATGGTCGAGTCGTCCTTCCCGGCGCACTCCGCGACACAGGGCAGGGTCGTCGGCGACACGTGGGGGCACGGCGACCCCACGGACAAGGGCTGGCTCGTCGGGCTGGCGACCCTGCCCTACGACCTGCGCGGCGACCGAACCGGCCTGCCGCGGTTCGGCTGGGCCGACGAGCACGACTGGGACTCGGTCCAGGAGGCCGTCGACCGGTTCACCAGGGCGCTCGCCGACCACGGCATCGCCGAGGAGCGCCGGCTCGGCTACGTCGCCCTGACCCGCGCCCGCACCGACCTCCTCCTCACCGCCCACGTCTGGGGGTCGGCCTCGACGCCGCGGGTCACCTCACGCTTCCTCGAGGAGGTGCGCTCGGCCGGCGGTGACGCCGTCGCCCCCGGCCCCTGGGTCGCGATGCCGCCCGTCGACGACCCGAAGCCGCAGAACCCCCGGACGGCCGAGGTCGTCAGCGTCAGCTGGCCGACCCTCGACCACGTCGCCCGGCGCGAGCGGCTCCTCGAGCCGGCCCGGGCCGTGGTCTCCGCGGCGGCCGGCGGGGCTGCGGTGGGGTCCGCTCCCGGTCGGGCGGGATCCTGGGACGCCGAGGTCTCGATGCTCCTGCACGAGCGCGCCCGACGCCGGTCGGGGGCCGACGTCGACGTCGAGCTCCCGCCGCACCTGTCCACCTCGGCGCTCGTCTCGCTCGCCGATGACGCCGACCAGTTCACCCTCGACCTGCGCCGACCGCTCCCGCAGCCGCCCGCCCTCGCGACCCGCCGGGGGACGGCGTTCCACGCGTGGGTCGAGGAGCACTACAGCCGCGCCGCGTTCGTCGACGTCGACGCGCTCCCCGGCTCGGCCGACGACGACGCGTCCGATGCCGAGCTCGGTCGGCTGCGCGAGGCGTTCCTCGCGAGCGAGTGGGCCGACCGGATGCCCGCGGAGGTCGAGACGAGCGTCGAGACCGTCGTCGACGGCATCGCCGTGCGCGGCCGGATCGACGCCGTGTTCGAGGAGGCCGGCCCCGACGGTGCCCCGTGCTGGGTCGTCGTCGACTGGAAGACCGGGGCGCCGGCCACCGGGCGGCGGGCCACGGCGCGGGCGGTCCAGCTGGGCGCCTACCGGCTCGCGTGGGCGCGGCTGCGCGGGGTCGAGCCCTCGCGGGTGCGCGGCGCGTTCTTCCACGCCGCGACGGGCGAGACGGTGTGGCCGGTGCTGCCGGACGCCGCCGAGATCACCCGTGTGCTGGCCGCGGCCCGTCCTCGCTGAGCTCGTCGGCGTCGTCGGGCTCGTCGGCGGCCGCCTCGATCTCGGCCGCGAGGGCCTGCGACTCCGCCGCGGCGACGGGGTCGTGGGTGTCGGGTGAGACCTCGGGGACGGGTGCCGGCTCCGGGGTGAGGGCGATGGGGCGGGTCTCGTGGGTCGCCTCCTCCTCCCAGTCGTCGGGGTCGGGCTCTGACGACGCGTCCGGCGCCTCGTCCGTCGCCTCGTCCGGCAGGCCGGGGAGGTCCTCCTCGTCCTCGTCGACGACGAGCGCGGGCGGCGCGGCCGTTCTCGCCCGCGCGACGACGGGGGAGAGGGAGGTGCGGCGGTAGTCGTCGTCGTCCTCGTCGGTGTGCACCGCGTCGTCGAGGCGGCGCAGCTGGGTCGTGAGGACCTCGACCGCGCCGGCGTCCTTGCGGGTCAGTGCCGTCATCAGGGTGCCGAGCAGGCCGAGCTCGGCGACGAGGCGGGCCCGGACGAGGAGGTTGGCGTCGGGGCGCTCGACCCGCTGGTGCGCGTAGGCCTCGAGGACGGTCTCGACGGCCCCGGGCGGGGCGTCGGCGACGAGGGCGGCGAAGTCGTCGGCGGGGTCGGCGACCTTGGCGTCCTCCCAGCCGGTGAGCGCCCGGATCCTCCCGGTGGAGGCGTCGGCGTCGTCGGTGAAGACGGCGAGCACCTGGTCGCCGGTGAGGTCGCCGTGGGTGGCGGTGGGGGCGAAGCGCCAGAGCGAGACGTCCTCGAGCGCGGCCTCCCAGCGGGCGAGGAGGGTCGTCGGCACCCGGCCCGACTCCGCGGCGCGGTCGAGGTCGGCGAGCCGGCGCGTCCGGTAGGCGTCGGCGTCGTAGCTCGGCAGGCCGGCCTCCTCGTACACGCCGGGGTCGGTGTTGTGCAGCGCCGCGAGGGCCCGGCCGAGCTCGGCGGCCAGGCCGGGACCCGGGGGCAGCTCGGCGAAGTCGAGCTGGTGACCGGGCAGGTACGGGTAGACCGCCGCGCGGCCGCCCTCGGCGAGGGCGACGAACCCCTTGGGCGCGGGCACGGCGAAGGGCAGCCGCCGCCCCAGGAGCGCGAGGAGCCCGACGGTGCGGTCCATCTCGGCGCCGGCGACGTCGGTGCGCGGTGCGCGGACCACCCAGCGCCGGTGCTCGGCGTCCTGGACGAACGCCACGTCGAAGGACTGGTCGGGGGTGCTCGGCAGCGCCTCGACGCTCACCGGGTCCAGACCGGGAACGGCCGCGCTCGCGAGCGCGGCGAGGAAGGCGGGGCTGCGGTCCACGGCCCCACGGTATGCCGTGCGACCCGCATAGGCTGGGAAGCGTGCCCGCAGCCGACGCGATCCTGCCCGACCTGGCCCTCAGCAGATCGGTGTTCGACCGTCGCGGTGACCTGCGACGCGACCCCGACCTCCTCCCGCGGCTCCTCGCCGACGCGGCGACCCGGGTCGTGCGGGTCGTCGGCGACCGCGCGGAGGTCGGCGGGCACACCGCCGGGCCGCAGCTCGTCGTCGACGCCCCGGACGCGCGCGATGCCGACCGCCTCGCCCTCTACCTCGGCGAGGTCGAGGGCACGGCGTGGGTCGGGGTCGTCGCCGACGACCTGCGCACCGACGTCCCGCCCGACGTCGCCCCCGACGAGGACGCGTGGCGCACCCTGCGGCAGGTGGGCGCCGACCTCGACGACGTCGGTGCGGCGGCGTTCACGACGACCCTGGCCCTCGCGAACTGGCACCGCACCCACGGCCACTGCCCGCGCTGCGGCCGGCCCACCGAGCCCGGGCTGTCGGGCTGGATCCGCCGCTGCCCGCACGACGGGAGCGAGCACTACCCGCGCACCGACATGGCCGTCATCATGGCCGTCGTCGACGCCGACGACCGGATCCTCCTCGCCCGGGGCCGCGGCTTCCGGCAGGGCGGCATGTCGGTCCTCGCCGGCTTCGTCGAGCCGGGGGAGACGCTCGCCGCGGCCGTCGCGCGCGAGGTGCTGGAGGAGGTCGGGGTCGAGGTCGCCGACGTCACCTACCTCGGCGACCAGCCGTGGCCGTTCCCGACCTCGCTGATGCTCGGCTTCACCGCCCGCGCCCTCGGCACCGAGCTGCGGCTGCAGGAGGAGGAGATCGAGGAGGCGCGGTGGTTCGGCCGTGAGGACCTCCGGCGGGCGGTCGAGGACGGGACCGTCCTCGTGTCGGGGCGCATCTCCATCTCGCGGCGCCTCGTCGAGCACTGGTACGGCGGGCCGATCGACGCCCCCGAGGTGTCCCTGCGCTGACGCGCGCGACTCAGCCGAGGCGGTCGCGGACCTCGCCGATGGAGGGGTTGGTCGCGGCGCTGCCGTCGGGGAACACGAGGGTCGGGACGGTGCGGTTGCCGCCGTTGACGGACATGACGTAGTCGGCGCTGCCCGGCTCGGCCTCGATGTCGACCTCGGTGTAGCCGATGCCCTCGCGGTCCATCTGCGACTTCAGGCGGCGGCAGTAGCCGCACCACGCCGTGGTGAACATCGTGACGGTGCCCGCGTCGGGCAGGGCGCGCTCGGTGGCGCTGGACATGGGTGCTCCTGGGGTCGGTGGTCGCTCGGACCAACACCCGCCCCGCCCCGATCCTTCCCACCCGCCACCCGCCCACCCGCCCACCCCCGCGCCGCACCTTTCCCGCCGGATCCCGGAAGGTCCAGGTTCGCCCCACATCCTTTGTGGTGCGAACCTCCTGTTTCCGGGATCCGGCGGGAAAGGGGATGCGGGCGCCGGGGGAGGGGGCTGGGGACGGGCGGGGAGGACGTCGGCGGCGGGACCTAGGATCGAGCGCGATGACGACGCTCCCCGTGCACCCCGGCGCCGACGCCGTCCTCGACGCCCTCGACCCCGAGCAGCGCGAGGTCGCGGCGAACCCCAGCGGCCCGATGTGCGTCCTCGCCGGTGCGGGCACCGGCAAGACCCGCGCCATCACCCACCGGATCGCCTACGGCGTGCTCTCCGGGGTGCACCAGCCGCAGCGGGTCCTGGCCGTGACCTTCACCGCGCGGGCCGCGGGCGAGATGCGCACCCGCCTGCGCGACCTCGGCGTCGGCGGGGTCCAGGCCCGCACCTTCCACGCCGCAGCGCTGCGCCAGCTGCACTACTTCTGGCCCCAGGCCATCGGCGGAGCGTCGCCCGAGGTCATGCCGCACAAGGCGAGCGCCGTCGCCGAGGCCGCCTCGCGCCTGCGGATCCGGGTCGACGGTCCCGCGATCCGCGACCTCGCCTCCGAGGTCGAGTGGGCCAAGGTCTCGATGCTCACGCCCGAGTCGTACGCCCCCGCGGCCACCGCCGCGCGCCGCGAGCCCCCCGCCGGACTCGACCCCACGGCGATGGCGCGGCTGCTCACCTCCTACGAGGACGTCAAGGCCGACCGCGGCGTCATCGACTTCGAGGACGTCCTCCTCCTCACCGTCGGCGTCCTGCGCGAGCACGACGAGATCGCCCGGGCGGTGCGCGGCCAGTACCGGCACTTCGTCGTCGACGAGTACCAGGACGTCAACCGGCTCCAGCAGACCCTGCTCGACCTGTGGCTCGGCGAGCGGCGCGACATCTGCGTCGTGGGCGACCCCGCCCAGACGATCTACTCCTTCACCGGCGCCTCGCCCGAGCACCTCCTGGGCTTCCGCACCCGCCACCCCGACGCCCACGTCGTCGAGCTCGTGCGCAACTACCGCTCCACGCCGCAGGTCGTCCGGCTCGCCAACCTCGTCCTCAGCGGGCCCGGGGGCAGCCGGCGCTCCGGTTCGGTCGAGCTGCGGGCCCAGCGTCCCGACGGGCCCGCCCCCGAGCTCGTCGTCGCCGACAACGACCCCGACGAGGCCGCCCGCGCCGCGACGCGGATCGAGTCGCTGATGGCACAGGGCCACCCGGCCTCCGAGATCGCGGTGCTCTTCCGCACGAACGGGCAGAGCGAGGGCATCGAGTCGGCCCTCGCCGAGCGCGGCATCCCCTACCTCGTCCGCGGTGGCGAGCGGTTCTTCTCACGCAAGGAGGTCCGCGACGCCGTCGTCCTCCTGCGCGGCGCCGCCCGCTCCGACGACGGGTCGGTCCCCCTCCCCGACCTCGTGCGCGACGTCCTCCTCGGGGCCGGGTGGAGCCGGGTCGCCCCGACCTCCGGGGGCGCCTCGCGCGACCGCTGGCAGTCGCTCAACGCCCTCGCCGAGCTGTCCGACCAGCTGCACGCCCTCGAGCCCGAGGCGAAGATGCCCGCCTTCGTCGGCGAGCTCGAGCAGCGCTCGGCCGAGCAGAACGCCCCCACGGTGCAAGGCGTCACGCTCGCCTCGTTCCATGCCGCCAAGGGCCTCGAGTGGGACACCGTCCTCCTCGTCGGCTGCTCCGACGGCCTGCTGCCCATCTCGATGGCCGACACCGTCGAGGCGGTCGAGGAGGAGCGCCGCCTCCTCTACGTCGGGGTCACCCGGGCGCGCGAGCGGCTCGTCCTGTCGTACGCCGGCGCCCGCACGCCGGGGGCCAAGGCGACCCGCCGGCCCTCGCGCTTCCTCGACGGCACCGCCGACGTGCTCGGCGAGGGGGCCCGCTCGCAGCCGAGGAGCCGCAAGCGCGTCAAGGCCGGCGGCAAGGGGGCCACGCCGCTGCGCTCGACCTGCCGGGTCTGCGACGGCGACCTCGCCACGGCCAGGGAGCGCACCATCGGCCGCTGCTCCTCGTGTCCTCCCACCGCCGACGAGGCGCTGTTCGACACCCTGCGCGCCTGGCGCCTCGAGCAGGCCAAGGAGGCCGACGTTCCCGCGTACGTCGTGTTCACCGACGCCACGCTCACCGCGATCGCCGAGCGGGTGCCGCTCGACACCCGCGAGCTGGCGCAGATCAGCGGGGTCGGCCCGGCCAAGCTCGAGCGCTGGGGCGACGCCGTCCTGGCCGTTCTCCGAGAATTTTCCGACCACTGATCCGGCTGTCGCACAGCGGCTTCCGACCCGGAAGGCCGGCGACACGGAAAGTTCTCCGATTAATTGCGTTGCCACCCGCGAGGCCCCTCCCATACTCTCGTCTGACACACCTCGCGCGCCTCTTCGGGCGTGCGTCCGGGAACGAGCAGCAGTGAGGAGGGTTGGCCCCATGGAGAACACCACGACGAAGGAGATGGCGATGAGCGACATCCGCGACATCTGCGCGCGTCCGTGGCGCGGTGCCAACACCGCTCACTCGGGCGATTTCCGCACCGTCCAGGGGACCACTGTGTCCGTCGCCGGCTCCCTCGTCCGTGAGCTCCAGCTCATGAGCGCCCACACCGTCGCCGCCATCGTCGCCCCGTTCACGGGAGTCGTGGAACCACGCCTCGAGGCACCACCCGTCTGACCACCAGACAGGCGCACCTCGAGGCCGCGGATCCCGACACCGGGATCCGCGGCCTTCGTCATTCCCCGGCACCCACCGGCACCCCCGACGCACACCACAGACCAGCGAGGACCACGACATGACCACCACCCCGGTGCGGACCCACGAGGGCCGCCCACCCGAAACGCCGCACCCCACCGGGCGCGGAGACCACCCGACCGAGCGCCACCCCCGGCGCGCCCAGCAAGGAGGTGAGACACCGATGCAGCTGACCGAGCTCCTCGACCTGCACGAGGCGTCCGCGACGACCGGCGAGGGGACTCCCTGCCGCGAGAACGACGCCGAGATGTGGTTCGCCGACACCCCCGAGGGTGTCGAGTTCGCCAAGTCGCTCTGCGGCACCTGCCCGGCACGCACGGCCTGCCTCGCCGGGGCGCTCCACCGGCGCGAGCCGTGGGGCGTCTGGGGTGGCGAGCTCTTCGTCCAGGGCGTCGTCGTCCCGCGCAAGCGCCCCCGTGGCCGGCCCCGCAAGTCCGAGGTCGCCGCGTAGGCGTCCCCGACCTCACCACCACGTCAGACCACCACCAAGGAGACCGAGATGTACACCAGGCGACTGCAGCGCCTTCGTCGCACCGCACAGGAGCGCCGCGTCCACGAGACGCAGCGCCGGGTGCAGGCCGCGGCCGAGCGCGAGCAGGTCCGGGCGACCATCCACGCCATCGTGCGATGACCCCCGCGACCGACGAGCGCACCGCCCCCGACACCGCGTCGGGGGCGGTGCTGTTCCACCCCCCGTCTCCCCGCCGGGACCTCGCGCCGACCGAGCGGCAGTTCTGGCGTGCCGTCGGCGCCACGGTGCTGGCTACCCTGAGTCCATGGTCTCGCTGACGATCGCCCAGGACCCCACCGCCGACGCCGTCCTGTCGAAGGACCCGTTCGCCCTCCTCGTGGGGATGCTGCTCGACCAGCAGTTCCCGATGGAGCGCGCCTTCGCCGGCCCGGCCAAGGTCCTCGAGCGCTTCGGGACCCTCGACCCGGCCGCCGTCGCGGCCGCCGACCCCGAGGGCTTCGCCGACCTGTGCGCGACGCCCCCGGCCGTCCACCGCTACGGCCGCTCGATGGCCGGGCGCATCCAGGCGCTCGCCGTCGTCGTGCGCGACGAGTACGCCGGTGACGCCTCCGCCCTGTGGCGCGACGCGGCCACCGGCGCCGAGCTCGTCGGCCGGGTGCGCGCCCTCCCCGGCTTCGGTGAGCAGAAGGCCAAGATCTTCACCGCCCTGCTCGGCAAGCAGCTCGACATCCGCCCGCCCGGGTGGGAGCAGGCCTGTGGCGCCTACGCCGAGACGGGCTCGTACCGCTCGGTGGCCGACGTCGTCGACCCCGACTCCCTCCAGCGGGTGCGTGACTTCAAGAAGGCGGCCAAGGCGGCCGCGAAGTCCGCGGGCTGAGCCGACGTGGCGGGCCCGTCGGCGAAGGAGTCGGTCGTCTGCGCGACGTGCGGCACGATGCCCGACGACGACGCCGCCCGCGCCCTGGCCCGCGCGACGTGGGCCCGGGGCACCGAGAACCGGCGCCCGGTCTGGACCTGCCCCCGGTGCAGCCGCGAGCACCTGCGCAGCATCGAGGGCAAGCTCGACCCGTCGTGGTGGTGACCCGGGGGTCAGGTGGGTGAGGGCGGCAGCCGGGACTCGTCGACGCCCGAGAGGTGGGCGCACACCATCTCGCGCAGGGGGACCGTGCCGCCGAGCTGGCTGAGCACCCCGAGGCCACCGAGCCAGACACGGTGGATGAGGAGGTAGTCGGGCGGCAGGTTGAGCTTGAGGCCGATGAGGAACTGTGGGCGGCGCGGGTCCTGCAGGGTCGCCGCGGCCCCACGCAGCCACGCGCGCGTGGGGGTGAACTCGTCGTGCAGCAGCGGCTCGACGAGCGGGGTGAGGTACTCCAGCAGCGCGTCGGGGTCGATCTCGATGCCCTTGCGGATGAACCCCTCGCTGCGCAGCGCCTGCTCCAGCGCCGGGGCGTCTCCGGCCAGCGCCTCGGTGAGCACGCGCCCGAGCGACGCCGGCAGGCCCTGCGGGAGCCGGTTGACCGCCCCGAAGTCGAGGACGCCCAGCCGGCCGTCGTCGGTGACCCGGAAGTTGCCGGGGTGGGGGTCGGCGTGGAGCATCCGCGCGACGTTGGGCGCGCGAAGGAGGAACTCGAGGTAGAGGGTCGCGGCCTCGTCGCGCTGCTCGGGCGTGCCCTCGGCGATGATCCGCGAGAGCGGCGTGCCGTCGACCCACTCGGTGACGATGACGTTGCTCGACTCGACGAGGACGTCGGGGACGAGGACGTCGTCGTCGCCGCGGAAGGCGGCGGCGAAGTGGCGCTGGTTGCGGGCCTCGAGGTGGTAGTCGAGCTCCTCGCTCATCCGCGCCTTGAGCTCGTCCATGATCGGCTTGACGTCGATCCCCGGGACCCACGAGCCCGCCATCCGGGCGACCCGCGAGATCTGGTTGAGGTCGGAGAGCAGGGCCTGTGCAGCGCCCGGGTACTGGATCTTCACCGCGACGACACGGCCGTCGCGCCAGACGCCCCGGTGGACCTGGCCGATGGAGGCCGACGCGGCGGGGACGTCGTCGAACTCGACGAGCTTGGTGGTGGCCCAGCGCGGCCCGAGCTCGCGGGCGAGGATCTCGTGGACCCGGTCGGCGCCCATGGGGGGACCGGCCTCCTGCAGCTTGGTCAGCGTGGCCCGGTACGGCCCGGCGAGGTCCTCGGGCATCGCGGCCTCCATGACCGACAGGGCCTGCCCGAACTTCATCGCCCCGCCCTTGAGGGTGCCGAGGACGGCGAAGAGCTGCTCGGCCGTGCGGGCCTGGAGCTCGGCGGCCACGGCCTCGGCGGGGCGCCCGCCGACGCGCTTGCCGACCCCCAGGGCCACCCGACCGGCGTGCCCGAGGGGCAGCCCGACGAGCTTGGCGGCACGGGCGACGCTGCCCTTGGGGATGTCGGTCACCCGGCCATTCTCACCCGCGCGCACCGACAACCCGGCCGCGGCCCCCACACGCGGTGCGTCACACGAACCTCGTCGAGGGCCACCTCGGTCGAGATCCCGCCCAGGGAGTCGTCGCCGCGCAGCGTCGCGAGCACGGTGACGACGGCGACGGCGGTCGCGAGGACGAGGGCGCCGGGCGGGACGTCGCCGCCCCCTCCGACGCGTGAGCCGTCCCACGCCGGGCCGGTGCAGCGCAGGCAGGCGGTGCGGCCGGGCAGGACGAGCGGACCGACGACGAGCCCGTGCCACCCGAGGACGACCGGCAGGTGGGGCACCCCGCGGGCGTGCCAGGGGTCGCCGGCCCACGCGGGGGTGCGGCCCTGGGCGACGACGACGACGGCACGGGGCGGCGGCCGGCCGTCGAGCGACAGCTCGGCCCCGTCGGCCGCGTGCAGCCCGCCCCCCACGGACAGGCGGCACCGGCGCAGCTGGGTGACGAGCTCCTCGGCCACCGGCCCCCACCCGTCGACGACGACGTCCTCCTCGGCGTCCTCCATCGGCGACCTCCCCGTCCTGACGCGACCTCGCCATCCTGCCGGTGGCGACCTCCCGAGCGGACGCGTCGTCCACAGCCCCCGGGGCGCGACGCGGCCCCGGTCCGTGGAGGGACCGGGGCCGCGTGGAGCGTGGCTCGGGAGCGCTCAGGCCTTGCCGAGGATGCGGTTGAGGTTCGTGCCGCAGACCGGGCAGACGCCCTTGGCCATACGGCGGCCGTTCTCGGAGACGACGACCTTCCCCTCGGCCTCGCGCTTCTCCTTGCACTTCACGCAGTAGAACTCGCCCTTGTAGGTCTCGTCAGCCATGGACGCTCTCCTTGTCGTCGACGAGGCACCCTGCCGCGTCGATGCGGATCTCTCGCCGCTGTCGCGGCCTGGACGGGTCCCACAGTAGCCACGGGCGGGGGCCTGGAGCCCGTGACGCGCCCACGCCACGCCGCCACTGCGCCCCCACGCGAGCACACCCGCACCATGCGCCACTTCCGCGTCGCCACGGCCTACGCTCGTGCCGTGACCAGCGAGGACGTCGAGGTCCGCCGCAGCCGGCGGAGGCGTCGTACCGTGAGCGCCTACCGCGAGGGCGGTCGGACCGTCGTGCTCATCCCGGCCTCGTTCTCGGAGGCGGAGGAGGACCGCTGGGTCGCCCGGATGATCGAGCGGCTGCGCACCGGCGAGCGACGCCGGCGACCCACCGACGAGGCGCTCCTCGCGCACGCCGAGACCCTGTCCCGGCGCTACCTCGGCGGGCACGCGAAGCCGACGAGCGTGCGGTGGGTGTCGACGATGGGGCGGCGCTGGGCCTCGTGCACCCCGTCGGAGGGGACCATCCGGGTCTCCGACCGCCTGCGCGACGTCCCTGACCACGTCCTGGACTACGTCGTGCTCCACGAGCTGGCGCACCTGCTCGTCCATGGGCACGGGCCGGCCTTCTGGCGGCTCCTCGCCTCCTACCCGAAGCTCGACCGGGCGCGCGGCTTCCTCGACGGCCTCGCCCACGCCGAGGGGCTCGAGCCCTTCGAGGAGTCAGAGGCCGAGGGCGACCCGGGCGGCTGAGACCAGCGGCGCCAGCTCGTCGGCGGTCCCCGCCGGGAGGGCGTCGGCCGGCCACCAGCGCACGTCGAGCGACTCCTCGCTCACCAGGGCCCGGGCGCCGGTGGGCGCCAGGGCGGCGTAGCGGACGTCGAGGTGCTCCCGGCACCGGCCGAACGAGCCGACGAGGACGTGGCGGTCGAGCTGGACGGGGTGGGGGAGCGGCTCGAGCTCCGACAGGCCCGACTCCTCGCGCCCCTCACGGCGGGCCGCCTCCCGGAGGGAGGCGTCACCGGGCTCGAGGTGGCCGCCGAGCTGGAACCAGGCGTCGGCCTTGCGGTGGTGGGTCAGCAGGACGCGCTCGCCGGACCCGTCGAGGACGACGCACGACCCCGTGAGGTGGGCCGGCGGGCCCGCCTTCGCGACGGCGTCCGGGTGCGCGGCGAGGTGCTCGAGGTACTCCTGACGGAGGCGGTCCTGCGCCGCGTCGGGCGCCGACCACCGGGTGAGGACGTCGACGGCGTCGGCGTGGAGGTGGGCGAAGGCGGCGGCGACGCCGTCGGTCACGCGGGGTCCTCGCCGCGGAGGAGGCGGTCGAGCTCGGCGTCCATGGCGTCGCCCTCGGGCGCCGCGGCCCGCTCGACGTAGCCGAGCGGGTCGTCGAGGTCGGCCGTCGACGGCGCGAGGTCCGGGTGCCGCCAGGCGCCGTCGCGCAGGGCGGTGCCGCCCCGGTCCGCCAGGGCCCGGAAGAGGTTCGCGGCGTCGCGCAACCGGCGCGGGCGCAGCTCGAGGCCGACGAGCGAGCCGAAGGCCTTCTCGGCCGGACCACCCGTGGCCCGCCGGCGCCGGACCGCCTCGCCGAGGGCGTCGGCCTGGGGGAGGTGGTCGCGGGTGGCCGACTCGGTGACGACGTCGACCCACCCCTCGACGAGGGCGAGGAGCGTCTCGAGCCGGGCGAGGGCGCTCTGCTGAGCGGGCGACTGCTGCGGGGCGAACATCCGACCCTGGAGGGCCTGCTGCACCGCCTCGGCGTCCGAGGGGTCGATCGAGCGCACCGCCTCGTCGATCGCCTCGGTGTCGATGCTGATGTCGCTGGCGTAGTCGCGCACCGCCGCGAGGAGGGCGGGGGCCAGCCACGGCACGGCGCCGAAGAGCCTCACCCGGGCGACCTCGCGGACCGCGAGGTAGAGGCGGGCCTGCGGCTCGTCGACCTCGAGGCCCTCGGCGAAGGTGCGCAGCGACTGCGGCATGAGGACGACGTCGGGGGAGGGGACGAGCGGGAGCGAGACCTCGCAGCCGGTGAGGACCTCACCGGCGAGCGTCCCGGAGCCCTGGCCGAGCTGCATCGAGAACATCGAGCCGTGCATCCGGCGCAGCATCGGGCCCGCCTGGTCGAGCATCCCGGCCATCCCCTCGGGGAGGTCTGCCTCGCCGAGCTGGCCGAGCTGGGCGGACAGGGCGCTCCCCACGGCCTCGGTGACGCCCTCGGCGACGGGCTCGACGAGGTCGGTCCACACCGGCATGGTCGCCTCGACCCACTCGGCGCGGCTCCACGCGGTGCCGCGCAGCCCGGGGGTGCTGACGTCGGTGACGGCGTCGAGCCACAGGCCGGCGACCTGGACCGCCTCGGCGGCGCCACGCCGGTCGGCCTCGGACGCGAGGGCGTCGCCCTCGGCCGCGACGGTCTTGCGGGCGATGTCGGTGGCGAGCGTGGTGTTGACGGCCTCGCCGGTGTCGGGGGCCGCGAACATCGCCTGGACCTGCTGCATCACCATCGCGAGCATCTGGGGGTCGACCTTGTCCAGGCCCATCCCCTGCATCATCGAGGCGACCTGGGGGTCGACCGGGCCACCGCCGGTGAGGCCGCGCAGCAGCTGCTCGATCTCGGGGGGCAGGTCCGGCCCGTCGTCGTCTCGGGGGTTCGTCGAACCGGGGTCGTTCACGCCGGGCTCCTCGCGGGGGGTGAGAGGATGTCGTCTCGTCCAACCCAACCACGACGACGCCGGAATGGTTCCGCCGCGCGTCCCCGAGGAGCCTCCATTGCCGTCCGACCCCGACGCGGTCGTGCTCGTCGAGCTGCGGGACGTGCCGCTCTCCGTCGACGAGGTGCTCGAGGCCGTCCGCCACCCCGCGTGCGGTGGCATCGCCCTGTTCGTCGGCGTCGTGCGCGACCACGACCACGGTGAGTCCGTCAGCGCCCTCGACTACGAGGCCCACCCGAGCGCGGCCGAGACCATGCGGTCGGTCTGCGAGGAGGTCGCGGCCTCCCACGAGGCGCTGCGCGTCGCGGCCGTGCACCGCACCGGCGCCCTGCGGGTCGGCGACCTCGCCGTCGTCGTCGCCGCCGCGGCACCGCACCGCGGCCAGGCCTTCGACGCCGCCCGGGCGCTCATCGACACCCTGAAGTCGCGCACCCCGATCTGGAAGCACCAGCAGCTCGTCGACGGCTCCACCGAGTGGGTGGGGCTGCCGTGACCACCCGGTCCGCCGACGTCGTGTCCGACGACCCCGCGGGCCAGGGCCCGTTCCTGCCCCGGGGCCGCTTCCGCGGCCGGTTCGCCCGCCGACAGGGCGGTCAGGGCCGCCCGGCCGGGGCCGACCCGATGCGCCCGGGGCTCGTCCCGGCCGCCATCCTCACGGTGACCTTCCTCGCCATCGCGATCGCCGGGGTGCTCTCCTTCATCGGGCTGCCCTACGTCGTCATGTCGCCCGGTCCCGCGACGAACATCCTCGGCGAGTCCGGCGGCACGAAGCTGCTCGAGGTCGACGGGCGCCCCCACGTACCCCACCGAGGGGCGGCTCGACTTCACGACGGTCAGCGTCCAGGGCGGTCCGGGAGTGCGCGTCACGACCTACGACGTCCTGCGCGCGTGGCTGTCGAGCTCCGACGAGGTGCTCGCCGAGGCGGAGGTCTTCCCGCCCGACACCACCGAGCGAGCAGGTCGAGCAGGAGGGAGCGGCCGAGATGGCCGGCTCGCAGACCGTCGCCGCCGCCACGGCCCTGCGGGCGCTCGGTCGCACGGTCGACCAGGTCGTCGCGATCGCCGGTGTCCCCGAGGGCAGCCCGAGCAAGGACGTCTTCCGCGCGGGCGACGTCCTCGTCTCGGTCGACGGTGACGCCGCCTCGTCCTCCGACGCCGTGCGCGCCGCGGTGCAGCGCCACGGACCGGGCGAGACCTTCCCCGTCGTCGCTCCGCCGCGACGACCGCGAGCAGACGGTCACGGCCCGCACGGCCTCGTCCGAGGGTCGCACCGTCATCGGGGTGGGCCTGCGCATCGACTACGACCTGCCCGTCGACGTCAAGCTCAACACCGGCAACGTCGGCGGTCCCTCGGCCGGGCCTGATGTTCAGCCTCGCGATCTACGACGTCCTGACGCCCGGCTCCCTCACCGGCGGCAAGGACGTCGCGGGCACCGGGACGATGGACGACAGCGGCACGGTCGGGCCCATCGGCGGCATCCGGCAGAAGCTCGTCGGGGCGCGCAGCGAGGGGGCCGAGTTCTTCCTCGCCCCCGCCGACAACTGCTCCGAGGTCGTCGGCCACGTCCCCGAGGGCCTGCGTGTCGTGCGGGTCGCGACCTTCGAGGAGGGCCGGGCCGCGGTCACCGCCATCGGCACGGGCGACCTCGACGCGCTGCCCTCCTGCACCTGACCCGCCCTCGCGGGGGCCGCGCCGTCAGTCCGGGCTGAAGGTCTCGCGCAGGGCGTGGACCAGGCCCGGGGCGATGTCGTCGCCGAGGGCGACCCGGTCGTCGCTGTCGTGGTCGCGCTGGCGCAGCAGGCAGCGGGACGTGCCGTCGCGGGTCACCGCGACGAGCAGCCGCACGTCGGCCCGGGCCGGGTGCTCGGCGACGGCGCGCAGCGCGTCGGCGTCGTCCTGCGGGAGGTCGCGCTCGGCCTCCGGGGGGACGACGATCCGCTCGACGGCGATGGCGCAGCCCGCGACCTGCTCGGGCCAGGCGATCTGCGCGAGGAGCTCCTCGAGGCCCGGTGCCTCGGGGAGCTCCTCCTGCTCGATGGCGCTGAGCGCCCCCTCGACGACGTCGTGCGCCGCGAGGCCGTCGCCGAGCTGCGGCTCCGCGACGAGGAGGTCGGCGGTCGGCACGAGGGCGAACAGCCGGACCGGCTGGTCCCACCCCGACCGTGCCACGTGCCGCTCGGTGTCGAGCGCGGCGAGGGTCAGGGGGTCGGTCACGGGCTGGGAGGGTCTGGGTCACCGGACCATGGTGCCCGATGGTGGCGCAGGAGCCCGGGGTACCTTTGTCGCCCACGGTCGACACGGGGGCCCACCCCGCCCGACGGGACGAGGAGAGCAGTGAGTCGCTCGGAGTGGTTCGACGGGCCCGCCGGCCCGGGAGACGGTACGCCGCGCGCCGAGGGTGGTGACGGTCCTCGCGGACCGGCGCGGCCCACGGCCCGCCGACGCAGGGGGCCCCTCGGGACCACCCTCGTCGTCCTCGCGGGGCTGGCCCTGCTCGGGGGTCTGGCCGCCGACATCCTCACCGACGTCTGGTGGTACGACTCCGTCGGCTTCCGCGGCGTCTTCGTCAAGGAGCTGACGACCAAGGTCCTCATCTTCGTCGATCGCGGGTCTCGTCACCGCCGCCGCCGTCGCGGTGAGTCTCGTTGCGGCATACCGCACCCGGCCGATCTACGTCCCCACGACGCCGGCCCAGCAGGTGCTCGAGCAGTACCGCCAGGCCATCGAGCCGCTGCGTCGCCTCGCCGTCATCGCCATCCCCGTCGTCCTCGGCCTGCTCGCCGGCTCGGGCTCGCTCGGCGCCTGGCGCACCGTCCTGCTGTGGGCCAACCGCGAGCCGTTCGGCGTCGAGGACCCGCAGTTCGGGATGGACGTCGGCTTCTTCGTCTTCACCCTCCCGGCGCTGCGCTTCGTCGTCTCCTTCGTCACGGTCGTCCTCGCGCTCGCGTTCGTCGCCGGCGCGTTCACGCACTACGTCTACGGCGGCCTCCAGCTGCCCGGTCGCGGGCCGACGACGCGGGCCGCCTACGTGCACCTCGGTGTCCTCGGCGCGCTCATCGCCCTCACCCGCGCCGCGTCGTACTGGCTCGACCGCTACTCCCTCTCGACCCAACGGGGTTCGCTCCTCACCGGCATCACGTACACCGACGACAAGGCGGTCCTGCCGACCAAGGCGATCCTCGCCGTCGCGGCGATCATGTGCGCCGGCTTCTTCCTCGCGGCCATCTGGAGCCGCAGCTGGCGCCTGCCGATCACCGGTGTCGCCCTCCTCGTCGTCACGGCCGTCCTCGTCGGTGGCGCGTACCCGGCGCTCATCCAGTCGCTGCGCGTCAAGCCCTCCGAGAAGTCCCTCGAGGCCGAGTACATCGGGCGCAACATCACGGCGACGAGCAGCGCGTTCGGGCTCGACCGGGTCAAACGCGTCCAGAACCCCGCGCCACCGGA
The DNA here is from genome assembly GCA_963834225.1 of uncultured Actinomycetota bacterium. Classification (GTDB taxonomy): domain Bacteria; phylum Actinomycetota; class Actinomycetes; order Actinomycetales; family Dermatophilaceae; genus Oryzobacter. The sequence continues at coordinate 638,386 of CAWIAT010000003.1, read as the reverse complement.
GACGCCCGACAAGTAGGCCGAGCGCGACGACGCCACGTCCATCCCCGGGGTGCGCGTCATCGACCCGAACGTCGTCGCCCCCACCTTCCGCCAGCTCGAGGGCCAGCGCGACTACTACGCCTTCCCCGACACCCTCGACGTCGACCGCTACGAGATCGACGGGTCGACACGCGACGCCGTCGTCGCCGTCCGCGAGATCAACCTCGACGGGCTGCCCGACAGCCAGCGCAACTGGCTCAACGACCACACGATCTACACCCACGGCTACGGCTTCTACGCCGCCTACGGCAACCAGCGCACGAGCGAGGGTGACCCGGTCTTCTTCGAGGGCGGCGGTCGCAGCGCGATCGGCGAGTACCAGCCGCGGATCTACTTCGGCGAGCTCTCGCCGTCCTACTCCGTGGTGGGCGCCCCCAAGGACGCCCAGCCCCGCGAGTTCGACTTCCCCGCCGGTGGCGAGGGCGACGTCCAGGTCAACAACACCTACGACGGTGGCGGTGGCGTCGAGATCGGCTCGATGGTGCGCCGGCTCGCCTACGCCGTGAAGTACCGCGAGGCGAACTTCCTGCTGTCCAACGCGGTGAACTCCGGCTCGCGCGTCCTCGACCACCGCAGCCCGACCGAGCGCGTCGAGCGGGTCGCCCCGTGGCTGCGCCTCGACGGCAACGTCTACCCGGCCGTCGTCGAGGGTCGGGTCCAGTGGATCGTCGACGGCTTCACCACGTCGGCGAACTACCCGAACAGCCGCCTCGTCGAGCTCGCCGACGCGACCTCCGACTCGGTGACCAACCGGTCGAACGTCGTCACCGTCGGGTCCGGCCAGGTCAACTACCTGCGCAACGCGGTCAAGGCGACCGTCGACGCGTACGACGGCTCGGTCAAGCTCTACGGCTGGGACACCACCGACCCGATGCTCAAGGCGTGGGGCAACGCGTTCCCCGGCTCGGTGCGCCCGATCTCGGAGATCTCCGGCGACCTCATGTCCCACATCCGCTACCCGCAGGACATGCTCAAGGTCCAGCGCGAGCTGCTGACCGAGTACCACGTGACCAACCCGGGCGACTTCTACTCCGGCTCCGACCGCTGGCGCACCCCGCGCGACCCCTCGCAGCCGGCCCAGGACCAGCCGGTCGTCTTCCAGTCGATCGCGCTGCCCGGTGAGGACGCCGCGTCCTTCTCGATCACGACCTCCTTCGTCCCGGCGAGCAACAACGAGGCGGGGCGCGAGATCCTGCGTGGCCTGCTCGCGGTCGACGCCGACGCAGGGAACGAGGCCGGGAAACCGGGGGAGGGCTTCGGGACGCTGCGCCTGCTCGAGTACGGCTCGGCGACACCGGCCGGTCCGGGTCAGGTCATCAACCAGATCCAGAACTCCACGGCGCGGTCGCAGAACACCGCCGAACCGCTCAACCTCGCGCAGTACATCACCCAGAACTCCGGGTCGGGGAAGACGCTGACGTTCGGCAACCTGCTCGCCTTCCCGCTGCAGGGCCGGATGTTCTACGTCCAGCCCCTGTACGTCCAGGCCTCGGCGGGTTCCGGGTCGTTCCCGCAGAACAAGGTGACGGTCGCGGTCTACGGGACGAACGTCGCCTGGGGCGACACCCTCGAGCAGGCGATCAACGGCCTGTTCGGCGAGGGCGAAGCGCCGCCGCCGACCGACCCGGGCACGCCGACCGACCCCGAGGCCCCACCCACCGGCACGCTCGCCCAGCAGCTCGCCAAGGCGCTCGGGGACATCCAGGCCGCGTACACGGCGGGCCAGGACGCCCTGAGGAAGGGCGACTTCGCCGCCTACGGCACGGCCCAGAAGGACCTCGACGCCGCCATCAAGACGGCGAACTCGCTCGCCGCCCAGCTGGGCGCCGCGGCCCCCACACCGTCGCCGAGCGCGTCGGCGAGCCCCGCACCGACCCCGTCACCCACGGGCTAGCAGGACTCCCTCCGGCGGCGACGGGCCCGCCCCGGCCGATTTGGCCCGGGGCGGCCCCGTCGCGTAGGGTCGGGGCATACCGAGAGAGGCCGCAAGGTCACTTTCACTCGACGCGGGGTGGAGCAGCTCGGTAGCTCGCCGGGCTCATAACCCGGAGGTCGCAGGTTCAAATCCTGCCCCCGCTACTCATCGACGAAGGCCCGGATCCGCAACGGATCCGGGCCTTCCTCGTCTCGTCGGTCGGGCGGCTGAGGGTTCGCGGGCCGCTCGCGATGCGGTCGGGCAGGACGCCGCACTCCCCGCCCTGAGAGGATGGACCCGTCAACCCGGGGTCGCCGCTGCTCCCACCCGCCCGCGGGCCGAGCAGCCCGCGCCACCCGAGACGAGCACACCCCGTGACCCCCACCACGTCGCCGCAGAACCGGCATACCGGCCCCTTCACGAGCGTTGACCCGGATGTGAGGACCAACGCCGACAGCCCGCACCGTCTCGTCGTCATCGGATCCGGGTTCGGAGGACTCTTCGGGACCCAGGCGCTCCGGCGCCGCGACGACGTCGAGATCACGCTCATCGCGACGACGACCCACCACCTGTTCCAGCCGCTGCTCTACCAGGTCGCGACCGGGATCCTCTCCGAGGGCGAGATCGCCCCGAGCACCCGCGAGGTCCTGGCCCGCCAGAAGAACGCCCGGGTCGTCCTCGGCACCGTGACCCGCATCGACCTCGAGAACCGCACGGTCACCTCCGAGGTCCTCGGCCGCGAGACGGTCACCTCGTACGACGACCTCCTCGTCGCGGCCGGTGCCGGTCAGTCGTGGTTCGGCAACGACGGGTTCGCCCGGCACGCCCCGGGGATGAAGTCGATCGACGACGCCCTCGAGCTGCGCGGCCGCATCTTCGGCGCCTTCGAGCTCGCCGAGCTCGCCCGCACCCCCGTCGAGGCCGAGCGGGCCCTCACCTTCGTCGTCGTCGGTGCCGGCCCCACCGGTGTCGAGATGGCCGGCCAGATCGCCGAGCTCGCCCACCGCACCCTCAAGAACGACTTCCGGCGGATCGACCCCACGAAGGCGCGGATCATCCTCGTCGACGCCGTCGACCAGGTCCTGCCCTCCTTCGGTGACCGCCTCGGTGGTGCGGCCAAGCGCCGGCTCACCGACATGGGCGTCGACGTCCGGCTGGGCACGATGGTCACCGACGTCGACTCCACCGGCATCGTCGTGCGCGAGCGCGACGGCAGCTCGACCCGCATCGAGGCCCTGACCAAGGTCTGGGCCGCCGGGGTGCAGGCCAGCCCGCTCGGCCGCCAGCTCGCCGAGCAGTCCGGCGCCGAGGTCGACCGCGCCGGTCGCGTGCACGTGCTCCCCGACCTCACCCTCCCCGGCCACCCCGAGGTCCACGTCGTCGGCGACATGATGTCGCTCGACAACCTCCCCGGGGTCGCGCAGGTCGCCATCCAGGGAGCGCGGTTCTCCGCCAAGCAGATCCGCCACCGCCTCGACGGCAAGCCCACCGACGAGCGCTTCGAGTACCTCGACAAGGGCTCGATGGCGACGATCTCGCGGTTCAGCGCCGTCGCCTCCATCGGCCGGCTGCGCTTCGCGGGCTTCTTCGCCTGGGTGCTCTGGCTCGCGATCCACCTCGTCTACATCATCGGCTTCAAGCACCGCGTGACCACCCTGCTCCACTGGGCGGTCAGCTTCCTCGGCCGGGGCCGCGCCGAGCGCGTCGCCACCGAGCAGCAGGTCTTCGGACGTCGCGCGATGGACGCCCTGCCGGCCGGCGAGGCGCCCTCCATCCCGACGGGCGCCAGCGACGACGAGGTCGGCTCGGTCGCCGAGCTCGAGGAACGGCACCGCGGGGGCTCCGGGCACCAGCACGCTGGCTGAGCGGGACGTCCTGCCGGCCGACGGCGCCCCGACGTAGGGTGACCGCCATGCCGCTGGACTACCCCATCCACCGACACACGCTGCCCAACGGGCTGCGGGTCGTCGTCAGCCCCGACCACACCGTCCCGAACGTCACGGTCAACCTGTGGGTGGGGGTCGGGTCGCGCCACGAGTCGGCGGGCCGCACCGGCTTCGCGCACCTCTTCGAGCACCTGATGTTCCAGGGGTCGCGCCACGTGCGCAGCGGTGAGCACTTCGAGGCGCTCATGGCCGAGGGCGGCCGGCTCAACGCCACGACGTGGTTCGACCGCACCAACTACTTCGAGACCGTCCCCACCGGGGCGGTCGAGCTGGCGCTCTGGCTCGAGGCCGACCGCCACGGCCACCTCCTCGACGCGGTGACCCAGGAGAACCTCGACAACCAGCGCGACGTCGTCAAGGAGGAGAAGCGCCAGCGGTACGACAACCAGCCGTACGGCAACGCGCTCATCGACGTCTACGCCACCCTCTTCCCCGAGGGGCACCCGTACCACCACCCCACCATCGGCTCGATGGAGGACCTCGACGCCGCGAGCCTGGAGGACGTCCACGCGTTCTTCCGCCGCTTCTACGGCCCCGACAACACCGTGCTCACCCTCTGCGGCGACATCACCGCCGAGCACGGCTTCGCCCTCGCCGAGCGCTACCTCGGCCCGCTGCCGGCGAGCGCCGAGCCGCCGCGCCCCGCCCACCCCCAGCTCGAGCCGCTCGACGGGCCGGTGCGCCTCGACCGCCGTTCGGCCGTGCCGAACGACCGCCTCCACGTCGCCTTCCGGCTGCCCGTCGACGGCACCGACGAGTTCCTCGCGGCAGCCGTCGCCCTCGACTGCGTCGGTGGCCTGTCGACCTCCCGCCTCGTGCGCCGCCTCGTGCGTCGCGAGCAGAGCGCGCTCGGAGCGCACGCCACGGCGTGGGGCTTCGTCGACGGCAGCTCGCTCGGCTTCGTCGTCCTCGACGTCGCCCCGGGCGTCGAGGCGGGGGCCGTCGAGGACGCCTTCCTCGAGGAGCTCGCCGGCTTCCTCGAGCACGGACCCACCGACGCCGAGCTCGAGGCCTCGCTGGCCCAGTCCGAGCGCTCGTGGCTCTCGGCCCTGGCCAGCCAGGAGGAGCGGGCCGACGTCATCAGCCACCACCACCTGCTCCACGACGACCCCGAGGTCGTCAACACCCACCTCGACCGCCTCACGGCGGTGACCCGCGACGACGTCGTCGCGGCGGCCCGCCGGTGGCTGCGCCCCGAGAGCCGGGCCGTCGTCGCGTACCTCTCCGAGGACGACGCCCACGACGACCTCACGTCGCCCGCCGACGCCGACGCCGAGGCCGTGGCGTGAGCACCCCCGCCGTCCCGCGTCCCGACGTCGCGGCCCCCGGGCCCTGGGCGTTCCCCGTGCCCGAGGAGCACGTCCTCGGCAACGGCGTGCGCGTCCTCGTCCACGACGTCCCGGGGCAGTACGTCCTGTCGATCCGGGTCGTCGTCCCGCTCGCGCTGTCGGCCGAGCCGGCCGGTCACGAGGGCGTCGCGTCGATGACGGCGCGCCTGCTCGACGAGGGCACCTCGAGCCACGAGGCCGAGGAGTTCGCCGAGCTGATGGAGCGGCACGGCATGGCCCTCGGCGCCGGCGTCTCCGACGGCGGGCTCCTCGTCGACGTCGACGTCCCCCAGCGCCACCTCGCGACCGCCGCCGACCTCGTCACCCAGGCGCTGGCCGACCCCGTCTTCCCCGAGGCCGAGGTACGGCGCATCCTGCGCAACCGCCTGGCCGAGATCGAGCAGGAGCGGGCGTCCTCGGCGCACCGCGCGGTCAAGGAGCTGGCCCGCACCCTGTGGGCCCCGGGCGAGCGGGCCGCGCTGCCCACCGCCGGGACCGCCGAGTCGATCGCCACCCTGACCCGCGACGACCTCGTCGACTTCCACGCCCGGCACGTCGGTCCGGTGGGCTCGACCGTCGTCGTCGCGGGGGACCTCGGCGGCGTCGACGTCGCCGGCGTCCTCGAGGCGACGCTCGGCACCTGGCGCGCCCCGGGGCACGAACCCGCGACGCGGCCCACGGCGCCCCTCCCGGCGCCCGACCGCGCCCGCGTCGTGGTCGTCGACCGACCGGGCTCGGTCCAGACCGAGATCGCGGTCGGCGTCCCCGGGCCCGACCGCTCGACCACCGACGGCTGGGCCCCGCACCCCGTCCTCTCCTTCGTCCTCGGCGGGTCCCCGAGTGCCCGCCTCGACGTCGTGCTGCGCGAGGAGAAGGGCTACACCTACGGCATCCGCTCGGCGTTCCGGCCGCGTGTCGCCGGAGGCACCTTCGTCACCTCGGGCTCGGTGCGCTCGGAGGTCACCGGTGAGGCCGTCGAGATCCTCCTCGGCATCCTCGACGGTGCCCGCGACGGGTTCACCGACGCCGAGCTGCGCTCGGGTGTCGACTACGTCGCGAAGACGGCTCCCGGTCGCTACGCCACCGCCGACGCCGTCGCCGACGAGACCGCGGCGCTCGCGCTCGAGGGGCTGCCCCTCGACTTCACGACCCGCACCCTGCGCGACGTCGCCGACCTGGGGCGCGCCGACCTCGACACCGCGTACGCGCGGGTCGCGACGGGGGAGTGGACCGTCGTCCTCGTCGGCGACGCCGCGACGGTCGTGCCCGCGCTCGAGGGACGGGTGTCCGCACCGGTGTCCACCGTTGCCCTCTGAGCCCGGGCACGCCGGACCCTCCACCCCCTCGCGCTCGGTCGTCATGGCCTCCCCGGTCGGGCGGCTCGAGCTCGTCGAGCGGGACGGGGCGCTCGTCGGCATCCGTTTCGACGCCCCGGCCGACGGCTCGCCGGGGCACGAGCGGGCCGGGTCTCCCGTCCTCGCCGAGGCCCACCGGCAGCTGACCGAGTACTTCGGCGGGCGCCTGACGGTCTTCGACCTGCCGCTGCGCCCCGCCGGCACCGACTTCCAGCGCCGCGTGTGGGACGTCCTCGCGGGGGTCCCGTGGGGCACGACGACGACCTACGGCTGGATCGCCGACCGGCTGGGGCTGCCGCCGGGGGCCTCGCGGGCGGTGGGCGCCGCCAACGGCGCCAACCCGTTGCCGATCGTCCTGCCCTGCCACCGGGTCGTCGGCGCCGACGGCACCCTCACCGGCTACGCCGGGGGCCTGGAGCGCAAGGCCGACCTGCTCCGCCTCGAGGGCGTGCCGACCGAGGCCGACCAGATCGCCCTGTTCTGACCGCCGGGTTCTGACCGCTGGGTCAGGGCCCGTCGACCCGCCGGGGGTCGGGGGAGAGGCGGCGCAGCACCTCGTCGTGCAGGTGCCCGTTCGTGGCCACCGCGTTCCCTCCGAAGGGTCCGTCGACGCCGTCGAGGGAGGTGAAGCGCCCGCCGGCCTCGGTGACGATGGGGACGAGGGCCGCCATGTCGTGCAGCGCCAGCTCGGGCTCGGCGGCGATGTCGACACCACCCTCGGCAAGCAGCATGTAGGACCAGAAGTCGCCGAACGCCCGCTCGCGCCAACAGGACCGGGCGAGGTCGAGGGCCTGCTGCTCTCGCCCGACGGCGTCCCACGACGTCCAGCTCGAGCACGAGATCGCGGCGTCCTCGATGCGCGTGATGCCCGAGACGTGCATCTGCTTCGCCGAGGTCAGGCTCCGTCCGGCCCAGGCGCCCGAGCCCAGGGCCGCCCACCAGCGGCGGCCGAGCGCGGGCGCGGCGACGAGCCCGATGACCGGCCGCCCGTCGTCGACGAGGGCGATGAGCGTCGCCCAGACGGGGACGCCGCGCACGAAGTTGTGGGTGCCGTCGATGGGGTCGACGACCCACTGGCGCGGGGAGCTGCCCGTCGTGGGGAACTCCTCGCCGATGACGGTGTCGCGCGGCCGGGTGCGCCTCAGCTGGCTGCGGATCAGCTCCTCGGCGTCGCGGTCGGCGTCGCTGACGAGGGTGAGGTCGGGCTTGGTCTCGACGTGGAGGTCCTCGGCGCGGAACCGGGCCGTCGTCAACCGCTCGACCGCGTCCGCGAGCACGTGGGCGAGGCGCAGGTCGTCGTCGTAGCCGGGCACGGCCCACACCGTAGCCGCTCCCACCGAAGATCTTCCGGCGGCGCGAGGGTCCACGTCGCTCTTCGATCACGATCGGCCTCGCTTCGGTCACAATCGTGTCTCGGCACGCTCCGAAACTTCCAAACGGCCAGTGCGTGGTCTTTGATGGTGCGCGGCACGCCCGGAGGCGTTGCCCCTGGGGCCCCACCCGATCGGGCGTGGCCCAGCAACACCTTCCACCCGACCAACGGGTGGGACACCACTTCACGTAGGAGGACATCCATGCGAGGAACCACTCGCACGGTCGCGGTTGCGGCCCTGTCCGCAGTCGCCCTGCTCGCCGCCGGGTGCGGTAGCGGCGGCAGCGACGACCCCGAGACCTCGGCAGGAGCCAAGACGGGCGGCGAGATCACCGTCCGTGGCTGCAACCCCGAGAACCCGCTCGTCCCGTCGAACACGACGGAGACCTGTGGCGGCAACGTCATCGACGCGGTGTTCGCCAAGCTCGTCCACTACGACCCCGACACGGCGAAGCCGACGAACGACATCGCGGAGTCGATCGAGACCACGGACAACCAGAACTTCACGGTCAAGCTGAAGAAGGCCTACAAGTTCCACGACGGCACCGAGGTCAAGGCCAAGAACTTCGTCGACGCCTGGAACTACGCCGCCTACGCCCCCAACGCGCAGAGCTCGGGCTACTTCATGGAGCCCATCGAGGGCTTCGGCGACCTGCAGTGCACCGGTGAGGGCGACGACGCCTGCGCCGGCGCCGGCAACGCGAAGGCCGACAAGCTGACCGGTCTGGCCGTCACCGACGACTACACCTTCACGATCAAGACCACCGAGAAGGTCTCGAACCTCCCGGTGCGCCTCGGCTACTCGGCGTTCTCGCCGCTGCCCGACGCCTTCTTCGCGAGCCCCGACACCTTCGGTGACAAGCCGATCGGTGCGGGCCCGTACAAGCTGGACGCGTGGACCAAGGAGCAGTCGATCGTCCTGTCCAAGTTCGCCGACTACAGCGGTGAGTTCGCGGGCAAGGTCGACAAGGTGACCTTCAAGATCTACCAGGACGCCGACAGCGCCTACAACGACGTCATCGCCAGCAACCTCGACGTCACCGACGAGATCCCGGCGAGCGCGCTCATCGACGACAAGTACAAGTCCGACCTCCCCGAGCGCAACGCGCAGAAGGAGTCGGGCGTCATCCAGACGATCACCGTGGCGCCGAGCAAGGTCGACCCGAACTACGCCGACCCGAAGATCAAGCAGGCGATCTCCATGGCGATCGACCGCGAGACGATCATCAAGCAGATCTTCAACGGCACCCGCGTCCCCGCCACCGGCTGGGTCTCCCCGGTCGTCGACGGGTACAAGGCCGAGCAGTGCGGTGAGTACTGCAAGTACGACCCGGCGAAGGCCAAGGCGCTCCTCGCCGAGGCCGGCGGCTTCAAGGGCGACAAGATCACCCTCTCCTACAACGCCGACGCCGCTCACAAGGAGTGGACCGAGGCGACCTGCAACAGCATCAAGCAGGCCCTGGGTGTCGAGTGTGTCGCGACCGGTGTCGTCGACTTCGCGACCTTCCGCCAGCAGATCGGCGACCGCAAGCTCAAGGGCATGTTCCGTACCGGCTGGCAGATGGACTACCCGTCGATCGAGAACTTCCTCGCTCCGATCTACAAGACCGGCTCCTCGTCCAACGACGGTGACTACTCGAACCCCGAGTTCGACAAGCTCCTCGTCGAGGGTGCGGCCGCCACCGACGCGGCTGCGGCCAACGCCAAGTACCAGGAGGCCGAGGCTCTCCTGGCCGCGGACATGGCCTCCATCCCGATGTGGTACGGCAAGGCCACCATGGGCTGGTCGGACAAGGTCACCGGTGTGAAGATCACCGCCTTCGGCACGATCGACATCCCGTCGATCTCGCTGAAGTGAGCTGACTGAACCAGCAGGTTCACCGCCACCGTCGTCGGCCTGCCAGCACCCGCTGGCAGGCCGACGGCCGTGTCGGGACCGTGGTCGCGCGAACGCCCCGGGCCGCGCGCACCCGTGGGTGCACACCCACATGGTCTAGGTTCGTCCCCGGGACCCCCGACGACGCCGTCCCCCTCGCAGGAGCGACGGCCCGAGCAGCCAAGGAGGTGACGTGGGCACTTACATCATCCGACGGCTGCTGCAGATGATCCCGGTGATCCTGGGAGCGACGTTTCTCATCTTCGCCATGGTCTTCGCCCTGCCGGGCGACCCCCTGGCGGGCAAGTGCGGCGAGCGGCCGTGTCCACCGGCCTACGCACAGGCCTTCCGCGAGAAGTACAACCTCGACGACCCGATGCTGGTCCAGTACGGGAAGTACGTCGCGAACCTCGCGCAGGGCGACCTCGGCGAGACCTACAACGGCATCTCCGTCGCCGAGCAGCTCAAGGTCAGGTACCCGGTCACGCTGAAGCTGGCGCTCATGGCCATCGCGTTCGAGACGGTGCTCGGCGTCATCGCCGGAGTGCTCACCGGGATCCGCAAGAACGGGTTCCTCGACAACCTCGTCCTCGTCTCGACGCTCGTCGTCATCTCCATCCCGGTGTTCGTCATCGGCGGCGTCGCCCAGTACTTCCTCGGCGTCAAGGCCGGCCTGTTCCCCGTGACCGTCACCTCGAGCAACCCCTCCCTCTACGAGCTGCTCCTGCCGGCCATCGTGCTCGGCTCGCTCTCGGTCGCCTACGTGACCCGGCTGACCCGGACCAACCTCGTCGAGAACCTGCGGGCCGACTACGTGCGCACCGCGGTGGCCAAGGGCCTGACCAAGCGCCGGGCCGTCGGGGTGCACGCGCTGCGCAACTCGCTCATCCCGGTCGTCACCTACATCGGCTTCGACGTCGGGGCGCTGCTCGGCGGCGCGATCGTCACCGAGCGGATCTTCAACATCCCCGGTGTCGGCGGCTACATCTTCCAGTCGATCCGTCGCCGCGACGGCGCCAGCGTCGTCGGGTCGGTGACGGTGCTCGTCATCGTCTACCTGTTCGTCAACCTGCTCGTGGACCTGCTCTACGGGCTGCTCGACCCGAGGATCAGCCATGACTGAAGCCGCCATCGCCGAGGTCCAGGCGACCGACACCCACGACGAGCAGGACACCGGCGAGGAGCGCTCGCTCGCCTCCGACGCCTGGCGCGCCATGCGCAAGAACCCGCTGTTCTGGATCTCCTCGTCGATGATCGTCGTGTTCCTGCTCATGGCCGTGTGGCCGAGCCTGTTCACGAGCACCGACCCCACCGCGGCGATCCTCCAGGAGTCACGGGCCCGTCCCGGCGACGGGACGTTCTTCGGCCGCGACATCCAGGGCTACGACATCTACGCGCGGTGCATCTACGGCGCCCGGGCGTCGATCCTCGTCGGGGTCCTCACCACGATGGGGACCGTGCTCCTCGGCGGGACGATCGGCGTGCTCTCGGGCTACCTCGGAGGCTGGGCCGACGCGCTGTTCTCGCGCGTCGGCGACGTGTTCTTCGCGATCCCGCTGCTCCTGGGCGCGATCATCTTCCTCGTCTCGCTGCCGGACTTCTTCAACGACAACTACCTCCTCGTCGTCATGAAGGTCGTCCTGGCGCTGGTCATCCTCGGCTGGCCGAGCATGGCGCGCCTCATGCGCTCCAGCGTCATCCAGGTCAAGCCGAACGACTACGTCCAGGCCGCCCGCGCCCTGGGGGCCAGCCCGTGGCGGATCGTGCGCTCGCACGTGCTGCCCAACGCGCTCGCGCCCGTCATCGTCGTCGCGACGATCAACCTCGGGGCCTACATCGCGACCGAGGCGACGCTGTCGTTCCTCGGGATCGGGCTGCAGCCCCCGGCGATCTCGTGGGGCATCGACATCAGCGCCGCGATCGTCGGCCTGCGCACCACGCCGCACATGCTCTTCTTCCCGAGCCTGTTCCTGTCGCTGGCCGTGCTGGCGTTCATCATGCTCGGTGACGTCGTGCGCGACGCCCTCGACCCGAAGAACCGCTGACGGAGAGAGACATGACCACCGACACCACGACCCGGCCCACCGGCTCGGGGACCACGTACACCCCGCAGGACGGGGTGCTGCTCGAGGTCGACGACCTGTTCGTCGAGTTCCACACCCCCGACGGCATCGCCACGGCGATCAACGGCGTCTCCTTCTCGTTGCGCCAGGGCGAGTCCCTCGCCATCCTCGGCGAGTCCGGCTCGGGCAAGTCCGTGACCGCGCAGGCGATCATGGGCATCCTCGACATGCCGCCCGCCGTCATCCCCAAGGGTCACGTCCGCTACTGCGGGCAGGACCTGCTCTCGATGCCCGCCGAGCAGCGTCGGCTGACCCGCGGCCCGGAGATCTCGATGATCTTCCAGGACGCGCTGTCCTCGCTGAACCCCGTCTTCCCGGTGGGGTGGCAGATCGCCGAGATGTTCCGGACCCACCGGGGCGTCAACAAGAGCGACGCGCTGACCGAGGCCGTGCGCCTCATGGAGCGCGTCCAGATCCCCGCGGCGAAGCAGCGGGTGCGGTCCTACCCGCACCAGTTCTCCGGCGGCATGCGCCAGCGCATCATGATCGCGATGGCGATCGCGCTCGACCCGGCGGTGCTCATCGCCGACGAGCCGACCACCGCCCTCGACGTCACGGTGCAGGCGCAGATCATGGCGCTGCTCGAGGAGCTGCAGGAGGAGCGCCAGATGGGGCTCATCCTCATCACGCACGACCTCGGCGTCGTCGCCGACGTCGCCGACCGGATCGCCGTCATGTACGCCGGCCGGCTCGTCGAGACCGCCGACGTCCACGAGCTCTACGCGTCGCCGGCGCACCCGTACACCCGCGGCCTCCTCGAGTCGATCCCACGCCTGGACCAGAAGGGCCAGACCCTCGCGGCGATCGGCGGCCTGCCGCCCAACCTCCTGCGCATCCCACCGGGCTGTCCGTTCAACCCCCGGTGCCGGATGGCGCAGGACATCTGCCGCACCGACCGGCCCGAGCTGCGCGAGGTCGTCCCCGGCCGCTTGTCGGCCTGCCACTTCGCCGAGGAGGTCATCGATGCCTGAGGTCATCCTCAGTGCCCAGAACCTGGTCAAGCACTACCCGATCAGGACCGGGATCCTGCGTCGCACGACGGGGCACGTCAAGGCCGTCGACGGCGTCAGCTTCGAGCTGCACAAGGGCGAGACCCTCGGCATCGTCGGCGAGTCCGGGTGCGGCAAGTCCACGCTCGGCCGTCTCCTCATGCGCCTCGAGGACCCGACCTCCGGCACCGTCACCTTCGGGGGGGAGGACTGGAGCACGGCGTCCGGGAGCAAGATGCGCCGCCTGCGCCGCGACATCCAGATCGTCTTCCAGGACCCGTACACCTCGCTCAACCCGAGGATGACGGTCGGCGACATCATCGGTGAGCCGTTCGAGATCCACTCCGACGTCGTGCCCAAGGGCGGGCGCCGCAAGCGGGTGCAGGAGCTGCTCGACCTCGTCGGCCTCAACCCCGAGCACATCAACCGCTACCCCCACCAGTTCTCCGGCGGCCAGCGGCAGCGCATCGGCATCGCCCGCGGCATCGCCCTCAACCCCAAGGTGCTCGTGTGCGACGAGCCGGTCTCCGCGCTCGACGTGTCGGTGCAGGCGCAGGTCGTCAACCTCATGGAGAAGCTGCAGGACGAGCTCGGCCTGGCGTACGTGTTCATCGCGCACGACCTGTCCGTCGTCCGGCACATCTCCGACCGGGTCGGGGTCATGTACCTGGGCCGGATGGCCGAGCTCGGCGAGGAGGACGAGGTGTACTCGCGCCCGACGCACCCGTACACCCAGGCCCTCCTGTCCGCCGTGCCCGTGCCCGACCCGACGCTGCGGGGCAAGCGCGAGCAGATCGTCCTCGTCGGCGACGTCCCGTCGCCCGCGAACCCGCCGAAGGGCTGCCGGTTCCACACCCGGTGCTGGAAGGCGCAGGACGTCTGCACGGTCGACGAACCCCAGCTCGTGCTGCGCGACGACGGCCGGGGCGAGCACCTCTCGGCGTGCCACTTCGCCGAGGCCCGCACCATCGTCGAGACGGTCGACGTCACCGGCGCGGCGCCCGACGAGCGCTTCACGACGACCGAGGTCGCCGACCTGTCGGAGGTGACCGCCGCGCCCGTGGGCGTCGACGGCGAGAAGGCCGGACTCCTCCGCCGCGACGACGACCTGCCCCCGCAGGACACGACGCGCCTCGTCGACGAGCAGCCGGGCGACGACCGCCCGCCGACCGCCTGACACAGGCCGCACACGACGCAGGGCCCCGGGAGCGACCCCGGGGCCCTGCGTCGTCGGCGGGGCGCGGCGGGGCTCAGTCGTCCCGGTCGGGCGTGCGGGCCCGCAGGAGCCGGCGCAGGGAGTCGAGGCGGGCCGGGCCGGCGGGTCCGGCAGCGCCGCTGGTGACCCACGCGTCGAGACCGCACTCCTCCTCGTCGTGGGTGCACCCGCGGGGGCACTGCGCCGTGCCGGGCTCGAGGTCGGAGAAGTGCTGGACGATCCGGGACAGGTCGACGTGGGCGAGGCCGAAGGAGCGCACGCCGGGGGTGTCGATGACCCAGCCGGTGTCGTCGGGGAGCGCGAGGGCGACCGCCGAGGACGAGGTGTGGCGGCCCCGACCGGTGACGTCGTTGACGATCCCCGTGGCCCGCAGGGCGAGGGGGACGAGGGCGTTGACGAGCGTGCTCTTGCCGACGCCCGAGTGGCCGACGAGGACGCTGACCCGGCCGGACAGGGCCTCCCGCACGGCCTCGAGACCGTCGGTGACGCGGTCGCGGCGAGCGGTGACGATGTGGCGCACCGACAGCGGGGCGTACTGCTCGAGGAAGGGCGCGGGGTCGGTGAGGTCGGCCTTGGTGAGGACGAGCAGCGGCTCCATCCCGGCGTCGTACGCGGCGACGAGGCAGCGGTCGATCAGCCGCGGGCGGGGCTCGGGGTTGGCCAGCGCCGAGACGACGACGAGCTGGTCGGCGTTGGCGACGAGGACCCGCTCGACGGGGTCGGTGTCGTCGGCGGTGCGCCGAAGAAGGGTCTCCCGAGGGGAGATCCGCACGATGCGTGACAGCGAGCCGACGTCGCCGGTCGTGTCGCCGACGAGGTGGACCTCGTCACCGACGACGATGCCCTTGCGGCCGAGCTCGCGGGCCCGCATCGCGATGACGACGCGTCGCTCGGCGTGCTCGTCGACGATGGTCGTGTAGCGGCCACGGTCGACGCCGGTGACCCGCGCCTTCACGGCGTCGCTGTGGGCGGGGCGGTCCTTGCTGCGCGGGCGGGAGTTCCTGCGGTTCGGGCGGATCCGGACGTCGGACTCGTCGTAGTCGCGCGAGGACCGCGCCATCAGGCGTCCGCCGGGACCCGCTGGGCGAGCATGTCGTCCCAGAGCTCGGTGAAGGCCGGCATCGTCTTCGCGACCGTGCCGACGTCCTCGACGACGACCCCCTCGACGGCGAGCCCGAGGACCGCTCCGGCCATGACCATGCGGTGGTCGGCGTAGGTGTGAAAAGGCCCTCCGTGCAACGGTTTCGGCGTGATCCGCAGACCGTCCTCCGTCTCGTCGACCTGGGCGCCGAGGTCGGTGAGCTCGGTGCGCAGCGCGGCCAGCCGATCGGTCTCGTGGCCGCGGATGTGGGCGACGCCGCGGATGACGCTGGGGGAGTCGGCGAGGGCGCAGAGGGCCGCGACGACCGGGGTCAGCTCGCTCGACCCGCGCAGGTCGACGTCGACACCGGAGATGCCGTCGCCGCCGCTCACCGTGAGGCCGGCGCGGTCGAGGTGGACGTCGGCGCCCATCATGTCGAGGACCTCGCGGACGAAGTCGCCCCCCTGCGTCGTGTACTGCGGCCACCCCGGGACGTGGACCCGCCCGCCGGTGACGAGCGCCGCGGCGAGGAACTGGGCGGCGTTCGAGAGGTCGGGCTCGACCTGGACGTCGAGGGCGTTGACCTCGCTCGGCTCGACACGCCACGTGTGGACGTCGGCGTCGTCGACGACGACCCCCGCGTCGCGCAGCGTCTCGACGGTCATCTCGATGTGGGGCAGGGAGGGGACCGCCTTCCCGTCGTGGTGGACCGTGACCCCCTCGTCGAAGCGGGCCGCCGACAGGAGGAGGCCCGAGACGAACTGGGAGGACGCCGACGCGTCGAGGGTGACGGACCCGCCGCGCACCGAGCCCCGCCCGCGGACGGTGAAGGGGAGGGCTCCGCGCCCGTCGTCGTCGACCTCGACGCCGAGGGAGCGCAGGGCCCCGAGGACCGGTGCCATGGGGCGCACCCGGGCCTGCTCGTCACCGTCGAAGGCCACCGGCCCGTCGGCCAGTCCGGCGAGCGGGGGGACGAAACGCATGACGTTTCCGGCGAGGCCGCAGTCGACGTCACGGCCGCCGGTCACCGGTCCCGGGGTGACGACCCAGTCGTCGTCCACGTCCTCGATGCGGGCACCGAGGCTGCGCAGGGCCTGCGCCATGAGCAGGGTGTCGCGCGAGCGGAGCGGGGCCCGCAGCCGCGAGTCGTCGGCCGCGAGGGCCGAGAGGACGAGGTAGCGGTTGGTGAGGGACTTGCTGCCGGGGAGGACGACGCGGGCGCCGACGGGTCCCGTGGCCGTCGGCGCCGGCCAGTCAGCTGACGGCATGGTGGGCGCGGGCCGCCTGGAGCCGGGCCTCGCGCCGGGCGGTGTGCGCGGCGTGCCGGGCCTCACGGCGGGTGGTGCGGGCCGCGCGCTGGGCGCTCGCCCCGACGAGCTTCGCCCGGTAGGCCAGCCCGGGCTGGCCCTCGGTGTCGACGGCCGCGAGGAGCAGGCCGCCGAGCAGCCCGAGGTTCTTCAGGAACTGGACCTTCTGCTTCTCGCGCTCGGCCGGGTCCTGCCGGTCCCAGTAGGCGTGGGCGGCGAGGGTCGTCGGCACGAGCGTGGCCGCGAGGACCGTGGAGGCGACGCGGGGGAGCCGACCGAAGGCGAGCAGGGCTCCGGCGCCGACCATGGCGACGCCGTTGGCCCGCACGAGCATCTCGGTGTCGTCGCCGAGGCCGAGGCGTGGCCCGAACCGCTCGACGAGCGGCTTGGCCGTCGCGGCCTTGGCGCCGGGGTGCTTGAGCTGGTCGAGTCCACCGACGACGAACATCGCGGCGAGCATCGGGCGGGCGACACGTCGCACCACAGTCATGGAAGGGGTCCTCACGATCGGTTCCTGCTGGTCAGGACTTGTCGTGCCTACGGTAGTTGCTCGACGTGGGGGTGCGTAGCCTGAGGACCATGTGTGGTCGGTACGCCGCGACGGCGAACCCGGACGAGCTCGTCCTCGAGTTCGAGGTGGAGGACGACCGGTCGGCCGAGGAGGGCCGCAGCATCCTCGTCAACCCGCAGGAGCCGCCGCCGGGTCGGCCCGACCACAACATGGCGCCGACGAAGCGGGCACCCGTCGTGCTCGCCCGGTCCCCGCGTGACGACCGGGAGGCCGGGGCCCGGCGCCAGCTGCGCCTGCTGACGTGGGGCCTGGTGCCGAGCTGGTCCAAGGACGTCAAGGGCGGTGCCCGGATGATCAACGCCCGCGTCGAGTCGGTCGCCGAGAGACCGGCGTTCGCCCGGGCGCTGGCGAGCCGCCGCTGCCTCGTCCCCGCCCGGGGCTGGTACGAGTGGCAGGTCTCGCCGACGGCGCTCGACGCCAGGGGAAAGCCGCGCAAGCAGCCGTTCTTCACCGAGCGGGTCGACGGGTCGAGCGTGGCGATGGCGGGCCTCTACGAGTTCTGGCGGGACCGGGGCGTGGCCGACCCCGACGACCCGATGGCGTGGCTGAGCACCTTCACCGTCGTCACGGGACCCGCCGAGCCGGGACTGGAGCGCATCCACGACCGCCAGCCCCTCGTCCTCGAGCGCGACGAGTGGGACACCTGGCTCGACCCCTCGGTCGGGGCCGCCGACGTCCTGCCGCTCCTCCAGCCCCACCCCGCGGGCCGCTTCACCGCCAGGCCGGTGTCGCGCGCCGTCAGCAGCAACCGGTCGAACGGGCCGCAGCTGCTCGACCCCGTGCCGGCGGAGGAGCTCATCGGGGTGGTGGACCCGGTGACGGGCGAGGTGGTCGGCGGGTGACCGAGCGGCTCGTCGACACCCCCGAGGGGCCGGCCCGCACGACGACCACCGACCCGGCCGACCCTCCGGTGGGCACCCTCGTCCTCGGCCACGGCGCCGGGGGGCTGCGCTGGACCCTCGACGTCCTCGCGGTCCGCGACGTCATGGTCGGCGCGGGGTGGCAGGTCGTCCTCGTCGACCAGCCGTGGCGGGTCGCCGAGCGCCGGATCGGACCGCGCCCACCGGCCCTGGACGCCGCGTGGGTCCCCGTCCTCGCGGAGGTCGAGCGGCACCGCGGGGGAGGTCGCCTCGTCACCGGTGGGCGCAGCGCCGGCGCACGGGTCGCGTGCCGCACCGCCGCGGCCGTGGGTGCCGACGCGGTCGTCTGCCTCTCCTTCCCGCTCCACCTGCCCGGCAGGCCGCAGCAGTCGCGGGCGGCCGAGCTGGCCGTGCCGGGAGCCCACGGGCTGCCCGTCCACGTCGTCCAGGGCACCACCGACCCCTTCGGGACACCCGCCGAGGTCGAGGCGGTCCTCCCGCCCCTCACCACCCTCGACGTCGTGCCGGGACCGCACTCGCTGGGCCGCGTGGCCGACCGCGTCGCCGCGATGGTCCTCGGCCGGCTTTCCCCCGGGGAATGAGCCGCCCGGGCCCGGCGTTGACGCGCCTGTCCCGAATCTCCACCCGAGAGGCCGCTCGTGCTCGTGCTCGACACCACTGCTCCCAGCCGGGCCCGGATAGGCTGGGAGGCGATGACCACTCCTTCCACGCCCCTCGAGGACACCGCTCCGGCCGAGGTCGACGTCGCCACCGAGACCCAGGCCGACCGCCAGGCAAGGTTCGAGCGCGAGGCCCTGCCGCTCCTCGACCAGCTCTACGCGGCCGCGATGCGCACCACGCGCAACCCGGCCGATGCCGAGGACCTCCTCCAGGAGACCTTCGCCAAGGCCTACGCGGCCTTCCACCAGTACCAGCCGGGGACCAACCTCAAGGCGTGGATGTACCGCATCCTCACCAACACCTACATCAACACCTACCGCAAGAAGCAGCGCGAACCGCTGCAGTCCGACGCGGCCGAGGTCGAGGACTACCAGCTCGCCCGGGCGGAGTCGCACACGTCGGTGGGCCTGAAGTCCGCCGAGGTCGCAGCGCTGGAGCACCTGCCCGACACCGAGGTGAAGCGGGCCCTGCAGGAGCTGCCCGAGGACTTCCGGATGGCGGTCTACCTCGCCGACGTCGAGGGGTTCGCGTACAAGGAGATCGCCGAGATCATGGGCACCCCGATCGGCACCGTGATGTCGCGGCTCCACCGCGGCCGTCGCCAGCTGCGGGCGCTGCTCAGCGGGTACGCGCGCGAGCGCGGCTTCGGCACGGAGGAGGACTCATGAGCCACGACACGCACGCCGGCCACGGTGACTGTTCCGAGGTGCTGCACCGGATCTACGAGTACCTCGACGGCGAGATGAGCCCCGACGACGTCCGCCGGGTCGCCTCGCACCTCGCCGAGTGCCAGCCGTGCCTGGCCGAGCACGACCTCGACCGGGCCGTCAAGGACGCCGTGCGTCGCTCGTGCGTCGAGTCCGCGGCCCCCGCCGCGGTGCGTCTGCAGATCCTCCAGCGGATCACCACGGTGCGTGTGGAGCGTGAGGGCTGAGTGACCCGCGGGGTCCCGTGGACCCCGTGAGCACCACCCGTCAGGCACGGACGCCCGGTGTACCGCGAGGTACACCGGGCGTCGTCGTCTCAGCGAGTGCTCAGGCGTTGGGCTTGCGACCGTGGTTGGCCTTGTTGCCCTTGCGAGAGCGGCGCTTGCGAGCACGCTTGCTCATCGGGGTGCCTTTCGTCGGGGGTCAAACCCGGGTCATCGGACATCCCGGGCGAACTCATTCATTGTCGCACACCCCCGGGCGTGTCAAACTCATGGCACCTAGGGCCGTACCCCTGAATCCGGCCCACCCCTTTTTCCGGAAGGAAACCCCTGAAATGAACCGCATGCGTGCCCTCCTCGCCGTCACCGCCCTCGTCGTCCTCGCCATCGCCGCCCCGGCGTCGGCACAGGCAGCCAGCAAGTCCGGCGCGACGGTCACCTACACCACGAACGGCTGGGGCAACCGTCCCTGACCTGACCACCTGACCCGACACCGAGGTGACCGAACTGTCCGACACGCGCACGGAGCCGACGACCCCGTCGACCCCCCTGCGCCGGAAGTTCGTCTGGTTCTTCGGCGTCGTCACCACAGGATCGGTCCTCCTCGAAGCGGTGGTGGCCTCGAGGTACGACCTGGACATCAGCCCGACACTCGTCCTGCTCTGCATCATCTCGGCACTCACCTGGTGGTTCGGTGAGCTCGTGGTGGAGGAGCAGGCGGGTCTGTCACTCTCGAGCATCATCCTCCTGGCCGCGGCCGTCCTTTTGGGGCCGGCCGCGGCCGGGCTTGTCGGTGCCGTCGGTGGCGCCGCACAGCCCGGCCCGCTTCCCGTGTACTTCCGGGTCTGGAACAGCGCCATGCAGGCCGCGTCCGGCGTCGTCGCCGGCCTGGTCTTCATCGGCGTCGGCGGGGAGCTCGCGAGCGAGTCGCTCCTCGGGACCGCGCAGATCGTGCAGTCCCTCGCGCTCCCGCTCCTGGCCGGCCACCTCGCCGGCACCCTGACCAACCTCGTGCTCTTCGTCGGGTTCGCGGCGACCCGTGAGGGTGTGCCCCTCCTCTCCGTCGCCGCCCGCCTGCTGGGCTCCGGGCCCACCGTCATCGCCCACGGCGTCATCACCCTCGTCCTCGCGATCCTCTGGAAGCCCGCCGGGGTCGGACCGGCGAGCCTGCTCCTCGTCCTCGCGCCGCTGCTCGCCGCCCAGTGGGCCTACGTGCAGTACGCCGAGGAGAAGCTCGCCCGGGACCGGGCCCTGCACGTCCTCGTCGCCGCCGTCGAGGCCAAGGCCCCGCACCTCGCGGGCCACAGCGCGCGGGTGTCCGACCTGGCGACACTCATGGCCGAGCACCTCGGCCTCCGGCCGCAGGTCGTCGCCGATGTCAGGATGGCGGGCATGCTCCACGACATCGGCCAGGTGACGCTGCCGACCACCCTCGTGCGCGGCGCCCGGCCCGACGGCAGCTCGCTGTCGGCGACGTACCCGTCGCGCGGCGCGTCCCTCCTGCGTGGCCTGTCGTTCCTCTCCGGCTCCCTCGACCCCATCGTGCGGCACCGGGTCGTCCTCGAGCAGCCGGCCGAGGAGCCCGACCGGCTCATGCCCCTCGTCGTGGGCATCGCCGACGAGTTCGACCTCCTCACCGAGGTCGGCACCCCCGACGGCAGGGTCCTGTCACCCGAGGAGGCCCTCGAGCGCCTGCGCACCCGGGAGAGGATGCGCGACGAGGTCGTCGACGCGCTCGAGTTCGCCCTGACCCGCCGGACCCCAGGGGTGGTCGCCGGGTGACTCCGTCACTGCGGCGCCGCGAGGGCGCCCTGCGTGTCGCCGTGCTCGGACTGGGGGTCCTGGTCCTCCTCCGCGCCACGGTCGTCGGCGGGCTCGACCTGCTCCGCACCGCCGACACCCACGCGAGCACCGTGGTCGTCCTCGTCCTCAGCGTGCTCGTCGGCGAGCTCGTCCGGCTCCGGATGCCGAGCGGCCGGACCTCGGCGCCCCTCGCCTCGTCCTCGGTCATCGCGGCCGCGCTGCTCGGTGCGGTCCAGGGGGAGGAGGTCTTCGCCGTGGGGAGCGGCTTCGTCGTCCTCGTCGTGGCCCTCGGGATGCTCGTCGCCGCCCTCGTCCGCCGCCTGCGCCGTCAGGTGGTGGGTGTCGACCAGATGGCGGCCCGCCTCGTCGCCGTCACGACGACGGCCTGGCTGGTGCGGCACGTCGGCACCGGGGACGCGAGTCTCTGGGACCTCGCCCTCGACCCGGACGCGATGCGCTGGCTCGTCGGCCTCGGGATGCTCCTCCTGTCCGTCGTCGGCCTGGCGGTCGAGCTCGTCCTCGTCTCGGCCGTCGCCGCCGAGCGCCAGCGGACGCCGTGGTGGCCCACCCTGCGCGGCGAGGTCGGCGAGGTGCTGCCGCTGACCCTCGCCGTCGCGACGACCGGCCCGCTCGTGGCGCTCATGGCTCCCGCGCTGGGGCTGGCCGCGTTCCCCGCAGCCCTCTTCCCCCTGGCCTTCACCTACGTCGCGGTCGCCCGCTCCACCCGCAACCGTGAGACCTACCGCCAGACCATCCTGACCCTGAGCCACCTCACCGAGGAGGGCGGCTACACCCTGCGCGGCCACGCCGAGCGGGTCGCCGACCTCAGCATCCGGATCAGCCGGCTCCTCGGCCTCCCCGACCGCGAGCTGCGCGACATCGAGGTCTCGGCCCTGCTCCACGACCTCGGCCAGATCTCGCTGACGTCACCGATCCCCGAGGGTGCCACGGTCCTCGCGGCACCGGCCGACCAGCGCGACATCGCCGCCGAGGGCGCCCGGATCATCCGGCACGCCGAGGGCCTCGACGACATCGCCGACCGGGTCGAGGGGCAGACGACCGCCTACCGGCTCGTGCGCGAGCTCGGCGAGGAGGTCCCGATGGCGAGCCGGATCATCAAGGTGGCCAACGCGTACGACGACCTCACCGGCGGCACCGACGACCCCGTCCGCGTCGCCGCCGCCCTCGAGCGGATCCACCTCGGGCTGGGGTACGAGTACGACCCCCAGGTCGTCGAGGTGCTCGCCGCCGTCACGAGCGACGCCACCGTCGGAGCGGTCGAGGACCCGGGACGGGTCGCGCGCTAGCATCGTCGCGCCCCGCCACCCATCGAAAGGCCCTCGTGGACCGCCTCACCCCGGTCGTCTTCCACGACGCGTGGGGCTCGCACGTGTCCATCGCCAGCCTCCAGGGCCGCGACATCCCGAGCCCGCAGCCCGAGTCCGAGCTGTGGATGGGCGCGCACGAGGAGGGCCCCTCGCTCACCGACCGCGAGGGCCGACCCGACCTGTCGGCGGTCGTCGCCGCCGACCCCGTCGGCACCCTGGGCGCGGCGTGCGTCGACCGCTACGGGCCGCGGCTGCCCTTCCTCCTCAAGGTCCTCGCGCCGGGCCGGGCCATCTCGATCCAGGCGCACCCGAGCGCCGAGCAGGCGCGGGTGCAGCGCGAGGAGACCGGCGACGAGGTCTACGTCGACGACTGGGCCAAGCCCGAGCTGCTCCTGGCCATCGCCCCCTTCGAGGTCTTCGTCGGGATGCGCTCGCACGAGGAGGTCGTCGACCTCGTCGAGCGCCTCGACGTGCCGCGCCTGCGCACCCTGCTGGGGCAGACCGCCGGTGCGGACGACCCCGTCCTCGCACTCCTCGCCGCCGTCCTGAAGACCCCGGCCGCCGAGGTCAACGAGCTCACCCGCCGGGTCGTCGCCGCGTGCGTCCGGCTCGAGGGCACGAGCGACGAGTTCGGCGACGCCAGCGCGGGGATCGTGCGGGTGGCCGAGGAGCACCCCGACGACATCGGGCTCGTCGTCCTGCTCCTCATGCACCACCGGGTGCTCCAGCCGGGGGAGTACATCGACGTCGCGGCGGGGGTGCTGCACTCCTACGTGCGCGGGCTCGGCGTCGAGGTCCTGGCGAACTCCGACAACGTCGTGCGTGCCGGGCTGACGAGCAAGCCGGTCAACGTGCCCGAGCTGCTGCGCATCGTCGACCCCCTGGCCGACGGCGTCGCCGGCAGCGGCCGCGTCCTCGAACCCGGGGTCGAGGTCTTCGACAGCGCGTCGGACCGCTTCCGCCTCCTGCGGGTGACCCCCGGCCGCCGGCTGCCCGGCGACACCTCGCCGCGGATCGTGTTCTGCCTGCGGGGCCGGGTCAGCCTGACCGCGGCCTCGGGCGTCCTCGAGCTCGGCGACGTCGAGTCGGTGTTCCTGCCGGTGGGCGAGGGGGCGGTGAACCTCGAAGGCGTCGGGGAGGTCTACTGCGTGACCGTCCCCGACGCCTCCTGAGCGCGAGCCGTGCGGCTCAGCCCTTCTTGGTCTCCTTGAAGATCGCGTCGATCTCGTCGATCTTCGCGAGCAGCTCGTCGGCCTTGGCGGCGTCGAGCTCACCCTTGGTGCCCGAGGCGCCCGCGAGCTTCGTCGCCTCGTTGAAGAGGGTGTGCAGCTGCGGGAACTTCTCGAAGTGCGGGGGCTTGAAGTAGTCGGTCCACAGGACCCACAGGTGGTGCTTGACGAGCTCCGAGCGCTGCTCCTTGATGAGGATGGCGCGGGTGCGGAAGTCGGGGTCGTCGTTGTCGGCGACCTTGGCGATGATCGCCTTGATCGACTCGGCCTCGATGCGGGCCTGGGCGGGGTCGTACACGCCGCAGGGGAGGTCGCAGTGGGCCGAGACGTCGGTGACGCGGAACAGGGACAGCATGGGTCGCTCACTCCTCAGAAGTCGGACGGTCGATCAGGGCCCAACCTACCCCGCCACACCCGGGCCAGCACGACCGCCTCCACGTCGGTGTCGGCGACCGATCCCACGTCGAAGGAGGTGACCCCCTCGGCCGGGTTGTCGCAGTCGAACCACCACCGGGAGGGGTCGTCGGGGTCGCGACCGGTGACCCGCTTCACCGACAACGGGCGCGGCCGGCCACCCGTCTCGGGAGGGAGCTGCACGACGTGGGCCCGGCCGGGCCGCGGTGCGCGGCCGCGCAGCGCGAGGAGGACGTCGCCCTCGCGGTAGGTCGGCAGCATCGAGCGCCCCCGGACCCGGACGAGCGCCGGGAGCGGAAGCCTCGGCAGGGTCACTCGGGGGTGTCCCCGAGCGCCCGGGCGACCGTGCGCTGGGTGCCCGTGACGTGGATCGGCGCCTCGGCGACGTTCTCGAGGACGGTCATGTGCGGGAAGAGGGTGAAGCGCTGGACGCACATCCCGATGTCGCGGCGCTGGGCCGCCTTCTGGCGACGACGAGCGCGCGGGAGCGGGGCATGGAGGTCCTTTCACACGTGCCGGACCCCTGGGGGGATCCGGCGTGGGGTCCGTGGGGCGATCCTGCCACCGGTCGCTGCGACCGACGTCACGCCCGGGTCACGATCCGGGCAGCCTGCCGGCCGCCCGCACGCGACGTGCGTCACACCGGCGTCCCTGTCCCGTCGCGCGGCTGCGTGCCAGAATGGCGGCCTGCCGCGGACACCCCCGCGGCGCGCGAACGCCCGAGACGCACCCCCCTCGGACCGCACCCCGACCACCCGCCGTCCGGCCGGTGCGTCCTGTGCCCGAGTCCGAGGAGCTGCCCCGATGGCCGCGTCGCCCCACGCCCCCTTCTTCGACCCCGAGAGCGCGGTCTTCCGCGCCCACGAGGGCGGGAAGCTGGGGGTCCACGCGACCAAGCCGCTGCGTGACCGCGACGACCTCTCGCTGCTCTACACGCCGGGGGTCGCCGAGGTGTCGCTGGCGATCGCGGCCGACCCCTCGCTCTCGACGCGGTACACGGCGCGGGGCAACACGGTGGCCGTCATCAGTGACGGCACGGCCGTCCTCGGGCTCGGGGACATCGGCCCGCTCGGCGCCATGCCGGTCATGGAGGGCAAGGCGGTGCTGTTCAAGCACTTCGCGGGGATCGACGCCGTCCCGATCGTCATGGAGTCGGGCACCGTCGACGAGCTCGTCGAGGCGATCGCCCGGATCGCGCCGTCGTTCGGGGGGATCAACCTCGAGGACATCTCGGCGCCGCGCTGCTTCGACATCGAGGAGCGGCTCAAGGAGCGGCTCGACATCCCGGTCTTCCACGACGACCAGCACGGCACCGCCATCGTCGTCCTCGCCGGCCTGCTCAACGGCGCGCGCGTCCTCGGCCGCCGCCTCGAGGAGCTGCGCGTCGTCGTCGCCGGGGCCGGGGCGGCCGGCGTGGCCGTGACCAGGCTGCTCCAGCGAGCCGGTGTGCGGGACGTCGTGGTGTGCGACTCTCGCGGCATCATCCACCCGTCCCGCCAGGACCTCACCGGCCACAAGGCCCGGCTCGCGGCGTCGACCAACCCACGCGGTCTCACCGGTGGGCTCGGCGCGGCGCTCGCCGGCGCCGACGTCTACGTCGGGGTCTCCGGCGGGCAGGTGCCCGAGGAGGAGGTGGCGTCGATGGCGCCACGGAGCATGGTCTTCGCGCTCGCGAACCCCACCCCCGAGGTGCACCCCGACGTCGCCCGCCGGTACGCCGCCGTCGTCGCGACCGGGCGCTCGGACTTCCCGAACCAGATCAACAACGTCCTGGCCTTCCCCGGCATCTTCCGCGGGGCCCTCGACGCCGGTGCGAGCCGGATCACCGAGGCGATGAAGCTCGCCGCGGCCCGGGCGATCGCCGACCTCGTGCCCGAGCCGAGCGCCGACTGCATCGTGCCGTCGGTCTTCCAGGAGGGGGTCGCCGACGCCGTGGCCGCCGCGGTGCGACGGCTGGCCCCGACGGCGGGGCGTGGCCCGACCCCCGCCTGACCGGTCGGCTCAGCCCGCGGTGCCGCTCCGCGCCCCGAGCCGGGCAGCCCACGCGGTCGTCGCCTCGAGGGTGGGGAGCAGCCCCGACTCCCTCGCCTCCGACAGGCTGGGTGCCGCCGCGTCCTTCGGGGAGAGCAGCGGCTCGACCCCCTCCGGCAGCTCGAGGCCGACCTCGGGGTCGAGCGGGTGGATGCCGTGCTCCCCGGACGGGTTGTACGCGGCGGTGCACAGGTACATCGCCGTCGTGTCGTCCTCGAGGGCGCAGAAGGCGTGCCCGAGGCCCTCGGAGAGCCAGAGGGCGCGGCGGTCGACGGCGTCGAGGTGGACGGCCTCCCACTGCCCGAAGGTGGGCGAGCCCACCCGGATGTCGACGACGTAGTCGACGAGCGCCCCGGTGAGCGCGGTGACGTACTTGCCCTGGCCGGGAGGGACGTCGGCGAAGTGGATGCCGCGCACCGTGCCCCGCGAGGACACCGAGACGTTGGTCTGGACGACGTCGGGGCGGTGGCCGAGGTGCGCCGCGAGGCGGTCACCCCGGAACGACTCGAGGAAGACGCCCCGGTCGTCGGCGAACTGGCGGGGCGTCACGACGAAGGCGCCGGCGATCGACAGGGGGCGGACGTCCATCAGAGCGGGCCGCGGCCGCGCGCGAGGCACGCGTGGATGTAGCCGCCGTAGCCCGACTTCGCGAGGTCGTCGCCGAGGGCGCGGAAGGCCTCGTCGTCGATCCAGCCGGCGCGCCAGGCGATCTCCTCGACGCAGCCGATCTTGTGGCCCTGCCGCGCCTCGACGACGTGGACGAACTGGCTCGCGTCCATGAGGCCCTCGAAGGTGCCGGTGTCGAGCCAGGCGGTGCCGCGGGGGAGGACGGTGACGGTGAGGTCGCCGCGCCTGAGGTAGGCGTCGTTGACCGCGGTGATCTCGAGCTCGCCGCGCGGGCTCGGCTCCAGGGTGCGGGCGATCTCGAGGACGTCGTTGTCGTAGAAGTACAGCCCCGGCACGGCGTAGTCGGACCGCGGCTGCTCGGGCTTCTCCTCGATGGAGAGCACCGTGCCGTCGTCGGCGAACTCGACGACGCCGTAGGCCTGGGGGTCGCTGACGTGGTAGGCGAAGATGTGGCCCCCGCGGACGTCGGTGAGCAGCCGCAGCGCGGTCCCCAGCCCGGCGCCGTGGAAGATGTTGTCGCCGAGGACGAGGGCGACGGAGTCGTCGCCGACGAAGTCGGCCCCGATGACGAACGCCTGGGCCAGGCCCTCGGGGGCGGGCTGCACGGCGTAGGAGATCTGGGTGCCCCACTGCGAGCCGTCACCGAGGAGGCGCTCGAACTGCTCGCGGTCCTGGGGGGTCGTGATGACGAGGATCTCGCGGATCCCGGCCATCATCAGCGTCGACAGCGGGTAGTAGACCATCGGCTTGTCGTAGATCGGCATGAGCTGCTTGGAGATGCCCCGGGTGATGGGGTGCAGCCGGGTGCCCGACCCGCCGGCGAGGATGATGCCCTTCATGGGGGACGACCCTATCGGCTGGCCGACGGCGCGCCCGCGTCCCCCGTAGGCTTGCGCGCATGAAGGTTCTCGTCACCGGTGGCGCCGGCTTCATCGGCAGCAACTTCGTCCACCTCACCCTCGCGACCCGCCCCGACGTCGAGGTCACCGTCCTCGACAAGCTGACCTACGCCGGGTCGACCGCCTCGCTCGAGGGGGTGTCCGAGCGGATCACCTTCGTCGAGGGCGACGTCGCCGACGCCGACCTCGTCGACGGGCTCGTCGCGCACGCCGACGTCGTCGTCCACTTCGCCGCCGAGTCGCACAACGACAACTCGCTCGAGGACCCGAGCCCCTTCGTGCGCACCAACCTCATCGGGACCTTCGCCCTGCTCGAGGCAGCGCGCCGGCACGACGTGCGCTACCACCACATCTCCACCGACGAGGTCTACGGCGACCTCGAGCTCGACGACCCCAAGAAGTTCACCGAGGACACCCCGTACAACCCGAGCTCGCCGTACAGCGCCAGCAAGGCCGGCTCCGACCTCCTCGTGCGTGCGTGGGTGCGCTCCTTTGGCCTGCGGGCGACGATCTCGAACTGCTCGAACAACTACGGCCCGCGCCAGCACGTCGAGAAGTTCATCCCCCGGCAGGTCACCAACGTCATCGACGGCATCCGGCCCAAGCTGTACGGCGCCGGCCTCAACGTGCGCGACTGGATCCACGTCGACGACCACAACGAGGCCGTCTGGAGCATCATCGACAAGGGCGTCATCGGGGAGACGTACCTGATCGGCGCCGACGGCGAGGTCAACAACAAGGACGTCGTCGAGCTCATCCTCGAGCTGATGGGACAGGAGCGCGACGCCTACGACCACGTCACCGACCGCGCCGGGCACGACCTGCGCTACGCCATCGAGGCCGGGCGGCTGCGCACCGAGCTGGGGTGGGCCCCGCGCTACGGCAGCTTCCGCGACGGCCTCGCGGCGACCATCGACTGGTACCGCGAGAACGAGGCGTGGTGGCGGCCGATGAAGGAGGCCACCGAGGCCAGGTACGCCCGGACCCAGCAGGTCGTGACCCGCTGATGTCGCGCTGGTTCGTCGCGGGTGCCGCCGGCATGCTCGGACAGGACCTGGGCGCCGTGCTGGAGGCGGCGGGGCACACGGTGACCCGGGCCGACCTCCCCGGCCTCGACATCCTCGACCCCGCCCAGTGCGTCGACCAGGTCGCAGGTCACGACGTCGTGGTCAACTGCGCCGCGTACACGGCCGTCGACGCCGCAGAGGCCCACGAGGCCACCGCCTTCGCCGTCAACGCCGTCGGTGCCGCGAACCTGGCGCGGGCGGCTCACGGCGCGGGGGCGTCCATGGTCCAGCTGTCCACCGACTACGTCGTCGCCGGTGACGTCCACGAGCCGTACGCCGCCGACGCCCCGGTCGCGCCCGCCACGGCCTACGGCCGCACCAAGGCGGCCGGGGAGTGGGCCGTGCTCGCCGAGTGCCCGCGCAGCTGGGTCGTGCGCACCGCCTGGCTCTACGGCGCGCACGGAAAGAACTTCCCGGCGACGATGCAGCGCCTCGCCGGAGAGCGAGACCGGCTCACCGTCGTCGCCGACCAGGTGGGGCAGCCGACGTGGACCGTCGACCTCGCCGAGGGGCTGGTGCGCATCGTCGACGCGGGTGCCCCGTTCGGCATCTGGCACGCCACCGGCGCGGGGGAGTGCTCGTGGTTCGACCTGGCCCGCGCGGTGTTCGAGGAGCTCGGCCTGGATCCCGAGCGGGTCTCGCCGATCTCGAGTGAGGAGTTCCCGCTGCCGGCGCCACGGCCGGCCTACAGCGTGCTCTCCCACGCCATGTGGGCCGAGGCGGGCATCGACCCGCTCCCGCACTGGCGCGAGGCGCTGCACCGGGCCGCGCCCTCGGTCCTGTCGACCTGACCGTCCTAGACTCGGGCCGTGCTGAAACCACTGCTCGGACGCGTCCAGGCCGCCGTTCTCCCGCGGACGCACCACGGGACCTCCCCGTCGGGGGTGCAGCTCCCCCCGACGGTGTACCGGATGGGCGGGGCGCACTTCCGCCGTGACGACGCCTTCGTGTCGTCCGCCGTGGCGGAGGTCGGCCGCCTCGAGGACACCATCGGCCTGACCCGCGACTCGCGGCTGCTGGACTGGGGCTGTGGCGCGGGTCGGCTCGCGGTCGGCGTCGCCGAGAAGCTCGGGCGCATCGAGCACTACCACGGCGTCGACATCCAGAAGCACCTCGTCGACTGGGCCCAGCGCCACCTCGGCGACCGCGAGGGCTACACCTTCACCCACGTCGACCTCGCGAACCCCCGGTACAACCCGGGCGGCTCGCTCGAGCGAAGCATCCCGGGCGAGAGCGGCGGCTACGACGGGTTCTACGCCTACAGCGTCTTCAGCCACCTCATGGGTGCCGACACCGCGGCCTACCTGCGCGAGGTCGCCCGCCTCCTCGCCCCGGGCGGGCGCGCCTTCATCACGGCGTTCGTCGAGGACGACGTGCCGGAGCAGGAGGAGAACCCCGCCGGCTACGGCCCGCTGACCTGGTCCGGGCCGCTGCACTGCGTCCGCTTCGAGCGCGGCTTCTTCGAGGGCCTGGTGCGCGACGCCGGGCTCGAGGTCGACGCGCTCGAGCACGGGCAGGAGACCGACGGCCAGTCGCTGTACCTCCTGCGCCGGCCGGCGTAACGCAGGTCACGGCGCCGCCCTCCCGGTCGCGCCGTAGGGTCGAGGACATGCTCGCCGCCACCTGTGTCAGCCAGTCCGCCGACGACCCGCTGTCGGGCCTTAAGGTCGGGGAGCGCCCCGACCCCACCGTCCCCGACGGGTGGACGACCGTGCGGCTGCGCACGGCCGCCCTCAACCACCACGACGTGTGGTCGCTGCGCGGCGTCGGCCTGCCCGCCGACCGGCTCCCGATGGTGCTCGGCTGCGACGGTGCCGGGATCGCCGAGGACGGCAGCGAGGTGCTCGTCCACGCGGTGGTCGCCTCGCCCGGCTGGACCGGCGACGAGACCCTCGACCCCCGCCGCAGCCTCCTCTCGGAGGTCCACGACGGCACCCTCGCCGAGGTCGTCGCCGTCCCCCGGACGAACGTGGTCCCCAAGCCCGAGGGCCTGTCGTGGGAGCACGCGGCCTGCCTGCCGACGGCGTGGCTGACCGCCTACCGGATGCTCTTCGCCAACGCCGGGGTCCAGCCGGGCTCGACCGTCCTCGTCCAGGGCGCGGCGGGCGGGGTCGCGACGGCCCTGGTCCAGCTCGGGACGGCGGCCGGGATCCGGGTGTGGGTCACCAGCCGCGACGCGGCCAAGGGCGAGCAGGCCGTGGCGCTCGGGGCCGACCGGGCCTTCGAGAGCGGGGCCCGCCTGCCCGAGCGGGTCGACGCGGTGCTGGAGACCGTGGGCGCCGCCACGTGGTCGCACTCGGTCAACAGCCTGCGACCCGGCGGCACGATCGTCATCTCGGGCGCGACCTCGGGCGACGCCCCCGCGAAGGCCGAGCTGACGAAGATCTTCTTCAAGCAGCTGCGCGTCGTCGGCTCGACGATGGGCACCCGCGACGAGCTCGCGCGCCTGGCGCGGTTCGTCGTCGATGCCGGCATCGAGCCCCTCGTCGACTCCGTCGTCCCCCTCGCCCAGGCGCGTGACGGCTTCGCGCGGATGGTGGACGGCACGGTCACCGGCAAGGTCGTCTTCTCCGTGGGCTCCGGCGACCCCGCGTGAGCACCCCGCCCGGCGAGCAGGTGGTGTCCCTGCACGGTCACCCGTTCTCCTTCACCGACAGCGGTGAGGGCCCGGTCCTGCTCTTCATCCACGGGCTGCTCGGCTCGCAGCGGCAGTGGGCGCACCTCGTCGACCGCCTCGACGACGACCACCGGGTCCTCGTCCCCGACCTGTTCGGGCACGGGGAGTCCGCGAAGCCGATGGGCGACTACTCGCTCGGCGCGCACGCCGCGACCCTGCGCGACCTCCTCGACCGGCTCGACATCGAGCGGGTCACCCTCGTCGGCCACTCGCTCGGCGGCGGCATCGCGATGGTCTTCACCTACCTGTTCCCCGAGCGCGTCGAGCGCCTCGTCCTCGTCTCGAGCGGGGGCCTCGGCCGGGAGGTGAGCCCGCTGCTGCGCTCGGCCACCCTTCCGGGGGCCGAGCTCGTCCTCCCGGTGCTCGCCTCGGGCTGGGTGCGCGACCGGATCGCCTCGGCCGGACGCGTCCTCGGGGCGGTCGGGATGCGCCCGGGCCCTGACGTCCGCGAGGTGTGGTCGGGCTTCACCTCCCTCGGTGACGCCGACACCCGGCGTGCCTTCCTCGCCACGACGCGCGCCGTCATCGACCCCGGTGGCCAGAGCGTCACCGCCCACGACTACCTCCCCGAGGCGACCCAGCTGCCGACGCTCGTCGTGTGGGGGACCCGCGACCGGATGATCCCAGCGTGGCACGCGGCGGCGGCGACGACCTCGATCGAGAACTGCCGCGTCGAGCTGTTCCAGGGCGCGGGGCACTTCCCGCACCTCGACGACCCCGACCGGTTCGCCGACCTCGTGCGCGTGTTCGTCGCCGAGGAGGGCTGAGGGCGAGGCCGCTTCGGCTCAGCCGATCTGGAGCCAGTCGGTCCAGCCGTGGTGGAGGACGAGCCAGGCGATGAGGCCGTAGCCCGCCTGCCCGGGGTGGTGCGGCACCGAGCTCGCCGCGAGGTCGGTGCGCCACTGGTCGTGGCCCGACAACGGGGTGTAGCAGTCGACGAAGGGCACGCTGCGCCGGGCGCAGACGTCGGCCTGGGCCTCGACGAGCACCTCGAGTCGCGAGTTGAGCTCGGCGTCGTCGGTGGGGGACGGGCTGACGACGAACGCGTGGACCCCTCCGGCGGCGGCCTCGTCGAGGAGGTTGGCGAGGTTGAGGCGGTGCCGGGCCAGCGAGATGCCGCCGACGACGTCGTCGGACCCGACGGAGATCACGACCCGGCGCTCGGTGCGTCCGACCCAGCGCGCCGGGACCTCCTCGGTCCACTGGCGCAGGACGTCGGCGGAGGTGTTGCCGCGCACGCCGAGGTTGTACGCGGTGAGGGTGAGGTCGGGGTGCGCGGTGCGCCCGACGACGCGGGTGACCCAGCCCTGGCCCTTGGGGTCGCCGACGCCCACGACGAGCGATGCCCCGAGGAAGACGACCGCGACGTCGCGGGGGCCCTCGGGGGTCACGTGCGCCTGGGCGCTGGGGTGGAACTCCAGGGAGGGCGTGCCCTCACCGGTGGGGTCGTCACTCATGCGTCTCGCTCACTCGTCCTCGTCGTCCAGCCGGGCCAACCACGTCGCGAGCCGCTCGACCGGGACCTCGAAGTCCGGGTTGAGGTCGACGAAGGTGCGCAGCTGCTCGGCCAACCAGTCGAACGAGACCTCCTCGTCACCCCGGCGGGCCTGCAGCTCCTCGATGCCGCGGTCCGTGAAGTACACGCGTGGAGCCTATCCGCCGCAGCGCGTCCGCCCACGTGACGCGGCCGGGGCCGGGTCACGTGGGACGGAGCACGTCAGCGGTCGAACGCCCGGGCGATCAGCTCGGCCTGCTCGGCCTGGTGCTTCTTCGTCGAGCCGGTGGCCGGGGACGCCGACGCCTTGCGCGAGACGACGGTGAGCTGGCGGGTCTCCCCGTTCTCGGCGAGGCCCTCGGGCAGGTTGAGCGCGAGGAAGGGCCAGGCGCCCTGGTTCTTCGGCTCGTCCTGGACGAGGACGACGTCGGCGCCGGGGTACTTCGCCAGCTCGGCCGCGAGCTCGGCGGCGGGCAGCGGGTAGTACTGCTCCATCCGCAGGATCGCCGTCGAGGTGTCGCCACGCTTCTCGCGCTCGGCCTCGAGGTCGTGGACGGCCTTTCCCGCCGCGATGAGCACGCGGGTCACCTCGCCGCTCGTCGCTCCCTCGCGGTCGGGGGCGATCGGGAGGAAGGACCCCGACGAGAACGCCTCGGCCGAGCTCGCCGCGGCCTTGAGCCGCAGCATCGACTTCGGGGTGAAGACGATGAGCGGGCGGCGCGGGCGGGCGTAGGCCTGGCGGCGCAGGAGGTGGAAGTACGACGCCGGGGTCGAGGGGTAGGCCACCGTCATGTTGCTCTCGGCGCACATCGTGAGGAAGCGCTCGATGCGGGCCGAGGAGTGGTCGGGGCCCTGGCCCTCGTAGCCGTGGGGGAGGAGCAGCACGACCGAGGAGCGCTGGCCCCACTTCTGCTCCGACGCCGAGATGAACTCGTCGATGATCGTCTGCGCGCCGTTGAAGAAGTCGCCGAACTGCGCCTCCCACAGCACGAGGGCGTCGGGCCGCTCGACCGAGTAGCCGTACTCGAAGCCCATCGCCGCGAACTCCGACAGCAGGCTGTCGTAGACCCAGAACTTCGCCTGGCCGTCGCCGAGGTAGAGCAGCGGGGTCCACTCGGCCGCGTTCTCCTTGTCGATGAGGACGGCGTGGCGCTGGACGAAGGTGCCGCGACGGCTGTCCTGCCCGGCGAGGCGCACCGGGGTGCCCTCGATGAGCAGGGAGCCGAAGGCGAGCAGCTCGGCGGTGCCCCAGTCGACGCCCCCCTCACGGGTGCTGGCCGCGCGCTTCTGCAGCATCTGGAGCAGCTTGGGGTGGACGGTGAACGCGTCGGGGACGTCGACGAACGCGTCGCCGATGCGGTGCAGCATCTCGGTGGAGATCGCCGTCTCGCTCGCCGAGTGGGTCGTCGCGTCGGCGTCGAGCGCCTGGGCCGAGGGGGGCTCGAGGCCGCTGTGGCCCTCGACGTCGGTGCCCGAGTAGGAGGCGTCGGACGCCTCGGTCTCGGCCTCCTTGAGCGCCGACTTGGTCTCGACGAACACGCGCTCGAGCTGCTGCTGGTAGTCGCGCAGCGCGGCCTCGGCGTCCTCGACGGTGATGTCACCGCGGCCGATGAGCGACTCGGTGTAGAGCTTGCGGACGCTGCGCTTGGCCTCGATGAGGTTGTACATCAGCGGCTGGGTCATCGACGGGTCGTCGCCCTCGTTGTGACCGCGGCGGCGGTAGCAGACCATGTCGATGA
The DNA here is from genome assembly GCA_963834225.1 of uncultured Actinomycetota bacterium. Lineage (GTDB taxonomy): Bacteria > Actinomycetota > Actinomycetes > Actinomycetales > Dermatophilaceae > Oryzobacter. The sequence goes on along the minus strand of CAWIAT010000003.1, from coordinate 603,490 downwards.
CGACGTCCTTGTGGAACTCCTTGCGGAACTCGTAGGCGAGCTCGGCGACCCGCACGCACGCCTCGGGGTCGTCGCCGTTGACGTGGAAGATCGGCGCCTGGATCATCCGCGCGACGTCGGTGGAGTACGTCGAGGAGCGCGAGCTGCTCGGCGAGGTGGTGAAGCCGACCTGGTTGTTGATGACGACGTGGACCGTGCCGCCGGTGCGGTAGCCGCGCAGCTGCGAGAGGTTGAGCGTCTCGGCCACGACCCCCTGGCCGGCGAAGGCGGCGTCGCCGTGCATGAGCACGGGCAGGACGGTGAAGTCCTCGCCGGCGAGGTTGAGGCGGTCCTGCTTGGCCCGCACGATGCCCTCGAGGACCGGGTTGACGGCCTCGAGGTGCGAGGGGTTGGCCGCGAGGTAGACCGCGGTCGTCGCGCCGGACTCGGCGGTGAAGGTGCCCTCGGTGCCGAGGTGGTACTTGACGTCACCCGACCCCTGGACCGACTTGGGGTCCTGCTTGCCCTCGAACTCGCGGAAGATCTGGCCGTAGCTCTTGCCGGCGATGTTGGCGAGGACGTTGAGCCGGCCACGGTGCGGCATGCCGATGCAGACCTCGTCGAGCTCGTCCTCGGCCGCCCGCGACAGGATGCGGTCGAGGAGGGAGATGACCGACTCGCCGCCCTCGAGCGAGAAGCGCTTCTGCCCGACGAACTTGGTCTGGAGGAAGGTCTCGAAGGCCTCGGCCGCGTTGAGCCGACGCAGGATCCGCAGCTGCTCGTCGCGGGTCGTCTTGGCGTACCCGACCTCGATCTTGTCCTGGATCCACAGGCGCTGCTCGGGGTCCTGGATGTGCATGTACTCGACGCCGATGGTGCGGCAGTACGAGTCGCGCAGGATGCCGAGGATCTTGCGCAGCGGCAGGAAGGGCTGACCGCCGAAGCCGCCGGTGGCGAAGGTCCGGTCGAGGTCCCACAGGGTCAGGCCGTGCGTCGTGACGTCGAGGTCGTGGTGCCGGCGCTGCTTGTACTCCAGCGGGTCGGTGTCGGCCATGAGGTGGCCGCGCACCCGGTAGGAGTGGATGAGCTCCTGCACGCGGGCGACCTTGTTGATGTCGTCGTCGTGCGAGGTGTCGACGTCGCGCACCCAGCGGATCGGCTCGTAGGGGATCCGCAGGCTCTCGAAGATCTCGTCGTAGAAGGCGTGCTCGCCGAGGAGCAGGCCGTGGACGATCCGCAGGAAGTCGCCGGACTGGGCGCCCTGGATGATCCGGTGGTCGTAGGTGCTCGTCAGGGTCAGGGTCTTGCTCACCGCGTTGCGGTTGAGCGTCTCCTGGCTCGCGCCCTGCCACTCGGCCGGGTAGTCCATCGCGCCGACGCCGATGATGGCGCCCTGGCCGGCCATGAGGCGCGGCACCGAGTGGACCGTGCCGATGGTGCCGGGGTTGGTCAGCGAGAGCGAGGTCCCCTGGAAGTCCTCGACGGTCAGCTTGCCGCCCCGCGCCTTCTTGACCATCTCCTCGTAGGCGGTCCAGAAGTGGGCGAAGTCCATCGTCTCGGCGGCCTTGATCGACGGCACGAGGAGCTGACGGGTGCCGTCGGGCTTGGCCAGGTCGATGGCCAGGCCGAGGTTGACGTGCGCCGGGCTGACGAGGATGGGCTTGCCCTTGTCGTCGAGGGCGTAGCCGTTGTTCATCGCCGGCATCGCGCCGAGCGCCTTGACGAGGGCGAAGCCGATGACGTGGGTGAAGCTGACCTTGCCGCCGCGGCTGCGGGCGAGGTGGTTGTTGATGACGATGCGGTTGTCGATGAGGAGCTTCGCCGGCACCGCGCGCACCGAGGTGGCGGTGGGGACCTCGAGCGAGGCCTCCATGTTCGTCACGACCCGGGCGCTCGCGCCGCGGATCGGGGTCGTGCGCGAGTCGCCGAGCGGGCCGGAGGCCTTGGGCGCCTCGGGCTCTCGCGGCTTGGGGGTGGAGGCCGCGGGGGAGGACTCGGTGCTCGTCGCGTCGGTCGCCGGCTTCTCGGGGGCCTGCTTCGCGGCGGGGGCGGCCGCGGGGGCCGGGGCGGCCGCCTTCGCGGGGGCCGGGGCCTTCGCCGGGGCGGCCGCGGGGCTCTTGGCTGCCGGGGCCGGGGCCGCAGCCCGGGCGGGGGTCTTCGCCGGGGCCGGGCTCGTCGTGGGGGCCGGGGCGGCGGCCTTCGTCGCCTCCGGGGTCGGCGGGGTGCCGTTGCCGCTCGCGCCGTTCCCGCCGGCCGGGTGGGAGGTGGCGTCACCGGGGGTGTAGTCGCGGAAGAAGTCCCACCACGCCTTGTCGACGTTGTTCTTGTCCTTCTGGTACTGCTCGTACAGCTCGTCGACCAGCCACTCGTTCGGCCCGAAGGTGGTCAGGGGATCGCTGGACGGGGACTGCTCGGCCACGGAGGATGCGCCTCTTTCTCGGCTCGTCGGCTTCGAGGGGTGGGGTACCCGTCCAGCCTATCCCCGCTGGTCCCGCGCCACACCGGTGGATCCGGGCGTGGAGCGACGGATCGGCCGGTCCACGGGACTGCCCGCGGACCGGCCGACCGTGGTGCTGCTCGCCTCAGCTGATGTCGCTGCGCAGCGTGCGCCAGATGCCCAGACCTGCGAGGACGGCGGCGTAGGCGCCGAGGACGAGGGCCCCGCCCCACCACTCGAGCCGGACCTCCTCGGGGTTCTGCGAGACGGCGTTGACGATGGCGTTGGTCGCCGACGTCGGGAGGAACTGCGCGATGTGCTCGCGACCGAAGGTCCAGAAGCTCATCGCGAAGCCGATGAGCGGCTCGATGATCCACGCGACCCCCACCCCGATGAGCAGGGCCGCGACCTGGTTGGGGATGAGGATCCCGATGCCGAGCCCGATGAGGGCCCAGAGGCCCAGGACGAGCAGGCTGAGCGCCAGGGTGCGGGCCACGGACCCGGACGGGAAGGCGTCCTGGTCCTTGAAGGTGAGCACCGCGGCGCCGACGGTCACCGACCCGAGGAGGCTGATGACCCCGTACAGCGCCCCGATGCCGAGGAGGGCGACGACCTTGGCGAGCATCGCCCGGAGGCGGCGCGGCGTCGCGAGGAACGTGCCGGTCACCGTCTTGTGGCGGTACTCGGCGCCGATCTGCAGGACGCCGATCGTGAGGAGGAGCAGGTAGCCGATCGAGAGCCCAGCGGTGTAGACGCTGCTGGCGATCTGGGTGGCGTCGCCGACCGGCGCGCCCTGGGCCTCCCCGTTCGTGAAGGCGTCACTGGTGAACAGGAAGCCGAAGAGCGCGGCGAACCCGGCGCCGGCGACGAAGATCGCGATCGCCATGCCCCACCACATCCGGGTGGTGAAGAACTTGCGGAACTCGCTGCGGATCGCGGGGATCACAGGTTCGCCCCTTCCTCGCCCTGGAGCGCGTCCCCCTCGGCGGGGGCCCCCGGCGTCTCGTTGCGGTTGGTGCCCTCGGTCAGCTCGAAGAACAGGCCCTCGAGGTCGGCGCGGCGGGCCTCGAGCCCGTAGATCGGCAGCCCGGCGCGCAGCGCGACGTCGCCGATGAGGCGCAGGTCGACGCTGTCGGCCACGAGGGCGCCCTCGGGCCCGGGGGTGCTCGTGACGTCGGCGACGCGCAGGGCGCCGGCGAGCCGCTCGGGGTCGGACGTGCGCACCAGCGCGCCCCGACCGCCGCGCAGCTCGGACATCGCGCCCTGCCGCACGAGGCGGCCGTTGGCGATGATGACGACCTCGTCGACCGTCTGCTCGACCTCCTGGAGCAGGTGGCTGGAGACGAGGATCGTCTTGCCCTCGCTGCTCAGGTGCCGCAGGAAGCCGCGCAGCCACCGGATGCCCTCGGGGTCGAGCCCGTTGGCGGGCTCGTCGAGGACGAGGACCTGGGGGTCGCCGAGGAGGGCCGCCGCCAGGCCGAGGCGCTGGCGCATGCCCATGCTGTAGGCGCCGGCCCGCTTGCGCGCCGCTGCCGGGATGCCGGTGAGCTCGAGGAGCTCGTCGACCCGGCGGAGCGGGACGCCACCGGCGTCGGCGAGCACCCGCAGGTGGTCGCGGCCGCTGCGGCCAGGGTGGAAGTTCGTCGCCTCGAGGGCCGCCCCCACGGTCTGCTGCGGGGTGGGCAGGTCGACGTAGCGCTGCCCGTCGATCGTGGCGGTCCCCCCGCTCTGGTGGACCAGGCCGAGGATCATCCGCAGCGTCGTCGTCTTCCCCGCGCCGTTCGGGCCGAGGAAGCCGGTGATCCGGCCCGGCTCGACGTCGAAGCTCAGGTCGTCGACCGCGACGAACGAGCCGAAGCGCTTGGTCAGCCCCCGGACCTCGATGCGGGCCCCCGCCGCCGTGGCGGTACTCATCGTTCACCTCTGGAGTTCATGTCCCCGATCCTGTCAGTGGGCCGGCAGGCGGGGGTCACCCGGTCGGGGGAGGGTGGGCTCCACCTGCGGGACGACCCCGACGCCGTCGCCGAGGACGGAAACCTCGCGGTCCGGCCATACGATGGAGGCGTCATGCACCCTCCCAGTCCCGATGCCCCATGACCCCATGGCTGCTGCTGCTGCTCGGCATCGTCCTCACCGTGGGGACGGCGCTGTTCGTCGCGGCGGAGTTCTCGCTCGTGGCCCTCGACCGCCCGGCCGTCCAGCGCGCGGTCGACAACGGTGAGCGCGGCTCCCGGTCGGTCCTCGCCTCGCACCGGCAGCTGTCGACGCAGCTGTCCGCGTGCCAGCTCGGCATCACGCTGACGACGCTCGTCCTCGGCTTCATCGCGAGCCCGTCGGTCGGGGCGCTCCTCGTCGGGCCGCTGCGGTCGCTCGGGTTGTCCGAGGGCGCCGCGTCCTCGACGTCGTCGGTGCTCGCCATGCTCATCGCGACGGTCTTCTCGATGATCGTCGGCGAGATGGTGCCCAAGACCCTCGCCGTCTCCCTCCCGATGGCGACCGCCAAGGTCTCCGCTGCCCCCGTGCGGTGGTTCGCCGTCGGGACCAAGCCGGTGATCGCCCTCCTCAACGGGGTCGCGAACCGGACCCTGCGCGCCGTCGGGATCGAGCCCCAGGAGGAGCTGTCCGCGGCCCGGAGCCCGGCCGAGCTCGCCTCCCTCGTGCGCTCCTCCGCCGAGGCCGGCACCCTCGACCTCGGGACCGCCCGTCTCGTGACGGCCTCGCTCGGCTTCGCCGACCAGACCGCCGCCGACGTCATGACTCCTCGCTCGCGGGCCACGTCCATCGACCGCACCGAGACCGCTGCCGAGCTCGTGTCCCTCGCGCGCCGCACGGGGCACTCGCGCTTTCCCGTCGTCGGCGACGACTGGGACGACATCGACGGGGTCGTCCACGTCAAGAAGGCGATCGCCGTCCCGTTCGACCGCCGCGCCGACGTCCCGGTGTCGGCGCTCATGGTGCCCGCGGTCTTCGTGCCCGAGACCCTGCGTCTCGACCCCCTCCTCCTCCAGCTCCGCCAGGGCGGGATGCAGCTCGCCGTCGTCGTCGACGAGTACGGGGGCACCTCCGGGGTCGTGACCCTCGAGGACCTCGTCGAGGAGATCGTCGGCGAGGTCAACGACGAGCACGACCGGTCGCAGACCACGGGACGGGCGCTGCGCGACGGCTCGTGGACCGTCCCCGGCCTCTGGCGCCCCGACGAGGTGCGGTCGCGGATCGGCGTCGCCGTCCCCGACGGGCCCGCCTACGAGACGATGGCCGGCTGGCTCATGGCCGAGCTCGGTCGCGTGCCGGCCGTCGGCGACGAGGCCACCGTCGACGGGTGGACCGCGAAGGTCGTCGACATGGACGCCCACCGGGTCGACCGGATCCGCCTCGTCCCCCCGTCGGGGCCCCCGGCGCCCGGCAGGGACGGCACCGCCGGTACGGACGGCACGGACGGCACGGCCGGCACGGCCGGCACGGCCGGCACGGACGCGGAGGTCGCGCGATGAGTGGCTGGACCGTCCTCGTCACCCTCGTGCTGCTGGGCGCCAACGCGTTCTTCGTCGGCGCCGAGTTCGCCGCGATGTCGGCCCGCCGCAGCCAGCTCGAGCCGCTCGCCGACCAGGGCAACAAGGGAGCGCGGATCGCGCTCGACGCGATGCAGCGCACCGGGATCCTGCTGGCCACCTGCCAGCTCGGCATCACCGTGTGCTCGGTCCTGCTCGGCGCGATCTCCGAGGCCGCCCTCCACGACGCGCTCGAGCCCGTCGTCCTCGCCGCCGGCCTTCCCGAGGGCGTCGCCGACGCCGTCGCGCTCGCCCTGGCGCTCGCCGTCGTCGTCTTCCTCCACGTCGTCTACGGCGAGATGATCCCGAAGAACATCTCGATCGCCCGTCCCGAGCGCGCTGCCATCGCCCTCGTGCCGCCGCTCGTCATGGTGAGCCGGGTCGTCGCCCCGGTCATCAACGGGATGGACCGGCTGTCGAAGGGGATCCTGCGGCTGTTCGGTGTCGACCCGAAGGACGAGCTCGCCTCGGCGTTCACCGCTGCGGAGGTCGCGCACATCCTCGACGAGTCCCGGGACGAGGGCCTCGTCGAGGACGACCACTACGAACGGCTCGGTGCCGCACTGCAGTTCAGCGACAAGGACGCCGCCGACGTCGGCGTCCCGGTGTCGGAGCTGGTCACCGTGACCTCGGCGGCCACGCCCGGCGACATCGAGCGGCTCGTCGCCCGCCACGGCTTCTCGCGCTACCCGGTCGTCGACGACGAGGGCGACCTCGGCGGGTACCTCCACCTCAAGGACGTCCTCTACGCCGACGAGGTCGAGCGCGACGAGCCGGTGCCGGCCAAGCGGGTGCGCCGGATGGCGAACGTGCGCCGGGGTGACGAGGTCGAGTCGGTGCTCCAGACGATGCAGGCCACGGGGTCGCACCTGGCCCGCGTCGTCGCCGAGGACGGGGCCGTCGTCGGGGTCGTCTTCCTCGAGGACGTCATCGAGGAGCTCGTCGGCGAGGTCTCCGACGCCTCCCAGCGCCGCTGAGCCCTGTTCGGCCGGAGAGTGCCTCGCCCGAGGATCGTTGCGGGGGTGAAGCGGCCTTGGGGTCGATGGCTGTGGCGGGGCTGCTCCTCGCCACCGCCGGCTGCGCCGCCCGGATGGAGATCCTCGGCTTCAGCGTCGCTGGGTCGTGCCCCGTGACTCGGAGTTCTCGCGGTTCGAGGTGATGTTCGACCGTGTGGAGGTCTCTTTTCACCTCGAACCGGACGAGGGCGACAGACTCGTCGCGGCGGGCCTCGACGTGCGAAACGCCCGCCGACCGGCATCGCTGCAGGTCAACGGGCGTTTCAGTGTGCCCCCGGTAGGATTCGAACCTACGCTCCCGCCTCCGGAGGGCGGTGCTCTATCCCCTGAGCTACGGGGGCGGGCAACATCGCCGCGAACAGCGGTTCGCAGCGCTCCGCGAGGGTAGCAGCCTAGGCTCTCGGCCATGCAACCCGGGACCGAGGGTGCCGGCTCGACTCCGCTCGTGCTCGTCTGCGACGACGTCGAGCCGATCCGTCGGCTGCTCCGGATCAACCTCGAGCTCGCGGGGTTCCGGGTCGAGGAGGCCAACGACGGCCACCAGGCCATGGCCCGCCTCATCGACCCCATCGCCCAGCGCCCCGACGTCATCGTCCTCGACTCGCAGATGCGCCCCTACGACGGCTGGTGGGCCATCGCCGCGATCCGCTCGCACCCGGCGCTCCAGGACGTCCCCGCACTCCTCGTCACCGCGGCGGCGAGCGACCACGCGCGCTTCGACGTCGACGAGGCCGGCTTCGACGGGATCGTCACCAAACCCTTCGATCCCGACGAGGTCGTCGAGGTCGTCTCACACCTCGCGGCCACGGGCAGGCGGCGTCCGCCCCGTCCCTAGACTGGACGGGTGACCCCCGAACAGCTCTCCGCCGCGATCCGCGACGCCCTCGGCTCCGCCGTCGACGCCGGTGACCTCACGGTCGCCGTGCCCGCCGAGGTGCGCGTGGAGCGGCCGAGGAACCGCGACCACGGGGACTGGTCCACCAACATCGCGCTCCAGCTCGCCAAGGGCGCCGGCGTCCCGCCGCGCGACCTCGCGAGCACCCTGGCCACCCACCTCGCGGCGGTCCCCGGGGTCAAGGCCGTCGACGTCGCCGGGCCCGGGTTCCTCAACATCACCCTCGACGCCGCGAGCGCCGGCGAGCTCGCCCGCGCCGTCGTCGAGGCCGGTGCCGCCTACGGCACGGGCACGAGCGAGTCCGGCCGCGTGGTCAACCTCGAGTTCATCTCGGCGAACCCCACCGGGCCCCTGCACATCGGCCACACGCGCTGGGCCGCCCTCGGCGACGCCATGCGCCGGCTCCTCACGGCCACCGGGGCGGCGGTCACGGCCGAGTACTACATCAACGACGCCGGCACCCAGATGGACAAGTTCGGCGCCTCCGTCCTCGCCCGCGCCGAGGGCGTCGACCCCCCCGAGGACGGCTACCCCGGCGAGTACGTCGTCGACCGGGCGAAGGAGGTCCTGGCGCAGCGCCCCGACCTCCTCGACCTCCCGCGCGAGGAGGCGGTCGTCATCGCCCGCGACCTCGGTTACGTCGCCCAGCTCGCGGCGATCGAGCGGACCCTCACCCGCTTCGGGGTCCACTTCGACGTCTGGTTCTCCGAGCGCAGCCTCCACGACGGCGGTGCGGTCGAGGACGCCGTCGAGCGGCTGCGCGGACAGGGTCACGTCTTCGACCACGAGGGCGCGGTGTGGCTGCGCACCACCGACTTCACCGACGACAAGGACCGCGTCCTCATCCGGGCCAACGGCGAGCCGACCTACTTCGCGGCCGACGCCGCGTACTACCTCAGCAAGAAGGACCGCGGCTTCGACGAGAAGGTCTACCTCCTCGGTGCCGACCACCACGGCTACATCAACCGGCTCAAGGCCATCGCGGCCTGCGCCGGCGACGACCCAGAGCACCACATCGAGGTCAAGATCGGCCAGCTCGTCAACATCGCCGGCGCCCGGATGGGCAAGCGGCTCGGCAACGCCATCTACATGGACGAGCTCATCGAGTGGATCGGCGCCGACGCCGTGCGCTACTCGCTCGCCCGCTACCCGGCCGACAGCCCGCTGTCGCTCGACGGCGAGGAGCTGCGCAGGCAGACCAACGACAACCCGGTCTTCTACGTCCAGTACGCCCACGCCCGCACGGCCAACGTCGCCCGCCTCGCGGGCGAGGACGGGGTGCACCGGGCCGACGGCTTCGACGCGTCACTGCTCTCCGACCCCACCGAGGCGGCCCTCCTCGCCGTCCTCGGCGACTACCCGCGCGTCGTCGCGCAGGGCGCCCACCTCCTCGAGCCGCACCGCGTCGCGCGGTACCTCGAGGAGCTCGCGACCCGCTACCACAAGTGGTACGACACGTGCCGCGTCCGCCCGATGAACGCCGAGGAGGAGGTCACCGACCTCCACCGCAGCCGCCTCTGGCTCAACGACGCCACCCGTCAGGTGCTCGTCAACGGGCTCGGCCTGCTCGGCGTCAGCGCCCCCGAGCGGATGTGAGCCGGTGCGCGCGCACGAGGCCGGCGCCCTCCACGCCGAGGGCTACGGCGGACCCCCGCTCTACCTGCCGTACCCGACCGACGTCATGGAGCTGCTCCCGCAGCTCTGGCCGCAGACGGTCACCCGTGACGCCGACGGACGGCTGACCGTCGGCGGCGTCGACGTCCTCACCATCGCCGCCGAGCACGGAACCGCTGCCTACGTCCTCGATGAGGACGACTTCCGTTCTCGCGCACGGGACTTCCGCGACTCCTTCGCGTCGGCCTTCGAGCCGATGGGTGGCGCCGACGTCTACTACGCCGGCAAGGCGTTCCTCTGCACGGCGGTCGCGCGGTGGGTCGAGGAGGAAGGCCTCTTCCTCGACGTGTGCACCGGTGGCGAGCTCGCGGTCGCGAAGCGGGCGGGCTTCCCGGGCGAGCGGATCGGCTTCCACGGCAACAACAAGACGGTCGCCGAGATCCACGACGCCCTGTCGTACGGCGTCGGGCGGATCGTCGTGGACTCCTTCCAGGAGATCGAGCGGGTGGCCGCCGTCGCCACCGAGCTCGGAGTCGTCGCCCCCGTCATGGTGCGCGTCACCGTCGGCGTCGAGGCGCACACCCACGAGTTCATCGCGACCGGGCACGAGGACCAGAAGTTCGGTTTCAGCCTCGCCGGGGGTGCCGCCGAGGAGGCGGTGCGCCGCGTCCTGACCCGCCGTGACGTCCTCGACCTGCGGGGCCTGCACAGCCACATCGGGAGCCAGATCTTCGACACGGGCGGCTTCGAGACGGCCGCCCACCGGCTCGTCGGCCTGCATGCCAAGGTGGCCGACGAGCACGGGTACCACTGCCCCGAGATCGACCTCGGGGGTGGCTACGGCATCGCCTACACCTCGCAGCACACGCCGCTGCCCGCGGTCGTCCTCGCCGACGAGATGGCCGGCATCGTCGAGCGCGAGCTCAAGGCCGTCGGCGACGGCGACACCCCCCACCTGCCGCGGATCTCGGTCGAGCCGGGCCGGGCCATCGTCGGGCCGAGCACCTTCACCCTCTACGAGGTCGGCACCGTCAAGGACGTCGAGGTCGGCGGGGGAGCCGTGCGCACCTACGTCTCGGTCGACGGCGGGATGAGCGACAACGCCCGCCCCGCCCTCTACGAGGCCGACTACTCGTGCACCCTGGCGAACCGTCGGTCCGAGGCGGCGCCACGCCTGTCCCGGGTCGTCGGGCGGCACTGCGAGAGCGGCGACATCGTCGTCCTCGACGAGTACCTCCCCGCCGACGTCGTGCCCGGCGACCTCATCGCCGTCCCCGGGACCGGCGCCTACTGCCGCAGCCTGTCGAGCCAGTACAACCACACCCCCCGCCCGCCGGTCGTCGCCGTCCGTGGAGGTCGCACCCGCGTCCTCGTGCGCCGTGAGACCATCGAGGACCTCCTGGCCCTCGACGTGGCCGAGTCATGACGTCCCAGACCGAGGAGACCTCCCCCACCATGGCGCACGAACCCGGTGCCCCCCTGCGCGTCGCCCTGCTCGGCTGCGGTGTCGTCGGGTCCGCCGTCGCCACCCGCCTCGTCGAGCACGCCGACGACCTCGAGGCACGCGTCGGCGCCCGGCTCGAGCTCGTCGGCATCGCGGTGCGCCGTCCCAACCGGCCCCGGCCCGACGTCCCCGTCGACCCGTCGCTGTTCACCGCCGACGCCCACGAGCTCGTCACCCGCGCCGACGTCGTCATCGAGGTCATCGGTGGCATCGACCCGGCCCGCGACCTCATCCTGCGCGCGATGGAGCACGGTGCCTCCGTCGTCTCGGCCAACAAGGCGCTGCTCGCCGAGGACGGCCCCACGCTCTACAAGGCCGCCGACGCCGCCGACGTCGACCTCTACTACGAGGCCGCGGTGGCCGGGGCCATCCCGATCCTGCGCCCCATCCGCGAGTCGCTCGCCGGCGACGAGGTCCGCAAGGTCCTCGGCATCGTCAACGGCACGACGAACTTCGTCCTCGACGCCATGGACACCACCGGCGCCGGCTTCGCCGAGACCGTCGAGCGCGCCCAGGCCCTCGGGTACGCCGAGGCCGACCCCACCGCCGACGTCGAGGGCTTCGACGCCGCGGCCAAGGCGGCCATCCTCGCCAGCCTCGCCTTCCACACCCGGGTCTCGTCGGCCGACGTCCACCGCGAGGGCATCACCGAGGTCAGCGCGGGCGACATCCAGGCCGCCAGGGAGATGGACTGCGTCGTCAAGCTGCTGGCCATCTGCGAGCGGGTCACCGGACCCGACGGCGGTGACGCCGTCAGCGTGCGCGTCCACCCCGCGATGATCCCGCGCAGCCACCCGCTCGCCAGCGTGCGCGAGGCGTTCAACGCCGTCTTCGTCGAGGCCGACGCCGCCGGCGAGCTGATGTTCTACGGCCGCGGCGCCGGGGGCGACCCCACCGCGAGCGCCGTCCTCGGTGACGTCGTCGCCGTCGCGCGGCACCGGGTCGCCGGAGGTCGCGGTCCGGGGGAGTCGGCCTACGCCGACCTGCCCGTCGTCGACATGGGCCAGGCGATGACGAGGTACCACATCAGCCTCGAGGTCGCCGACCGGCCGGGCGTCCTCGCGCAGGTCGCCACCGCGTTCGCCGAGCACGGCGTCTCCATCGAGACCGTCCGCCAGCAGGTCGCGCCGGGGGAGGGCGAGCGGGCCCGGCTCATCATCGTCACCCACCGGGCCACCGACGCCGCGCTCTCCGCCACGGTCGACGCCATCGCCGGGCTCGACTCGGTCGACGACGTCGCCTCGGTCCTGCGCGTGGAAGGAGCCTGACATGGCGCACCAGTGGCGCGGGGTCATCCGCGAGTACGCCGCCCGCCTGCCGATGCTCGAGGGTGCGCCCGTCGTCACCCTCCACGAGGGAGGCACCCCGCTCGTCGCGTGCGAGAGCCTGTCCGAGGAGACCGGCGCCAACGTCCTCGTCAAGGTCGAGGGGATGAACCCCACGGCGTCGTTCAAGGACCGCGGGATGACGACCGCCATCTCGGTCGCGAAGCGCAACGGCGCGCGCGCCGTCATCTGCGCGAGCACCGGAAACACGAGCGCCAGCGCCGCGGCCTACGCGACCAAGGCCGGCATGACCTGCGCCGTGCTCGTGCCCGACGGCAAGATCGCGATGGGCAAGCTGAGCCAGGCGGTCGCCCACGGCGCCACGCTGATCCAGGTCGGGGGCAACTTCGACGACTGCCTCACCGTCGCCCGCAAGCTCGCCGAGGCGTACCCCGTCGAGCTCGTCAACTCGGTGAACCCGGCGCGCATCGAGGGGCAGAAGACCGCGGCCTTCGAGGTCGTCGACGCCCTCGGCGACGCCCCCGACATCCACGTGCTGCCCGTGGGCAACGCGGGCAACATCACGGCCTACTGGCGCGGCTACAGCGAGTACGCCGAGCCCACTCCCGGCATCGGCGGCGAGCTGCTGACGCCGGTCGCCACGCGTCGCCCGCAGATGTGGGGTTTCCAGGCGGCGGGCGCCGCGCCCATCGTCCTCGGCCACCCCGTCGACGACCCCGAGACGATCGCCACCGCCATCCGGATCGGCAACCCGGCGTCGTGGCAGCAGGCGAAGGACGCGCGCGACGAGTCCGGCGGCCTCATCGACTCGGTGACCGACGACGAGATCCTCGAGGCGCACCGCATCCTGTCCTCCACCGAGGGCGTCTTCGTCGAGCCCGGCTCCGCGGCCTCGATCGCGGGCCTGCTGAAGATGTCGCGCGCCGGCCGCGTGCCCGCCGACGCCACCGTCGTCTGCACGGTCACCGGCCACGGGCTCAAGGACCCGCAGTGGGCGCTGCGCACCGCCGACGGGTCCGAGGTGCAGCCGGTCCGGGTGCCCGTCGACGCGTTCAGCGTCGCGAGCGCCCTCGGCCTCGAGGGCTGACGTGGCCCCGCTCGCCCTGCGCCCCGGTGCCTCCGTCGAGGTCCGGGTCCCGGCGAGCAGCGCCAACCTCGGTCCGGGGTTCGACTCCGTCGGCTGCGCCCTCGGCGTCTGGGACACCTGCCGGGCCACGGTCACCGAGGAGCCCGGCCTCGTCGTCGTCGTGGAGGGGGAGGGCGAGGGCGTCGTCCCGCTCGACGCCTCGCACCTCGTCCACCGGGCGATGCAGGTCGCCTGGGGCGAGCTCGGCGTCAGGTCTCCCGCCGGCCTGCGCCTCGAGTGCACCAACGCCGTGCCGCACGGCCGGGGGATGGGCTCCTCGGCGACGGCGATCGTCACCGGTGTCGTCGCGGCCCAGGCGCTCCACGACGTCTCGCGGGGGGCGGCCGGCGACGAGGTCGACCTCGGGTTCGCCAACGACCTCGCCGCCCGCCTCGAGGGCCACCCCGACAACTCGTCGGCGAGCGTCTTCGGCGGGGTGACCCTCTCGTGGTCCGACGACGACCTCGCGAGCACGACGACGGTGCGCCTCGAGGTGCATCCCGACGTCGTCCCCGTGGTCCTCGCGCCCGAGGCCCAGCTGTCCACCGCGAAGGCGCGATCCGTTCTGCCGCAACAGGTCCGGCTCGCCGACGCCGCTGCCAACGCAGGTCGGGCCGCCCTGCTCGCCCACGCGCTCGCCCGCGCTCCCGAGCACCTCCTCGACGCCACCCGCGAGTGGCTGCACCAGGAGGCGCGGCGCCCCTCGTACGCCGCGTCCATGGCGGTCGTCGACGCCCTGCGCGCCGACGGCCACGCCGCCGTCGTCTCGGGGGCCGGGCCGTCGGTCCTCGTCCTCGCGGTGGGCCACCGGGCCGCTGACGTCGCGGGTCACGCCGGCGCGGGGTGGCGCGTCCTCACCCCGGGCATCCCCGAGCGCGGCGCGACGGTCTCGGTGCTGGCCGGAGCCTGACGCCGACACCCCGGGGTGGGCGGACCGCCCTCCCGTCCCGGCCTCCGGTGCTATCCTCGGCCTTGCGACCGCAGTCGATGCCGGGGTCAGTCCCGTTGCCTGCCGCGAGTCGCCCCCCACGACCAGGGCCAGCCCCGTTGATTTCGACCGGTGGCTGCATGTCCGGCGTGGACTCCCACATGATCGGCCGCAATGAGGCCATCCACGAGCGAGGGGAAGGATCCTTCGTGACAGACACCACCACCCTTGAGGCGACGGCATCGGGCTCGAGCCCGCGCCGCTCCGGAGCGCTGACCGCCATGCGGTTGGCCGAGCTCCAGGGGCTCGCCTCGAGCATGGGCATCAGCGGGACCGGCAAGATGCGCAAGGGCGACCTCGTCGCCGCCATCAAGGCCCGTCAGAACGGCGAGAGTGGTCCGGCCAGCGCCGGCGAGCCGCGCCGCCGTGAGCCCGACGCCACCCGCACCGAGCGGGCCGAGCCCCCCGTCCGCGAGGAGCAGCCGGCCCGCGAGCAGCGCGCCGGCGAGCGCCAGGAGCGTGAGCGCACCGAGCGCACCGAGCGCACCGACCGTCAGGACCGGTCGGACCGCCAGGAGCGCACCGACCGGGCCGAGACCCGCGACCGTCAGCAGAACGGCCAACAGGAGCGCTCCGAGCGCCAGGACCGCACCGACCGGCAGAACCAGGGCGACCGGCAGAACCAGGGCGACCGGGCTGCCTCCGGCCGCGCCACCACCGGTCAGCAGGCTCCGTCCGGCACCTCGCAGGCCGACGGCCAGCAGGACCAGAACGCCGCCGACGACGACGACGGCCGCGGCGGCCGCCGGCGCCGCAACCGCGGTCGCAACCGGGACAAGCGCCGTCCCGCGGACGGCGTCGCCACGACGCAGGAGGACGCCCAGCCGCAGATCTTCGAGGACGACGTCCTCGTCCCCGTGGCCGGCATCCTCGACATCCTCGACAACTACGCCTTCGTGCGCACCACCGGCTACCTGCCCGGGAGCAGCGACATCTACGTCCCGCTCGCCCTGGTCAAGCGCCACGGGCTGCGCAAGGGTGATGCCGTCACCGGCTCGATCAAGGCCACCCGCGAGGGCGAGGAGCCGCAGCAGCAGGCCGTGGGCGGGCGCACCAACCGCGCCAAGTTCACCCCGCTCGCGCAGCTCGACACCATCAACGGCCAGTCGCCCGACGAGGCACGCCGCCGGCCGGAGTTCGGCAAGCTGACGCCGCTCTACCCGCAGGACCGCCTGCGCCTGGAGACCGAGCAGAACCTGCTGACGACGCGGATCATCGACCTCGTCGCCCCGATCGGGAAGGGCCAGCGCGGCCTCATCGTCGCCCCGGCCAAGGCCGGCAAGACGATGGTGATGCAGGCGCTCGCCAACGCGATCACGACGAACAACCCCGAGTGCCACCTCATGGTCGTCCTCGTCGACGAGCGCCCCGAGGAGGTCACCGACATGCAGCGCGCCGTCAAGGGCGAGGTCATCTCCTCGACCTTCGACCGGCCCGCCGAGGACCACACGACGGTCGCCGAGCTCGCCATCGAGCGCGCCAAGCGCCTCGTCGAGATGGGCCACGACGTCGTCGTGCTCCTCGACTCGATCACCAAGCTCGGTCGCGCCTACAACCTGTCGGCCCCCGCGAGCGGACGCATCCTCTCCGGTGGCGTCGACTCGGCCGCGCTGTACCCGCCGAAGAAGTTCTTCGGCGCCGCGCGCAACATCGAGAACGGTGGCTCGCTCACCATCCTCGCGACGGCGCTCGTCGAGACCGGCTCGCGGATGGACGAGGTGATCTTCGAGGAGTTCAAGGGCACCGGGAACATGGAGCTCAAGCTCGACCGCCAGCTCGCGAACCGTCGCATCTTCCCCGCGGTCGACGTCAACAACTCGGGCACCCGCAAGGAGGAGATCCTCCTCGCCCCCGAGGAGCTGCGGATCATGTGGAAGCTGCGTCGCGTCCTCGCGGCGCTGGACTCCCAGCAGGGCATCGAGCTCCTGCTCGACCGCCTGCGCAAGACCAAGACGAACTACGAGTTCCTCGGCCAGGTGCAGCAGACCGCCAGCATCAAGCTCGAGGACGAGGACGACTGACCCCGCCCTCGCGCAGCATCCGGCACGCCGTCCCGCACCAGCGGGGCGGCGTTCCGCCGTCTCAGGCCGGGCCGCGCGGGACGGCGAAGGACATCGCGGGGAACGAGCGCGCGACGAACCCCCGTGGCTCGTAGATCCGCGCCCCTCCCGGGGTGGCGAAGAGGTCGATGCGGGTGACGTCGGTGCTCTCGAGGAACCACGCCAGCAGGTCGTCGGTGACGGCGGCCGCCAGCCCGCGGCCGCGATGCCCCGGCAGCGTCGCCACGTTCGAGACCAGGCCCACCGAGCCGTTCGGGGCGCCGGGTCCGGGGATGAGGGCGGTGACCTCACCGACGGCTGCCGCGACGACCTCGCCGTCGACCTCGGCCACGGTGACCCGGACCCCGCGCTCGCCCGTGCGCCCGACGAACCAGTCGTGGGCGGCGCGACGCCAGGCGTCGTCCGCGAGCCGTTCGGGTGGGACGCCCATGACCTCGAACATCACGTCGCGCAGGACGACGAGCGCCGCCGCGTCGTCGGCGGTCGCCTCGCGCACGAGGGTGGAGGACGTCGTGCCGTCATCCATCGGTGTCGTCAGCGCTGCGGGCCGAGGGCGAGGCGACGGCGCGTCTCGACGCGGCCGTCGTCGGAGTCGGGCAGGTCCCACCAGGACTCGACCCACCACGTCGCGCCGGCGTCGGCCCACGGCTGCACCGGCGGTCGCGTCTGGCCGAACGAGCCGTGGCTGTCGCCCTCGACGACGACGTCGTAGCCGTCCATCGACAGGCCCGCGTCGGCTCGCAGCGTGCCGATCCGGTCGACGACCTCGCGCAGGCCCTCCACGGTGAGGCGCGAGCCGGGGTCCTCGAGGCTGCCGCCCGCGACGGCGGGGAAGACCCCGTTCCAGCGGGCCGCGCGCTCGAGGGAGCGCTGCCGCGGGCGGCCCGGGACGAGCATCCCGACGCACCACACGGGCGGGTGGGGCAGCTGCACGGGAGGAGGGGGCACGAGCTCGGTGACCGGCGCCGCGCTGTAGTGCTCGCCCTGAAAGGTGAAGGGCTGTCCGCCCATGAGGCCGGCGTAGACCGCGAGGCACTCGTCGAGCTTCCTCGCCCGCGTGGCTCGGCCCTCGTCGGCCTCGAAGGCCAGCCAGTTGCCGTGCAGCGCCCCGAGCCCGACGCCGAGGGTGACCCGTCCGTTCGAGAGCCGGTCGACCGAGGCGACCCTCGACGCGAGGTCCCACGGCCGGTGCCGCGCCGCGGGAGTGAGCAGGGTGCCGAGGCGGATCCGCTCGGTCGCCATGGCGGCGGCACCGAGGGTGACCCACGCGTCCTGCCCCCAGACGGCCTCCCACGAGAAGACCTGGTCCCACCCCGCCTCCTCGGCGACGGCGGCGAGCTCGGTGAACTCGCGCTCGGTGGCGTACGGGATGACGGCTCCGAACCTCATCCTGCGACCGTAGACCCGCCCCCCGACACTGGCGGCAGGGGGAATGGTGAGGCACCCCTCGCCGTTTAGGTGACGGTGCGCCACCTCTGGCACACTTGAACGCTGGACCGGTTCACGGCAGTGACGCGTTTCCTGAGCGACCTCCCCACGAGGGTCGCAGGCGGGGCGCCAAAGGGTGAGATGCACCGTGCTGAGCCCGCCGACCCGGAGAGATCCAAGGAGACACTCGTGAAGAAGGACATCCACCCCGACTACGTCGAGACCACGGTCACCTGTACCTGTGGGAACACGTTCAGCACGCGCAGCACGGCGAAGAACGGCCTGATCCACGCCGACGTCTGCAGCAACTGCCACCCGTTCTACACGGGCAAGCAGAAGATCCTCGACACCGGCGGCCGCGTGGCCCGGTTCGAGGCCCGCTACGGCAAGAAGGCCGCCAAGTAGCACCCCCGACGCGCCGGTCCGCCTCCTCGTGAGGTGGACCGGCGCGTCGCGTTTCCACCCCTGTCCCACCCCGCCGACACCCACAGACCGACCACCGGAGGCCGCCGTGCTGGAGTCCGCCCAGGCGCTCGTCGACGAGCACGCGGCCCTCGAGCGCCAGATGGCCGACCCCGTCGTCGCGTCCGACCCCGACCGCAGCCGCGAGGTCGCCAAGCGCTACGCCGCGCTCGGCCCCACCGTCGCCGCGCACCACGCCTGGACGCGCGCCCGTGACGACCTCGAGGCGGCCCGTGAGCTCGCCCGCGAGGACGCGGGATTCGCCGAGGAGGTCCCGGCGCTCGAGGCCACCCTCACTGCGGCCGCCGACCGGCTCCTGCGCCTCATGGTCCCGCGCGACCCCGACGACGACCGCGACGTCATCCTCGAGGTCAAGGCGGGGGAGGGCGGCGAGGAGTCGGCCCTCTTCGCCGGCGACCTCCTGCGGATGTACCTCCGGCACGCCGAGCGCCGCGGCTGGCGCACCGAGGTCCTCGACGCGACCGAGTCCGACCTCGGCGGGTACAAGGACGTCCGCGTCGCGGTGAAGTCGCGCAAGGCCGCGCTGCCCGGCGAGGCACCCTGGGCCCGGCTGAAGTTCGAGGGCGGGGTGCACCGCGTCCAGCGCGTCCCCGTCACCGAGAGCCAGGGCCGCATCCACACGAGCGCCGCCGGGGTGTGGGTCATGCCCGAGGCCGAGGACGTCGAGGTGACGATCGACCCCAACGACCTGCGCATCGACGTCTTCCGCTCGAGCGGCCCCGGTGGCCAGAGCGTCAACACCACCGACTCCGCGGTGCGGATCACGCACCTGCCCACCGGCGTCGTCGTCTCCTGCCAGAACGAGAAGTCGCAGCTGCAGAACCGCGAGGCGGCACTGCGCGTCCTGCGCGCCCGCCTCCACCAGCTCGCGATGGACGAGCGGCACGCCGCCGACGCCACGGTGCGCAACAGCCAGGTCCGCACCGTCGACCGCTCCGAGCGGATCCGCACCTACAACTACCCCGAGAACCGGATCAGCGACCACCGCACCGGGTTCAAGGCCTACAACCTCGACACGGTCCTCGACGGCGACCTCGACCCCATCGTCCAGTCGGCCGTCGACGCCGACGAGGCCGCCCGCCTGGCGGCCATCTCCGAGCGATGACGGGCGCGCCGGCCACGCTGCACGACGCGGTCACCCGCGCCCGGCTCTCCTTCGAGGAGGAGGGCATCGCCTCGCCCGATGCCGACGCCGTCGAGCTCGCCGCCTTCGCCCTCGGAACCCACGCCGCCGACGTCCGCCGACGGATGGTGCTGCGCGACCCCACCGACGCCGCTTTCCTCGACACCTATGCCGGGCTCGTCGAGGAGCGGCTCGGCCGCATCCCCCTGCAGCACCTCACCGGCCGGGCGCACTTCCGCCGGCTCACCCTCGCCGTGGGACCGGGGGTCTTCGTGCCGCGCCCCGAGACCGAGGTCGCCGCAGGCCTGGCCATCGAGGCCGCCCTGGCCGCCGAGGCCGAGCACCCCCTCGTCGTCGACCTCTGCACCGGCTCGGGTGCCATCGCCCTCGCCGTGAAGGACGAGGTGCCCGACGCCACGGTCCACGCCGTCGAGCTGTC
This sequence comes from uncultured Actinomycetota bacterium, assembly GCA_963834225.1. Taxonomy (GTDB): domain Bacteria; phylum Actinomycetota; class Actinomycetes; order Actinomycetales; family Dermatophilaceae; genus Oryzobacter. The sequence goes on along the minus strand of CAWIAT010000003.1, from coordinate 583,564 downwards.
CGACCTCGCCCACGGCTGGGCGGTGGCCAACCGCGACCGCACGGGGCTCGCCGTCGACCTCCGCCTCGGCGACGCCACCGTCGCCTTCCACGACCTCGAGGGCACGGTCGACGTCGTGGTGAGCAACCCGCCCTACATCCCCGACGGCGCCGTCCCGCTCGACCCCGAGGTCCGCGACCACGACCCCGAGGTCGCCCTCTACGGGCTGTCGGCCGACGGGCTCGCCGTCCCGCTCGCGGTCGCCGCACGCGCTGCCGTGCTCCTGCGCCCCGGCGGCGTCCTCGTGATGGAGCACGCCGACAGCCAGGGCGAGTCGCTGCCCCGGGGACTGCGGGCCACCGGAGCCTGGGAGGACGTCGTCGACCACCTCGACCTCACCGGGCGCCCGCGCGCCACGGTCGCCCGGCGCCGGTGAGCCCTCCGACGGCCCACCGACCCGGAACCCTAGGCTGGGGACCATGAGCCCCGTCTTCGACTGCACGACCGAGCACGGACGGGCCGACGCCATCCCGAAGGTCGCGCTGGGGGTCCGCGAGGGCAAGCTCGTCGTCCTCCCCACCGACACCCTCTACGGCATCGGGGCCGACGCCTTCTCCCCGGACGCCGTGCACGCGCTGCTCGCCGCGAAGGGCCGGGGGAGCGACATGCCCCCGCCGGTCCTCGTGCCCGACACCCGCACCATCGACGGTCTCGCCACCGACGTCCCGGACTACGCCCGGGCCCTGGTCGATGCCTTCTGGCCCGGTGCCCTGACCGTCGTCGTCAAGGCGCAGCCGAGCCTGATGTGGGACCTCGGCGACACCGGCGGCACGGTCGCCCTGCGGATGCCCGACGACCCCGTGGCCCTCGAGCTGCTCCGCGAGGTCGGCCCGATGGCGGTCAGCTCGGCCAACCGCACCGGCCACCCGGCCTCGCGCACCGTCATCGAGGCCGCCACCCAGCTCGGCGCGAGCGTGGAGTTCTACCTCGACGGCGGGCCGGTCACCGGCGGCCTCGCCTCGACCATCGTCGACTGCACCCGCGACGAGCCCGTGCTCCTGCGGGTCGGCGCGATCTCCGAGGCCGACGTCATGGACGTCGTGGAGCGCTCGCGGGCCGACGCCCTAGAGTTGGCGCGCGCCGAGCCCGATGCGCAACCGGAGACGGCCGCGCCCGAGCAGACCCCGTCCACCGACCACCGAGAGACCAGCGATGACTGACACCTTCTACGGTTCCGACTTCGGCGCCCTCGAGGCCTTCGACCCCGACATCGCCGGTGTGCTGGTGAGCGAGCTCGACCGCCTGCGCGGCGGCCTGCAGCTCATCGCGAGCGAGAACTTCTCGAGCCCCGAGGTCCTCACGGCCCTCGGCTCGACGCTGTCGAACAAGTACGCCGAGGGCTACCCCGGCCGCCGGTACTACGGCGGCTGCTCCGAGGTCGACAAGGCCGAGACGCTCGCCATCGAGCGGTGCCGGAGCCTGTTCGGCGCCGAGCACGCCAACGTCCAGGCGCACTCCGGCGCCAGCGCGAACCAGGCGGTCTACGGCGCGTTCCTCAAGCCGGGCGAGACCATCCTCGCGATGAGCCTGCCGCACGGCGGCCACCTCACCCACGGCACGAAGATGTCGTTCTCCGGCAAGTGGTTCGACGCCGTCCACTACGGCGTCGACAAGGACACCGAGGACATCGACTACGACGAGGTCGAGCGCCTCGCCAAGGAGCACCGCCCCAAGGTGATCCTCGCCGGTGGCTCCGCCATCCCGCGCCTCATCGACTTCGCCCGCTTCCGCGCCATCGCCGACGAGGTCGGCGCCGTCTTCTGGGTCGACGCCGCGCACTTCATCGGCCTCGTCGCCGGCGGCGCGATCCCCAGCCCGGTCCCGCACGCCGACGTCGTGTCGTTCACGACCCACAAGGTGCTGCGCGGCCCCCGCTCCGGCGCCATCGTCTGCCGTCAGGAGCACGCCACGGCCATCGACCGCGGCGTCTTCCCGATGATGCAGGGCGGGCCCCAGATGCACACGATCGCCGCGAAGGCCGTGAACTTCAAGGAGTGCGCGACCCCCGAGTACGCCGCGTACACCCGCCAGGTCGTCGCCAACGCGAAGGTCCTCGCCGAGACCCTCGGCGAGAAGGGGATCCGGCCCACGACGGGCGGCACCGACACCCACCTCTCGCTCCACGACCTCCAGCCGGTCATGGTCACCGGGGTCGACGCCGAGGCCCGCTGCGACGCCGCCGGCATCACGCTGAACAAGAACGCGATCCCCTTCGACCCGCAGAAGCCGAACATCGCCTCGGGCATCCGGGTCGGCACCCCGTGCGTCACGACCCAGGGGATGGGCGAGGACGAGATGCGCACCATCGCCTCCCTCATCGCCCGCGCGGTCGTCGACGGTGACGCCGACCCCGAGCACCCCGTGTCCCGCGAGGTGCGCGGGCAGGTCACCGAGCTGGTCGGCCGCTTCCCGGCCTATCCCCGGCCGGGTGCCCCCCTCGGCTGACGGCGGGGGACCCGTGGGCGAGCCGAGCAGCGAGCGCCGCCGTCCCCTGCTCGGACGGCTGAACCGGCGTGGCTTCCGGCTCGTCATGCTGCTCGACGCGCTGGCCGTCCTCACCCTGAGCGTCGCCACGATGGTCTACCGGTTCGGCGACCCGCCCTGGCCCACGTACTCGCTCACCGCGTACGCGTCCTCCTTCGCCATCTCGACCCTGATCTTCGTCGTGGCGTTCTACTTCGGCGGGCTCTACGAGCGCGAGCCCCGCCTCGGCGGTGCGCCGGTGCTCGCCCACGCGGCCCGGCTGTCGCTGGCGGCCGGGAGCTTCGTCGCGCTGCTCAACCTCGCCCTCACCGGCCTCGCTCAGCAGCGCGGGTCGCTCCTCGGCCGCGCGCTGCCGTTCCCCATCGTCAACCTCGTCGCCGTCATCGTCCTCGCCGCCGTCGCCGTCGCCCTCAACCGGGCCTTCGTCCACGCCCTGCGGACCCGGCGCGAGGGTCCTCCCCACGTCATCGTCGCGGGGGAGGAGGCCGACCTCGAGCTCGCGCGCCGCCACCTCGCGCTCGTCGACAAGGCCGACTTCGTCGTCGTGGGCGAGGTCGACGACGCGAGGTCGGTGGTCGACGCCGCCCGCGAGCACCAGGCGACCGACGTCCTGCTCATGACGGGCGCCTGGCTCGAGGACTGGTACCCGCGCACCATCGGCCGGCTCGACCGGATGGGGACGACGATCCTCCTGCGGGTCACCGGCCGCGAGACGCTCTACGGGCTCGACCGCCTCCGGGAGGTCGCCGGGCTGCCGTTCGTCCTCCTCCTGCCGCAGACGATGCCGAGCTCGCAGCGGCACTTCAAGCGGCTGCTCGACGTCTTCCTCCTCGTCCTCACCGCGCCCGTGTGGGTCCTCCTCCTCGGCGGCGTCGCCCTCTACCAGCTCGTGGCCGCGGGGCGACCGCTCCTCTACCGGCAGACCCGGGTCGGCGTCGGGGGCGAGACCTTCCAGATGCTCAAGTTCCGCACCATGCGCGTCGACGCGGAGGCGCACGGAGGGGCCCAGCTCTCGACGCAGGGTGACCCACGCGTCATCCCGGCGTGCCGGTGGCTGCGGGCCACGCGGGCCGACGAGCTGCCCCAGATCCTGCACATCGTCACCGGCCGGATGTCGATCGTCGGACCCCGCCCCGAGCGTCCCGAGCTCACCGCCGGGTTCGAGAAGGAGATCGCCGGGTACACCCGCCGGCACGAGGTCCCCCCGGGCCTGACCGGGCTCGCCCAGATCCACGGGCGGTACCACACCGACGCCGAGTACAAGCTGGGCTACGACCTGCAGTACCTCGTCAACTGGTCGCCCGTCCTCGACCTCGAGATCATCGCCCGCACCATCTACGTCATCCTCGCCCGGCGGGTCTGAGCGCCCTCGGTTGAGCCCGTCCCAGCGCTTGTGATAACTTTCACAAGCACCGAGGAAGCCCGTCCGACCCGACGTTCCGAAGAGGCCGATCGCCGATGACCGACCGCTCGCCGAGCACCGCACCGCACGCCGGTGCGCCGTTCGCCGCGATGCTGCGGGGAGCCCTGCTGCCGTCGGCCGCAGCCGGCCTGGTGACGGTCCTCGTGCTCGTCGTCGTCCGCGGGGGAGACGCCCTCGCCGGGGCCCTCATCGGTCTCCTCGTCTCGCTCGGCTTCTTCGCCTCCGGCATGTTCCTGCTGAGCCGCCTCGTCCGCACCGCCAACCCCCAGGCGTTCTTCGCCGTGGCCATGGCCGTGTACCTCGGACAGGTCATCGCGCTCCTGCTCGTCATCATGGTGTTCAAGGACGCCGACTGGGTCGACGGGCCGGCTCTCGGCATCGTCGCGTTCGTCGTGACGATCGTCTGGCAGGTCTTCGCGATGCTCGCCCTGCGCCGGGCCCGGGTCCCTGTCTACGACCCGCCCGTCGACGACCCGCCGACCGACGACGGGAGCGGCTCGTGAGCGCCTGTCCGCCGGTCCAACCCGCCGTCGCACCGACCCGCGAGGGTCGGGTAGCGTACGTCCCGTTCCCACGGACTGCCGTCGCGCGCGCCCGTGAAACCCCCGAGGAGAGGCTGTGAGCCCGAGCGTGGTTCCCGCACACTGGCTTCAGACCGGCGTCGCCGCCGCCGACGGTGAGGGCTTCCAGGCCCCGGGCATCGAGGACTTCTGGTGGCCGCTGTTCGGTAGCGACACGAGCAACTGGACCTTCACCCGTCCCGCGTTCGTCGTCATGGCCTCGGTCGTCATCATCGGGCTCTTCTTCATGACCGTCGCCGGCAAGCTGAGCGTCGTCCCGACCAAGCGACAGTGGGTGGCCGAGCAGGCCTACGGGTTCGTCCGCAACACCATCGCGCGCGACATCATCGGGGCCAAGGACTTCCGCCCCTTCGTGCCGCTGCTGCTGACCCTGTTCACGATGATCGTGTTCAACAACGTCATGGGGATCTTCCCGCTCGTCCAGTTCCCCTCGATGAGCCGGATCGCGTTCCCCATCGTGCTGACCCTCGTGGTCTACGTCGTCTACCACACCGTCGGGATCCGCCGGAAGCACGGCGTCGTCGGCTACCTCAAGTCGCTCGTCCCCCCGGGCCTGCCGCTGTGGCTGCGGCCCATCATGTTCATCCTCGAGTTCCTCACGTACTTCTTCATCCGGCCGCTGACGCTCGCCCTGCGACTGTTCGGCAACATGCTCGCCGGCCACCTCATGCTCCTCGTCTTCATCCTCGGCGGCGAGTACCTGCTCCTGCACGGCAGCAACATCGGCATCCAGGCGTCCGGCGTCCTCGGCATGGGGTTCGGCGTCGTCATGACCTTCTTCGAGCTCCTGGTCCAGTTCCTCCAGGCGTTCATCTTCACCCTCCTCGCGGCGCTGTACATCAGCGACGCGGTGAGCGAGCACCACTGACCCCCGGTCCGTCCGGTAGCACGACCCTCCTTGTAAATACGCACACCGACGCCGGGACAAGCCCCGGCGCCTCCGAAAGGAAACGCAATGACTGGTGACATCACCTACCTCGGCTACGGCCTCGCAGCCATCGGCCCCGGTATCGGTGTCGGTCTGATCTTCGCCGCGTACATCAACGGGGTGGCCCGCCAGCCCGAGGCCCGCGGCATGCTCCAGACCATCGCCTTCACCGGCATGGCGCTCACCGAGGCGCTCGCGATCCTCGGTCTCGTGTTCGTCTTCGTCTTCTCCGGCTGACGTCCCGCAGACCGCACATCCCAAGCACGACCGACAGATAAGGAAGCGACGTGGTTCTCGCATCCGTTCCGGCCTCCGAGGGAGTGGGCTGGCCCGAGCAGCTCCCGCTCCTGCCGCACCCGGCCGAGCTCATCATCGGCGCCATCGCCTTCGGCGTCCTCTACTGGATCTTCTCCACGAAGGTCGTCCCACGGATGGAGGCGATGTACGAGGAGCGTGCCGCCGCCATCGAGGGCGGGATGCAGCAGGCCGAGGAGGCCCAGGCCGAGGCTCGCGCCGCGCTGGAGAAGTACAACGCCCAGCTCGCCGAGGCCCGGACCGAGGCCAACGCGCTGCGCGAGTCCGCTCGTGAGCAGGGCGCCTCGATCGTGGCGGAGATGCGCAGCCAGGCCCAGGCCGAGGCAGGCCGCATCACCGAGGCGGCCAAGCGCCAGGTCGAGGCCGAGCGCCAGCAGGCGGTCGTCCAGCTCCGCCAGGAGGTCGGGGCACTGTCCACGGCCCTGGCGGGCAAGATCGTCGGCGAGTCGCTGGAGGACGAGGTGCGCCAGACCGGCATCGTCGACCGCTTCCTCGCCGAGCTCGAGGCCGGCGACGTCAAGCCCGAGAAGGTCGCCCCCGCGGGTCAGGGCGCCTGATGCGCGGCTCGTCACGCGGTGCCTCCAGGGCGGTCCAGACCTCCTTCGACGCCGCCCTGGCCAAGGGCACCGGGCTCACCCTCGCGGAGGAGCTGTTCGCGGTGTCGGCCGTCGTCGACGGCAGCGCCTCGCTGCGCCGTGCCCTCGCCGACCCGTCGCGTGACGCGGCCGACAAGCAGGCCCTGGCCCGGTCGCTCTTCGGCGGAAAGGTCGGCGAGACCACCGCCGGCCTCGTCGCCGACGTGGCCGGTCAGCGCTGGGCCGCCGAGCGTGACCTCGGGGACACCCTCGAGAGCCTCGCCGTGCAGACGCTGCTCGCATCAGCCGAGCGCGAGGGCCGCATCGACCGCGTCGAGGACGAGCTGTTCCGCTTCGAGCGGATCGTCGCCGGCGACCCCGGTCTGCGCGACACCCTGTCGGGCCGCAACACCGACGCCGCGGGCAAGGTGGCCCTCGTCCACGGGCTGCTCGAGGGCAAGGTCGCACCCGAGACGGTGCGCCTGGCCGAGCAGGCCGTACGGGCACCGCGCGGCCGTCGCTTCGACCGGGTCATGGAGGCCTACCTCCGGCTCGCGTCGTCGCGCCGGGACGAGCTCACCGCGCTCGTCACCGTGGCGAACCCGCTCTCCGAGCAGCAGTCCGCACGCCTGCGGTCCGCCCTCGAGGCGCACTACGACAAGGCCGTGACCCTGCAGGTCGTCCTCGACCCCGAGGTCATGGGAGGCATCCGGGTCCAGGTCGACGACGAGGTCGTCGACGGCACGGTCCTGCGCCGCCTCGACGAAGCCGGCCGGCACGTCGCCGGCGGCTGAGCCGCACCCGCAGCACGAACTGAACAGCCGCACCACCCACCACAGACTTCGGCCCCACAGGGGGCCGGTGACCGAGGAGAAGATCAGATCATGACGGAGCTCTCGATCCGTCCGGAGGAGATCCGGGACGCCCTGGACAGCTACGTCCGGTCCTACGAGCCCGGAACGGCCTCGCGCGAAGAGGTCGGCCGCGTCACCGACGCCGGCGACGGCATCGCGCACGTCGAGGGACTGCCCTCGGCGATGACCAACGAGCTGCTGCTCTTCGAGGACGGCACGCGCGGTCTCGCGCTCAACCTCGACGTGCACGAGATCGGCGTCGTCATCCTCGGTGAGTTCTCGGGCATCGAGGAGGGCCAGGAGGTCAAGCGCACCGGCGAGGTCCTCTCGGTCCCCGTCGGCGACAAGTTCCTCGGTCGCGTCGTCAACCCGCTCGGCGTGCCGATCGACGGCCTCGGCGACATCGAGGCCGAGGAGCGCCGCGCCCTCGAGCTGCAGGCGCCCACGGTCGTCCAGCGCAAGTCGGTCCACGAGCCGCTGCAGACCGGCCTCAAGGCCGTCGACGCCATGACCCCCATCGGTCGCGGCCAGCGCCAGCTGATCATCGGTGACCGCCAGACCGGCAAGACCACGGTCGCGGTCGACACGATCATCAACCAGAAGGAGTTCTGGGACAGCGGCGACCCCGACAAGCAGGTGCGCTGCATCTACGTCGCCATCGGCCAGAAGGGCTCGACGATCGCGGCCGTCCGCGGCACCCTCGAGGACGCCGGTGCGATGGAGTACACGACGATCGTCGCGGCTCCCGCCTCCGACTCCGCGGGCTTCAAGTACCTCGCGCCCTACACCGGCTCGGCCATCGGCCAGCACTGGATGTACCAGGGCAAGCACGTCCTCATCGTCTTCGACGACCTGTCCAAGCAGGCCGAGGCCTACCGCGCCGTGTCGCTGCTGCTGCGCCGCCCGCCGGGCCGCGAGGCCTACCCCGGCGACGTCTTCTACCTCCACAGCCGGCTCCTCGAGCGCTGCGCGAAGCTCTCCGACGAGCTGGGCCACGGCTCGATGACCGGCCTGCCGATCATCGAGACCAAGGCGGGCGACGTCTCGGCGTACATCCCGACCAACGTCATCTCCATCACCGACGGCCAGATCTACCTCCAGGCCGACCTGTTCAACTCCAACGTCCGCCCGGCCATCGACGTCGGTGTCTCGGTGTCGCGCGTCGGCGGTGCCGCGCAGATCAAGGCGATGAAGTCGGTCGCCGGTCGCCTCAAGCTCGACCTCGCGCAGTACCGCGCCCTCGAGGCGTTCGCGATGTTCGCCTCCGACCTCGACCCCGCGTCGCGGGCCCAGCTCGCGAAGGGTGCCCGCCTCGTCGAGCTCCTCAAGCAGCGCCAGGCCGCGCCGTTCCCGGTCGAGGAGCAGGTCGTCTCGATCTGGCTCGGCACCACGGGCAAGCTCGACAGCGTCGCCGTCGAGGACGTCCGCCGCTTCGAGGCCGAGTTCCTCGACCACCTGCGCCGCACCAAGAACGACCTCCTCGCGGGCATCCGCGAGACGGGGAAGTTCGAGGAGGAGACCGAGCAGGCGCTCGAGGGCGAGGTCGAGACCTTCAAGGCCAAGCTCTTCGAGGGCGGCGGGGCCGACGGCCCGCAGGCCGGCAACGAGGCCGAGGACGACGCGGCCGCCAAGGCGCAGGCGTCCGAGCAGGAGCAGATCGTCAAGCAGAAGCGCTGACCCGGGCCGGCCGGGTGCGCACCGCACCCGGCCGCCGGTCAGTCCTCGGCCCGAAGCAGAAGAACCAGGAAGGCGGAAACGTATGGGAGCGCAGATCCGGGAGTACCGGCAGCGCATCCGAGCCGTCAGCTCGACGAAGAAGATCACCCGGGCGATGGAGCTCATGGCGGCCGCACGCGTCGTCAAGGCCCAGCAGGCCGTGCGTGAGTCGAGCCCCTACGCCCGCGCGCTCACCCGCGCGGTGTCAGCCGTGGCCACGTTCTCCAACGAGGACCACCCCCTGACGACCGAGAAGACCGACGTCACGCGCGCCGCCGTCGTCATCATCACCTCCGACCGCGGTCTCGCCGGGGCCTACAGCAGCGGCGTGCTCAAGGAGAGCGAGCGTGTCGTCGCCTCCCTGCGCGAGAGCGGCAAGGAGGTCGTGCCGTACCTGCTGGGTCGCAAGGCGGTCGGCTTCTACAAGTTCCGCCAGCGCGAGTTCGCGGCCGAGTGGACGGGCAACTCCGAGAAGCCGGCGTTCGAGACCGCGCGTGAGGTCGGCGAGCGGCTCGTGGCCGACTTCACCCGCCCCACCGAGGAGGGCGGCGTCGACGAGGTCCACGTCGTCTTCACCCGCTTCGTCACGATGGTGACGCAGGAGCCCGAGGTCATCCGGTTGCTCCCGCTCGAGGTGGTCGAGGGCACCGAGGCGCCCGACGCCGACGACCTGCTGCCGCTGTACGCCTTCGAGCCCAGCGCCGAGAAGGTCCTCGACGCCCTGCTGCCGAAGTACGTCAACGCCCGGCTGTTCAACTGCATGCTCCAGGCCGCCGCGTCCGAGCTCGCCGCCCGCCAGCGCGCGATGAAGTCGGCGACCGACAACGCCGAGGAGCTCATCAAGAAGTACACCCGGCTGGTCAACCAGGCCCGCCAGGCGGAGATCACCCAAGAGATCAGCGAAATCGTCGGTGGCGCCAGCGCCCTGGCCGAGAGCAAGTGAGTGAGAGAGAGACCATGACTGCCACTGTCACCGAGAAGAGCGAGTCCAAGGCCGGCAGCGTCGGCCGGATCTCGCGCATCATCGGCCCGGTCGTCGACGTCGAGTTCCCCGTCGACGGCATGCCCGAGCAGTACAACCTGCTGACCACCGAGGTCGAGCTCCTCGGCGAGAAGAAGAAGCTGAACCTCGAGGTCGCCCAGCACATCGGCGACAACATGGTTCGCGCCATCTCCCTCCAGCCCACCGACGGTCTCGTGCGCGGGACCCCGGTGCAGGACACCGGAGGACCGATCACGGTCCCCGTCGGCGACGTCACCCTGGGCAAGGTCTTCAACACCACCGGTGAGGTCATGAACCTCGCGGAGGGCGAGACCTTCGAGGTCAACGAGCGCTGGGGCATCCACCGCACCGCTCCGGCCTTCGACCAGCTCGAGTCCAAGACGACGATGTTCGAGACCGGGATCAAGGTCATCGACCTGATGACCCCCTACGTCCAGGGCGGGAAGATCGGCCTGTTCGGCGGTGCGGGCGTCGGCAAGACCGTCCTCATCCAGGAGATGATCGCCCGCGTCGCGCGCGACCACGGCGGAGTGTCGGTGTTCGCCGGCGTCGGCGAGCGCACCCGTGAGGGCAACGACCTCATGGTCGAGATGGAGGAGGCGGGCGTCCTCGGGCAGACCGCCCTCGTCTTCGGACAGATGGACGAGCCGCCGGGCACGCGCCTTCGCGTCGCCCTCTCGGCGCTGACGATGGCGGAGTACTTCCGCGACGTCCAGGGCCAGGACGTGCTGCTCTTCATCGACAACATCTTCCGGTTCACCCAGGCCGGCTCGGAGGTCTCGACCCTCCTCGGCCGGATGCCGTCCGCCGTCGGCTACCAGCCGACCCTCGCCGACGAGATGGGTGTGCTCCAGGAGCGCATCACCTCCACGCGTGGTCACTCGATCACCTCGATGCAGGCGATCTACGTGCCGGCCGACGACTACACCGACCCCGCGCCGGCCACGACCTTCGCGCACCTCGACGCGACGACCGAGCTGTCCCGCGAGATCGCCTCGCTCGGCATCTACCCGGCGGTCGACCCGCTCACCTCGACGAGCCGGATCCTGGACCGTCGGTACATCACCGAGGAGCACTACACGACCGCGGTCCGCGTGCGCCAGATCCTCCAGCGCAACAAGGAGCTGCAGGACATCATCGCGATCCTCGGCATCGACGAGCTGTCCGAGGAGGACAAGATCCTCGTCAACCGGGCCCGTCGCCTCCAGCGCTTCCTGTCGCAGAACACCTACGTCGCGAAGCAGTTCACCGGCATCGAGGGCTCCACGGTCCCGCTCGTCGACACCATCGAGGCCTTCACGAAGATCTGCGACGGCGAGTACGACCACGTCGGTGAGCAGGCGTTCTTCATGTGCGGTGGCCTCGACGACGTCGAGCGCCAGTGGGCCGAGATCCAGAAGAACCTCTGATGGCCCTCACCGTCGAGCTCGTCGCCGCGGACCGGAAGGTCTGGGAGGGCGAGGCCACCCAGGTCAGCGCCCGCTCGATCGACGGCGACCTCGGCATCCTCCCCGGCCACACCCCGATCCTCTGCGTGCTCGCAGAGGGCGAGGTGCGGGTCAACACGGGTGGGTCCTGGCGCACGGCCACGGTCGACGGCGGGTTCCTCTCGGTCGACCACGACCGGGTGACGATCGTCGCCGAGAGCGTCGACGCCAGCAACATGGGTTCCTGAGACGACGGGCAGGGGACCGCTCGCCATGACGCCACTTGTCGTGACCGAGCTGGTCCTCGCCCTCGTCGTCCTCGCAGCCGTCGGCGCGCTCACCTTCGTGTGGGCGCGCCGACGCTTCATCTCCGGCGACGGCCGCCCGATCATGCTCTGCGCCCGGCGCGACGGTCCCGGGTCGCGCTGGCGGCTCGGGCTGGCACGGCTCGGGGCCGAGCGCTTCGAGTGGTTCAGCATCGTCGGGCCCTCGCTGCGCCCCGAGGTCTCGTGGCAGCGCGGGGAGCTCGACCTCGGGACCGCCGAGCCCCTCGCCGACCCCATCCCGGGGCTCGCCGACCCCGTCGCCGTCCGGGGCGGCACCACGGGCTCGATGTGCGAGTTCGCCTTCGCCCCAGCCGCGTACACGGCGATCAGGGCCTGGCTCGAGTCGAGCCCGCCGGGCTACAACGTCAACGTCGCCTGAGGTCCCACCCCGGACCCGCTCAGGGTCGGGTGGGGGACGACCTCAGGTGTCTCCCTGATGTGGGGCGCCGCCGGTCCTCGACAGGATCGGCGTCATGATCACGGTCGAGACACTGAGCAAGAGGTACGGCGGCGCCCTCGCCGTCGACGACGTCAGCTTCACCGCAGCGACAGGACGCGTCACGGGGTTCCTCGGACCCAACGGCGCCGGCAAGTCCACGACGATGCGGATCATGGTCGGGCTGACGCCCGCCACCTCCGGGACGGCCCTCATCGACGGGCAGCGCTTCGTCGACCTCCCGAACCCGGGCACCGACGTCGGGGTCCTCCTCGACGCGTCGGCGCAGCACGCCGGTCGCACCGGCCGCGAGATCCTGACCCTGGCGCAGCGCACGATGGGCCTGCCCCGCGGCCGCGTCCAGGAGATGCTCGACCTCGTCAGCCTCACCTCGACCGAGGCCGACCGGCGGGTGAAGGACTACTCCCTCGGGATGCGCCAGCGCCTCGGCATCGGGACCGCGCTCATCGGCGACCCGCACGTCCTCATCCTCGACGAGCCGGCCAACGGCCTCGACCCGGCGGGCATCCGCTGGATGCGCGACCTGCTGCGCTCCTACGCCGACGAGGGCGGCACCGTCCTGCTGTCCTCGCACCTGCTCCACGAGATCGAGGTCATCGCCGACGACATCGTCGTCATCGGGAACGGCCGGATCGTCGCGAGCGGCACCAAGACCGAGCTGCTCGCCGGGGCCGGCACCATCGCCCGCGCCGCGTCGACCACCGGGCTGGCCGCTGCCCTCGAGCGCACCGGGTCCCACGTCACGCTGCGCCCCGACGGCAGCCTGCACACCGACGCGGGCACCGCCCTCGTCGGCGAGGTCGCGCTCGCGCTCGGCGTCGCCCTCACCGAGCTGCGCGCCGCCGAGGGCGCCGGCCTCGAGGAGATGTTCCTCGACCTCACCGCATCGACCCAGCGTGAAGGAGCCGTGGCATGACCACCGCCGTCCTCGACCAGACCACCACCACGACCGGCCGGCGGCACGCCGTCGCCGCCCGCATCCCGCTCACCCGCCTCGTCGGCGTCGAGCTGCGCAAGATGTTCGACACCCGCTCCGGCTTCTGGCTGATGGCGAGCATCGTCATCACGAGCGTCCTCGCGACGGCGGCGATCATCGCCTTCGCCCCCGACGAGGAGCAGACCTACGAGAACTTCGCCGCCGCCATCGGGGCCCCGATGACGGTCATCCTCCCGATGATCGGCATCCTCGCCGTCACGAGCGAGTGGACCCAGCGCAGCGGCCTGAGCACCTTCACCCTCGTCCCGCGACGAGGGCGGGTGCTCGGGGCCAAGCTCCTCGCCGCCGTGTCGGTCGGCATCATCGCCATGGTCATCGCGCTCGTGGTCGGTGTCCTCGGCACCCTCGTCGGCAGCGCCATCACCGGGCTCGACCCGGTGTGGAACGCCACCGTCGCGCAGTTCGCGCTCATCGTCCTCGGCAGCGTCCTCGGGATGCTCTTCGGCTTCATGCTCGGGGTGCTCATCCGCAACAGCTCCGGCGCGATCGTCGGCTACTTCGTCTACACCCTCGTGCTCCCCCCGCTCCTTGGCCTGCTCGCGATGAACCAGCAGTGGTTCGGCGACCTCCAGCCGTGGGTGGACTACCAGTTCGCGCAGATGCCCCTCTTCGAGGGCGACGTCTCGGGCGAGCAGTGGCAGCACCTGGCCGTCGCCGGCACCCTGTGGTTCCTCCTGCCGCTCGCGGTCGGGCTCGTCATGGTCCGCCGGTCCGAGGTCAAGTGACCCCGGCGGCGCGGGGGTCAGCCCTTCGGGTTCTCCTCGCGGCCACCGCCGGGGGCCCAGAGGACGTCGCCGCCGGCCGGCACGTTGGCGCTGCGGGCCAGGACGAAGAGCAGGTCCGAGAGCCGGTTGAGGTACGTGGCGGTGACGGGGTTGACCCCGCCCTCGCCGCGGCCCTCGCCGGGCTCGGTCCCGTACTCCTCGATGGCGGCCCAGACCGAGCGCTCCGCGCGGCGGACGACGGTGAGGGCGACGTGCAGGTGGGCGGCGGCGACGGTGCCCCCGGGCAGGATGAAGGAGCGCAGCTTCTCGAGCGGCTCGAGGTAGCGGTCGCAGTCGGCCTCGAGCTCGGTGACCCACTCCTCCTTGACGCGCAGCGGCGGGTACTCGTACTCCCGCTGGAGCGGGGTCGACAGGTCGGCCCCGACGTCGAACAGGTCGTTCTGCACCCGCAGGAGGACGGCCCGCACGTCGTCCGGGAGGTCGCCCGCCGCGACGGCGACCCCGAGCGCCGCGTTGGCCTCGTTGGCGTCGGCGTAGGCGGCCAGGCGCGCGTCGGTCTTGCGGGTGCGGCTCAGGTCACCGAGCGAGGTGCTCCCGTCGTCGCCGGTGCGCGTGTAGATCCGGGTGAGGTTGACCATGGGCCCAGCCTGTCAGAACGGCGCCGGGACCTGGTGCGTGGCATGAAGGGGACATTGTCCATTGTTTGCCGGATCTTTACCCCTCGGATCATCGTCCGAGGGCAGGACCCACAGTTCAATGGGTCCACGACGACGCGAGAGGGGGGACCGTGGCCGTTCTGGGGGATGCCCGCGTGACACTGACCGAGGCCCATGACGAGCGCGGCTGCCACCTGGCCCTGGCCGGGAGGCTCGACGTGCGCACCGTGGCCGACGTGCGGTTGCCGCTGCACCGTTGCATCGCCGCGGGGTCCACCGCGATGCACCTCGACCTCGGCGAGGCCCACATCGGCGACGCGACGGGCTTCGGCCTCGTCGTGGAGGTGCTGCGCCGGTCCCGACGGGCGGGTCGACCGATCGTCGTCGTCGCCGCCGACGACCGCACGCGCCGCCTGTTCCGCCGGGCCCGGATGGGCTCGCTCCTCGCCGAGGGGGTGCTCGCCGGCGCCGTCGGCTGACCCGTCGCCACCGGCCCCCGGAGGGGTGGGCCTGTGGCGACCGTCACCGTGTGGGCGCGCTCACCGTGCCCTCGCGCACCTGCGGCCCGCGGCTAGCGTTCTGGCATGCCCGAGAGCAGCGACGCGACCTCGCCCGAGCGTGACCGCCCGTGGGTGATGCGCACCTACGCCGGGCACAGCAGCGCGGCCGCGAGCAACGCCCTCTACCGCCGCAACCTCGACAAGGGGCAGACCGGCCTGTCGGTCGCCTTCGACCTGCCGACCCAGACGGGATACGACCCCGACCACCCCCTGGCCCGCGGCGAGGTCGGCAAGGTCGGCGTCCCGATCTCGCACCTCGGCGACATGCGGGCCCTGTTCGAGGACATCCCGCTGTCGCGGATGAACACCTCGATGACGATCAACGCCACCGCGATGTGGCTCCTCGCGCTCTACCAGGTGGCCGCCGAGGACCAGGCCGAGGAGGCCGGTGAGGACCCGGTCGCCGCGGTGCGGGCGCTGACCGGCACGACCCAGAACGACATCATCAAGGAGTACCTCTCACGGGGGACCTACGTCTTCGCGCCGGCGCCCTCGCTGCGGCTCATCACCGACATGGTGGCCTACACCGTCTCCGACATCCCGAAGTGGAACCCCATCAACATCTGCAGCTACCACCTGCAGGAGGCCGGGGCGACGCCGGTGCAGGAGATCGCCTACGCCATGTGCACGGCGATCGCCGTCCTGGACGCCGTGCGCGACTCGGGGCAGGTGCCGCCGGAGCGGTTCGGCGAGGTCGTCGCCCGGATCTCCTTCTTCGTCAACGCCGGGGTGCGCTTCGTCGAGGAGATGTGCAAGATGCGAGCCTTCGTCCGCCTGTGGGACGAGCTGACCCGTGAGCGGTACGGCGTGCTGGACGCCACCCAGCGCCGGTTCCGCTACGGGGTCCAGGTCAACTCCCTCGGCCTCACCGAGGCGCAGCCGGAGAACAACGTCCAGCGCATCGTCCTCGAGATGCTGGCCGTCACCTTGTCGAAGGACGCGCGGGCGCGCGCCGTCCAGCTGCCCGCATGGAACGAGGCCCTGGGCCTCCCGCGGCCGTGGGACCAGCAGTGGTCGCTGCGCATCCAGCAGGTCCTCGCCTACGAGTCCGACCTCCTGGAGCACGAGGACCTGTTCGAGGGCTCGGTCGTCGTCGAGAGGAAGGTCGCGGAGCTCGTCGAGGGTGCCCGCGCCGAGATCGACCGGGTCCAGGCCATGGGCGGCGCGGTGTCGGCCGTCGAGGGCGGCTACATGAAGTCCGAGCTCGTCGCGTCGCACTCGCGCCGACGCGCCCGCATCGAGACCGGCGAGGACGTCGTCGTCGGGGTCAACCGCTTCCAGTCCACCGAGCCGAACCCGCTGACCGCCGACCTCGGCACGGCCATCCAGTCGGTCGACCCGGGAGTCGAGGCAGCAGCGGCCGAGGCGGTGCGCCGGTGGCGCGAGGAGCGCGACTCCGACCCCGCGCGCCGGGACCGGGCCGTGGCCGCCCTCGAGCGGCTGCGCGCCGACGCGGCGACCGACACCAACCTCATGACCGCGACCCTCGAGTGTGTCCGCGCGGGGCTGACGACGGGGGAGTGGGCCGGGGCGCTGCGCGAGGAGTTCGGCGAGTTCCGTGCTCCCACAGGGGTCTCCGGGTCGGTGGGGGTCGCTGCAGGGTCCGAGGCCCTCGCCGACGTCCGTGCCCTCGTCCGGGCCACCGGCGAGGAGCTCGGCGAGACGCTGCGCGTCCTCGTCGGCAAGCCCGGCCTCGACGGGCACTCCAACGGCGCCGAGCAGGTGGCCGTCCGGGCGCGTGACGCCGGCTTCGAGGTCGTCTACCAGGGGATCCGGCTGACCCCCGAGGAGATCGTCGCGGCCGCGGTCGCCGAGGACGTCCACCTCGTCGGCATCTCGATCCTGTCCGGGTCGCACATGGAGCTCGTCCCCGAGGTGCTCGACCGGATGCATGAGGCCGGCGCCGGGGACATCCCGGTCATCGTCGGCGGGATCATCCCCGAGGCCGACGCGGCCCGGCTCAAGGAGCTCGGGGTCGCCGAGGTCTTCACGCCGAAGGACTTCGGGCTCAACGAGATCATGGCCCGGTTCGTCGACGTCATCCGCGACGCGAGGGGCCTACCCGTTCGCTGAGACGCCACGGGCTCCACCCGGGCCGGCAGGCGTAGCGTGGTCGGCATGGCGCTGCACTGCCCGGCGACCCTCCTGATCGTCGAGGAGGGGGCGCTCGTCGGCGCCCTCGAGGCCCCGGCCGCGACCTACGGGCCGTGGGACGCCGGCATCGACGTCGTCGGCGAGCTCGAGCACCTGGCCGACGTCCACCGCGGGGAGCGGGTCCTCGTCACCGTCGGCCCCGGCGGGGTCGAGGAGGTGCTGCGCTCGGTGGGGCGGGCCGCGCCGCACGACGAGCGGGGCGGACGGCTGCGGCTCGAGGTCGGCGACGACGGCTGGGTCGTCCTGCCGTGGGAGCCCGCGGCGAGCGCCTGACGCCGCGTCAGAAGAGGCGGTGCTCGCTGGTGTCGACGCCCTTGAGGGCGTCGTAGTCGAGGACGACGCAGCGGATCCCGCGGTCCTCGGCGAGGGTGCGCGCCTGCGGCCTGATCACCTGCGCGGCGAAGACCCCGGCGACGGGGGCGAGGTGCGGGTCGCGGTTCATCAGCTCGAGGTAGCGGGTCAGCTGCTCGACGCCGTCGATGTCGCCACGGCGCTTGATCTCGACGGCGACGCTGGCGCCGGAGCCGTCCTTGCACAAGATGTCGACCGGCCCGATGGGCGTCATGTACTCGCGGCGGGTCAGCGTCCAGCCGTCGCCGAGGGTCGTGATGTGCTCGGCGAGGAGCCGCTGGAGGTGGGCCTCGACGCCGTCCTTGACCAGGCCCGGGTCGACGCCCAGGTCGTGACTGCTGTCGCTCACGACCTCGTGGAGGCGCACCCGGAGCCGGTCCTCGGACTTCGCGTGCTGGACGACCCACACCGCGGTGACGCCTTCGGAGGCCTCGGTCTCGTCGGGCTCCACCTCGGCCATCGCGCAGGGCGGCGACATCCAGTTCAGCGGCTTGTACGAGCCCCCGTCGGAGTGGACGAGCACCGAACCGTCGGCCTTGACGAGGAGCAGCCGGGTCGCCAGCGGGAGGTGGGCGGTGAGCCGCCCCTCGTAGTCGACGCTGCACGTCGCGATCACCAGTCGCACGGTCGACCACCCTACCCAGCGATCGGGTCGCCCTTTTGTTTGCCCGGAGCCGGACGGAGGCGCACACTGCTCACAGAGGTGAGGCCGATGCGGGCAGCCCTGACGACCGGGCTCCTCGTCGCGCTGCCCAGCGCCTGCTTCATCCTCCTCGCCGAGCTCGTCCGCTGGGCCGGGGGAGGGAACCCGCCGCGGCTGCTGCGCCCCGTGCTCCCGCGCCTGACCCGCACCTGGGACCGGCTGCGGCCGGGCCGGGTCACCGAACCGCTGCCCTCGGTGCTCATCGCCCTCGAGCTGCGCCGCCTCGAGGCCGAGGTGCGGCGGATCGAGGCGGGCGACGCCCCACACCGCGCGATGCGGATGCGCGCCGCGCTCGCCGCCTACGACTGCCTCCTGCTCCAGCTGTGCGAGGTCGCGGGGGTCGAGGCCGGCGCCGAGCCGACCCCGCTGCGCTCCGGGCAGCGGCTCGCCCTCGAGGCCGAGCTCGTCGCCGCCGGGCACGACTGGTGAGGGTGGGCAGCGTCACGCCCGGGTGACGTGGCCGCTGCGGTGAGGGCCTGAGAGGATCGCCCGCATGGCACGGAACTTCACCAGCGTCGGTGTGATCGGACTCGGCACCATGGGTGCGGGGATCGTCGAGGTGTTCGCCCGCAACGGGATCGACGTCGTCGCCGTCGAGGTCGACGCGGCGGGGGTCGAGCACGGGAAGCAGGTGCTCGGCGGCTCCACGGGTCGCGCCCTCGCCCGCGGGAAGATGACCCAGGACGAGCACGACGCCCTGCACGCCCGGGTCACCTTCACGACCGACGTCGGCGACCTCGCCGACTGCCTCCTCGTCGTCGAGGCCGTGCCCGAGCACCTCGACCTCAAGAAGGAGATCCTCAGCCGGGTCGACAAGGTCGTCTCGACCGAGGCCGTGCTCGCGACGAACACCTCGTCGCTCCCCGTCACCGAGATCGCGGTCGCCACGAGCGACCCCAAGCGGGTCGTCGGCATGCACTTCTTCAACCCGGCCCCCGTGCAGCAGTTCGTCGAGGTCATCCGCACCGTCGTCACCGCCGACGACGTGTTCGAGGACGTCAAGGCGCTCGCCGAGCGGCTCGGCAAGAAGCCCGTCGTCGTCGGGGACAAGGCGGGCTTCATCGCCAACGCCCTGCTCTTCGGCTACCTGAACCACGCGGTGTCGATGCTCGAGTCGCACTACGCGACGCGCGAGGACCTCGACGCGGCGATGCGTTTCGGGTGCGGCTACCCCATGGGGCCGCTCCAGCTCCTCGACCTCATCGGCCTCGACACGGCCTACGAGATCCTCGACACGATGTACAAGCAGGGACGCGACCGGCTGCACGCGCCGAGCCCGATCATCAAGCAGATGGTCAGCGCCGGGCTGCTGGGCCGGAAGTCGGGTCGCGGCTTCTACACCTACGCCGAGCCGGGCTCGCCCCAGGTCGTCGACGACGCGCGCACTCCGGCCGGCGGGGTGCCGGCGGGGGTCGCGCTGCGCCCGGTGGCGACGGTGGGCGTCGTCGGCTCCGGGACGATGGCGACCGGCATCATCGAGGTCTTCGCCAGGGCGGGATACCCCGTCACCTACGTGGCCCGAGGCGAGGACAAGGTCGCAGGGGTGCGGGCCTCCGTCGCCCGCTCCACCGCCCGCGCCGTCGAGAAGGGCCGGATGACGGCGGAGGAGGCCGAGTCCGTGCTGGGCCGGCTGACGGGGAGCGCCACGCGTGAGGCGCTGGCCGACGCCGACCTCGTCGTCGAGGCGATCGCCGAGGACCTCGAGGTCAAGCAGGACCTCTTCCGCGACCTCGACCGGATCTGCAAGCCCGGCGCGGTGCTCGCGACGACGACCTCCTCCCTGCCCGTCATCGACTGCGCGAAGGTCACCTCGCGGCCCGAGGACGTCGTCGGGATGCACTTCTTCAACCCGGCGCAGGTCATGAAGCTCGTCGAGGTCGTCCACACCGTCTCGACCGCACCCGAGGTCGTCGCGACGGTGCAGGACCTCTGCGCCCGGGTCGGCAAGGTCGCGGTGACGTGCGGCGACCGCTCGGGCTTCATCGTCAACGCGCTGCTCTTCCCGTACCTCAACGACGCCGTGAAGATGCTCGCCGCGAACTACTCGACCGCCGACGACATCGACACCGCGATGAAGAACGGCTGTGGCCTCCCGATGGGGCCCTTCGAGCTGCTCGACGTCGTCGGGCTCGACGTGTCGCTGGCGATCCAGCGCGAGCTCTACCTCGAGTTCCGTGAGCCCGGGTTCGCGCCCGCGCCGCTGCTCGAGCACCTCGTGACCGCCGGCTACCTCGGCCGCAAGACCGGTCGGGGCTTCCGCACCCACGGCTGAGCCCGGCCGTCCGGCCGTCCACGGGTCGGCCGTTCGGCCAGAAGTGCGGCGCGCAGTGCGTGTCACGCGGCTCGCATGGGCCACGATGTGCGTGCAGGGGTCCGACGGCATGCTCAACGCCGGGGGCCCCTTCGTGCTGCCTTTTTCCGAGGAGGACCCGTGTCCCTGCTGAACCCCCGACGACGTTCCGGTGCCGGTGCGCGCCCGTCCCGGCTGGGGCTGGCGCTCGTCGCCACGCTCCTGGCCGTGCTGTCCGTGGGAACCGGGGTGGCCTCGTCGTCAGCGGCCCCACCTGCGATCGGTTCGGTGCCCACCGCGGTGCCGGCGAGCTCGGCCAACCCGTACAGCGACCCGCTGTGGCTGCCCCTGCGCTCGCCCGCGACCATCTCGTGCGTGAAGACGAACTGCCAGAACAGCGAGGGTGACTGGCACGGCTACTGGGCCATCGACTTCCTCGGCAAGCTCGGGGACCCGGTGTACGCGGCCGGCGCCGGCGTCTTCCACATCGGCGCGAACCAGAAGTCGTGCAGCTCGAGCGGGCTGACGGACGGCGTCTGGGGCTGGGTCGACCACGGAGGCGGCAGGGTCACCAAGTACACGCACTTCGACCAGCTCGTCGCGACCGAGGGCCAGCTCGTCACGCCGACCACCGTCATCGGGAAGATGGGTCACTGGGGCGACATCGCCCCGTGCACGACCAACTACCTCCACTTCGAGGTCCGCGAGGCCGGGGTGACCGGGCCGCGGGTCGAGCCGCGCCGCCTCCAGGCGTGCACCTCCGCCGGACTGGTCTCGCTGCCGCAGTCGCTGGGCGTCAGCTCCTTCGACGACCTCGCCAAGGGCCAGGCGATGACGCCGAGCGCCTCGGACGGCTGCATCCCGACGTCGGTGCTCGCGACCCCGGCGAAGCCGACGCTGTCCGTGGCCTCCGCCAACGCTGCGGCTCGACTGTCGTGGGGGACGCCGCCGTCGGGCACCGACCAGGTGCGCGTCATGCGCGAGGTGTGGAGCCCCAGCCTGAAGACCTACGGGGCCCCGACGTACTCCTCCTACGCGGGGACGACCACCGGTGCGACCGTGTCGGGCCTGACGAACGCCCGCACGTACCGCTTCACGATCGCGCTGCACAACCCGCAGGGCTACAGCGCCTGGGCGACGTCGCGCACCGTCATCCCCGCGACGGTGCCCTCGGTCCCGAAGGCACCGCGCTTCCTCACGGCTCCGACCCGCGACTACGCCCACTACGGGTGGTACAAGAGCACGGACAACGGCGCGCCGATGGCGCGCTACACCACTCAGGTGCGGTGCTACAAGAACAGCGTGTGGACCGCCTGGAAGACGGCGTACACCACGCCGAGCGTCTACTACTACAACCACCGTGGCCTCACCGGGCAGACGAGCTGCCAGCTGCGCGTGCGGGCCGAGAACACGGTCGGCGCGAGCGCCTGGTCGGTCATCAGCACCCTGCGCAAGTCGGCCTGACGCGTCGGGGAGGGCTCGCGTAGGGTCCCTGCGTGAGTTCCTCCCCGCCGCCGTCGTTGCCCGCCCGCGCCCGGGTCGTCGTCATCGGGGGCGGGGTCATCGGGACCTCGATCGCCTACCACCTCGCGCACCTCGGGGTCACCGACGTGCTCGTCCTCGAGCGCGACCGGCTGACCTCGGGCACCACCTGGCA
The DNA here is from genome assembly GCA_963834225.1 of uncultured Actinomycetota bacterium. Taxonomy (GTDB): domain Bacteria; phylum Actinomycetota; class Actinomycetes; order Actinomycetales; family Dermatophilaceae; genus Oryzobacter. The sequence goes on along the minus strand of CAWIAT010000003.1, from coordinate 561,343 downwards.
CGCCGCCGGGCTCATGACGTGCTTCGGGTCGTTCAGCGAGACGAGCACCCGGCTGCGGCTGTACTCGCGCGACCTCTATGCGCGCCTCGAGGCGGAGACCGGGGTGGCGACCGGGTTCAAGCCGGTGGGGCTCATCGAGGCGGCCGCCGACACCGACCGGCTCGAGGAGTACCGGCGGGTGGCGGCGTTCCAGCGGCACCTGGGGCTCGAGGTCGAGGAGATCGGGCCGCGCGAGATGTCGGACCTCTTCCCGCTCGCGCGCACCGACGACCTCGTCGCGGGGTTCCACGTCGCGGGCGACGGGCGGGTCAACCCCGTCGACCTCACGATGAGCCTGGCGCGCGGGGCGCGCAACCTCGGGGTGCGGGTGATCGAGGGGGTGTCGGTCGCGGAGGTGCTCACCCGGCCTCGGGGCCTGGTCGAGGAGGTCACCGGGGTGCGGACCGACGCCGGCGACGTCGAGTGCGAGCTCGTCGTCAACTGCGCCGGGATGTGGGCGCGCGAGCTCGCCCAGCGCAACGGCGTCGTCGTGCCGAACCAGGCGGCCGAGCACTACTACCTCGTGACCGAGCCGATCGCGGGGATGAGCCCCGACGCCCCGGTCTTCGAGGACCCCGCCTCGTACGGCTACTACCGCGAGGAGGGCGGCGGCATGATGGTCGGCCTCTTCGAGCCGGTGGCCGCGGCGTGGAAGGTCGACGGGATCCCGAGGGACGCGAGCTTCACGACCCTGCAGCCCGACTGGGACCGGATGGGACCCTTCGTCGAGAAGGCGATGGCGCGGGTGCCCGTCGTCGAGACCGTCGGCATCCGGACCTTCTTCTGCGGGCCCGAGTCGTTCACGCCGGACCTGTCGCCCGCCGTCGGGGAGGCGCCCGGCATCCACGGGTACTTCGTGTGCGCGGGCCTGAACTCGGTGGGGGTGCTGTCGGCCGGTGGGCTGGGGCGCGTCGTCGCGCAGTGGATGACGACCGGCCGTCCCGACGTCGACGTCACGGGGTTCGACGTCTCGCGCTTCCGCGACTGGCAGCTCGACCCGACGCGGCGGGCGGAGCGCACGGCCGAGGTCCTCGGGACCGTGTACGCCTCGCACGCCCCCGGCATCGAGCTGGTGACGTCGCGGGGGGCGCTGCGCTCGCCCGTCCACGACCGGATGGTCACCGAGGGAGCGAAGCTGCGCGACGTCAGCGGCTGGGAGTCGGCCGAGTGGTACGCCGGGCGGGGCGGGACGCCGGACCCCGGCGAGCCCGGCTGGGGGCACCTCCCGTGGTACCCGCGGTGGCGCGCCGAGCACGAGGCCGTGCGCGAGCGGGTCGGCCTGATGGACATGTCCTTCATGGCGAAGTTCGCGGTGCGCGGCTCCGGTGCCGGTGTCGTCCTCGACCGGCTGAGCGCGGGCGCGGTCAACGCCGCCGACGGGCGGATCACCTACACCCAGTGGCTCGATGACGACGGGCACCTCCTCGCCGACCTCACCGTCACCCGGCTGGCGGCCGACGACTTCCTCGTCGTCGCCTCCGACACCGCCCACGGCCGGGTCGAGGGGCTGCTGCGCCGTGCGGTGGGGGAGGCCGACGTCGTCGTCGAGGACGTCACGACCGACCTCGCGCTGCTCACCGTCCAGGGGCCGGCGTCCCGCTCCACGCTGGCGGGGGCGTTTCCGGCGGTCGACTGGTCCGGGGACGGGTTCGCCTTCCGTGACGCCCGCCGTGTGTCCGCCGCCGGAACCGACGTCCTCGCGATCCGGATCACCTACCTCGGCGAGCTCGGCTGGGAGCTCTACGTTCCCGCCGACCGCGCCGGTGACGTCTGGGACGCGGTGCTGGCGGCGGGGTCGCCGCACGGGATCCGGCCCGTCGGGCTGCGCGCCCTGTCGAGCCTGCGGATGGAGAAGGCCTACCGCGACTTCGGCCACGACATCGACAACACCGACGACGTGTGGGGTGTCGGGCTCGGGTTCGCCGTCGCCCTCGACAAGCCCGGCGGGTTCACCGGGCGCGAGGCGACCCTGGCCGCCAAGGAGCGCGGGACCCCGCACGAGCGGCTCGTCCAGGTGCTCCTCGAGGACCCGGAGCCCCTGCTCTTCCACGCCGAGCCGGTGCTGCGCGACGGCGTGGTCGTCGGCTACGTGCGGGCGGCGTCGTACGGGTGGACGCTCGGGGCGGCGGTCGGGCTGGCCTTCGTCGGCAACGGCGACGGGCCGGTGACGGCGCAGTGGCTCGCCGACGGCGCGTGGGAGGTCGACGTCGCCGGAACCCGGCACGGCGCCACGGTCTCGCTGCGGCCGCTCTACGACCCCACGAGCGCCCGCGTCACCGCCTGATCGCGGACGCGCAGGTTCCGGTCGAGCGTTGCGACCGGGCGCCGAACCATGGTGTGTTCACGGGGCTACCGTTTGCTTCCCCACGGGGCGCAAACCGGTTGCTTCACGAGAGGGCGCAAACCGGTTGCTTCACGAGAGGGCGCGAACCGGTTGCTTCACGAGAGGGCGCGAACCGGTTGCGTCACGAGAGGGCGCAAACCGGTTGCTTCACGAGAGGGCGCGAACCGGTTGCGTCACGAGAGGGCGCGAACCGTTCGCATCGCCTGGGGACGCACTCGGTTGCATCCTGACGGGAAGCAACCGGTAGCCCCGGAACAGGTACGTGGTCCGGGTCCGGGCTGCGGCCCGGGCCTGGGTGGCCGCGGGCTTGGACGGGGCGTGGCCGTCGGCGACCGTCTGGGACGATGGACGGCATGCCCCGTGCCAACCGTCGCCGTCGCGACCTCGACGAGCGGCCGCTGTCGGGGTCCGGAGAGGTGGCCACCGAGAGCTTCGGCGGGCGGCCGTGGCACGTGCGCCGGCTCAGCGGCGCGAGTGCGACGCGCGAGTACCGCTGTCCTGGGTGCCACCAGGGCGTCGTCGCGGGGACGCCGCACGTCGTCGTGTGGCCGGCGGAGGGCGTCGGCGGCATCGAGGAGCGCCGGCACTGGCACACCCGCTGCTGGCAGGCCCGCCACACCACCCGCCCCTGACAGCGCGGCCTCGGTCGCGGTTGCGCTCAGGCGCGCCGCTGGCGCGGGACGAGGACCTCTTCGTACAGGAGCAGCAGGCCGGCCGCGACAGGGATGGCCAGCAGGGCACCGAGCACCCCGAGCAGCGCCCCACCGGCGAGGGCGGCCACCACGGTGACCGGCCCCGGCACCGACACCGTCCGCTGCATGATCCGGGGTGCGATGAGGTAGTTCTCGACCTGCTGGTAGATCAGGTAGTACACGCCCGCGATGACGGCCTTCTGCGGCTCGTCGAAGAGGGCGATGAGGCAGACCAGGACCGCGCCGAGCGTGGCACCGACCATGGGGATGAGGCCGAGCAGGCCGACCGTGACCGCGAGCACCGCCGCGTACTGGAGGTCGAGGAAGGACATCATCACGTACGACAGGATCGCGTTGAGGGTCGCGATGGAGGTCTGGCCGATGGCGTACGAGCCGACTCGCCGCATGATCTCCTCGGACAGCGAGACGACCCGGGCCCGCCGCGTGGCCGGCACCATCGCGTAGGCGCCCTGCTTCACCCTGGGCAGGGCGGCCAGGAAGTACAGGGTCAGCACGAGGATGGTGAGGACCTGGAACGTCCCGTTGATGACGGCTCGCCCCGCGCCGAGCAGCCCCCCGAGGAGCCCCTCGAGGAACTGCTGGTCCTGCATCCGTTGGGCCAGCTCGGCCTGGACCTTGTCGATGACGTCGTAGTTCTTGTCGAGCTCGCGGACCCACCGGCTGTCCAGGACGTCCTCCACGTAGGTGGGCGCCTGCTGGGCGAGCTGGCTCCCCTGCTCGACGACCGGCGGGATGACGAGGGAGCCGATGATGGCGAGCACGACGATGACGCCGAAGAACACCAGACCGACGGCCCCCGCGCGGCGCAGCCCGCGCACCACGAGCCGGTCGACGATGGGGTTGAGCGCCAGGGTGAGGAAGAAGGCGACGACGAGGACGGTGAGGGTCGTCGTGAGCCTGCCCGCGAGCTGCCACAGGCCCAGCGCGAGCAACGCGCCCGTGGCTCCGAAGAAGCCGACGTAGAACGGGGAGTGACGGTTCAGCGGCTGGCCGACGACGCCGTAGGGCGCGACGGGAACGCTCCCGGCCGCTTCGCCCGTCGGCGGGGGAGCCGGCTCGGGCTCGACGTCGACCTCGACCCGCACCTGTGCGGCGATCCGGTTGCTCTGCTCGAGCGCCTCCAGCTGGCGTCGCCGGAACTCGCCCCAGCGGCTCACCGGCGCCCACAGCCTCGACACGTCCACGTCGCACCTCCCGCGGACACCCTAGTGGCGCCCGGGCCTGCGACGACGGCGGCGCGTGGGGGCGCCCGACGCCGGCTGTGCGGACCTCTCTCAGGCGTCGCGGAACCGGTTGATCGCGGGCTCGAGGGCCGCGCGCTTCTCGGGGTCGGAGACGCCCAGGCCCGGCTCGGGCGACAGGGTGAGCACCCCGACCTTGCCCTGGTGGGCGTTGCGGTGGACGTCGAGCGCGGCCTGGCCCACGTCCTGAAGGCGGTAGGTCTTCGACAGCGTCGGGTGGATGAGGCCGCGGTTGACGAGCTCGTTGGCCTCCCACGCCTCGCGGTAGTTCGCGAAGTGCGAGCTGACGATCCGCTTGAGGTTCATCCAGAGGTAGCGGTTGTCGTACTCGTGCATGAAGCCCGAGGTCGACGCGCACGTGACGATCGTCCCGCCCTTGCGCGCGACGTAGACGCTGGCACCGAAGGTCTCGCGGCCGGGGTGCTCGAAGACGATGTCGACGTCGTGGCCGCCGGTCAGCTCGCGGATCCTCCTGCCCAGGCGCTGCCACTCCTTGGGGTCCTGCGCCGTGTTCTCCTCGTTCCAGAACCGGTAGCCCTCGGCGGAGCGGTCGATGATGAGATCGGCGCCCATCGCCCGGCAGATCTCGGCCTTCTCCGGGGACGACACGACGCAGATGGGCGTCGCACCCCCGGCGAGCGCCATCTGGGTGGCGTACGACCCGAGGCCGCCCGACGCGCCCCAGATGAGGACGCGGTCGCCGAGCTTCATGTGCGCGCCGTTCCTGCTGATGAGCTGGCGGTACGCGGTGCTGTTGACGAGACCGGGGGAGGCCGCCTCCTCCCACGTGAGGTGGGCGGGCTTGGGCATCAGCTGGTTCGCCTTGACGATGGCCAGCTCGGCCAGCCCGCCGAAGTTCGTCTCGAAGCCCCAGATGCGCTGCTGCGGGTCCATCATCGTGTCGTCGTGGCCCTCGGCGTCCTCGAGCTCGACCGAGAGGCAGTGCGCGACGACCTCCGTCCCGGGCTTCCACTTCGTGACGCCGGGACCGGTGCGCAGGACGACGCCGGCGAGGTCGGACCCGACCACGTGGTAGGGCAGGTCGTGCCGCTTGGCGAACTCCGAGGTGCGCCCGTAGCGCTCGAGGAAGCCGAAGGTGGAGACGGGCTCGAAGATCGAGGTCCACACCGTGTTGTAGTTGATCGCGCTGGCCATGACCGCGACGAGCGCCTCCCCGGGGGCGAGCTCGGGCACGGGGACGTCCTCGACGTGGAGGGACCTGCGCGGGTCCTTCTCCCTGGCCGGCAGGTCGCCGAACATCTCGACCTCGTCCCGGTGCACGGTCGCGGCGCGGTAGGTCCGCGGGATCTCGATCTCGGCGTAGGTGGCCTCGCTGCGGTCCCCGGAGAGGATGGCCTCGCGGATCTGGTCCATGCGGTCGTGCTCCTTCGGCGTGGTCGGACAGCGTCGTCGGCGGACACCTGCGGCGACGCTAGCGGCCGGTGCAGGGGCGTCCGGGCGCGTGTGACCGCGCCCACCGCGTGATCCGGCTCACGGGGTGCACGGGACGGTCCCCGGGCCCGCGGGATACCGTGCCGTCGTGGCCAGCACCCTCCTCACCCCCCGCAGGGCGGTGCTCGGCGGGGTCGGTGTGGCGGCGTACTCGGCGACGGCGTACTGGAGCGTCACGCAGCGGATCATGCGGGCCGAGATCCGCCTCTACAGCGAGACCGTCGCGTTCTCCGGACGCGGCTCGCGGGTCCTGGTGCCCAGGGGTCACGTCGAGACGGTGGTCCCCGGGACGCGGGTGCTCGCCGGACGGTCGCAGACCTCGCTCCTCGTCGAGGACGAGGTGGCCTGGCTCGAGGCGTGCTCGCCGTGGGTGCGGCGACGGCTCGACGACGGGGACGACCTCCTGCGCTCGGCCCTCCTCGACATCCGGGTGCTGTCGTCCGGGCTCCCCGTCTCGGTGGCCGGGTGGACCGACCGGTGGCGGTACGCGTGGCCGCGCGACGTCTCCTTCGTCACCGCCGCCCTCGCTCGCGCGGGGCACTCCGAGGACGCCGCACGCCACCTCGGCTTCCTCCAGCGGGTCCAACGGCCCGACGGGTGGTTCGAGGCGCGCTACGACCCGAGGACCGGGCGCCGACCCGACGACCGGGTGCCGCAGCTCGACGGGTCGGGGTGGGTCGCCTGGGCCGCCGCCCAGATCGCCCTCGCCGACCCCGACCGCGCGGTCGAGCTCCTCGCGCCGCTGCGGCCGATGCTCGTGCGGTGCGCGCGCCGCCTCCTCGCCTCGGTCGACGCCCGGACGATGCTGCCCCCGCCGTCGTCGGACTACTGGGAGCGCGTCGAGACCAGGCTGACCCTGGGGACCGCGGCCGCCGTCCTCGCCGGCATGCGCAGCGTGAGCGACGTGCTGCCCCTCGTCGGTGAGATGGCGATGGCCGACCGGACGCGCACCGCCGCCGACCTCCTCGGAGCGCAGGTCCGCCGGCAGTTCGGGCCCTCGGGGTACCCGCGCCTCCTCGGTGGGTCGGCCGCCGACGCCGCGGTGGCCTTCCTCGTGCCACCCATCGGCCCGACGAGCGCCGACGTCGAGGTGCTCTCGGCGCTCGACCGCGCCCAGACCTCGATGATGCGGCCCGCCGGCGGCCTCGCCCCGGGGGCGGAGTGGAAGAACGACGGGGTGAGCTGGACCCCGCAGACCGCCCTGTTCGCCACCGCGTGGGCCGCGAACGGCTACGAGGGCAAGGCGCAGGCGCTGCTCCGCTGGCTCGGCGACCACCGCACCGACGCGGGGTCCTTCCCCGAGAAGGTCCTGCACGACGGGTCCCCTGCCGCGGTGGCGCCGCTGGCCTGGACCGCCGCCCTCGTCGTCATCGCCCGGCACGAGGAGGGGCGGGCCCGATGACGCGCCGCCGCGTCCGGCTCGTCCTCGCCGTCGTCCTCTCCCTCGCGGGGGCGTGCGTCACGACCGGCAGCGCCACCGCCGCCACCCCGAGCGCCGCCACCGACCCCGTGCCGCTCGTCGTCGTCGGGGCACCCGGGCTCGCCTGGTCGGACCTGGACCGCGACGACCTCCCGGCCCTGTCGTCGCTGACGAGCGAGGGCGCCCTCGGCTCGCTGACGGTCCGGGCGGTCCGCAGCCGGGCGTGCGCGGTCGACGGCTGGCTCACCCTGTCGGCGGGGCGTCGGGCCGCCGACCTCCCGGGCGACTGCCGGCCCCCCGCACCCCCGGCGGGGGGTGTGGTCCCGGGCTGGTCGGGCTACCTGACGGCAGCCGCCACCGACGGGTACGGCGCCCGACCCGGCACCCTCGCCACGGCCGTCGCGTCGACCGGGGCCTGCGTCGAGACCGTCGGAGCGGGTGCCGCCATCGGTGGAGCCGACGCCCAGGGCCGCCTCGAGCGGCACCACGACAGCGTGCCGACGACCTTGTCGTGCGCCGTCGTCCTCGTCGACGGCGGTGTCCTCCCCGAGGAGGGCCCCGAGCGGGCGGCCGCCGTCCGCCGGCTCGACGCGGTCGTCGCGTCGGTTCTCCGCGCCGCCGAGGGACGGGACGTGGTGGTCGCCGGCGTCGGTGACGGGGTCTCGCCGGTGCGACCGCGCGCCATCGTCGCCGCCGGCCCGTCGTTCGCGGCGGGGGAGCTCACCTCGGCCTCGACCCGTCAGGCCGGGGTCGTCCAGCTCCAGGACGTCACCGCCACCGCCCTCGCGCGGGTGGGTCCGGTGGCCTCCGCCGTGACCGGTCGCGTCCTCACGATCGTGCCCGACGGCGCTGCCGTGACCGGGCGCGTCGCCGACCGGGTCGGGTTCGAGACGCGCGCGGCGACGCTGCGCTCCGTGAGCCCTCAGCTGACCGGTTGGCTCGCAGCCCTGTTCACGCTGTGGTGTGCCCTCGTCGCCGTCCACTGGTGGCGTCGGGGGACCGATGCACCGCTGTCCCGGCCCGTCCTCACCGGAGGGGTCGCCGTCGCGGCCGTACCCGTGGGGACCTTCGTCGCCAACCTCGTGCCCTGGTGGCGGGCGCCCGCCCCGGGTGCGGTGTTCGTTGCGGTCGTCGTCGTGGCCGTTGCCGCCCTCACGTCCCTCGCCCTGCTCGCGGAGCGGCCCCGACACCTCGGAGGCCTGCTCGTCGTCGCGGTCGTGACCCTCCTGGTCCTCGGCGGCGACGTCCTGCTGGGGTCGAGGCTCCAGCTCGGGTCCGTCTTCGGCCAGAACCCCACCGTCGGAGGCCGTTTCTACGGGTTCGGCAACACCTCGTTCGCGCTCTACGGGGTCGCCGTCCTCGTCGTCGTCGCCTCGGTCGCGGGCCTGGTGGGAGGGCGGAGGATCGGGCGGTGGGGTGCGGCCGCGCTCGCGCTCGCCGTCCTCGTCGCGGCGCTCGCCCTCGAGGCGCTCCCCGGCCTCGGGGCCGACTTCGGCGGTCCGCCGGGACTCCTGCTCGGGGGCCTGCTCGTCATCGCCCTCTCGATCTCGCTGCGGCTCACCCCGGTTCGCGTCGTCGCCGCCGTCGTCGGCGCCGGCATCCTCGTCGTCGGCGTTGCCGTCCTCGACTGGCTGCGCCCCGCAGGGTCGCGCACCCACCTCGGCGACTTCGTCGAGGCGGTGGCGTCGGGTGAGGCCGGGGAGGTCGTCGGCCGCAAGGTCGCCCAGAACCTCGCGAACCTCGGCTCGCCGCCGCTCGTCGCGATGGCGCTGGCGACGGTGGTGCTCCTCGTCGTCGCGTGGCGCCGTGGGTGGGGCCCGTCGCCGGCGGGCGGGATCGTCCTGCGGGGCGCGGCGGTGCTCGCGCTCGTCGGGTTCGCCGTCAACGACTCGGGGCTGGTGATCCCCGCCTTCGTCGCCGTCGTGCTCGCCCCGCTCCTCGTCGCCGCCGGGCAGGGCGAGGAGCGGGGCGCCAGCGACGTCAGTGCCCGGTGACGGGCCCGTCGACGCGGCCAGCACGGTTGGGCAGGAACACGGCGACGACCACGACGAGCAGCGAGATGACGGCGCCGACCCAGAAGGCCGAGCGCAGGCCCTCGAGCATCGCCGCGACCTGACCGGTGCCTCCGTCGACGAGGGTGGCGGCGCGGGTCGTCATCACGGTGATGACGAGTGCGGTCCCGAAGGCCGCGGCGACCTGCTGGAGGGTGCCGAGCATCGAGCTGCCGTGGGAGTACAGGTGCGCCGGAAGGGCACCCAGCCCCAGGGTGAAGACCGGGGTGAACACGGCCGCGAGCGAGACCGACAGCAGCACGTGGATGCCGAGGACGAGCGCGTACGGGGTCGCGGCGCCCACCTGGGTCAGGCTCGCGAGGGCGACGACGATGCCGACCGACCCGGGGACGACGAGGACGCGGCCGCCGAGGCGGTCGAAGGCCCTGCCGACCGACGGGCCGAGCAGCCCCATCGCGATCCCGCCGGGCATGACGAGCAGGCCGGTCTGCAGGGGGCTGAGACCGCGGACCTCCTGGAGGTAGAGCGGCAGGAGGATCATCGCGCCGAGCATCGACATGAACGCGACCGCCATGAGGAGGAGCGCGAGCGTGTAGGTGCGGTGGGTCAGCACCCTCAGGTCCATGAGCGGCGAACCGGTGCGCTGCAGCGAGCGCTGGCGCAGGACGAAGGCGACGATCGCGCCGACGCCCGCGACGATGAGCGCGACCGGGGTGGCGACCTCGCCCTCGCTGAACCGGCTGAGGCCGTAGACGAGCCCACCGAAACCGAGGGCGGCGACGACGACGCTGAACCAGTCGACGTCGCCGGGGCGCGGCTCGCCGACGTTCTCGAGGCGGCGGAAGCCGACCCACGTGATCGCGGCGGCGATCGGCAGGACGAGGAGGAAGAGCAGGCGCCACGAGCCGAGCTGGAGGACGACGCCGGAGACGGCCGGGCCCATCGCCGGCGCGACCGACATCGCGAGCGTCACGTTGCCCATGACCCGACCGCGGTCGCCCTCGGGCACCACGGTCATCAGCGTCGTCATGAGGAGCGGGATCATGACGGCGGTCCCACCGGCCTGGACGATCCGTGCACCGAGCAGCACCTCGAAGGTCGGGGCGCCGGCGGCGAGGGCGGTGCCGACGAGGAAGGTCGACATCGCGGTGAGGTACGCGGTGCGGGTCGCGAAGCGCTGGAGGAACCAGCCGGTGACCGGGATGACCGCGGCCATCGTCAGCATGAACGCGGTCGAGAGCCACTGGGCGGCGGTCGCGGTGATGGCGAGGTCGGTCATGAGCCGCGGGATCGCGTTGATCATGATCGTCTCGTTGAGGATGACGACGAAGGTCGCCAGGACGAGCCAGCGGATGACCGGAGGGGTCCCGGTGGGGCGGGCGACGGCGCCGACCGGTGAGGTCGACGTCGTCGGGGCGGTCGACGCGGTGGGGGCGGGCGCGGTCACGAAGGAGGTCCTGACGAACGAGGCGGAGAAGGGGTGGCCCGTCACGTCGTCGGGGAGGACCAGCCGTTTCAGGCTACGTCCGGCCAAGGCCGGCGGGCGACCGGTTATTCCGTCAGTGCGCGATGTGCGGCGCCGGCTCGACGAGCTCGACGAGGATCCCGCCGGCGTCCTTGGGGTGGATGAAGTTGACCCGGCTCCCGCTCGTCCCGCGCCGCGGCGCGTCGTAGAGCAGGCGCATCCCGCGCTCGCGCAGGGTCACGCTCGCGGCGTCGAGGTCGGCGACCCGGTAGGCGAGCTGCTGGATGCCGGGGCCGCTGCGGTCGAGGAACCTCGCGATCGTCGACGCGGGGGAGAGCGGGGCGAGGAGCTGGATGCACGAGCCGGAGTCGCCGACGGCCATCATCGCCTCGCGCACGCCCTGCTCCTCGTTGACCTCCTCGTGGAGCTTGGTCATCCCGTAGGTGGTCTCGTAGAACGTCACGGCCTCGTCGAGGTCGGCGACGGCGACGCCGACGTGGTCGATCGCGGTGAAGAGGTGGCTGGGCAGGGCGCTCATGCTGCCAGCCTAGGAGCGGTCGCGGACGGCACCGGCCCGCGGGTGGCGAGCGTCACCGGCCGCCGGGGATGGCACGCCCGCGCCCCGGGACTACAGTCGAGGACGACCCCTCAGACCCCGAGATCCGGAGGCCTTCCATGTCCACCGACCCGTCCGTCATCGTCGCCGGCGCCCGCACCCCGATGGGTCGGATGAGCGGCTCGCTCAAGGGCTTCAGCGGCTCCGACCTCGGTGGGTTCGCCATCAGGGGGGCCCTCGAGAAGTCCGGCGTCGCCGCTGAGGACGTCGACTACGTGATCATGGGCCAGGTCCTCACGGCCGGCGAGGGACAGATCCCCGCCCGCCAGGCCGCGACCAAGGGCGGCATCCCCATGTCGGTGCCCGCGCTCACCATCAACAAGGTCTGCCTGTCGGGCATCGACGCCATCGCGCTCGCCGACCAGCTGATCCGCGCGGGCGAGTTCGACGTCGTCGTCGCCGGCGGCCAGGAGTCGATGACGAACGCTCCGCACCTGCTCGGGAAGAGCCGCGACGGCTACAAGTACGGCGACGTGACGATGCACGACCACATGGCGCAGGACGGCCTCTGGGACGCCTTCACCGACCAGGCGATGGGCCTGCTCACCGAGACCGCGAACACCGGCGAGGTCGCCTTCACCCGAGAGGAGCAGGACGCCTTCTCCGCGCGCAGCCACCAGCTCGCCGCCCGCGCCTGGAAGGACGGCTACTTCGACGACGAGGTCGTCACCGTCTCGATCCCGCAGCGCAGGGGCGAGCCGGTCGACTTCCGGACCGACGAGGGCATCCGCGCCGACACGACGACCGAGTCGCTCGGTGGCCTGCGCCCCGCCTTCCGCAAGGACGGCACCATCACCGCCGGGTCGGCCTCGCAGATCAGCGACGGCGCGTGCGCGGTCGTCGTCATGCGGAGGTCGAAGGCGGAGGAGCTGGGGCTCACCTGGCTCGCCGAGATCGGCGCCCACGGCGTCGTCGCCGGGCCCGACTCCACGCTGCAGAGCCAGCCGGCCCGCGCGATCGCGAAGGCCTGTGAGCGAGAGGGCATCTCGCCCGCCGACCTCGACCTCGTCGAGATCAACGAGGCGTTCGCCGCGGTCGGCCTGGCCTCGGCCAAGGAGCTCGGCCTCGACGACGAGAAGGTCAACGTCAACGGTGGCGCCATCGCCCTCGGCCACCCCATCGGGATGTCCGGTGCCCGCATCACCCTCCACCTCGCGCTCGAGCTCCAGCGCCGTGGTGGCGGGGTCGGGGCGGCGGCGCTCTGCGGCGGTGGCGGCCAGGGCGACGCCCTCGTCGTCAGGGTCCCCACGCGGGGCTGACCCGCTGAGCGGCGTCCGCAGCGTCGACGTCCCCTCCCTCGTGTCCGACGCGAGGCAGGGGCGTCCGCGCGCGGTCGGCCGCCTCATCTCGCTCGTCGAGGACGGTCACCCGGCCCTGCGCGAGCTGATGGCCGCCCTCGCGCCGCACACCGGCTCGGCCCACGTCGTCGGGATCACGGGGTCCCCCGGGGTCGGCAAGTCGACGACGACGAACGCGCTCGTCGCGGCCTACCGGGCGCGCGGTGCGCGGGTCGGTGTCCTCGCCGTCGACCCGACCTCGCCGTTCTCGGGTGGGGCGCTGCTCGGCGACCGGATCCGGATGTCCGACCACGCGGCCGACCCGGGCGTCTTCATCCGCTCGATGGCCTCGCGCGGCCACCTCGGCGGGCTGTCGTGGGCCGCCCCGCAGGCGGTGCGCGTCCTCGAGGCCGCGGGGTGCGACGTCGTCCTCCTCGAGACGGTCGGGGTGGGCCAGAGCGAGGTCGAGGTCGCCTCGACCGCCGACACGACGGTCGTCCTCCTCGCACCCGGGATGGGCGACGGGGTCCAGGCGGCGAAGGCCGGCATCCTCGAGGTCGCCGACGTCCTCGTCGTCAACAAGGCCGACCGCGAGGGGGCCGACCGCACCGTGCGCGACCTGCGCCACGCGGTGTCGCTGGGCGATCGCTCCGGACCGGGCTCGTGGCGACCCCCGGTGCTGCGGACCGAGGCGCTCACCGGGACCGGCGTCGACGAGGTCGTCACCGCCCTCGAGGAGCACCGCACCCACCTCGGCGACGACGGCCTGCGCGCACGACGGACCCGGCGCGCGGTGCGTGAGGTCGAAGGGCTCGCGCTCGAGAGACTGCGTCAACGGTTCGGTGGCGTGGCCGGCGAGCGGCTCGAGGCGCTCGCCGCCGACGTCGTCGCCGGCAGGCTCGACCCGTACGCCGCGGCCGACGTCCTCGTCGAGGAGCAGGCATGACCATCGACCTCTCCACGAAGCCCACGATCGAGGGCGGGCTCGTCCTCCTCCGGCCGTTCCGCGACGGTGACGTCGACCGGATCGCCGAGATCCTGTCCGACCCCGAGGTGAGGGCCCTGACCGGCAGTGTCGAGACGACGGCCGAGGCGCAGGAGCGTCAGGAGGTCGACGACCGCCTGAGCCACTGGTACGCCACCCGCAACGACCAGGTCGACCGGCTCGACCTCGCGATCGAGGAGCGGGCCACCGGACGGCTCGTCGGGGAGGTCGTCCTCAACGAGGTCGACCTCGACGCCCGCACGGCGAACCTGCGCGTCCTCGTCGGGCCGCTGGGCCGCGGGAAGGGCATCGGCACCGAGGCGGTCGGCCTCGTGACGGCGTACGGCATCGAGCGGGTCGGCCTGCGGCGGATCACCCTCGAGGTGTTGGACCACAACCCTCGCGGCCGCCGCGTCTACGACAAGGTCGGCTACACCGCCACCGGGCAGCGGGCCGACGCGCTCGTGTTCGACGGGCTCGTCATCGGTGCGACCGACATGGCCGTGGACGCTGCGACCTGGCGCGGCTGGCCGCCTCGCCAGGCCTGAGCCGTCCGGGCCGGCGCCAGGATCACTCGGGGCCGACGAGGGAGTGCTCACCGAGCCCGGGTTCGGGGATGCCGGCGTCGGTCAGCAGCGGCTCGGGCACCTCTCCGTCCTCGAGCGGTATCGGGTCGGGCACGCCGGCGGTGATCCTGCTGCCGTCGGCGCGGGTCCCGCCGGTCTGCGGGCGGTCACCGAGGACGCCGTCGACGCGGGGTCCGTGACCGTCGAGGGCGACGGTCACCGGTGACCCGGGAGCGACCACGTGGTCCGCGCCGCGCACCTGGACCGGGACGGGCGAGTCGCCGTCCTCGACCTCCAGGCGGATGGCGTCGAGGGTGAGGGTGACCCGCACGCGCGTCCCCCGCCAGGTGAGCGGGAAGGTGAGCGAGCGCCACTGCTCGGGCATCCGGGGGTCGAACCGCAGGCAGCCGTCGTGGTCGCGCATCCCGCCGAAGCCGTTGACGAGGGAGGCCCACACGCCACCGGTCGAGGCGATGTGCAGGCCGTCGACGGTGTTGCCGTGGAGGTTCGCGAGGTCGACGAACAGGCCCTGGAGGAAGTGGTCCCAGGCGACCTCGTGGTAGCCCACCTCGGCGGCCATGACCGACTGGACGACGGCCGACAGGGTGGAGTCACCCGTGGTGATGGGGTCGTAGTACTCGAAGTCGGCGCGCTTCTCCTCGGCCGTGAACCGGTCGCCCTGGAGGAACAGGGCGAGGACGACGTCGGACTGCTTGAGCACCTGGAAGCGGTAGATGACGAGGGGGTGGTAGTGCAGGAGGAGCGGTCGCAGCTCGTCGGGGGTCTTGCTGAGGTCCCACACCTCGCGGTCGAGGAAGAAGTCGTCCTGCGGGTGGATGCCGAGACCCTCGTCGAACGGGATGTGCATCCCGTCGGCGCAGTCGGCCCACTCGGCGACCTCGGAGTCCTCGAGGCCGAGCTTCTGGACCAGCCGCGCGTAGACCTCGGGGTGCTCGCGCTGCGCCCAGCCGACCCACACCACCGCCTGCTCGAGGTTGTAGCGCGCCATGACGTTGGTGAAGAGGTTGTTGTTGACGACCGTCGTGTACTCGTCGGGACCGGTGACGCCGTGGATGTGGAACGAGCGGTCGCCGTTGTTGCGCCAGAACCCGAGGTCGGCGTAGAACCGGGCGGTCTCGACGAGGATCGGCAGGCCGTCGCGCAACAGGAAGCCGATGTCGCCGCTCGTCGTGACGTACTGGACGAGGGCGTGGGCGACGTCGGCGTCGATGTGCACCTGCGCCGTCCCCGCCGCGTAGTAGGCCGAGGCCTCCTCGCCGCTGATCGTCCGCCACGGGAAGAGGGCACCGCGCTGGGAGACCTCACGGGCCCGGTCGCGAGCCGCGGGGAGCATCCGGCTGCGGAAGTGCATGAGGTTGCGGGCCAGCTCGGGGCTGGTGAAGGACAGGAAGGGCGCGACGTAGACCTCGCTGTCCCAGAAGTAGTGGCCCTCGTAGCCCGAGCCGGTGACGCCCTTGGCCGGGACGCCCTGGCCGTCGGCGCGACCGGCGGCCTGCGCCAGGGTGAACAGGTTGAACCGGATGGCCTGCTGGACGGCCTCGGTGTCGGGGTGCTCGGAGCTGATCTCGACGTCGCTGCGCTCCCAGAACGCGTCGTACCAGGCCCGCTGCTCGGCGAGGTAGTGCTCGACGTCGTAGCGGGCCGCGCGGTCGAGGGTGCGGTCGCACCGGTCCGACAGCTCACGCACGGGGAGGCTGCGGGAGGTGTGGTAGGCCACGACCTTCTCGACCCGGACCGTCCTGCCCTCGGACGCGTCGACCCGGAAGACGATCTTCGTCTGGTCCTTCTCGGCCCGCACGACGGTCTCGTAGGAGTCGTCGGTGCGCAGCGAGTGGTCGGCCGCGACGGCGACCGTCATGCCCGAGTTGGCGCACCGGAAGCCGAGGGTCATCCGGTCCTCGGTGGCCACGTGCAGCCGCGGTTCGAGGACTCGACCCTCGACCGCCGCGGCCTTGCGGGGGTCGGCCGTCGCGACCTTGGCCTGGGCGGGCTCGTGGTACTCGTCCTCACCGTCCTGGCGGTTGAGCAGCTGGCTCGAGACGAGGACCGGGGCGTCGCCCGAGAGCATCGTCACCTCGAGGGTGAGCACGACGAGGTGGCGCTGGGTCATCGAGACCATGCGGGTGGAGTCGACCCGCACGCGCTTGCCCGACGGGGTGCGCCAGACGACCGAGCGGCGCAGCACCCCGTCCCGGAAGTCCAGGGTGCGCTCGTAGTGCTCGAGGTCGCCGGTGCCGATGACGAGCGGCTCGTCGTCGACGTAGAGCTTCATCAGCTTGGCGTCGGGGACGTTGACGATGGTCTGCCCGGTGCGGGCGAACCCGAAGGCGCCCTCGGCGTGCCGGATGGGCCACGTCTCGTGGAAGCCGTTGACGTAGGTGCCGTGCTCGATGGCCCGGCGTCCCTCCTCGGGGTTGCCCCGCATGCCGATGTAGCCGTTGGCCACGGTGAACAGCGTCTCGGTGGTCCCGAGGTCGATGGGGTCCGGGTCGCGCTCGACGAGGCGCCAGGGGTCGGCGGGGAAACGGCTGCGGTCGAGCGGGTCGCCCTCGACGTGGCCCGCCTTCACGCGAGGTCCCCGAGGTCGTCGACGACGAGGTCGGCGCCCGCGGCGGTGAGGACCTCGGACCCGGCACCACGGTCGACGCCGATGACGAGGGCGAAGTCGCCGGCGGCCCCGGCGCGCACCCCGGACACCGCGTCCTCGACGACGACCGAGCGGGCCGCCGTCGTGCCGCACTCCTGTGCGGCGTGGACGAAGGTGTCGGGGGCCGGCTTGCCCGGGAGCCCGAGCTCGGTGGCGACCCGGCCGTCGACGACGGTCACGAAGCGGTCGGCGAGGCCGGCGGCCTCGAGGACGGCGGGGGCGTTCGCCGACGACGACACGACCGCCAGCGGGGTCCCGAGGTCGCGCAGGACGTCGAGCAGGGCGACCGAGCCCGGGTAGGCCGTGACGCCGTCACGCTCGAGGACGGCGTTGAAGGCGTCGTTCTTGCGGTTGCCGAGCCCGCACACCGACACGGCGTCGGGCGCGTCGGAGGGCTCGCCCTCCGGCAGGGTGATGGCCCGCGAGGCGAGGAAGTCACGCACGCCGTCGTAGCGGGGCTTGCCGTCGACGTGGTCGTAGTAGTCCTGCTCGCTCCACGTGCGGGTGTCGCCCTCGCCCGTCCACGACCCGAGGAAGGCGTCGAACATCTCGGCCCACGCGCGTCGGTGGACCTCGGCGGTCGGCGTCAGCACGCCGTCGAGGTCGAACAGGACCGCGTCGTGGTCGGTCCAGGTCACGGGGGCACCGGTCATGGTGGGCACGCTAGGGAGTGCGAGAGCGCTTGCGCAATCCGCCCCGCGGTCCGGCACCCCACCGTTCGGTGAGCGGTCGGTCGGCGGGAGGCGTCGAGGGCTCGGCTAGCGTGCACGCTGTGAGCCAGCCCGTCCGCCTGCCGTTCGACCCGATCGCCCGGGCCGCGCAGCTGTGGGAGGACCGGTGGGGCGAGGAGTCGCGCGCCGTGTCGATGGCGAGCGCGACCTCGATCATGCGCGTCCAGCAGCTGCTCCTCGGCCAGTTCGACGCCATCGCGGGGCGTCACGGGCTGACCTTCGCCCGCTACGAGGCCCTCGTCCTGCTCGCCTTCTCCCGCGAGGGGCGGCTGTCGATGTCGCGGATCGGCGAGCGCCTCATGGTCCACCCGACGAGCGCGACGAACATCGTCCAGCGGCTCGTGGCGCAGGGCCTCGTCGAGCGGGTGCCCAACCCCGCCGACCGGCGCGGGGCCTTCGCCGTCATCACCGAGGCGGGGCGCGCGGCGATGGAGGCGGTGACCGCCGAGCTCGAGGGGGCCGACTTCGGCCTCGGGATGCTCGACGCCGAGCAGCACGCGGCCCTGTTCTCGCTGTTGCGCACGGTGCGCGTGGGAGCCCGCGACTTCGACGCCTGAGGCTGCGCTGAGTCCAGATCGCGCGTGGCGTCGGTCACGGCCGGTGCTCGCGGGATTTGTCGCACGGCTGCGGCGTTTGTCATGGTGGACGGCAGCCCCCGTCCCGGACGCGTGTCCGGGACGTCCTCCATCGGTCCCGAAGGATCCCCGTGGTCACGTTCCTCAAGCGCCTCGTCGGTGCGCTCCTGGCCCTCGCCGGCCTCGCGCTCACCGTCCTCGGTGTGTGGTTCGCGACCCAGCTGGGGACCTCGGGCACCGCGGAGTTCACGGTGCGCCCGGCCACCGGCGACCCGCTCGTCATCCGGCCCGACGTGCTCAACCGGGTCGACGCCGACGTCGTCGTCACCGCGACGCCCGCCGAGGGCGGCAGCGTGTGGGTGGCGCTGGCGAACCCGTCCGACGCCACCGCCGTGCTCGGCGACTCGCGGTACTCCAGGGTCACCGGCGTCGACGTCCGGGACTGGGCGCTGACGACGCGCTCGGTCGGCTCGGGCGAGGCGGCCGAGGGCCTCGGCGTCGCCGACCTGTGGCGCCAGCAGGACCAGGGCGAGCTCCCGGTGACCCTCACCGTCGAGCAGCGCGAGGCTCCCGAGACGCTCGTCGTCGCGTCCGAGGGTGGTCCGCTGCGGTCACTGACCTTCGCCGTCACCGACAAGACGTGGTTCGTCGAGGCGGTCGTCGCCGCGCTCGTCGGTCTGTTCGTCCTCGTGGTCGGCGTGCTCCTCGCCTGGCCGCGCCGCACCCCCCGCCCGTCCGGGCCCACCGTCACACCCGAGGAGGCCACCCGATGACCCGCCCCACCCGCACCCTGACCCTCGCCGCCGGCGCGCTCGCCGCGGCCCTCGTCCTCGCCGGCTGCGGCGACGCGACCGAGACGCTCGTCGGCATGCGCCCCGCGCCGACCGAGAAGACCGCCACCGCACCCCTCGACCCCGAGGGCGCCACCGCCATCGCCACCCGCCTGCTCACCGCGGCCGCCGCCCCGGCCGAGGGCGACGCCGCGGCGCAGAAGACGGCCCGCGCCACGATCTACAGCGGCGACGCACTCGCCCTCGCCGAGGCCCGGGCCCAGCGCCCCGCACCGGCGGAGGAGTCGCCCGACGCGGCGCTCGCCACCGGGCCGACCCCCACCGTCGTCGCCCAGTCGCAGGGCCGCGACTGGCCACGGGCCATCCTCGCGGCGACCCTCGACGCCGACACCAACACCCAGTACCTCCACGTGATGCTGTCGGAGGAGCCCGACGAGCCGTTCCGGATCGCCGCGAGCGTGCGGATGTTCGCCGGCGCGCAGCTGCCCGCCGTCGGGACCGAGGCGACCGGCGCCCCGCTCCTCGACGTGAAGGTCACGCAGGGCCTGGCGACCTCGCCGGAGAAGGCCGTGGCCGCCTACGCCGCCGCGATCGCGCAGCCCAAGGGCAAGGCCTCGAAGGCCGTCGACGTCACCGACCCGTTCGCCACCGGGCTCAAGACCGCCGCGGCCACCCAGACGAAGCTGCTCGGCAAGCTCGCCACCCTCACGCAGGTCCACGACCCGCGGCTCGAGGAGGCGCTGACCTTCCGTCTCGCCGACGGTGGAGCCGTGACCTTCGCGCTGATGCAGCGCACCGACACCATCACGGTGCGGCCGACGGCCAAGGAGCTCGTCCTGCCGAAGGTCTACGCCGACCTGGTGAAGAAGAAGAAGGTCACCAAGAGCCTGGTGCTCAACAACCTCGAGTCCCTCGTCGTCGTCGTGCCCCCCACGGGTGCGGCCAGGGTCATCGGGGCGAGCGAGCTCCTCGTCTCCGGCCGCGGTCGCTGACCCCGACCGGGCCGCCGCGCACCGTGCCGCACCCCCTTTGACAGAATCAGGACCATGACCGAGACCCCCAAGCCCGCGGGCACCCGCGGCGCCGTCGACCTGTCGTCCGTCACCGGGGCGCCGGGCCCGGCCCCCGCCGGGCCGCCCGTCACCGGCGCGACCGGTGCCACCGGTCCGACCGGTCCGACCGGCGGGGCCGAAGGGGTTCCCGCCCCGGCCGTCCCCGAGGGTCTGGTCATCGAGGTCGGAGCCGACAACCTCCAGTCGGCCCTCAACCGGACCCTCCAGGTGCCCGGCGTCCTCGTCCTCTGGTCCTCGGCCCACCCGCAGACCCGCGAGCTCGTCGCCACGGTGACCCGGGTCGCCGCATCCCTCGAGGGACGCCTCCTCGTCCTCGTCGCCGACCTGTCGGCCGAGCCCGAGCTGCTGCAGGCGTTCCAGCCGATCCTCGTGCAGGCCTTCGGGCAGCCGACCGTCCCCGCGACGTTCGGCCTCCTCCAGGGTCAGCCGGTGCCGCTCTTCCCCGGGATGCAGCCCGAGTCCGAGGTCCGCGTCGTCCTCGACCAGCTGCTCCAGGCCGCGGTCCAGAACGGGATCACGGGCCGGGTCGACCTCGGGCCGGTGCCCGGGGCCCCCGACGACGACGAGCTGCCCCCGCTGCACCAGGCCGCGTTCGACGCCATCGAGGCGGGCGACTACGCCGCCGCGACGACCGCCTACGAGCAGGCGCTCGCCGCGAACCCCAAGGACCACGACGCCGAGCTCGGTCTGGCCCAGGTCCGGCTCCTCCAGCGCGCCGGCGACGTCGACCTCACCGCCGCTCGTGCCGCGGCCGCGGCCGACCCCGCCGACATCGACGCGGCGATCACCGTCGCCGACCTCGACGTCCTCGGGGGGCACGTCGAGGACGCGTTCACCCGCCTGCTCGACCTCGTCCGCTCCACGGCCGGCGACGACCGCGACCGCGTGCGGACCCACCTCATCGAGCTGTTCGCGGTCGTCGGCAGCCACGACGAGCGGGTCCGCAAGGGCCGTACCGCGCTGATGAGCGCGCTCTTCTGACCGCGTGACCACCACCGTCCTCGACGGCCTCGTCCGCTTCCGGTTCGACCCGGACGACGCGAGCGTCACCGCCGTCTCCCTCGACTGCGACCGTGCCGTGCCCGGGCCGCGCGCCCTCCAGCCCGACGGCGACGGCTGGCACCTCTACCTCCCGCACCCGCCGCTCCAGCGCGTCGAGTACCGGTTCACGGTGACGCGCGGGGAGGCGACCGAGACGGTCCTCGACCCGGCGAACCCGCTGCGCGTCGGGACGGCGTTCGGCGACCGGTCGGTGCTCGAGCTCCCCGGCTACGCGGCGCCGTGGTGGCTGTCGTCGCCCGCCGTCGAGGGACGCTTCCACGCGATGGGCGTCGAGGGCGAGACGGCCGACGACGTCCCGGTCACCGTGTGGTCGCCCGAGGCGCTGTCCGACGACGAGCCGGCGCCGCTGCTCCTCGTCCACGACGGCCCCGAGTACGACACCCTCGCCCGCCTCACGGCGTACAGCGCGGCGCTCATCGCCGCGGGCCACCTGCCGCCGCACCGCGTCGCCCTGACCCACCCGGTCCTGCGCGACGCCTGGTACTCGGGTTCCCCGCAGTACCTGCGCACCGTCGCCGACGCCGGGCTCGACCGGCTGGGGGAGCGGTTCGCCACGGCCGGACCGGTCGTCGTGGTCGGCGCGAGCCTCGGTGGCCTGACGGCGGTGCTGCTCGGTGTCCTCGGGGCCCCGCGGGTCGGTGGCGTCTTCGCGCAGTCCGGGTCCTTCTTCCAGGTCCGGCACGACCACAACGAGAGCGGCTTTCGCTACTTCGACCGGATCTCACGGTCGGTGCAGGCGATCCTCGACATGCGCGAGGTCGACCATCCCCTCGTCGTGGGGATGACGTGCGGGACCCTCGAGGAGAACCTCGCGAACAACCGCGACATGGCCTCGGCCCTGACCCGCGCGGGACACGACGTGACGCTGCGCGAGGTCCCCGACCTCCACAACTACACCGCATGGCGCGACGCGCTCGACCCCGGGCTCACCGAGGTGCTCCAGCGGCTCTGGTGACCCCGGCCCGGGCGACGAACCGTGCTTGCGGGCGACCTGAACGAACGGCAGGGTGGGGCGCATGGAGACCCGCAGCGTCAGACTCCCGGTCCCGGGGCACGACGCGACCCTCGAGGTCGTCCGCCACGGGTCGTGGGGCCGGCCCGTCCTGCTCTTCCCGTCCGAGGCCGGCGGCGCCCACGACGCCGAGGGCAACGGGATGCTCGACGCGGTGCGGTGGCTCGTCGACGAGGGTCGGATCAGCCTGTTCTGCGTCGACTCGATGGACTCGTGGTCGTGGTCGAACCGCGACCTGCCCACCGAGGAGCGGGCCCAGCGGGCGGGGACGTACGGCGCGTGGCTGTCCGAGCAGGTGCTGCCCCACGTCCTGGCGGAGACGGGTGGCGACCAGGAGGTCGTGACGGTCGGGGTGTCCCTCGGTGCCTACCACGCCGTCCACCTGACCCTGCAGCGCGCCGACGTCGCTCCCGTGGCCATCGGGCTGAGCGGCAACTACGACCCGACGACGTGGAACGGGTGGGGCGACCTCGGCGACGCCACGTACTTCGCGAACCCGATGGGGTACGTCGCGAACATGGAGGGCGGCCACCTCGACTGGGTCCGCTCGCGGGTGTCCCTGCTCCTCGTCGTCGGTCAGGGACCGTTCGAGGAGTCACCCACGCGGTCGCTGTCCTCCACCAGAGAGTTTGCAGAGGTACTGTCGCACAAGGGAATCCGACACGAGCTCGACGTCTGGGGCCATGACAGTGCTCACGACTGGCCGTGGTGGCAGCGCCAGCTCGCACACCACCTGCCCCGTCTCGTGTGACCCGCCCGCCCGTCTGACCGAAGGAGAACCATCGTGGCCCCCACGACCGACCACCTCGTCGGACTGCTGCTCGGCGCCGAGGAGGACTGGCCGACGACCTTCGAGGCGCTGGCGCGCCGGCTCGGCGTGCTCACGGCCCCCGACGGGTCGAGCCACACCATGACGACCGAGCGGCTGAGCATCGAGCCGTTCAACCTGCGCGACAAGCCCCGCCAGGAGCTCGTCATCGACCGCCTCGCGCACTGGTACTACCACCCGCGCGAGTGGCTGAAGAAGATCGCGCTGATGGACGACGTGTACCTGCTCAACAGCCCGTTCACGTTCCAGTCGATGGAGAAGCACTCGGCGTACTGCGCGCTGATGCGGCTCGGGATGAAGGTCCCCGAGACCGTGCTCGTGCCCTACAAGAACCCTGTCGACAACGCCCGCTGGGCCTACACCTCGGCGAAGTACAACCGGAACTTCGACCTCGACACCATCGCCGACTCGCTCGGGTACCCGCTGTACATGAAGCCCTTCGACGGCGGCGGGTGGCGGGGCGTCTCGCAGGTCACCGACCGCGAGGACCTCCACCGCTCCTACGACGACTCCGGCGAGATGCTCATGCACCTCCAGGCGTCGGTGCCCGACTTCGAGCACTTCGCCCGGTCGCTCACCATCGGGCCCGAGACGATGGTGATGAAGTTCCAGCCCGACGAGCCGATGCACCAGCGCTACGCCGTCGCCCACGGGTTCCTCTCCGAGGAGATCGGCCGCGAGGTCGTGACGATCTCGCAGACCGTCAACGCGTTCTTCCGCTGGGAGTTCAACTCCTGCGAGATGCTCGTCAAGGACGGCGTCGTGTACCCCATCGACTACGCGAACGCCTGCCCCGACGTCGCCGTGACCTCGCTGCACTACTACTTCCCGTGGGCGATGAAGGCGCTGCTGCGGTGGACCGCGTTCTGCGTCGTCACCGGCCGGTCCCCCCGCACCCAGGTCGACACGGGTCCGTGGTTCTCCGTCGCCGACGACGAGGTCCTCGACTACCACGGTCGCCTCGGCGCCTACCAGACCCTCGCCGACGACTACTTCGAGACCGAGCGCTACCGCGCCTTCTGCGACTCGGCACTGCCCCACCTCGACGAGATGGTCCTGGACTGGATCTCGGGCTCCGACTTCCGCACCCTGCTCACCTCGACGGTCCAGCAGACCTACCCGCCCCACGAGTGGGAGCGCTTCGAGGCGCACTTCGGCGGCCTGCTCGGGATGTGGGTGAGCGACGAGCAGACCCGACTCGGCATCCAGCTGCCCTGAGAAGGCCTGTCCACAGCCTTGGGTTTCCGCGGGGGCTCGTCCACAGCGGGCGGGTGGGCGCTTCGCGTCCGGGCCCGGTGCGGTCACATGGGGCATGTCGAACCTCGATGACCAGGACGATCCGCTGGAGGCCGTCGCCACGGCCTTCCGTCTCGCCCGACGCCGGTACTCGCTGAGCCAGCGCGAGCTCGCCGAGCTGCTCGGGTGGGACCGCGCCGTGGTCGGCCGCTGGGAGGCCGGCAACGGGCCGAAGGCGCTGAGCCGAGTCGACGGACTGCTGCGAGGGATGGGTTTCCGGCTGCGGGTCGTGCCGATCGACCCCACGGACTGGCCCGAGACCGACGAGGTCGTCGAGCACGTCCTGGACCGAGGTCGACGACGCCTTCCGGCGCACCACCTCCACGTCGTCGAGCGGTACGACAGTCCGCAGACGTGGGACCGGCACCGCGGCAGGGTCAACCCCTACGGGCCGCACTGGGCGGCCGTGGGGCGACTTCCGCCGCGCGGGGACTCCCCGGACCCGCCACGATTCGCGCCCGGCCGCTACTGGACCCAGTAGCGCTCCGGGCGCTCGGCTCCGGGAACGCGGCCACGGCCGCGGTCCTCACCTGTCGGTTCAGCGCCTTCGCACTGCTGCACTGGGGGTCAGCAGTGCGAAGGCTCGGCGAGGGTGTGGGTGGGCGCGCCCAGTCGCACTGCTGCGCTGGGGGTCAGCAGTGCGAAGGCCCGGCGAGGGTGTGGGTGGGCGCGCCCCAGTCGCACTGCTGCGCTGGGGGTCAGCAGTGCGAAGGCCCCGCGACAGGTGTGGGTGGGCGCGCCCAGTCGCACTGCTGCGCTGGGGGTCAGCAGTGCGAAGGCCCGGCGTCATCCGCCGAGGGCGGCGGAGACGACCTCCTTGGCCTCGGCCTGGACCTGGGCGAGGTGGTCGGGGCCGCGGAAGGACTCGGCGTAGATCTTGTAGACGTCCTCGGTGCCGCTCGGCCGAGCCGCGAACCACGCCGACTCGGTGACGACCTTGAGGCCGCCGATGGCCGCGCCGTTGCCGGGAGCCTCGGTGAGCCGGGCGGTGATCTCCTCGCCGGCGAGCGTCGTCGCGGTGACGTCGTCGGGGGAGAGGGCCGCCAGCTTGGCCTTCTCCTCGCGGGAAGCCGCCGCGTCGACGCGGGCGTACGCCGGCTCGCCGTGCCGCTCGACGAGCGAGCGGTAGTGCTCGCTGGGGCTCCTGCCCGTCGTCGCCTGGATCTCCGAGGCGAGCAGCGCGAGCAGGATGCCGTCCTTGTCGGTGGTCCACACCGAGCCGTCCTTGCGCAGGAACGACGCCCCGGCCGACTCCTCCCCGCCGAACGGGCCCGACCCGTCGAGCAGGCCGGGGACGAACCACTTGAACCCGACCGGCACCTCGACGAGGCGGCGACCGAGGTCCGCGGCGACGCGGTCGATCATCGAGGACGACACGAGCGTCTTGCCGATGAAGCCGTCGTCGCGCCACTGCGGACGCGCACCTCCGTAGAGGTACTGGATCGCGACGGCCAGGTAGTGGTTGGGGTTCATCAGCCCGGCGTCCGGCGTCACGATGCCGTGGCGGTCGGAGTCGGCGTCGTTCCCGGTGGCGATGTCGTACTCGGAGCGGCGCTCGATGAGCGAGGCCATCGCCGAGGGCGACGAGCAGTCCATCCGGATCTTGCCGTCCCAGTCGAGGGTCATGAAGCGCCACGTCGCGTCGACGAGCGGGTTGACCACGGTGAGGTCGAGGCGGTGGCGCTCACCGATGGCGCCCCAGTAGTCGACGGCCGCGCCACCCAGCGGGTCGGCGCCGATGCGGACCCCGGCCTCACGGATCGCGTCGATGTCGAGGACGTTCGGCAGGTCGTCGACGTAGGCGCCGAGGAAGTCGTAGGTCGACACGGCAGCACGGGCCCGGGAGAACGGAACTCGCTTCACGCCGGCCAGGCCGCCACGGATCAGCTCGTTGGCCCGCGCCGCGATGACCTTCGTGGCGTCGGAGTCGGCAGGGCCACCGTGCGGCGGGTTGTACTTGAAGCCGCCGTCGGCCGGCGGGTTGTGCGACGGCGTCACGACGATGCCGTCGGCGAGCCCGGCCCCGGCCGGCATCCCGTCGACCCCGGTGACCTTGCCCCGGTTCGCGACGAGGATCGCGTGGGAGACGGCCGGGGTCGGGGTGTAGCGGTCGGCCGCGTCGACGAGCACCGTCACGTCGTTGGCGACGAGGACCTCGAGGGCCGACGCCCACGCCGGCTCCGACAACCCGTGCGTGTCGCGACCGATGAACAGCGGCCCGTTGTAGCCCTGCTCCTTGCGGTAGTCGCAGATCGCCTGGGTCGTCGCGAGGATGTGAGCCTCGTTGAACGAGGTCCGCAGGCTCGACCCACGGTGCCCCGAGGTCCCGAAGGCCACCTGCTCGTCGACGTTCTCCGGGTCGGGCTCGCGCGTGTAGTACGCCGTCACGAGCGACGAGAGGTCGACGAGGTCGGAGGCCTGGGCGACCTGCCCGGCGCGGGGGTCGTTCATGACCGGGCTCCTTCCGTCACGGGGGCGAGGTAGACGGCCGACAGGCGGGAGACGCCCACCGTCACCGAGTACGGCTGGTCGTTCCAGGGGGTGGGCTCCGCCTCGAGGACGATGCCCGCCTGGCTGGGGGAGCTGTGCTCGTCGTAGCCCACCGTGTCCAGGACGACCTCCCAGTGACCCGACCTCGGGACACCGACCCGCACCCACGCCTTGTCGTCGCCGCCGTAGTTGACGAGGGTCGCGACGACGTCGCCGCTGCCGTCGGCCTCGGCGAAGCGCAGGTAGGACAGGACGTTGCCGGTGTTGTCGTCGGCGTCGAGCCAGCGGAACCCGGCGGGCTGGCTGTCGAGGGCCCACAGTGCGGGGTGCTCGCGGTAGACCCGGTTGAGCTCCTTGACGAGGGCGTGGACGCGGTAGTGCGACGCGTGGTCGAGAAGCCACCAGTCGAGGGAGCGGCCGTCGGCCCACTCACCCGGCTGGGCGAACTCGCACCCCATGAAGAGCAGCTGCTTCCCGGGGTGGCTCCACATGTAGGCGAGGAAGGCGCGCACCGTCGCCAGCTGGTCGTACCGGTCGCCCGGGATCTTGGTCAGCAGCGAGCCCTTGCCGTGGACGACCTCGTCGTGGCTGATCGGGAGCACGAAGTTCTCGCTGAAGGCGTACATGAGCGAGAAGGTCAGCAGGTTGTGGTGGTACTGACGGTGGATCGGCTCCTCCTGCAGGTAGCGCAGGGTGTCGTTCATCCAGCCCATGTTCCACTTCAGCCCGAACCCGAGCCCGCCGCTGGACGTGGCCTTGGTGACCCCCGGCCAGGAGGTCGACTCCTCGGCGATCGTCATGGTGCCCGGGACGATCTTGTACGCGGTCGCGTTGGCCTCCTGGAGCAGGCCGATGGCCTCGAGGTGCTCGCGCCCGCCGTGGACGTTGGGGATCCACTCGCCGTCCTTGCGCGAGTAGTCGAGGTAGAGCATCGAGGCCACGGCGTCGACGCGCAGCGCGTCGATGTGGAACTCCTGGAGCCAGTACACGGCGTTGGCGACGAGGAAGTTGCGCACCTCCAGGCGGCCGAAGTCGAAGACGTGGGTGCCCCAGTCGGGCTGGTCGCCGCGACGCGGGTCCGGGTGCTCGTACAGGGGGAGGCCGTCGAACCGGGCCAGGGCGAAGGCGTCGCGCGGGAAGTGTCCCGGGACCCAGTCGAGGATGACGCCGATGCCGGCCTGGTGGAGCCGGTCGACGAGGTACTTGAAGTCGTCGGGCGTCCCGAACCGCGCCGTGGGCGCGTAGTAGCCGGTGACCTGGTAGCCCCAGGAGGGCCCGTACGGGTGCTCCATCACGGGCAGCAGCTCGACGTGGGTGAAACCGAGGTCGGCCACGTAGTTGACGAGGTGCTCGGCGAGCTCGCGGTAGGACAGGCCCTGCCGCCACGAGCCGAGGTGGACCTCGTAGACGCTCATCGGGCCCTGGTGCGGGTCGCGCCCGGCGCGCTGCTCCATCCAGACGTCGTCACCCCACCCGTGCCCGGCCTCGTCGACGACGGACCCGGTGTTCGGCGGGCACTCGGTGCGCCGGGCCATCGGGTCGGCCTTGGTGCGCACGACGTCGTCGGCACCGCGGATCTCGTACTTGTAGACCGACCCGACGCCGACCTCGGGGATGAACAGCTCCCAGACCCCCGAGGATCCGATGAGCCGCATCGGGTGGACCCGGCCGTCCCAGTCGTTGAAGTCGCCGATGACGCGCACCGCCTTGGCCCGCGGTGCCCACACCGCGAAGGCGACGCCGCGCACGCTGCCGAGCGGCCCGGGGTACTCGTGGACCCGGGCGCCGAGGACGGTCCAGAGCGACTCGTGGCGGCCCTCGTTGACGAGGTGCAGGTCGACGTCGCCGAGGGTGGGGGCGAAGCGGTAGGGGTCGTCCTGGAGGTGCTCGATGCCATCGGCCCAGGTGACGAGGAGGCGGTAGTCCATCGTCCGGGTGGCGTCGGTGCGCACGGCGCTCCAGGTGCCCTCGGCCTCGTGGACGAGGTCGAGGACCTCGTCGTCCTCGAAGCGCACCCGGACCGAGGTCGCGAGCGGCTTGAGGACGCGGATCCGCAGGCCCTCGTGCTCCAGGTGCTGACCGAGGAGGTCGTGCGGCTGCTGGTGGCGCCCCTGGACGAGTGCCGTGATGGCTCCGCTGACCTCGGGGCTGGGGGTGGGGGTCACTGCGGGTCTCCTTGCGTGGTGGTGGCCGGAGAGAAGTGGGCGGTGAGGCGTCGGACCGCTCCGAGCGGGATGCCGACCCATCCAGGGCGGTTGCGGGCCTCGTAGACGACCTCGTACATCGCCTTGTCGATCTCGAAGGCCGCGAGGAGGGCGCCGAGCCGGCGCGGGTCGGCGCCCGCGCGCTCGGCGTACCCGTCGAGGAAGGCCTGCTGCACGGAGGTGACCCAGGTGCGGGCGGAGGTGCCCCTGACCTGCTCGAGGGTGCCGCCGACGTAGTCGAAGCTGCGGAGCATCCCCGCGACGTCGCGCACCCACTGGTCGGGCAGGGAGCGCTCGGAGAGCGGGCGGAGGGGCTCGCCCTCGAAGTCGAGGAGGATCCACCCGAGGTCACGGGAGTGGAGGACCTGCCCGAGGTGGTAGTCGCCGTGGATGCGCTGCAGCGCAGGCCAGCTCGCGTCGAGCGCCTCGGTGAGGACCGCCTCGACGGGACCGCGGACGGCGTCGAGGTCGGGGGCTGCGTCGACGGCGGCGTCGAAGCGCAGCCGCATCTCGGCGACGATGGCACGGGCCTGCTCGGGCGAGGTCGGCTCGGTGCCGAGGACGTCGGCGAGGGTGCGGTGCACCTCGGCCGTCGCCTCGCCGAGGGCGCGTGCCGGCCCGGTGAAGTCGCTGCCCTCCTCGGCGGCGCGCAGCGCGACGCGCCAGGCGTCCTCGACCCCGGGGAGGAACTCCTGGCAGAGCGCGAGGTGGCCGTGGGCGGGCTGGTCGCCCTCGGTGCCCGGGTGCGGCCACGACCCCGTGACGGCGCCGACGACGGCCGGCACCCGGTGCGAGCCGGCGTCGACGAGGGCGCCCTGGAGGACGACGTCCGGGTTGTCGCCGGGCGAGAGCATCCGGAACACCTTGACGATGAGCGGGGTGTGGTGGCCGTCGGCGAGGTCGCCGTCGAGGATGACGGAGGTGTTCGACTGCTCGCCGGACAGCACGCGCGAGGTCCGCACGTGCACCTCATGGGGCCAGCTCGCCTGCGGCACACCGGCGACGGCGTCCTCGTCGGCGTCGGACACCGAGGAGGACCGTGCCCGGACCCTCCCCTGGACGAGCTCGAGGAGCTGCGTGGCGTAGACCGGGTCGTGCGGGGCGTCGTAGACCCACCGCGTGCCGAGCACCGAGTGCTCCATCGTCCCGACGAGGGCGTGGTCGGCGCTGCCCAACGGCTCGCCCCGGTAGGTGAGCGGCACCTGGTAGACCACCGTCTCGGGGCCGGACTCGTCGGCGACGACGATCGTCTCGATCCCCACCTCGCCCTCGGGGTCGTCGAGCCGCCACGCCGCGAGCCGCCGCAGCCTCGGTCGGCGGCCCTTGGCCGCGTACCAGCGCTGGTCGCCCATCCAGGCCTCGAGCAGCTCGACCTTGCCGGGGGTGATCGTCGCGTCGTGGATCTCAGCCACGGGTGCCGCCCGGAGGGGGCTCGATCGCCAGCCAGAAGAAGTCGCGCGAGCCGAGGGTCACCGTGATCGTGCCGTCGTCGGCGATGTCGGGGAAGCCGGTGCCGCCGAACAGGTCCCGGGTCCAGGAGCCCGCGAGCTCCTCGGGCACGGTGAGCGTCGTCGCCTGCGGCCGGGACGACAGGTTGTTGATGCAGAGCACCGCGCGTGCCGAGCGGTCCTCGGCGTCGCGGTCGCGCCGGTCGACGCGGGTGTAGGCCAGGACCCGGTCGTGGGTCGACGCGCACACGGTGAAGTCGCCGAGGCCGAACACCGGGTGCTCGCGGCGCACCGAGAGCATGCCGCGCACCCAGTGCAGGAGCGAGGACCCCGTGGCCATCTGCGCCTCGACGTTGACGTGGTTGTGGTGGTAGACGAGCGACTGGACGACGGGCAGGTAGAGCTTGCCCGGGTCGGCGGTGGAGAAGCCGGCGTTGCGGTCGGGTGTCCACTGCATCGGGGTGCGGACGGCGTCGCGGTCGTTGAGCCAGATGTTGTCGCCCATCCCGATCTCGTCGCCGTAGTACAGGCACGGCGAGCCGGGGAGGGAGAGCAGCAGCGCGTGGATCAGCTCGATCTCGGGGCGCGAGCCGTCGAGCAGCGAGGCGAGCCGGCGCCGGATGCCGACGTTGGCCCGCATCCGCGGGTCGGGGGCGTACCAGCCGTACATCGCGGCGCGCTGCTCCGGTGTCACCATCTCGAGGGTCAGCTCGTCGTGGTTGCGCAGGAACGTGCCCCACTGGGCCGCCGCGGGGATGGGCGGGGTGTCGGCGAGGACGTCGATGATCGGCGCCGCCCGCTCCTCACGCAGCGCGTAGTAGAGCATCGGCATCACCGGGAAGTGGAAGCACATCTGGCACTCGGGCGCCTCGTCGGTACCGAAGTAGTCGACGACGTCGGCCGGGGACTGGTTGGCCTCGGCGAGGAGGATCCGGCCCGGGTACTCGGTGTCGACCATCGCCCGCAGCTGGACGAGGAACTCGTGCGTCTTGGGGTGGTTCTCGCCGTTGTGTCCCTCCTCCTCGTAGAGGTAGGGCACGGCGTCGAGCCGGAAGCCGTCGATGCCCATGTCCATCCAGAACCGCACGACGTCGAACATCGCCTCGTGGACGGCCGGGTTCTCGAAGTTCAGGTCGGGCTGGTGGCCGAAGAAGCGGTGCCAGAAGAACTGTCGCCGGATGGGGTCGAAGGTCCAGTTCGACGTCTCGGTGTCGATGAAGATGACGCGGGCGTCGGTGTACCTGTCGTCGGTGTCGGACCACACGTAGAAGTCGCCGTAGGGACCCTCGGGGTCGCTGCGCGAGGCCTGGAACCACGGGTGCTGGTCGCTCGTGTGGTTCATGACGAAGTCGGTGATGATCCGGATGCCCCGCGCGTGCGCCTGGTTGATGAGCTCCTTGAACTCCGGCAGCGTCCCGAACTCGGGCAGCACCTGCGTGTAGTCGGCGATGTCGTACCCGCCGTCGCGCAGCGGGCTCGCGTAGAACGGCGGCAGCCACAGGCAGTCGACCCCGAGCCACTGGAGGTAGTCGAGGCGGTTGATGATGCCGGCGAAGTCGCCCTCACCGGAACCGTTGCTGTCGCCGAAGGCGCGCACCAGGACCTCGTAGAACACCGCGGTGCGGAACCACTCGGGGTCGTGGCGCAGGCCGGGCTGGCTCATGCCGAGCCCGGCGTGGCCGTGACCCATGCCGGCGATGGCGCTCACCAGGGCCTCCTCACGCTGACGACGTGGACGGGTTCGACCTCCGGCCCGAGCCGGACGTAGGTGTCGCGCTGCCAGGTCCACTCCTCGTCGGTGACGAGGTCGTGGGCCGCGAAGCTGTCGCCGGACTCGAGGCCGAGCGCCCCCATGTCCAGGCGCAGCGTCGTCGCCCGGGTGGAGTGCGGGTCGAGGTTCGCGACGACGACGACCACGTCGTCGGTGCCGTCGGGAAGGCGACGCCGCTTGGAGAAGGCGAGGAAGTTCTCGTCGTCGACGTGGTGGAAGCGGATGTCGCGCAACCGGAGCAGGGCCGGGTGGGCCCGGCGGATCTCGTTGATCCGGGTGAGGTATCCGGCGAGGGAGCGCCCCTCCTTCGAGCCGCCCTCCTCGTAGTCCTCCCAGTGCCGGTTCTTGAACTCGTACTTCTCGTTGTCGATCTGCTCCTCGGCGCCGGGGCGGGCGACGTGCTCCATCAGCTCGTAGCCGGTGTAGATCCCGTACGTGGGGACGAGGGTCGCCGCGAGCATCGCCCGCAGCTTCCACGCGGCCGGACCGCCGAACTGCATGTAGGGCGTGAGGATGTCGTGCGTCGTCGGCCAGAACGACGGGCGCATGTAGGTCGCGGCCTCGCCCGAGAGCTCGGTGAGGTACTCGCGCAGGTCGGCGGCGCTGTTGCGCCACGCGTAGTACGTGTAGCTCTGCTGGAAGCCGACCTTGCCGAGCGTGTGCATCATCGCCGGCTTGGTGAAGGCCTCGGCGAGCCAGATGACCTCGGGGTGGTCGGTCGCGACGTCCTCGATGAGCCACTGCCAGAACTCGACCGGCTTGGTGTGCGGGTTGTCGACGCGGAACAGCTTGACCCCGTGGTCGATCCACACCTGGACCACCCGGCGGACCTCGGCGTAGATGCCGGCAGGGTCGTTGTCGAAGTTCAGCGGGTAGATGTCCTGGTACTTCTTCGGCGGGTTCTCGGCGTAGGCGATCGTGCCGTCGGCGCGGGTCGTGAACCACTCGGGGTTGCTCTGCACCCACGGGTGGTCGGGTGAGCACTGGAGCGCGAGGTCCATCGCGACCTCCATCCCGAGCCGCTCGGACTCGGCGACGAAGGCGTCGAAGTCGGCGAAGGTGCCGAGGTCGGGGTGGATCGCGTCGTGGCCGCCGTCGGGGGAGCCGATGGCGTACGGGCTGCCGGGGTCCTCGGGGCGGGCGTCGAGGGTGTTGTTCGGGCCCTTCTTCGCGGCCTGGCCGATGGGGTGGATCGGCGTGAGGTAGACGACGTCGAAGCCCATCGCGGCGATGGCCGGCAGGCGCTTCGCGGCGGTGCGCAGCGTGCCGGTGGTCCAGCGGTGCTCCTTCTCGTCGTACGTCGCGCCCTCGCTGCGCGGGAAGATCTCGTACCAGGCGCCCGAGAGGGCGAGCTCGCGTTCGACGAGCAGCGCGAGGTCGGCCGACGCCGAGACCATGTCGCGCAGCGGGCGCTCGCCCAGCTCGACCTCGACGGCCGCGTGGGTGCCGGCCTTGAGGCGGACGATCGGGGGCTTGGTCGCGTCGCGCAGGCCCGTGACGGCGGCGGCGAGGACGGCCTGCTGCTCGGCGGTGCGCTCGACCTCGGCGATGGCGCGCTCGAGGACGAGGGCGCCCTCCTCGAGCATCATCTCGGCGTCGACGTCGGCCTGCACCTTGATCGTCGCGTCGTGCTCCCACGTGCCGTACGGGTCGGACCAGCCCTCGACGCGGTAGCTCCACCACCCGACGCGGTCGGCGGACACCCGACGGGCCCAGGTGTTGAGCCCGGGGTTGGTGCACGTCATCGGCAGGACGCGCTCGTTCCCCTCGGGGTCGGTGAGGACCACCGAGGCGTTCACGGCGTCGTGACCCTCTCGGAAGACGGTTGCCGTGACGTCGAAGTGCTCGTCGACGACGGCTTTGGCGGGGCGGGCTCCGTGGTCGACGACGGGTCTGACGTCGAGGACGGGGATGCGTCCGATCGGAGCCTGCGGGGGGGCGGTGCGGAAGGCGTCGCTCACCTTCCCGAACCTACACGGACCGGTGCCCGCGGTTCAGCCCCGCGTCGCCGGCTGATCATCCGGTGCGCGGCCTCAGCCGCCCCAGATCCGGTGGAGGTAGTCGCGCATCGAGCGGTCCGAGGAGAAGTACCCGGAGCGGGCGACGTTGAGGATGGCCGAGCGCGACCAGCCGTCGGGGTCGGCATAGGCCGCGTCGACCCGTGCCTGGGCGTCGAGGTAGGCCTGGAAGTCGGCGAGGACCATGAACGAGTCCTGCTGGAGCAGGTTGTCGACGACCGGTCCGACCGCCTGCCGGTCGCCGCCCGTGAAGACGCCGCTGGCGAGCAGGTCGATGGTGCTGCGCAGCCGAGCGTTCTCCTCGTAGACCGCGGCCGGGCTGTAGCCGCGGGTGCGCAGCTCCTCGACCTCGGGTTCGGTCATGCCGAAGAGGAAGAAGTGGTCGTCGCCGACGAGGCGGCGGATCTCGACGTTGGCGCCGTCGTCGGTGCCGATCGTCAGGGCGCCGTTGAGGGCGAACTTCATGTTCCCCGTGCCGGACGCCTCCTTGCCGGCGAGCGAGATCTGCTCGGACAGGTCGGCTGCGGGGATGAGCTTCTCGGCCAGCGTCACGTTGTAGTTGGCGGGGAAGGCGACCGCCAGGCGGCCCGAGACGCGGGGGTCGGAGTTGACGGTGTCGGCGACCGCGTTGACGAGGAAGATGATCTCCTTCGCCAGGTGGTAGCCCGGGGCCGCCTTGGCACCGAAGACGAAGGTCCGTGGCGTCACGTCCTCGACGGGGACGCGTCCGGAGACGACGTCGTCGTAGAGCGAGACGATGTGGAGCAGCTTGAGGGTCTGGCGCTTGTACTCGTGCAGCCGCTTGACCATGACGTCGAGCATCGCGTCGCGGGGCAGCTCGAGGCCGTCGCGGACCTTGAGCAGCGCGTAGAGCCGCTCCTTGTTGGCCTGCTTGACGGCGCGGAACTCCTCGCGGAAGGACGCGTCGTCGGCGTACGGCTCGAGCTCTGCGAGGCGGTCGAGGTCGCTGACCCAGCCGTCGCCGATCGTGTCGGTGACGAGCTCGGACAGGCGCCGGTTCGCGAGGCGGACGAAGCGGCGCGGTGTGATGCCGTTGGTGACGTTGGTGAACTTGTCGGGCCACAGCTGCGAGAAGTCCGGGAGGACCTTGTCGCGCAGCAGCTGGCTGTGCAGCTCGGCGACGCCGTTGACCTTCGCGCCGGCGACCGTGGCGAGGAAGGCCATCCGCACCGCGCGCTCGGGGTGCTCGGCGATGATCGACATGCGGCGGGCCCGCATCTCGTCACCGGGGAAGGCCTCGCGGACCTCCTCGAGGAAGTCCTCGTTGATCCGGTAGATGATCTCGAGGTGGCGGGGGAGGAGCCGGCCGAGGAGCTCGGCCGACCAGACCTCGAGAGCCTCGGGCAGCAGGGTGTGACAGGTGTAGGCGAAGCACTTGCGGGTGATCTGCCACGCCTCGTCCCACTCGATCCCCTTGAGGTCGACGAGGATCCGCATCAGCTCGGGGATCGCGATGACGGGGTGGGTGTCGTTGAGCTGGAAGATGATCCGCTCGTGCAGCCGGCGCAGGTCGTAGTCAGCCGGGATGGTGTTCTCGATGAAGTCGTGCAGCGAGCAGGCGACGAAGAAGTACTGCTGCTGCAGCCGCAGCTCCTTGCCCTGCGGGGTGGAGTCCTCGGGGTAGAGCACCTTGCTGATGTTCTCGGCGAAGGTCTGGGCGCGCACGGCCTGGGCGTAGTCGCCGGAGTTGAAGATCTGGAGGTCGAAGGCCTGGGTGGCGCGGGCGCTCCACAGGCGCAGGGTGTTGACGACGCCGTTGCGGTAGCCCGGGACCATGTAGTGGTACGGCATCCCGAGGATCTCCCAGCCGGGGACCCAGGTGGTCTGCGCGGTGCCGTCCTCGTCGGACGTCGTGACGGTGTGGCCGCCGAAGCTGACGATGACCTGGCGCTCGGGGTGCGGGAACTCCCACGGGCTGCCGAGCGAGAGCCACGAGTCGGGCACCTCGACCTGGCGGTCGTCCTCGAAGGTCTGCCGGAAGATGCCGTACTCGTAGCGGATGCCGTAGCCGATGCACGGCACGTCCATCGTCGCCAGGGAGTCGACGAAGCAGGCGGCCAGGCGCCCGAGGCCGCCGTTGCCGAGGCCGGGCTCGACCTCCTGCGCGCGCAGGGCCGCGATGTCGATGCCGCACTGGGACATCGCGTGCTCGGCGACGTCCTGGAGGTTGGTCGCGAGGAGGTTGTTGCCGAGCTGGCGACCGAGGAGGTACTCGGCCGAGAGGTAGCCGATCGTCTTCTGCTGTGCCTGCCGGCGTCGCGCGCCCGTCTCGAGCCAGTCGGCCATGAGGTAGCGACGGATCGTGCGCGCGAGGGCCAGGTACTGGTCGTTGAGCGTCGACTGCGAGAGCAGGGTGCCCTGGCCGTAGTTGAGCTCGGCGAGGAAGGCCTCGACGAACCCGTCGACGGTCGCCGCCGGCTGGACGACCGGTCCCGAGGCGAGGGGGTGGGTGCTGCGGTGCGCGGGACCGATCCGTCGGGCGTCGGTCGACGGCGACTCGTCGGACACGACGTGGGGGCTGGGCACGGTATCGGTCATCGGGAGTCGTCCTTCGGGGGGCGTGCTGAGGGGTGCAGCGACGGTGGGGCGGGGACAGAGTACAAACTCCGGGTGGAAACGCTTGCACCATCGCGCTCGCGGCCGGGGAACCGCTCAGGATGCGGGCGCCGGGACGACCCGGTCGCGGGTGACGTCGGCCAGGGTGCGGCACCCGGTGAGCGAGAGCGTGAGGTCGAGCTCGGCGACGAGGTTGCGCAGCACCTCGGACACGCCCTCGGCCCCGGCGAGGGCCAGCCCGTAGACGTGGGGCCGCCCGATGCCGACCGCCGTGGCGCCCAGCGCGAGGGCGATGAAGGCGTCGGCGCCGGTCCGGACCCCGCTGTCGAGGACGACCGGCACGTCCGAGCCCGCCCCGCGCACGGCCTCGACGATGCCCGGCAGGGCGTCGAGCGCCCCGACCGACCGGTCGACCTGGCGTCCGCCGTGGTTGGACACCCAGACGCCGTCGACCCCGGCGTCCACCGCGCGGCGCGCGTCATCGGGGTGGAGCACGCCCTTGAGGAGGATCGGCAGGCTCGTCAGCTCGCGCAGGCGGGGCAGGTCGTCCCAGCTCAGCGACGGCCGGGAGAAGACGTCGAGGAAGGTCTCGACGGCGGCGCGCGGCTGCGGGGACGACAGGTTGCCGCGGGTGTCGCCGGGGTGGTTGCGGCTCAGGCTGAGCAGGGTGCGCACGGCCCCGGGGGTCGGGCGGGGCTGTGGGACGGCGGGCTCGCCGGCGTCGGCGGCGGCCTGCGCCGCGGCGACCCGCTCGGCCACGAGGCGCTGGAACACCGGGTCGGAGGTGTACTGGGCGATGCCCTCGCCCCGGGCGAAGGGCAGGGAGCCCAGGTCGAGGTCGCGGGGGCGCCAGCCGAGGTAGGCGGTGTCGACGGTGACGACGATCGCCTCGCTGCCGCACGCCTCGGCCCGGTGCACGAGGCTCTCGGTGAGCTCGTCGTTGCGGCTCCAGTACAGCTGGTACCAGTGGCCGGTCCCGCCGAGCTCGGCGGCGACGTCCTCCATCGCGACCGAGGCCTGGGTCGACAGGACCGGCGTGACGCCCTGCTCCCGGGCCCCGCGGGCCGTCGCACGGTCGGCGTCCTCGTGGGCGCTGGAGAGCACGCCGATCGGGGAGAGCAGGAAGGGCGTGGGGTGGCGGCGGCCGAGGAGGTCGACGCCGAGGTCGCGCTCGCTCGTGTCGACGAGGACGCGGGGGAGCACCTGCCAGCGGGCGAAGGCGTCCCGGTTGGCCCGGGCCGTCGACTCGCCACCCGCGGACCCCGCCACGTACGCGAAGGAGCGCTTCGACATCACCTGCCGCGCGGCGTCCTCGAGGGCGGTCCCGTCGGTGGGCACCCGTGGCCGGCGGCCGAAGCTCCCGGCCCGGTAGATCGCGCCCTGGACCGCTCGTCCCACGTCTGGCATGCCGTCTGTCTACCGGAAGGGGTCCGCCTAGGGTGGCGCCATGACCAAGTTCTCGTGGGCCGCCTGGGGGCTGCTCGCCGTCGTCCTCGACCTGCCGCTGTACGGCTGGGACGTCGTCCCCGACCTCGTCGGGTACGCGTGGCTCGTCATCGGCCTCACGGGCGGCGGCGCGGTGCACCCGGCGTTCGTGCGGGCCCGGGCCGCGGCGATGGTCGGCGTGCCGGTCTCGGTCGTCACGGGGACACCGCTCTTCATCGACGCGCGGTGGGAGGCCCTGCTCTTCGGCGCCCTCGTCATCGGGATCGCGGTCTTCGTCGTCGTCGTCCACCAGCTGCTCACCGCCCTGCTGGCCCTGGCGCCCGCGGGCCAGGAGGACACCGTGCGCTGGGCGGCGCCGCTGCGGCGCGCCGTGCCGGCGGTGGGGGTGCTGCTCGTCGTCGGGGTGGCCTCCCTCGGCCGGGCCCTCGAGATCCTCTACCCGATCGGCTTCCTCGCGAGTGTCGTCGTCGGGCTGCTCGCGGTCGTCATGCTGCACCGGGTCAACCGCGCCGGCTGGATGCAGACGACGGCGCCGCCCGCGCGCGCTGCCTGACCTCCCGGGTCCGGAGGCCGCTCACGCCTCCACCGCGCCCGCTTCCCACGAGGAACCCGCCCTTCCCCCCGAAAGGTTTCCGGTGGGAAGGACGGGTTCTCCGGGGAACCCCGAAATCCGGCGGAGGGGTCAGCGGAGGAAGGGGACCTCGCGGTCGATGAGGCCGCGCTCCTTGAGCTCGGCGCGCAGCGGGATCTCGTCGTCGATCCAGCCGCTCTGCTTGATGCCCCAGAACGACGCGTGGTCGGGGCCGTAGCCGAGGAGCTGCTGGTGCAGCGGCGACAGGCCCTGGAACCACTGAGAGCCCTGGTCGGCGACGGCCTCGTCGAGCGGGCGGATCCAGCGGTAGGTGTACCCGATGAACATCAGCTTGCGGATGCGCTCGCTCTTGTTCATCGAGCGGCTGTGCCACAGGCGGCGGTCGAAGATGAAGGCGTCGCCCGGGTTGAGGAGGACCTCGGTGGCGCCCTCGGGCTCGACGATCGGGTCGCCGGGCTTCTCGGGACGGCCGGCGAGGGTGTTGTTCTTGTGGCTGCCGGGGATGACCTTGGTGTTGCCGTAGCCCGGCTCGGACAGGTCGGTGAGGGCGTAGCAGATCTTCGTCATGAACATCGGACGGATGTCCATGTCGATGTCGGAGTTCTGCCGGTAGCCGTCCTGGTGCCAGTTCCAGAAGGGCGGCTCGTCCTTCGGCGGGTTGACGTCGATGTGGTTGTGGTGCGTGTAGATGTTCCAGCCCATCGTCCCCCAGATGTAGGGGAAGGTCGTGGGCCAGGTGAGCAGGTCGACGAAGCGCGGGTCCTTGTGGAGCCAGCCCATGACGTGGACGGAGCGGTCGGGGCGCAGCTCGCCCGCGGCCTCCTCCTCGGCGTAGATCCGGTCGACGGCGCCCTCGAAGTAGGCGCGGTCCTCCTCGGCCAGGGCGTTGGGGATCACGACGAACCCGTCGCGGTCGTACTGCTCGCGGATCGCGGGGTCGAGCGGCTCGAACCCCGTGGCGGCGGACGTGGTCGCGGTCATGCGGACTCTTGCTCCCTCCGGTGCCCACGGTCGCGGGGGGCACCCACCCGCTGCGGTCGCGACGGTCCCGTCGGCGGCGCGCATCCTTGCGGTCAGTCTAGGACGGCCGCGGCGTGCGGACGTGGGAGGCGCCCGCGCGGGGCGCCCGCCTCATGTCGTGGCGTAGACCCGCAGGCTGCCCGCGGGCACGGGGACCGGACCGGGCGCGACCCCGGCGACCTCGGGCTCGGGCCGCTCCCAGGCACTGTCCCAGAGCAGGGTGTAGGTGTCGGCGGCGGGAGGTGCGGGAAGGACGACCTCGACCTCCGCGGACCCGCCGTTGACGACGAGGAGGGCCGACCCGGCGCCGAGCCACGCGCCGGCGACGAGCATCTGGACGACGCGCACGCCGGGGTCGTCCCAGCGGTGGCCCATCGGGGTGCCGTCGGCGGCGTACCACTCCATGTCGCGGGTGCCGTCGTCGTGGACCGGGCGGCCGAGGGCCCAGCCGCGCTGCCGCAGCGCGGGCAGGTCACGCCGGACCTCGGTGAGCCGCCGCGTCGTCGCGAGGAGGTCCTCCTGCCACGGCTCGAGGTCCCAGTGGACCCACGAGATCTCGTTGTCCTGGCAGTACGCGTTGTTGTTGCCGCCCTGCGTTCGGCCCAGCTCGTCCCCCGCGGTGATCATCGGGACGCCGGTGGACAGCAGGAGCGTGCCGAGGAGGGTGCGCAGGGTCCGCGACCGGGCGGCGGCCACGGCGGGGTCGTCGGTGGGGCCCTCGACGCCGTGGTTCCACGACGTCGAGCCGTTGCTGCCGTCGCGGTTGTCCTCGCGGTTGGCCTCGTTGTGCTTGTGGTCGTAGGCGGTGAGGTCGGCGAGGGTGAAGCCGTCGTGCGCGGTGACGAAGTTGACCGAGGCCGTGGGTCCGCGGTCGCGGTCGCCGAAGAGGTCGCGGGAGCCGGCGAGGCGGGTCGCGAGCTCCTGGACGCCGTGGCCCTGGCCGCCGTGCGCCTGGGCGCGCGCGTCGCTGACCCAGAAGTGGCGGACCGCGTCGCGGTAGCGGTCGTTCCACTCCATGAAGGGCGGCGGGAACTGCCCGGTGCGCCAGCCGTGCATCCCGAGGTCCCAGGGCTCGGCGACGAGCTTGACCGCCGAGAGGACGGGGTCGGTGCGCAGCGCCACGAGGAAGGGGTGGTCGGGGTCGAAGGCGTCGTCCCGCCCGCGGCCGAGGGCGACGGCGAGGTCGAAGCGGAAGCCGTCGACGTGGTACTCCTGCACCCACGTGCGCAGCGAGTCCAGGACCATCCGGCAGACCACGGGGTGCCGCAGGTCGAGGGTGTTGCCGCAGCCCGTGACGTCGATGTCGCGACCGCGCTCGTCGAGCCGGTAGTACGCCCGCTGGTCCAGGCCGCGCCACGACAGCGTCGCCCCGGTGCGAGCCTGCTCGGCGGTGTGGTTGTAGACGACGTCGAGGATGACCTCGAGCCCCTCGCGGTGGAGCAGCTTGACCATGCCCTTGACCTCGTCGACGACGCCCTGGGGGTCGCGCGCCGCCGCGTACGCCGCGTGCGGGGCGTGGAAGCCGAGCGTGTTGTAGCCCCAGTGGTTCGTCATCCCCATCCGCGCGAGGTGCGGCTCGTGGGTGAAGGCGTGCACGGGCAGGAGCTCGACGGCGGTGACGCCGAGCGAGGTCAGGTGCTCGAGCGAGGCCGGGTGCGCGAGACCGGCATAGGTGCCGCGCAGCTCCTCCGGGACACCGGGGTGCAGCTTCGTCTGTCCCTTGACGTGCGCCTCGTACAGGACGGTCTCGCTGCGCGAGCGGCCCGGCGGGCGGTCGTCCTCCCAGTCGAACTCGTCGTCGACGACGACGCACCGGGGCATGCTGCCGCGGTCGTCGACGTCGGACCGGCGGTGGACGTCACCGGTCCACGCGTCGTCGACGACGTGCGCGTAGAGGTCGGGGCCCCAGCGCACGTCTCCCTCGACGGCGCGCGCGTACGGGTCGAGGAGGAGCTTCGCGGGGTTGTGCATCAGGCCCCGGTCGGGGTCCCACGCGCCGTCGACCCGCAGGCCGTACCGCTGGCCCGGACCCATGCCCGGGACGAACCCGAACCACCACCCGTGGGCCCGCTCGCGCAGGGGGACCCGCTGCTCGCTCTCACCGGTCGGGTCGCCCGCGTCGAACAGGCAGAGGTCGACGCCGTCGGCGTGCCCGGCGTACACCGCGACGTCGGCGCCGCCCTCGACGAGGGTGACCCCGGGGGCCGGGGGAAGGTCGCGCGTCAGGGGTCCCGGGGCAGGCGCGGGGCTGGGGGTGCGCGGCATGGAGGGGAGCCTAGTGAGTGGTTACGGTGGACCCATGACCGATCCCTCGTCGCTGCCCAACTTCCCGCCACCGCCCGACGAGCACCCCCTGCGCGGCCGGGTCCTCGACGCCCTCGTCGACCTCGGGGTGGCCCCGAACATCGACGGCGACGGCGACGTCGCGTTCACGGTCAACGAGCAGCAGCTGTTCGTCCGGTGCTCCGAGAGCGACGTGCAGATCATGCGCGTGTTCGGCCAGTGGCAGATCCAGGACGACCTCCAGGCCGACCGGGTCAAGCTCCTCGACACCTGCAACGAGCTCAACCTCAACCTCAACTGCGTCAAGAGCGGCATCGCGGGCTCGACCCTCGTCGTCACCGGCGAGCACGTCATCACCCCGGGCGCCGACCTGGCGAACCTCGTCCAGGTGTCGATCCAGGTGATCCTCTCCGGCGTGCACATCTGGCACCAGCGGGTCATGGGCATCGACCCGTCGACCGGGCAGCCTGACGGGGCGTCGTCGTGACCGACCTCGTCCGCCTCGAGGTCGACGACGGGATCGGCACGATCCGCCTCGACCGCCCGCCGATGAACGCGCTCAACGGCGAGATCCAGCACGGCCTGCTCGCACTGGCCCGCGAGGCCACCGAGCGCCGTGACGTCGCCGCCGTCGTCGTCTACGGGGGAGAGAAGGTCTTCGCCGCCGGGCGCCGACATCAAGGAGATGGAGGCGATGTCGTACACCGACATGGTCGACCGCTCCGCCCTCCTCCAGGAGTTCACCAAGGCCCTGGCCTCGATCCCGAAGCCGACCGTCGCCGCCATCACCGGGTACGCCCTCGGTGGTGGCTGCGAGGTCGCCCTCGCGTGCGACTTCCGGGTCGCCGCCGAGGACGCGAGGCTGGGCCAGCCCGAGATCAACCTCGGGATCATCCCGGGAGCCGGTGGCACCCAGCGCCTCGCGCGGCTCGTCGGGCCGGCGAGGGCCAAGGACCTCGTGTTCTCGGGCCGCCTGGTCAGTGCCGACGAGGCGCTCGCCATCGGACTCGTCGACGAGGTGGTCCCCGCGGCCGACGTCTACACCGCGGCCCGCGCCCGTGTCGCCCGCTACGTCGGCGGCCCGGCCTACGCGGTGCGCGCCGCGAAGGAGGCCATCGACCGCGGCCTCGAGGTCGACCTCGAGTCGGGCCTGGAGATCGAGCGGATGCTCTTCGCCGGGACCTTCGCGACGAGGGACCGCGCCATCGGGATGCGCCACTTCGTCGAGAAGGGCAAGGGCCCAGCTCCCTTCGAGAGCGCCTGAGCCGCAGCGCCCCCCGTGACAGACACTGCCGTCCGGCCCCGCCGCGTCCTGCGGATCGTCCTCGTCTCGCTCGCCGTGGTCGTCGCGGGTGCGGGGGCCGTGGGCGTCATCGGGTACTGCTCGGTCTTCGGCTGCTCGTGGTTCGCGGAGGACTTCGAGCCGCAGGGCGAGAAGGCGACCCAGGCCCGGGCCGCCGCGGTTCCGGCGGTCGCAGACCTCGCCGACCGGGCCTCCGCCGACGGCCGCGTCATCGCCCGGGCGACCCGCGACGGCTGCGCGTCGGGCCAGAACAACTGGAAGCGCAAGGACACCTACTCGCACGAGTGCGAGGTCGAGGCGAGCCGCGTCGTCGTCATCGCGACCGAGCGGTCCGCCGTCGCCGACGGGCTGACCGCCGTCGACACCCGGCTGCGCGGGCTCGGCTGCGCGCCGAGCGGGTGGGGCGGCCTCGACCGGGTCCGCGGCGAGTACTGGGACGAGGGCAACCCGAACGTCGCGCGGGAGGGCGCCGCAGGCCTGCCCTCGGCGAGGTACGAGTGCGGGGACGGCCGTGAGCTCCGGGTCCGGCCGACCGGGGCCCAGGATCCGGGACCGGCCGGCTCGCTCCCGGCGACGGGGGGCTTCTTCGACGACGTGCTCGCCGACGAGGGCTTCGACGACGCCGACCTGGCGACGCTGCGCGAGTCCGAGGCGCAGCTCGCCGTCGTCGTCACGGTGAGCGAGGGGTACTACCGGACCCGCTTCTGAGGCCGTGGCGCCCGTGACGGGGTGGTGACCGTCACGCCACTCCGGTGGTGAACGAGCGCTCACCGGCTGAGAGGATGGCACGCATGAACATCGTCGTCTGCGTCAAGTACGTCCCGGACGCCCAGTCCGAGCGCACGTTCCAGGATTCCGACAGCACCGTCGACCGCGCCGCGTCCGACGGCCTGCTGTCCGAGCTCGACGAGTACGCGGTCGAGGAGGCCCTGAAGATCGTCGAGGCCGCGGGCGAGGGTGAGGTCACCGTCCTCACCGTCGGTCCCGAGGCCGCCGCCGACGCCATCAAGAAGGCCCTCCAGATGGGCGCCCACCAGGGCGTGCACGTGCAGGACGAGGCGATCCACGGCTCCGATGCCGCGGCGACCTCGCTCGTCCTCGCCGAGGCCGTCAAGAAGGCCACCGGCGGTGAGCCGCAGCTCGTCCTCACCGGCATGAGCTCGACCGACGGCGTCATGGGCGTCGTGCCCGCGATGCTCGCCGAGCGCCTCGGCCTGCCCCAGGTCACCTACGCCTCCGAGCTCACCGTCGGCGACGGCACCGTGACGATCCGCCGCGACGGCGACACGGCCTCGGAGACCATCGAGGCCTCGCTGCCGGCCCTGGTGTCGGTGACCGACCAGATCAACGAGCCGCGCTACCCCTCGTTCAAGGGGATCATGGCCGCGAAGAAGAAGCCGGTTCAG
Organism: uncultured Actinomycetota bacterium; assembly: GCA_963834225.1. Taxonomy (GTDB): domain Bacteria; phylum Actinomycetota; class Actinomycetes; order Actinomycetales; family Dermatophilaceae; genus Oryzobacter. Next base: position 516,618 of record CAWIAT010000003.1, on the reverse strand, counting down.
CAGTGGGGCCTGTCCGACCTCGGCCTCGAGCCCTCGCAGGTCGGTCTCGACGCCGCCTGGACCTCGGTCGTGTCGTTCACCAAGCGGCCCCCGCGCGAGCAGGGCCAGATCGTCAAGGACGAGGGCGACGGCGGCACCAGGCTCGCCGAGTTCCTCGCCGCCCAGAAGTTCGTCTGAGCCCGGAAGACCAGGAGACAACCACCATGGCTGAGGTCCTCGTCCTCGTCGACCACACCGACGGCCGCCTGCGCAAGGCGACCGCCGAGCTGCTCACCCTCGCCCGCCGCCTCGGCGAGCCGTCCGCCGTCCACATCGGCTCCGGCGCCGAGAAGGCCCAGGTCACCCTGGCCAAGTACGGCGCCCACAAGGTCTACGTCGTCGACGACGCCGACTCCGCCGGCTTCCTCGTCGCGCCGCAGGCCGAGATCCTCGCCCAGCTCGTCGAGAAGGTCGCCCCGGCCGCCGTGCTCATCCCGAGCAACGCCGCCGGCAAGGAGATCGCCGCGCGCCTGTCGATCAAGACCGAGTCGGGTCTGATCACCGACGCCGTCGACGTGCGCGCCCGTGACGGCGGTGGCGTCGAGACGACCCAGTCGGTCTTCGCCGGCTCCTACTCGGTGACCGCGACCGTCACCACGGGCACGCCGATCATCGCCGTGAAGCCGAACTCGGCTGCCATCGAGGCCGCCCCGGCCGCGGGCACGATCGAGCAGTTCGCGGCGACGGTCAGCGACGCCGCCAAGGCCGCCAAGGTCACCGAGACCAAGCCCAAGGCCGCCACGGGTCGCCCCGAGCTGACCGAGGCCGCGATCGTCGTCTCCGGCGGTCGTGGCACCGCGGGCGACTTCGCGCCGATCGAGGCGTTCGCCGACAGCCTCGGTGCCGCCGTCGGTGCCTCGCGCGCCGCGGTCGACGCCGGCTGGTACCCGCACAGCAACCAGGTCGGCCAGACCGGCAAGCAGGTCTCGCCGCAGCTGTACGTCGCCGCCGGCATCTCCGGTGCCATCCAGCACCGGGCGGGGATGCAGACCTCCAAGACGATCATCGCCGTGAACAAGGACGAGGAGGCGCCGATCTTCGAGCTCGTCGACTTCGGCGTCGTCGGCGACCTCTTCTCGGTGCTGCCCCAGGCCACCGAGGACGTCAGGAAGCGCAAGGGGAGCTGACCCGCAGGCGCCGGGGCCGACCGCGGCCGCCGGCGCACGACCACCGCTCACGAGGCGGTCGGGGTCCTGGTCCTGTCATCGCGACGCGCGGCGTCACGACCCTCCCCGCCCGAGAAGCTCAAGTCCCTTGATCGATCGATCCAGTGGCTTGGGCTTCTCGCGTGAGCACGTGGTCGAGGTGACGGCCGAGCGGTAGCGTCGAGCGTGCCCGCTGGGAGGGAGGCCCCGATGACGCACCCGCGGCTGCTGCACACCGTCCTCGACACCACCGACGTGCGCACCCTCGCCGAGTTCTACCGCCGACTCCTCGGGCTGCGGTACCGGCCCGGTGACGAGGTCCCCGCCGCCGGACCCGACGACGCCGACTGGCTCGTCCTCACGACCGACCAGGGGGTGCGGGCGCTGGCCTTCCAGGAGGTCGAGTCGCTGACCCCCACGACGTGGCCGTCGCACGAGGTGCCGATGCAGCTGCACCTCGACCTCACGGTCCCCGACGTCGCGGCGCTCGAGGAGGCCCGGCGCGACGCCGAAGGGCTCGGGGCCCGGATCCTGCTCGACCGGACCGACGACGAGGAGCCGCTCTACGTCCTCGCCGACCCGTCGGGTCACCCGTTCTGCGTGTTCGTCGGCTGAGGGAGGACGCCGTGGTCGCCATCGCGTGGTGGGCGCTCGTGGGGGTACTCGGGGCGTTCGCCGTGGTCGCGCTGCTGAGCGTGGGGGTGTTCGTCCTGCCCGTCGTCCTCGTCCTCGGGGGCGTCGGGCTGTGGTCGGCGCGGCTGCGGTCCGGGGCGCTGCCCGGGGTGCCCCTCGGGGCCTCGCTGGTTCCGTTCTGGCTGGCCTTCCAGAACCGGTCCGGCCCGGGGACGGTGTGCGAGACCACGGCGACGTCCTCCACGTGCACCGAGCAGTACAGCCCGTGGCCCTTTCTCGTCGTCGGCCTGGTCCTCGCCGTGGTTGGCCTCGCGCTCGTCCGACGCGCCGCGGTCCCGCCGGTGCGGGTGGAGGCCCCCGGCCCGACCTGAGGCCGGGCCGGGGGCCTGCCGGCGTCGCGTGAGGCCTCGGTCAGGCGACCCGAGCCGTCGCGTCGGACGTCAGAGCGCCGGACGACCTGACGACCAGGGGCTGACGCGACCAGTTGCCGCCCATGCCGATGAGGCGGTCCACGAAGGCCTGGCCGCCCGACACGGCGACGACCGGGACGGACTCCGGTGTCGCCGATGCGCGGCAGGTCCACGTGGTGGTGAGGATCGCGGTGCCGCCCTGGACCATGACGAGGGCGGTGTCCTTCTGGTCGCTGAAGTCCGACGGGCGGGCCATGCCGAAGTTCAGCTTGGTGTTGGTGAAGGAGACGCCACCGCCCTTGACGACGATGAGCGCGCCCATCGCCGGGTCGTTGGCGTTCTGGCCCTCGATGACGCAGTCACTGATGTCGAGTCCGCCCTGCTGGTTGTCCGGACCCTCGACGAGCACGGCGCGTGACCCGCCACGGGCGGTGAGGTACATGTGCTTGACGGCCGTCTTCGCGAGGTTCGAGAAGCGCATGAGGTACTTGCCGCCGTTCGCCCCCTGCCAGCCGTAGTTGATGTCCCCGGCGCACCAGAGGAAGTTGTCCGAGCCGCGCAGCGAGAACTGAGTGTCCTGGACCGCGACACAGGTCCACGACCCGCTGAAGGTGCACAGGGTCATCGCGAAGGGGTCGGCCGGGAGGCCGAAGACGTGCTTGAAGCCGTAGAACGCCAGGGTGTCGAACGTGGCGGCGTAGCAGGTACCGGCGCTGAGGGGGTGGTGGTAGAACTGCGTCGCCGCGTTGCTGGACGTGAAGACGATGCCCGCGACGGTGACGTTGTACGTCGTGCTCGTGCCGACGAGCCAGGACCTCGCGCCCGACCCGCAGTTGAGCGTCACGGTGCACTGGGGCAGGGCGCCGGCGGTCCCGGCGATCTCGGGGTTCTGCCAGCCGACGTTCGGACCGAGGATCCGCAGGCCGTTGAAGGTCGTGCGGGTCCTGGTGAACGTGTGGCTGCGGGCGGCCAGGCGGATGGCGCGCCGGGGGCTCGACGTCTCGGCCACCTTCAGGGCCTGGGTGAGCTTGTCGTCGTCGGTCCCGGTGAAGGAGTCGAGGACGATGTCTGCTGGGGTCTCGGCGGCGTGGGCCTCGCTCGGGGCGATGGCGACTGCGGCCGTCGTGGCCGCGGCCGTGACGGCCATTCGCTTGAGCACGGTGCGTCGGGTGGACATGGGTGTTGGATCTCCTTGCGAGAGCCCACGCAGGAGCCCGACCGGTGTCGGGAGCGCCTGCCGACACCGGAGCACAGAAGTGCCGTGTCGGGGTACCTCCTCGGTGGGTGCCGGGCCACCTCGGCCTGTCCGGCACACACGCCGGCGGGAGGTGCCGCGGGCCGTGGATCGGACGACCGTAACAGGCCGCCACGGAAGATCACGAAACGGCAACGGCACGGTCCGCTGAGGTTCTCCTCAGGTGTCGACGCAGCCTCGGGCGACCCGAGGAGGGGGCAGCGCCGAGACCGTGCAGGTCAGGGCCGGTGGTGGAGCGCCGTCGGGTCCAGGCCCCGCTCGGACCGTTGTCCACGCCGGGCCGTCCAGTCCGTGGACGGCGACGGCCGACCTAGACTTGGCGGTCGTGACCCACTACCTCGACCACGCGGCGACGACGCCGATGCTCCCGGCCGCCGTCGAGGCCCTCACCGAGCAGGCCGCCCGGGTCGGCAACGCCTCGTCGCTGCACACCTCCGGCCGCGCCGCCCGCGCCGTCGTCGAGGAGTCGCGCGAGCGGATCGCCGGTGTCCTGGGCGCCCGGCCGAGTGAGGTCGTCTTCACCTCCGGGGGGACCGAGGCCGACAACCTCGCCGTCAAGGGGACCTGGGCCGCGCGCCACGACGCGGACCCGACGCGCACCCGCCTCGTCGTCAGCGGCATCGAGCACCACGCCGTCCTCGACCCCGTCGAGCACCTCGTCGAGCACCACGGGGCCTCGGTCACCTGGCTCGAGACCGACCGGTGCGGCCACGTGTCCGTCGACGGCCTGCGGGCCGTTCTCGCCGAGCACCCCGACGACGTCGCGCTCGTCAGCGTCATGTGGGCCAACAACGAGGTCGGCACGGTGCAGCCGGTGGCCGAGCTCGCCGCCGTGGCCCGCGAGGCCGGGGTCCCGTTCCACACCGACGCCGTCCAGGCGGTCGCCCACCTCCCCGTCGACTTCGCGGCCTCGGGCGCCGACCTCCTCACCGTCAGCGGACACAAGGTGGGCGGGCCGCTCGGCGTCGGGGCGCTCCTCGCGCGGCGGGACGCCAAGCTCGTCCCGCTCGCCCACGGTGGGGGACAGGAGCGGCAGGTGCGCAGCGGCACCCTCGACGTCCCCGCCATCCGGGCGCTCGCCGTCGCGCTCGAGGAGACCGTCTCCGCGCGTGACGTCGAGACCAAGCGGGTCATGGGCCTGCGTGACCGGCTCGTCGAGGGCGCGCTCGCCCTCGACCTCGGCATCTCGGTCAGCGGCTGCTGGACCGCGGGCGACTCCGCCCGCCGCCTCGCCGGCAACGCCCACCTCCTCGTGCCCGGGTGCGAGGGCGACTCCCTCCTCTACCTCCTCGACGCCGCCGGGGTCGAGTGCAGCACCGGGTCCGCCTGCCAGGCCGGGGTGCCGCAGCCGAGCCACGTCCTCCTCGCCATGGGCTACGCCGAGGCCGAGGCCCGCGGTGCCCTGCGCCTGTCCCTCGGCCACACCTCCACCGACGCCGATGTCGACGCCGTCCTCGCGGCCCTGCCCGCCGTCGTCGAGCGGGCCCGGCGGGCGGGAGGCTTCCGCTGATGCGCGTCGTCGCGGCGATGTCCGGCGGGGTCGACTCCGCCGTCGCGGCCGCCCGGATGATCGACGCCGGCCACGAGGTGGTCGGCGTGCACCTCGCCCTGTCCCGGTCGGCGGCGACGCTGCGCGAGGGCGCCCGCGGCTGCTGCACCATCGAGGACGCCGGCGACGCCCGCCGCGTCGCCGACCGCCTCGGCATCCCGTTCTACGTCTGGGACCTCGCGAGCCGCTTCGAGCGCGACGTCGTCGAGGACTTCGCCGCCGAGTACGCCGCCGGGCGCACCCCGAACCCCTGCCTGCGGTGCAACGAGCGGATCAAGTTCGCCGGGCTGCTCGACAAGGCCGTGGCACTCGGCTTCGACGCCGTCGCCACCGGCCACTACGCGCAGGTCGTCGAGGGCGCCGCCGGGCGCGAGCTGCACCGGGCGGTCGACCCCGCCAAGGACCAGTCGTACGTCCTCGGGGTCCTGGACGCCGACCAGCTGGCGCGCTCGTGCTTCCCGCTCGGGGACTCCACGAAGCCGCAGGTGCGGGCCGAGGCCGCCGCTCGGGGCTTCGCGGTGGCCAAGAAGCCCGACAGCCACGACATCTGCTTCATCCCCGACGGCGACACCCGCGGGTGGCTCGACCGCCGGCTGGGGGAGCGGGAGGGCGAGCTCGTCGACGCCACGACGGGTGCGGTGGTCGGCACCCACCGCGGCGCGCACGGCTTCACCGTCGGCCAGCGCCGCGGCCTCGGGCTCGAGCGCTCCTCCCTCGACGCGCAGCCCCGGTACGTCGTGGAGGTCGACGCCCCCACGAACCGGGTCCTCATCGGCACGGCCGACCTCCTCGGGGTCGACGTCGTCGAGGGCGACCACCTGCGCTGGTGCGGGCCGGCGCCCTCGGGGTCGGTGCGGGTCGGTGCCCAGGTGCGGGCGCACGGCGAGGAGGTGCCGGCCTCGGCCACGGTCGCTGACGACGGCACGCTGCGCGTCGTCCTCGACACCCGGATCCGCGGTGTCGCGCCCGGCCAGTCGGTCGTCCTCTACGACGGCACCCGCGTCGTCGGGTCGGCCACGATCAGCTCCACCGGCCGAACCGCCTGAGCGCTCCGCCACGACGTCGCCCCCGCTCTTCCCTCCAGCGCACGCTACGGCGCAGTAGGTGCTGTGATCACAGCACGTACTGCGCCGTAGCGCGCGGAGGAGCAGGCGAGGGAGAGGGGACATCGAGGATGGGGTGGCGGAATAGTTGATGTATCAACTATCGTTGGACCCGGCAGTCGCCCCCGCACTGGGAGCGAGCCGAAGGAGCTGAGAACATGCCCGCCGTGACCGTCGACAACGTCCTGACCCTCCCGCGCGTCACCGATCCCGTCGCGACGGCCGTGAGCCGTCCGGTGCGCTCGGTCACCACCGCACCGCAGGGATTCGAGGGAGAGGGCTTCCCCGTCCGCCGCGCGTTCGCCGGCGTCGACATGTCGGCCCTCGACCCCTTCATCCACATGGACCAGATGGGGGAGGTCGAGTACGCCCCGGGTGAGCCCAAGGGGACCCCGTGGCACCCGCACCGCGGCTTCGAGACCGTGACCTACATCATCGACGGCACCTTCGTGCACCGTGACTCCCAAGGTGGTGGCGGCGTCATCAGCGACGGCGACACCCAGTGGATGACGGCCGGCTCGGGCCTGCTCCACATCGAGGTCCCTCCGGAGGAGCTCGTCGTCAGCGGCGGCCTGTTCCACGGCCTCCAGCTGTGGGTCAACCTGCCCGCGAGCCAGAAGATGTCTCCGCCGCGCTACCAGGACATCCGCGGCGGCGAGGTCTCCCTGCTCTCCAGCCCGGACGGCGGCGCGCTCGTGCGCGTCATCGCCGGTGAGCTCGACGGCCACGCCGGTCCCGGCATCACCCACACGCCGATCACCGTGCTCCACGCGACGGTGGCCCCCGGCGCGCGGGTGCGGCTCCCGTGGGACCCGGGCTACAACGCCCTCGTCTACGTCCTGTCGGGCCAGGGCACGGTCGGCCCCGACCGCCGCCCGCTGCGGATGGGCCAGCTCGCCGTCCTCGGCGCCGGCGACCTCATCGAGGTCACGGCCGACGACAGCCAGGAGAGCCGCAGCCCGAGCATGGAGCTCTACGTCCTCGGCGGGCGCCCGATCCGCGAGCCCGTCGCCGCCTACGGCCCGTTCGTCATGAACACCCGCGCCGAGCTGGTCCAGGCCTTCGAGGACTTCCAGGCCGGCCGCCTCGGGACCATCCCCACCGAGCCGCACCCGGGCCACGACGTCCTCTGACGCCACCCGGCCCGCTTCCCACGACGCCCCCGCGACCACTCGGTCGCGGGGGCGTCGTCGTGCGGTGCGTCGGACCCGTCAGGGAGCCCGGTAGGTCTGCGTCCCGTAGCCCTTGCGCATCGTCGCCCGGTTGAACGCGAGCCAGCGCGACTGGGTGCCGATGCCGCCGGTCGTCACCCCGGCCGCGCGCAGCACGCGGGTGGAGTGACTGGAGGTCTGCGACCCCCAGATGCCGTCGACGGTCGTGGGCAGGCCCCAGACGTAGCGGCAGGACGCCTGGACGTGGAGCACCTGGGCGCGCGACGAGGAGTCGAAGCTGCTGTTGCTCGTCCCGGAGACGAGGTTGTCGATGTGGATGTGGTTGTGGTGGTCACCGTTGTAGAGGTAGGTGAGCACGTTGCGGAAGTGGTAGTGCGCCGACGCCGAGGTCGCCCAGTAGTGGCGCCGGGCGGTCGTGAGGTCGCTGCCCGACCAGTTCCTCCAGATGTCGTAGCGCGCGGTGAACCGGCGGGTGCCCCCGGTGTAGACGCGCGACAGGTCGAACCCCCGGCCGTTGTTGTGCGCCTCGGTGGGGCGACCGTCGTAGTGGGCGCCGTAGCCCCAGACCCGTGACGCGTTGGCGTAGCCCGACGGGGTGTTGGCGTTCCAGAAGGCCAGCCAGGTGTTGAGCCGGGTGTGGAACGAGGGGCGGTAGCCCCAGCTCGTCAGCGCCTGGTTGACCTCGTAGACCGTGCGGGCCCCGTTGATGGTCGAGTACGTCCTGATCGTGCCGTGGGCGGCCGCGGGCGCGGCGGTCACCACGCCGGTCGCCCCCGCCCCGACGAGGCCGAGCGCTCCCGCGCCGATGGCCCCTCCGAGGATGCTGCGCCTGTCCGCCGTGGCGGACTCGTCGTGCGTCGTCATCGTGTTCCCCTCTCCTGGTGTCGAGGACACGACCCCCGTGCCCCTGCGAGCGACGCTAGGGAGGTGCGGGAGCCGCGTCGATGGGGAGGAGTCCCCGGCGGGTCGGGTCAGACCGTGTCGAGGACGGTGGCGAGGGTGCGGGCAGCGGCATCGGCCGCGGTCTCCGGCAGGCCGGCGTAGCACAGGACGAGGCCGCGCACCGGCGCCTCGACGGCGTACGCCGACAGGGGGCTCGCCGCCAGGCCACGCGCGGCGAGGGAGTCGACCACCTCGAGGTCGTCGATGTCGTCGCCGAGCCGGAGGACGACGTGCAGGCCCGCGTCGACCCCCTCGAGGACGGCCTCGGGCAGGTGGCGCCCGACCCCCGCGACGAGGGCGGCCCGGCGCGCGGCGTAGGTCCGGGTGACCCGGGCGTGGTGCGCGGCGAGCGACCCGCTCGCGACGAACTCGGCGAGGGCGTGCCCCGTCGCCTCGTTGACGACGAGGCCACGACCCTCGAGCTCGATGCGCAGCGGTTCGCGCAGGTGCCGTGGGGGCGCGAGCCAGGCGACCCGCAGCGACGGCGCGAGGAGCTTGCTGGCCGTCCCGACGTAGAGGACGTGGTCCTCGGCGCCCGGGAGCGACCGGAGAGCGGGCAGGGGGGAGACGTCGTAGCGGAACTCGCCGTCGTAGTCGTCCTCGATGACGGTGCCCCCCGTCCGGGCGGCCCACTCCAACAGCTGGACCCGCCGGGTCACCGGCATCCGGGCGCCGAGCGGGTACTGGTGCGAGGGCGTGACGTAGGCGGCCGCGGCGCCGCGGGGGAGGAGCCCCGGGTCGAGCCCGTCGGCGTCGACGGGCACGGCCGCGACGTGCACGCCCTCGGCCGCGAAGGCCGTCCACGCCTCCGCGTACCCGGGGTCCTCGAGGGCGACGGTGCGGCCGAGCAGCCCCAGCGGGCCGGGGAGGGCCCGCAGCGAGGCGCCGACCCCGGGGACGACGAGGAGGTCGGCGGCCTCGATCGCCACACCCCGGCTGCGGCGCAGGTGGTCGGCGAGGACCTCGCGCAGGCGCCGGTGGTCGGGTCCCGCGCCCGCGTCGTTGCCCGGGACGACGGAGCCCGCGTGCCGCCAGGCCCGTCGCCACGCGGCGCCGTCGACGAGCGAGGTGTCGGGACGGCCGGGTCGCAGGTCCCAGCGGGGCGGGCGGGTGGTGGGCTGGTCCTCGGCCCTCTCGGCGGGAGCGCTCGCCTGGACGTGGGTGGCGGCCCCGGCGGCGGCCGCGCGGTCGGCATCGGGTGCGACGACGGCTCCGGAGCCCGCCCGCGTCACGACGAAGCCGGCCGCGACGAGGCCGTCGAACGCCGCGACGACGGGACCGCGCGAGATGCCGAGCGCCCCCGCGAGGACCCGCGTCGAGGGCAGGGCGTCGCCCGGGCGGAGGCGACCGGCGCGCAGCTCGGCGACGACGGCGTCGGCGATCCGGTGGCGCAGGGGAGCCGGACCGTCGAGGACCCGGAGGGGGAGGTCGAGCGGGCGGGCTGGGCGAGGCACGCCGTCGACGATACTGGTCCTGTGGTTCCCCACGGAACTGGATCTCGGCATGGTCCACTTCCGTGCGGTGTCATGGGCGGGACGGGCCACCGGGCCCCTCGGTCGAGCGCGCGCCATCGGTGTCCGTGGCGCAGGAGAGGATGTCGTCGTGAGCGGGCTGGAGATGCGACCCGGGTGCGAGTGCTGCGACGTCGACCTCCCGGCCGACGACGTGGGCGCGGTCGTCTGCTCCTTCGAGTGCACCTTCTGCTCCGGCTGTGCCGAGCACCTCGAGCGCGCCTGCCCCACCTGCGGCGGTGCCCTGATGCCGCGGCCCACCCGCACCGGCGACGCCCTCCTCCGGCACCCCGCGTCCACGACGCGCGTCGTGTCCGACACTCCGTGTCCCGGCGCCGGATACGCCGGCAGACCGCGCCCGGTCGAGCGGCTCACCCGCAAGCCCGACCGCGGCGCCTCCGACCGTGACGACCTCGACTCGCTCCTCGACGAGGTCCTCGCCGGCACCCTGTCCACCGTCGTCGACGGCCGCCCGTGGGTCGTCCCGATGCTCTTCGCCCGCGACGGCGACCGGGTCCTGCTCCACGGCTCCACCGGCGCAGGTGCGCTGCGCCAGGTCGCGGCGGGCGCCCCCGCGGTGCTCAGCGTCACCGTCGTCGACGGGCTCGTCGTCGCCCACACGACCTTCGAGTCCTCCGCCAACTACCGGTCGGCCGTCGTCCACGGCGAGCTCGTCAACCTCACCGGCGCCGACCGCGCCACCGCGCTCACCCGCATCTCCGAGCGGCTCGTGCCGGGCCGGACCTCCGAGGTGCGGCCCTCGACCCTCAAGGAGGAGGCCGCCACCCTCGCGATGGCGCTGCCCATCACCGACGGTCGGTGGGTCCTCAAGGCGCGGTCCGGCGGACCGGCGCCCCCCGACGAGGACCCTCAGGGCGCCTGGTGCGGCGTCGTCCCGCTGCGCGTCGTCGCGGGGGAGCCCGAGCCGGCCCCGTGGACCGTCGACGCCGGCGTCCCCGTGCCCCGCTCGGTCGACGACTTCGTCGCGGCCGTCGGAATGGCGACGCCGTGACCGAGGTTGTGCTGCCCGTGGATGCCCCTGCCGTCGTCACCGCCCCCGTCCGCGCGACGGGGATCGGCTCGTGGCCGGGCACCTCCACCCGCGAGGCGGTCCGCACCGTCCGCGACCTCCTCATCGACGGCGAGGGCGTGGGGCTGCCCTTCCTCCCCGAGACGCCCGCACGGGGACCGGGCGCCGACATCATCGGGCGCGCGGCCGCGATGCTCACCGACCTCCACGTCGACCTCCAGCCCAGCGGCTGGCGCCTCGTCGACCGGCCCGGGCACGACGCCGGGCGCACGGCCTCGCTCCTGCGCCAGGACCTCGACGAGCTCGCCGAGGCCTACGACGGCTACTCGGGCCCGCTCAAGGTCCAGGTCGCCGGCCCGTGGACCCTGGGCGCCTCGCTGCGCCTGACCCGTGGCGAGCGCGTCCTCGTCGACCGTGGCGCCTGCGCCGACCTCGTCCAGTCGCTCGCCGACGGTGTCGCCGGCTTCGTGGGTGACGTGCGCCGCGTCGTCCCGGGCGCCGAGGTCGTCCTCCAGCTCGACGAGCCGTCGCTGCCGGCCGTCCTCGAGGGGTCACTGCCCACCGACTCGGGGTTCGGGCGGATCCGCAGCGTCGACCCGCAGGTCGCCGCCCGCGGCCTCGAGACCGTCCTCGCCGCCCACGACGGACCGACCGTCGTCCACTCGTGCCACCCGGCGGCACCGCTGCCGCTCCTGCGCGCCACGGGAGTCGGCGCGATCGCGCTCGACCTCACCGCCGCCACACCCGCCCGGTGGGAGTCGGTCGCCGCGACCCTCGACACGGGCACCGCCGTCTGGGCCGGGGTGCTCGCCACCGACGGCTCCGGCACCTCGCAGGACGCGCGGGCGCTCGTCCTCGCGGGTCTCGAGCGGGCCGGCCTGTCCGCCGAGGCGCTGCGCGGCCTCGTCGTCACCCCGACCTGCGGCCTCGCCGGACTCACACCCGAGGGGGCCCGCGACGTTCTGCGGGCGGCGCTCGACACCGCGCGCCGACTCGGAGAGGAGCTTCACCGGTGAGCCGTCAGCCCCGCGTCCCGTGGCAGGCCAAGTTCGTCGCGCTCGTCCTCATCTGGGGGTCGAGCTTCCTGCTGATGAAGGTCGGTCTCGAGTCGCTGTCGGCCGTGCAGATCTCCGCGCTGCGGATCGTCTCGGGCGCGGCCGTCATCACGGCGCTGCTCTTCCTCGGCGGGGGGAGGCTGCCCACGGGGGCGCGCGTGTGGGGGCACCTCCTCGTCTGCGGCTTCTTCCTCGCGACCCTGCCCTTCACCCTCTTCGCCCTGTCCGAGACCCGGATCACCTCGGCCCTGGCCGGGATCGGCAACGCGGCCACCCCCGTCGCCACCGTCCTCGCCACGCTGGCGATCCTGCCGGGCGAGCGGGCCACCGGTCGCCGCCTCGTCGCGGTCGGCATCGGCTTCCTGGGCGTCGTGACCATCATGCAGCCGTGGACCGCCACCGACCGACCCGACCTCGTCGGCTTCTCGATGGCCCTGGTCGGCGGCGCGAGCTACGGCATCGGCTGGACCTACAACCGGCGCTTCCTCAGCGGGGTCGACCTCGGCGGGCTCTCGCAACCAGCGGCCACGCTGCTCACCGGTCTCGTCCTCATGGTGCCGGTCGTCCTCGGCTGGGCGCTGACCCAGCCCGAGGGGTTGGCGAGCACCTGGTCGTACGGCACTCCCGACGCCGGTCAGCCGGTATGGCTGCCCTTGCTGTGCGTGCTCGTCCTCGGCCTCGTGGGAACGGGATTCGCGTACATGCTCCAGTTCGACGTCGTCCGTGGGGCGGGCCCGGTCATCGGGTCCACCATCACGTACCTCATCCCTGTCGTGTCCGTGCTCCTCGGCGTCCTGGTGCTCGAAGAGCGCCTCGGCGCGGCCCAGCTCGTCGGGTTCGCCATCGTCCTCGGCGCCGCGTTCGTCATCAACCGCCGGCCGCGCACGCCCGAGGCCGTCGTGGTTCGGGAACGCGAGCAGGCGGCCTCCGGCTGAGGTCCGCGGGGGTGTGGCCGCCCGTCACTCGGACGGCGGGTGGACCTCGCGGCGCAGGATCTTGCCCGTCGGCCCCTTGGGGAGCGCGTCGACGAGCCAGAGGGTGCGCGGGTACTTGTACGCCGCGATCCGCTCCTTGGTGAACTCGATGATGTCGTCGGTGCTCGCCGTCGAGCCCTCGCGCAGCGCCACCGCGGCCCCGACCTGCTCGCCGTAGAGGTCGTCGGGGACACCCACGACCGCGACCTCGAGGACGTCGGGGTGGGTGTAGATGACCTCCTCGACCTCGCGGGGGTACACGTTCATGCCGCCGCGCAGGATCATGTCCTTCTTGCGGTCCACGATCGTGAAGTAGCCCTCGTCGTCCATCGTCGCGAGGTCGCCGGTGCGGAACCACCCGTCGGGGATCGCCTCGGCCGTGGCCTCGGGGTTGCGCCAGTAGCCCTTCATGACGTTGTCACCGCGGATCGCGATCTCGCCCACCTCGCCGTGCGCGACCTCGGTGCCGTCGAGGTCGACGCAGCGCATCTCGCAGCCGGGGATCGCCAGGCCGATGGTGCCGGGCTTGCGCTCGCGGTCGGGCATGTTGAAGCTCGCGACCGGCGAGGTCTCGGACAGGCCGTAGCCCTCGAGGATGACGCACCCGAACTTGTCCTCGAAGCTGCGCATCACCTCCAGCGGCATCGCCGATCCGCCGCTGGCACAGGTGCGCAGCGAGCTGGCGTCCATGCCGTCGCTGCTCGGGTGGTTGAGGATCGCGGCGTACATCGTCGGCACGCCCTGCATGATCGTCACCCGCTCCTTCTCGATGACCTCGATCGCCGCGGCGGGGTCGAAGCGCGGGATGAGGGCCAGGCTCGCGCCGGCGATCGTCGCGGCGTTGAGGCCGACGACGAGCCCGAAGACGTGGAAGAGGGGCAGGCAGCCCATGACGATGTCGTCGCTCGTCATCTGCTGGATGACCTGGGCCGACCGCGTCGCGTTGAGGTGGATGTTGCTGTGCGTCAGCTCGGCGCCCTTGGGGCGGCCGGTGGTCCCGGAGGTGTAGAGGATGATCGCGGTGTCGTCGTCGTCGCGGTCGGTGGGGTCGCTGACCGGCTCGCCGCCCTCGAGGGTCCCGTCGACCGGGCCGGTCGGCGAGCACTCGACGATGACCGTGCCGCTGGTCGCCGCGCCCTTGGTCGCCTCGGGGACGAAGTCGGGCCAGACGAACGCGATCTTGGCGCCGGAGTCGGTGAAGAAGTAGTCGATCTCGCCGGCCTTGAGGAGCGGGTTCATCGGCACGACGACCCCGCCCGCCAGCAGGATGCCCCAGTAGACGACGGGAAACGCCGGGACGTTGGGGAGGATGACGGCCACGCGGTCCCCGGCCTCGATCCCGTTGGCGCGCAGCGATCCTGCCACCTTCGCCGCCATGGCGTGGAGCTGGGCGTAGGTGACCCCCTGACCGTTGATGCGGAGGGCGTCCTTCCCGGGGTACTCCGCTGCGGTCGTCGTGAGGTTCGTCGCGAGGTTGGTCATCGGTGCTCCTTGAGTCCGGCGGCACTGGCGGGCTGGCCCCATCCTCACCCGCGGCGGTCCTGCCACGCCAGAGGATCGACAGGGCAGTTCGGGCCCGAGGCGTCGCCGACCCGGCGCCCGTCTCAGTAGACGGTGTACCCGCCGTCGATGACGAGGATCGTGCCGGTCACGAAGCTCGCGGCATCGGAGGCGAGGAAGACCACGGCGGGGCTGATCTCGTCGGGGGAGGCGTAGCGCTGCTGGGGTGCGTCCTCGATCCACATGCGCCTGAACTGCGGGTCGTCGACGGGGGACATGTCGGTCTTGACGTACCCGGGAGCCACCGCGTTGACCCTGACGCCCGCCGGTGCCCATTCCGCCGCCAGGGACTTCGTGAGCTGGTGGACGGCCGCCTTGGAGGCGTTGTACGCGGGCTGCATCTGCGGGCGGTTCACGACGAGCCCGGACATCGACCCGATGTTGACGATGCTTCCCTGCCCCCGCGCGACCATGTGGCCACCGACCTCCTGGGACATGCGCCACAGGGCGGTGAGGTTGGTGTCGATGACGTGCGACCACTCGTCGTCGGTGACCTCCAGGGCCGGGCGGTGGACGCACGCCCCGGCGTTGTTGACGAGGACGTCGATCGCTCCGGCGGCGGCGTGGGCCTCGCTCACGATGTCCTGGACCCCCGCCCGGGTGGTGAGGTCCCCCAGCACGACGTGGGCCGTCCGCCCGAGCCCCTCGATCTCCGCGCGCACCTCCTCCGCGGCCCCGGCGTCGCGGCCGTGGACGACGACGTCCGCGCCGGCCTGCGCGAGGGCACGCGCGAAGGCTCGCCCCAGGCCGCGGGTGGCACCGGTGACCAGCGCGGTGCGGCCCGCCAGGGAGAAGGAGTCGAGGACTGGCACGGTGGTTCTCCGATCGCGAAGGGACCTCGCCAACGTACTGCCCTGCGGTGGCCGTGGCGACGGTGGGCTCGTCAGTCGAGCCCGTCGAGGAGGTCGGTGAGCATCGGGTCCCCGGCGTCGCGCGGAGGCCACGAGACGCGGTACCACTCGCGCCCCACCCGCCGTTCCCACTGCTCGACGTCGTCCGGGTCGTCGGACATCACGTGCAGCTGGCTCCGGTGCTCGCGCAGCCCGGCGACGATGCGGCCGGCGACGGCCCGGACGTCGACGGTGACCGCGATCTCCTCGTCCGGCACCCCTCGCATGTGATAGGTCCGCGTCGGGTCGAAGGTGAAGAGCCCCAGCCCGGCCCGCTGGCGGTTCCACCGCTCGAACACGCTCTGTGGGACGGCGCCGTGCGCGAGCCGACGGAACCCGGACCCACCGCGGGACGCACCCCGGGACCGCAGCCGGGCGAACGCCTCGTCGGTCGCCGCGCCGATCGCCACGTGGTCCGGGTGGCCGAAGACGCCGTCGGGACCGAACGTCACGACGACGGCGGGGTCCTCCTCCTCGAGGACGCGGGCGACCGCGGCGACCACCTCCTCGCGGGGGACGTCGGCGACGCCGCCGTCGGGCAGGCCCAGCCACTCGTGACGGTCGGGGACGCGACCGACGGCCCGCCACGCCGCCTCGTCCTCCGCCCGGCGGACCGAGCCGAGGGTCTCGCGGGTCGCCGGGAACCCGTCGCGGATGTCACCGGACTCGCCCGACGTGGCATGGACGAGGACGAACCGGAAGTCGGGGTCGTCGGCGTGCAGCGCCACGCTCCCTGCGGCCCCGTACGCGTCGTCGTCGGGGTGCGCCCACACGCAGGCGATCGTCCGGTTCGGCATGCCTTCATGATCGGCGCCTCCGCACCCGGGCACTAGTCTCCGGAGGTGAGGATCGAGGAGCTCGACTGGCAGGAGACCCCGTGGGGGGAGATCAGCCTCCGGCGGCGTTGGGACCCGGTCACGCAGCGGGACGTGCACGAGGTCCGGCTCGGCGACGACTTCCTCATGTCGAGCCAGTTCACCCACGGTGAGGAGGAGCTCTCGAGGATCGGGCTCGCGGCCACGCCCGGGACCTCCCTCACCGTCCTCGTGGGCGGCCTGGGCCTCGGCTACACCGCGCTCGCCGCCCTCGAGGACGAGCGGGTCACCGAGCTGACCGTGGTCGAGGCGCTGGAGGCGGTCGTCTCGTGGCACGTGCGCGACCTGCTGCCCGACTCCCGCGGCATGGCGGCCGACCCGCGGGTGCGCCTGGTCCTCGACGACTTCTTCGACGTGGTGCGCACCGGCCGGGCCGACCGCACCTACGACGCCGTCCTCGTCGACATCGACCACGCGCCCGACTGGCTCCTGCGTGACGACCACGGCGACCTCTACACCGTCGAGGGCTTCGCCCGGGTCGGCGCCGTGCTCGTCGACGGTGGGGTGTTCGCCCTCTGGTCCGACGAGCCGCCCGAGCCCGAGGTGGTCCAGCGGATGGGCGAGGCGTTCGAGCGCTCCGACGCCCACGTCGTCCCGTTCCCCAACCCGCTCACGGGTGGGGAGTCGGCCAACACCGTCTACCTGGCGGTCGGACCGCGCCGCTGACCTGACGTCCGGCGACCGGTGGCCCCTGTCGGACCCCTGCGCCAGACTCCCCGCATGACCGCTGAGTACACCGAGACCGACGACTTCCGTGGAGCCCGCTTCCTCCGGAGCGACCTGACGGGGGTGGAGATCCGCGACTGCGACGTCACCGGCCTGAAGATCGTCGACTGCCTGGGCGCGGACGTGTCCCTCGGCGGTGACTTCCAGCGCCTCGTCGTCAACGACGTCGACGTGACCGATCACGTCGAGGACGAGCTCGACCGGCGCCACCCCGTACGGCCCCTCGCGAAGAACGCGACCTCCCCCGACGACTACCGCGCCGCCTGGGACGCGGTGGAGGCGATGTGGGCGGCGACGATGGACCGCGCGCGACGCCTGCCCGAGCCGGCGCTGCACCAGCGCGTCGACGACGAGTGGTCCTTCGTCGAGACCCAGCGCCACCTCCTCTTCGCCGCCGACGCCTGGCTCGGCAGCTGCGTGCTCGAGGAGGACGCGCCGTACCACCCGCTCGGGTTCCCCTCGAGCGGGATGCCGGCCGAAGAGGTAGCGAAGCTGGGGCTCACCCTCGACGCCACCCCGACGCTCGACGAGGTGCTCGGGGCGCGCCGCGAGCGGATGGACTCGATGGCGCGTGCCGTCACCGGCCTCACCGACGCCGAGCTCGACCGGGTCTGCTCCCGCAAGCCCGCCGACCCCTACCCGGACCGGGAGTACGTCGTGCGCCGGTGCCTCAAGGTCGTGCTGAAGGAGGAGGCCGAGCACCACCGCTACGCCACGCGAGACCTCACGGTCCTCGAGGGCGGCGGGCCGTCCGACAGCGGTTGACACCGCCCGGCGACGGGTCGACCGTGGGAGGCCACCTCAGCACGAAGACCGCGGGCCAGCCCCGCGAGACGGGAGACCCGATGTCCGGCGCAGCGATCCACCTGCTGGTGGGAACGACCAAGGGCGCGTTCGTCCTCGACGGCGACGCCGACCGAGCCACGTGGACGGTCCGCGGGCCGTACTGCGGTGGGTGGCCGGTCAACCACGTCATCGGCGACCCGGCGACGGGGACGATGTGGGCCGGTGGCGGTGGCGACTGGTCGGGCGCGGGGGTGTGGCGCTCCGACGACGCCGGCCACACGTGGGAGCTGAGCAAGCTGACGACCGGCCAGATGGACGCGTGGGCCGCCGACGACCCCGGGTTCGCGGAGTCGATCGGCTGGAGCGAGGCGCCTGCGCCGTTCGGCGACGGCTTCTCCCAGGTGTGGTCGCTCGGACGGGCGGGGGACCGGCTCTACGCGGGCACCAAGCCGGCGACCCTCCTCGTCAGTGACGACGACGGGAGGACCTGGGAGAGCGTCAAGGGACTCACCGACCACCCGTCGGCGCCCGAGTGGGGCCCCGGCGCCGCAGGGCTCGTCCTCCACACGATCGTCGCCGACCCGCGGGACCCGGAACGGATGTGGGTCGGGCTCTCAGCGGCTGGAGTGTTCGCCACGGAGGACGGCGGGGTCACCTGGGAGCGGCGCAACGACCTCGCGGACCCGGAGGGCGGTGGGGACGGCGAGCACCCCGGCGCGGCGTCGGACGGGCACACCGGCCTGTGCGTCCACCACGTCGAGCGGGCAGCCGGCGACGGCGACCTCCTGTACCAGCAGAACCACCACGGGGTCTGGCGCTCCGACGACGGCGGCCGTGGCTGGCGGAACATCACCGACGGGCTCCCGTCGACGTTCGGCTTCCCGCTGTGGGCGCACCCGCGCGACGACGCGACGGTCTGGACCGTCCCCCTCAACGGCGACACCGAGGGCCGCTACCCGCCCGACGCCGCGGCCGCCGTGTGGCGCTCGCGCGACGGGGGCACCTCGTGGGAGGCGCTGCGCGACGGGCTGCCGCAGGAGGCCTGCTTCTTCACCGTGCTCCGCCAGGGGATGAGCGGCGACCGGCGCGACCCCGCCGGCGTGTACTTCGGGACGAACACGGGGTCGGTCTTCGCCAGCCGCGACGAGGGCGAGACCTGGAGCGAGATCGCCCGGCACCTGCCGACGGTCCTGTCGGTCGAGGTCCTCGAGCCGGCCGTGGCATCCTCGGCCTGAGGAGAGCCGTTCGACGAAGGGGTGTGCGTGCCGAGCATCGCGATGAGGGCGGTTGCCCTGTACGTGCGGATGACCCGCAAGAAGCGCTACGCCACCCTCGAGGCCGGTACGGCGTTCCTCCACTCGACGAAGGGCTCCTCGAGGCCGCCGCGTGACGCCCTGCGCGCCTGCGACGTCACGACGCGGCAGGTGCGGGGGGTCGACGTCCACGTCGTGCGCCGGCCCGGCGACGACCCGTCCGACGACGGTGCCGTCGTCTACCTCCACGGCGGGGCGTACACGAACGAGATCGTCGAGCAGCAGTGGGCGTTCGTCGCCCACCTGGCCCGCCGGACCGGCTGCGAGGTGCACGTCCCGATCTACGGACTGGCCCCGCACCACACCGCGAGCGAGGCCGTCGACCTCGTCGCCGAGGTCGTGGCCGGACTCGTCACCGACGGCCGCCGGGTCGTCCTGTGCGGGGACTCGGCCGGAGGAGGGCTCGCCCTCGTCGCCGCGCAGCAGGCGTCGCCGTCGGTCCGCGACCGGGTGGCCGGGCTCCTCCTCATCGCGCCGTGGGTCGACCTGACGATGGCCAGTCCCGAGATCGACGCGGTCGAGCCCAGCGACCCGTGGCTCACCCGGGCCGGCCTCCACCCGATCGCGGCGTCCTGGGCCGGCGACCTCGGCGTCGACGACCCCCGCGTCAGCCCGCTCTTCGGGCCACTGGCCGACCTCCCGCCGGTCGAGGCGTGGGTCGGGACCCGTGACATCACGCTGCCGGACTGTCGCGAGCTCGGACGCCGGATCCCGGCCGACAGCGACTTCACCCTCCACGTCGAGGACGGCGCGATCCACGACTACCCGCTGCTGCCGACTCCCGAGGGGCGGCGGGCCCGGCGCGAGATCGCATCACGCGTGACCGAGCTACTCGCCGGAAACCCCTGAGCCGCAGCTGATCTCAGCGAGTGATGCCGAGGGTGGCGACGAGGTCCTCGTGGAGCTCGAACCACACCCGGTGGCACGAGTCGACCGACGTGCCCGCCAGCCAGGCCGGGTCGTCGTCGGCGCGGAACAGGGCCGTGAGGAAGCGGCCGCGGTACCCGCCGAAGCGGTCGAGGACCGTGGTGAGGGAGTCCTCGAGCTCGCGCAGCGTCGTCCCGACCCCGAGGAGGACGTCGCGCGTCGCCTCGTCGAGCGAGGGGTCGGGGGCGAGCTGCACGGTGGTCAGGGCGCCGGTGACGACGGCGTTGAGCGGGAGGAAGGAGTGGTGGGCCGCCTCGACGAGGTCGCGGGCGCCCCTGGCGTCGAGCTCGTCGGCCAGCAGCCGCTCGCCCTCGGTGCGACCGGCGGTGCTCAGCGACCAGCCGGACATCTCGAGGAAGGTCGACCAGGTGACCCAGCCACGGTCGGCGGCCGCGTGGAGCCGGGTCCCGGTGTCATCCGGGTCGAGCGCGAAGCGCGCGGCCACGGCCTCGGTGGGGGCGAAGCCGAGGAGGCGCACGGCGTGCAGGGACAGCAGCTCGGCGCCGGAGGTGTTCGTCATCCCGCGTCCTCCACCGGGGTGACGAGACCGCGGTCGCCGTCGACGGTGACGAGCGTCCCGTCGGCGAAGGCGTCCAAGGCTCCGGCCGCGCCCACGACCGCCGGGATGCCGACCTCGCGGGCCACGATCGAGGCGTGCGAGAGCATCCCGCCCGTCTCGGTGACGACGGCGGAGACGATGCCGAACAGGGGAGTCCACGCGGGGTCGGTGCTCCGGCAGAGCAGGACGTCGCCCCGCTGGACCTCCGAGAAGCCGTCGACGTCGCGGACGACGCGGACGGGGCCGGTGGCCACGCCCGGGCTGCTCGCGGTGCCGGTCGGTCCGACGGGGTTCGTGGGGGTGGCACCCGCGCCGGCTGCCGACACCCCGGACGCGGGGAGCGCGGTCATCGGCCGGGCCTGAAGGAGCCAGACCTCGCCGTCGGCCACGGCCCACTCGACGTCGACCGGACGGCCGAGGAGCTCCTCGCAGTGACGCCCGAGGTCGGCCAGGACGCGAGCGGTGTCGTCCGACAGGCAGGCGCGTCCTCGCTCGTCGTCGGCGACCGACGTCTGCGCCGGCCCGTCCGGTGCGATGTCGACCCGGACCGCCTTCTCGCCGAGCCGGGTCGCGACGGTGCCGTCGGTCGCCACGCGCACGGTGTCGGGCACGACCTGCGGAAGAGGCGAGCCGGTGCGAGCGGCATAGGCGACCACGCGGTCCGACCCCACCCCGGTCGCGCACCGCTCGACCGCCTCGGCGACGTCCGCCGCCCCGAGAACGCCCAGCTCGGTGTGGAACTGGCCGGCGAAGGAGGCGTCGGTGCCGAGGTGCCACGCCTTGGCGCCGCACGCGGCGTCGGCGTCCCGCAGGTCGACGGATCCCACGCGCCGAACCCAGCCGCCGGGCGGCGGTGCGTCGCGAGGACGGCCGACCCGTCCGCCGAGGGCGTAGCGTCGCTGGGCGTGATCACCACCGACGAGTTCCTCGGGTACTGCGACACCGCCCTCGACGGCTACGCCGCCATCTGCCGCGAGCTCGGCGACGACCTCGTCAACGAGCGGGTCGACGACGGCAACTCGGCGTTCGCGCTCGCCTGCCACGTCGTCGGGGTCATGGCGCGCTGGGGACGGACGGTGAACCGCGGAGTCGTCGTCCCGCGCGACCGTGACGCCGAGTTCAGCGCCACCGGAACCGTGGAGGAGGCCCTCGCCCTCCTGGCGGCCGGCCGTGTCGCACTCCACGAGGACGTCGCCGCTGCGTCACCGGCCGAGCCGCCCGCGAGCCCGCCCTCCGGTGGTGACCGCGACGAGCCGGGCCTGCGAACCCAGGGCGGGGTCCTCCTCCACGTGTACGAGGAGCTGGCCCAGCACCTCGGACAGCTCGAGGTGACCCGCGACGTCCTCATCGCGCGGCGCCGACCACGGTGACCCCCGACCGTCGGTGGTCTGCGGCAGGATGACGACGTGAGCGAGACGCCGTCCGACCCCGCCGCCGACCAGCCCACCGATGCCGTGCCCGACGAGGCGCGGCACGAGTGGGAGACCCTCGCCGAGGAGGCCCGGGGCCACCAGTTCGCGTACCACGTCAAGGACTCGCCGACCGTCAGCGACGGCGCGTACGACCTCCTCATGCGACGGCTCAACGCCCTCGAGGACGACCACCCGAGCCTGCGCACGCCCGACAGCCCCACCCAGCAGGTCGGCGGGGCGATCTTCTCCACCGACTTCCAGGCCGTCGACCACCTCGAGCGGTTGCTCAGCCTCGACAACGCGTTCTCCACCGACGAGGTGCTCGAGTGGAACGCACGGGTCACCCGCGACGCGGGCGGTGCCGAGCTGCACTACCTGTGCGAGCTGAAGATCGACGGCCTGGCCGTCAACCTCCTCTACGAGAAGGGGCGCCTCACCCGGGCGCTGACCCGGGGTGACGGCCGCACGGGCGAGGACGTCACGCTCAACGTCCGCACGGTGCGCGGCATCCCGACCGAGCTCGAGGCGACTCCGACGTTCCCGGTTCCCGCCCTCGTCGAGGTGCGCGGCGAGGTCTACTTCCCGATCGAGGCGTTCGGCGAGCTCAACGCGCAGCTCGTCGAGGCGGGCAAGCCGCCCTATGCCAACCCGCGCAACACGGCGGCCGGGTCGTTGCGGCAGAAGGACCCTCGCGTCACCGCGAGCCGTGAGCTCCGCATGCTCGTCCACGGCATCGGCAAGCGCGAGGGGTTCGCCCTGACGCGGCAGAGCGAGGCCTACGCCGCGCTCGAGGCCTGGGGCATGCCGGTCTCGACCCACTTCCGGGTCGTCGACTCGATCGAGGAGGTGAACGCCTTCATCGCGCACACGGGCGAGCACCGCCACGACGTCGAGCACGAGATCGACGGGGTCGTCGTCAAGGTCGACGAGATCTCGGTGCAGCGCCGGCTCGGCTCCACCTCGCGCGCGCCGCGCTGGGCCATCGCCTTCAAGTACCCGCCGGAGGAGGTCAACACCAGGCTCCTCGACATCCAGGTCAACGTCGGTCGCACCGGCCGGGTCACGCCGTTCGGGGTCATGGAGCCGGTCGTCGTCGCCGGGTCCACGGTCGAGCGCGCCACGCTGCACAACGCGACCGAGGTGCAGCGCAAGGGCGTCCTCATCGGCGACACCGTCGTGCTGCGCAAGGCCGGCGACGTCATCCCCGAGATCCTCGGGCCGGTCGTCGACCTGCGTGACGGGACCGAGCGCGAGTTCGTCATGCCGACGACCTGCCCGGCGTGCGGCACGGCCCTCGCTCCCGAGAAGGAGGCCGACAAGGACATCCGCTGCCCCAACAGCCGGTCGTGCCCGGCGCAGCTGCGCGAGCGGCTCTCCAGCCTGGCCGGGCGTGGGGCCTTCGACATCGAGGCCCTGGGCTACGAGGGAGCGGTCGCGCTGCTCGACTCCGGTGTCCTCGACGACGAGTCGACCCTGTTCGGCCTGACGGCCCAGGACATCGCCCGGGTCCCGCTCTACACGAGGGCGGCGAAGAAGACCGACCCGCAGGACGCCGTCGTCGACGGCCGGGTCCTGTCGGCCAACGGGCAGAAGCTCGTCGACAACCTCGGTCAGGCGAGGCAGCAGCCCCTGTGGCGCGTCCTCGTGGCGCTGTCGATCCGCCACGTCGGCCCCACGGCGGCGCGCGCCCTCGCGCAGCACCTCGGCTCGATGCAGCGCATCCGTGAGGCGAGCGTCGACGAGCTCGCCGGCGTCGAGGGTGTCGGCCCGGTCATCGCCGAGGCCGTGCGCGACTGGTTCGACAAGCCGGGCAACGAGTGGCACGTCGCCATCGTCGACGGCTGGGCCGCCGACGGCGTCCGGATGGAGGACGAGCGCGACGAGTCGGTCGAGCAGACCCTCGCCGGGCTCACCGTGGTCGTCACCGGCTCACTCGACGGCTACTCGCGCGACGAGGCCAAGGAGGCGATCCTCTCGCGCGGCGGCAAGGCGTCGGGGTCGGTGTCGAAGAAGACCGACTACGTCGTCGTCGGCGAGAACGCCGGGACCAAGGAGGACAAGGCCCGCGAGCTCGACCTGCCGATCCTCGACGAGGCCGGCTTCACCCGCCTGCTCGAGACGGGGTCCGCCGACTGACGTCCCGGCCGTGGGTGGAGGTCAGCGGCGGTCGTCCTCGTCGGGCTCGGCCCGGATCACGGCGGCTCGCTGGTAGCGGGTGGTGACGGCCTCCTCGACCGTGCGCGCCTGCTGCGAGTCGGGGCCGAAGGTCTCGCCGGCCGAGCGGCGGACCTGCTCGGCGAGGTCGCGCTGAGCGGCGTGCACGGCATCGAGGACGAGGCCCGCCACGGCGTCACCCCCGCGCGAGCACGCGGCATCGGCCACCTGGACCTTCACCACGCCTCCGGTGGAGGACACCTCGACGTCGACCCCCTCGAGGGAGGCGCGCCCGCGGTAGGAGTCGACCTGGGCGCGCCACGCGAACGCGGCCTGCGCCTGCTGGACGAGCCGCTCGAGCTCGAGGGCGCCGGGCGTCTCGCCGGCGAAGAGGTTCGGGTCCATCACCAGGTCCCTCCGTCGTGCTGGGGCCCCCGGGGCGGTGGCGTCCCGCCGCGGCCGTCGGCGGGGAGCGGCTCGACCTCGACGAGGCGGGTGGCCGTCTCGACCTCGCCCCGGAAGGCCTGCGTCGTCGCGGAGTCGGGGCCCCAGACGCGCTCGGAGGAGCGGACCGCCTGGTCGCGGACCGACTCCTGCGCACCGCGCAGCGCCTGCTGCACGGCGGCGGTCACGGCCGTCCCACCGCGCCCCGCCATCTCGTCGGTGACGGCGAGCCCGGTGAGCAGGCCCTGCACGTCGACCGTCGCCCTCACGTGGCCGCGGGCGGACGTGCCGGTGCCCTGGAGCTCGGCGACCTCGGCGCTCCAGGCGCGCGCGCGGTCGGCGTTCGGGCCGGCCTGCGCGGTCTGCTGCGCGATGGCGGCCAGCGCCTCCTGCGGACTCGAGTACCCCCTCGGTGAGCTCATTCCCCGACCCTACCGAGGCCTCCTCGCAGGCCGCGGCCGGGCCGCTCGTCCGTGTAGCGTCGAGCCGTCCGACGTCGTGGGGGACGGGCCGCCCGGCCCGTCAGGGGAGGAGAACCGCCGTGCCGTTCCAGCAGCTGGACCCCGACCGGGGGGTCGTGCTCGTCAGCGCCATCGCCCTGCTCGTCTTCGGCGCGGTGCTGCTGCTCTTCCTCGTCCCGTACGTCCGTGGGGTCGCCGCGGGCCTGCGCAGCGGCGACTGGTGGACGCCCTTCGCCCGCCGCGAGGACGGCCGGTACGGCGTCCTGGCGAACTCGCGCTTCTTCGCCGGGTTCCGCTCACCCGACCCGCAGGCGCGCACGACGGGCGGGCTCGCCACCCGCTGGGTCGTGTGGACGGTCGTCGTCGTCGGCCTGGCGTACTACCCGCTCTCCCTCGTCGCGACGATCCTTCGCACCCTCTGACCGAAGGGGTTGGCGCGCGCCGGGCCACCCCCTCGGGCGCTACTCGTCGTCCATCCCGGCGTGGGTCTGCTTCCCGCCGTCGGTGGCGTTGGTCCCCGCCGTGTAGGGAGCGTCGCGCACACCGCCGCGGACGCCGTCGCGCATCGCGTCGGGGAAGCTCTCGCCGGGCGCCGAGTGCCGTCCGCCCGGGGTGGACCCGTTCGGTGGCGTCCAGCTCCAGGGTGGGACGTTCGTCGGTGGCCCCCCGGGTGCGGCGTGCCGCGGGGTGGGGCGGTGGAGGGACGGGTTGGTCTTGATCCTGTCGAGGAGCCGGAGGAGCTGCCTGCCCCACGTGCCCAGGGCCTCGAGCAGCTCGCCGAGCGTGCTGCCCGAGCGGACGAGGCCCTCGACGAAGGCGGAGCACCTGGCCGTGACGGCCGCCACCCGGGTGCCGATCTGGCCGCAGATCCACGGGATGAGCGTGCCGAACGACAGCACGGCCTGGGCGACCCAGCTGAGGGCCGCACCGACGAGCTGGGCGAGGACGTCGCGCAGGAAACCGTGGACGAACCCGACGATCCCGGCCGCGACGCTGATCGCCTGCTGCATCCCCTCGGCGGCACCCTCGAGCGCCACGATGGCCTCGGTGTGGGTGGCCTGCCAGTCGAGGTAGGTGTTGACCGCCGGGCCCTCGTTGCCGCCCTCGAGCCGCTGGGCGCTGCTGCCCCAGTCGGTGGCCGCGGGACCGAGGTCTGCGGCGATGAGGCCCCACGACTGGGCCTGCGCGATGGCGCCGCCCGGGTTGCCGGCGACCTCCTCGAACCAGCCCTTGATGGGGTTGAGGTGGTCGATGACCCAGCCGATCCCGGCGGCGAGCGCCGAGCCGAGGGGGTCGGCGGCCGTCGCCGCGGCGTCGAGGACGAGGGCGACGCCGCTCAGCGCGGCATCGACCCAGTTACCGCTGCACAGCGCCGAGATGGTCCCGTAGCCGGAGTCGACGATGCCCGCGCCGGAGGTCCAGCCGGAGCCCTCCTGGACGATCGGGCTGCCCTCGTTCGTGCTGCCCTCGTCGGAGGTCGTGTAGGGGTTCGCCGGGCCGATGCTCGGGGGCGTGTCGCCGCTCACGGGTAGGAGCTCCTCAGCTGCCAGGACGCGTTGGCGTCGTCGGCCTCGTACTGGTCGGCCATGGCCTTGAGCCCGTTGACGGCCTGGTCGGCGTTCCTCGCGACGGTCTCGAGCGCGCCGTCGACGTCGCCCATCGCGGCGTTGATCATCCCCGGGAGCCACTGGAGGAGCAGCCCGTAGCTGTCGCCGCTCACCGACCCCGCCCGGGACATCTGCTCCAGCGTGAGCGCCACCCCCGCGACGTCCGTCGCGTGGGTGCGGATCTCGGCCGGGCTGACGTCGAACTGCGTCACGGTGGCGCCCCTCTCGTGCGTGGTGTGATCCCCGCCGTCCCCCCGGGTGCGACGTCTCGGGTCGTGACGATACTTACAGGTATGAGCGAACCTCAACGGGGAGAACTCCCCACGCGCGTCGTCGTCCGCTCGCCGCGGTGGGCGCGGGTGGTCAGCCTGCCGCTCATGGCCATCTGGTGGGTGCTCAGCGTCATCGGTCTCATCGGCCTGGTCCGCGAGGGTGCGGGGGAGGGGACGCCGGTCCTCGCAGCGGTCGTCGCGTGGGCCCTGCTGCTCCTCTTCGTCGTCGTCATCCCGCCCGCGGCGTTCTTCCTCCTCACCTACCGGGTCGAGCTCGGCCCCGACACCGTGAGCCGCCGCCCGGGGTCCTTCGCGGTGCCGGTCGGTGGGCTCACCCGGCTCGAGGCGCTGCCCCCGGCGACCCTCGCGCGGGCCGACCGCGGAGCCCGGGTGCGGATCCACGGTGGTGGCCAGGTCGTCCAGGTCGCCGACAGCAGCCGCGAGTTCCGGGCCGTCCTCGACCTCGTGCGCGCCTGGGCCGCCGAGCGCCCAGAGCTCGTCACCGACGACTACTCGCGCTCGCGCCTGCTGCGCCCCACGACGACGCCGGGCGACGGCGCCTGAGCGCTCAGTCGCCGCTGCGCAGCGCGCGGGGGGCGTTGAGGTCGAGGGCGACCGCCGCGACCCGGGTCACGAAGACGAAGGCCACGGCGAGCCAGACCGTGAGGGAGTTCAGCGCCCCGAGGTCGTGGAGCAGCACGACGAGTCCGGCGCCGGCGAGGGCCGGGACGGCGTAGAGCTCGCGCTGGAGCACCTCGGGCACCCGGCGGGCCAGGACGTCGCGCAGCAGCCCACCACCGATCGCCGTGATGCCGCCGATGAGCGTCGCGGCCAGCGGCCCGGCGTCCGCGTCGAGGGCGACCAGGGCCCCGCTGACGGCGAACACCGCCAGCCCCGCGGCATCGAGCAGGCGCACCGCGTACGACGCGCGCCGCCACCGGGCGTCCGGGTGGCGGGCCGCGAGCTCCTGCCAGCTGCCGTGGAGGGCGAAGACGAGGGTGCCGGCACCGACCGCGGCGGCCAGCAGCCGCCAGTCGCTGACGGCGACCGGGGGCGTGATGCCGAGGAAGAGGTCGCGGATGATGCCCCCGCCCAGCCCGGCGACCCACGACAGGACGAGGATCCCGAACAGGTCGAGGCCGCGGCGGACCGCCACGAGGGCGCCGGAGAGGGCGAAGACGAAGACACCGACGACGTCGAGGACGACCTGGAGCGACGCGGTGTCCGTGAGCACCGGGTGATTCTCGCAGGCATCCCGAGTCGGGTGCCCAGGTGGCTGCCGGGGCGACCACCTCGGCACCCGACTGCCGTCGGTGGGCGGGGAGAAGGCCTCGCGCGGGCCCCATAGACTGGCGCGCATGGCCGACCTCACCCGTGACGACGTGGCGCACCTCGCCGGTCTCGCCCGCATCGACCTCTCCGACGCCGAGCTCGACAAGATGGTCGGTGAGCTCTCGGTCATCCTCGAGGCCGTCGCGACCGTCCAGCAGGCGCCGATCGCCGACGTCGAGCCGATGAGCCACCCGATGCCGATCGTCAACGTCACCCGCCCCGACGTGGTTCGGCCCTCGCTCGCCCCCGGGGCCGCGCTCGCCGCTGCCCCCGAGGCCGAGCAGCAGCGCTTCAGCGTCCCCCGCATCCTCCCCGAGGACGGCGAAGACTTCGTCATCGCCCACCTCGGGGCCCCGGACTCGCAGTGAGCGCGCCCCGACGCCGCGCCCCTCGTCCCACCCCGCCCAGAAAGCCGTGACGTGACTGCCTCCGACCTCACCCGGTCCACCGCCTCCGAGCTCGCCGACCTCCTCGCCGGGGGAAGCGTCTCGGCCCGCGAGGTGGCCCAGGCCCACCTCGACCGCACCGCCGCCGTCGACGGCGCCGTGCACTCCTACCTCCACGTCGACACCGAGGGTGCCCTCGCCCAGGCCGACGACGTCGACCGCCGCCGCGCCGCCGGGGAGTCGCTCCACCGCCTCGCCGGCGTGCCGATCGCCGTCAAGGACGTCATGGCGACGCAGGGGCTGCCCACGACGTGCGGGTCGCGCATCCTCCAGGGCTGGGTCCCGCCGTACGACGCGACCCTCGTGACCCGGTTGCGCGCGGCCGGGATGCCGATCCTCGGCAAGACGAACATGGACGAGTTCGCGATGGGCTCCTCCACCGAGCACAGCGCCTACGGCCCGAGCCGCAACCCGTGGGACCTCGAGCGGATCCCCGGCGGCTCCGGCGGCGGGTCGTCCTCGGTCGTCGCCTCGTTCCAGGCCCCTCTCGCCATCGGCACCGACACCGGTGGCTCGATCCGCCAGCCCGCGGCGGTCACCGGGACCGTGGGGACCAAGCCGACCTACGGCGGGGTCTCGCGCTACGGGCTCGTCGCCCTCGCGTCCTCGCTCGACCAGGCCGGCCCGTGCACGCGCACCGTGCTCGACGCCGCGCTGCTCCACGAGGTCATCGGCGGCCACGACCCGATGGACTCGACGTCGATCGACGCTCCGGTGCCGCCCGTCGTCGAGGCCGCTCGCCGCGCCGACGTCACGGGCCTGCGCATCGGCATCGTCCGCGAGCTGACCGGCGAGGGCTTCCAGGCCGGCGTCCAGAGCCGGTTCGACGAGGCCGTGCAGCACCTCGTCGACGCCGGTGCCGAGGTCGTCGAGGTCTCCTGCCCGAGCTTCACCTACGCCCTCGCGGCGTACTACCTCATCCTCCCGAGCGAGGCCTCGAGCAACCTCGCGAAGTTCGACGCCATGCGCTACGGCCTGCGCGTCACCCCCGACGGTGTCGACGCGCCCAGCGCCGAGCAGGTCATGGCGGCCACCCGCGACGCCGGCTTCGGCGACGAGGTCAAGCGCCGCATCATCCTCGGCACCTACGCCCTGTCGAGCGGCTACTACGACGCCTACTACGGCTCGGCGCAGAAGGTCCGCCGCCTCATCGCGAACGACTTCACCGCGGCGTTCGCGACGGCCGACGTGCTCGTCAGCCCGACGTCGCCGACGACGGCGTTCCGCTTCGGCGACAAGATCGACGACCCGATGGCCATGTACCTCAACGACATCGCGACGATCCCGGCCAACCTCGCCGGCATCCCCGGGATGTCGGTCCCGAGCGGCCTCGCCGAGGAGGACGGGCTCCCGACGGGCTTCCAGGTCCTCGCCCCCGCGATGGCCGACGACCGCCTGTACGCCGTCGGCGCCGCCCTCGAGGCGCGGCTGACCGCGGCGTGGGGCGGCTCGATCCTCGACCGGGCGCCCGCGCTCGCCGGCACGACGAAGGAGGCCTGAGCGATGACGACGCAGGCGACCGAGCCCACCATCTCCTTCGACGACGCGCTCGCGACGTTCGACCCCGTCATGGGGCTCGAGGTCCACGTCGAGCTCAACACCGCGACGAAGATGTTCTGCGGCTGCCCCACCGAGTTCGGCGCCGAGCCCAACACCCAGGTCTGCCCGGTCTGCCTCGGGCTGCCCGGCGCGCTGCCCGTCGTCAACGAGAAGGCGGTCGAGTCGGCCATCCGGATCGGGCTGGTGCTCAACTGCTCCATCGCGCCGTGGTCGCGCTTCGCCCGGAAGAACTACTTCTACCCGGACATGCCGAAGAACTTCCAGACCTCGCAGTACGACGAGCCGATCGCCTTCGACGGGTACCTCGACGTCGAGCTCGAGGACGGCACGACGTACCGCGTCGAGATCGAGCGCGCCCACATGGAGGAGGACACCGGCAAGTCGCTGCACGTCGGCGGCTCCACGGGTCGCATCCACGGGGCGACCCACTCGCTCGTCGACTACAACCGCGCCGGCATCCCCCTCATCGAGATCGTCACCAAGCCGATGAGGGGGGCAGGGGAGCGCGCGCCCGAGATCGCCAAGGCCTACGTCGCGACGCTGCGCGACCTCCTCAAGGCGCTCGGGGTGTCCGACGTGCGGATGGAGCAGGGTTCGATGCGCTGCGACGTCAACCTCTCGCTCATGCCCAAGGGCGCCTCGGTCCTCGGGACCCGGTCGGAGACCAAGAACGTCAACTCGCTGCGCTCGGTCGAGCGGGCCGTGCGCTACGAGGTCGGCCGGCACGGAGCGATCCTGACCACCGGTGGCTCGGTCGTGCAGGAGACGCGGCACTGGCACGAGGACACCGGCATCACGACGTCGGGGCGGGTGAAGTCCGACGCCGAGGACTACCGCTACTTCCCGGAGCCCGACCTGGTCCCGGTGGCGCCCTCGGACGAGACGGTCGAGACGCTGCGGGGGACCCTGCCCGAGCCTCCCGCCGCTCGTCGCAAGCGGCTGCAGGAGCACTGGGGGTTCGCCGACCTCGAGATGCGCGACGTCGTCAACGCCGGGCTCGTCGAGCTCGTCGAGGAGACGGTGGCCGCGGGTGCGTCGCCGGGAGCGGCGCGCAAGTGGTGGTCGGGCGAAATCGCCCGCCGCGCCAACGCCGAGGGGCTCGACGTGCCCGCGTACGCCGACTCGCTGGGGATCACGCCGGCCCACGTCGTCGAGCTCGAGGGGCTGGTGACCTCGGGGCGGCTCAACGACTCGATGGCGCGCCAGGCCTGGGAGGGTGTGCTCTCGGGCGAGGGCACCCCGACCGAGGTCGCCGACGCCCGCGGGCTCGCCCTGTCGCAGGACACCGGCGCCCTCGAGGCCGCGGTCGACGCCGTCATCGCCGCCAACCCCGACGTCGCCGACAAGATCCGCGACGGCAAGGTCCAGGCGGTCGGCGCCCTCATCGGGCAGGTCATGAAGGAGATGAAGGGCCAGGCCGACGCCGGCGCGGCCCGCGGCCTCATCCTGGCGAAGCTCGGCCAGTCCTGACCCGAGTCGACGGGCGGGACAACATCGACCAACAGGGCGATCTTGTCCCACGGGTTGCCTTGGCGCTGGGACGAATTCGACCAACAGGGCGCATTGGTCCCACGGGTTCGCCCGGACGAGGGCGTACCTGAACCGACCAATAGGTCACGCCAGGTACGCGACGGTGCGTACCTGACGTGACCTATTGGTCGATGGGGGTACGGGTCAGCGGCGGCCTCCGCCGAGGATGCCGCCGAGCACGTCCTTGATGATGCTGCCCGCGTCGATGCCACCGGGCGATGCCGACGGCGCCCCCGAACCACTGCCGGAGGACGACCCGCCGCCGGCCGCGCCGCCGAGGACGTCGCGCAGCATGTCCTGCAGGCCACCGGGCGCGCCGGACGACGACCCGCCCGGTCGTGACGCCGACCCGCCGGACCCGCTCGACCCCGAGGACCGCCCACCGAGGACGTCCCCGATGACGTCGCCGAGCCCGCCGCCCGAGCCGCCCGTCGACCCGCCGGACGCCCCACCCTTGAGGACCTTGTTCGCGAGCCACGACAGGACCATCGGCGCGAGGATCGGGATGAGCTTGTTGACGAGCGCCCCGCCAGCGCCGGACCCACCGACCCCGGGCAGGCCGCCGAGCCGGTTCGCGACCTCGTCCTGCTGGTCGCCGAAGATGTGGCTCGCGATGACCTGGCCGTCGTGCTCGTCGATCTGGCCGAGGTCGGCGCCACCGGCGAGCAGGTCGGGGTCGTGCTGGCCGAGGGCCTGCAGGAGCGACCCCGCACCCGAGTCGTCCCCGGCGTTGGCCTGGAGGCCACCGAGCAGCGCGGGGAGGACGGCGGCGGCGGTCGTGCGCACCTCGTCGGGGGAGGACCCGGTCTGCTGGGCGACCTGCTCGACGGGCAGCGCTGCGAGGATGTCGTCGACGGCGGTCATGGTGGTGGTCCTTCCGACTGCGGCGGACCGGTTCCGCCCCCGTTGCCGACCGTAGCGCTGTGCGGGCGCCCGCGACAGGGGCACGTCATGGGGTGCATCATCGACGCATGACCCGGGCTGCGCAGGACCGAACGCTCGTGCTCCTCCGCCACGCCAAGGCCGAGCAGGACCGCTGGGACGAGGACCACGAGCGCGAGCTCACCCCCCGGGGCCGCCGCGACGCCGCAGCAGCGGGCCACTGGCTGCACGAACACGGCATCGGCGTCGACGAGGTGCTGTGCTCCACGGCCGAGCGCACCCAGCAGACCGCGGAGGGCGTCTGGGACGGCGGGTGCCCCGAGGCCGACGTCCACCTCGACCGGCGCATCTACAACGCCTCGTCCGAGCGTCTCCTCGAGGTGATCCGCGAGGCCGACGACGACGCCGACGTCCTCATGGTCGTCGGGCACGCCCCCGGGATCCCGTCCCTGGCCGAGCTGCTCTGCGACGGACAGGGCAGCACCGACGGGCACCGCGCCATGGCCGAGGGCTTCCCGACGTGCGCCCTCGCGGTGCTGCACTACTCCGGCCGGTGGTCCGACCTCGACGTCGGCGACGCGACCCTCGAGCGCTTCCACGTCTGCCGCGCCTCCGACGACTGAGCCGGCGGGGCGCTGCGCCGTCAGGTGTCCAGACCCGTCGCGGACCTGACCCACGCCCAGTAGCGCTCGCGCTCGTCGTCGGAGGGCCGGGTGCGCCGCAGGACGCTCGTCGGCCGAACCCTGCGGTCGTGCCAGAGGTGGCCGGACCCCGGGGCGGGCTCGACGGCCACGACCCACGTCGTCGTGTCGGTGCCCGCCGCGTCGCTGCGCAGGACGGGACGCAGGACCGCCGCGAACCGGGGGAGCGAGGCGTCGAGGCCCGGGGTGGCCGCCCAACCGGGGTGCGTCGCGTGCACGCCGACCCCGGAGGCCGCCCAGCGGTCCGCGAGGACGGGGAGCAGCTCGACCTGGCCGCGCTTGCTCCGGGCGTAGGCGACGGCCCCGGAGTACCCACCCCGGGTGAACTCCGGGTCGGCCGCGGGGAGCGGCTGGGTGTACATCCCGCCCGACGTCACGAGGACGACCCGACCGGCGTCGGCGGACAGTGCCGGGAGCAGCCGCTCTGACATGAGCACCGGCCCGAGGACGTGCAGCGCCGCGGTCAGCTCGTGCCCCTGCGCCGACTCGGTCCGTTCCGGGGGCAGCGCGCCCGCGTTGTGGACCAGCGCGCGCAGCGCGAGCCCCGAGGCGAGGAAGGCGTCGGCGAACGCACGCACCGAGTCGAGGTCGGAGACGTCGCACCGCCACACCCTGGCCGTGCCGGGCCGCGTGGCGGCATCGACCTCGGCCGCGACCCGCTCGCCCCGCCCGGGGTCCCGGACGACGAGGTGGACGGTGGCGCCGAGGGCCGCGAGGTCGAGCGCCGTGCGGCGACCCAGCCCGGAGGACGCACCCGTGACCGCCACGTGCCGCCCGGCCAGTGCGCCGGGCACCGGGTCGGCCGGCCACGTGGGGAGGCGGCGGCGCACGGCGTGCCCGAGCGCGGTGAAGCCCGGCGCGACGGTGCGGTCGAGGACGGAGTCGAGCGCGCGCGAGGCCGTGGCGGCCGGGCCGTCCGTGGGCGAGCCGCTCACATCAGGGCGCGCATCGCGGCGACCGCACCGCGCAGGTAGCGCTCGACGACGACCCGCTCGTCGTCGTCGAGGGAGGAGTCGAGCGCGGCGAGGCCGACGAACATCGGGGCGAGCCGGCGCATCACCTCGGCCCGTCCGGAGTCGGTGATGACGACGGAGGTGCGCCGCCCGTCGTCGGGGTCGCTGCGGCGCTCGACGTGCCCGCGGGACGCGAGCCGGTCGACGATCCCGGAGGACGCCGCCGACGTCACCCCGAGCGCGCGGGCGAGCTCGACCGGACCCATGGGCGTGTCGAAGAGGTGCCGGAGGGAGTGCAGCTCGGAGGTCGACAGGCCGGCCTGGCGGGCGACCTCGGCGGGGACGAGAGCGGCGACGTCGACGAGGTCCTGGAGGGCGTCGAGCGTGCTCGAGCCCGTCCAGGCCGGGACGTGCTCGTGCATCGCCCGACTTGCCTCGGGTGCCCGCGACTCCGTAATATCACTCACCAACTTAGTCATCAGTTGAATCACCTGCTGACCATCGTAGCAACGGAGGACGTTCCATGGGCTGGGTCGCCGATCTCATCACCCGACGCTGGGTGGCCGGGCTGTTCGCCCTGCTGGCCCTCCTCGGGTCGGGTGCGGCCATCGGGGTCGTCGGCCAGGCTCCCCAGCCCGACACCGCGACCGCCCAGCTCCCGCTCGACTCCGACAGCCGCGACGCCGCAGAGCTGCGGTCCGAGCTGCCCGAGAAGGAGGGCTCGGCCGCGGTCGTCCTCTTCGCGCGTGACGGCGAGCGCCTGTCCGAGAGCGACCTCGCGACGATCGGCGAGCGTGCCCGCGCCGTCCCCGGGGCGATCGGGGCGCCCGTGCAGGTCGCCGAGGACGGCACGGCGGCGACCGTCATCGTGCCCGTGACGGCGAACGACGCGACCGAGACGGCCGTCGTCGTCGCCGAGGTCCGGGCCGCCGCCAAGGCCGACCTCCCCGACGGGCTGACGGCGCAGGTCACCGGCCCGGCCGCCGTCCAGGCCGACCTCGCCGCGGTCTTCGACGGGGCGAACACGCGCCTCCTCGCGGCCACCGCCTCCGTCGTGGCCCTCCTGCTCGTCATCACCTACCGCAGCCCCCTGCTCTGGCTCGTGCCGCTGACCGTCGTCGGGGTCGCCGACCAGCTCGCAGCGGTGGCCGCCACCCGCGTCCTCGCGGCGACCGACGTCCTCTGGGACGAGTCGACGATCGGGATCCTGTCCGTCCTCGTCTTCGGGGCGGGAACCGACTACGCGCTGCTGCTCATCTCGCGCTACCGCGACGAGCTCCGCACGACCGAGGACCGCCGGGCCGCGATGGCCCACGCCGTGCGGCGCACCGCCGAGGCCGTCATCTCGAGCGCCTCGACCGTGGTCCTGGGCCTGCTCACGCTCCTGCTCTCGGCGTTCCCGGCCACCCGCGGACTGGGTCTCGCCTGCGCGGTCGGCGTCGTCATCGCGGCGACCTTCGCGCTCGTCGTCCTCCCCGCCTCGCTCGTCGTCTTCGGACGGTGGGTCTTCTGGCCCAAGGTCCCGCACGTCGGGCAGTCGAGCCTCGCCGACTCCCGGTCGTTCTGGCGCCGGGTCGGCGACGCCGTCTCGGCCCGGCCTGCGGTCTTCGTCGTCGTCACCGCCCTCGCCCTCGGGGTCGCCGCGGCGGGGACGACCCAGATCCGCACCGGACTCGACGGGCCTGACCAGTTCCTCAGCAAGCCCGAGGCCATCGCGGCCGGCGAGCGTCTCGCGCAGTCCTTCCCGGCCGGGAGCGCCGACCCGACCGTCGTCGTGACCCGCGGCGACGCCGCCGAGGTCACCGCCGCCCTCGAGGCCGTCGACGGGGTGGGCTCGGTGCGCCCGACGGCCAGCGGGGGCGGCGTGTCCGAGCTGGCGGTCGTCATCGACGCCACGCCGGCGTCGACCGAGGCCGAGGACGTCGTCCTTTCGATCCGCGAGGCGGTCGGCACCACCCCCGACACCTTCGTCGGCGGCACCGAGGCGCAGGCGCTCGACGCCGCGACCGCCTCCGGTCGCGACCGCCTGCTCATCCTGCCGCTCATCCTCGCGCTCGTCCTCGTCGCGCTCGGCGGCCTGCTGCGCTCCGTCGTCGCGCCCGTCGTCCTCGTGTCGACGGTTCTCGCGACGTACGGCGCGAGCCTCGGGATCAGCTGGGTGCTCTTCACCCAGGTGCTCGGGTTCGAGCGCCTCGATGACGGCGTGCCGCTCCTCGCCTTCGTCTTCCTCGTCGCGCTCGGCGTCGACTACAACATCTTCCTCGTGACGAGGGCGTCCGAGGAGGCGCGCGAGCACGGCACGCGGGCCGGGATGCTGCGCGCGCTGTCGGCGACCGGCGGCGTCATCACGAGCGCCGGCATCCTGCTGGCGGCCGTCTTCGCGGTGCTCGGTGTGCTCCCGCTCGTCGTCCTCGCCCAGCTCGGCGTCATCATCTGCGTCGGCGTGCTCCTCGACACGCTCGTCGTGCGCACCGTGCTCGTCCCGGCCATCGGGGTGCTCCTCGGAGACCGCTTCTGGTGGCCGCGCCGGTTCGCCGCACCCGTGGCGTCGAGGACCTCCGGCTGACAGAGCCCCGGCTCAGGGCATCCACGTCCCCGGGCGCACGGCATACTGCCTCTCATGGGGTCCGGGGGACGGGGGAGCCGCGCGCTGTCGGGCGCACGCGCGTGGGCGGCTGCCCGCAGCTACCGCGAGTACGCGGTGGGGCTCGTCCTCCTCGTCCTCCTCGGGAGCGGGGCGTTCGGCGGGCTGGCCGAGGCCGGCACCGACGAGCCGCGCGTGGCGGTGACCGGAGAGACGCTCGACGCCGCGCCGTTTCGCATCACGGTGGAACGGGTGCGCGCCGGGACCGACCTCGGGGTCGCCTCGGTGCCGGAGCCCGAGCGGCCGCTACCTCCTCGTGAGTGCCCGCATCTCGGTCGATGACGACGCCTCGGTCCCCTTCACCAACCTGCGCGACCTCGTGCGGCTCGAGGGAGCCGAGCGGCCTCGTCGGCCCGTTGCACCGCGCGGGTGACGAGGTCCCGGCCCGGCCCGCCGAGGTCGTGCCCTCGTCGATGCTGTCGTCGGAGGACGCCGAACCGTTGAGCGACATCGCTCCCGGCTGACCTACCCCGCGGTCTTCCTCTTCCAGCAGGTGGCCTCCGAACCCGTCCCCGACGAGGTGACGGTCGTCCTCGCCGCACACACCCGGCGCAAGAGCAGCATCGACCAGGTCGAGGGGTGGTTCGACCCCGCACCCGCCTTCCGGGTCACCGTCCCGGTCGCCGAGTTCGCCCCCGCCACGGAGGAGGGGCAGTGAGCGCCACGGGACGCCGGGTCAGGCTGCCGTCGCGTCAGGGCGTGCTCGCGACCGCCCTCGTCGTGGCCGCGCTCGCGTCCGGACGAGCGGTCGACGCGCTGACGCCCGACGACCGCGTCGTCTTCGGGCGCCCGTTCCTGCATCGAGGTCGCGGTCGGGCGAGAGCGTGGAGCTGCGCTACGCCCGGCTGACGCCGACCGCCGTCGACGGCGCGCCCGTCCTCGACCGCGGTGCCGACCCGCCGATGCAGTCGCCCGGCCTGTGGGTCGTCACGAAGGTCACCGTCACGCCGACCCTCGACGCCGAGACCCTGCGCCACGCCACGTTCGTCGACGGCAGGGAGCGTGAGCTGAGCCTCGGAGTTGCCGCAACGAGCTCGAGTGCGCCACAGCGGTGCCCGGAGTCGCGACCGAGTGCGTCGTCTCGTTCGAGGTCGCCGCCGACGCCGCCGCCGGGTCACGGCTCCGGCTCGCCCGCTCGGCCCAGGAGGTGCGTGGTGACGACATGGCCGACGTCGACCTCGGCATCACGGCCGCCGAGGCCCGAGCGTGGGCGTCACGCACCGACCGGGTCGACGGCTCCGCCCCGCCCGAGATCGACGCCGCCACCGGGACGCGGGAGGTCGCACCGTGAGGACCTTCCTGCGCACCCAGCGGACGGCTCTCGCTCGTCCTTCCGCTGCTCCTCGTCCTCGCCGTCGCGGCGAGCGCCCAGCGGATGGTCGACCTCTGGTGGCCGTTCGGGATGAACGACGAGATCTCGGTCGCCGACGACGGCACCGCGCGGTTCGAGACCTCGATCGAGGTGCAGAGCGGCCGGGTGCCGCTGCGCGTCGCCGTCCGGCACGTCGCGACCGAGCCCTCCGACACGGTGACGCTCTCGGGCGACGAGCAGGTGCCGGTCCCGCCGGGCTTCGACGCGTGGCGGGTCCGCGTCCACGTCACCGTCGACCCGGCCGCCGTGCTGTCCGCCTGCCAGGTCCTGCTGCGCGACACGCGAGGGTCGTGAGTACGTCGCGGGCACCCGCCCGCTCGCCGACGGAGCGCTCGACCTCGCGTCGTGCCAGCCGTCGGACATCGACAACCCGAGCGGCTTCGACATCGACGCCGACCGCGCGACCAACCGGCCGCCCGAGTTCGACCGCGACGCCGTCTTCCTCGTGCCCGAGGGGGCGACGCCGGCCGTGGTCCGGGTCAGCCCGGACCTCCACCGCTACGCCGACTGGCCGCTGCCCACCGGCTCCTGACCGTCGGCCGCGTCGACGGCCGCGTCGACGGGCTGCTCGACGACGAGCTCGTCGCGCTCGCGCAGCCCGGCGACGACCCGGCCGAGGGCGGCCGCGAGCAGGCACACGACGACGACGTTGCGGGTCACCTCGCCGAGGATCGCGAGGATGGGGGACAGGTAGATGACCGTCGTGCCCTCGTGCGGTCCGACGAGCGCGCGGACGGCCTCGTCGACGAGGGTCCCTGCCTGGTCGGCGAGGAGGAAGGCGACGCAGAACAGGAGCATCGGGAGGAGCCCGGCCACGGCGAGCAGGCGCACCCCACGGGCCAGCGCCCCGAAGCGCTCGGCGACGCTGCGGGTCGCCTCGACGATGCCGCGGTCGGCCCACCGCGGGATGCGCTCGCGCCACCGCCGGTGGCGGTCGGTGCCGCTCGGCGGGACGAGCTCACGGCCGAAGACGACGGCGCCGACGGTGAGCCAGGCGATGGGCAGCACGATCGTCTGGTCGGCGTTGGCGACGAGCTCGGCCGCCTGCCGTCCGAGGGAGCGCACGGGTTCGGTCAGCGGCCCGAGGAGCTCGGTGAGCGCCTGCCAGCGCTCGAGGACCCACGTGCTCAGCCGCCGGCTCGAGCACCCAGTCGCGCACCTGGCCCTCGTAGTTGGCCACCTGGTTCGCGAGCAGGAAGAGCCACAGCACCTCGACGTAGGCGGCGAGCATGCCCCACGACAGGTGCCGCGCCGGCAGGCCGAAGCGGTCGAGCGCCGTGCGCAGGACGAACGCGACGGCGACGAGCCCGAAGAGGTAGCCACCGGTGACGAGGAGACCGCGGTCGGTGTCGATGTCGGGGTTCCAGAAGTCCGCCGTGAGGAACTCGGTGGCCACCGCCGCGTTGACGAAGGCCTTGAGGTCCTCCTCGAGCCGGTCCTGGCGCGACGTAGAGCGTGAGGAACGGGATGAGCGTGCTCGCCAGGAGGGTGAGCCTGGCCTGGAGGCGCGAGCCGGGGACGTCGTGGACCAGCCCGGCCAGCGTCGGTTCGTGGCGCCCCGCGTGGCGCAGCATGAGGACGAGCGCGACGAGCGAGCTGATCGGCACCAGGGGCAGCAGGATCGCCGTGGCCAGGCCGTTGCGCTCGCTGAGCCACACGCAGAACCAGAGGAAGCCGTTGTGCCCGATGAGCCCGAGCAGCGCGATGACGGCGAGCGTCGGCCACTGCCCGAGCAGCAGCCGCGCCGCGTCGCGCAGCACGGCGAGTGCCGATCCGACCATCGCCCCCAGGGTCCCACCCGCAGGATCGTAGGGCCTGCCGCGAGGACCGGGGGCATCCGGACATCCGTGGCGCCGCGGTGCATCCACGAAGGACCCCCGGACGGAAAGGAGGGTGTGGTCGCGACGAGGCGGCCACCATCGAGAGAGGACCCCAGATGATCCGCCGCCGCATCGCGTCCACCATCGCCATCGCCTCAGCGCTCGCCACGGTCGGCGTCGCCGCCGCCCCAGCCGCCTCGGCCGACACCGGCAACCGCAGCCTGGCCACCGTGCTCACCTCCGACGGCAACCGGTTCGACCGCAACTGGTACGACTACGACATCGTCACCGAGGCCGTCCTCGCGGTCCTCGCGGCCAAGCCGGACAGCGCGGTCGGCCTGCTCGCCGACGGCGACGTCGCCCTCACCGCGTTCATCCCCAACGACCGGGCCTTCCAGGTCCTCGCGGCCGACCTCACCGAAGCGCTGGAGCTGGTCGGAGAAGAAGGTCTTCGGATCGCTCGTCGACGCCGTCGGCGTCGACGCCATCGAGCAGGTGCTGCTCTACCACGTCATCCCCGGGGACGGCGATCACCGCGGCCCAGGCGGTCAAGGCCAACGGCGCGACCCTCACCTCGGCCCAGGGCGCGACGATCGGCGTCCGCGTCTGGAGCACGCGGCTGCGCATCATCGAGCTGCGTGACCAGGACCGCAACGACATCAACCCGTTCCTCGATCCCGCGTGCCCTCGACATCAACGACGGCAACGCGCAGATCGCGCACGGCATCGCCTTCGTCCTGCGGCCCGCCGACCTCTGACCGTGCCGCACCTCGCCACGGCCGGGACCGGGACGGCGACCGCCGCCCCGGCCCGGCCGTCCGGCGAGCCGACCCGGGTGACCCCTATCGTGAGGCGAGGTGAGCGTGCCGACTGAGGTCGACCTCGACCTCGAGGACCTCGCGTCCCGGCTCCGCAACGGGTCGCGCGAGGCGCTGGAGGAGGCGTGGGTGCGATGGTCGGCCCTCGTCCACACCCTCGCCCTGCGCTCGCTCGGCAACCACCACGACGCCGAGGACGTGACCCAGCAGGTGTTCGTCGCCGCCTGGCGTGGGACGGCACACCCTCCGGACCGACCGCGGGACCGTGCCCGGCTGGCTCGTCGGGCATCACCCGCCACAAGGTCGCCGACCTGCACGCCCAGCGGTCCCGGGAGGCGCGCGACGCCGCCGCCGTCGCGACGCGGGACCACCCCGAGCCCCTCGCGCCACCGGCCGACGACCGCCTCGCGACCCGGCTGCTGCTCGAGGACGCCCTCGGCCGCCTCGGGGAGCCGCGGTCGACGATCGTGCGTCTGGCGGTCGTCGACCAACTCACCCACCCCGAGGTCTCCGAACTACTGGGCATGCCGCTCGGAACCGTCAAGAGCCACGTCCGCCGCGGACTCGCCAGCCTGCGGACCCAGATGGAGGAGGTGACCGCGAGATGACGCCTGACCCCGCCGCGCACCCCGACGACGCGCTCGTCGACCTCGCGACCGCTGTCCCGGTCGCCGACGAGGTCCGCGCGCACGTCGCGGGCTGCCCCCGGTGCGCCCGGAGCTCGCCGCGCTGGCCGAGGTCGTCGGCCTGGTCCGCGAGCCCGTGCCCTCCCTCACCGCACCCCCGCCGTCGGTGTGGAGCGCCGTCCTCGAGGAGGTCGACCGCGACGGCCCGGCCGCAGGACGCGCCCGTCGTCGACGAGCCGTCGCCCCCCGCCGTCGATCCCGATGCGGCCGCGTCACGACGACGCCGCGCCGACCTCGCTGGGCGGCGTCCGGCCGGACCGCCGCGTCCGCACCTGGTGGGTCGCCGCGGCGGCCGCTGCGGGGCTCGTCGTCGGCGGCGCCGGCGCCGGCCTGGTCCTGCGCGACGGCGACGGCCGCGGCGCCCGTCGTCGTGGCCCGCACCCAGCTCGACACCATCGACACCGACCAGGTCCTCGGTGCGGCCCGGACGGTGCGCGTCGACGGCCACCTCGACCTCGACGTCGACACCCCCGCGATCGACGCCGGCCGGGGCTACCTCGAGGTCTGGCTCATCAACCGCGACCTCACCCGGATGGTGTCCGTCGGGGTGCTGCGGCCGGGCGACGGCAGCCAGCGCTTCGCCATCGACCAGGCCCTCATCGACGAGGGCTACGTCATCGTCGACATCTCCCGCGAGGGGTTCGACGACCGTCCCGAGCACTCCGGCGACAGCGTGGCCCGCGGGACCCTCGGGGCCTGACGGGCGACCTTCGACGCCCGCGCCGCCGGTGCCGCCCGTACCCGCCACACCACGGAACGGCCGGACGGGTGGTGGGACCCGAACCTAGGATGGCGCCATGACCACCACCCCCGACATCAAGCCGCGCAGCCGCGACGTGACCGACGGCCTCGAGAAGGCCGCGGCGCGGGGGATGCTCCGCGCGGTGGGCATGGGTGACGACGACTGGGTCAAGCCGCAGATCGGCGTGGCCAGCTCGTGGAACGAGATCACCCCGTGCAACCTCTCCCTCGACCGGCTGGCGAAGGCCGTCAAGGACGGCGTCCACGCCGCCGGGGGCTACCCGCTCGAGTTCGGGACGATCTCGGTGAGCGACGGCATCTCGATGGGCCACGAGGGGATGCACTTCTCGCTCGTCAGCCGCGAGATCATCGCCGACTCCGTCGAGACGGTGATGAACGCCGAGCGGCTCGACGGCTCGGTCCTCCTCGCCGGCTGCGACAAGTCGCTGCCCGGGATGCTGATGGCCGCCGCCCGCCTCGACCTGTCGTCGGTGTTCCTCTACGCGGGCTCGATCCTTCCCGGGATCGCCAAGCTGTCCGACGGCACCGAGAAGACCGTCACGATCATCGACGCCTTCGAGGCCGTGGGGGCGTGTGCCGCCGGGCTGATGAGCCGTGCCGACGTCGACGCCATCGAGCGCGCGATCTGCCCCGGCGAGGGCGCCTGCGGCGGCATGTACACCGCGAACACGATGGCCTCGGTCGCCGAGGCCATCGGGATGTCGCTGCCCGGCTCGGCCGCCCCGCCGGCCACCGACCGCCGCCGCGACGGGTTCGCCCGCAAGTCGGGGGAGGCCGTCGTCGAGCTGCTGCGCCGCGGCATCACCGCCCGCGACATCATGACGAAGGAGGCGTTCGAGAACGCCATCGCCGTCGTCATGGCCTTCGGCGGGTCCACCAACGCCGTCCTCCACCTCCTGGCCATGGCGCACGAGGCCGAGGTCGACCTCACCCTCGACGACTTCGTCCGGGTCGGCGCCAAGGTCCCGCACCTCGCCGACGTCAAGCCCTTCGGCCAGTTCGTCATGACCGACATCGACCGGGTCGGCGGGGTGCCCGTCGTCATGCGCGCCCTGCTCGACGCCGGTCTCCTGCACGGCGACACGCTCACCGTCACGGGCAGGACGATGGCCGAGAACCTCGCGCACATCTCGCCGCCCGACGTCGACGGCAAGGTCGTGCGCGCCATGAGCGCACCGATCCACCGCACCGGCGGCCTCACCATCCTCAAGGGCTCACTCGCACCGGAGGGTGCGGTCGTCAAGTCCGCGGGCTTCGACTCCGACGTCTTCGAGGGCACGGCGCGCGTCTTCGACGGCGAGCGCCTGGCCATGGACGCGGTCGAGCAGGGCACCCTCAAGGCCGACGACGTCGTCGTCATCCGCTACGAGGGACCCAAGGGCGGCCCGGGGATGCGCGAGATGCTCGCCGTCACCGGTGCCATCAAGGGGGCCGGACTGGGCAAGGACGTCCTGCTCCTCACCGACGGGCGCTTCTCGGGCGGCACGACCGGGTTGTGCGTCGGCCACGTCGCACCCGAGGCCGTCGACGAGGGCCCGATCGCCTTCGTGCACGACGGGGACCCCATCCGGCTCGACGTCGCCAACGGCACCCTCGACCTCCTCGTCGACGACGCCGAGATGGAGCGGCGCCGTGCCGAGGGCGTCACCCACCCCGAGCCGAAGTACACCCGTGGGGTCCTGGCGAAGTACCGCAAGCTCGTCCAGAGCGCGAGCACCGGCGCCGTGTGTGACTGACGCGACCCCGGGGGGACCGGCTCTCGAGCTCATCGGCCTCGTCAAGGAGTTCCGTGGGCGCCGCGTCGTCCACGAGCTCTCCCTCGAGGTGCCGCGCGGCTCGCTGTACGGCCTCGTCGGCCCGAACGGCGCCGGCAAGACGACGACGCTGTCGATGGCGACCGGCCTCCTGCGACCCGACGGGGGAGTGGCACGCGTCCTCGGCATCGACGTCTGGACCGACCCCGCCGCCGCGAAGGACGTCATGGGCGTGGCCCCCGACGGCATGCGGCTGTTCGAGCAGCTCTCCGGCCGCGAGCTGCTCCACTACGTCGGCGCGCTGCGCCGGATGCCGCTGGACGTCGTCGCCGAGCGCGCCGACGAGCTGCTCGGCGTCCTCGACCTGGGCGACGACGCGAACACCGTCGTCGCCGACTACTCGGCCGGCATGGTCAAGAAGATCAGCCTCGCCGCCGCCCTCATCCACGCGCC
Source organism: uncultured Actinomycetota bacterium (assembly GCA_963834225.1). Classification (GTDB taxonomy): domain Bacteria; phylum Actinomycetota; class Actinomycetes; order Actinomycetales; family Dermatophilaceae; genus Oryzobacter. The sequence continues at coordinate 472,101 of CAWIAT010000003.1, read as the reverse complement.
GCGGCTGCTCGTCCTCGACGAGCCGTTCGAGGCCGTCGACCCCGTGTCCGGCCAGACGATCCGCACCATCCTGCGGCGCTACGTCGCGAGCGGCGGCACCGTCGTGATGTCGAGCCACGTCATGGAGCTCGTCGAGGGGCTCTGCGACCGGGTCGCCGTCATCGTCGGAGGCCGCGTCCTGGCCGAGGACTCCATCGGCGGGCTCACCGGCGGCGGATCGCTCCACGACCGGTTCCTCCAGCTCGTCGGCGCGCAGGACGCCGGCGGCGACGGCCTCGCCTGGCTCGGCTGACCATGGCGACGGGGGTGGCCGAGGTCGTGGTACCCGTGGTCGGGCCCGTCGGGGTGCGCGGGACCGTCTCGACCGTCGTCCGGCTGCGCCTCGCGATGTGGCGAACGGCCATGCGGCGCAGCACGATCCACCTCGTCTCCTCGATCCTCGGCATGGTGGGGGCGCTCGGGATGCTCGGGATCCTCGGCCCCGGTCTCGTCCTCCTGTCCACCCGGCCGCTCCGGATGCTCGCGCTCACCGTCCCGCTCTTCACGGCGATCACCCTCTCGTGGGCGGTGCTCTCGCTCGTCGCGGCGGGTGCCGACTCGACCCTCGAGCCGGCTCGGTTCGCGGTGCTGCCGTTGCGGGGGCGTGAGCTGGCCCCCGGCCTGTTCGCGGCGGGCCTCACCGGCATCCCCGCGCTGCTGCTCATCGGGCTCTCGCTCGCCCAGGTCGGTTCGTGGTCGCGGTCCCCGCAGACGGCGCTGGCCGCGCTGCTCGCCGCGGTGCTCGGGGTGTCGACGGCGGTCCTGCTGTCCCGAGCGGTGACGAGCACGCTCGCGCGGGTGATGACGACCCGCACCGGTCGGCTGGTCGGGGCCGTCGTCGTCGCCCTCGTCACGATGCTGCCGCTCGGCCTCAACCTCCTGCTCGCCACCGACTCCCTCTTCCTCGACATCCTCGCCTTCGACGCGCGGGGGCCGGCGTGGATCGCCTCGTGGACCCCGGTCGGCTGGGCATGGGGCCTGCCGTTCGACGTCGCCGAGGGCCGGTGGGCCGACGCGGCCGTCCACCTCGCCCTTGCGGTCGGCCTGGTCGCGTTCCTCTACCGGGTCTGGGTCCACCAGCTGTCGCGGGCGCTGACCTCGCCGCTGGGGAGCTCGGGCGGGCAGCGGATCGGCCGAGGTCGCTTCCTCCCGATGCTGCTCGGCACCTCGCCCACGGCGACGATCGCCGCCCGCCGCACCAGGGCCTGGTACCGCGACAGCCGGCTCGTCGGCATCGCGCTGCGCACGGCCGTCCTCCCGATCTTCTTCGTCCTCCAGGCGATGGTCACGGGCAGCACGCTCCTCGCGGGGACCGGCGTCGTCATGCTCGCCGTCCTCGCCGGGCTGAGCCTGATGAACGACCTCGCGTTCGACGGGCCCGCGTGGTGGCTGCACCTGGCCGTCGGCGTCAAGGGCTGGGAGGACCGGCTGGGACGGGCCCTCGCCTCGATCGTCGTCTACGGGCCGGCGCTCATCGCGACGTGGGCCGTCGGTGTCGGCATCGGCGCGGTCACCCAGCCGTTGCTCTGGCTCGCGATCTCCATCACGGCGCTGCTCGGCAGCCTCGGGCTCGCCGTCCTCGTGGGCGCCTACTTCCCGGGAACCGCACCGCGCACCGGGGGCAACCCGTTCGCGGCGACCTCGGGTGGGGCGGCCCAGGGCTGCCTCACGGCGATGCTGTCGTTCGTCGGCCCGGGGCTGCTCATCCTCCCCGTCATCGTCGCCGCCTTCCTCACCCGCGACTCGACCGTGGGGCGCTGGTCGACGTTCGTCGTCAGCTGCGTCTACGCCCTCGGTCTGCTCGCCGTCGGGGTCGTGGTGGGCGGTCGCCGCCTCGACCGCAGAGGTCCCGAGCTCCTGGGCCAGCTCCACCAGTCCCAGATCTGAGCGCGAGGCCGGACGCGAACCCCTGAGCCCTCAGCGTGACGGTGGCCGCACGGGGGAGGGGCGCAGGGGTTCAGCCGAACGTCAACCCGTACTTCTCGATGATCGGCTCGGTGGCTGCGAAGTCTCCTTCGCAACCGAAGGGTTCCACGATCGGACCGAGGTCGACGTCCTGGTCGGCCGTCCCGATGATGCGAAAGGCCTCCTCCAGGCCACCCGGGCAGATGAGCTCGAGGACGCGGGCGGGAGAGGTGGCAGCGTTCCAGAAGGTGTGCCACTCACCGCGTGGCTTGACCACGAAGTCACCCACCTCCGCGACGTACTCCTTCCCGGCCGCGTGGTACCACACGGTGCCCTCGAGGATCAGGCTGTACTCGTCCTCGAGCGTGTGTCGGTGCATGGGAGCCGCGATGCTGAGCGGTGCGAGCAGGTGCTCGACGACGGCCAGCCGCCCGCCCCAGTCCTTGGAGTCCACCAGGAACCTTAAAGAAAATCACAGCATCTACACCAAACTTCGAGCAGGCACGCTCAACGCGCCATGCCGCGAAGCCAGTCCTTGTCTCCACCACCACACTGTCCTGCAGCCAACTAAATATATCACAAATAAATATCATCTATCATAACAAATACCTTGTCCCTGCAGCCGGCGGTCGCGCCGAGGATCTCGCCTTCTCCTGCTCGGATGCATCGCTACTCATCCAAGGACACGCATCTATGGGCTTCTACCAGTGCAGCCTCGAAACGTGCACTGGCCTGCAGCGTCTGAGCAGGTCGCGAGATACCGTCACCGAAGACAGGGTCGCGCGGCCCAGAACACAGGCTGGAACATCGAGCCGACTCGCAGCCCACTCCGTACACTGCCCTGCGATAACATGTCTGCACAAGTCACCGACGCTGCGCCGGCTCGCTGCCGTATGCAGCGCGAGGCATCGCGACCGCGTCAGCGCTATCCGACAGCGCGTCCCCGACGAAGTCGGTGTTCACCACGACTCGACCCGCATGTGCGCGAGCGATCAGCCGTCTAGTCGCTGGGCTCCATGCGGTGTTGCCGAGGACCACGCCTCTCAGCTGCTCGCGATGCGCAGGCCCAGCCGAGCGAGATGATGCCGCCCAGTCTGCCACGTGACACGCCGTCGATCCCGAGGCGTCGTCGGTGCCGAGATCGTTGATCGCTGCGCGACGTTCCGCTGCGTCGTGCGCTCAGAACCCATGCCGAGGTGGTCGGCGCACACTCGCCACCCGGGCGGGGCGGCGGCGAGCAGGCCGCGCCACAGGTAGGACCACGTGGGGTTGCCGTGCACGCACAGCAGCGTGCCGTGCACTGGCTCGGCTCCGTTGTCGAGGAGGTGCCAGCGTGCGTGGGACGCCGTCTCGCGTCCGCCACGGTCAGGGTGCGCGACCAGGCGGGGTCGAGGCCGGGGAGGCCGGAGAGTCCGCGGCTTCCCGCTGTCGCGGTTCCGCTCACCACGCGATCTCGAGGCAGCAGGCGTTAGGCCCGAGCCGATGCCCATCAGGAGACCCGGTCGCCGCAGAGGTCCTGTGCCCGGCGAGGTGAAGCACCGAGCGGGCCGATGTTGCCGAACTCCGAAGGTGCGCGGCACGAGGTCGGTGTCGATCCCGAGGCGTTGGCACAGGCGCTGGGTGACCTGAGACCTGTGACGAAACTCATCTGGCCATGACCTCACCCGAAGTCTCGAGGCCTCGGCGGTACTCCGGAAATCTGGTATGCCGGTGGCGTGACGGATCACGCGAGGCTCCTCGACCGAATGGATCGTGCCTGCCGCGCGGGCACGGACCTGGTGACGATGTGGCGCACGACTGCTGCCCTGCTCGCGGTGGCGGTGCCCCATTTCGAGTCGCCGTGCTTCTTCACCGTCGACCCGGACTCCCTGTTGACGACGAGCCATTTCCAGGAAGGTCTGCCGGAGATCCCGGCCGACTGGCTGGGCCGGGAGTACCTCGAGCCGGACTTCAACTCGATGACGGAGGTGCTCGCGTCGCGTGAGGGCTTCGGCACGCTGCACGACGCCACCGGAGGTCGGCCCGAGCTCGCCTCCAAGTACCACCGGGAGATGCAGCCCAACGGATGCGACCAGGGCTTCGGCACGCTGCACGACGCCACCGGAGGTCGGCCCGAGCTCGCCTCCAAGTACCACCGGGAGATGCAGCCCAACGGATGCGACCAGGAGCTGGTCGTCGCCCTGCGCACGCGTGACGGTGAAACGTGGGGAGCACTCGGCCTGTACCGGGAGGCGGGTCGCCCGCTGTTCGCGGGGCGGGAGATCGACGTCGTGCGGGCTGCCGCACCGATGCTGGCCGAAGGGGCACGGCACGCGCTGCTGTCGGCGCAGGCGGCCGAACCCGACCTGCCCGACGCGCCGGGTCTGGTGGTGCTCGATGACGACCTCACGCCCGTGTCGATGTCCCCGACGGCACGGGCCTGGCTGCACCTGCTCGGAGGGGACGCGACGTCGCTGCCGCCCTCGGTCATGGCGGTGGCCGGAACCGCCCTCGGCCCGAACCCGGCGTCGGGAATCGCGCGCGTGGCCACCGACAGGGGCGTCTGGCTCACGCTTCAGGGTGCTCGGCTCGACGGGGCCGCGACACCACAGGCCGCAGTGGTGATCGAGTCAGCCCAACCTCACCACCTGGCCGCGATCCTGATGCGCGCCCACGGGTTGACCGACCGCGAGCAGCAGGTGACCCGTCTCGTCATGCGCGGGGCGTCGACGACCGCCGCCGCCAGGGAGCTCGCGATCGCCGAGGACACCGTGCAGAAGCACCTGCAGAGCGCCTTCGGAAAGACAGGTGCCCGCAGCAGGGGGGAGCTGGTCAGCGTCCTCTTCCAGACCCACTACGAGCCGAGGGTCCGCGACAACGAGCGACGCACGGCGAGCCAGCGGCCCAGCCGGCACGGTCCCGTCTCGGTGACGACGGACTCCGTCCGGTGAGGTCAGCTCACCGGTTCCGGATCGTGGGACCGGCTGTCTCGTTGGTTGACACACCCACGGGCCGGCGGGAGAGTGGTCCCGTGGCTCGAGTCCTCGTACTTTCCTAGGCGCGTCTGACGCATCCCAGACGCGCCCCCTCCGCTGTCCCCGCCACGGGACTGGAGGGTTTTTTTGTGCACGGAGCAGGCCGCACGCCCGCGGCGACAGCAGTGAACGACGAAGAGACGGTGACCCCGATGACTGACACGAAGCCGGCGATCCCGGCGGCCCGCGCCCCCCACGCACCCAGCGTCCCGAACCCCGGGCAGGTGGCGCAGCAGGCCCGGGCGCGCACGCCGATCGAGGTGACCGGCGCGCAGAGCCTCGTGCTCTCCCTCGAGGCGATGGACGTCGACACCGTCTTCGGGATCCCGGGCGGCGCGATCCTCCCCGCCTACGACCCGCTCCTCGACTCGGTCAAGGTCCGCCACATCCTCGTGCGTCACGAGCAGGGCGCCGGCCACGCGGCCGAGGGCTACGCGTCGGCGTCCGGCCGGGTCGGTGTCTGCATGGCGACCTCGGGTCCCGGCGCCACCAACCTCGTCACCCCGCTCGCCGACGCGCACATGGACTCGGTCCCCGTCGTCGCGATCACCGGTCAGGTCAGCTCGACGTCGATCGGCACGGACGCCTTCCAGGAGGCCGACATCCGTGGCATCACGATGCCGATCACGAAGCACAACTACCTCGTGACCAAGGCCGACGACATCCCGCGCGTCATCGCCGAGGCCTTCCACATCGCCTCGACCGGCCGCCCGGGACCCGTCCTCGTCGACATCAGCAAGGACGCCCTCCAGGCGCGGACCACGTTCTCGTGGCCGCCGCGCATCGAGCTGCCCGGGTACCGCCCGGTGACCCGTCCGCACAGCAAGCAGATCCGCGAGGCCGCGCGCCTCATCGCCCGGGCGCACCGCCCGGTGCTCTACGTCGGTGGCGGGGTCATCCGCGCCGAGGCGAGCGAGGAGCTGCGCCGACTCGTCGAGCTCACGCAGATCCCCGTCGTCACCACGCTCATGGCCCGCGGCGCCCTGCCCGACAGCCACCCGCTGCACCTGGGGATGCCCGGGATGCACGGGTCGGTCCCGGCGGTCACCGGCCTGCAGAAGTCCGACCTCCTCATCGCGCTCGGCGCCCGCTTCGACGACCGGGTCACGGGCCAGCTGGCGACCTTCGCGCCGGAGGCCAAGGTCATCCACGCCGACATCGACCCGGCCGAGATCAGCAAGAACCGGCGGGCCGACGTCCCGATCGTCGGCGACTGCAAGGCGGTCATCACCGACCTCATCGAGGCGCTCGACGCCGACATCGACGCCGGCAAGGGCGGCGACTACACCGAGTGGCGCCAGCGCGTCGCGGGGTGGAAGGAGTCGTTCCCCCTCGGCTACACCACGCCCGAGGGTGGCACTCTCGCACCGCAGTACGTGATGGAGCGGCTCTCGGCCATCGCCGGCCCGGAGGCGATCTACGTCGCTGGAGTCGGCCAGCACCAGATGTGGGCGGCGCAGTTCGTGCAGTACGAGCGCCCCAACGCGTGGCTGAACTCCGGTGGCCTCGGGACGATGGGCTACGCCGTCCCCGCCGCGATGGGCGCCCAGGTCGCCGAGCCGGACCGCACCGTCTGGGCCATCGACGGCGACGGGTGCTTCCAGATGACGAACCAGGAGCTCGCGACCTGCGTCATCAACAACATCCCGATCAAGGTCGCGATCATCAACAACAGCAGCCTCGGCATGGTGCGCCAGTGGCAGACGCTCTTCTACAACGAGCGCTACTCCAACACCGACCTGCACACCTCGGTCGGCTCGCGCGTCCCCGACTTCGTCAAGCTCGCCGACGCCTACGGTTGCGTCGGGCTGCGTTGCGAGACACCGGAGGACGTCGACGAGACGATCCGTCAGGCGATGGCCGTCACCGACCGCCCGGTCGTCGTCGACTTCGTCGTCCACCGCGACGCGATGGTGTGGCCGATGGTCCCAGCCGGCGTCAGCAACGACGCCATCCAGGTCGCCCGCGACACCGCGCCCCAGTGGGACCGCGAGGAGTCCGAGGCGATCGAGCAGCCGACCGACGCCGACCACGACGGCCAGTGAGCCAGGAGACACCATGAGCAAGCACACCCTGTCCGTCCTCGTCGAGAACAAGCCCGGCGTCCTCGCCCGGATCGCGGCGCTGTTCTCCCGGCGCGGCTTCAACATCGAGTCCCTGGCCGTGGGGGAGACCGAGTACCCCGACATCTCTCGCATGACGGTCGTCGTCGACGTCGAGGACCTCCCGCTCGAGCAGGTGACCAAGCAGCTGAACAAGCTCGTCGAGGTCCTCAAGGTCGTCGAGCTCGAGCCGAACTCGGCGGTCCACCGCCAGGTCATGCTCATCAAGGTGCGCGCCGACGCGGCGACCCGCAGCCAGGTGCTCGAGATGGTCCAGATGTTCCGGGCCAAGGTCGTCGACGTCGCCACCGACTCGCTGACGATCGAGGCGACGGGGACGGCCGAGAAGCTCAGGGCGCTCCTCGACGTCCTCGACCCCTACGGCGTCAAGGAGCTCGTGCAGTCGGGCGTCGTCGCCATCGGCCGCGGTCAGCGCTCGATCACCGACCGCACGCTGCGCACCGCCTGACCGTCCGGCTCCACCCGCCGCACCCGCGGCTCGGCCCCGACCCACGTCGCGGACGGCCCGGCACCCGCCGGACCGCCCCGCCTACGCTCACCGAGAAGCACCACCACCACACGAAGGAGAGGCCCTCACGATGGCCGAGATGTTCTACGACGACGACGCCGACCTCAGCGTCATCCAGGGACGCAAGGTGGCCGTCATCGGCTACGGCAGCCAGGGCCACGCCCACGCGCTCAACCTGCGCGACTCCGGTGTCGACGTGCGCGTCGGCCTCGCCGAGGGCAGCAAGAGCCGCGCCAAGGCCGAGGCCGAGGGCCTGACCGTCCTCGCCGTGGCCGACGCCGTGAAGGAGGCCGACCTCGTCGTCATCCTCACGCCCGACCAGGTGCAGCGCGGCGTCTACGCCGAGCACATCGAGCCGAACCTCAAGGAGGGCGCGGGCCTGCTCTTCGGCCACGGCTTCAACATCCGCTTCGGCTACATCCAGGCCCCTGCGGGCTCCGACGTCCTCATGGTCGCCCCCAAGGGTCCCGGCCACATCGTCCGTCGCGAGTACGTCGACGGGCGCGGCGTTCCCGTGCTCCTCGCCGTCGAGCAGGACGCCTCGGGCGAGGCGTGGGACGTCGCGAAGTCGTACGGCAAGGCCATCGGCGGACTTCGGGCCGGCGGCATCGGCACGACCTTCACCGAGGAGACCGAGACCGACCTCTTCGGCGAGCAGGCCGTCCTGTGCGGTGGCGCCTCGCAGCTCGTCATGTACGGCTTCGAGACCCTCGTCGAGGCCGGCTACCAGCCCGAGGTCGCGTACTTCGAGTGCCTCCACGAGCTCAAGCTGATCGTCGACCTCATGATCGAGGGCGGCATCGCCAAGCAGCGCTGGTCGGTCTCCGACACCGCGGAGTACGGCGACTACGTCTCCGGTCCGCGCGTCATCGACCCGTCCGTGAAGGAGAACATGAAGGCCGTCCTCAGCGACATCCAGAACGGCGCCTTCGCCAAGCGGTTCATCGACGACCAGGACGCCGGGGCGCCGGAGTTCACCGAGCTGCGCGCCAAGGGTGCGGCCCACCCCATCGAGGGCACCGGCCGCGAGCTGCGCCAGCTCATGGCCTGGGTCGACTCTGGGCGCGACACCGACTACGTCGAGGGCTCCGCCGCGCGCTGACCCCGGCCCGTCGGCCGCCGCAGCACCCGGATGCCGGGCACCCACAGCGGGGTGCCCGGCATCCGGGCATCCGGGCGTCCCGGCCGCCGACCTCGCGCGACGTCGCTCCGGGCTCGAGGCCGACCCCGTGCAGAACCGCACCCGACTCGCACGAGGTCGGGGTCGAGGGAGCGGGGGCGGGCCAGATCTAGGCTGGCACCGTGGAGGCGTTCGTCGAGGGGTGGCCCGTCTGGGCGGTGTTCGTGGTGCTCTGGCTCGGCGCGCTCGCCCGCGGGACCGCCACCTACTGGGTCGGCCGGGGGGCGCGGGCGGGGGGAGGGCGCTCCCGGTGGGCGCACCACCTCGACCGGCCCCTCGTCGCCCGGGCCGAGCGCTTCGTCGTGCGGGTCGGACCTCCCGCGGTGACGCTGGGCTTCCTCACCGTCGGCCTGCAGAGCGCGATCAACGCCTCGGCCGGGATGCTCCGGATGCCGCAGCGGCGGTTCGTGCCGGCGGTGCTCCTGGGTGCGGCGCTGTGGTCGCTCGTCTACACGACGGTGGGGTTCGCGGTCGTCGACGCCTTCCTCGGCTCGGGCGGCTGGTGGTGGCTGCTCGCCGTCGTGGCGCTCGGTGCCGTCGTCGCGCTCGTGTCCCGCCGGGTCCGTCGCCGCGTCGAGGACGAGCCGCTGCCCGCGCTCGCCGACCACGAGCTCGCCGCGGACCCGTCGAGATCGCGACCTACGGCGCAGTAGGTGCTGTGATCACGACATGTACTGCGCCGTAGCGCGGGGCGTAGCGCGGGGCGTAATGCGGGGCGTAGCGCGGGGGGTAGCGGGCGGCGTCGGCGGGTGGACGGGTCGGCCGGGGAGCCGGCGGCCGACCGGGTGTCGGAGGGCCGTCCTACCGTCGGGCCATGACGCAGTGGAGAGAGGTCATCGAGGGCGTCACGGTCGCCCTCGGCGGTGACCGGGTGCGCGGGCGGGTGCTCCTCGAGGAGGCGTGGGACGGCACCGACGGCACGCACCGCGCCCAGCGGTGCGTCATCGCGCACTACCTCGCCGACGTCCAGGACGACCTCGCCGACGAGGTCGCGTGGGACGAGCGCGCCCTCGCCGCCTTCGACGGGGTGTCCGACGCCGACCTCACCCCCGTCGGCATCGAGCGTGCCGCGGCGATGGCGCCGAGCCTGCACCTCAACCTCGGCGACGGGTACCTGCGGCAGGGCAGGGTCGAGGAGGCCGAGGCGCAGGTCGTCCTCGCGCAGGCCTCCCTCGACACCCTCGGGCCCGACGGCTACGGCGACCTCGTCCGCCGTGGGGTCCACGGCCTCGCCGAGCGGGTCGCGGCGGCGCTCGGCTGACCGGGTGGGCGGGCCACGCGCACCCGGCGCGAAGCCGGCGGGCGGTCGGCGCGACGACGATCACATCGTGGTCACGGGGGTCCACATGCTGGCACGCCCGTATCATGGAACTCCCGGCCCAGCGGCGTGCCGGAGCGCGTCCTCCGGTGTCCTGGAGGACGCCGCCGCCCATCCGGGCACCGGCACCGGCGTCGACCAGACGGCGGAGCCCCACCGCAGCAGCACCGAAAGTGGGACTTCTTCGTGACCAAGCCCGTCGTCCTCATCGCCGAGGAGCTCTCGCCCGCGACCATCGACGCCCTCGGCCCCGACTTCGAGGTCCGCAGCACCGACGGCTCCGACCGAGGTCAGCTGCTCCCGGCGCTCGCCGGCGTCGACGCGGTCCTCATCCGCTCCGCCACCAAGATGGACGCCGAGGCGCTCGCCGCCGCGAAGAACCTCAAGGTCATCGCCCGCGCGGGGGTGGGCCTCGACAACGTCGACGTCGACGCCGCCACGAAGGCCGGCGTCATGGTCGTCAACGCCCCCACCTCGAACATCACCTCCGCCGCCGAGCTGGCCGTCGGCCTCCTGCTCGCGTGCGCCCGCAACATCGCGCCGGCCAACGAGGCCCTGAAGAACGGCGCCTGGAAGCGCAGCAAGTACGGCGGCGTCGAGCTGCTCGAGAAGAAGGTCGGCGTCGTCGGCTTCGGCCGGATCGGCCAGCTCGTCGCCGAGCGGCTCAAGGGCTTCGGCGTCGAGATCCTCGCGTACGACCCCTATGTCTCGGTCCAGCGCGCCGGCCAGCTCGGGGCGCGCCTCGTCACCCTCGACGAGCTGCTGGCCGAGTCCGACTTCATCACGATCCACCTGCCGAAGAACGCCGAGACCATCGGCCTCATCGGCAAGGAGGCGCTGACCAAGGTCAAGCCGACCGTGCGGATCATCAACGCCGCCCGCGGTGGCGTCCTCGACGAGGAGGCCCTGGCCGACGCGATCGCCGAGGGCCGCGTCGCCGGCGCCGGGATCGACGTCTTCGCCCAGGAGCCGTGCACGCAGAGCCCGCTCTTCGCCTTCGAGTCCGTCGTCGTGACGCCGCACCTCGGTGCCTCCACCGACGAGGCCCAGGAGAAGGCCGGTGTCGCCGTCGCGAAGTCGGTCCGCCTGGCCCTGGGGGGCGACCTCGTCCCCGACGCCGTCAACGTCTCGGGTGGTGCCGTGGCCGAGGAGGTCCGTCCCGGCATCGACCTCGTCGAGAAGCTCGGCCGCGTCTTCACCGCCTTCGCCGGTGCCGTGCCCGTGCAGCTCGACGTCGAGGTCCGCGGCGAGATCACCGCGCACGACGTGTCGATCTGGGAGCTCGCCGCCCTCAAGGGCCTGTTCACCGACGTCACCGAGGACCCGGTCACCTACGTCAACGCCCCGCTCATCGCCAAGGAGCGCGGCTGCGAGTCGCGCCTGGTCACCGAGCCCGTCGCCGAGGACTTCCGCAACGTCACGACGCTGCACGGCACGCTCGCCGACGGCACGACCGTGTCGATCGCGGGCACGCTCACCGGGCCGAAGATGGTCCAGAAGCTCATCGGCGTGCAGGGCTACGACCTCGAGATCCCGATCTCCAAGCACCTCGCGTTCTTCGCCTACGAGGACCGCCCGGGCGTCATCGGCGCCGTCGGCCGCCTCCTCGGCGACGCGAACGTCAACATCGCCGGGATGCAGGTCTCCCGCGACGACGCCCACGGCAAGGCCCTGGTCACCCTCACCCTCGACAACGCCATCCCCGGCGACGTCGTCACGGCCATCGAGAAGGAGATCGGCGCCGAGACCGTCCGGGTCGTCGACCTCGACTGACGTCTGGTCGCCGGGTCGGTCGCGACCGTCGGGATGCGAAACCGGGGTCGCCGGCCGGATCAGGGACGGAATCCGTCGTCGGACGGCAGATGTGACGCACGTCCCGTCGGTCGGGCGTCCGGATGGTGGAAGGCCGATGACGGGTCCCGGGACGTCCACGTACCGTCGAGGGATGCAGCGGCTCGAGGTGTCCCTCCTCATTCCCGGCCGCGGCGAGGTCAGGTAGTCAGCACCCTCGCCGCGGAGACCCCGCGACGTCGCTGACCGCTCGCCGACACCCCTCGGCTCGAGCGCCCCGACCCCCACCCGAAGCAGATGAGCGACCGCACGGTCGCGGAAGCGAGACCACGATGAACGACAACAGCACCCTCGACGAGGCGACCCTGGCCCGCCAGGCCCTCCAGGAGTCGATGGACCTGCGCGACCAGGGACACTCGGACGACTGAGCGCCCCCCGCGCACGCCCCGCGGCTCCCGAGGAGCCGCCACCGACACGGCACGGACCCATGGGTCCGTGCCGTTCGACGTCATCCCGAGGTCAGCCCGAGGTCGTCGCGCGCTGGTACTGCAGGGCCGCCAGCACCCGGCGGTTGCTCGCGGAGTCGGCGTGGAGCCCGAGCTTGGCGAAGACCGTGCCGACGAGCGGTTCCACGGTCTTGATGCTCAGGTACAGCTCGTCGCAGATGGCCGAGTTCGACAGCCCGCGGGCGATGAGCTCGAGGACCTGGTGCTCGCGCGGCGTCAGCCCGTCGAGGGCCCCGCGCCGCTGCTGCCGGTCGATGACGGCCGCGAGGCTGACGTGCTCGAGGACGAACGCGGCCTGACCCGACAGCTCGGTCGCCAGCCGTTCCTGCGAGCGGGTCAGGGGGCCGGGGTGCAGCACCTCGAGGGCGCCGACGACCTCACCACCACGCGTCACCGGCCGCACGATGGAGCCCGGTGACCCCGCGAGGTCGGCCAGCGTCCTGACCGCCATCGGCTCCTCGCGCTCCGGCCACACGCCGACGGCGCGCATCGCCGCCTCGCGGCCCATCCACACCGTCGTGGCCGGAGCCGACAGGGCCCGGGCCGCCGCGGCGGCGAGGCCGCTGGGCAGGCGCGCCGGGTCGGCCCCGCTCCGGGACAGCCAGGTGAGCGCCGCACGGGTGGCGACGTGCCGTCCGTGGACGATCGCGACACCGGCGGCGACGGGGACGAGGCAGGCGGCGAGGAGCCCCGCGCGCGGGGAGCCGTCGACGACCAGGCCGAGGGCGAGGGCCGCGGCCGAGAGCGCACACGCCGCGAGGAGCCACACGAGCTCCGGTCGGGCGACCGCCCGGCGCCAGCGGGCCACGAGCGCCACCACCCACAGGAGCTGGAGGGCGACGAAGGAGGGCACGGACACGGTGCTCCACAGGGCACTGACGACCCCGGGCACGGTGTCGCCCAGTGGGTGGCGCGGTCGTGACACCCGCCGACGCGTGGCCGACCCGCCAGCCCGCCGACAGGACGCACGACAGGACGGTGACCCCGGCGACCGCGACGGCCACCGGACGCCAGCGTGGCGCGGGCAGCCGGCCGTCCGGGAAGCCGAGCACGGCGGCGGTCGTCAGGCCGAGCGCGAGCGGCACCGGCCAGACGCCGAGCCAGGCGACCCACGGGCTCGTCGTCGCGGGATCCGCGTGGGCCAGCTGGCGGGCGAGGAACATCACCGCCTCGACCACCCCCGTGCCGAGCATGAGGCGTCCCTCGTGGTGGCCCGGCCGCTCGTGCAGCACGTAGGCGCCGACCCCGGCGAAGGAGAGGGCGAGCAGCCCGTTGTGGAGGTTGCTCCACCACAGGCCGTGGGCGAGGCCGGTGGCCACGGCGACCACGACGCCGCCGACGAGGAGGAGGGTGGTCGGTGCAGACCACGGGCGCGGCGGGTTCACCCCTCCATCGTCCCAGCAGGAGGCAGCGGCGACACGGGGATTCCCCTGGACCTGCCTGACCAGGGATCGCCCCGTGGTGCCGCGGGCCCCGGGGACCGGAGGCTCGGGACTCCCAGCCGAGAACGGAGCCACCATGACCACCACCCGCCCTCCCGTCGACCGCCCTGCCCGGATCACCGACGACGCAGCCACCCACACCCCGACGCCGGAGCAGCGGCTGCTCACCGGCTCGCTCGTCGTCGCGCCGCTGCTCTACCTCGCCGCGGACTCGACCTACGCCGTGCGGGGCTGGGACGACCCGACCGCCGGGCTGCTCCACGTCCTCGGGGCCATCGGGTACGGGTTCGTCGTCCTGTGCGTGGCCCGCTGGCTCCCCGCAGGGTCCCGACTGCGCGCCGTCCTCGTGCTCGCTGCGCTCGTGGGGATGGCGGGCAACGTCGCCTACGGCTTCGAGGCCATCCACATGTCCTTCGGCGACGTCCAGCTCGTCGACCGGCCCGGGGCGGCGAACGTCATCAAGCCGCTGGGCCTGGTGTTCCCGCTGTCGCTGCTGCTCGTCGCCGCAGCCCTCCGACGGCTCGGCGCGCGCTGGCAGGCGGCCGGCGTCCTCGTGGCGACCGTGCTGTGGCCGGTGGCCCACATCGGCAACCAGCCCTGGCTCGCCGTGCCGGCGAACCTCCTCCTCGTCCTCGCGGTCGGCAGCCTCGGGTGGCCGGGAGCCTGGTCCGGACTGCGGACGGGCCGTCCCGCGGGGCGAGACGAGTCCTAGGCTTTCCCGCATGACCGGAGCCGACGACGAGACCGCCGTGACCTCCCTCGACATCGCCGTCATCGGGGGTGACGGCATCGGTCCCGAGGTCGTGGCCGAGGGCCTGAAGGTGCTCGAGGCCGTCATCGGCGCGGCCGGTCCCAAGGTCACGACGACCGAGTACGACCTCGGCGCCCGACGGTGGCACGCCACGGGCGAGACGCTCCCCGACTCGGTCCTCGACGAGGTCAGGGCCCACGACGCGATCCTCCTCGGCGCGATCGGCGACCCCACGGTCCCGAGCGGCGTGCTCGAGCGCGGCGTCCTGCTGCCCCTGCGCTTCGCCCTCGAGCACTACGTCAACCTCCGCCCGGCCCGGCTCTACCCCGGTGTCGAGAGCCCCCTGGCCGTCGAGCGCGTCGCCCCCGACGGCATCGACTTCGTCGTCGTCCGCGAGGGCACCGAGGGCCCCTACGTCGGCAACGGCGGAGCGCTGCGCACCGGGACGCCGAACGAGATCGCGACCGAGGTGAGCGTCAACACCCGCTTCGGTGTCGAGCGGGTCGTGCGCGACGCCTTCGCGCGCGCCCAGGCACGGCCCCGCCGCCACCTCACCCTCGTCCACAAGCACAACGTCCTCACCCACGCCGGCCACCTGTGGCGCCGCACGGTCGAGGAGGTCGGGGCCGAGTTCCCCGACGTCGAGACCGCCTACCAGCACGTCGACGCCGCGACGATCTTCCTCGCGACCGACCCGGGACGCTTCGACGTCATCGTCACCGACAACCTCTTCGGCGACATCATCACCGACATCGCGGCCGCCATCGCCGGGGGCATCGGCCTCGCGGCGAGCGGCAACATCAACCCGGAGGGCCGCTACCCGAGCATGTTCGAGCCGGTCCACGGCTCGGCCCCCGACATCGCGGGGCAGGCCAAGGCCGACCCCACCGCGACGATCCTGTCGGTGTCGATGCTCCTCGCCCACCTCGGGCGCACCGACGAGGCCCAGCGGGTGGAGCGGGCCGTGGCCGCCGACCTCGCCGAGCGCGGGAACTCCCCCCGCGCCACGTCGGCCGTGGGCGACGCCATCGCCGCCCGCCTCTGACCCCACGCCGGGCGCCAGTATCCTCAGCCGGTAGCACCGATGCTCCCGAGGAAAGGACCACGAGTCCCATGACGCTGACCTTCGACCTCCAGCGCCGGCCCGACCCGGCCGGCGAGGAGCGCCGTGCCGAGATCCACGCGAACCCGGGCTTCGGGGTGCACTTCACCGACCACATGCTGCTGGCCACCTGGACCGAGGGGCAGGGGTGGCACAGCGGGCGGATCAGCGCCTACGGCCCCATCGAGGTGATGCCGAGCGCCGCCGTCCTGCACTACGCGCAGGAGATCTTCGAGGGCCTGAAGGCCTACCGCCACGAGGACGGCTCGGTGTGGTGCTTCCGCCCGGAGGCCAACGCCCAGCGGATGCAGCGCAGCGCCCGCCGCCTCGCCCTCCCCGAGCTGTCGACCGAGGACTTCGTCGCCTCCCTCGTCGCGCTCGTGGGGGTGGACGAGGCGTGGGTCCCACCCGCCGGCACGGGCGAGACGAGCCTGTACCTGCGACCGTTCGTCTTCGCCTCGGAGGCCTTCCTCGGGGTGCGCCCGGCCCGCGAGGTCACCTACTGCGTCATCGCCTCCCCGGCCGGGGCGTACTTCGCCGGTGGCCTCAAGCCGGTGAACCTGTGGATCTCGCAGCACCACGCCCGCGCGGGCGCCGGTGGCACCGGGGCCGCGAAGACCGGAGGCAACTACGCCTCCTCGCTCGCCGGCCAGCTCGAGGGCATCGAGAACGGGTGCGACCAGGCCGTCTTCCTCGACTCCTCGACCCAGACGTACATCGAGGAGCTCGGCGGGATGAACCTCTTCTTCGTGACCCGCGACAACCGACTCGTCACCCCCGAGCTCACCGGCTCGATCCTCGAGGGCGTCACCCGCAGCTCGATCCTCGAGCTCTCCAAGGAGCTCGGCCTCGACCCGGAGGAGCGGCGCATCCCCATCGAGGAGTGGAAGGAGGGGGTCGCGAGCGGCGAGATCCGCGAGGTCTTCGCCTGCGGCACGGCCGCCGTCGTGACCCCGGTGGGCGAGCTGCGCTGGGAGGGTGGCTCGGCGCCCTCGACCGCGGGTTCCGACGGTGGCGAGGTGACCCACGCCATCCGCGACGCGCTCCTCGACATCCAGTACGGACGGGTCGAGGACACCCACGGCTGGCTGACGCGTCTCGCCTGAGCAAAGGTTCACCCTCGGACCATTTTCACGGCATAGTGGCACCCGTGACTCCGGAGCAGCCGTCGCCGCAGCCCACCCGGCTGCCGGACGCCGTGCTCCGACCCTCGGTCGGCAACGTCTTCGAGACCACCGTCGAACAGCTGGCCACGGCCATCCGGCTCGGGGTCTTCGTCGTCGGTGAGCAGCTCCCGCCCGAGCGTGACCTCGCCGAGCGGCTGGGCGTCTCGCGCAACACGCTGCGCGAGGCGATCGCCGCGCTGCGCGACTCCGGGCTCGTCACGACGCGGCGCGGCCGGGGTGGCGGCACCCTCGTCACGCACGCCGACCACGACGACCCGGCGCGCTCGACGGTCCGCCACGGTGCCGCCCTGGAGGACGCCCTCGACTACCGCCGCGTCGTCGAGCCCGGCGCCGCCCGGCTCGCCGCCACCCGGCGGCTCTCCGGCGACCAGCGGTCCTGGCTGCGGGAGTCGGCGGCCGCCGTGCGCGACGCGGACCTCGCCGACCACCGGATCGCCGACGCGCGCCTCCACCTCGCGGTCGCGACGGTCACCGGGTCGCCGATGGTCGTCGAGGCCGTGACCCGCGCCCAGGCCGCCCTCGGCGAGCTCCTCGCCGCCATCCCGGTCCTCCGCGTCAACATCGAGCACTCGCACGACCAGCACGACACCATCGTCGGCGCCATCCTCGAGGGTGACGCCGACACCGCCCGGACGACCATGGAGGAGCACTGCGACGCGACGTCGGCGCTCCTTCGGGGTCTCATCGGTTGACGAGAGGGAACGACCCATGACGAACCCGATCCACGCCGGGGGTCCGCCCCGGATGACGGTCGACCAGCTGCGAGCGGCGGTGCTCGACGGTTCGGTCGACACCGTCATCGTCGCCTTCACCGACATGCAGGGACGGCTCCAGGGCAAGCGCCTCCACGGGCACTTCTTCCTCGAGCACGTCCTCGACCACGGCACCGAGGGCTGCAACTACCTCCTCGCGGTCGACGTCGACATGAACACCGTCGACGGGTACGCCATCTCCTCGTGGGAGCGCGGCTACGGCGACATGTTCTTCGAGATGGACCTCTCCACGCTGCGGCGCACCCCCGGCCACCCGGCCTCGGTGACGATCCAGAGCGACCTCACCTGGCTCGACGGCCAGGGGGAGGTCCCGCAGTCGCCGCGGTCGGTCCTCAAGCGGCAGATCGAGTCGGCCGAGCGTGACGGGTGGGGCGCCTTCGCCGGTACCGAGCTCGAGTTCATCCTCTTCGAGGACTCCTACGACTCCGCCTGGGACCGCCGCTACCACGGCCTCACGGGGGCCAACCGCTACAACGTCGACTACTCCATCCTCGGCGGCAGCAAGGTCGAGCCCGTCCTGCGCGAGATCCGCAACGAGATGTACGCGGCGGGCATGACCGTGGAGTCGGCCAAGGGCGAGTGCAACCTCGGCCAGCACGAGATCGGCTTCCTCTTCGACGAGGTGCTGCGCACCTGCGACAACCACTCGGTCTACAAGACGGGCGCCAAGGAGATCGCCGCCCGCCACGGCCAGTCGCTGACCTTCATGGCCAAGTACGACGCTCGCGAGGGCAACTCGTGCCACATCCACCTGTCGCTGCGGGGCACCGACGGCGAGGTCGTCTTCGCCGACGACGACCGTGACGGCGGCCGCAGCGAGCTCTTCGACAGCTTCCTCGCGGGGCTCCTCGCGACGATGCGTGAGCTCACCTACTTCTACGCGCCGAACATCAACTCCTACAAGCGGTTCGCTGCAGGGTCGTTCGCGCCCACCGCCATCGCCTGGGGGACCGACAACCGCACGTGCGCGCTGCGCGTCGTCGGCCACGGGGCCGGGCTTCGCGTCGAGAACCGGGTCCCCGGCGGCGACGTCAACCCCTACCTCGCCGTGGCGGCGATGATGGCCGGCGGCCTCCACGGCATCCGCGAGGGCCTGACGCTCCCGCCGGTGTGCGAGGGCAACGCCTACGTCGGCGACTACGAGCGGGTGCCCTCGACGCTCGCCGAGGCCCGCGAGCTCCTGGCCGGGTCGGCCGTCGCGCGCGCCGCGTTCGGCGACGAGGTCGTCGACCACTACGTCAACGCCGCCGACGTCGAGCTCACCGCGTTCAACGCCGCCGTCACCGACTGGGAGCGGGTCCGCGGCTTCGAGCGGCTCTGACCCGACGGCACCCCACAGCACCAGCACGAGCACCGAGCACCTGCACCACCACCCAGCACCCAGCACGAGGAGACCATGAGCACCACCACGCACGACGTCGTCAACCCGGCCACCGAGGAGGTCGTCGCGACCCTCGACCTCGTGGGCGTCGAGGAGACCGATGCCGCCGTCGCCAGGGCCGTCGAGGTCGGGCCCGCCTGGCGCGCGGTCAGTCCGGCCGACCGCGGGATGCTGCTGCGCCGCTTCGCCGACCTCGTCGAGGAGCACACCGAGGAGCTGGCCCGGCTCGAGGTGGCCAACGCCGGCCACACGATCGGCAACGCGCGCTGGGAGGCGGGCAACGTCGTCGGGGTCCTGCGCTACTACGCGGCCGCACCGGAGCGGCTCTTCGGCCGCCAGATCCCCGTCGCCGGCGGCCTCGACGTCACCTTCAAGGAGCCGCTCGGCGTCGTGTCGGTCATCGTGCCGTGGAACTTCCCGATGCCGATCGCCGGCTGGGGCTTCGCGCCGGCGCTCGCGGCGGGCAACACCGTCGTCCTCAAGCCCGCCGAGCTGACGCCCCTCACGGCCCTTCGCCTCGGCGAGCTGGCGCTCGACGCCGGCATCCCCGAAGGCGTCTTCCAGGTGCTCGCCGGCAAGGGGTCGGTCGTCGGCGCCCGCTTCGTCACCCACCCCGACGTCCGCAAGGTCTGCTTCACCGGGTCGACGGCCGTCGGCCAGGGGATCATGCGCGGCGCTGCCGACCAGCTCAAGCGGGTCACCCTCGAGCTCGGGGGCAAGTCGGCGAACATCGTCTTCGACGACGCCGACCTCGACCTCGCCGCGACCTCCGCACCGATGAGCTTCCTCGACAACGCCGGCCAGGACTGCTGTGCCCGCACGCGGATCCTCGTGCAGCGCACCGTGTTCGACCGCTTCATGTCCCGGTTCGAGCAGGCCCTCAAGGCCGTCGTCGTCGGCGACCCGGGCGCCGAGTCCACGCAGATGGGCCCGCTCGTCTCGGCCGGCCAGCGCGAGACGGTGCGTGGCTACATCGAGGGCGCCGAGGACGCCGGCCATCCGCGCGTCGACGTCGCCTTCCGCGGCACCGCCCCCGACGGAGCCGGCTGGTGGTACCCGCCGACCGTCGTCCTGCCGAGCGGCACGGACGACCGCGTGTGGCGCGAGGAGGTCTTCGGACCCGTCGTCGCCGTCATGCCCTTCGACGACGAGGCCGACGCGGTCGCCAAGGCCAACGACACCGCCTACGGTCTCTCGGGCTCGATCTGGACGCGTGACGTCGGCCGCGCCATCCGCGTCTCGCGCGGGGTCGAGGCCGGCAACCTCTCGGTCAACAGCCACTCCTCGGTGCGCTACTCGACGCCGTTCGGTGGCTTCAAGGCGAGCGGCATCGGCCGCGAGCTCGGCCCCGACGCCCTCGACGCGTTCACCGAGGTCAAGAACGTCTTCATCGCCACCGACTGACGCCGACCCCGTCGGCAGCACACGAACCCCACGTCAGGAAGGAACACCACCCATGGCCGGAAGGCTCGAGGGAAAGGTCGCGGTCGTCACCGGAGGGTGCTCCGGGATCGGGCTCGCCACCGTGCGCCGCTTCGCGCAGGAGGGCGCCACGGTCGTCGTCGGCGACCTCGCCGACGAGGCGGGCGAGGCGCTCGCGGCGGAGATCGGCGGCGCCTACGTCCACACCGACGTCGCGAGCAAGGACGACGTCGACCGCCTCTTCGCCACCGCGGTGGAGCGGTACGGCAAGCTCGACATCGCGTTCAACAACGCCGGGATCAGCCCGCCCGAGGACGACTCCATCCTCGACACCGACCTCGACGCGTGGCGCCGGGTCCAGGAGGTCAACCTCACCTCGGTGTACCTGTGCTGCAAGGCGGCCCTGCCGTACATGATCGAGAACGGGTCGGGGTCGATCATCAACACGGCGTCGTTCGTGGCCGTCATGGGCGCGGCGACCTCGCAGATCTCCTACTCGGCGTCCAAGGGTGGCGTGCTGTCGATGACCCGCGAGCTCGGCGTGCAGTTCGCGCGCCAGGGCATCCGGGTCAACGCCCTGTGCCCCGGCCCCGTCAACACCCCGCTGCTCAAGGAGCTGTTCGCCAAGGACGAGGAACGCGCCGCCCGCCGGCTCGTGCACGTCCCGATGGGTCGCTTCGGCGAGCCCGAGGAGATGGCGAACGCCGTCCTCTTCCTCGCCTCCGACGAGTCGAGCTTCATGACCGCCTCGACCTTCCTCGTCGACGGCGGCATCTCGGGCGCGTACGTCACGCCGCTGTGAGCACCTCGCCGGCTCCCGTCCGGCCGGTGGTCGGCGTCTCCTGCTACGTCGAGGACGTCGACCGGTCGCCGTGGGTGGCCCAGCGCAGCGCCGTCCTGCCGCACCGGTACGTCGAGCACCTCGAGCGTGCCGGCGCCCTCGTCGTCGTCCTGCCCCCGCGCCCCGACGCCGACGAGGCGATGGCGGCCGAGGTGCTCTCGCGCCTCGACGCGGTCGTCATCGCGGGCGGCGCCGACGTCGAGGCCGACCGCTACGGCGCCGACGCGCACCCGACCTCCCAGGCGCCCCGCCCCGACCGCGACGCGTGGGAGCTCGCCCTGTGCCGCGCCTCGGCGGCGATGGACGTCCCGGCGCTCGGCATCTGCCGCGGGATGCAGGTGATGGCGGTCGCCTCAGGGGCCCGGCTCGAGCAGCACGTGCCCGACCGGGTCGGCCACGACAGCCACAACCCGAGGCCGGGGGAGTACGCCTCCCACCACGCCACGCCCGTCGAGGGCAGCCGGCTCGCCGCCATCCTCGGCACCGAACCCCTGCAGGTGCCGACCTACCACCACCAGGCCGTCGAGCCCGAGACGCTGGAGGGGTCCGGGTGGCGCGCCAGCGCGTGGCACGAGGACGGCACGCTCGAGGCGATGGAGGACGCGTCGACGACGTTCCGCCTCGCCGTGCAGTGGCATCCGGAGGCCGGTGACGACCAGCGCCTGTTCGACGCCCTCGTCGAGGCCGCGAGGGCGGCGCGGGCGGCCCGCGACGTCCACCGGACGGCGCCGGGCGCCTCCTGACCGGACCGCACCCCACACTGGGGTGGTGACCAAGCTCAACCGACTCGCCATCGCCGCGGGCGCGGCCAGTGCCCTCGGCGCACTCGCCGTCGCCGGCAAGGACGTCAACGCCTCGATCGGCGGCCGCCCCGCCGGCGACCGCCTCGACCGGCTCCAGCACTCCCCGCGCTTCCGGGCCGGCGCCTTCCACAACACGCACCGCGGGACCTCCTCGATGCCGACGAACCAGCGTGACGTCCTGCGCCGGTTCCGCGACAGCGCCGACACGCGCAAGCCCAAGCAGCCGATCCCGGTGGTCAGCGCCTCGCGCGCCCCGGCGACCGCGGGGCTGCACGTCACGTGGTTCGGCCACGCGTCGGCCCTCGTCGAGCTCGACGGGGTGCGCCTCCTCCTCGACCCCGTGTGGGGCGACCGGTGCTCGCCGAGCCGCCACGTCGGCCCCAAGCGGCTCCACCCCGTCGCCGTGCCCCTGTCGGGCATCGGCCACGTCGACGCCGTCGTCATCTCGCACGACCACTACGACCACCTCGACATGGACACCGTCACGGCGCTCGCCGCGCAGACCGAGGCACTCTTCCTCGTGCCGCTCGGCGTCGGTGCCCACCTCGACGCGTGGGGCGTCCCCGCCGACCGGGTCCGCGAGTGCGACTGGGAGGACGGCCTCGACGTCGGCGGGGTCCGGGTCACCGCCGTCGAGGCCCAGCACTTCTCCGGCCGCGGCCTGCGACGCGACGGCACGCTCTGGGCGTCGTGGGTGCTCTCTGGCCCGAGCGGCACGGTCTTCTTCAGCGGCGACACCGGCTACTTCCCGGGGTACGAGCGGATCGGCGCCGAGCACGGCCCGTTCGACGTCTCCCTCATGGCCGTCGGCGCCTACGACCCGGCGTGGCGACACATCCACCTCTACCCCGAGGAGGCGGTCACCGCGACGCTCGAGCTGCGCGGCGGGCTCCTCATGCCGATCCACTGGTGCACCTTCGTCCTCGCACCCCACCCGTGGGCCGAGCCGGTCGAGCGGCTGCTCGTCGCGGCGGCCACCCAGGGGGTGCCCGTCGCGGTGCCACGCGTGGGCGAGCGGGTCGACGTCTCCGAGCCCCCCGGCCTCGACGCCTGGTGGGAGCTCGGCTGACCCCGACCCCAGCGGCCGCACCTTTCCCGCCGGATCCCGGTCGTCGCACGTTCGCACCTGAACCTCACTGGGGCGAACCGTAGGGTTCCGGTGCGAGGATGACCCGATGACCCGGTCGGCCGTGCGCGGGGCCGTGGCCGCCGTCGCGGTGGCCGCCCTCGCCGCGTGCTCCCCGCCCCCGACCGGCCCGGTCCCCGACCCACCCGACGCCCTCGTCCCACCGGCGAGCCACGAGTACCTCCCCGGGCTCGAGGCGTTCGCGCACGTCCCGGAGGGAGTGACGACGGCCCCGGTCGTCGTCATCGTCCCGGGCGGGTCGTGGCGGTCGTCCGGCACGGGCGGCTACCAGCCGCTGGCGGCGGCCCTCGCCGACAACGGCGTCTTCGCCATGCCGGTCCGCGTCCGCGTCGCCGACGACGGGGCGGCGTGGCCGGTGCCCGTCGAGGACGTCCTGTGCGCCCTCGCCGACGGTGTCGCGACCGCCCGTGAGCGGGGCATCGAGCCCGGACCCGTCGTCCTGCTCGGCCACTCCGCCGGGGCGCACCTCGCGGCGGTGGCCGCCCTGACGCCGGAGGCGTTCGACCCCGGGTGCCGTGACGAGCGCGTCGACCCGGACGCCGTCGTCGGTCTGGCCGGGCCCTACGACATCCGGCGCTTCGCCGAGCCGGCCGAGGCCCTGCTCGGGTCACCCCTCACCGCTGGTGACGCCCGCTGGGCCGTCGCCAACCCCGTGCTCCTCGCCGACCGCCGGCCCGACGTGTCCTTCCTCCTCCTCACGGGGAGCGACGACGACGTCGTGGACGCCGCTTCACCACCGACTTCGGCGTCGCCCTCGACGAGGCGGGCCACCCCACGACGGTCGCCGTCCTCGAGGGAGTGGACCACCAGGAGGTCTACTGGCCCTCGGTGGCGGCCGCCCCGGTCCTGCGGTGGCTGCGCACCCTCACCACCCCGGCGAGCACGGGTTGACGTCCGGACCGCGCGGTGACCGGCCTGGCCACGATGTGGACGAACCATGGGCACCGGGGCCCACCCCGTGGGAGGGTGGGCGCGTGACGCTCCGCGACGTGGCCACCACCACGATCATTATCGGCTAGCGCGACGAGACCTCCTCGTCGCGCAGACCTCCCGTACCCGGGGGGTCTTTTGCTTGTCGGGAGCGTCGAGTCCACGGTCGCCTCCGGCAGGCAGGGGTCGCGTCCTCCCACCCCCGGGGGCGCGACGGCAGCGCCAGCCGGACAATGGACACGAGCAGCACGCACGTCAGCGCCCCGGCCCTCACGGGCCGGGGCCACGGACGCCGGAGCACCGGCACGACCTGGGATCGAGACATGACCGACCTCCACGTGTACGACACGACGTTGCGCGACGGCGCCCAGCAGGAGGGGCTCAACCTCTCCGTCGCCGACAAGCTCGCGATCGCGACGCACCTCGACGAGCTGGGGGTCGGCTTCATCGAGGGCGGCTGGCCCGGCGCCAACCCCAAGGACACCGAGTTCTTCGCCCGCGCGGCCTCCGAGCTCACCCTGAAGAACGCGACCCTGGCCGCCTTCGGGGCCACGCGCCGGGCCGGGAGCCGGGCCGAGCGCGACCCGCTCGTCACGGCCCTCGTCGACAGCCGTGCGGAGGTCGTCACGCTCGTCGCGAAGTCGCACACCGGTCACGTCGAGCGAGCCCTGCGCACCACCCTCGAGGAGAACCTCGAGATGATCCGCGACACCGTCTCGTTCCTGCGCGGCGAGGGCCGGCGGGTCTTCCTCGACGCCGAGCACTTCTTCGACGGCTACCGCACCGACCGTGCGTACGCCCTCGAGGCCGTGCGCGTCGCCGCGGAGGCCGGGGCCGAGGTGATCGCCCTGTGCGACACCAACGGCGGGATGCTCCCCGACCTCGTCGCCGACGTCGTCCACGACGTCGTGCAGACCACCGGCGCCCGGATCGGCATCCACTGCCACAACGACACCGGCTGCGCGGTCGCGAACTCGATGGCGGCCGTCGCGGCCGGCGCGACGCACGTGCAGGGCACCGTCAACGGCTACGGGGAGCGCACCGGCAACGCCGACCTCCTCACCGTCGTGGCCAACCTCCAGCTGAAGCGGGGGCTGGAGCTCGTCGAGCCGCACCGCCTCCAGGAGTCGACGCGCATCGCGCACGCCATCGCCGAGGTCACCAACGTGCCGGCCTACTCGCGCCAGCCGTACGTCGGGTCGAGCGCCTTCGCGCACAAGGCGGGCCTGCACGCGAGCGCCATCAAGGTCGACCCCGACCTCTACCAGCACATGGACCCCAAGCACGTGGGCAACGACATGAGGATGCTCGTGTCCGACATGGCCGGCCGCGCGTCGATCGAGCTGAAGTCGCGCGAGCTCGGGTTCGACCTCGACCCCACCGACGACGACGACCGCTCGACCCTCGCCCGGGTCCTCAAGATCGTCAAGGAGCGCGAGCTGCGCGGATACACCTTCGACGCCGCCGACGCCTCCTTCGAGCTGCTCCTGCGCCGTGAGGTCGAGGGCGCGCTTCCCGCCTACTTCAGCGTCGAGTCCTGGCGCGTCATCACCGACGGTCGCGGTGAGGCCGACGCGCTCTCCGAGGCGACCGTGAAGCTGAGCGCCGACGGCCGGCGGCACGTCGAGACCGGCGAGGGGAACGGTCCCGTCAACGCGCTCGACCAGGCCCTGCGGGTGGCCCTGTCCTCGGCGTACCCCGAGATCCGCCACCTCGAGCTCATCGACTACAAGGTGCGCATCCTCGACGCCGCGCACGGCACCGACGCCGTGACCCGCGTCCTCATCGAGACCTCCGACGGCACCACGTCGTGGACGACGATCGGCGTGGCGGCCAACATCCTCGAGGCCTCGTGGGACGCCCTCGTCGAGTCGGTGACCTACGGCCTCGTCCGAGCCGGCGTCGCTCCTCGCTGAGCGACGGCGGTGTCGAGGACGCGAACCATCCTGCGGCGCAGCGCGTTCGAGCGCTCGGCGAACGCCCGTTGCCGCTCGAGGTAGGCGGCCTTCCCGTCGGCCGTCTCGATGGCGACGGGCTCGTGGCCCAGCTCGCGCAGGTCGTAGGGGGACGCCTGCATGTCGAGGACGCGAATCTCGCGGGCGAGGTCGAAGGCGTCGGCGACGAGGTCGCTCGGGACGAGGGGCGTCAGCTTGAACGCCCACTTGTAGACGTCCATCCCGGCGTGGAGGCACCCGGGCTGCTCGAGCGCGACCTGCTCCTCGCGGGTGGGCTGGAGCGCGTTGCGAGGACGGGCCTCGTCGGTGAAGAAACGGAACGCGTCGACGTGCGAGCACCGGATGCCGTGCCGCTCGACGACCTCGTCGGTGCCGTGGGTCCCCAGGCGCAGCGGCCACCCGGCGTGCCGGACGTCGTCCTCGGCGGTGCGGTAGACCATCGCCCACTCGTGGAGGCCGAAGCACCCCAGCTGCGGGGTGCGCGAGAGCGTCGCGTCGAGCAGCGAGCGGACGAAGGACAGCGCCGGACCACGCGCCTCGAGGAAGGCCGCCGTGTCGAGCTCGACGCCGTCACCGACCACCCGGTAGTGCCGCCACTGCGCCCGGGGGAGCTCGCGCGCACCCTCGAGGACGACGCCCGCACCCGGGTGCCAGCGCCGCAGCTTCGCGGGCGAGTTGTCGTAGTAGCGGAAGAGGAAGTCCTCGACCGGGTGCGTGCGGTGGCCGGCCCGACGCTCGAGGTGGGCGCTCGTCGCGGCATCGACCCGCGCGGCATGGGAACCCTCGAGGGCCTGCCAGTCGCTGAGGGAGAGGATGGTGCCCGACACCCCACCACCGTAACGAGGGAGCCATGAGCCGCAGACCCCTGACCGCCGCCGTCGCGGCGGTCGCCGTCACGCTCGTCCTGTCCGCCTGCGGTGGGGACCCCGAGCCGTCCCCGTCGAGTGCCCCGCCGACGAGCGCGCGGAGCGCCACGCCGACCCCGTCGGAGTCGCCCAGCTCCGCGGACGAGCCGCTCTACGTCGCCCTCGGCGACTCCCTCGCCGCCGGCTACCAGCCCGGCGGCTCCGAGCTGCGCGACTCGGCCTACCCCGCGCTCGCGACGAGCCGGCTCGCCGGTGACGGTGCCGACCTGCGGCTCGAGAACCTCGGGTGCTCGGGCGAGACGACGACCTCCCTGCTCGAGGGCGGCAAGTGCGACTTCGACGAGGGGTCGCAGATCGCGCAGGCCGAGAAGGTCCTCGCCGCGGCCGAGGGCGACGTCGGGCTCGTCACCATCGACATCGGCGGCAACGACCTCCTGCGCTGCGTGCGGTTCGAGACGGGGATCGACGCCTCCTGCGTCGACCAGGGCGTCGCCACGGTGCGCAAGAACCTTCCCGCCATCCTCGACCGGCTCACCGAGGCCGCCGGCGAGGACGTGCCCGTGCTCGTCATCGGGTACTACAACCCGTGGGTCGCCGCGAAGGCGCTCGACCAGCCGATCAAGGGCGTCGAGGCCGCGGCGCAGGCGTACACCCGGCTCAGCCAGACGATCGAGAAGGAGTCGGAGGGCGCCGGCGCGATCTTCGTCGGCCTCGACGAGGCGTTCGCGACGAACGACACGACGCCGACGACCATCGGCGGGCGCTCGGTCCCCGAGAACGCGGCGCGGGTGTGCACCCTGACCAACCTCTGCACGGCGCGCGACATCCACTTCTCCGACGAGGGTGCGGCCACCGTGGCGCGCGTCATCGCCGAGGCCGCGGTCACGGCCGGCGTCGGCGGCTGAGCCCCTGCCGTCCTAGGGTGGAGCCATGCGCATCGCGAGGTTCACCACGGGCGACGACCCGGTGTACGGGCTGGTCGACGGGTCGGGCCGCAAGGTGGCCGAGATCACGGGCGACCCGCTCTACCAGCGGATCGAGCTGACCGGGACCGTCCACGAGATCGACGACGTCCGCCTCCTCGCGCCGGTCATCCCGCGCAGCAAGGTCATCGGCATCGGCCGCAACTACGCCGACCACGCCAAGGAGATGGGCGGTGAGACCTCCGAGACCCCGCTGATGTTCCTCGTGCCGAACACCGCCGTCGTCGGCCCGGGCGACCCCGTCGTCCTCCCGCCTCAGACGCAGGAGGTCTCCTACGAGGGCGAGCTCGCGGTCGTCATCGGGCGGGTGTGCAAGGACGTCGAGCCCGAGGACGCGCTCTCGGTCGTCTTCGGCTACACCGTGGCCAACGACGTCACCGCACGAGACCTCCAGCGCAGCGACGGCCAGTGGGCCCGCGCCAAGGGGTTCGACACCTTCTGCCCGCTCGGCCCGTGGATCGAGACCGACCTCGACCCGGCAGAGCAGCACATCACGACCCGCCTCGACGACGAGGTCGTCCAGGACGGCCCGACCTCCGACATGGTCCACGGCACCGCGGCCCTCATCTCCTTCGCGTCCAAGGCCTTCACCCTCCTGCCGGGCGACGTCATCCTCACCGGGACGCCCGCGGGGGTGGGGCTCGTCGAGTCCGGCCAGCGGGTCGAGGTCGAGATCGACGGCATCGGGGTGCTGAGCAACCCCTTCGTCCGCCACTGACCGTCGGGCGGAGCGTCGCTCAGCCGTCGAGGTCGGGGGTCCGGCGCAGCCACCACTCGCCGACCAGGACGTGCACCCCGAGGCCGAGCCAGAACGCGATCCCGAAGGTCGAGCGGATGGGGAACGTCTCGTCCTGCATCCCCAGCAGGCCGAGCTGGACGCCGGTGAAGATGCCGACCCAGATCCGGATCGTCGCGATCCCCGACCCGACCGCGAACGCCCGGATCATCCACCGGCGGTGCTCGGGCACGTGACCACCGCGGATCGCCCGCACGGCGCGCACGAGGCAGAAGAGGAACCACAGGCCGAAGACGAGGGTGGCCAGCGTCTCGGGCGTGCCGCCCCACGCGAACACGAAGCCGAGGGCGACCGCCAGCACCCCGCTGACCAGCGCACAGGCGACGAGGACGCGCCCGAGCCGGCGGTGCAGCGCGTAGTGCCGCGTCCGGAACCGGCGGGAGAGCTGGAGCGGCGCGAGGACGAGGTAGACGACGCCCGGCACGATGTGGCCGTACGCGAGCCAGGGGTGGGCCACGTAGGGCTCGGAGAGGTCGTCGTCGGGCACGGTGCCGGCGCTGATGTGCGGGACGTCGCCCGACACCCGCAGCACGAAGAAGACGAGGACGATCGTGATGAGCACGGCCAGGACGACGGCCAGCGTCCGGACCGGCGCCGAGCGCTCAGGCCCCGTGGTGTCCCCCTGCGACATGGGACCAGTCTCCCCGCCGCCGTGCCGGGGCGCCACCGACGTCCCGACGGGCCCCGCGGCGTCACTACGCTGGACCCACCATGAGCGACTCCACCGACACCGGCACGCCCACCGCGACGACCCCGGGGGACACCCCCGCGGCGGCCACGACGCTCGAGCGGCCGGGGGAGGGACTGCCCGGCACGGTCCGGCTGCGTGTGGCGCCCTCGCCCACGGGTGACCCCCACGTGGGGACGGCGTACATGTCGTTGTTCAACCTCGCGTTCGTGCGCCAGCAGGGCGGCCGCTTCGTCCTGCGCATCGAGGACACCGACCGGGCCCGCTTCCGCGAGGACTCCGAGCAGCAGGTCTTCGACACCCTGCGCTGGCTCGGCCTCACGTGGGACGAGGGGCCCGACGTCGGCGGCCCGTGCGCGCCGTACCGGCAGAGCGAGCGGCTCGAGACCTACCGTCCGTACGTCGAGCGCCTCCTCGCCGAGGGCAGGGCGTACCACTGCTGGTGCTCCACCGAGCGCCTGGCCGAGATGCGCGAGGCGCAGCAGAAGGCCAAGCTGCCCACGGGCTACGACCGGCTCTGCGTGGGCCGGACCGTGGACGAGCGCCGCGACCTCCCCGGCTTCTCCGAGACCCCCGTCGTGCGCATGCTCGTCCCCGATGACGCGCCGCTTGAGTTCGACGACCTCATCCGGGGCCGGGTGTCGGCCCCGCGACCCGACGACCAGGTCATCCTCAAGGCCGACGGCTTCCCGACCTACCACCTCGCCGTCGTCGTGGACGACCACGAGATGGGCATCACCCACGTCGTGCGCGGCGAGGAGTGGATCTCCTCCACGCCCAAGCACGTCCTGCTCTACCAGTGGCTCGGGCTCGAGCCGCCGCGCTTCGCGCACATGCCGCTGCTGCGCAACACCGACACGTCGAAGATCTCCAAGCGCAAGAACCCGGCCGCCCGGCTCACCTGGTTCCGCGAGCAGGGCTACCTCCCCGAGGCGCTCGTCAACTTCCTCGCGCTGCTCGCCTACCCGCCGGCCGAGGGTGCCGGTGGCGAGGACGTCGAGGTCTTCACCCTCGAGGAGTTCTCGGCCCGCTTCGACTGGTCGCACGTCAACCCCGTCGGGCCGGTCTTCGACCTCAAGAAGCTCGACTGGCTCAACGGCGTGCACATCCGGCGCCTCGAGGTCGGCGACCTCGCGTCCCGCCTCCTGCCGGTCCTCGTCTCCGACGGCGTCCTGCCCGAGGAGCCCTCCCTCGGCGAGCTCGCCCGGCTGCGGTCGGTCACCGAGCTGATCCAGACCCGGATGGCACACCTCACCGAGGCCACCGACCTCGTCGCCCCGTTCTACGTCCCCGACGACGGGGTCCTCGTCGCCGACGACGCGCGCGCCACCCTCACCGATGACGCCGCCCGCGTCCTCGACGCCGCCGCCGCGGCGCTCGGCGCGCTGGCCGACGAGCACTCCGGGGTCCTGGGGTCCGACGCGTCGTGGGCGGCCGCGCCCATCGAGGCCGCGCTGCGTGCCGCCATCGTCGACGGGCTGGGCCTGAAGCCCAGGCTCGCCTTCGGGCCGCTGCGCACGGCGGTGTCGGGGCGCCGGGTCTCCCCACCGCTCTTCGAGTCGATGGAGATCCTCGGCAGGACCGCGACGCTGACCCGTCTGCAGACCCTGCGCGCCACCCTGTGACGCTCGCCGACGTCACGGCCCCCGCGTGGGCCGGGGTCGAGGGTGTCCTCCTCGACGCCGACGACACCCTCTACGACACCCTCACGGCGATGCACCGCGCCGGCGCCGAGGCCGCGGCGGCGCTGTGGCCGGACGCCGACCCGGAGCGCGTCGCGCGCGCCGGCATCCGGTTCCGTGACGACCCCGAGGGCCACTTCGCGGCGTACACCCGCGGCGAGCTGGAGTTCGCCGAGATGCGCCGGGCCCGCATCGCCGAGCTCGCGACCTGGCTCGAGCAGGAGGTCGACGACGACCTCTGGGACGCGTTCGAGGCCGCCTACGAACCCGCCTTCCTCGGGGCCCTCGAGGCGTTCGCGGACGTCCGACCGGCCCTCGAGGCGATGGAGCGCGCCGGGGTGCGCGTCGGCATCCTCACGAACTCCTCGTCGGCGTACACGGCGCTCAAGCTGGAGGCCTCGGGTCTGGCCGACCTCTTCGACGTCGTGTGCAGCACCGACACCCTCGGCTTCGGCAAGCCCGACCCGAGGGCCTTCCACGAGGCGTGCCGACGGCTCGGCACCGACCCCTCGCGCACCGGCTACGTCGGCGACGAGGCGCGCACCGACCCGCTCGGGGCGGACGACGCCGGGATGCCCGCAGCCTGGCTCGTCCGCGAGCCGCCGGCGGCCGCGGCGACCCCGACGCCGACCGACGCGACCGACGGCGCGGTGTCGGCCGAGGTGCTGGCGCGGGGGATCCCGGTCGTGCGCAGCCTCACCGAGGTCCTGGTCCTGCGCGATTTGGGAGCCGGGCTCGGGGCTGGGTAGTATCTCCACTCGGTTCGCCGCTCGACGCCCGCCCCCGGTGGAGTCGGACGGCATACCCCTTGGGGTATGGTGTAATTGGCAACACTGGTGATTCTGGTTCATCCGTTCTAGGTTCGAGTCCTGGTACCCCAGCCATCGCTCCCGGCGTTCGCGCCGGAGGCGATTCGGAGAAATCCTGACCCTTCGGTAAGGTTCTTCTCCGTTGCCCGGCCGCTGAGAAGCGGCCCGGTGAACGGCCACGGCCCCGTTGTGTAGTGGCCTAGCACGCCGCCCTCTCAAGGCGGTAGCGCGGGTTCGAATCCCGTCGGGGCTACATCGGTCGAAGGCCCGGTCCGTGCGGACCGGGCCTTCGTCGTCCCCCACCGGTCACCGCTCCCGCACGACCTCGCGGGCGACGACCGCCATCCCGAGCGCGGTCAGGCCCCAGGCGAAGAAGTCGAGCTGCGGGCTGCCGACCACCACGGTCGCGATGAAGTGCAGCGGCTGGGACACCGCGACGACCCACCCCGCCCACGCCGGCACGCGTCCGGAGCGCACGAGGGCCAGGCCGAGCAGGACGGTGCCGATGACGTGACCGACCACGAAGACCCCGACCGCGACGTCGATCGTCGGGTGGCCCGCCTCCACCACGGCAACGGCGTCCTCGGCGGAGAGGCCGGCGGTGGTGGCACTCCAGAGCAGGTGGTCCATCCCGACGAGCAGGCCGAGGGAGAGGTAGCCGGGCACGGCCAGGGCGAGGGCCCACGCGGTCAGGCGTGGGGCCGTGGGGCGGGAGACGCGGCCGGCCGCGTACAGGCCCGGGACGAGGGTCAGCAGGCCGAGACAGGCCAGCCAGAGCACCGCGCTCTGCGCGCCGGGGTCGGCCTCGACGGCCGCGACCGAGCCTGCCGGGTCGGTGGCCGTGTAGTACGGCAGGATGAGCCGCAGGAGCGCGATCGAGGCTGGTCCGATGGGCATGAGCACGGCTGTTCCCCACGCGGACAGGGGGATCGAGCGAGCGCGCGACGGTGCGAGGGTCGCAGTCATCACGCCACCGCCACCGTGCGACCGCGGGCTGCGAGCAGGACGCCCACGACGGTGAGGACGACGACGCCGGCGGCAGCCGCCACCGCGCCGGCAGGCACGTCGGAGGCGAAGAACGCGGGTACCACGGCGACCGCGGAGAGCACGCGAAGACCGATGAGCAGGCGCACCGGCTTGTCGACGTCGCGCAACGCCTGGACGGCCAGCACGAGCGACACGAGGCCGAGCACGGCCACGAGCGCGGCGACGGCGTAGGGAGGCGTCTCACCGTCGGTGAGTGCCAGGGTCGCGACGTCGCCGAGCGACAGGAGCACGAAGATCACCAGGGCGACGCGGCGGCTGGTGGTGCCAGAGGTGTTGGTCATTGCGAGTCCTTCGAGAGGTGGTGTGGTCCTGCCACCCTGCGACGGGCCACCGCCCGAGGAGCAGAGCGGACGTCCCGGTGGTCCGAGGAGATCCCCGCGCCGACCGGGAGGATTTCCCGGACGGGGGCCCGGGGGGCGGCGGTATCTTCAGCCGAGGCCGCAGGAGGTGTCGGATGCGCAGCAAGGTGCTTGCGGGTGCCCTGGCGCTCCTCACGGTGCTGTTCGCGGTCGGTGCGCTCATCGGCGTGCAGGCCGTGGGCTGGACCTTCGACGAGGCCCTCGAGGCGTTCGTGGTGAGCAACATCTGCATCGGGGTCGGCTTCGGCCTGTGCGGTGCCCTGATCGCGTGGCACCGGCCGGAGTCGCCGCTCGGCTGGATGTACGCCGGCGGCGGAGCGTGCCAGGCCGTCAGCGCGCTCGCGGCGCCCCTGGCCGTGCTGCTCGTCGATCGCGGTGCGGTCGAGGGGGTCGTGCGCCTCGTCGCGACGCTGTTCCAGTGGGGGTGGCCGGTGAACATCGCGCTGATCCCGATCTCCCTGCTGCTGCTGCCCGACGGGCGCATCCCGTCGCGGCGGTGGCGGCTCGTCACGGCGGCCCTCGCGTTCTCCGCGCCGCTGTTCGTCGCCGAGATCGGACTCCAGCCGGAGCACCCTCCCGGTGTCCCGCCGGCGTTCCTGACCCTCGACGAGGGCACGTACGACTCCCTGGGGTGGCTGTGGACCCTCAGCGAGGGGCGGTGGGCGCTCTCGGTCGTGATCGGAGTGGTGTACCTGGTCGTCCGGTACCGGCACGGCCCCGAGGTCGTCCGCCGTCAGCTGCTGTGGCCGGTCGCCGCGGCGGCGGTCATCGTCGTGGCGGTCGTGCCGTGGGCCCTCGTGGCGGGCACGCCACTCGCCGTGCTGTTCACGATCCCCCTGCTGCCCGCTGCGGTGACCGCGGCCGTGCTGCGCCACCAGCTGCTCGACATCCGGCTGGTCGTGGCCCGCGGGATCACCTACGCGCTGCTCTCCGCGCTGGTGCTCGCGGCATATGCCGCGCTGGTGGTCGTCCTGTCCGGGGTCGCATCGGCGCTCGTGGTCGCCCTGCTCGCGCTGCCGCTGCGCTCCAGGCTCCAGGGCGCGGTCGACCACCTGCTCTACGGCGAGCGAGGCAGCCCGCTCAAGGTCGCGTCGCGTGTCGGCCGCTCGTTCGGCGACGGCCTGCCCGAGACGCTGGAGGAGATCCGGACAGCGCTGCGACTGCCCTACGTGGGCGTCGTCATCGACGGCACACCCCTCGCAGCCGGGGGCGTCCTCGACGGCGCCAGCGCCCGCCTGCCCCTGCAGGAAGGCGAGCTGGTCGTCGGCCTGCGACGGGGTGAGGACCGGCTCGCCCCGGCTGACGAGCGCATCCTCGTCCTGCTGTCCGGGCCACTGTCCACGGCAGTGCACGCCACCACCCTCCTCAGGGAGCTCCAGGGCTCCCGCGAGCGGCTCGTGGTCGCCCGTGAGGAGGAGCGTCACCGGCTCCGCCGAGAGCTGCACGACGGCCTCGGGCCGCTCCTCACCGGGGTGGCGCTGTCGGCCGACACCGCCGCCAACCTCGCCCGGCAGGCGAGCGGCGCGCCGGACGACGCGCTCCAGGGAACCCTCTCCGCGGTGCGGTCCGACACGAGGTCCGCCATCCGGGAGGTGCGCCGGATCGTCGACGACCTCGGCCCGGCCGCGCTGGACGCGCTCGGGCTGGTGGAGGCGCTGCGCAGCCGCGCGGAGCAGGTCAGCCAGCGGTCCGACGGGGGTGCGCTGCACGCCGTGGTGGAGGCGGACCCGCTCCCACCGCTGCCCACCGCGGTCGAGCAGGCCGCCTACCGGATCGCCACCGAGGCCCTGACCAACGTCATCCGACACTCGCGGGCGGGTTCGGTGGTGGTGCGGCTCGACGCCGACGAGGCCGGACTGCACTGCGCGGTGCTCGACGACGGGGGAGGGCAGGCCGACTGGCGTCCGGGCGTCGGCATCACCGGGATGCGAGAGCGGGTGGCCCAGCTGGGCGGACGGTGCGAGGTGGGCCCCGGCCCGCACGGAGGGGAGGTGCGCGTATGCCTCCCGATGACGGTGACGTGATCCGCGTGCTGGTCGCCGACGACCATCCGGTCGTGCGGTCCGGCCTGGTCGGCGTCCTGTCCTCGCTCGGCGGCTTCGAGGTCGTCGCCGTCGCCACCGACGGCCACGAGGCCGTGCGCGAGGCGGTGCTGCACCGACCCGACGTCGTCCTCATGGACCTGCACATGCCCGGCAGCGACGGCTTCACCGCCATCCGCGAGCTGGCCCGGGTGATGCCGTCGGCGCGCGTGTGCGTGCTCACGATGTACGACGACGACGACTCGCTCTTCGCCGCGGTGCGGGCAGGCGCTCACGGCTACCTGCTCAAGGGCGCCGAGCAGGAGGACATCGCCCGGGCGGTGCGGGCCATCGCGGCCGGCGAGGCGATCTTCGGCCCGGGCATCGCGGTGCGGGTGCTGCACCAGCTCACCTCTCCCACCAGCGGGGCCTCCGAGAACCCCTTCCCCGACCTCACGGCGAGGGAGCTGGAGATCCTCGAGCTGCTCGCCACGGCGACGCCCACCGCGGCCATCGCCCGAGCGCTCGAGGTCGCCCCGAAGACGGTCAGCAACCACGTCTCCAACATCCTCACCAAGCTCCGGGCGGCCGACCGCACCCAGGCGGCGATGCTGGCCCGCGACGCAGGACTGGGTCGGGGCGCACGGCAGGACCCGGGGCGTCCGGACGACAGCCCCTTCGGTCGAGACCGCGGCGGTCCTTGACCCGATCCGTGACGGCGGCCATGCTGAGCGCCCTCGGCGCGACGGCGCGCCCCGGCCCCACGGAGGACCTGTGGACTCGGCTCTCGTCTCGGTCGGACTGCCGGCCGCGCTCGCCATCATCATGTTCGGGCTGGGACTCTCGCTCACCCCCGACGACTTCCGACGGGTGGCCCGGCACCCCAGGGCGGTGCTCGTCATCCTCGGTTGCCAGGTGGTCCTGCTGCCGCTCATCGGCTTCGCCATCGCCGAGGTCGCCGGGCTCGCCCCCGAGCTCGCGGTCGGCCTGCTCCTGCTGGCCGCCTCGCCCGGGGGGACGACCGCGAACCTGTTCAGCCACCTCTTCCGCGGCGACGTCGCCCTCAACATCACCCTGACGGCCGTGAACTCGGTGCTCGCCCTCGTGACCCTGCCGGTCGTCGTCAACCTCGCCATCGCGCGCTACCTCGACGAGTCGTCGGGGGTCGGCGTGCAGCTGTCGAAGATGGTGCAGGTCTTCGCGATCGTCCTCATCCCCGTCGGCATCGGCATGCTCGTGCGGGCTCGCGCACCGCGGTTCGCCGACGCCGCCGACCGCCCGGTGCGGATCGCCTCGGCCGTGATCCTCCTGCTCGTCGTCGTCGGGGCGATCCTCGGCGAGGAGAACGTCGGCGAGTACTTCGCCCAGGTCGGCCTCGTCACCACGGTGTTCTGCGCGCTGTCGCTGGCGGTGGGGTTCTTCGTGCCGCGGCTCCTCGGGCTCGCGCCGGCGCAGTGCGTCGCGAGCGGGTTCGAGATCGGCATCCACAACAGCACCCTCGCCATCGCCGTGGCGCTCACCGTCCTGGACAACACGACGATCGGCGTCCCGCCGGCGGTCTACGGGATCGTCATGTTCCCGGTCGCCGCGCTCTTCGGCCTCGTGCTCCGCCGCACCGGGGTGCTGGCCGGCATCCCCGCCGCCGGCACCGCCGACGAGGCCGACCCGGCGCCCGCCCGCCACCGCCGCTGACCCCTCGCCGACCCCTCGCTGACCCCTCGCTGACCCTCCTCGCGCGCACGCTACGGCGCAGTAGGTGTCGTGATCGCAGCACGTACTGCGCCGTAGCGCGCGGTTGAGGGCGGGACTCAGCCGCGGGCAGCGCTCTCGGCCTCCTGGGCCAGCCGGCGCAGCGCGAGGAGGACGGGGTCGACGAGCACCGTGCCGACGACGACCGTGTGCATCGCGTCGGCGGCCGTCGCCGCGCGCCCCGCGACCTCGAGGTCGACGCCTGCCACGGCTCGCATCGACGCCGCGTAGCGCTCGAGGTCGGTGTCGGGCAGGTCGATGCCGGCGGCCCGCGCCCGGACGACGGCTTCGGAGAGCCGGTGGATGGCGGGGGCGCAGTCCTCGACGTGCCACCCGAGCCGCTCGACGAACGCGGACACCGAGGGGTCGGGGTCGGGGGCGTCGTCCTCGACGACCGCGCCGGGCAGGGCGCCGTGGGCGATCCCGAGGAGCTCGTGGCGCGAGGGGGGAGGGCTGTCGAGGGCCTCGATGATGCGGTGCGCGCCGGAGATCCCGATGCCGCCGTGCTCGACGAGGGCGCGCACGAGGCGGACCCGTTCGAGGTGCTCGGGGCCGTAGTCGGCGCGGGTCCGGCTCTGCGCCCGGCCCGGCATGAGCAGCCCCTCGCGCAGGTAGTACTTCAGGGTCGGCAGCGGGACGCCGCTCTCCGCGGCGAGCTGCGAGATCCGCACCGGGTTCCTCCTTGACAATGGATAGCGGCACTATCCATGATGGACGGGTCAGACAGCAACACTATCCAATGGAGTCGAGATGGACCGGGTCACCCACGCGTACGACGGGCCGCTGGCCCTGTTCCTCATCGGGCTGCGGGTCCACAAGCCGTGGAAGGTCGGCATCGTCCGCCGCGCCGGCGCCGCGATGCCGCGGATGATCGCCGAGCTCGAGGCCGACAAGGCCGCCGCAGCGAGGGGGGAGGCAGCACACCTGGGCTACCTCGGGAGCCGGATCACCGTCGACCTGTCGGGTCCCACGGTCATCCAGTGGTGGCGCAGCGTCGAGGACATCTACGCCTACGCCAACGCCGGGACGCTCCTGCACCGGCCGGCGTGGCTCGAGTTCCACCGGGCCGCGAAGGCCGACCCCGACGCCGTCACCATCTGGCACGAGACGTACGCGGTCCCTCCGGGCGGCGTCGAGAGCATCTACTCGGGACCGCGGCCCTTCGGCCTCGGAGCCCTCGCCGGAACGGTGCCCGTCGGGCGACGGGGCGAGACCGCCCGCGAGCGGATGGACCACCCCGGAGCCGCCTGACCCGACCCAGCCCACCTTTCCCGCCGGATCCCGGAAACGTGCGTCTTCGCCCTGGAACCTTCAGGTTCGCCCCACAGAGGAAGGGGTGCGATCCTCAAGGTTCCGGTGCGACGTGGTGCGCGCGGAGCCGCCTGACCCCACCCGTCCCACCGTTCCCGCCGGATCCCGGAAACGTGCACCGTCGCTGGACCGGGGAGCGGGCGGGCGCGGCGTCCTCAGGCGGTGGCGCGCTGCGTGGCCGCCCAGGCGCACACGCGGGCGTCGAGCTCGGGGTCGCCGGTGGCGGCGTGGACCAGCCAGGCATCGGCGAGGTCGGTGGGGGTCGGCCAACGGTTCTCCCACGTGACGAGCCGCTCGGCGAGGAGGTCGAAGACGTCGTCGCACAGCGAGGGGGCGAAGACCGTGACGGGGGAGGCCGAGCGGGTCAGGGCCGCCGCGCGCCGGGCAGCCGTCCGCCCGCCACCGACGACGATCGCGCGCCGTCCCGAGCGGGGGAACCCGAGGAGCCGGGTCCGGTCCCGGACGGCGAGGCGCTGGGCGGGGGTGAGGGACATGGGCGACTCCTGCCGGCGGACCGAGGGTGGCCCTCAGGGTCGCGTGCTGGTGTTGCCTCCGGCGTTGCCGTATGTGAACACCGTGTTGCGTCGTGCGCCGTGGAGGTCAGTCAGACCGTGTTCTGCTGCTCCTGCTGG
This sequence comes from uncultured Actinomycetota bacterium, assembly GCA_963834225.1. GTDB lineage: Bacteria > Actinomycetota > Actinomycetes > Actinomycetales > Dermatophilaceae > Oryzobacter. Next base: position 433,040 of record CAWIAT010000003.1, on the reverse strand, counting down.
GCCGCGTGGCGGGCCAGGACCTCGGTGAGCTTGCCGGCCCCGGCGATGACCGTCGCCGCGTGCAGCCGGCCCGGCTGGCGGGACAGGCGCTCGATCGGGCCCGAGATCGACACGGCCGCGATGACCCGCCCGGAGGGGGAGCGCACCGGTGCGGACACCGACGCGACGCCGGGCTCACGCTCGCCGACACTCTGCGCCCAGCCCCGACGACGGACGCCCGACAGCGCGGTGGCGGTGAAGGCCGCGCCCTGCAGGCCGCGGTGGAGGCGGTCGGGCTCCTCCCACGCCAGGAGGACCTGGGCAGCCGACCCGGCGCGCATCGACAGCGTGGCGCCGACGGGGATGGAGTCGCGCAGGCCGACCGGGCGCTCGGCGGCCGAGACGCAGACGCGGTACTCGCCCTGGCGGCGGAACAGCTGGGCGCTCTCGTTCGTGTGGTCGCGCAGCGCGCCGAGGACGGGCGCGGCGGCGGCGAGGAGGCGGTCCTCACCGGCGGCCGCGGCGAGCTCGCCGAGGCGCGGGCCGAGGACGAAGCGGCCCTGGAGGTCGCGCGTCACGAGGCGGTGGTGCTCGAGCGCGACGGCCAGCCGATGGGCCGTCGGGCGGGCCAGTCCGGTCGCGGTGACGAGCTGCGCGAGGGTCGACGGTCCGGCCTCGAGGGCACTGAGGACGATGGCCGCCTTGTCGAGGACGCCGACCCCTGAAGTGTTGTCCATGTCTTGATATTAGCGTCCCATCTCGTGAGACGCACGTCCATCCGCCCTGCAACGGTGCAAACCTCGACGGAGCGAGGGCGCACGCGGCGCCGTCGTGCCGTTGGACGAGCGGCTGCCCGGACCGGGCGGCGCGACTGTGGAGGTGTCGAGGATGGCCGGAACCCTGGCCGAGAAGGTGTGGGAGTCGCACGTCGTGCGACGCGGCGAGGGCGAGCCCGACCTGCTCTACATCGACCTCCACCTCCTCCACGAGGTGACGAGCCCCCAGGCCTTCGACGGGCTGCGGCTCGCCGGCCGCCCCGTCCGCCGCACCGACCTCACCCTGGCCACCGAGGACCACAACGTCCCGACGACCCCCGGGCCGATCACCGACCCCGTGAGCCGCACCCAGGTCGAGACGCTGCGCCGCAACTGCGAGGAGTTCGGAGTCCGGCTCTACCCGATGGGCGACGCCGAGCAGGGCATCGTCCACGTCGTCGGCCCGCAGCTGGGGCTCACCCAGCCGGGGATGACCATCGTCTGCGGGGACAGCCACACCTCCACGCACGGCGCCTTCGGGGCGCTCGCCTTCGGCATCGGGACCTCCGAGGTCGAGCACGTCCTCGCGACCCAGACCCTGCCGCTCAAGCCGTTCCGCACCCTCGCGGTCACCGTCGACGGAGAGCTCCCCGACGGCGTCACCGCCAAGGACGTCGTCCTCGCCGTCATCGCCAGGATCGGGACCGGAGGTGGCCAGGGGTACGTCATCGAGTTCCGCGGCAGCACGATCCGTGCCCTGTCGATGGAGGCGCGGATGACGGTGTGCAACATGTCGATCGAGGCCGGTGCCCGCGCCGGCATGATCGCTCCCGACGAGACGACCTTCGAGTACCTCCGTGGCCGCGACCACGCCCCGACGGGAGCCGACTGGGACGCCGCCGTCGAGTCGTGGCGCCTGCTGCGCAGCGACGACGACGCCGTCTTCGACGACGAGGTCGTCCTCGACGCCGCCCGGCTGACGCCGTTCGTCACGTGGGGGACCAACCCCGGCCAGGGGTCCCCGCTCGGTGAGGCGGTCCCGGACCCGGAGGCGATGCCCGACGAGAACGACAAGGTCGCCGCGCGGCGGGCCCTCGAGTACATGGGCCTCACCGCGGGAACCCCGCTGCGCGAGGTCCACGTCGACACCGTCTTCGTCGGCTCCTGCACGAACGGGCGGATCGAGGACCTCCGGGCCGCGGCCGAGGTCATCAAGGGCCGCAAGGTCGCCGAGGGCGTGCGGATGCTCGTCGTCCCGGGCTCGGCCCGGGTCCGGCTCCAGGCCGAGGGCGAGGGCCTCGACGACGTCTTCACCGCCGCTGGAGCCGAGTGGCGCCTGCCCGGCTGCTCGATGTGCCTGGGGATGAACCCCGACCAGCTGGCCCCGGGGGAGCGCAGCGCGTCGACCTCCAACCGCAACTTCGAGGGCCGCCAGGGCAAGGGCGGCCGCACCCACCTCGTCAGCCCGCTCGTCGCCGCCGCCACCGCCGTCCGCGGCACGCTGTCGAGCCCGGCCGACCTGGAACCCGTGCGCGTGGAGGAGATGGTCTGATGGAGAGCTTCACGACCCACACCGGCATCGGGGTCCCGCTGCGCCGCAGCAACGTCGACACCGACCAGATCATCCCGGCCGTCTACCTCAAGCGGGTGACCCGCACCGGGTTCGAGGACGGCCTGTTCGCCGCCTGGCGCAATGACGAGACCTTCGTCCTCAACGACCCGACCTACGCGGCGGGCTCGGTCCTCGTGGCCGGACCCGACTTCGGGACCGGCTCCTCGCGCGAGCACGCCGTGTGGGCGCTGATGAACTACGGCTTCCGTGCCGTCATCTCCTCGCGCTTCGCCGACATCTTCCGCGGCAACAGCGGCAAGCAGGGCCTGCTGACCGCCCAGTGCAGCCAGGACGACGTCGAGCTGCTCTGGAAGCTGCTCGAGAACGAGCCCGGCACGTCCGTCACGGTCGACCTCGAGTCGCGCACCGTGACCGCCGGCGAGCTCGTCGCGCCCTTCGAGGTCGACGAGTACACCCGGTGGCGCCTGCTCGAGGGACTCGACGACATCAGCCTGACCCTGCGCCATGAGGGCGACATCACCTCGTTCGAGTCGACACGGCCGCCCTGGAAGCCGCTCGTCGACGCCTGAGGCGACCAGTTCCGTTCTGCCACAGCGGATCCCGCCATCATGGCAGGGTCTGCTGTCGTGGGTGGTGGTGGACCTCCGGGGGTATCGGAGGGTCCGGGTCGCCCCAATTCCTGACGAAACGCTGTGTGGCACAGGAGAAAACACGCCGCCGCAATGGTGGACGCGGGCCGCTCACAGTTCTAGCGTCAGTCCCAAGACCCGGCGACCGCCGGGTACGACAGTGCCGTCGGGGCATCCCGACGCAGTCCCGAGTGGGAGTGAGTCCACGGTGAACAAGGCAGATCTCGTCAAGGAGCTGGAGAAGCGACTCGGCAGCCGAAGGGCCGCCAACGACGCCCTGGAGGCCGTTCTCGACACCGTCGTCCGTGAGGTGGTCCGAGGGGGGAAGGTCTCCATCACCGGATTCGGCACGTTCGACCGGGTCGAGCGCGCGGCGCGCACCGGGCGCAACCCGCACACGGGGACCTCGGTGAAGATCCCGAAGTCCAAGGCCCCGCGCTTCCGCGCCGGGACGTCGTTCAAGTCCTACGTCAAGAAGCCGACCGGGCTGCCGAAGTCGGCACCGGCGACGGGTCGCGCGGCCGCCGGCAGCGGCGTCGCCGTCGTCGCCGCGCCGGTCAAGGCCGCCAAGAAGGCGGCCTCGACCGCCAAGAAGGCCGCCACGAGCACGGCGAAGGCGGCAGCGGCACCCGTGAAGGCCGCAGCGAAGAAGGCCCCGGCCACGAAGGCACCCGCCAAGAAGGTCTCTGCGACCAGGGCGGCACCGGCGAAGAAGGCGCCCGCGAAGAAGGCTCCGGCCAAGGCCGCGGCCAAGAAGGCGCCCGCCAAGAAGGTCACGGCGACCACGACGGCGGCGAAGTCGGCCGCGAAGAAGGCGCCCGCGAAGAAGGCGCCCGCCGAAGGCCGCGGCCAGGAAGGCGCCCGCCAAGAAGGTCACGGCGACCACGACGGCGGCGAAGTCGGCCGCGAAGAAGGCGCCCGCGAAGAAGGCGCCCGCGAAGAAGGCCCCGGCCAAGGCCGCGGCCAGGACGGCGACGAAGAGCGCCGCCAAGAAGGCGCCCGCGAAGAAGGCCCCGGCCAAGAAGGCTCCGGCGAGGAAGTCCGCGCGCTGACGCCCTGAGCACGACCCCGCGGCGGTGACCGGCTCCGGCCGGCGCCGCCGCGGCGTGCGTCCCGGGGTCTAGCGGATCGTCTCGCCGGGGCCGATCCCGACGATCCACACGCGGGTGGCTGCCCGCCCGGCGTCGTCGAGCTCGATGCTCACCCGCTGGCCCACCCGGAGGTGGCGCAGCCCGCTCGTCGTCGCGGCGCCGGGCGGGAGGACGACCTCGAGGCCGTCGTCGAGGAGCGCGGCGCCCGAGCCGTCGTCCTCGATGCGGTGGATGGTGGCCTGCACGCCCGGAAGGCTAGCGCGCTCGAGGGCCGAACGCGTCGCGGCGCCGAGGCCGAGGAGGGTGGCGGTCGCCAGCGAGGGCGCGTCGTCGACGTCGACCCGCAGGCCCGGCGCGGCCAGCGCGACGGGGTCGTACCCCAGGGACGCGTGCGCGGCCGCGCTGCCCGGGCCGAAGGCCGTGGCGGTGCCCGACCCGGTCGACGACGCGGCCGACCAGGTCAGCATCGCCGTCCCGGTGCCGTCGTCGTCGGCGACGACGGCCCGCTCGTGACCCGAGGCGGCGCGCAGGGCGTCCTCGACCTCGCGCGGCCGCAGGGCGGGGTGGTCGCCGAGGACGACCGCGACGCGTTGCACCCCCACCGTCGCGGCTCGTCCTCCCGCGGCCACCGCCGCGTCGAGACCTCCACCGGGGTCGGGCACCACCCGCCCACCGGCCGACGGGACCCACGCCGCGACCGCGGCGTCGGAGGTCACGACGAGCACCTCGCGCACCGACGGTGCGGCGACGAGGGCGGCCACGGTGTCGCGGGCGAAGGCGTCGGCGAGGGCGGCCCGGACGGCGACCGGCAGGGCGAGACGGCTCTTGGCCAGCGGCCCTCCCCTGACGGGCACGACGACGGCCCACGAGGCCTCCGGTTCGTCCACGCCCCGATCCTCGCAACTGTTCGTGGCACGCTCGACATCGACCCACCCGCGGACCACAATGCGGTGACCCCGACCCCGCACGGAAGGCAGCGCGTGACGACCCCCACGGACCACTCCAGGCCCCTTGCCTACCGGTTCGTCGTCGCCGTCCTCCGCCCGCTCCTCAGGCTCCTCACGCGGCGGCACTGGTTCGGGGCCGAGAACCTGCCCGGCGAGGGTGGGTTCGTCGCGGTCACCAACCACTACTCGCACCTCGACCCGTTCGTCGTCGGGCACTTCCTCGTCGACCACGGGTACGCGCCGCGCTACCTCGGCAAGGTCGAGGTCTTCCGGGTGCCCCTCGTCGGGACGCTGCTGCGCGGCGCCGACCAGATCCCCGTGCACCGCGAGACCGGCCGTGCGTCCGACGCCTACCGCTCGGCGGTCGAGGCGGTCCACGCCGGCAAGACGGTCGCGATCTACCCCGAGGGGACGCTGACCCGCGACCCCGGGCTGTGGCCGATGCGCGGCAAGACCGGCGCGGCGCGGGTCGCCCTCGAGACCCGGTGCCCCGTCGTCCCGGTCGCGACCTGGGGCGCGCAGGACCTCCTCTCCCCGTACTCGAAGCGGCTCAGGCTCCTGCCGCGCACGACGATGACGGTCCGAGCCGGCACGCCCGTCGACCTGTCCGACCTCTACGACGAGCCGGTCAGCGCCGAGGTCCTCACCGAGGCGACGGCACGGATCATGGCCGCGCTCACCCACGAGCTCGAGGCCATCCGCGGTGAGCGGGCCCCCGCGACCCGCTTCGACCCCCGGTCCCACGGCATCACGCCGATCGGCAAGCCCCGACCCCTCGAGGAGGCCTCATGACGAGCGCAGCGGTGTACGGAACGGGGAGCTGGGGGACCGCCTTCGCGTCGGTGCTCGCCGACGCCGGGACCTCGGTGACGATGTGGGGTCGCCGCCCCGAGGTGGTCGACCAGATCAACGCCGGCTGCAACGAGGAGTACCTGCCCGAGCTGCGCCTGCCGGGCACCATCCGCGCGACCACCGACCCGCACGAGGCCGCGGCGGGCGTCGACGTCGTCGTGCTCGCCGTGCCGTCGCAGACGCTGCGGGCCAACCTCACCGCCTGGGGCTCCGCGCTGCCCTCCGAGGCCGCGGTGGTGTCGCTGATGAAGGGTGTCGAGCTCGGGACGACGAAGCGGATGTCCGAGGTCATCGCCGAGGTCGGCGGGGTCGAGACCGACCGCATCGTCGTCGTGTCCGGTCCGAACCTCGCCCGCGAGATCGCCGTGAAGCAGCCGGCGGCCTCGACCGTCGCGTGCTCGAGCGAGGAGATGGCCGAGCGGGTCGCGGCGGCCTGTGCTGCACCGTACTTCCGGCCCTACACGACCGGCGACGTCGTCGGGACCGAGATCGCCGGGGCCGTGAAGAACGTCATCGCCCTGGCCGTCGGGATGGTCGAGGGCCTCGGGATGGGCGACAACTCCAAGGCCTCGATCATCACCCGCGGGCTCGCCGAGACGATCCGGCTGGGCCTGGCCGTCGGGGGAGAGGCGGCCACCTTCTCCGGCCTCGCCGGCGTCGGCGACCTCATCGCCACGTGCATGTCGCCCCTGTCGCGCAACCACTCCTTCGGGGTGCGGCTGGGCCAGGGGATGTCGGTGTCGGAGGTCGTCGCGGTGACGAAGCAGACGGCCGAGGGCGTGAAGTCGTGCACCTCGATCCTCGAGCTCTCGCGCCACCACGGCGTCGACGTCCCGATCATCGAGCAGGTCGACGCGATGATCCAGCACGACCGCACGGCCCAGGAGGTCGTGACGGCGCTGCTCTCGCGGCCGCGCAAGGCCGAGACGGCCTGACGCCGCGGGCGCCCGGGCGCCCGGGCGCCCTTCGTCAGAGGACGCTGCGCAGCGCCGCGTCGAGGTCGTCCCACAGGTCGTCGACGTCCTCGACGCCCACCGACAGGCGCAGGAGGTTCTCGGGGACGGCCCGCGGCTCGGTGGCGATCCGACGGCGCCGCTCGAGCTGGCTCTCGACGCCGCCGAGGCTCGTCGAGTGCACCCACAGCCGGGTCGCCTCGGCGACGCGTTCGGCCGCCTCGGGCCCGGCGGCGACCTCGATGGAGACGATGGCCCCCCAGCCGGGGTGCCGGACCCGCTCGACGGCGGGGTGGCCGCGCAGGCGCTCGGCGAGGACGAGGGCGTTGGCCCCGGCGCGCTCGACCCTCAGGTGAAGGGTCCGCAGGCCGCGCAGCGCGAGCCAGACCTCGAGGGGGCCGGCGATGGCGCCGTGGAGGATGCGGTGGCCGAGGACCCGCTCGTGGAGGGCGCGGCCGCCCGCGCCCTCGGCCGTGACGACGGCTCCGAGGACGACATCGCTGTGGCCCGAGAGGTACTTGGTCACCGAGTGGACGACGACGTCGGCACCGAGCTCGAGGGGACGCTGGACCAGCGGGGTGGCGAAGGTGTTGTCGACGACGGAGGTGACGCCGCGCTCGCGGGCGGCCGCGAGCAGGACCGGCAGGTCGGCGACCTCGAGCAGCGGGTTGGTCGGCGACTCGAGCCAGAGCAGGTCGGCGCCGTCGAGTGCGGCCACGACGGCCTCGGTGTCGGTGACGTCGATCCGGCGGACCGAGATGGCCCCGTCGGCCTCACGCTGGCCCAGCGTGGCGACGACCCCGTTGTAGGCGGCGTCGGGCGCCACGACGACGCCGCCGTGGGGCACGAGCGAGAGCGCCGCGGCCACGGCCGCCATCCCGGAGGAGAAGACGAGCGCGTCGCCGCCCTCGAGGGAGCCGAGCGCGGACTCGAAGGCGGTCCACGTGGGGTTGCCCGTCCGCGCGTAGACGGTGTCGCCGTTCGCCCGGTACGTCGAGGTGAGGACGAGTGGGGAGCCGACCTGCGCGCCGGGGGCCTCGTCCTCGCGCCCGAGGGACACGACGCGGGTGGCGGGGGCGAGGGGGCGCCGGGGGCTGTGGGGGGCGGGGGAGTCGCTCACGCGGTCAGGCTATGCGGTTCCGAGGGGACGCGTGGTCACGGGTAGGGTTCTGCGACGATGACGACGAGCCCAGCCGAGAAGATCCGCATCGCCCTCGTCTTCGGCGGCCGGTCGTCGGAGCACGCGGTGTCGTGCGCGACCGCCGCGAGCGTCCTCGAGGCCCTCGACCGCGACCGGTACGAGGTCGTCCCGGTCGGCATCGCCAAGGACGGCCACTGGGTCCTGGCGCCCGACGACCCCGCCGCGCTGCGGCTCACCGCCGAGCACGTGCCCGAGGTGTCGACGACGGCGCCGAGCGTCATCGTGCCGACGAGTGGCGCCGACCGCACCCTCGTGGTCCACGAGCCCGGGCAGCCGCCGCGCACCCTGGGCGAGGTCGACGTCATCTTCCCGCTGCTCCACGGACCGTTCGGCGAGGACGGCACCCTCCAGGGGCTGCTCGACCTCGCCGACGTCCGCTACGTCGGGTCGGGGGTCACGGCCTCCGCGACGATGATGGACAAGCACGTGATGAAGGTGCTCCTCGCCTCCGCGGGGCTGCCGGTGGGGCCGTACGTCGTCATCACCGACAAGGAGTGGCGTCGCGACCCGGTCGCCGCGATGGAGGCGGTGCACTCCCTCGCCTGGCCGGTCTTCGTCAAGCCCGCGCGGGCCGGGTCGAGCATGGGCATCACCCGGGTCACCGACCCGGAGGCGCTCGAGGCCGCCATCGAGGCCGCTCGCGAGCACGACCCCAAGGTCGTCGTCGAGGCCGCGGTGTTCGGGCGCGAGATCGAGTGCGGCGTCCTCGAGGGCCGCGACACCGACCCCCCGCGCACGAGCGAGCTCGGCGAGTGCATCGTCGTGCAGAACCACGAGTTCTACGACTTCGACGCGAAGTACCTCTCGGCCGACGACGTGCGGCTCGAGTGCCCGGCCGACGTTCCGGCCGACGTCGCCGTGCGGATCCGCGAGATGGCGTCCGCCGCGTTCGACGTCGCGGGCTGCGAGGGGCTCGCGCGCGTCGACTTCTTCCTCACGGTTGCGGGCGAGGTCGTCGTCAACGAGGTCAACACGATGCCGGGGTTCACGCCGAGCTCGATGTACCCGCGGATGTGGGCCGCGTCGGGGGTCTCCTACCCCGAGCTCATCGACGAGCTCGTCGACCTGGCCCTGGCCCGCCGCCTCGGCCTGCGCTGAGTCACCCCGGCCCCCGCCCGCCGAGGCGCCCCTTTCCCGCCGGATCCCGGGACCTTGAGGTTCGCACCACGTCCTTTGCCCTGCGAACCTGGCCCTTCAGGGATCCGGCGGGAAAGGTGTGACGGGGGGAGAGGTTCGGTCAGCGGCACTGGAGGCCGTTGGGCTCCAGGGCTCGGGCGGCCTCGGCGAAGACCGGCAGGAGGAGCCCCTCGGGCGCGTACCCACCGGGGACGAGCACCTCGATGGCGGGCTCGGTGCCGAACGTCGTGAAGCGGGTGCCGTCGGCGAGCTCCTCGGGGATCCAGCCGACGCCGTCGACCTCGAGGCACTCGGTCTCGGTCGGTCCCGGAGCCGCGACGCCGCAGCGGGCGACGACGGCCGGGTCACCCCACGCGGCGACGGCGGGTGCGGAGGGGGAGGTGTCGCGGCGCTCCAGCCCGGAGACCTCCTGCGGCCACAGGGCGCCGGCGCTCGCGCAGAGCGGGCCCCGGCCGCCGGACGGCACGGCGACCTCGACCCCGGAGGAGCACGCCGACAGCACGACGGCGGCCGCGCCGAGCGCGACCGCCGTCGAGAAGGTGCTGGGTCGGGCGATCAGACGTGGACCACCGTGCACGTCAGGGTCCGGGTGATGCCCTCGACGTCCTGGATCTTGGCGATGACGAGCTTCCCGAGCTCGTCGACCGTGGTGGCCTCGACGCGCGCGATGACGTCGTAGGGGCCGGTGACGTCCTCGGCCAGCGCGACGCCCTCGATGTTGGCGATCGCCTGCGCCACCGTCGCCGCCCGGCCGACGTCGGTCTGGATCAGGATGTAGGCCTGTACCACTGTGGTGCCACCTCTTCGTGTGTGGTCGGGCCCGTGACGGCCCCGACGGTCGGGGGCGCCGACCGTGACCGACGCGCTGCAGACGCTACCGTGCCGGTGGTCCCCACGTCTCGGGAGGGTTGGTCGGATGAGGTTGCGCGACGTCAGCGAGGGAGAGCTCCTCGCGCGCGTCTTTCCCCTGTACTCGACGACGGCTCCGCCGACGTGGGGCTCGGTCACGGTCGGGCCCGGGGACGACGCCGCCGTCGTGGGCGCGCCCTCCGGATCCGTCGTCGCCACGACCGACTCGATGGTGCGGGTGCGCGACTGGCGCGACGAGTGGTCGACCGCCCACGACGTCGGGGTCAAGGTGGCCACCCAGAACCTCGCGGACATCGCCGCGATGGGCGCCGCCCCCACGGGGCTGCTCGTCTCCCTCGTCGCAGACCCCGACCTCGACGTCGAGTGGGCCGTCGAGCTGGCGCGGGGCATCGCGTCGGTGGCGGGAGCGGCGTCGGCGCCGGTCGTCGGTGGGGACCTGTCGTCCGGGCCGCCCGGCGTCGTCGTCGTCTGCGTGACCGCCCTCGGTGACCTGCGCGGTCGTCCTCCGGTGCTGCGGTCCGGGGCGCGGGTCGGCGACGTCGTCGCGGTGTGCGGCTCGCTCGGGCTCTCGGGGGGTGGGCTCGCCCTCTACCTCGCGGGTGAGCCCGACCCCGACCGGTTCGCCGAGGGGGTCGCGCTCGACGAGCGGACCGTTGCGGTCCGGGCGCTCATGCGACACCACCGGGCGCCGCTCGCCCCCTGGTGGGCCGGGCCGGAGGCGGCCGAGGCCGGGGCCCACGCCCTCGTCGACGTGTCCGACGGCCTCGTCACCGACCTGGGCCGGGTGGCGTCGGCCAGCGGGGTCTCGGTCGAGCTGTCCGGGGAGGTGTTGCGGCGGCGGTACGCCGAGGGCGCGCTGACGGTGGCGCTCGGGGCCGAGGCCGCACTGCACCAGGTGCTCGCGGGGGGCGAGGAGCACGCCCTCGTCGGGGCCTTCGCCGACGAGGCGGCGCTCCCGACCGGCGGCGAGGAGGCGTGGCACGTCATCGGGCGGGTCGTCGCCACCGGTGTGGAGGGCCCACGGGTCACCGTCGACGGTGTCGTACCCGACGCCCCCGGCTGGGACCACTTCGCCCGTCCCCGGATCGACCAGTAGGTCACGTCGGGTCCGGGCGCCGGACGGGCGATCGAGGCCTTCGGGCGGGGTCGCATGCCGGGCGAACACCTCCACCCCGAGTCGTCGGCGCACCCACCGCCTGGATGGAGGGCGCCGCTCCCGTCTCGCTGCCCGCTCGCCGGTCGAGGTGAAAAGGGGCCCTCTCGTGGTGGGGTTTCACCTCGAATGCCTGAAGGGACCGTGGGGTCGAGGGGAAAGGGGCCCTCTCGTGGTCGGGTTTCACCTCGAATGCGTCGCGACACCCTCGTTCGAGGTGTGCGGGCGGGGTCGCATGCCGGCGGATCGCCTCCACCCGGCGGAAGCCAGCGTGGACATGCGAAACGGGCGGCCTCCGTGGTGGAGGGCCGCCCGTGTGCGGGGTGCGTCAGGGGGTCAGCGCTTGACCTTGCCGGCCTTGAGGCAGGAGGTGCAGACGTTGAGCCGCTTCGGGGTCACACCGGCGTCGCCGACGAGCGCCTTGACGCGCTGGATGTTGGGGTTCCAGCGACGCTTGGTGCGGCGGTGCGAGTGCGAGATGCTGTGCCCGAACGAGGGCTTCTTGCCGCAGACGTCGCAGTTGGCAGCCACGGGTGATCTCCTACATCAGTACGAATGGTGGGTGTCGGCGGCGCCGGGGGGCGCGTGCGCAACCTGACAAGAGTAGCCGAGCCCCGCCCGCGCCACCAAAACGCCCTCCGCTGCCACGAGGGGGTCGACCGTTACCGTGGGGCGCGTGTCCGACGTCCTCACCGCCGCCGACGCCCGTCACTGGGCGCTGCTCACCCGGGCGGCCCTGGCGGCACGGCGCACCGAGATCGACGCGCTCAACGTCTTCCCCGTCCCCGACGGTGACACGGGCACCAACCTCTACCTCACCCTCGACGCCGCCATCGACGAGGTCGTCGCGGCACACGAGAAGGCCGGCATCCTCGGCCGCGCGACGCTGGTCCAGGAGTGCCGCTCCCTCAAGCGGGCCGTCCTCATGGCCGCACGCGGCAACTCGGGGGTCATCGTCAGCCAGCTCGTCGGCGGCATCTGCGACACCGTCATCGAGCGCGACGTCACCGAGGCCGACGCCGTGCTCGTCGCCGACGCCCTCGCCCGGGGCGCCGCGTCGGCCCGGGCCAGCGTCGCGCACCCGCAGGAGGGGACCATCCTCACCGTCGCCGATGCCGGAGCCGCGGCCGCCGTGCAGTGCGCGGAGGAGGGCGGCACGCTCGCCGACGTCTGCGAGGCCGCCGTCGACGCCGCGCAGGAGGCGCTCGCCCGCACCCCCGACCAGCTCGAGGCGCTGCGCCGCGCGGGGGTCGTCGACGCCGGAGGAGCCGGGTGCGTCCTGCTGCTCGAGTCCCTCCTCACCATCGTCACCGACCGCTGGCAGGTCTCCGACTCCGACCTCCTCGGCGGGGGCCCCGGCCTGCTCCGCCGCGACGAGTGGCACCACGAGGGCGGCGACGGCTCCACCGCGGCCCTCCCCGGCCACGACCCCCTCGACCGCGAGGGCGAGCGGATCGGCGACGGCCCCGCCTACGAGGTGATGTACCTCCTCCTCGACTCCACCCCGGAGAACGTCGAGGCACTGCGCGCCACGCTCGACCCCCTCGGCGACTCCCTCCTCGTCGTCGGCGGGCCGGACCTCTGGAACGTGCACGTCCACGTCGACGACCCGGGAGCAGCCGTCGAGGCCGGCATCGCCGCCGGCCGTCCCGAGCGGATCCGGATCACCCGCTTCGAGACCCAGGTCGCCGGCCGCGAGCCGGTGGCCACCGTGGGTGTCGTCGCCTGCTCGGCCGGACCCGGCATCGGGGCGCTCCTCGAGGAGGCCGGTGCCGTCGTCGTGCCGAGCGGACCCGGTGGCCGGGCCAGCGCGGGGCAGCTCCTCGAGGCCGTCCGGCGCACCCGGGCGACCTCCGTCGTCATCCTCCCGGCCGACCGGGACACCCTCATGGCGGCCGAGGTCGCCGCCGAGGCCGCGTCGGCCGACGGGATCGACACCCACGTCGTGCCCGCGCGCACGACGGTCCAGGCCCTCGCGGCGCTCGCCGTCCTCGACCCGTCGAAGCCGGTGCACGCCAATGCCGTCGCGATGACGGGCGCCGCCGTCTCGACCCGCCACGGCGCCGTCTCCATCGCCTCGAAGGAGGCGCTCACCTGGGCCGGCGTCTGCAGGCCGGGCGACGTCCTCGGGGTGGTCGACGGCGACATCGCCTTCATCGGCAGCGACCTGGTCGACGCCGCGGCCGAGGTCCTCACCCGGCTCCTCGCCGGCGGTGGTGAGCTCGTCACCCTCGTGTCGGGAGAGGGGGCCGACGCCGGCCTGGCCGAGAACGTCGCCGCCACCCTCGGCCACGACCGCCCCGAGCTCGAGGTCGTCGTCATCGACGGTGGCCAGCCCGTCTACCCCCTGCTCATCGGGGTCGAGTGACGGTGGGGGAGTAGTGGCCACCGAGTCGAGCAAGCTCGCCCCGATCATCGCCACGGCCGCGAAGAAGTTCGCGACGGCCCGCGACATCCACACCGTCGGCGACCTCCTGGCGTTCTGGCCGAGGCGCTACCGCACCCGCGAGAGCGACCTCGGGTCGGTGACGCCGGGGGAGTTCCTCGTCGGCGTCGCCGAGGTCAAGGCAGCGAGCACCCGCTCGATGAAGGCGCGCAAGGGCACGATGCTCAACGTCGTCATCACCGACGGCACCCACGACCTCGACATCACCTTCTTCAAGGCGTGGGGCCACGAGAAGGCCCTCGTCCCGGGGGCCCGCGGCATCTTCGCGGGGACGGTCGGCACGTACAACGGACGCCTCCAGCTCACCCACCCCGGCTACACGATGCTCGACGACTTCGACGCCGGGGAGCGCAAGGCCCTCATCCCCATCTACCGCTCGGTCGGGTCGCTCCACACGTGGACCGTCACCGAGAGCGTGCGCCGCGTGCTCGACGTCCTCGACGACGTCCCCGACGCCCTGCCCGCCCCGGTCCGCGACCAGCGGGGGCTCGTCTCACGCACCGATGCCCTCCGCGGCATCCACACCCCCGACTCCTTCGCCGAGGTCGAGGAGGCCCGGCGCCGCCTGCGGTACGAGGAGGCGTTCGTCCTCCAGGTCACCCTCGCGCAGCGCCGCCGGGTCGCCGAGGGGCAGGTCACCACCCCCCGTCCCGGCCGGCCAGGTGGGGTCCTCGAGGCGTTCGACGCCCGCCTGCCCTTCGAGCTGACCGCCGGGCAGGTCGAGGTCGGCGAGACCGTCGCCGCCGAGATGGCCCGCGAGGTGCCGATGCACCGCCTGCTCCAGGGCGAGGTCGGCTCGGGCAAGACGATCGTCGCGCTGCGGGCGATGCTCGCTGCCGTCGACTCCGGCGGCCAGGCGGCGCTGCTCGCGCCGACCGAGGTCCTCGCCTCGCAGCACCACCGCACGATCACCCGGATGCTCGGTGACCTCGCCGAGGGCGGGATGCTCGGCGGCGCCGCCGACGCGACACGGGTCGTCCTCCTCACCGGGAGCCAGTCGACCGCCGAGCGGCGCAAGGCACTGCTCGACGTCGCGGTCGGCGACGCGGGGATCGTCGTGGGGACCCACGCCCTCCTCGAGGCCCACGTCGACTTCCTCGACCTCGCCCTCGTCGTCGTCGACGAACAGCACCGGTTCGGGGTCGAGCAGCGGGATGCGCTGCGCGGCAAGGGAAAGCTCCCTCCACACGTCCTCGTGATGACGGCGACGCCCATCCCGCGCACCGTCGCCATGACCGTCTTCGGCGACCTCGAGACCTCCACGCTGCGCGAGCTCCCGGCCGGCCGCGCGCCGATCACCACCCACGTCGTCCCCGAGGACCGGCCCGGCTGGATGGAGCGCACCTGGGCCCGCGTGGGCGAGGAGGTCCGCGGAGGCCGCCAGGCCTACGTCGTGTGCCCGCGCATCGGCGACGACGACCCCGCCGGGGACGGCGCCGACCTGCGCGTCGAGTCGACCGACGACGGCGAGGAGGCCGCGGCACCCACCCGCCCGATGCACGGCGTCCACGCGCTGCACGCCCGGCTGGCCGAGGAGCCGTCCCTCGCCGGGCTCACGGTCGAGGTCCTCCACGGACGGCTGCCCTCCGACGAGAAGGACGCGGTCATGGCCCGCTTCCAGCGCGGTGAGACCCAGGTGCTCGTGTCGACGACCGTCGTCGAGGTCGGGGTCGACGTCGCGAACGCCAGCGTCATGGTCGTCATGGACGCCGACCGCTTCGGTGTCTCCCAGCTCCACCAGCTGCGCGGACGCATCGGCCGCGGTGGCTTCCCCGGACTCTGCCTCCTCATCACGGGCACCGACGCCGAGGCCGCCCTCACCCGCCTTGACGCCGTCGCCGCGACGACCGACGGCTTCGAGCTCGCCCGCCTCGACCTCTCCCAGCGCCGCGAGGGCGACATCCTCGGTGCCGCGCAGTCGGGTCGGCGCACCCAGCTGGAGTTCCTCCACGTCCTGGAGCACGAGGACGTCATCGAGGAGGCGCGCGAGGACGCGTTCGCGCTCGTCGCCGACGACCCCGAGCTCACGGGCCACCCGGCACTGGCCGCGGCGGTGCGCGACCGGGTCGACGCCGAGCAGGCCGCCTGGCTGGAGCGCGGCTGATGACGCGCGTCATCGCCGGTGTCGCGGGCGGCCGCACCCTGCGGACCCCACCCGGCTCCGGCACCCGTCCCACGAGCGACCGGGTCCGCGAGGCGCTCTTCTCGGCGCTCGACGCCCGCGGGGTCGTCCGGGGCAGCCGGGTCCTCGACCTCTACGCCGGGTCCGGTGCCCTCGGCCTCGAGGCGGCCTCGCGCGGGGCAGCGTCGGTCGTCCTCGTCGAGTCCGACCGGCGGGCCGCCGACGTCATCGCCGGCAACGCCGCCGACCTCGGCTTGGGCGCCCGGGTGGTGCGCTCCACGGTCCTCTCCGCCCTGGCCGGAGACCCCGACCCCGCCTCCGACGCGGCCGACCTCGTCCTCGTCGACCCGCCGTACGACGTCGACGAGGACGCGCTGCGCCTCGTCCTGGACCGCCTGGCGGCCGGCTGGCTCGCGCCCGGCGGCCTCGTCGTGGTCGAGCGCTCCACCCGCAGCCCCGAGCCCGCGTGGCCGGACGGCATCGAGCGAGTCGGCCGGCCCCGCAAGTACGGCGAGACGACGCTCTGGCTCGCCGAACGACAGTGAGGTGACCCTTCGCCGCAGGTCAGCACCCGTGTCGGCCATGATGGGCGGATGACCGAGATCGAGATCCCCCGACCGACCAGCGGCGACGTCCTCGAGCGGATCCTCGAGGACCACGCGCTCTTCGAGGACCTCCTGCGACTGGCCCGACGCAGCGACACCGACCGCGACGCCGCCCGGACCGCGCTCGCCGAGGTCCTCGTCGCGCACGCGACCGCCGAGGAGGAGACCGTCTACCCCTCGCTGCGCCGCGCGCGCGCCATCGGCGGCCACGAGGAGGAGCACGGCGAGGAGGAGCACGCCGAGATCATCGAGGCGCTGCTGGAGCTCCTGCGCGCCCGGGGCACCGACACCCAGAAGTACGACGACGCCCTCGAGGAGCTCGCGACGGTGGTGAACCACCACTCCAACGAGGAGGAGCAGACGATCCTCAACCCGGCCCGCGAGGAGGTCTCGCTCGAGCGGCGCGAGGAGCTCGGCGTCATCTGGCTGACCCGCCGCAACGCGCTGCTCGAGGAGGGCTGCGCGAGCGAGGAGCAGGTCGCCGCGCTGCTCGACGAGGCGGTCGAGGAGGGCACGCTCGCCCCCGAGGACGCGCGCGAGGAGGCCGACGCCATCAAGGAGGCCGCCAAGGACGAGGCCACGGAGGTCGAGGAGGCCGCCAAGGCGGACGCTGCCGGCTGAGGTCCCCGGCGTCGGTACCGTGTCCCCGTGACCGATCGCCTGCGCCGTGCCGTCTGCCCCGGCTCCTACGACCCCGTGACCTCGGGGCACCTCGACGTCATCGTGCGCGCGGCCGCCCTCCACGACGAGGTGGTCGTGGCCGTCCTGCACAACCCCGCGAAGACCGGCACCTTCGCGGTGGAGGACCGGATCGGCTTCATCGAGCGGGGCGTGGCCGCGCTCGGGGTCACGAGCGGCGTGCGGGTCGAGGCCTTCGCCGGCCGGCTGCTCGTCGACGTGTGCCGCGACCTCGAGGCCGACGTCGTCGTCAAGGGCCTGCGCGGCGCGACGGACCTCGACCACGAGCTGCCGATGGCCCTGATGAACCGGCACCTCACCGGCGTCGAGACGCTCTTCCTCCCCGGTGACCCCGCGTTCGCGCACGTGTCGAGCTCGCTCGTCAAGGAGGTCGCCCGCTACGGGGGCGACGTCACCGGCCTCGTCCCCGACGAGGTGCGCGACGCCCTCGTGCGCCTGCGTGACGACGGCTGAGCAGGCGCGGGCCCACCCCGCCGAGTCGCCACCGACCTCGAAGCCGTCCGGCTTCCGCCCCGACATCGAGGGCCTGCGCGCCGTCGCGATCCTCACCGTCCTCGCCAACCACGCCGGGCTGCCGCTGCCCGGCGGGTACGTCGGCGTCGACATCTTCTTCGTCATCTCGGGCTACCTCATCACCGGCCTGCTCGTGAAGGAGCTCTGGTCGACCGGGCGCATCTCCTGGCTGCGGTTCGTCGGGCGCCGCATCCGGCGGCTGCTGCCCGCGGCGATCCTCGTCCTGACCCTCACCTCGGCCGTCGCGTTCGTCGTCGTCCCCGGGTTGCGCCGCCGGGACATCGGCATCGACGTGATGGCGGCCGCGGGGTACGTCGTCAACTGGGTCTTCGCGAGCCGCGAGGTCGACTACCTCGCCTCCGACCTCAAGCCCTCGCCGGTGCAGCACTTCTGGTCGCTCGCCGTCGAGGAGCAGTTCTACGTGCTCTGGCCGCTGCTGCTCATCCTCCTCGCGCTCGTCGTGCGCCGGCCCGGGCGGCGGGCGGTCATGGTGGCGCTCGGCGGTCTCGTCGCCGCATCGTTCGCCTGGTCGCTCTGGTACTCGCACACCGACTACCGGCCGGCCTTCTTCACGACGACGACCCGCGTGTGGGAGCTGGGCATCGGCGCCCTCCTCGCGGTGGCGCTCGCCGGTCGGGCCCGACCCGACGTCGCCCGCCGGTGGGCCGCCCCCCTCGGCTGGGTGGCGCTGCTGTTCCTCCTCGGCGTGGCGCTGTTCCTGCCCGGTGGCATCGAGTGGCCCAGCGGGTGGGCGCTGCTGCCGACCGTGCCGACGGCGGTCCTGCTCTGGGTGGGGTGGCAGGGCGCGGCGAACGGGCCCGTGCGGCTGCTCGGCTCGGCGCCGATGGTCTGGGTCGGCGGGCTGTCGTACTCGATCTACCTCTGGCACTGGCCCGTCATCATCCTGGGGGAGTGGACGGCTGGATGGCTCGCCTCCCCGCTGACACCCGTGGGCAAGGTCGTCCTCGCCGTGCTGTCGATCGGTCCGGCGTGGCTGTCGTGGAAGTACGTCGAGAACCCGATCCACCACGGGCCGTGGCTGCGCGAGCAACCGCGCGCCCTCCTCGCGAGCGGGGTGGCCCTGTCCCTGACGGGCGTCCTCGTGGCCCTCCCGCTGCTCCCGCTGCGCTCGCCGTTCGACACCTCGCCCCCGGGTGGCCGGATGCCGGCCCTCACCGAGCTCGGGGCGGGCACCGTGCGGCTCGGGCAGCCGCTCGCAGGGGTCGACGACCCCGGCTGGGTCACCCCGGACCCGATGACCTCGGGCGAGGACCGTCCCGCCGCCGACGTCGACCGCTGCCAGGTCGACGTCGCCGCCACCGAGCCGGTCGCCTGCACCTTCGGGGACCCCCGTGGCACGACGACGGTCGCCCTCGTCGGTGACTCGAAGGCGATGCAGTGGCTCCCCGCCCTCGAGGAGGCCGCGCGCACCACCGGGTGGCGGATCGTCACGTACGGCAAGTCCTCGTGTGCCTTCTCCGACGCCCCGGCCACCCAGGCCGGCACGGCCTACCCCGAGTGCGACCGCTGGGGTGCGTCCGTCGGACGGGCCCTCGGCGCCGACCCCCCCGACGTCGTCGTCACCTCCGGCGTCGCCACCGCCGCGTGGGTCGGCGACCGGCTCGACCGGCGCGCCCTCGTCGAGGGGTACACCTCGCGCTGGCGCGCGCTGGCCGCCGAGGACGTGCCGGTCGTCGTCATCGGCGACAGCCCGCTCTCGCCCGACGACCTCGACGTCTGCGCGGCCCGGCACGCCACGGAGCTCGGCACGTGCGCCTTCGACGCCGTCACGGCCATCCGCGGCAGCGGCCTGACCGTCCAGCGCGAGGCGGCGGCCGGGGCCGGGTCCGGCGTCTCGCTCCTCGACCTCACGGCGTGGATCTGCCCGGAGGAGCGGTGCCCGGTCGTCATCGGCCACGTCGCCGTCCACCGCGCCGGCGACCACGTCACCGCCACGTACGCCGCGACCCTCGCGCCGCAGGTGGGGGCGGCCGTGGAGGCGGCGCTGGGCCGGTTTGGGCGAACCGGCCCCGACCGGTAACCTTGACCCTCGGTCTGCGTCCGTGCGGCGCGGCCGAACCACCTCCGACGACTCCAAGGCTCATGACTCGACTCGACCCCCGGTCCCCGATGGTGCTCGACACCAAGCTCGTGGGCCGGCGACCCGGGACGATGCACGAGCTGACGCGTGACGTCGGTGCGCCGAGCGACTTCGGCACGGACGTCATGCGCGTCGAGGAGGGCGAGAGCCTCCACCTCGACCTGCGCCTGGAGTCCGTCGTCGAGGGAGTGCTCGTCACCGGTTCGGTCCGCGGTACGGCAACCGGCGCCTGCGTGCGGTGCCTGGATCCCGTCTCCGAAGAGGTCGACGGGTTCTTCCAGGAGCTGTTCGTTCACGCCGATCGCCACGACCACCACCGCGAGGTGGGGGACGAGGACGCCGACGAGGAGCGCCAGGTCGAGGACGGCTACATCGACCTCGAACCGGTGCTTCGTGACACGGTGGTGCCTGCGCTGCCGTTCCAGCCGGTGTGCCGGCCCGACTGCCCCGGGCTGTGCTCCGAGTGCGGCACGCCGCTCGCGGAGGATCCGCAGCACCAGCACGACCAGATCGACCCCCGGTGGGCGGCACTCTCGGCACTGTCCGAGCAGCCCTCCACGACGACAGAGAAGAGGACCTGACGTGGCCGTTCCGAAGCGGAAGATGTCGCGCTCCAACACCCGCTCGCGCCGCGCCAACTGGAAGGCGACCCCCGTCGCCACCACGACGTGCCCCCAGTGCAAGGCGCTCATGCAGCCGCACATCGCCTGCCCGTCCTGCGGGACCTACAAGGGGCGGCACTACGGCGTCGCCGAGCGCACCGAGCACCAGGGCTGATCCCACCCCCATGGGGAAGGGGTCGTCCTCGACCGGCTCGTTGACGCCGCTCCGGCACGTCGACGAGCTCCTCGAGCACCTCACGGCGGTCACCGGCGCGTCCATCGACGCGGCGGTGCTCCGCCGTGCCCTGACCCACCGGTCGTACGCCTACGAGGCCGGCGGCCTGCCCCACAACGAGCGCCTCGAGTTCCTCGGCGACTCGGTGCTCGGCCTCGTCGTCACGACGACGCTGTACGACGCCCACCCCGAGACGAGCGAGGGGCAGCTCGCGAAGCTGCGCGCCGCCGTCGTCAACATGCGGGCCCTCGCCGAGGTCGGTCGCACCCTCGGCCTCGGTGACTACGTCTACCTCGGCCGCGGCGAGGAGTCGACCGGCGGGCGGGACAAGGACTCGATCCTCGCCGACACCGTCGAGGCCGTCATCGGCGCGGTCTACACCTCGTCGGGCATCGAGGCCGCGGGCGAGCTCGTCCACCACCTCGTCGACCCGCTGCTCGCGCAGTCGGCCACCCTCGGGGCGGGCCTGGACTGGAAGACGAGCCTGCAGGAGATCACCTCGCGCCACGCCCTCGGCGCCCCCGAGTACGCCGTCGACGAGGACGGCCCCGAGCACGCGAAGTGGTTCGACGCCACGGTGACCATCGCCGGTGACGTCCTCGGCCGCGGCGCCGGGCGCACGAAGAAGGTCGCCGAGCAGCAGGCCGCCGCGTTCGCCTGGACCTCGATCCGCGACACCCACGAGGGTCCGGTCGCCGGTCCCGAGGAGGCGCCCGCCCCCGAGGGCGACGCCGACACCGTCGACCCCGACGGCGACCTCCCGCCGCGCACCTGAGCGTGCCGGTGCCCGTAGCCGAGTCCGCGCGTGCCTGAGCTGCCCGAGGTCGAGGTCGTCCGGCGCGGCCTCGAGGGCCACGTCCTCGGCCGCGACATCACCACCGTCGAGCTGCGCGGTCCGCGCGTCGCCCGCCGCCACGTGCCCGGGCCCGACGACCTGGCCGCCCGTCTCGCCGGGCGCCACGTCCGCGCCGTGCGCCGCCGTGGCAAGTACCTCTGGCTCGACCTCGAGGACCA
The DNA here is from genome assembly GCA_963834225.1 of uncultured Actinomycetota bacterium. GTDB lineage: Bacteria > Actinomycetota > Actinomycetes > Actinomycetales > Dermatophilaceae > Oryzobacter. The sequence goes on along the minus strand of CAWIAT010000003.1, from coordinate 411,563 downwards.
CGTCGGCCTGCTGCTCCACCTCGGGATGAGCGGCCAGCTCCTCGTCGAGGACGCCGCCGCCCCCGACGAGAAGCACCTCCACGCGCGGTTCCGCTTCGCCGACGGCGGGCCGGAGCTGCGCTTCGTCGACCAGCGCACCTTCGGCGGGCTGGCGCTCTCGGACCTCGACGACGCGGGGGTGCCCGTCGCGATCGCGAACATCGCCCCCGACCTCCTCGAGGACGCCTACGACCGCGACGCCGTGGTGCGCCGGATCAAGGGCAAGCACAGCGCCGTCAAGCGGGTCCTGCTCGACCAGGGCGTCGCGTCGGGCATCGGCAACATCTACGCCGACGAGGCGCTGTGGCGCGCCGAGCTCCACGGTGAGCGGGTGGCCGGCTCGCTGACCAAGCCGCGCATCGGCCTCCTCCTCGACCACGCCGCCGCGGTCATGCGCGAGGCGCTCGGCCAGGGCGGGACGAGCTTCGACGCCCTCTACGTCAACGTCAACGGGGCGTCGGGCTACTTCGACCGCTCGCTCGCCGCCTACGGCCAGACCGGGCGGCCGTGCCCGCGGTGCGGGACGCCGATCCGGCGCGAGCAGTTCATGAACCGCTCGTCGTTCTCGTGCCCGCGCTGCCAGCCCCGCCCGCGCGGCACCCGCCCGGCCGGCTGACCGCCCGGCCGGCTGGCGTGCCCGATCGGCCGGGGTCGCTGCGCTGGCTAGGGTGACGTGATGACGACGTCGCGCCCGCAGCCCTCGTGGCTGGCGAACTCCGTCCTCTACCAGATCTACCCGCAGACCTTCGCGGACTCCGACGGCGACGGCATCGGTGACCTCGCCGGCGCCCTCGAACGGCTCGACCACCTCGCGTGGCTCGGCGTCGACGCCATCTGGTTCAGCCCGCTCTTCACCTCGCCGTTCGCCGACGCGGGCTACGACGTCAGCGACTACCTCACCGTCGCGCCGCGCTACGGGACGAACGCGGACCTCGTCGCCCTCGTCGAGGCCGCGCGCAGCCGCGGCATCCGGGTCCTCCTCGACCTCGTCGCGGGCCACACGAGCGACCGGCACCCGTGGTTCCGCGAGTGGGCGTCCGACCCGAGCGACGGCCGCTACGTGTGGAACGAGCGGGTCGGCACCCCGGCCGGCATCTGGTGCCCGGTGCCCGGCTCGCGCGGCGGCTACTACCTCCTGAACTTCTACCCGTGCCAGCCGGCGCTCAACTTCGGGTACGCGCGGCAGGACCCCCGCCAGCCGTGGCGCGACCCGGTCGACGCCGAGGGGCCGCGGGCGAACCGCCAGGCGCTCAAGGACGTCATGGCGCACTGGTTCGACCTCGGCATCAGCGGCTTCCGGGTCGACATGGCCGCGTCCCTCGTCAAGGACGACCCGGGCCACGTCGAGACGGGCCGGCTGTGGACCGAGATCCGTGGCTGGCTCGACACGACCCACCCCGACGTCGCACTGCTCGCGGAGTGGGGCGAGCCCGCGGTCTCGGTGCCGGCCGGGTTCCACGCCGACTTCTTCCTCCAGTTCAGCAACCCCGCGCTGCGGTCGTTGTGGCACACCGGGGTCGGCACCCATGACGCGAACTGGTCCGAGCCCGGCCCGTCCTTCTTCGACGCCGACGGTGGCGGCGGCATCGACGTCTTCCTCCGCGAGTGGCGCCGGGCCACCGACGCGATCGGGGTCGGGGGCGGGCACGTCGCCCTCCCGACGGCGAACCACGACTACGCCCGCCTCGTCACCGGGCCCCGCACGGCGGAGCAGGCCCGCTCGGCGTTCGCCTTCCTCATGACCTGGCCCTCGCTGCCGACGATCTACTACGGCGACGAGATCGGGATGCGCTACCTCGAGGACCTCCCGGACACCGAGGGGAGCATCCTGTCGCCGCTCAACAACCGCACCGGCTCGCGCACCCCGATGCAGTGGGAGCCCGGCCCCGGGGCGGGGTTCTCCACGGCGCCGGCCGAGCGCTTCTACCTGCCGGTCGACCCCTCGCCCGACCGTCCCGACGTCGCGACCCAGCGGGCCGACGAGGGGTCGCTGCTCCACCTCGTGCGCCGGCTCGTCGCGCTGCGCCACGCCACGGCGGCGCTCGGCCCCGAGGGCAGCCTCGAGGTGCTCACCGAGGACTACCCCTTCGCCTACGTGCGCGGCGGGACCCACCTCGTCGTCGTCAACCCGCGGCGGTCCCCGGCGGCCGTGGACCTCCCGGACGGGTGGGAGGGGGCGCGCGAGCTCGAGGTCGAGGGCGTGCGGGTGTCGGGCGGCCGCGCGGAGGCGGCGGGCTTCGGCTTCGGGGTGTTCGAGCGGGTCGGCTGATCCGGCGCCGGCGCCGGCGCCGAGGGGCACGTCGACGACTGTAGGACCGACCTCGAACAGGGGCGCGGCGACGGATTCCCGGCGCGTGCGGCCTCGAGGTCAGGGGAGCGGGAGGGCCTTGAGGGTGACCTGCTTCCCGGTGCGGCGCTCGGACAGCTCGGCGAACGCGGCCCGGACCGTCTTGGCGAAGAGGTGTGCGCCGGTGAGGCTCGGGTGGATGCCGTCGGGCTGGAGCTGGCCACGGGTGCCCTCGAGGGCGGCGTCCCAGTCGGCGACGACCACGTTGTCCCGGCCCGTCGCCAGGTCGCGCAGCTCGGTGTTGTCGGCGCCGATCCGGCTGAAGGGGCCGTGGAGGGTGACGAGCACGACCATCCGGTCGGGGCCGATGGCGTCGAGGGAACGGCGCACGGCCGTCGCGTCGGTGCCGGCGTTGGTCCCGAAGGCGAGGACGACCGCCCGCCGCAGGCCCTCACCGCGCGTGGCGACGAGGTCGTCGGCCGCCGCCCAGCGGCGGTTCGACCTCGCGTCCATCCGGACCTTGGGCAGGTAGTAGCGCAGCGCGTGGCTCGAGGCGACGACCATCGAGTCGCCGAGGATGTCGACCTCACGCCCCTCCGGCATCGACCAGTCCTGTACGTCCGCGGCGGGCTTCGCGGCGGTCGAGGCCTTCGCCCCGGGTGCGGTGCTCGGTGCGGGGGAGGGCGCGGCGTCCTGGCCGGTGAGGGCCGCCTCGTTGGCGCGGATCAGCTGCTCGGTGGAGGTGCGGTCGGGCGCGGTGAGCAGGACGACGAGGGTCGCGACGGTGACGACCGCGACGACGCCCCAGATGATGCGGGCGCCGCGGGTGCCGAGGGCGCGCAGGCGGCGGAGGGCCTCGCGGGCCGTGCCGCCGAAGCCACGGCGCCGGACGGGCAGCTCGACGAACCGGTACGACAGGTCGGCGACGGCCAGGGTCACGACGAGCGCCCAGAGCCGGGTCAGGACGTAGGCGGTGCTGCCGCGGGCCTCGGGCATGTCCTGGGCGACGACGAGGACCACGGGCCAGTGCCAGAGGTAGATCCCGTAGCTGCGGGCGCCGACCCAGCGGACCGCCGGGAGCTCGAGGACGGCGCGGAGGCGGCCGGGGCGCTCGACGACGACGAGGACGAGGGCCGTCGTGGCGAGCGTGGCGAGGGCGATGCCGCCACGGAAGGTCCAGGCAGAGGTCTCGGAGGCGGTGGTGATGAGCGCGCCGAGGACGAGGAGCGCGACGCCGGCGACGGTGCGGCGGTGGCGCTCCCACGTGGCGGTCGTCGTCCACGCCCGGTGCGGCGCGGCCCACGCGAAGGCGAGCGCGGCGCCGAGCATCAGGCCGACGAGGTGGGTGTCGGTGCCGAAGTAGACGCGGGTGGGGGAGTCGGGGTCCAGGCGCAGGGCCATGAGGACGGCGGAGGCCCCGGCAGCGGAGAGGGCGATGGCGGCCCGGACCTCCGGTCTCGTGGTGAGAGCGAGGAGGGCGAGGAGGGCCAGTGGCCACAGGAGGTAGAACTGCTCCTCGACCGCGAGGGACCAGAGGTTCATGAACAGCTGGGGCGCCGTGGACTCGAAGTAGTCGGTGCCGGCCGCGATCTCGAGCCAGTTCGAGGTGAAGGTCGCCGCACCGAGGACCTGGCGTTCGACGCCGACGAGGAGGTCGCCCTCGGTGAGCCGGGCGAGGAGGACCGAGGACGGGACGAGGACGACCAGCGCCGGCAGGAGGCGGCGGGCCCTGCGGGTCCAGAAGCCGCGGAGGTCGATGCGGCCGGTGGCGGCGCGCTCGCGCAGCAGGAGCGTGGTGATGAGGAAGCCCGACACGACGAAGAACACGTCGACGCCGAGGAAGCCCCCGGGCAGCCACGTGGCGTCGAGGTGGAAGAGCAGGACCGCGGCGATGGCCAGGGCCCGCAGGCCGTCGAGGCCGGGGAGGCGGCGCGAGCGGGGGCGCGGGTCGGAGCCTTCGGGGGCCGTCGACGGCTCCGGGTGGGGGGCCGGTCGGGTCCCCTGAGCCTCCGCGATGCTCATGCCGGCAACGGTAGGGGCCCGTGGTGACACTGTGACGGAGGCGCGCTCGTGGGACGTCACCCACCTCCCGGGAGGAGCGGGCGCCATCGAGCGCAGTGGGTCGAGGTGAAACCCGACCGCCAGAGGGTCGCCGTTCACCTCGACCCCGCGACCCCTCCTCCGGTTCGAGGTGAAACCCGACTGCCAGAGGGTCGCTTTTCACCTCGACCCCGCGACCCCTCCACTGGTTCGAGGTGAAACCCGACTGCCAGAGGGTCGCCGTTCACCTCGACCCCGCGACCCCTTCACTGGTTCGAGGTGAAACCCGACTGCCAGAGGGTCGCCGTTCACCTCGACCCCGCGACCCCTCCACCGGTTCGAGGCAGTGCAGCAGTGCGCAGTGCCGGCCGAGTACCTCGAACCACGGGGGGTGGGGGGCCAGTGGGGGTTCCTAGGATCTGGGGATGGACGCGAACGAGGGAGGCGGCGACCGCAGGGCGTCAGGTGGTGTCGGGGAGGACGAGGTCGCGAGGGTCGCGGTGTTCGTCCGAGGGTCGGTGCAGGGCGTGGGGTTCCGCTGGTGGACGCGCGCCCGCGCCCTCGAGCTCGGCCTCACCGGGTTCGCGCGGAACACGGCCGACGGCAGGGTCGAGGTCGTCGCGGAGGGGCCGCGCGGCGTCCTCGAACGACTTCTCGGCCTGCTGCGCGAGGAGCCAACGACCACCCGCCGACCCGGGCACGTCGCCACCGTCTCGACCCCCGCCTGGTCGCACCCCCGTGGCGAGACCGGCTTCCGCGAGCGCTGACCGGCGAGGGGCTGGGCCGACCGGGTGCTGGACGGGGCGGGACCGCCAGGGTCGCGGGTTCCTACGATGGCGGGGTGAGCGACCTCCCTCCCGAGCTGGCGCGCCTGCGCTCGAGCATCGACAACATCGACGCGGCGCTGGTCCACCTGCTCGCGGAGCGGTTCAAGTGCACCCAGGCGGTGGGCGAGCTCAAGGCCGCGGCGGGGCTCCCGCCGGCCGACCCGGGCCGCGAGGAGGAGCAGGTGTCGCGGCTGCGCGCCCTCGCCGACGAGGCGGGCCTGGACCCCCAGTTCGCCGAGGCGTTCCTCGCGTTCATCATCGCCGAGGTCATCCAGCACCACGAGCACATCGCCGGCTCGTAGCTTCCGTCCGACCGGTCGACGCCGTACCTGACGTGACCTTTCGGTCGATGCCGTACCTGGCGTGACCTTTCGGACGATCCGGGTACGCCGTACCTGGCGTGACCTTTCGGATCGATGCGCGGGTACGTCGTACCTGACGTGACCTTTCGGACGATCCGGGTACGCCGTACCTGGCGTGACCTTTCGGACGATCCGGGTACGCCTCAACAGGCACAGGGGTCACACCGGTCACAGGCACCACGGGGAGTCGGCGTCGTCCCGGGCCCACGCCGACCCCGGCGGTAGAGTCGCCCGCGTCCCGGCTGCACCCGGGGATCCGGAGCACCGACGAGAGCTGACCACGCCGCATGTACCTCAAGACGCTGACCCTCAAGGGGTTCAAGTCCTTCGCCTCGGCGACGACGATGCGCCTCGAGCCCGGCATCACCTGCGTCGTCGGGCCCAACGGGTCGGGCAAGTCCAACGTCGTCGACGCCCTCGCCTGGGTCATGGGCGAGCAGGGCGCCAAGAGCCTGCGCGGCGGCAAGATGGAGGACGTCATCTTCGCCGGCACCGCGGGGCGCCCGCCGCTGGGCCGCGCCGAGGTGAGCCTCACCATCGACAACACCGACGGCGCCCTCCCGATCGACTACACCGAGGTGACGATCACCCGCACGATGTTCCGCGGCGGCGGCTCCGAGTACGCCATCAACGGCACGTCCTGCCGCCTCCTCGACGTCCAGGAGCTCCTCTCCGACTCCGGCCTCGGGCGCGAGATGCACGTCATCGTCGGCCAGGGGCAGCTCGACACGGTCCTCCGTGCGACCCCCGAGGAGCGCCGCGGCTTCATCGAGGAGGCGGCGGGCGTCCTCAAGCACCGTCGCCGCAAGGAGAAGGCCCTCCGCAAGCTCGAGACGATGGAGGCCAACCTCACCCGGGTCCAGGACCTCACGGGCGAGATCCGCCGCCAGCTCGGCCCGCTCGGACGCCAGGCCGAGGCCGCCCGCCGCGCCGCCGTCATCCAGGCCGACGCCCGCGACAGCCGCCTGCGCCTCCTCGCCGACGACCTCGTCGCGCTGACCTCGGTCCTCGACCAGGAGGTCGCCGACGAGGCCGCCCTCATCGAGCGCCGCACCGCCGTCGAGGACGCCCTCGCCGACGTCCGCCAGCGCCTCACCGACGTGGAGCGCCGCGGCACCGACGCCGCCCCCGAGCTCACCCGCGCCCAGGAGCGCTTCGTCCGGCTCCAGAGCCTGCGCGACCGGATGGAGTCCACCGGCTCGGTCGCCGCCGAGCGGGTGCGCCTGCTCAGCCAGGACGAGGAGCACGAGAGCACGAGCGGCCGCGACCCCGACGAGCTGCGGGCCCAGGCCGCACAGGCCCGGGAGGCCGAGACCGCCCTCCTCGCCGAGGTCGCCCGGACGACCGAGGAGCTCGCCGTCGCCGTCGCCGCGCGTGAGGGGGCCGAGAGCGCCTTCGCGCAGGAGCAGGCCCGCCTCGCCCGGCTCGCCCGCGCGGCCGCCGACCGTCGCGAGGGACTGGCCAGGCTCGCGGGCCAGGCCGGCGCCCGCCGCAGCCGGATCGAGGCCGGGGAGGCCGAGATCGGACGCCTGCGCGGCATCGTCGAGGCCGCCCGCGCCCGGGCCGCCGAGGCCGAGCGCGAGTTCAGCGGCCTCGAGGGCAGCGTCGCCGTCGAGGAGGAGGGCGAGGAAGGGCTCGACCACACCCACGAGGTCGCCGCCGCCCGTCTCGCCGCCGCCGAGACCGAGGTCGAGCGCCTCGTCGCCGAGGAGCGCGAGGCCGAACGGCAGCGCAGCTCGAGCGCAGCCCGCCTCGAGGCCCTCGAGCTGAGTCTGCGCCGCAAGGACGGCGCGGCCACCCTCCTCGCCGCCGCCGACGACGACCACGGGGTCGTCGGGACGATCGCCTCCCTCCTCCACGTCTCCGGCGGCCACGAGGCCGCCGTCGCCGCGGCGCTCGGCTGGGCCTCCGAGGCCCTCGCCGTCCCCACCGCCGACCACGCCGCCCGCGCCATCTCGAGCCTGCGCAGCGACGACGGGGGTCGCGCCGCCCTCCTCGTCGGCGGCACCGCCACCCCGAGCGATCCCGCCGCCTGGCCGACCCTCGACGCCGACGCCGTCTGGGCCCGCGACGTCGTCAGCGCCCCCGACGACGTGCGCCCCGCCGTCGAGCAGCTCCTCGACCGCGTCGCCCTCGTCCCCACTGCCGCCCACGCGGTCGCCCTCGTCGCCCGCCGCGAGGGGGTCACCGCGGTCACCGCCGACGGCGACGTCTTCGGCCCGGGCTGGGCCCGCGGAGGCAGCAGCGCCGGCGAGAGCCTCCTCGAGGTCCAGGCCGCCGTCGCCGAGACCCGCACCACCCTCGAGGCCGCCACGGGCCGCGCCGAGCGGGCCCGCTTCGCCCTCGCCGCCGCTCGCGAGGAGGCCCGCCACGCCACCACCGACGTCGAGACGGCCCTCGAGGCGCTCCACGAGTCCGACGCCCGCATGGCCGCCGTCGCCGAGCGCCTCGGCGGCCTCGGGGCCACCGTGCGCACCGCCAGCGCCGAGGCCGACCGCACCGAGCGGACGATCACCGACGCCACGGCCCGGCTCGCGACCGACCGCACCGAGCTCGAGGCCCTTCAGGCCCGGCTCGAGGAGGCCCAGGCCGAGCCCGCCGAGGAGTCCGACGAGCCCGCCACCGACGAGCGCGACCGGCTCGAGCTCGCCGCGAGCCGCGCCCGCACCGCCGAGACCGAGCTGCGCCTGACCCTGCGCACCCGCGAGGAGCGCGCCCGCGCCCACAAGGGCCGCGCCGACTCCCTCGAGGGCGCCGCCCGCAACGAGCTCGCGGCGCGCGAGCGGCTGCGCGAGCGCCGCGAGCGCCGCCGCCGCGAGGCCACCGTCGCCGAGGCCGTGCGCGCCGCGGCCGACTACGCCGTCGGGCGGGTCACCTCCGCCCTCGCCGTCGCCACCACCGCGCGCGACGTCGCCGAGGCCGAGCGCCTCCGCCGCGACCACGAGGCCTCGGCGCTGCGCCAGGAGCTGACGACCGTCCAGGACGAGCTGCGCGACCTCACCGACACCGCGCACCGCGACGAGATGGCCCGCGCCCGCCAGGTCGCCCGCATCGAGCAGCTCCAGGCCAAGGCCGTCGAGGAGCTCGGCATCGACCCCGAGGTCCTCGTCGACGAGTTCGGCCCGCACCAGCCCGTACCGCACGTCGCCGGACCGGGGGAGGACCCCGCGCAGGCGCCCGAGCCCGCCGCCTACGTCCGCGACGAGCAGGAGAAGCGGCTGCGCCGGGCCGAGCGGGGCCTGCAGGCCCTCGGCCGGGTGAACCCGCTCGCGCTCGAGGAGTTCGCGGCGCTCGAGGAGCGGCACACCTTCCTCACCACCCAGCTCGAGGACCTCAAGCGCTCCAAGCGCGACCTCCTCGACATCGTCAAGGAGGTCGACGAGCGCGTCGAGGAGGTCTTCACCGAGGCCTTCCACGACACCGAGGTCCAGTTCGAGCGGGTCTTCGCGCGCCTCTTCCCCGGCGGCGAGGGGCGCCTCGTCCTCACCGACCCCGGGAACATGCTCACGACCGGCATCGAGGTCGAGGCCCGCCCGCCCGGCAAGAAGGTCAAGCGGCTCAGCCTGCTCTCCGGCGGCGAGCGCTCCCTCGTGGCGGTGGCCCTGCTCGTCGCGATCTTCAAGGCGCGGCCGAGCCCGTTCTACATCATGGACGAGGTCGAGGCCGCCCTCGACGACACCAACCTCGGCCGCCTCATCACCCTCTTCGAGGAGCTGCGCGACTCCAGCCAGCTCATCGTCATCACGCACCAGAAGCGGACGATGGAGGTCGCCGACGCGCTCTACGGCGTCTCGATGCGCGGCGACGGCGTCACCACGGTCGTCTCCCAGCGCATCCGCGACGTCGCCGCGACCGCCTGAGGACGACGCGCGCGCACCTCAGGGGCGGTGCGGCAGCCCGCCGACGTCGGCGAGCGGCCAGAACCGCAGGACGACGGGACCGACGACGCGCTCCTGCGGCACGAGCCGGACGCACTCGGGACCGTCGGCGGCACCACGGCAGCCGATGACCGAGTCGGCCGACTGCGAGCGGTGGTCGCCGAGGACGAGGAGGTTGGCCGTCGGCACCGTGATCTCGGGGAAGCAGCGGGTGGAGCGGGGGCTGCTCGTGCAGTCGAGGCTGCCCGACGCGAAGGGCAGGTCCTCGTAGACGTAGGGCTCGCCCTGGGCCTCGCCGTCGACGGTGACCCGCCCGTCGGAGGAGCAGCAGGCGACCTTCTCGCCCGGCAGGCCGATGACCCGCTTGACCGTGTACGCGGTGCTGCTCGGCCCGATGCCGGTGAGGTCGCCGAACCAGCGGGCGACGGTGACGAGGGGGTTCGAGGGGTCGGGCAGGCGGCGCTCCTGCCAGGTCTCGCCGTGGCCGAAGACGACGACGTCGCCCCGGCCCACCGAGCCGTCGAGCCGGTTGACGAGGATGCGGTCGCCGACCCGCAGCGTCTCCTCCATCGAGCGCGACGGCACCCCGAACGGCTTGACGAGGAAGGCCTGCACGAGAGCGACGGCGAGCAGCGCGAGGACGACCTCGGTGAACATCGGGAGACGTCGGCGGGGCCGTGTCACCACCCCGTCCGACGCGGCGGGCGCGGTCGTCACAGGCGCAACTCTAGGTGGACCCCCGGGGGCTGTCGATTTGGTCGCCCACCTGCGCGTCAGGGATGATCGGGGCATGGTCGCGGTCGTGGTGGGGATGCTGTTCTGTGTCGGTCTGGCGGTCGCCGTCATGGCCCTCGTCGCGGTCCCCGCCCGGCGGGCGGGACGCGACGTCCTCACCGAGCGCGGCGAGGACGTGTTCGGCTCGATCCGCGACAGCCGCCTCACCCCCGGTCGGGGCGCTGAGGGCGGCTCCACCGAGTCGACCGACCCGACCGACGCCGCCGGTGCGGCCGACGACACCCCCGAGCGCACCCGGACCCCCGAGGTCGTGGGCGCCCGCGCCTGACCGCGCGCGGCCCGGTCCGCAGCCACGGATCCGGTGACCGGGGCGTGTGGTTCGATGGGCCGAGACCGTCCCCTCCGACAGGAGCCCGCGTGAACTCCGGCATCGACCACTCCGGCGTCGACCCCGACGTCCGCCCCCAGGACGACCTGTTCGCCCACACGAACGGGCGCTGGGTCGCCACGACGACCATCCCCGCCGACCGGGGCCGCTACGGCAGCTTCGACGCGCTGCGCGAGGCCGCCGAGGAGCACGTGCGGGGCATCATCGAGGAGGTCGCCGCCGGGTCGCCCGCGCCGGGGACCGTCGCCGCCAAGGTCGGCGACCTCTACGCCAGCTTCATGGCCCACGACGCCGTCGAGGCGTTGGGCGGCACCCCCCTCGACGACGACCTCGCCGCGGTGCGCGCCGTGCAGGACGCCGGCGACCTCGTGGCCGCCACGGCCCGGCTCGGCCGCTCGGGGGTCGGCGGGTTCGTCATCCCGTTCGTCAACACCGACGACCGCGACCCCGACCGGTACGTCGTCTACCTCGAGCAGGCGGGCATCGGCCTGCCCGACGAGTCGTACTACCGCGAGGACGAGCACGCGGGCAAGCGCGAGGCCTACGTCGGTCACGTCGAGCGGATGCTCGCCCTCGCCGGCTGGGCCGACCCGGCCGGCGCCGCGGCGCGGGTCATGGCCCTCGAGACGCGGATCGCCGCCGGGCACTGGGACAACGTCACCAACCGCGACCCCGTGAAGACCTACACGCTGCTCGACCACGCCGGCCTCGACGCGTTGGCGCCGGGCGTCGACTGGACCCGCTGGGCCGAGGGCCTGGGTGCCGGGAGCAGCGCCCTCGAGGCCGTGGTCGTCCGCCAGCCCGACCACCTCGCCTCGGTCGCCGCGGCGCTCGCCGACGAGCCCGTCGAGGGATGGCGCGACTGGCTGGCCTGGCAGGTCGTCCACGCCCACGCGCCCTACCTGTCGGCCGCCTTCGTCGAGGAGAACTTCGACTTCTACGGGCGCACCCTCTCGGGCGTCCCCGAGATGCGCGAGCGCTGGAAGCGCGGCGTGTCCCTCGTCGAGGAGGCGCTCGGAGAGGCCGTCGGCCAGCTCTACGTCGAGCGGCACTTCCCGCCGCGCTCCAAGGAGCGGATGGTCGAGCTCGTCGACAACCTCATCGAGGCGTTCCGGCAGAGCCTGTCGGGCGTGCCGTGGATGGGCGACGACACCCGCCGCGAGGCCCTGGCCAAGCTCGGCCAGTTCACCCCGAAGATCGGCTACCCCGAGCGCTGGCGCGACTACGGCGCCCTCGAGGTGTCGGCGGACGACCTCCTCGGCAACGTCCGCCGGGCGGTCGCCGTCGAGATCGACCGCAACCTCGCCAAGCTCGGCGGACCCGTCGACCGCGACGAGTGGTTCATGACGCCCCAGACCGTCAACGCGTACTACAACCCGGGCCTGAACGAGATCGTCTTCCCGGCCGCGATCCTCCAGCCGCCGTTCTTCGACGTCGAGGCCGACGACGCCGTCAACTACGGCGGCATCGGTGCGGTCATCGGCCACGAGGTCGGCCACGGCTTCGACGACCAGGGCTCGCAGTTCGACGGCACCGGCACGTTGCGCAACTGGTGGACCGACGACGACCGCACCGCCTTCCAGACGCTCGCCGACGCCCTCATCGCCCAGTTCTCCGACCTCGAGACGCGCGACGCCCCCGGCCGCAAGGTCAACGGCGCGCTCACGGTCGGCGAGAACATCGGAGACCTCGGCGGCCTGACGATCGGCCACCGGGCGTACCGCATCTCGCTCGACGGCGGCCCGGCGCCGGTCCTCGACGACCTCAGCGGCGACCAGCGCTTCTTCCTCGGCTGGGCGCAGGTCTGGCGTGGCGTGGCCCGGCGCGAGGAGGCCGAGCGCCTCCTCGTCCTCGACCCGCACGCGCCGATGGACCTGCGCGCCAACGCCGCTCGCAACCTCGACGAGTTCCACGAGGCGTTCGAGGTCGCCGAGGGTGACGGCATGTGGGTCGCCCCCGAGGAGCGGGTCCGGATCTTCTAGCGGTTTGGGGCCTCGCGGCCCGGCTGGAAGGATGGCCGGGTGAACGCCATCGACACCCTCTGGGAGTACCTCGCCGTCGCCCTCGGCATCCTCGTCGTCATCGGCGGGATCGCCCTCGGCCTGCTGCGCGGACGAGGGGGGCGCACGAAGGACCTCCCGCCGACCTCGCCGCACCCGCCGGCCCACGGCGGGTCGGCGATCGACGTCGACGAGCCCCTCGAGGGCGCCATCGGCACGATCGAGGCGCCGGAGGACCTCGACCTCGAGCCGGAGGTCGAGCCGGCTCCGGCGAGCACGACCACGCCGACGATCGAGCGGCCCGACGCGCCGGCCGGGCGGCTCCATCGCCTGCGGGCGCGCCTCGCCCGCTCCAACACCGCGCTCGGCAAGGGCCTGCTCGCGCTGCTCTCGGGCGGCACGCTCGACGAGGCGGCGTGGGAGGAGGTCGAGGACACCCTCCTCGCCGCCGACCTCGGCGTCGGCGCGACGACCCAGCTCGTCGACGCCCTCCGGATCCGGGTGGCCGCCCACGGCGCCACCGACGAGGCCACGGTCCGCGGCTGGCTGCGTGAGGAGCTCCTCGCCCTCGTCGACCCGTCGATGGACCGCTCGCTCGTGTCCTCGCGCGTCGACGACCGCCCGGCCTGCATCCTCGTCGTCGGCGTCAACGGCACCGGCAAGACGACGACGGTCGGCAAGCTGGCCCGCGTCCTCGTCGCCGAGGACAAGGACGTCGTCCTCGGGGCGGCCGACACCTTCCGCGCCGCGGCCGCCGACCAGCTCGCCACGTGGGGGGAGCGGGTGGGCGTGCCGACGATCCGCTCCGACCGCGAGGGCGCCGACCCCGCTGCCGTCGCCTTCGACGCGGTGAAGGCGGCCGCCGAGCTCGAGGCCGACGTCGTCATCGTCGACACCGCCGGACGGCTGCAGAACAAGACCGGCCTGATGGACGAGCTCGGCAAGGTCAAGCGGGTCATCGAGAAGCAGAGCCCGGTCGACGAGGTGCTGCTCGTCCTCGACGCGACGACCGGCCAGAACGGCATGCGCCAGGCGCAGGTCTTCGGGGAGGTCGTCGGCATCACCGGCATCGTCCTCACCAAGCTCGACGGCACGGCCAAGGGCGGCATCGTCGTCGCGGTGCAGCGCGAGCTCGGCGTCCCCGTCAAGCTCGTCGGACTGGGCGAGGGTCCCGACGACCTGGCGCCCTTCGACCCCGAGGCCTTCGTCGACGCCATCCTCGACTGACCGCTCCCACCCGGTCCCACCTTTCCCGCCGGATCAGCGAAGGTTCAGGTTCGCCCCACGTCCTTTCGGGGGCGAACCTGGCGGTTCCGGGATCCGGCGGGAAAGGGGCGCGCGGGGGTGGCGGCGGGAGGCCAGCGCGGCGAGGACGGCCCAGAGCAGCCCGCCCAGCACGGCGGCGGCCAGGGCCGCGAGCTCGAGCGCCCATCCCGGCGGGCTCCACCGCACCGTGACGATCGACCCGGCGGACCCCGCGGGCACGGCCACCTGCACGAGCATGTCGTCGAGCGGCGCCGCGAGCTCGCCGCCCTCGACCGAGTAGCCGGGCCACGCGAGGCGGCTCAACGTCACCGTCCCGCCCTCCGGCCCGACCTCGGTCACCCGCAGCCGGACCTCACGCTCGGAGCGGGACGCCTCCGTCACCGCGCTCCCGGGCGAGGTGAGGACGACACCGCCGGCGGTCGGCAGCGGCTCGTCGCGCGTCCACACGACGGTGTGCTGCGTCTCGGCGGAGACGCTCCACCCGGCGGGCGGTGCCGTGAGGTCGGTGTCGGGGAAGGACGGGCGGTAGAGGACGAGGGTGCTCACCGAGAGCAGGTCGACCCAGGGCCGGCCGGTGGTGGCCTCGGCCGCGAGCACCCGCGCGAGGGCCTTGCCGCACGTGCCCCCGTTGAACATGCGGCAGAACCGGTCGCGGAACGCCCGGAAGCTGATCGTCGTGTAGCCGTTCTGGACGTCGTGCGGGTCGAGGTACCAGGAGGACCCGATGAGCAGGTCGTCGGCGATGGAGGGGTCGAGGACGACCTGGCTCACGGGGTTGCCGAGCACCATGACGTCGCCCCGTGCCGACGCGATGCGACCGCCGTACCCGTCGGACGCGGCGGGCATCTGCCGGTCCTCGGCGCCGGGTCGCGGGTTCACGACGAGCTGGAAGGCGAGGACGCCGAGCGTCGAGACGATGACGACGCCGGCGGTCAGCCAGGCGGCTCGACGCCGCAGCGACCAGGCCGTGACGACCAGCGCCACCGCGACGAGCACGGCCGAGGCGCCGGCCACCTTCAGGAGCTCGGGCTCGCGCGCGACGACGACGTACCCGGCGGCGACGACCCAGACCACCGACAGGGCGACCCGGACCCGCGGGACGCGCGCCGGCAGGGCCCGCGACGCCATCACGACGAGGACCACCACGAGCGGCACCACGAGGGCGGGCAGGACGCGCGAGGGCCAGCGCAGCGGCCCGATGGCGCTCGGCCCGAGGATCCACACGACGAGGACGAGCGTCGCCACGCCGGCCCCGACGAGGTCGCGCACCGAACCGCGCAGCCGCCGCAGGTCCAGCCACAGGAACGCCGGCAGCAGCCACGCGATGTAGTACCGCCGCGGCATCGGCAGCATCGACACGAGGAAGCCCTGGGCGTCCCAGATCCCGCGGCCGGGTCCGACGACCTCCCACGACCCGCGCCCCGTGACCGGTGAGGTCAGCAGCCCCGGGAGGTAGACCGCGACGGTGACCAGTCCACTGACGACGCACAGCCCGAGGACGGTGAGCACCGAGCGGCGGGAGCGCGAGAGGGCCGCGTCGACGAGGCACCCGAGCAGGACGATCGCGAGGTAGAGGGCGCAGAACACGTACCCGACGGAGACGACGAGGTAGCACAGGAGGAGGGCCCAGGCCGGGTTGCGGCCGGCCATCGCCCGGCGGGTGGCCCACCACGCCCACGGCAGCAGCGCGACGCCGATCTGCCCGTTGACCCACGAGGGCCAGTCGGCGAACACCGACTGGGCGGTGAGCCCGACGACGAGACCGCCCACGACCGCGAAGGGCACCCGGGCCCCGTAGTCGCGGGCGACGAGGTAGGTCCCGGTCCCGCCCACGACGATGAGCACGAGCTTGAGCACCGTGACGAAGGCGACGAGGTCGGGGACGACGGTGGCCAGCACCCCGACGAGGACGGTCAGCGGGCTGAACAGCCCCCACTGGCCCTCGGCCACGTAGTTGCCCGCCTCCCAGGCCAGCGGCTCCATGAGGGGCAGGTCGCCGGCGAGGACCCGCTCGCCGAGGTGGTGCCACCAGCCGAGGTAGGCGATCTGGGTGTCGCCCCGGAAGTAGAACCGGGGGACGCGGACCAGGGGCAGGAGCCCGGCGACGAGGAGGGCGAGGACGAGGACGACCGGACCGGCCGACGCCCGCCACCGACGCGTGCCGGGTCCTGGGGCACTGGGGGTCACGGCCACGGCTGAGGGTAACAACGGAGCGCCCCGACAGGGAGATGCCGACCGCCGTCAGAGGGAGCAGGCTGGGGTCCCGCCCGGCAGGCGGTGCCGGTTGCGCGCGACCCATCGGTAGAGGGGCGCGGCGACGAACCGGGCGCCGGGGGCGAGGAGGAGGGCTCCGGCAGGACGGACCCACCAGCGCGAGACGAGGAGGACGCGGCCCACCGCGACGTGCCCCGCCGACGCCCGGCCGTCGGCGCCGACGAACTGCAGCGCGTCGTGGCACTCCTCCTCGGTCAGCCCCAGCGCGCCGAGGTCGACGCGCTGCCAGGGCTGGATCGCGTAGTCGGCGGGGGAGCGGCGCAGGTGGTCGGAGAGGACGCGCGCGCTCGTGCTGCAGAAGGCGCAGTCACCGTCGAAGAGCAGGACCGGGAGCGGGGCGGGATCGACCACCTCGCCATCGTCGCACCCGTCCCCGGTCTCACCATCCGGGACCCGGCCGGTGCCGAAACCCGATGTTGACACCCGGCCCCCCTTTCGCAACATCCCGGAAACACGACACGGAGGGGGGCGAAACGCCGCGCCGTCACCGTTGAGCCCATGAGCACAGCACTGATGCCCCTTGCGGAGGCAGCAGAGACCGTCGACTACGCGTCCACCGCGTTCGTGATCCTCTGCGCCTCCTTCGTCCTCCTCATGACGGTCCCCGGTCTCGCCCTCTTCTACGGCGGCATGACCCGGGCCAAGTCCGTCCTGAACATGATGATGATGTCGTTCGGCGCCATGGGCGTCGTCGGGATCATCTACGTCCTCTACGGCTACTCGATGTCCTTCGGCAGCGAGAACGTCGCGGGGATCATCGCGAACCCCTTCGAGAAGTTCGGCCTCGCCAACACCGACGCCATCATCAACCCCTTCGGCTACGAGGGCTACGGCAACATCCCCGAGCTCGCCTTCGTCGGCTTCCAGCTGACCTTCGCCGTCATCACCGTCGCGCTCATCAGCGGCGCCGTCGCCGACCGCGTCAAGTTCTCGACCTGGATGGTCTTCTCCGCCCTGTGGGTGACCTTCGCCTACTTCCCGATCGCGCACATGGTCTGGGGCGGTGGCCTGCTCTCGGGCGCCGAGGCCAGCCTGTCCGGCCTCGTGCTCGGCACGACCGACGGGGCCGCGAACGTCGCCCCGATCGACTTCGCCGGTGGCACGGTCGTCCACATCAACGCCGGAATGGCCGGCCTGGTCCTGGCGCTCGTCGTCGGCCAGCGGCTCGGCTTCGGCAAGGTCGCGATGCGGCCGCACAACGTGCCGCTCACGATGATCGGCGCCGGCCTGCTGTGGTTCGGCTGGTTCGGGTTCAACGCGGGCTCCGAGCTCGCCGCGGACGAGACCGCCGCCCTCGTGTGGATCAACACCACGGTCGCCACCTGCGCCGCGATGCTCGGCTGGCTCGTCGTGGAGCGGTTCCGTGACGGCCACGCCACCTCCGTCGGTGCCGCGTCCGGTGTCGTCGCCGGCCTCGTGGCCATCACCCCGGCCTGCGGCGCGCTCAGCCCGCTCGGCTCGATCGTCCTCGGTGTCGTCGCGGGTGGCCTCTCGGCCCTCGCCGTCGGCCTGAAGTTCCGCTTCGGCTACGACGACTCGCTCGACGTCGTCGGCGTGCACCTCGTCGCCGGCCTCTGGGGCACCATCGGCGCGGGCCTGCTCGCCACCAGCGGTGGCCTGTTCTACGGTGACGGCTTCGACCAGACGCTCGTCCAGGTCCTCGTCGCCCTCGGCTCGCTCGTCATCTCCGGTGTCGTCACCCTCGTCATCGCCCTGGCCCTCAAGGCCACGATGGGGTGGAGGATCCCCGAGGACGTCGAGGTCGCCGGCATCGACCAGGCCGAGCACGCCGAGTCCGGGTACGACCTGGTCTCGCGCGGTGGTCGGATGGGGGTCACCGGTTTCGGTGCCCAGCACGACGCCCGCCACCACGACGAGGAGTCCTCCGCCAAGGACCTCGAAGGAGCCCAGTCATGAAGCTCGTCACCGCCATCATCAAGCCGCACCAGCTCGACGAGGTGAAGGAGGCCCTCGAGGCCTTCGGCATCCAGGGCATGACCATCAGCGAGGCCCACGGGTACGGCCGCCAGCGCGGGCACAGCGAGGTCTACCGCGGTGCGGAGTACACCGTCGACTTCGTCCCGAAGTCGCGCATCGAGGTCCTCGTCGACGACATGGACGCCACCTCGGTCGTCGACGTCATCCTCAAGGCCGCGCAGACCGGCCGCATCGGTGACGGCAAGATCTGGGTCGTCCCGGTCGAGGACGTGGCCCGGGTCCGCACCGGGGAGCGCGGCGTCGAGGCGATCTGACCCATGTCCACCCCCTCGAGCGAGATCGGCTCCAGGCGGCTGGACCTCGCCGGCACCCGCGACTTCGCCGTCGCGGGTGCCGGCCGGGCCCGCCGGGAGGCCCTCTCGACGTTCAACCGGAACTGGCTCGCCGACGTCTGGCGGTCCGCGACCGGGGGAGCGCGCATCGAGGGGGTGGCCCTCGCCGCCGTCGGGAGCCTGGGCCGCGGTGACGCGGGCCCGCTCTCCGACTACGACCTCGTCCTGCTCCACTCCGAGCGCTCGCTGCCCGCCAAGGAGCTGACCGCGCTCGCCGACCGCATCTGGTACCCGATCTGGGACGCCGGGGTGCGGCTCGACCACAGCGTCCGCACGGTGAGCCAGTGCCGCCAGGTCGCCGCCGCCGACCTGACCGCCGCCGTCGGGCTGCTCGACCTCACCCCGCTGGCCGGCGACGCCGAGCTCGTCGCCGCCGCCCGCGCCACCGTCGCCCACGACTGGCGGGGCAACGCCCGCAAGCGCCTGCCCCAGCTCGTCGAGGCCGTCCTCGCCCGCCACCAGCGCCAGGGCGACCTCGCCCAGTCGATCGAGCCCGAGCTCAAGGAGGCCCACGGTGGCCTGCGGGACATGACCGTCCTCAAGGCCCTGGCCGAGGCCTGGCTCGCCGACCGGCCCCACGGCGGGGTCGACGCGGCCCACGGGCTCCTCCTCGACGTCCGCGACGCCGTCCACGTCGTCACCGGCCGCGGGCGCGACCGCCTCGGCCGCGAGGAGCACGACGCCGTCGCCGCCCTCCTCGGGCACCACGACGCCGACGACCTCCTCACCGCCGTCTCCTCGGCCGGCCGCCTCATCGCCTACGCCCTCGACGGCACCCTGCGCCGGGCCGGACAGTCGCAGCGCGCCCGCACCCTGCGCGTCGGCCCGCGCCGCCCCCAGATGACGCCGCTCGGCCACGGCCTGTTCTCCAGCGACGGCGAGGTCGTCCTCGGCTCCGCCCGCCTCGCCGAGGCCGACGCCACGATGCCGCTGCGGGCGGGCGTCGTCGCCGCGCGAGCCGGGCTCCCCGTCGCCCCGGCCACCCTCGACAACCTCGCCCGGACCTCGCCGCACCCCGCCGAGCCGTGGACGGCGGCGACCCGCGACCTCCTCGGCGACCTCCTCGCGTCTGGGCCCGGCCTCGTCACCGTGTGGGAGGGGCTCGACCAGGTCGGCATCGTCGACACCTGGCTGCCCGAGTGGGCCGCGGTGCGCTCGCGGCCGCAGCGCAACGCGGTCCACCGCCACACGGTCGACCGGCACCTCGTCGAGACCGTCGTCCGCGCGGCGGGGCTCGTCCGGCGGACCTCGCGGCCCGACCTCCTCCTCGCCGCCGCCCTGCTCCACGACATCGGCAAGGTGCGCGGGGCCCACGACCACTCCGTCACGGGCGCCGAGACGACCCGGGTCGTCGCGGCCCGGTGGGGCTACTCGCCGCGCGACGTCGACGTCCTCGTCACGCTGGTGCGCGAGCACCTCACCCTCATCGAGCTCGCCACCCGCCGCGACCACCAGGACCCCGCCACCGTCGACGCCGCCGTGGCGTGCGTCGGCGGCGACCGCGAGGTCTTCGAGCTCCTGCTCGCCCTCACCGAGGCCGACGCCTCGGCGGCGGGCCCGCTGGCGTGGACCGACTGGCGCGCCAGCCTCCTCGACCAGCTCGCCGTGGCGGTCCGCAACCGGCTCGACGGGCACCCGACCTCGCCGGTCGACGCCTCCGGGACCGACACGTCCGAGGGTCCGGCGAGCCTTCCCGACGAGCTCGTCGCGGCCGTCCGGGGCGGCTCCCCCCGGGTGCGCGTCATCGACAACGGCGGGTCGCACCGCCTCGACATCACCGACCTCGACCGCGTCGGCCTGTTCGCCGACACCGCCGGTCTCCTCGCCGCCGAGGGGCACACCGTGCGGACCGCGATCCTGCGCACCGTCGAGGGCGTCGCCGTCAACGAGTGGCACGTGGAGTCCCCCAGCGGAGCGGTGCCCGACCCGACGCGCATCGAGCGCGGCCTGGCGCGCCTCGGCACCGGCGACCGGGGGCCGTTGTCGACCCTGGACCGGCGGCGGGCCCACCTGCCGCGGCCCTCGGGCCAGAGCGGGCTCGGGACCCCCGGACAGGCCCGGGCGCTCGTCGTCCCCGGGGCCAGCAGCGACTCCACGGTCCTCGAGGTCCGGGCGCAGGACCGCCCGGGACTGCTCCACGAGCTCGGGGCGGCGCTCGCCGGCGCGGGCATCTCGGTGCGCTCGGCGCACATCGCCACCTACGCGGGCCAGACGCTCGACACCTTCTACCTCACCGGGACCGACGACCTGCCCCTGCCGCCGGCCCGGGTGGCCCAGGCGGTCAGCCTCGTCATCGACACGTGCGACGGTGTCGACCCCACCTGAGCCGGGGCGGGCTCGGCACCCCGGGTGTCCGTCGGGGTCGCCCGGGCCCAGCCGTTAGGCTTCTGCGGTGTTCACGAGCCTGTCCGACCGCCTGACCGCGACCTTCAAGAACCTGCGCACCAAGGGCCGCCTGTCGGAGTCCGACGTCAACAAGACCGTCCGCGACATCCGGCTGGCGCTGCTCGACGCCGACGTCGCGCTGCCGGTCGTCAAGGAGTTCACCCACAAGGTCCGTGAGCGGGCGATGGGTGCCGAGGTCAGCGAGGCGCTGAACCCGGCGCAACAGGTCGTCAAGATCGTCAACGACGAGCTCGTCGCGATCCTCGGCGGCGAGACCCGCACCCTGCGCTTTGCCAAGAACCCGCCCACCGTCATCATGCTCGCCGGCCTCCAGGGCTCGGGAAAGACGACGCTCGCGGGCAAGCTGGCGACCCACCTCAAGGGTCAGGGCCACACGCCGATCCTCGTCGCCGCCGACCTCCAGCGCCCCAACGCCGTCACCCAGCTCGAGGTCGTCGGCCAGCGCGCCGGCGTCCCGGTGTTCGCCCCCGAGCAGGGCAACGTCGGTGG
Organism: uncultured Actinomycetota bacterium; assembly: GCA_963834225.1. Taxonomy (GTDB): domain Bacteria; phylum Actinomycetota; class Actinomycetes; order Actinomycetales; family Dermatophilaceae; genus Oryzobacter. Next base: position 390,242 of record CAWIAT010000003.1, on the reverse strand, counting down.
CCACGACGCCGTGAGCGGCGGCACCGAGGGCACCCGCTCCTACGGTGACCCGGTCTCGGTCTCGCGCGCCGGCATCGCCGAGGCCAGGGCGAAGCAGCACGACGTCGTCATCGTCGACACCGCCGGCCGCCTCGCCGTCGACGCCGACCTGATGCAGCAGGCCGCCGACATCCGCGCCGCGATCGACCCGGACGAGGTCCTCTTCGTCATCGACGCGATGATCGGCCAGGCCGCCGTCGAGACCGCCGAGGCCTTCCTCGAGGGCGTCGACTTCACCGGCGTCGTCCTCTCCAAGCTCGACGGCGACGCCCGCGGTGGCGCCGCGCTCTCGGTCGCCTCGGTCACCGGCCGGCCGATCATGTACGCGTCCACCGGTGAGGGACTGGGCGACTTCGAGGTCTTCCACCCCGACCGGATGGCGTCGCGCATCCTCGACATGGGCGACGTCCTCACCCTCATCGAGCAGGCCGAGAAGGCGTTCGACCGCTCCGAGGCCGCCGAGATGGAGCGCAAGTTCCTCGCGGCCGAGGACTTCACCTTCGACGACTTCCTCCAGCAGATGGCCGCCATCAAGAAGATGGGCTCGCTGAAGTCGATCCTCGGGATGATGCCGGGCATGGGCCAGATGAAGGCCCAGATCGACGCGTTCGACGAGAAGGAGTTCGACCGCGTCGAGGCGATGGTGCGCTCGATGACCCCGTTCGAGCGCAACCACCCCAAGCAGATCAACGGGTCGCGCCGCTCGCGCATCGCCAAGGGCTCGGGCGTCACCACCTCAGAGGTCAACTCGCTCCTCGAGCGGTTCGGCGACGCCCAGAAGATGATGAAGCAGCTCGCCCGCGGCGGCGGCATGCCCGGGATGCCGGGGATGCCCGGAGGTGGGTCGGGCCCCGGCAAGCGCGGCCGCCAGCAGCAGCCGCAGCAGCGCAGGAAGTCGAAGTCGGGCAACCCGGCCAAGCGGGCCGCCGAGCAGCGCGCGGCGGCCGAGGGCGGCACCAGGCCCGCCCCCACGGGCGGCGCGTTCGGCGGTGCCGGTGGGCCGGGCAGGACGCGCAGGCGCCCTTCGACCCCGCGTCGATCGACCCGTCGCAGCTGCCGAAGGGCTTCGAGAAGTTCCTCGGCACGTGACCCCGGGCGACGGGTCCGGCGGGCTGTTCACGACCTCGGTCGGTGCGGCCGGGCCACGGGTCGCCTTCCTCCACGGGCTCTTCGGCCAGGGCCGCAACTGGACCCAGGTCGCCAAGGCCGTCACGGGAGCCGACGGGACCGGCGCGCGCGCCCTCCTCGTCGACCTCCCCGACCACGGCCGCTCGCCATGGACCGAGCAGTTCTCGTACGAGGGCTACGCCGCCGAGGTCGCCCGCGCCCTCGAGGCCGCGGCGCCGGGGGAGCGGTGGGTCGTCGTCGGGCACAGCCTCGGCGGCAAGGTCGCGATGGTCCTGACCCTCACCCACCCCGAGCTCGTCGCGAGCCTCGTCGTCGTCGACATCGCCCCGAAGGACTACGGCGACCTCGACCGCTTCCGCGGCTACATCGACGAGATGCGCGCCCTGCCCCTCGACGCGCTGACGAGCCGCGCCGACGCCGAGGCGCGCTTCGACGAGCCCGACCCCGGCGTCAAGGCCTTCCTCCTCCAGAACCTCCGGCGCTCCGGCACGCAGTGGTCGTGGCAGGCCAACCTCGAGCTCATCGCCCGCGACGCCGCCCGAGGGAGCGACTCCGACATCGCGGACTTCCCTGTCCTGCAGGCCGATCCGTGGGAAGGCCCGGTCGTCTGGCTCGTCGGGTCCGAGTCCGGCTACGTCAAGGACGACGACGTCGCGACGATGCGCACCCTGTTCCCGCGCACCCGTCTCGTCACCGTCAACGGCGCCAGCCACTGGGTCCACAGCGACGCGCCGCAGGTCGTCACCGAGACCGTGCGCCGCGTCGTGCGGCTCAGCGCGGGGAGCCAAGCCGCTCCCTGATGCCGGGTCGGGGCCCGAACGGGCTCCCCGCGAGGGGCGATCTGGGCGGCGGCCTGACGAGTCGGCCCGGCTAGGGTCTGGCCATGGCACAGGTGCTGCACCTCACCGGTCCCGTTCTCGTCGGCCGCGAGGAGGTGCGACCGCAGGCCTGGGTGGTCGGGGGGCGCGTCACGTACGAGCCGCCGACCGGCGAGCACGAGGTGACGCGCATCGACGGGTGGGTGCTGCCCGGGCTCGTCGACGCCCACTGCCACGTCGGCCTCGACGCGCACGGGGCCGTCGACCGCGAGACGGCCGAGGCCCAGGCGCTCGGCGACCGCGAGGCCGGCGCCCTCCTCATCCGCGACGCCGGCTCACCGTCGGACACCCGCTGGGTCGACGACCGCGCCGACCTGCCGCGCATCGTCCGCGCCGGACGGCACATCGCGCGGACGCGGCGCTACATCCGCAACTACGCGTGGGAGGTCGAGCCGGAGGACCTCGTCGAGCGGGTGCGCCTGGAGGCCCACGCCGGCGACGGGTGGGTCAAGCTCGTCGGTGACTGGATCGACCGCGACGCCGGTGACCTCACGCCGTGCTGGCCCGCCGACGTCCTGGCCGAGGCCGTCGCAGCGGCCCACGAGGAGGGGGCGCGCGTCACCGCCCACTGCTTCGGCGAGGAGTCGCTCGTCGACCTCGCCGCCGCCGGGACCGACTGCGTCGAGCACGCCGTCGGCCTGGTCCCGGACACGATCGAGGCGTTCGCGCGGCAGGGGATCGCCATCGTGCCGACGCTCGTCAACATCGACACCTTCCCGGCGATCGCCGAGCCCGCCAAGGAGAAGTTCCCCGGCTACCACGCCCACATGCTCGACCTCCACGCCCGCCGCCACGACACCGTCGCCGCGGCGCGCGACGCGGGCGTCGCCGTCTACGTCGGGACCGACGCCGGGGGCTCGCTGCCGCACGGGCTCGTCGGCCAGGAGGTCGAGCGCCTCACCCGGTGCGGCTTCAGCCCCCTCGAGGCCATCGACGCCGCGACGTGGGGCGCGCGGGCGTGGCTCCGTCGTCCCGGCATCGAGGAGGGGGAGGAGGCCGACCTCGTCGTCTACGCCGGCGACCCCCGCGAGGACGTCGGCGTCCTCGCCCACCCGTCGGTCGTCGTGCTGCGCGGAGCCGTCGTCCGCGGCTGACTCCTCCGTCGCCGCGAGTGCGGAAACGGCTGCCCGAGTGACGAGTTCAGCACTCGAGGAGGTGCACGGGGCGGGTCAGGCGGGTTCGGCGGCCTCGGCCCGGGAGCCCTGGACCTCCAGGGTGGCGAGCTCGCGCTCGAGGGCGAGCTCGGCGCGGTACGCCCTGACAGACCAGGCGACGGCAGCCGCCCACACGGCCGAGATGAGCGCGTACACGGCGTACCGGGTGGCGTCGGGCGCGTCGATCCAGTCGCTGCGCAGCAGGGTGCGGCCGTTCGTGAGGACGATGACGCCACCGACCGCGGCGCCGAGGACGCGCGGCGGCACGTGCCGCACCAGCCACGCGGCGATCGGGGCGGCGACCAGGCCCCCGAGGAGGAGCGCGCCGACCCACAGGGGGTCGATGCCGGCGGTGCCGAGGGCGAGGAGGAAGCCGGTGCTCGCGGCCACCGACACGAGGAACTCACTGGTGTCGACGGACCCGATGACCTTGCGGGGCTCGAGGCGACCGCTCGCGAGGATCGCAGGGGTGCCGACCGGGCCCCAGCCGCCGCCGCCGGTGGCGTCGACGAAGCCGGCCACGAGGCCGAGGGGGGCGAGGAACCGGTGGCGCAACGGCTGGCCGAGCCGGTCGCGGCGCAGTCCCTTGACGGTGAACCGGACGAGCACGTAGATGCCGAGGGCCAGCAGGATCAGGGACATCACGGGGGAGGCGACCGAGGTGTCGAGGCTCGAGAGGAACGTCGCCCCCGCGAAGGCACCCAACGCGCCGGGGATGCCGATGCGCCGGACCACCCTCCAGTCGACGTTGCCGAACTTCCAGTGCGAGGCACCCGAGGCGAGGGTCGTGCCGATCTCCGCGAGGTGGACCGTGGCGGAGGCGGCGGCGGGGTTGGTCCCGATGGCGAGGAGCAGCGTGGTCGACGTCACCCCGTACGCCATGCCGAGCGAGCCGTCGACGAGCTGGGCGCCGAGACCCACGAGGGCGAGGAGGACGAGCTTGCGCATGGAGGTGCTCCAGAGGGCGGGGGGAATTCCGGTCCGTCAGGAAGGAGTTTTGAGCAAGCTCTGGTTATGGGTCAACAAACGACTGGTTATGTCTCGCATGGTGGATGGAGGGAGCGGCTCAGCGCTGGTCCGGCCGGTCCTGCCCCTCCTCGAGGGCGTAGCCGTCGAGCACCAGGGACCACTGCCTCCGGATCATCCGGTGCAGCGGTGTGTGGTGGACGACGAGGAGCATCAGCCGCTGCTCGCGGATGTCGGTCGAGGACCACTGCGCGTGCACGGCGCTCCCTCCGCCCGCGTGCGCTCTGGCGCGCACGAAGCCCTCGCCGCCGCCGCCCCAGCTGCTCTCGGTGACGACCCAGCGGACGACGGCGGTGTCCGACCAGTCGTAGCGGGAGACCACCCAGACCGGTGAGCGCGGGCTGCTCTCCTTGGCCTCGGCCCAGTCGGCGCCGAGGGCGCGCAGCTCGTACGTCGCCGGGTCCAGGGTGCGGTGCCACGTCCTGCGCCTGCGGTCGGAGAAGTCGGTGAACGCGCGACGGACCTGCGCGGGGGACGCCGTCGTCACGAGGTCGAACCGCATCGCCCCTCCTCAGGCCGCTGCGGCACGCAGGACGTCGGCTCCCTCGCCGGAGAGCCGGGCCAGGGCGGCCGGGCGTCCGGTGAGGACGAGCAGGATCGCCCCGATCGGACCGACGACCTCCGTCCCCCGACCGCGCTCCCAGTCCACGTCGGTGGCGCGGAACCGGTGGTCGTCCAGGGGCAGGCGGTCGTTGACCCACGCCATCCAGGTTCTCCGGGTGTCCCAGCGGCGGGTCGCGGCGAGCGCGCACGGTCCCGGGCGCATCTCGAGGTCCACGGCCAGTGGCACGGCGATGTCCTGGCTGTGGACGAGGGCGTCGGTCAGCGTCTCGAGCGGGGTGACGAAGGAGTTGTGGCGGCGCGAGCCGATCGTGGCGCGGACGGCGTCGGTGATCTCCGTGGTGGTCAGCTCCCTGGCCCTGAGAACGGCCGACTCGCGGATCGACGCGTTGAGGGTGACGCTGCGCAGCACCCGGGGGTGGCGGGCGATGAACCCGAACAGGTCGCCGAGGGACTGCTGCTGCAGGGTGAGGTGGGCGGCGACGTGGCGCACGGTCCAGCCCCGGCACAGCGACGGCTGGTTCCACTGGTCCGCCGAGAGTCCCTCGAGCACGCGGGTGGTCCGGTCCCGCTGGTCGTCGATTCCCGCCCAGAGGGCGACGGTCTCGGCGGTGGTCAGGGTGGTCATCTGCTCCTCCTTCAGGTGAGGACCGGGGGTCGTTCCCTGGTCCGCTTGAGCTCGAAGAACTGGGGGTACCCGGCGAGGAGGCGGGCGCCCTCGAAGACGTCGTCGGCCTCGGCGCCGCGCGGGATCGCGTTGAGGACCGGTCCGAAGAAGGCCACGCCCTCGATGGAGGTGACGGGTGTGCCGACCTCGCTCCCGACGAGGGCGGCTGCCCCCTCGTGGCTGGCGCGCATCGCGGCGTCGTGCTCGTCGGACTCCATCGCGTCCTCGAGGTCGAGGGGCAGGCCGGCCCGGGGGAGCGCGACCTGCAGCACCTCGTGGTACTGCAGCGCCGACGGCCGCCTCCACACGTCGAAGACGATCTCGCCGAACGCGGTGTAGAAGTCGGCGAGGACCTCCTCACCGAACCGCGTCGCCGCGGCGGTGGCGACGCGGGCCGGTCCGCGCGACGCCTCGACGCTCCGCCGGTAGTCCCCGGCGACGTCGGTGCGGTGCTCGTTGAGCAGGTACAGGCTCATGACGTGGTGGCGCACGACGAGCGGACGGCGACGACCGACCTCGCGCAGCCACCGGGAGGCCGTCCACGAGTAGGGGCACACCGGGTCGAACCAGAAGTCGACCGTCACCTCACGCCGTTCCATCGTGGCTCCCGTGTATTGGTCCTATGATCGGACTACTATAGTTCGACCATAGGACCATGTGAAGGGGAGAGATGAGCCGAGAGCTGCCGACCAGCCTGCTGTTGTTCATCGCCGCACGGGCGGCCTCGACCCGCATCTTCGACGCCGTCCGGGACTCGGGGTTCGACGACATCACCATCGCGCAGGGCCGACTGATGATGGGCGTCGACCCCGACGGCACCCGGCTGAGCGTCCTGGCCGCGCGGGCGCAGATCGCCAAGCAGACGGCGACCGCCCTCGTCGACAAGCTCGAGAGGGCGGGCTACGTCGAGCGCGTTCCCGACCCCCGCGACGGCCGGGCGCGGCTCGTCCGGCTGACCGCCCGCTCCCTCGAGGTCATCCCGCACGCGCACGCCGAGGAGGACCGGATCGAGGCGGAGTGGCGCGACCACCTCGGTCCGGAGCGGATGACCCACCTGCGCGACGCGCTCGAGGCGCTGCGCGAGGTCACCGACCCCTACCGCTCGGGGCGCTCGGGCCCGGACCGTCGGTAGCGCTCGAGGACGATGCCGTTGTCGAACGGCCGGGCCTCGAGGAGGTCGAACGCCACGGTCGTGTCGGCCGGGGGGAGGTAGGGGGTCCCGCCGCCCACGACGGCCGGTGCGCGGAACAGGCGCAGCTCGTCGACGAGCCCGAGCCTGAAGGCCTGGGCCGCCAGGTCCGGCCCGCCGATGGAGACGTCACCCTCGGTCGCCGCCAGTGCCGCCTCGACCTCCTTCGCCACCGACCCCGTCGCGAGCCGGGCGTTGCCGGAGACGGTGTCGAGGGTGCGGCTGAAGACGACCTTGGGCAGGGCGCTCCAGACGTCGGCGAAGGCCGCGTGCGCCGGGGTCTCACGAAACGAGGGGTCGGTCTCCCACACGAGCATCATCTCGTACAGGCGACGGCCCAGGAGGTACGCGCCGAGCGAGGCGACCTCGTCGTGGTGGGCGCCGAAGACCTCGTCGCTGGGGGTGCTGAACCCGATGTCGCCCCGGCCGTCGGCGACGAAGCCGTCGACCGACACGGTCATCGAGTACACCAGCACGGGGCCACGATAGGACGGTGGCCGCCAGCGAGGCCTGCGCTGCGCCACACTGGCGGCGTGGACATCTCGGCACGCACCGACTACGCCGTCCGGGCCATGCTCATGCTCGCCGCGGCGCAGCGGGAGGGCGGGGGGCCGGTGAGCGTCGAGACGCTCGCCCAGCGGCAGGAGCTGCCGCGCCGGTTCCTCGAGGCGATCGTCGCCGACCTCCGCGGCGCCGGCCTCGTCACGAGCACGCGGGGCGCCCGGGGCGGGTACTCGCTGGCCCGCGACGCGGCCGCGGTCTCGCTCGGTGAGGTCTTCCGCGCGGTCGACGGGCCGCTCGCCGAGGTCCGTGGCCTGCGCCCGCACGAGACGAGCTACGAGGGCGTGGCGCAGCACCTGCCGACCGTGTGGGTCGCCGTGCGGTCGAGCCTGCGCGAGGTGCTCGACGGGACCTCCCTCGAGGACGCCCTCACCGGGTCGCTGCCCGAGCGGGTGCGGGAGATGGCGGCGGCGCCGGATGCGTGGCGCAACCGCTGACCGCACGTGGCGCTGCCGTCCGCGGTCGGGGGCACCCCCGCGGTTCTGGCACAATGGACGGCTGTACCCGTCCGGACGGCACGCACCCGCGGCCGCCGGACCGGACGCCTACACCGAGCACCCGGCACCCCGCGTGATCCGTTCGCGGTCTCGCCGAGCTCACCACCCACAGGAGTGACCACCACCGTGGCCGTCAAGATCCGTCTGAAGCGCATGGGCAAGATCCGTGCACCGTACTACCGCGTCGTCGTCATGGACTCGCGCACCAAGCGCGATGGCCGGGCCATCGAGGAGATCGGCAAGTACCACCCCACCGAGGAGCCCTCGCTCATCGACATCGACGGCGAGCGCGCGCAGTACTGGCTCGGCCAGGGTGCGCAGCCCACCGAGGCCGTCGCCGCCCTCCTCAAGATCACCGGTGACTGGCAGCAGCACCGGGGTGAGCCCGGCACCGAGGGCACCCTGAAGGTCAAGGCGAAGAAGACGCCGAAGAAGGACCTCTACGAGGCCGCCCTCGCCGCCGCCGGCAAGAGCACCGCCGACGACGCCTCCGGCGCCACGACGGCGAAGAAGCGCACCGCGAAGAAGGCCGAGGCGGCTCCCGCTGCCGAGACCCCCGCTGCCGAGACCCCCGCTGCCGAGGCCGCTCCGGCCGCCCCGGCCGCGGACGCCGCCGAGGCCGCTCCCGTCGCCGCCGACACCGACTCCGGTGCCGCCGCCGCCCCGAGCACCGACGTCGACGCCGATGCCAGCGCGACCGAGGCCCCCGCGCCGAGCCCCCGGCCCGGCCGCCGAGGCCGCCGAGGCCACGGACGAGAAGGCCTGACCGTGCTCGAGGAGGCCCTCGAGCACCTCGTCACCGGCATCGTCGACCACAAGGACGAGGTCCAGGTCAAGCGCAAGGAGCTGCGTCGCGGTGAGATCCTCGAGGTGCGCGTGCACCCCGAGGACCTCGGTCGCGTCATCGGCCGCTCCGGCCGCACCGCCAGCGCGCTGCGCACCGTGATGGGGGCGCTGGCCGGCGGTCGCCAGATCCGCATCGACATCGTCGACACCGACCGGGTCCGCTGACCCGTTCCGCCCGAGACGGCGGGGCGCCCCACACCGGGGTGCCCCGCCGTCCGCGTTCCCACGAGAGGATGTCCGCGTGAGCGAGTCCACCGTCGTCGCCCGGATCGGCAAGCCGCACGGCCTGCTCGGTGAGGTCACCGTCCAGCTGCACACCGACGTGCCCGAGCGCCGCCTCGCCGTCGGCGCCGTCCTCGACACCGAGGCCGCCACCGGCACCGGCGTCCCGCGCTCCCTGCGGGTCCGCTCCACCCGCGTCCACAACGGCGTGTGGCTCGTCGCGTTCGACGAGATCCCCGACCGCACCGGCGCCGAGTCGCTGCGTGGCACCCGGCTCGTCGTCGACGGCGACGAGCCGGATGACGCCGCCGACGACGAGGACGTCTTCCGCGAGGAGGAGCTCGTCGGGCTGCGCGTCGTCGACCCGTCCGGAACCGACCTCGGGGAGGTCGTCGGGCTCGAGCTCGGTGCCGCCCAGGACCGCCTCGTCGTGACCCTCGCCGACGGCCGTGAGGTCCTCGTCCCCTTCGTCGCGGCGCTCGTCCCGGAGGTCGACGTCGACGGGGGCCGGGTCGTCCTCGACGCCCCCGCGGGGCTGTTCGACCTCGGGAGCTGACGTGCGCCTCGACGTCGTCACGATCTTCCCCGAGTACCTCGCGCCGCTCGAGCTCTCCCTCATCGGCAAGGCCCGGCGCGACGGCCTCCTCGACCTCCACGTCCACGACCTGCGCGACGCCGCCCACGACCGGCACCGCACCGTGGACGACAGCCCGTTCGGCGGTGGGGCCGGCATGGTGATGAAGCCCGAGCCGTGGGCCGAGGCGCTCGACCGCCTCGTCACCGAGGGAGCCACCGACGCCGCGCCCGTCCCGCACCTCATCATCCCGGGACCGGGTGGCGTGCCGTTCGACCAGGCGATGGCGCGGCGCCTCGCCGACGAGCCGTGGCTCGCCTTCGCGTGCGGCCGGTACGAGGGCCTCGACGAGCGGGTCCACGAGCACGCTGCCGAGCGGATGCCGGTCACCGTCGTCTCGCTCGGCGACTACGTCCTCAACGGGGGTGAGGTCGCCGTCCTCGCGATGGTCGAGGCCGTGGGACGACTGCTCCCCGGCGTCGTCGGCAACGCCGAGTCGCTCGTCGAGGAGTCGCACGAGGACGGCCTGCTCGAGTACCCCGTCTACACCCGGCCGGCCCGCTGGGAGGACGGCGACGTCGTGCGGGAGGTGCCTCCGGTCCTGCTCTCCGGCGACCACGGCGCCATCGCCCGGTGGCGCCACGACCAGCGCCTGGCGCGTACGGCCGCCCGGCGCCCCGACCTCCTCGCGGCGGCTGCGGCGACCGGCGCCCTCGCCGACCTCGACGTGCGCGTCGCGACCCCTGCCGACGCACCCGAGCTGCACGTCCTCCAGCTCGCCTGCTGGGTCCCCGAGGGCCGGATCTCGGGGTCGTGGACCATCCCGCCGCTCGACGAGTCGGCCGCCGACGTCGCCCGCGGGCTCGAGGAGTGGACGACCTGGGTCGCCCGCGTCCCCTCCGACGGCTCCGCCCCGGGGCGGCTCGTGGCGTCGGTGCGCGGGCGGGTGCGGCCCGGTGACCCCACCGTCTGGGAGACCGGACGGCTCATGGTCGCCCCCGACCTCCGGGGCCGCGGCCTCGGGCGCGAGCTCCTCGCCCTCGCGGAGGCCGGCGCCCCGTCGACGGTGGGGACCTTCTGGATCAACACCGGTGCCGTGAGCGCCGCCAACCAGCGCCGCTACCGGCGCGCGGGCTACCGGGCGCGGCCCGGCGAGGGGACCTTCCCCGGCACGGTCGACCTCACCAAGCGCCGCACCTAGGGCCGGTGCGGTCCGGCGTCGAGGTGGGCGACGCGGTCGATGCCGCAGGGTCAGGGCCGCAAGGACGCCTTGAGGTCGTCGGGCAGCAGCAGGGCCCGGCCGATGAGGTGCTCGGCGACCACCGCGGTCGTCGTCTGGGCGGCCATGATCCCGACGAGGACGAGCACCTGCGCGGCCGCCGCCTGGGCCGGGCTCCCTCCGCCCAGCAGCACCCCGATGAAGGCCCCGGGCAGGGTGACCACCCCCGCCGTGCGGACCTGGTCCAGTCCGGGGATCAGCGCCTCGGGGACCCGCCGGTGGACGACCTCGCCGACCGCCTGGCCGCGGGTCAGGCCGAGGGAGAGGGCGGCCTCGTACTGCGGGTGCTCGTCACGCAACGCGTCGAAGGCGCGGCGACAGGCGAGTGTGTGCCCGTTCATCGTGTTGCCCGCGAGGATGCCGACGACGGGGATGAGGGCGATCCCCTCCGCCGGGATGGTGCCGGTCAGCAGGACCACGGCGACCACCGGGAGGAGGCCGGCCGTCATCGCGACGGTCGCCCAGGGCCACGACCCCGTCGCACCGGTCCGGCGCACCGTCGTCACCACCGCGACGACGAACATCGCGCAGAGGAGCAGCACCGACAGCGCCAGGTTCCGGGCGACCGCCGTGATGACGAGGGCCGCGACGCCGAGCTGCACGACGGCCCGTCCGGCGGCCAGGAGGGTCGAGCCCGGGCGGGGCAGGTCGCCGACGACGTAGACCGCCACGGTGAGGGCGAGGAGGATGCCGACCGCGAGGGCGACGGGCAGGCCCGGGTCGATCGTCACGCGGCCACGCTAGGGGAGGGGGCTGCGGATTTCGTGCCGCGGCGCTCCCTCTGGCAGACTTGCTCGTTGCGCCACCGACTCACGGCCCCCGCCACAGGGGGAGTGCCCCGGACCTCGTCCGACCGGCATGCGGCCCGGCCGGCGCACGACTCCACGAACGAAGCAGTACCGACACCCGCGGGTGGCCTGTGGCAGGCCGCGAGAAAGCGACACTCCGTCATGCAGCGTTTCGACGAGCTCGACCTCGCCTCCATCAAGGGCGACATCCCCGAGTTCCGCGCCGGCGACACCGTCAACGTCCACGTCAAGGTCGTCGAGGGCACCCGCTCGCGCATCCAGGTCTTCAAGGGCGTCGTCATCCGTCGCCACGGTGGTGGGGTCGGCGAGACCTTCACCGTCCGCAAGGTCTCCTTCGGCGTCGGTGTCGAGCGCACCTTCCCGCTCCACACGCCGATCATCGACCACATCGAGGTCGTGACCCGCGGTGACGTCCGTCGCGCGAAGCTCTACTACCTGCGTGACCTGCGCGGCAAGGCCGCCAAGATCAAGGAGAAGCGCGACACCCCGGTCGCCCGCTGAGGCAGACCCACCGCAGGCGCCGCACCCAGCAGCCCCGACTAGGCTCCGCGAGGTGACGACCCGTCAGCACGCCGACCCGGCACCCACCACCTCCGTGGCAGGGGCCGGGTCGCGTCGTCCGCGGGTGCTCGTCGTCCTCGTCGCGGCGCTCCTGCTCACCGCCCTCGTCCAGGGTCTGCTCCTCCAGTCCTACGTCGTCCCCGACGGCGACCTGTCGCCCACCCTCGACCCAGGAGACCGCGTCCTCGTGTGGAAGGCCACCTCCGGCACCGCCCCCGGTGACCTCGTCGTCGTCGACACCACCGCCACCGCGCCGGTCGACCGGTCCACCCCGGTCGACGACGGCATCGTCGGTCGCGTGCTCTCCTCGCTCGCCGACCTCGTGGGCGTCGACACCGGTCGGCAGGACCGCCTCGCGGTCGTGGGCCAGGGGTCGGGCCCCGACGTCTCCCTGTCCGCCCCCGTCGCCGCCACGGTGCCCTCCGACGACGTCGTCGGCCGCGTCCTCGTGCGGGTCTGGCCCCTCGACCGCCTCGGCGCGGTCGACACCGCCGGCCTCGCGCAGGCCGCCCGATGACCGCCCGCGACCACGTGTCCGAGATCGAGGAGGAGGGCCCCCCGCACGAGTCCTTCCTCGGCTGGTTCGGGGCGGCCGTGCGCGAGGTCGTCGTGGTCGTCGCGCTCGCGCTCGGGCTCTCCTTCGTCGTCAAGACCTGGCTGCTCCAGGCGTTCTTCATCCCGTCGGGCTCGATGGAGGACACCCTCCTCGTCGGTGACCGGGTCGTCGTCTCGAAGCTGACCCCCGGACCGTTCGACCTCAAGCGTGGCGACGTCGTCGTCTTCGAGGACCCGGGCGGCTGGCTCGACGCCCCGCTGCCCGTCGAGCGCGGGGCCGTCTCCGGCGCGCTCCACGACGGTCTCGTCTTCGTCGGCCTGCTGCCCGCCGAGTCCGAGGACCACCTCATCAAGCGGGTCATCGGGATGCCCGGTGACCACGTCGTCTGCTGCGACGCCCAGCGCCGGCTCACCATCAACGACGTGCCCCTCGTCGAGGGCTACCTCAAGCCCGACGACCTGCCGAGCTCGATGAACTTCGACATCACCGTCCCCGCGGGTCGCGTCTGGGTCATGGGCGACCACCGCTCCGACTCCGAGGACTCCCGCTTCCACGACCCCTCCGGCACCGGCCGCGACGGGTCGGTGCCGGTGTCGGCCATCACCGGCCGGGCCGTGGCCACGGTGTGGCCGTTCGGCCGGGCGGGGTGGCTGCCCGCCCACTCCGACACGTTCTCCACGGTGCCCGAGCGCCAGGCCGCGCCGTGACGCCGGCACCGCGTCGGGGCCCGGGTCGCAAGCCGAGCCTGCGCGTCGAGCGGGCCCTCCAGCGCGACGGGCACCGCGTCCTCGCCGGGATGGACGAGGTCGGCCGGGGTGCGCTCGCCGGTCCGGTCACGGTGGGGGTCGTCGTCATCGACGAGACCTGTCGCTCGGCCCCCCCGGGCGTGCGCGACTCCAAGCTGCTCGTCCCGCACGCCCGAGAGCGGATGGTGCCGCGGATCCAGCGGTGGGCGCTCGCCCACGCCGTCGGGCACGCGAGCGCCGACGAGATCGACGAGATCGGCATCATCGCGGCGCTGCGGCTGGCGGGGACCCGGGCGCTCGCGTCGTGCGGCGTCGTGCCCGACCTCGTCATCCTCGACGGCAACCACGACTGGCTCACCGCCCCCGAGGACGTCGGGCTCCTCGCGTTCGCGCACGAGGACGCCGTGCTGACGCCGCCGGTCACGACGATGATCAAGGCCGATCTCAAGTGCTCGTCGGTGGCCGCCGCCTCGGTGATCGCCAAGGTGACCCGCGACCGCATCATGGTCGGGCTCGGCGAGGAGGACCCCACCTACGGCTGGGTGGAGAACAAGGGCTACGCCGCACCCGAGCACATCGACGCCCTGCGGTGCCACGGGCCGTCCGACTGGCACCGGCGGTCCTGGCGGCTGCCCGGGACGATGGATGATGATGCTGCCCTGACCGACCCGGAGGCCGACCCCGTCGCCGACCTGGTCACCGACCTGACACCGGCGCCCGTGACGGGCGCCGACACCGACCTGACGCGAGTGGGAGAGCGATGAGCTCGGAGGACCTCGAGAAGTACGAGAGCGAGGCGGAGCTGGCGCTCTACCGCGAGTACCGCGACGTCGTGGGCCTGTTCAGCCACGTCGTCGAGACGGAGCGGCGCTTCTACCTGTGCAACAGCGTCGACGTGAAGGTGCGGTCCGACGGTGGCGAGGTCTTCTTCGACGTGACGATGCACGACGCGTGGGTGTGGGACATCTACCGGCCGGCGCGGTTCGCGAAGACGGTGCGGGTCGTGACGTTCAAGGACGTCAACGTCGAGGAGCTCGCGAAGGCCGAGCTCGAGCTGCCCAAGGGCGAGTTCTAGGCCGGCCGTCCACAGGGCGCGTCGGGGCCGGGGCCTCGTCCACAGGTTCGGGGAGGTCGTGGCGTGAGGGCCCGGCCGGGGGTTGGCTCGGTGCATGACGAGCACCGAGGACGACGGCGGGAGCAGCGAGGGCGGCGGGGGAACGGTCGAGCGGCCGGTGGACCCGCGCCGCGACCTGGGCCGCTGGGGTGAGGACCTCGCGGTCCGGTACCTGCGCGACCAGGGGCTGACCGTCCTCGAGCGCAACTGGCGCTGCGAGCACGGCGAGGTCGACGTCGTCGCGCGCGACGGGTCCTGGGTCGTCGTCCTCGAGGTGAAGACGCGCCGCTCGGCGGGCTTCGGCGAACCCGTCGAGGCCGTGACCTTCGCGAAGGCGATGCGGCTGCGGCGGCTCGCCGCGGCCTGGATGAGGTCGCACGACGTCGGCGCCGAGGGCGTGCGGATCGACGTCGTCGGGATCCTCTGCCGCCCGGGGCAGCCGCCGTTGCTGCGCCACGTCGTGGGGGTGGGGTCGTGACGCTCGGGCTCGGTCGGACCCTGTCGGTGACGCTGACCGGCCTCGACGGGACGCTCGTCGACGTCGAGGCGCACATCACCGCGGGTCTCCCACAGTTCGCCATCGGCGGGATGCCCGACAAGGCCTGTGGTCAGGCCCCCGACCGGGTGCGGTCGGCGGCGGCGACCTCCGGCGTGCCCGTCCCGGCCCACCGGGTCACCGTGAACCTGTCGCCCGCCTCCATCCCCAAGCACGGCTCCGGCTTCGACCTGCCCATCGCGGTCGCCGTCCTCGCGGCGAGCGGGGTGCTGCGGGCGGCGGCCCTCGCCGCCGAGGTCGTCCACCTCGGCGAGCTCTCCCTCGACGGGCGGCTCCGAGGGGTGCGGGGCGTTCTGCCGTCGGTCCTCGAGGCCTCGCGGCGCGGGGTGCGGCACGTCGTCGTGCCGATGGAGAACGTCGCCGAGGCCCAGCTCGTCGACGGCGTCACCGTGCACGGCGCCGCGAGCCTCGGGGAGGTCATCGGGTGGTACGCCGCGGCCGAGGCGGGGTCGCCGCTCCCGGTCGCCCCGGTCCCGCCGGACGACGTCGGACCGCAGCGGGCCGGACCCGACCTCGCCGACGTGGCCGGCCAGCCCGAGGCGCGTCGGGCCCTCGAGCTCGCGGCGACCGGTGGTCACCACCTCCTGATGTCCGGCCCTCCGGGGGTCGGGAAGACGATGCTCGCCGAGCGGCTCGTCACCGTGCTGCCTCCGCTGTCGCGCGACGAGGCCCTCGAGACCCACGCCATCCGGTCCCTCACGGGCCACGTCGGAGCGGTGACCCGGCTCGACCTCACGCCACCGTTCGTCGCCCCACACCACAGCTCCACGGTCGCCTCCATCGCGGGCGGCGGCTCGGGTGTCGCTCTCCCGGGCGCGATCTCGCGGGCCCACCGCGGAGTGCTGTTCCTCGACGAGGCGCCCGAGTTCTCACCCCGGGTCCTCCAGGTGCTCCGCCAACCCATCGAGTCGGGGGAGGTCGTGCTCGCCCGGGCGCACACCGTCGTGCGGTACCCCGCGCGGTTCCTCCTCGTCCTCGCGGCCAACCCCTGCCCGTGCGGGCTCGCGTGGGGCAAGGGGATCGACTGCACCTGTCGGCCGCCCGAGATCCGCGCGTACGGGTCGCGGCTGTCCGGCCCGCTGCTCGACCGGGTCGACCTCCAGGTCCACGTGCCGCCGGTACGGCGTGCGGCCCTCGGGGACGAGCGCGGGGAGGGCAGCGCCGCCGTCGCCGCCCGGGTCGTCGCGGCCCGCGACGTCCAGCGTGACCGGTGGGCCGACGGCGGCTGGGGGACCAACGGGGTGGTGCCGGGCCACGTGCTCCGGCGTCCTCCGTACCGGCTCCCGCCCGACGCGACGGCCGTCCTCGACCGGGCGCTCGACGCGGGCCGGCTCACCCTGCGCGGGTACGACCGGGTGCTGCGGGTCGCGTGGTCCTCGGCGGACCTGTCCGGGCGAACGGTGCCCGACGCCGACGACGTGGCCACCGGCCTGGTCCTCCGGCGCGGGGAGCAGGTGGCGGCATGAGGGGGCGACGCAGTGCCCTCGAGGACGACGAGCGATGGGCTCGGGTCGCGTGGACCTACGTCGCCGAGTCGCGCAGCCCGACCCTGTCCCGTCTCCTCGAGGCCGACGGTGCGGTCGAGGCACTCGCACTGCTCCGGGCGGGCGGGGTGCGCGAGCGGGCCCGCGCCCTCGAACCGCGGGCCCGCACCAGCGACCTCGAGGGGTGGGAGGCGCGGATCGCCGAGCTCGACCTCGACGGTCTTCGACACGCGTGCGAGCACCACGCGCTCACGGTGCTCGTCCCCGGTGACGCCCACTGGCCCGAGCGGCTCGATGTCCTGCGGGACCCGCCCCCGTGCGTCTACGTCCGCGGCGACCCCGACCTGCCGGCCCTCGTCGAGCGGTCGGTGGCCCTCGTGGGGTCGCGAGCCGCGACCGAGTACGGCCTGCGCGCGGCGGGTGACCTCGCCGACGGGCTCGTCGCTCGCGGGTTCACCGTGGTCAGCGGCGCGGCCTACGGCATCGACGCGGCGGCCCACCGTGCGGCCCTCGCGGGGGAGGGCCGCACCGTGGCCGTGCTCGCGTGCGGCGCCGACCGCGCCTATCCCACCGCCCACCGCGGCCTTCTCGACGCCGTGGCCGGATCGGGTGCGGTGGTGAGCGAGAGCCCGCCGACGGCGGCCCCGTACCGCTGGCGCTTCCTCGCCCGCAACCGGATCATCGCCGCCCTGTCCGGGGCGACGGTCGTCGTCGAGGCGAGCCTGCGCTCGGGGTCGCTGTCGACGGCGAAGGAGGCCCGCGAGCACCACCTGCCCGTCGGCGCGGTCCCCGGTCCGGTGACGAGCACGACCTCGGCGGGGTGCCACGCCCTCGTCCGCGACACCGGTGCCGTCCTGGTGACCGACGCCGCCGAGGCGGCCGAGCTCGCGGCGCCGATCGGGTCCGACCTGGCACCCGCCCGGGACCACGGTCCGAGCCGTCCCGAGGACCACCTCGACGACGCGGCCTACCGCGTGTGGTCGGTCGTGCCCGTGCGGGGGTCGGCGACGACCGAGCGGGTGGGCGTCGCGTCCGGTGTCCGGGCGGAGTCGCTGGGTGCAGTGCTGGCGGCCCTGGAGGCCGACGGCCTGGTCGTCCGCGACGAGGGGAGGTGGCGCAAGCGACCGAGGTCAGCGTGACGGGTGGGCACGGTGTGGCGGGGCTGGTGGGAGCGGTGTGGCCGGTGCGACCTACCCGGGAGCGGTCGGGCAGCGCGGTTGGGTGCTCGAGTCAGGATTGCGCAAGGAATCGGCGAGTTGGTCGGAACGCGTTGCGGAGGGCGCGGCGGGGTGACACCGTGAGCGCGTGACCGTCGTCCCCTGCGACGCGCTCCCGGCCTTCGAGCGACACCTGAGCGCCGAGCGTGGAAGATCGCCGAACACCGTGCGTGCCTACGTGCGGGACGTCGGCGCGTTCCTCGACGACGCGGGGGTCGAGGACGACACGGCGTTGCGCCAGGTGCGCCTCGCCGACCTGCGGGCCTGGCTGGGGACCCTGTCGCGCGGGGGTGCCGCACGCTCGACGATCGCCCGGGCGAGTGCCTCGCTCCGGACCTTCTTCGGGTGGCTCGAGCGATCCGGCCGCATCCCGGCCGACCCGTCGCTGCGCCTCTCGGCCCCTCGTCGCCTGCGGACCCTTCCTCCCGTGCTCGCCCAGCGCTCCGCCGCCGCACTGCTCGACGTCGCCGCCGTCGCGGCCGATGACGACGACCCGATCCACCTGCGAAACCGCGCCGCCCTCGAGCTCCTCTACGCCACGGGGATCCGGGTCGGCGAGCTCGTCGGGCTCGACGTCGACGACCTCGACCACTCCTCCATGGTCATGCGCGTCGTCGGCAAGGGCGACAAGGAGCGCCGGGTGCCCTTCGGGCTGCCCGCGCGCGACGCCGTCGACGCCTGGCTCGAGCGCGGCCGTCCCCACCTCGTCACCACCGAGAGCGGACCGGCGCTCCTCCTCGGGCGGCGCGGCCGTCGCGCCGACCCGCGACAGGTCCGGTCCGTCGTGCACGAGCTCCTCGAGCACGTGCCGGACGCCCCTGACCTCGGGCCGCACGGGCTACGCCACTCCGCCGCCACGCACCTCCTCGAGGGGGGCGCGGACCTCCGCATGGTGCAGGAGCTGCTCGGACACGCGTCCCTCGCGACGACGCAGATCTACACCCACGTGTCCGTCGACCGCCTGAAGCGGTCCTACGCCCAGGCCCACCCCCGTGCGTGACGACGCCCTGTCCCGCGAACCGGAGCCTGGGGAGGCCACGTCCGCTGACGCGTCGGACCGGCCCCAGGGTCCGGGGGCCCGGCCGGCCGTGGGCTCGGGGGACAACCGCGACGTCGTCGACGTGGCCGAGTGGGTCTCGGAGTTCCGCCGGCTGTACGTCGAGTCCAAGCCCGACCTCCCCGCCGAGGAGCCTGAGCACGGAGAGGCCAAGCACCGACGCCCGTCGATCTCGCGCTTCAGCCGCCGGCGCCCCGGCCACCAGCGGAAGCCGCCACCCGAGGTCGCCCCGCCGCCCCCCGAGGTGCACGCGCCCGTCGGTCTCGCGGCCCTCGCCGCATCCGCACCGGCCGAGGAGCGTCACGACACCGTTGGCCCCGACGTCGATGACGCCCCCGCGGCCTTCCCGTCCTGGACGACGGGCGCCGGCGTGCACCCCTCCGAGGACGACGACCCGACCGCCCGTTCGGCCGCCGCTCGACCGACATCCCGGAGCCGGAGCCGGAGGCACTCGTCGAGCCCGACGTCGAGCCGGAGCCCGAGGCCGGCCCAGAGCTCGAGGTCGAGCTCGAGGTCGAGCCCGACCCGGCGGACGACACGATCGAGGGCGACCCCACCGACGAGAGCGCCGCACCGGACGAGACGACGGCCGTGTGGTCGCCTGAGACCGGGACATGGGTGTCCGGTGAGACCCCTGGGGAGGAGTCCGCGCAGTCGTGGGACCTCGAGGAGCCCGAGGACGCCGTGGCAACGGTCTGGTCACCGTCCACGGGAACGTGGGAGCCCGCCTCGGTCGCCGACGATGACTCTCCCGACCCGACGTCCTCGTCGACCGAGGTCGAGGAAGCAGCCGAGCCTGCCGACGCCGTCGAGACGTCCGTCACCGGGGCCGCGCCCGTTGTCCACGCTGAGTCGGACGCAGTGGCGGAGGCCTTCGAGGAAACCGCCGCGCCTGACGAGGTGGAGACGCAAGGAGCCGACGCGGAAGCACCCGCGGCCGAAGGCCATCGGTCGTGGTGGCGCTCGATCCTCTCGCCCGGTGACGACACGTCCGATGTCGTCACGGGCCCCGACACCCCGGCCCGTCCCATCGAGGACCTCGAGGCGGTCACCGTTGCCGCGCCCGCGTCGACGGAGTCCGACGACGCCTTTGTCGACGAGGACCGCGACGGAGTCGACTGGGCATCCTGGCAGGCCGAGCTCCGGTCCGCTGTCCCCGCCCCGGCCGATGAGGGGTCTGGCACCGAGTCCGGTTCGCTCGACGACGAGTCCGAGCAGGCTCACTCCCGCACGGACGCGATCCTCGATCTGGAGCCCCCTGTCGCGGAGCCTGAACCGATTGCCTTCATCGAGTCGGCGGAGCCTGAGGTGGTCGTCGAGCCCGAACCCGAGCCGGAGCCGGAGGCAGTTGTCGAGCCCGAGCCCGAGCCCGAGCCTGAGGCACATGTCGAGCCCGAGCCCGAGCCCGAGCCGGAGCCTGAGGCAGTTGTCGAGCCCGAGCCTGAGGCAGTTGTCGAGCCCGAGCCCGAGCCCGAGCCGGAGCCTGAGGCAGTTGTCGAGCCCGAGCCCGAGCCCGAGCCCGAGCTCGAGCCGGAGCCTGAGGCTGTTGTCGAGCCCGAGCCTGAGACAGTTGTTGAGCCAGAGCCCGAACCCGAGCTGGAGCCCGAGGCAATTGTCGAGCCCGAGCCGGAGCCCGAGGCTGTCGTTGAGCCGGAGTCGGAGCCGGCGGAGCCTGAGGCGGTTGTCGAGCCCGAGTCCGTTGTCGATCCGGAGGCCGTTGTCGAGCCCGAGCCGGAGCCCGAGGCTGTCGTTGAGCCGGAGTCGGAGCCGGCGGAGCCTGAGGCGGTTGTCGAGCCCGAGTCCGTTGTCGAGCCGGAGGCCGTTGTCGAGCCCGAGCCGGAGCCTGAGGCCGTCGTTGAGCCGGAGTCGGAGCCGGCGGAGCCTGAGGCGGTTGTCGAGCCCGAGGCCGTTGTCGAGCCCGAGCTCGAGCCGGAGCCGGAGGCTGAGGCGGTCGTCGAGCCGGAGCTGGAGCCGGAGCCGGAGCCGGAGGCGGTGGTCGAGCCCGAGCCGGAGGCAGTTGTCGAGCCGGAGCCTGAGGCAGTTGTCGAGCCCGAGCCCGAGCCCGAGGCCGAGGTCGTTGTCGAGTCCGAGCTCGAGCCGGAGCCGGAGGCTGAGGCGGTCGTCGAGCCCGAGGCTGTTGTCGAGCCCGAGCCGAGGCCGAGGTCGTTGTCGAGCCCGAGTTCGAGCCGGAGCCGGAGGCTGAGGCGGCCGTCGAGCCCGAGGCGGTCGTCGAGCCGGAGCCGGAGGCGGTGGTCGAGCCGGAGCCGGAGCCGGAGGCCGAGTCGGTCGGAGCCCGAGGCGGTCGTCGAGCCTGAGGCGGTGGTCGAGCCGGAGCCTGAGGCGGTGGTCGAGCCTGAGCCGGAGCCCGAGGCCGTGGTCGAGCCGGAGCCTGAGGCCGTCGTTGAGCCGGAGCCGGAGCCGGAGGCGGTGGTCGAGCCGGCGCCCGAGCCCATGGACGAGGCTGACGCGCCGCTGACGGACGCGAGCCGCGCCGCCCAGAGCTACGACGAGCAGCCTTGGGTCATCGAGGACGACAACGAGGCGCGTTCCGCCTACGGGTGGTTCGTCCCCCCGCCGGAGATCGCCGCCGTCCTCGAGTCGGTGCCACGGGCCCCGGCCGACCCGGCCAACGGTGGAGTCGGTGACCGCCGACGCCGCCGCTGCAGAGGCAGCTGGACGTCGCGACCGACGCCGGAACGGACAGCGTCGTGGCCTCCGTGGCACCCGTCCCCACGACCGCCCCGACCGAGGCCGCGCCAGAGTCCGACGCAGACCGCGCCCGCGGCCGATGCTGACTCCGAGGAGCCGATCGAGCGGTACGTGGCCCCGCCGGTCCACCTGTCCTGGCGGGTGTCCGACGGCATCGACTTCGAGGTGCCCGAGGTCGAGGACCCGGACCTCGACATCCTCATCGAGCCCCCGACCCAGATGGTGCAGGTGTCGAGCCGTCGGGCCGACGCCCAGGAACGGCGGGCCCGGGCCGCCGCCAAGGCCGCCGAACGTGAGCAGGCGCTCGCGGCGGAGCTCGCCGCGAAGGAGGCCGAGGAGGCCGCTGCCGCCGAGCAGGCCGCGGTGCACGCCAGGCGTCGTTCAGGCCGCCGCGCGCTCGTCATCCTCATCGCCGCTCCTGCTCGTCCTCGCTGCCGGCTGGTTCGTCCTGCGGCAGACCGGGACCCTTGCTCTGGGCCACGTCCCCACGGTGTCCGCCGCCGCGGCGTCGTCCTCGACCGTGACCTCGGACGGCGCGGCGCTGCGGCACTGACCGCCGCATCGACGGGCGGACCGTCTCAGCGCAGGGGCAGCAGGGCAAGCCGCCCTCGCACGAGCAGCGGCCAGGGGTCGAGGTACGCGTCGTCGCGCCTCGCGCCCAGGTGCAGGCAGACGCGTGGGCCGCAGTGGGTCGCGGAGGCGCCGTCGCCGGGTCGCACCACCCCCAGCCGCTGACCCGCCCTGACGAGCCTCGCCGACCGCCACGGCCGGGTCGAGCGGCTCGTAGGTGCTGCGGAGCCCGTCGGCGTGGAGCACGGTGACGGTCCCGCGGCCAGCCACCGTGCCGCGGTGCGTCACCCGTCCCGACGCCACCGAGAGCACGCTGTCGCCGGGACGGGCCGCGAGGTCGAGCCCGCGGTGCCCGGCCGCCCACGGACTCGGGGGAGCGCGGAAGCGGCGGAGCACCGGGGGCCGCGGCACGAGCGGCCACTGCCACCTCGACGCCGACCGGGCGGTCGCCCCGACCTGTGGCACCGAACCGGGCAGCAACCTCCGGCCCGCGGCCGCGACCGCCGCATCGACCCCGCTCGACGGTCCGCTCGACGCCGGGGGCGGCCTCGGCGCCCACGACGACTGGTAGCGCGCAGCGACGGGCGACCCGTCGGACACGGCGAGGATGCCGGCGACGCCGAGCGCCGAGAGCGCCACCACCAACGACCTGGACATGCACCGACCTTCACCCGGAGGCGACCGCGGCGGAAGGGGCGACCCCTGTCTGTGGATCACCCCGACCAGCGGAGCCGTCCTGTGGACGGAGAGGCCTCAGCCCCCGAGGGCCGCCAACCGCCGGCACGCCTCGTCGAGGACCGCGTCCTCCTTGCAGAACGCGAAGCGCACCAACGTCCGGGCGGCGTCGACGTCATCGTGGAACACCGAGACCGGCACCCCAACGACCCCGGCCCGCGCCGGCAGCTCATGGCAGAACGACAGGGCGTCCACGGCACCCAGCGGTGCCGCGTCGGCGACGACGAAGTACGTCCCCTGCGGAACGGACACGGCCATACCGGCCGCGCGAAGCCCCGCCACCAGCCGGTCGCGCTTGGCCTGCAGCGACCCGGCGAGCCCGGCGAACACCGCATCGCCGAGCCCGAGGCCGGTCGCGACGGCGTGCTGGAACGGCCCGGACCCGACGTAGGTCACGAACTGCTTCACGGCCCGTACCGCCGCCACGGCCTCGGCGGGTCCGGAGACCCAGCCCACCTTCCATCCGGTCGTCGAGAACGTCTTGCCCGCCGAGGAGATCGTCAGCGTTCGCTCGCGCATCCCGGGCAACGACGCGACGGGCACGTGCTCGACACCGTCGAACGTCAGGTGCTCGTACACCTCGTCGGTGACGACCCAGGCGTCGTGCTCGCGCGCCAGCTCGCACACGAGGTCGAGCTCCGCCCGCGTGAAGACCTTGCCCGTCGGGTTGTGCGGCGTGTTGAGCAGCACCACCCGCGTCCGCGACGAGAACGCCGCGCGCAGGGACGCCTCGTCCACCGCGAAGTCGGGGAAGCGCAGGACCGACGTCCGCCGCACACCGCCCGCGAGCGCGATGGTCGCGGCGTACGAGTCGTAGTACGGCTCGAACGTCACGACCTCGTCGCCCGGCCGCACCAGGGCCATGACCGTCGCCGCGATCGCCTCGGTGGCCCCCACGGTGACGAGCACCTCGGAGCGCGGGTCGACCGACAGCCCGTAGAACCGCGACTGGTGTGCGGCCACGGCCTCCAGCAGCGCGGGCACCCCCGGCCCCGGCGGGTACTGGTTCATCCCGGACCTGATGGCGGACACGGCGGCCTCGAGGACCTCGGCCGGCCCGTCGGTGTCGGGGAACCCCTGGCCGAGGTTGATCGCCCCGTGCTCGGCGGCCAGCGCCGACATCGTCGCGAAGATCGTCGTCCCGAAGGGTGCGAGGGCGGGGTGGCCGGGGGAGGAGGGCATGCCCGCAGGCTATGCCGGGTCTGCCGTCGTCTGCTCGTCCGCGTGGGCGATGTGCCCGAGCTGGCGCCAGACGACCGCGAGCGTCAGGGCGGACCCGCCGAACGCGAACCAGAACGGCGCCGCGGGCCCGAAGCGGTCGGCGAGCAACCCTCCGACGAGCTGTCCGATGAGAAGGCCGAGGGTGAGCCCCAGCCAGTAGACCGACCCGACCCGCCCCTGGAGGTCGTCAGGGGTCGCGCGCTGCCGCACCGCGTTGGACAGCGACCCCCACACGAACGCGTAGGCGCCGAACACGAACATCACGGCGTAGGCGACGAGCGGCACCGTGGTCAGGGCGAGTGCGAGGTGCATGAGCACCTCCAGGGTCAGGCAGACCTTCATCAGCAGCCCGAGGGACACCCGGCGCTCGAGCCGGTCGTACCCGACCACCGCGAGGACGCCGCCGACGGCCGACGCGGTCGTCAGCAGGCCGAAGCCGACCTCGTCGACCCCGAGCCGCTCCTGCGCCCAGTAGACGAGAACTCCCCACGGGGCACCCCACGTGACGTTGAACGCGAGGATCACGAGGATGAGCGTCCGCACCGCCGCGTGGTCCCGGATCCAGCGCAGCCCGTCGAGGATGTCGCGCCCCACGTGCTGGGGTTCGCGATCCGGCGCGCGGACCACGGCCGGCAGGACGACCCTTCCGAACAGCGCGGCCGCGAGCAGCCCCGCCGTCGCCTGCACGCCGAACGGCAGGGCGTGCCCCACGGCGAACAGGGACGCGCCGAGCGCCGGCCCGACCATCTGGTTGGCGACGAGGAACCCCGACATCTGCCGCGCGCTCGCGACTCCGAGGTCGGCGGGTGGGACGATCGAGGGCAGGACGGCGCGCCATCCGGTGTCGGCGAAGATCTCCGCGGTCCCCACGGCGAGCAGCGCGAGCAGGAGGAGCCCGATCGAGACCGTCCCGGTGACGATCGTGGCGACGAGCAGCAGGAGGACGAGGACCCGCAGCAGGTTGGCGGTGAGGACGAGCCGCTTGCGGTCGACGCGGTCCGCGATCGCTCCCGCGAACAGCCCGAGGACGAGGGTCGGCACCATCTGGACCATCGCCGCGGCCGCGATGAGCCGGGGGTCGTCCGTCTGCGAGGCGACGAGCAGGGGTCCGGCCGCGAGGGCGATGCCGTCACCGAGCTGCGCGACCCACGACGACGCGAGGTTCCACCGGAAGGGGATGCCCATGCGGGGCGGTGCGACGACGTCGAGGATCCGGCCCACGAGGCCGAGACGCTACCCGTCGGAGGGAGTCGCCGCCTCCGCGTTTCCGGCCGCCCGTGGGGCCTGCGCCGATTTCCGCTGACGGCCCTGCGCGACGTACGATGACCGACGGCCTGCGTGCGTCTGCACGTGAGCCGAAATTCGCGCGTCACTCTCCTGCGACGAGGTTTCCTCCGAGCCGGGGCGCACCACGGCAGTGACGGGACGGGTCGACCTGGTCGACACGAACCGTCCGGGGTGCGTCATGACGCCAGGCAGGTGGGGCCGGCAGCCGCCGACCACCACCGACGGAACTGACAACCACTACGTATAGGAGAACGACGATGGCCGTCGTCACCATGCGCCAGCTCCTCGAGAGCGGCGTCCACTTCGGGCACCAGACCCGTCGCTGGAACCCCAAGATGAAGCGCTTCATCATGACCGAGCGCAACGGCATCTACATCATCGACCTGCAGCAGTCGGTGACCTACATCAACAACGCGTACGAGTTCGTGCGGGAGACCGTCGCCCACGGCGGCACCATCCTCTTCGTCGGCACGAAGCGCCAGGCCCAGGAGCCCGTCGCCGAGCAGGCGACGCGCGTCGGGATGCCGTACGTCAACCACCGCTGGCTCGGTGGCATGCTCACCAACTTCCAGACGATCTCCAAGCGGCTCACCCGCCTCAAGGAGCTCGAGGAGCTCGACTTCGACGACGTGGCCGGTTCCGGCTTCACGAAGAAGGAGCTGCTCATCTTCAAGCGCGAGAAGGACAAGCTCGAGAAGACCCTGGGCGGCATCCGCACCATGGGCAAGGTCCCCTCGGCCGTGTGGATCGTCGACACCAAGAAGGAGCACCTCGCCGTCGACGAGGCGCGCAAGCTCGGGCTCCCCGTCATCGCGATCCTCGACACCAACTGTGACCCCGACGAGGTCGACTACAAGATCCCGGGCAACGACGACGCCATCCGCTCCGTCACCCTGCTGACCCGGGTCATCGCCGACGCCGTCGCCGAGGGCCTCATCGCCCGTTCCGGTGGCCCCGCCGCCGAGGGTGTCGTCGCGGGCGACGAGCCCCTCGCCGACTGGGAGCGCGAGCTCCTCGCCGGTGACGCCGCCCAGACCGCCGACGAGGTCGCTCCGGAGGCCGGCGAGACCGCCGCCGCCGAGGCCACCGACGCCGCCGAGTCCACCGAGGCTCCCGCCGCCGAGACCGTCGAGGTCGAGGCTCCGGCTGCCGAGGTCGAGGCCCCCGCCGAGGCCCCGGCCGTCGAGGCCACCGACGCCGCGGAGACCACCGAGGCTCCCGCGCCGAGACCGCCGAGACCGCCGAGGCTCCCGCCGCCGAGCAGCCGCCGAGGTCGAGGCTCCGGCCGCCGAGGCGACCGAGACCGCCGAGGTCGAGGCCGCGCCGGCCGAGAAGGCCTGAGCTCTCAGCTCCCCTGTCCGACCGCTAGTAGGAAAGAGCGAACACCACTCATGGCGAACTACACCGCCGCTGACATCAAGGCGCTCCGCGAGAAGACCGCCGCCGGGATGATGGACGTCAAGAAGGCCCTCGACGAGGCCGACGGCGACATGGCCCAGGCGGAGGAGATCCTGCGCGTCAAGGGCCTCAAGGGCGTCACCAAGCGTGAGGGCCGCACGGCCTCCAACGGCCTGGTGGCCGCGGCCGCGACCGGCGGCGAGGGCACCCTCGTCGAGGTCCTCTGCGAGACCGACTTCGTCGCCAAGGGCGAGCGTTTCGGCGCCCTGGCCGACCAGGTCCTCGCGCAGGCCGTGGCCGTCAAGGCCGTCGACGCCGACGCCCTGCTCGAGTCCACCCTGTCCGACGGCAAGTCGGTCAGGGAGCTGCTCGACGAGGCCAACGCGACCATCGGCGAGAAGATCGAGGTCAAGCGCGTGGCCCGCCTCGAGGGCGACCACGTCGTGTCCTACCTGCACAAGACGAGCCCCGACCTGCCCGCGCAGATCGGTGTCCTCGTGGCCACCTCCGGTGGTGACGAGGCCGTCGCCCGCGACGTCGCGATGCACATCGCGGCGTTCAGCCCGAGCGTGCTCGACCGTGCCGAGATCGACGAGGCGACCGTGGAGAACGAGCGCCGCGTCGCCGAGGCCACCGCGAAGGAGGAGGGCAAGCCCGAGGCCGCCCTCCCGAAGATCGTCGAGGGTCGGGTCAACGGCTTCTTCAAGGAGAACGTCCTGCTCGAGCAGCCGTTCGCCAAGGACGCCAAGAAGACCGTCGCGAAGGTCCTCCAGGAGGCCGGTGCTGCTGCCAACGGCTTCGCCCGCTTCCGCGTCGGGGGCTGACCCCGCCGCACCACGCAGCATCCCGGATGCCGCCCGCTCACCACGAGCGGGCGGCATCCGTGCGTCCGGCGCCGGTGACCACGCGAAGGACGGCGAAGCGCCCCTGCGCACCGGGTGGAGCGGGCCACGGCCCATTGCTCACCGCGCGTCCGTGCTGTTCCCGGGCGTCGTGGGTCCGGGGCCCTGGGCAGCGGCCCCCATGGCCCGCATACTGGACCCAGGAGGTGGTCGACGTGACGGCGGACGCCAGCGCGGGCGGGCAGCGAGGCGAGGACCGCAAGCACGCGCTCGAGGAGCGGGTCCACACCGACCTGCCCCGCGTGCGGCCCGAGGACATGGTGACCACGCAGCAGGTCACGCCCGCCCAGGACCCACGCGGCGGGCGCGACACCGAGCAGGACTTCGTCCTGCGCAACGCCGGCTTCTGAGCGGCTCACGGCCCCGTCCGCGGCGCCGCACGGTTCGGTCCGGCGCGCTCGCGTGTGACAGGATCGGGTGACCGCTGCGCACCACCGCCGAGGAGGCCCTGTGACCACTCACGCCCTGACGAAGGCCGCTCCCTCTCCCGGACCGACCCTCGTCGAGAGCCCCGAACGGCCGCGTCGCGTCCTGCTCAAGCTCTCGGGTGAGGTCTTCGGCGGCGGGAAGGTCGGCGTCGACCCCGAGGTCGTGCGCGGGATCGCCCGCCAGATCGCCGACGCGGTCCGCGAGGGCATCGAGGTCGCGGTCGTCGTGGGTGGCGGCAACTTCTTCCGCGGAGCCGAGCTGCAGCAGAAGGGCATGGACCGCTCGCGCGCCGACTACATCGGCATGCTCGGCACGGTCATGAACTGCCTCGCGCTGCAGGACTCCCTCGAGAAGGAGGACATCGACACCCGGGTCCAGACCGCCATCACGATGGGCCAGGTCGCCGAGCCGTACATCCCGCGCCGCGCCATCCGCCACCTCGAGAAGGGCCGCGTCGTCATCTTCGGCGCCGGCGCCGGCATGCCGTACTTCTCCACCGACACCGTGAGCGCCCAGCGCGCGCTCGAGTGCCGCTGCGACGCCGTGCTGATGAGCAAGAACGGCGTCGACGGGGTCTACGACTCCGACCCGCGCAGCAACCCCGACGCCCGCAAGCTCGAGCGGGTGACCTTCGAGGAGGCGTTGCGCAGCGGCCTCAAGGTCGTCGACGCCGCCGCGTTCAGCCTCTGCATGGACAACCAGCTGCCGATGGTGGTCTTCGGGATGGAGGGCGACGGCAACATCACCCGCGCCCTGCGCGGCGAGCCGATCGGGACCCTCGTCTCCGCCGGCTGACCCGCTGGGCCGCGACGCACCCGCGCACGCCGACCCGCGCGGCCGGCCCTGACACACTGGACCTGACCCCCGCCGCGCGCGCCGCGCGGCACACCGAAGGAGACCGCCGCAGATGATCGACGAGACCTTGTTCGAGGCCGAGGAGAAGATGGAGAAGACCGTCGAGGCCGCCAAGGAGGCCTTCGCCGGGATCCGCACCGGCCGGGCCCACCCGGGGATGTTCCAGAAGGTCCTCGTCGACTACTACGGCGCCCCCACCCCGCTCCAGCAGCTCGCGTCGTTCCAGACGCCGGAGGCGCGCACCATCATCATCAGCCCGTTCGACAAGGGCTCGATGCACGCCATCGAGAAGGCGATCCAGCAGGCCGACCTCGGGGTCAACCCGAGCAACGACGGCAACATCATCCGCTGCATCATGCCCGTGCTCACCGAGGAGCGGCGTCGCGAGTACGTCAAGATGGCGCACACCCAGGCCGAGGACGCCCGCGTCTCGGTGCGCAACGTGCGCCGCCACGCCAAGACAGTCCTCGAGAAGCTCGTCAAGGACGGCGAGGTCGGCGAGGACGAGGGCGCGCGCGCCGAGAAGGAGCTCGAGGCCGTGACCAAGCGCCACGTCGACCTCATCGACGACCTCCTCAAGGGCAAGGAGTCCGAGCTCCTCGAGGTCTGACCCGAGAGCTCGTCCGTCCATGACCCACCCCACCGACGCGGGCGACGCCGCCGACGCCGCGCCCTCCACCGCCGCCACCGACCACGAAGACCCCGCGCACCAGCCGGACGCCGGGACGGCGCTCGCCACCGACCCCGCCGACCCCGGCTCCGAGGCCGACCCGACCGCCGGGGGGGAGGAGCCGGGCGAACCCGACGAGGCGCCCCCCTCGCGCGCCGGCCGCGACCTGCGCGCGGCCATCGGGGTCGGCCTGCTCCTCGGGGGCGTCGTCATCGGCACCCTCGTCGTCGACGCGCGTGCCTTCCTCGCCGTCGTCGTCGTGGCCGTGACCTACGGCGCCTGGGAGCTGCGGCGGGCCGTGGCGGCCAAGGGCATCTCGGTCCCGCTCGTCCCGCTCGTGCTCGGCTCGGTCGGGATGCTCGCCTCGGCCTACCTGCGTGGTGCCGAGGCGCTCGTCATCACCCTCGGCCTCACCGTCGTCGGGCTGCTCGTCTGGCGGGTGGCCGACGGCGTCGCCGGTGCGGCGCGCGACCTCGGGGCCTCGACCCTCATCGCGTTCTACCCGGTCTTCCTCGGTGGCTTCGCCTCGATGATGCTCGCGGCGCCCGACGGCCGGCAGCGGATCGTCGTGTTCGTCCTGGTCACCGTGTTCTCCGACATCGGGGGGTACGCGGTCGGCGTCAAGCTCGGCAAGCACCCGATGGCCCCGTCGCTGAGCCCGAAGAAGTCCTGGGAGGGCTTCGCCGGGTCGGTGGCCACCTGCGCCGTCGTGGGCGCCGTCAGCCTGCCGCTGCTCCTCGGGGGTGTGTGGTGGGCGGGTGCGGTCCTCGGGGCCGTCGCCGCCGCGGCCGCCACGCTCGGCGACCTCATCGAGAGCAGCATCAAGCGCGACCTCGGCATCAAGGACATGGGCACGCTGCTGCCCGGGCACGGCGGGATCATGGACCGCCTCGACTCGCTCGTCGTCGTCGCGCCGGTCGCGTGGGCGCTGCTCCTCTGGTTCGTGCCGCTCGGCTGAGCTCGCAGCGGCACGAACCAGGAGGCGGCGTCAGCCGGCGGCGCGGCGGCGGAGCCCGAGGACCTGCTCGAGGACCTCGGAGGGGTGCACGCTCATCGTGCCGTCGGCCTCCTCGGTCGTCAGGCAGGTGATCTGCCGGTCGACCCAGTGGTAGGTGTGCTGCGACAGCGGGCTGATGCCGTCGGCGTGCATCCGCTGGGCCCAGTCGGGGACCATCTCGAGCGCGTCGCGGACCTCGGCGGCGGTGCCGCACGGCTGGAGGAGGATCGCGTGCCGGTACGGCATCGCGAAGACCCAGCCGTTGCGGTCGTCGACGTCGGGCAGCCAGCGGTGCGCGGCGTCGTTGAGGAAGCGCGCGAAGCTCGCGGTGTACGGCGAGTCGCCGATGACCGTCCACAGGCCGCGACGGCCCTCGGTGACCCGGTCGACGTCGACGGGCGAGGTCTCG
Source organism: uncultured Actinomycetota bacterium (assembly GCA_963834225.1). Classification (GTDB taxonomy): domain Bacteria; phylum Actinomycetota; class Actinomycetes; order Actinomycetales; family Dermatophilaceae; genus Oryzobacter. Next base: position 359,339 of record CAWIAT010000003.1, on the reverse strand, counting down.
AGCAGCTCGAGGAGGTTGGTGCGGCCTCGGTTGATCAGGCTCGGCAGCCGGCGGTTGGACTCCTGGATGCGCGAGTCGGGCAGCGTCACCACGGCCGACGGGAGGTCGAGGGTGAGCACCTCGTGGATGTGCGACGCGAAGTGCGCGGCGTACGAGAAGCCCAGTCCCGTGGAGTGGATCCGCTCGGCGCTCACCAGCCGCGAGGTGAGCGCGGCGTCGAAGGCCCCCTGATCGAGCGAGGCGATGTCGGCGTCGGCGGCCGCGGTGAGCCGTTCGAGGTGCTCACGGACCGAGTCGGAGAAGGGTCCGGGCTCGTCGTCGATGTCCGGCACGACGGAGATGGGGACCCGCTGCTCCTCGGGCGCGTTCGAGTGGACGTCGCTCCCCTGGGGCGCTTTGGGCACCTTGAACTTGTCGAACAGGCCCATGGCCGTCCTCGTTTCCCTGCACACACCCGTTCCCCTGCAGAACGAGTGACACCACGGTAGAGCCCCGTGGCCCCTCGGCGCCACGGAATCGGCCGAATGGCCCATTCAGGATGACGCGCTCGCGACCTGAGAGACTGGAGGGACCATGAGCGAGACCTCCGCACCGCGCCCCGCCCCCGGGCAGCTGACCTTCACCTCGCCCCGCCGGGGCAAGCCCCCCCGCCACCTCGCCGACCTCACCCTCGCCGAGCGTCGGGAGGCCGTCGCCGCCCTCGGCCACCAGGCCTTCCGGGCGAGCCAGCTCTCGACGCACTACTTCGACCGGCTCGTCGCGAGCCCGGAGGAGATGACCGACCTTCCGAAGGCGGTGCGCGACGACCTCGTCGCCGACCTCATGCCGACCCTGCTCACCCCGGTCCGCAGTCTCACGGCCGACCAGGGCGCGACGGTCAAGCAGGTCTGGCGCCTCTTCGACGGCGCGCTCGTCGAGTCGGTCGTGATGCGCTACCCGAAGCGGGTCACCGTCTGCATCTCCAGCCAGGCCGGCTGCGGGATGAACTGCCCGTTCTGCGCCACCGGCCAGGAGGGCCTGACGCGCAACATGTCGACGGGCGAGATCGTCGAGCAGGTCGTGGCGGCATCGCGCCTGCTCCGGCACGGCGGACTGCCCGAGCTCACCGGGCCGGTCGGGGGAGCGGGCCTCGGCGACGAGAGCGGTGAGAGCGGTGAGAGCGGTGAGAGCGCCGAGGGAGGGCCCGCCTCCGGTCCCGGCCGGGTGTCGAACGTCGTCTTCATGGGGATGGGCGAGGCCCTGGCCAACTACAAGGCCGCGATCGGCGCCATCCGCCGGCTCGTCGACCCGGCCCCGGAGGGTCTCGGGATGTCGGCGCGGGGCATCACCATGTCGACCGTCGGCCTCGTGCCGGGGATCGACAAGCTCGCCGAGGAGGGCATCCCCGTCACCCTCGCCCTGTCGCTGCACGCCCCCGATGACGAGCTGCGCGACGAGCTCGTGCCCATCAACACCCGATGGAAGGTCGACGAGGCCATCGACGCCGCCCACCGCTACCACCTGACCACCGGGCGCCGGGTCAGCATCGAGTACGCCCTCATCCGCGACATCAACGACCAGGCGTGGCGGGCCGACCTCCTCGGCGAGAAGCTCGCCGCGCGCGGTCGGGGCTGGGTCCACGTCAACCCGATCCCGCTCAACCCGACGCCGGGCTCGAAGTGGACCGCCTCCCGCCGCGGGGTCGAGCAGCAGTTCGTCGAGCGGCTACGGGCGCACGGGATCCCGACGACGGTGCGCGACACCCGCGGCTCCGAGATCGACGGCGCCTGTGGCCAGCTGGCGGCGGCGACCGCCTGAGCGGTCGTACGCTGTGCGGGTGCACCGTCGCGCCGCCGTCCTCCTGGCGGTCCCCACCGTCGCCCTCGGCCTGGCCCTCGCCGGCTGCGGGGGCGACGCCGACCTGCCGGCCGCGCTGAGGTCGGCCGACGGGCACTCGACGTCGTCGCACACCGCTCGCGCCACCGCGACGGCGACCACGCCGGCCGTCAAGGACGTCGCCCCCCGAGCGGGGGAGCGGTTCCTCACCGTGCGGCTGCCGGCCCCGTACACCCCGAAGGCACCCGAGGGCACCGGCACCGACGACTACCGGTGCTTCCTCGTCGACCCCGCCCTGCGCACCGACCAGCTCGTGAGCGGCGTGCACATCGCCCCCGACAACCCGGCGGTCGTGCACCACGTCATCGTGTCCAAGGTCGAACCCGACGACGTCGGTGACGCGAAGGCGCTCGACGCCGAGGATCCCGGCGAGGGCTGGACCTGTTTCGGCGGGGCCGGGCTCGCGGGTGTCGCCGGGGTGAACCTCGACAAGGCCGACTGGGTCGGTGCGTGGGCGCCCGGCGGCGGCGAGCGGGTCATGGCCGACGACATCGGCATCCCGCTCGCGACGGGCACCCAGCTCGTCGTGCAGATGCACTACAACCTCCTCGCCGGCACCGGGCCCGACCAGAGCACCGTGCGGCTGCGCCTCAGCGAGGCGAAGGGGTCGGGGAAGCAGGCGCTGCAGACGATGCTCCTGCCCTCGCCGGTCGAGCTGCCGTGCCGCGACAACCGCACGAAGGGCCTCTGCAACCGTACGGTCGCGGTCGCCGACCTCAAGCGCCGGTTCGGCGAGAAGCACGCCACGGCCGACCTGCTCCACCTGCTCTGCGGGCCGGTCGACCCCGGGCCGGTGCAGAGCTGCACGAGGCCGATCCGCGAGACGGCCACGATCCGGGCGGCCTCGGGCCACATGCACCTGCTCGGCCGGGCCATCACCGTCGACGTCAACAGGGGCACCCCGCAGGCGCGACGCATCCTCGACATCCCCGTGTGGGACTTCGACGACCAGGGCAGCATCCCGCTCGAGAAGCCGCTGCGGGTCGTGCCCGGCGACACCGTCACCGTGACGTGCACCCACGACCAGGGGCTGCGCGACCTGCTGCCCTCCTTCGAGGGGACGACCGACCGGTACGTCGCGTGGGGCGAGGGCACGACCGACGAGATGTGCCTCGGCATCGTCCTCATGACCCCGCGCTGAGGCAGGACGTCCTCCGCCCTGCGGACCGGTTCAGGCGGTGACGAGCGCCGCGGCATCCTCGACCGAGTCGACGAGGTGGACCCGCTCGGCCATGGGCCGTCCGGCGGCCAGCGCCCGCAGGACGGGCCACACGGGGACCGTCTCGGTCCAGTGCCGCCGGCCCACGAGGACGACGACGGGCAGGGCGTCGCCCTCGGCCGCGTAGTACAGGCGGGTGGCCGACTGGAAGACCTCCTGCACGGTGCCGGCCGCCCCCTCGAGCACGACGAGCCCGGCCGTGCAGCGGGCCAGCAGCCCGTCCTCGCGCAGGGCGTTGGAGAAGTACTTCGCGATGCCGGTGCAGAAGACGTTCGGCGGCTCGTGGCCGTAGAACCACGTGGGGATGCCGATGCTGCGGACCTGGGGCTCGGGGGTGGCCAGCGGTGTCGTCAGCAGGTCGTCGTGGACGTCGAGCGCGACCCGGGCCCAGGCCCCGACGTCGGGCGCGAACGACGGGACGGGGGCGAGCCGGGCCAGGGCGTCGGTGAGGGCGTCGGCGTTCGGGGCGAGGGCGCCGAGGTTGGCCGCCTCCATCGCCCCGGGGCCGCCGCCGGTCACGACGGTGAGGCCGGCCTCCGCCAGGGTGTGGCCGAGGAGGGCGGCTCCGGCGTACCGGTCGGTGCCGCGCTCGAGGGCGTGGCCGCCCATGACACCGGCCACCGCGCGAGCGCCGATGAGCTCGTCGAGGGCGTCGCCCATCGAGTCGTCGTGGATGGCGCGCAGCAGGGTGACGAAGGCGTCGTGGCGCACGGCGCCGTCGCGAGCCCAGGCGTACGCGCGGGCGTCCGGGGTCGCGGTGTACCCGTGCTCGCGCAGGCCGGCGTAGAGCTCGTGCGGCTGGTAGAGCGTCGACCGGTACGGGTTGACCGGGGTGTGCGGGTCAGCGGGGAAGACGAGCGCGCCGTGGGTGCGCAGGTGGGCGGCAAGGACGTCGGACATGGCCCCGCCGAGGACGACCATCCCCTCGACGTCGGACCGGGCGAGCAGGTCGGCCTCGTGACCGGTGAGGTCGAGGTCCTGCAGGCGCAGCCCCCGCAGCGACGCACCCCCGGCGATCGCCGCGCCCAGGTCGGGAAGGCTCTCGATCTCGCGCACGCCCCGCACGCTACCGGCGACCCTCGTACCCACATCGACCAATAGGTCACGGCAGGTACGGCAGCCCCCGTACCTGCCGTGACCTATTGGTCGATGTGGGTACGGGTCAGTGGGCGGTGAGCCGGGAGAGGAGGGCGCCGAGTCGGGCGGGGCGGCCGGTGCGCGCCTCCTCGCGGTCGGCGAGCCGGGCCAGCCGCAGGCCGGCGTTCACGCCGAGCCACCGCAGCGGCTCGGGCTCCCACCGGGGCGACCGGTGCCCGACCCACGGCAGGTCGACGAGCGCGGACGACCGCCCGAGGACGAGGTCGGCCAGGGTGCGCCCGGCGAGGTTGCTCGCCGCCACCCCGTCGCCGACGTAGCCGCCCGCGCGGCCGGTTCGGGTCACGGGGTCCCACGACACCGAGGGGTGCCAGTCGCGCGCGATGCCGAGCGGCCCGCCCCACGCGTGGGTGAAGCGCACCCCGGAGAGCTGGGGGAGGAGGTCGGTGAGGGTGCGTCGCAGGGCGGTGAAGACCTCCTCCTCGCGGTCGAACTCCGGCCGGACCGCCGACCCCCAGTGGTAGGGGGCGCCCCGGCCCCCGAACGCGATCCGCCCGTCGTCGGTGCGCTGGCCGTAGATGACGACGTGGCCGTGGTCGGCGAAGACCTCCCGGGAGTCCAGGCCGGTCCGGCGCCACTGATCCTTCGACAGCGGCTCGGTGGCGACCATGAGCGAGTACACCGGCGCCACGGTCCGCTCGTAGCCGGGCAGCTGCGGTGTCCAGCCCTCGGTGGCGATGACGACCGACCCGGCCGTGACGCGCTGCCCGTCCTCGAGGACGACGACGCCGTCGCCCGCCCGCGCCACGCGGGTCCGCTCGACCACGAGGGCGCCACGCCGCCGCACCGCCGTCGCCAGACCGTCGACGAGCCGGCGCGGGTTCACCCGCGCGCAGTGCGGCGTGTAGGTCGCCCCGACGGCGCCGGGGGTCAGGAGGCGCTCCTGCGTCGCCGCGGCGTCGAGCCAGACCGTCCCGGTGTCCCACGACGCCGCGAGCTCCACCTCGGACCGGGCCCGCTCGGCCTGGGCCGCCGTGCGGGCGACGACCAGGGCCCCGCCCTTGGCGAACCCCGACCCCAGCGCCTCCGCCTCGTCGACCCGCCCCACCTCGTCGACGGTCTCGCGCAGCGCCGCCAGCTGGGCCCGGGCGGCGTCCCGACCCGAGCGGCGGGCGAGTGCCTCCGGGCCGACCGGCCACAGGGCCGACACCCAGCCGCCGTTGCGCCCGCTCGCCCCGAAGCCGACGTGCTCGGCCTCGAGGACGAGCACGCTCAGGTCGGGCCGCTCGCGCAGCAGGTAGAACGCGGTCCACAGCCCGGTGTAGCCGGCGCCGACGACGGCGACGTCGACCACCCGGGGAAGGGCACCGACGCCGCTGTCGGCCGCGGGCGAGGACGCCGTGTCCCACCACAGCGGCCCGGTGCCCGACACCGGGTCCACGTCAGAGGTGGTTCTCGGCCTCGGTGAGCACCGAGCGCAGCCGGCGCTCGATCTCGTCGAACTCCGCCGGACCCATGGTCAGCGGCGGCGCGAGCTGGACGACGGGGTCGCCGCGGTCGTCGGCCCGGCAGTAGAGCCCGGCGTCGAAGAGCGCCTTGGAGAGGTAGCCGCGCAGCAGCCGCTCGCTCTCGGCGTCGTCGAACGTCTCGCGGGTCGCCTTGTCCTTGACGAGCTCGATCCCGTAGAAGTACCCGGCGCCACGGACGTCGCCGACGAGAGGGAGGTCGAGGAGCTTGTCGAGGGTGGCCTTGAAGACCGGCGCGTTCTCCTTGACCCGGTCGTTGAGCCCCTCGGCGTCGAAGATGTCGAGGTTGGCCATCGCCGCCGCGCACGACACCGGGTGCCCGCCCCAGGTGTAGCCGTGCGGGAAGTACGTCGTGCCCGAGCGGAAGGGCTCGAAGAGCCGGTCGCTGGCGATCATCAGGCCGAGCGGGGCGTAGCCCGAGGTGATCCCCTTGGCCGTCGTGATGATGTCGGGCTGGTAGCCGAAGTCGTCGCACGCGAACATCGAGCCGATCCGGCCGAACGCGCAGATCGTCTCGTCGGACACGAGGAGGACGTCGTACTGGTCGCAGATCTCGCGGACCCGGTCGAAGTAGCCGGCCGGCGGGGGGAAGCAGCCGCCCGAGTTCTGCACCGGCTCGAGGAAGACGGCCGCGACCGAGTCGGGGCCCTCGAACTCGATGGCCTCGGCGATCCGGTCGGCGGCCCAGCGGCCGAAGGCCTTCTCGTCGTCGCGCAGGTGCTCGGGGGCGCGGTACAGGTTGGTGTTCGGGACCTTGTGACCACCGGGCACGAGCGGCTCGAAGGGCACCTTCGCGTCGGGGATGCCGGTGATCGACAGGGCGCCCTGCGGGGTGCCGTGGTAGGCCACGGAGCGCGAGATGACCTTGTGCTTCGTCGGCTTCCCCGTGAGCTTGAAGTACTGCTTCGCCAGCTTCCAGGCGGTCTCGACCGCCTCGCCCCCGCCGGTGGTGAAGAAGACCCGGTTGAGGTCGCCCGGGGCGTGGTGCGCCAGCCGCTCGGCGAGCTCGATGGCCCGCGGGTGCGCGTAGGACCACAGCGGGAAGAAGGCGAGCTCGGAGGCCTGCCTGGCCATCGCCTCGGCGATCTCGGTGCGGCCGTGCCCGACGTTGTTGACGAACAGCCCGGCGAGGCCGTCGATGTACTCGTTGCCGCGGTCGTCCCAGATCCGCCAGCCCTCGCCACGGGTGATGATCGGCACCGAGTGGCCGAGCCCGCCGTCCTCGCGCTCCTCGAACACCGAGTGGCGGGTGAAGTGCATCCACAGGTGGTCACGCGCGGCGTCGGAGTAGAGCTTGCCGGTGGCGGTGTGGCGGTCGGAGCTGGGCTCCCAGACGCCGGACGTGGTGGTCATCGGGTTCCCCAGTTGTAGTGCTGCTTGTTCAGCTTGAGGTAGACGAAGGTCTCGGTCGAGGCCACGCCCTTCAGGCTGCGGATGCGCTCGGTGAGCAGCTCGAGGAGGTGGTCGTCGTCCTCGCAGACGACCTCGCAGAGGATGTCGAAGCTCCCGGCCGTGGTGACGACGTAGGACACCTCGGCCATCGCGGTCAGCGCCTCGCCCACCTCGATGAGGTCGCCCTCGGCACGGATGCCGATCATCGCCTGGCGCCGGAACCCCACCTGGAGGGGGTCGGTGACGGCGACGATCTGCATGACCTCGGCGTCGAGCAGGCGCTGGACCCGCTGGCGCACGGCCGCCTCGGAGAGGCCGACCGACTTCGCGATGGCCGCGTACGACTGCCGGCCGTCCTCCTGGAGCAGCTCGATGATCCGCTTGGCGACGTCGTCGAGGCGGGTCTCGGGGGCCGACCGGGGCGGACGGCTGGGACGGGTGCTTCGGGTCACGCCCGACATCGTGCCCGCTGATTCGGGGGCACGCAAGTACCGCGATGACGGATTCCGTGGATCTTGCGGGTCGCCTGTGCAACATTTCATCGAATTAACCCGGGGAACCCTAGTGAATTCGCGGCGCACCGGTTTACAGTCCCCTTGCACCGCCGTCCACCACGACCCTGGGAGCCCCGAGACCATGAGCGACCCTCGCGTCCTGCGCAACTTCATCGCCGGCGAGTACGTCGACGCCCGTACGGACTCGACGGCCGATGTCGTGAACCCGGCCACCGGATCCGTCGTCGCCACGGCTCCGGTCAGCGGAGCGGAGGACGTCGACGCCGCCTACGCGGCCGCCGCTTCGGCCTTCGCCGGCGACTGGGGCCGCACCACCCCGAGCGACCGGCAGCAGGCGCTGCTGAAGTTCGCCGACGCCATCGAGGCCAACGCCGAGGAGCTCATCGCCCTCGAGTCCGAGAACACCGGGAAGATCAAGGCGCTCACCGCGAGCGAGGAGATCCCCCCGATGGTCGACCAGCTCCGGTTCTTCGCCGGCGCGGCCCGCGTCCTCGAGGGCAGGGCCGCGGGGGAGTACCTCGCCGGTCACACCTCGTGGGTGCGGCGCGAGCCGATCGGCGTCGTCGGCCAGGTGACGCCGTGGAACTACCCGCTGCTCATGGCCGTGTGGAAGATCGGCCCCGCGCTCGCGGCCGGCAACACCGTCGTCCTCAAGCCGAGCGACACCACCCCCGAGAGCACCCTGCGGCTGGCCGAGATCGCCTCGGAGTTCCTCCCGGCCGGCACGCTCAACGTCGTCACGGGTGACCGCGACACCGGGCGCCTCCTCGTCGAGCACCCCACGCCGAGCCTCGTCGCCATCACCGGGTCGGTGCGCGCCGGCGCCGAGGTCGCGGCCAGCGCCGCGCCCAACGTCAAGCGGGTGCACCTCGAGCTCGGCGGCAAGGCACCGGTCGTCGTCTTCGACGACGCCGACATCGAGGCCGCGGTCGAGGGCATCGCCATCGCCGGGTACTTCAACGCCGGGCAGGACTGCACCGCCGCCACCCGCGTCCTGGCCGCCCCGCACATCCACGACGACTTCGTCGCCGCGCTCGCCGAGTACGCGAAGGGGTCGGCGCCCGTCGGCCTGCCCGACGACGCGGACGCCCTCTTCGGACCGGTGAACAACGCGAGCCAGCTCGCCCGGGTGAGCGGCTTCATCGAGAACATCCCCTCGCACGCCACGGTCTCCGCGGGCGGCAACCGGCGCACCGACCTCGGCGACGGCTTCTACCTCGAGCCGACCGTGCTCTCGGGGCTGCGCCAGGACGACGACGCCATCCAGAACGAGATCTTCGGACCCGTCATCACGGTGCAGCGATTCACCGACGAGGACGAGGCGATCCGCTGGGCCAACGGCGTCGACTACGGCCTCGCGTCGTCGGTCTGGACCAAGGACTTCGGCCGCGCGATGCGCATGTCGAAGGCCCTCGACTTCGGCTGTGTGTGGATCAACACCCACATCCCGCTCGTGGCCGAGATGCCGCACGGCGGCTACAAGAAGTCCGGCTACGGCAAGGACCTGTCGATGTACGGCTTCGAGGACTACACCCGCATCAAGCACGTCATGGCGAACATCGAGAGCTGAGGACGCCCCCTCCATGAGACCTCCCCGTCGACGGCCCCCGGCCGACCCCCTGGTGCGCGGCCTCGTCCGCGCCGCGAGCTCCTCGCAGCTCAGCCGACGATCGCTGCTCGGCGTCGGTGCCCTCGGCGGCACCGCGGCCGCCCTCAGCGCGTGCGCGCCGCCGGCCCCGCCCGCGGGGGGTGCCACGGCGCTGACGCTGCCCGAGGACCTGTCCGCCACCGACAAGGTCGTCCGGTGGGCCAACTGGACCGCCTACCTCGACTACGACGAGGAGACGAAGAACTACCCGACCCTCGAGGCGTTCATCAAGGACTCCGGCATCACGGCCGAGTACAGCGAGGACATCGAGGACAACGACGCCTACTTCAACAAGATCGCACCTCAGCTGCGTGCGAAGCAGGACATCGGTCGCGACATCTTCACCTTCACCGACTGGATGGCGAACCGGGTCATCCGCGACCGGCTCTGCCAGCCGCTCGAGCTGATCCGGATGCCGAACGCGACCAACCTCCTCGACAGCCTCAAGGACGTCAGCTTCGACCCGGGCCGCGCGAACTCGCTCACCTGGCAGTCGGGTTTCGCGGGCATCGGCTACGACAAGGTCAAGGTCGGCCGCGAGCTGAAGAGCCTCGACGACCTCTGGAGCGACGACCTCAAGGGGCGGATCGTCGTGCTCAGCGAGTTCCGCGACACGATCGGGCTCGTCATGCAGCAGCAGGGCGTCGACCTCGGCTCCGCGTTCGGCAAGGCCGAGTTCGAGAAGGCCGTCGCCGAGATCGAGAAGCGCATCGCCGACGGCTACATCCGCCGGATCAAGGGCAACAGCTACCTCGAGGACCTCAAGTCGGGCAACGCCATCGCCGGCATCGTCTGGAGCGGTGACCTGTTCGTCCTGCGGGCCGAGACCGAGAACGACAACTGGGAGTTCGTCATCCCGGAGTCGGGCGGCACGCTCTGGAGCGACAACATGATGATCCCCATCACGTCGCAGCACCGGAAGAACGCGATGGAGCTCATGAACTACTACTACGACCCGGCCGTCGCGGCGCAGGTCGCCGCCTGGGTCAACTACGTCTGTCCGGTCGTCGGCGCGCAGGAGGAGCTCGCCAAGAGCGACCCCGACCTCGCCGAGAGCCCGTTCATCTTCCCGAGCGCCGAGTACATCGCCGACAACAACATCCAGGGCTTCCGTGCGCTCACGCCGCAGGAGGACCAGGAGTACAGCGCCATCTGGCAGAGAGTGCAGGGCAACTGATGGCACGCGCGAGCTCCTCCGGCTTCCGGGAGGCGACCGGGGACCTGCGCCTCGAGGACGTCACGAAGGCCTTCGCCGACTTCACCGCGGTCGACGACCTGTCCCTCGTCGTCCCGCGCGGGTCGTTCTTCGCCCTCCTCGGCCCGTCCGGGTGCGGCAAGACGACGACGCTGCGGATGGTCGCCGGCCTCGAGCAGCCCAGCTCCGGGCGGGTGCTCATCGGCGACACCGACCTCACGGGCAGCCGGCCCTACGAGCGGCCGGTCAACACGGTGTTCCAGAGCTACGCCCTCTTCCCGCACCTCAGCGTGCGCGACAACGTCGGCTTCGGGCCGACCCGCCGTGGCCAGAAGGACGCCCAGACCCTGGCGGACCAGGCGCTCGAGCTGGTCCAGATGGACCACCTCGCCGGGCGCAAGCCGGGCCAGCTCTCCGGTGGGCAGCAGCAGCGCGTGGCGCTGGCGCGGGCCCTGGTCAACCGGCCCGAGGTGCTCCTCCTCGACGAGCCGCTCGGTGCCCTCGACCTCAAGCTGCGTCGCCAGATGCAGGTCGAGCTCAAGCGGATCCAGACCGAGGTCGGCCTCACCTTCATCCACGTCACCCACGACCAGGAGGAGGCCATGACGATGGCCGACACCGTCGCCGTGATGAACAAGGGCCGCATCGAGCAGATGGGCCCACCCTCCGACCTCTACGACCTCCCGCGGACCTCGTTCGTCGCGAACTTCGTCGGCCAGTCCAACCTCGGCACCGGCCGGGTCGTCGACCGCGACGGCTCGCACGTCGTGGCCGAGGTGCAGGGCACGAAGGTCAAGATCCCGCTGTCCCGCACGGCTGTCGACGACGGTGACGTCACCTTCGGCGTCCGGCCCGAGAAGGTCCGGGTCATGCGCGACCAGTCCGACGGGGTCGGCGACGACGTCCGCGGCACCGTCCTCGACGTGTCGTTCACCGGGGTCGCGACGCAGTACCTCGTGCGGCTGCCCAGCGGGTCGGTGTGGAGCTGCTACGAGCAGAACCTCGACGTCGAGCCGATCGACCTCCGCCCCGGCGACGACGTCTGGCTCACGTGGAACCCGCACCACGCCTTCGGGGTGCCGGTCGACGAGGAGCAGGCCCGGATCGCGGCGGAGGCGGTCTGAGATGAGCGCGCTCGCCCACGTCGGTGGCGGCGGGGGCCATGCTCCCGCGGGCCCGCCTCCCGAGCCCCCCAAGGGCCGCAGCTGGGTCCCGTACCTGCTGCTCCTGCCCGGAGCCCTGTGGCTCCTCGTCTTCTTCGTCGTGCCGCTCGTCCAGCTCTTCTCGGTCAGCCTGCAGTCACAGTTCCCGGGCTACCCCGGCTACTACTACCGCGACGTCAACCTCTCGACGTACGGGGCGGCGCTCACCCAGTTCGCGCCGCAGTTCGGCCGCTCCCTGCTCTTCGCGGGTCTCGCGACGTTCTTCGCGTTCTGCCTGGCCTACCCGCTGGCCTACGCGATGGCGTTCAAGGCGGGGCGCTGGCGCAACGTCATGCTCATCGCGGTCATCGCGCCGTTCTTCACCTCGTTCATCCTGCGCACCGTCGCCTGGCGCCAGATCCTCGCCGACGAGGGACCGGTCGCCTCGACCCTGAACACGCTGCACCTCCTGCCCGGCGGGCGGATCACCGAGACGTGGGCGGCGGTCGTCGCGGGCCTGACCTACAACTTCCTGCCCTTCATGGTGCTGCCGATCTACGCCTCCCTCGAGCGGGCCGACTCGAGGGTCATCGAGGCCGGGGGAGACCTGTACGCCAACGCGTTCACGACCTTCCGCACGGTGACCCTGCCGCTGAGCATGCCCGGCGTCCTCGCCGGGACGCTGCTCACCTTCATCCCCGCGGCCGGTGACTACGTCAACGCCGAGCTGCTCGGCAGCGACAACACCAAGATGGTCGGCAACGTCATCGAGAGCCAGTTCTTCCGAGTGCTCGGCGGGTTCCCGGTGGCCGCCGCCCTGTCGTTCACGCTGATGGCGATGATCCTGGCGCTCGTCTTCTTCTACGTGCGCCGCTTCGGGACGGAGGAGATCCTGTGACCCGCTGGCTCGGCAACCGGTTCGCGATGATCGCGGCCGTCCTCGTCCTGCTCTACCTCTTCCTCCCCGTCGGGTACACGTTCGTCTTCTCCTTCAACAACTACCGGAAGTCCAACATCGTCTGGAACCCGCAGGGGAGCCCGACGCTCAAGCACTGGCAGGACCCCTGCGGTGCACCCGGCGTGTGCGAGTCGCTCGTGAAGTCGCTGCAGATCGGGCTCCTCGCGACGGTCGTCGCGACGATCCTCGGGACGCTCCTGGCCTTCGCCCTCGTCCGGCACCGCTTCCGCGGGAAGGCCGCGAGCAACATCCTCGTGTTCGTCCCCATGGCCACGCCCGAGGTCGTCCTCGGCGCGAGCCTGCTGACGATCTTCGTCCAGGGGTTCTCGAACGTCGGTCTGCGACTGGGGTTCTGGACGATCGTCATCGCGCACATCATGTTCTGCGTGAGCTTCGTCGTCGTCACGGTCAAGGCCCGTCTCCAGAGCCTCGACCCACGCCTCGAGGAGGCGGCCCAGGACCTCTACGCCGGCCCGGGCAGCACCTTCTGGAAGGTCACCTTCCCGCTCGTGCTCCCCGGCATCGTCGGCGCCGCGCTGTTGGCGTTCTCGCTGTCGTTCGACGACTTCATCATCACGAACTTCGTGTCCGGCAACGAGACGACGTTCCCGAAGTTCGTCTACGTCTCGTACCTGCGCGGGATCCCCGCCCAGGCCAACGTCATCGGGTTCTCGATGTTCGTCATCGCGCTGCTGCTCGTCATCGCCGGCCAGCTCGTGAGCAACGCCCGCAAGAAGTGACCAGGCCCACCTCCCACCTCGACAGGAACCCCTCATGCGCGTCCTCATGGTCGGCGCGGGCGGCGTCGGTGACGCCGCCGCCCGCATCGCCGCCGAACGTCGGTACTTCGAGTCCTGGGTCGTCGCCGACTACGACGTGACCCGGGCCGAGCGCACCGTCGCCGCGGTGCAGGGCCGCCACCCCGGCGACTCCCGGTTCTCGGCCGCGCAGGTCGACGCGTCCGACGCCGCGGCCGTCACCGCGCTGGCCCGGGAGGTCGGGGCGACACACGTCTTCAACGCCGTCGACCCACGCTTCGTCATGCCGATCTTCGAGGGAGCACGCGCGGCCGGCGCCGACTACCTCGACATGGCGATGAGCCTGTCGCGCCGCCACCCGACCGAGCCGTACGCGAAGGTCGGGGTCAAGCTCGGCGACGAGCAGCTCGCCCAGGCCGACGCGTGGGAGACCGACGGACGCCTCGCCCTCGTCGGCATCGGCGTCGAGCCGGGCCTGTCCGACGTCTTCGCCCGGTACGCCGCCGACCACCTGTTCAGCGAGATCGACGAGCTGGGGACCCGCGACGGCGCCAACCTCGTCATCCGCGACGACGAGGGCAACGAGGTCTTCGCCCCGGGGTTCTCGATGTGGACGATCATCGAGGAGTGCCTCAACCCACCGGTCGTGTGGGAGAAGGAGCGGGCCGTCGGCGCCGACGGGGAGTACGACGTCGAGGCCGGGTTCTTCACGCTGCCCGCGTTCAGCGAGCCCGAGGTCTTCGACTTCCCCGGCGGCATCGGCCCGGTCGAGTGCGTCCACGTCGAGCACGAGGAGGTGCTCCTCATGCCCCGCTGGGTCGACGCGAAGAAGGTCACCTTCAAGTACGGCCTCGGCGAGGAGATGATCTCGATCCTGCGCACCCTGCACACCCTCGGCCTGGACCGCACCGACCCGGTGAGCGTCAAGGGCGTCGAGGTGAGCCCGCGCGACGTCGTGGCCGCCGTGCTCCCGGACCCCGTGACGATCGGCCCCCGGATGGAGGGGAAGACCTGCGCCGGCCTCTGGGTCACGGGCACCGGCAAGGACGGGCAGCCCCGCCGCACGTACCTCTACCACGTGTCCGACAACGCCGACACGATGCGCGACTACGACGCCCAGTGCGTCGTGTGGCAGACGGCGGTCAACCCCGTCGTCGCGCTCGAGCTGCTCGCCGAGGGCACCTGGGCCGGCGCCGGCGTGCTCGGTCCCGAGGCCTTCGACGCCGTGCCGTTCCTCGACCTCCTCGCCGCCCCGAAGCCCGAGGGCTACGGCTCCCCGTGGGGCCTCGAGGACCGCTGACCCGCCCACCGCACCCCGCTGCCGACCCGGCATAGGGTCGAGGGTGCGACGCTCCCGCACGCGACCACCACGGAGGACGACACCGCCATGGCCCTGACCCAGAAGGCACTGCTCGACGAGGTCCCCACCGGCCTGCTCATCGGCGGCCGCTGGCGCGAGGGCAGCGGGGGCGAGCGCTTCGACGTCAGCGACCCGGCCACCGGCGCCCGCCTGGCGACCGTCGCCGACGGCACCCCCGACGACGGCCTGGCGGCGCTGGCCGCCGCCCACGAGGCGCAGGCGTCCTGGGCCGCGGTCGCACCGCGCGAGCGCAGCGAGATCCTCCGCTCCGCGTTCGAGGTGCTCACCGCGCGCGCCGACGACTTCGCCCTGCTGATGACCCTCGAGATGGGCAAGGCGGTCGCCGAGGCCAAGGGGGAGGTGGCCTACGGCTCCGAGTTCTTCCGCTGGTTCGCCGAGGAGGCCGTGCGCGTCCACGGCCGCTACTCGGTGGCCCCCAACGGTGCGACCCGGCTGCTGACGATGAAGCAGCCCGTCGGCCCCACGCTGATGATCACGCCCTGGAACTTCCCGCTCGCGATGGGGACCCGCAAGATCGGCCCCGCCATCGCCGCCGGCTGCACGATGGTCGTCAAGCCCGCCCACGAGACCCCGCTGACGATGCTGCTGCTCGCCAAGGTCCTCCAGGAGTGCGGCCTTCCCGACGGCGTCCTCAACGTCGTCACCACGACCCACAGCGGCGCCGTGTGCGAACCGCTCATCCGCGACCCCCGCCTGCGCAAGCTGACCTTCACCGGCTCCACGGCCGTGGGCAAGGTCCTCGTCGAGCAGTCGGCCGAGCAGCTGCTGCGCCTGTCGATGGAGCTCGGCGGCAACGCGCCCTTCCTCGTCTTCGAGGACGCCGACGTCGACGCCGCCGTCGACGGCGCGATGCTGGCGAAGATGCGCAACATCGGCGAGGCGTGCACCGCCGCCAACCGCTTCTACGTCCACGAGTCCCTCGCGGAGGAGTTCGCGGCGAAGCTGGCGAAGCGGATGGGCTCCCTCGTCGTCGGCAAGGGCACGAAGAAGGGCGTCGACGTCGGGCCGCTCATCACCGAGAAGCAGCGCGGCAAGGTCCACGAGCTCGTCGAGGACGCCGTCGGCCGGGGGGCCACGGTCCTCACCGGCGGTGGCCCGGTCGCGGGGAAGGGCTGGTTCTACCAGCCGACCGTCCTGGCCGACGTCCCGGCCGACAGCCGACTGCTCGCCGAGGAGATCTTCGGCCCCGTGGCCCCGGTCGCGACGTTCACGGACGAGGCCGACGCGATCGCCAAGGCCAACAGCAGCGAGTTCGGGCTCGTCGGCTACGTCTACACCAACGACCAGCGCCGCGTCCTGCGGGTGGCCGAGGCCATGGAGTTCGGGATGATCGGCGTCAACACCGGCATCGTCTCCAACCCCGCGGCGCCGTTCGGGGGCGTCAAGCAGTCCGGCTACGGCCGCGAGGGCGGGTTCGAGGGCATCGACGAGTACCTCGAGACCAAGTACGTCGGCCTGGCCACGTGATGGGGGCCGAAGCGGCACGGTTCCCGGGTTCGGCTGACGCGGGGCACCCGTCGATGCTGTCATTGCCGTCATGAGCACCAGCAGCCACGACGAGACCCGTGCGTCACACGGGACGGACCGCCGCCGCAGCGTCCAGGACCTCCTCGAGGAGACCGACGAGGCGCTGCGCCAGGGCACCCGTCCGGGCGCCCAGGTGTGGCCCACGGGCTTCCACCTCCTCGACTCCACCCTCGACGGCGGGTTGCGGTCCGGTGAGCTCGTCCTCCTGGGCGGCACCGAGGGCGCGGGCAAGACCACCCTGGCCGTCCAGCTCGTCCGCAACGCGGTGCGCGCCGGCCGCCACGCGATCGTGTTCTCCTTCGAGCACGAGCCCACGACGCTGCTCCAGCGCCTCATCTCCCTCGAGGCCGCGATGGCCGCCACCGAGTCGGGGCAGCACCACTCCATGGCCGCCGACGTGCGCGCCGTCCGTGCCGTCTTCGAGGCCGAGGACCCCGACCGCCGGGGGCTGGCCCACGCCATCGCCCGCGTCCCCTACGGCGTCGAGGCGCTGACGACCGTCCAGGAGTACGCGCCCCGGCTGCACCTCCACGAGTCGAACAAGACGACGACGACGAGCGAGATCGCCAGGGTCATCACCGAGGTCACCGAGGCCGCGGGCGAGCCGCCGCTGGTGCTCGTGGACTACCTCCAGAAGATCCAGGTCACCGACTGGAGCCGCTCGGAGATCGAGCGCGTCACCACGGTCACCGAGGCGCTCAAGGACATGAGCCTGGAGCTGGGGTGCCCGATCATGGCCATCACCGCCGCCGAGCGCGAGAGCCTGGGCGCCGGGCACCGGATGCGCACCCGCGACCTCAAGGGCTCCTCGACGTTGGCCTACGAGGCCGACCTCGTCCTCATCCTGTCGAGCAAGGAGAACGTGGTCTCGCGCGAGCACCTCGTCTACGACCTCGGCAGCATCAAGCGCTTCCGCCGCTGGGCCGTCATCACCGTCGAGAAGAACCGCCACGGCCTGGGCCAGGTCGAGCTCGAGGTCCAGAAGGACTTCGAGCACGGTCGCTTCCACCCCGAGGCCAAGGTCGTCGACGAGCAGCTCATCGAGGAGCGGGTCTTCACCACGTGACCCCCGGGGTGTCCTCGCGCGGCCGACGACGGATGATGGAGCGGTGAGCACCCGCAGCGTCGCCGTCCTCGGCAGCACCGGATCGATCGGCACCCAGGCCCTCGAGGTCGTCGCCGCGCACCCCGGGCGCTTCCGGGTCGTGGCGCTCTCGGCCGGTGCGAACGTCGAGCTCGTCGCCCGCCAGGCGGTCGAGCACCAGGTCCCGCTCGTCGCCGTGGCGACCGGCTCGGTCGAGGACGTCCGCGCGGCCGTCGCCGCTGCCGCCGCGGCGGCCGGGCGCCCCGACCACCGCCCCGAGGTCGTCGTGGGGGAGGAGGCCGCCACCGTGGCCGCCGGCCGCGGCGCCGACGTCGTCCTCAACGGGGTCACCGGCTCGATCGGCCTGCGCCCCACGCTCGCCGCGCTCGAGGCAGGGTCGGTCCTCGCGCTCGCGAACAAGGAGTCGCTCATCATCGGCGGCCCGCTCGTCAGGGCGGCCGCGCGACCCGACCAGATCGTCCCCGTCGACTCCGAGCACAGCGCCATCGCCCAGGCCCTGCGCGGCGGGCGGGCCACCGAGGTGCGCCGCCTCGTCGTCACCGCCAGCGGCGGCCCGTTCCGTGGCCGCAGCCGCGCCGAGCTCGCCGACGTCACCCCCGAGCAGGCCCTGGCCCACCCGAACTTCGCGATGGGCCGCGTCATCACGACGAACTCCGCGACGCTCGTCAACAAGGGGCTCGAGGTCATCGAGGCCCACCTGCTCTTCGACGTCCCCTTCGACCGGATCGACGTCGTCGTGCACCCGCAGCAGCAGATCCACTCGATGGTCGAGTTCCACGACGGCTCGACCATCGCGCAGCTGGGCCCGCCGCGGATGCTCGTCCCCATCGCCCTCGGCCTGTCGTGGCCCGAGCGGCTCGAGGACGTCGACGTCCCCTGCGACTGGTCGCTCGCGCAGTCGTGGGACTTCCACCCCCTCGACGACGAGGCCTTCCCGGCGGTCCGCCTCGCCCGTCAGGTGGGCGAGGCCGGCGGGACGTATCCTGCGGTGTACAACGCGGCCAACGAGGTCGGCGTCGACGCCTTCCACGACGGCACGATCCGCTTCACCGACATCGTCGACACGGTCGAACGGGTCGTCGTCGACCACGACGGGAGCACCGGGGACGCCTCGAGCGTTGAAGGAGTGCTCGCCGCCGACCGGTGGGCCCGCCGTCGAGCAGCCGAGCTCCTCGGACTCCCGAGCAGCACCCACGTCCCGGAGGAGGCACGGTGACCGTTCTCGCCTTCGTCCTCGGCGTGCTCCTCATGGCGGTCGGGGTCGCCCTGTCCATCGCCCTGCACGAGGTCGGCCACCTCGTCCCCGCGAAGCGCTTCGGCGTCCGGGTGACCCAGTACATGGTCGGGTTCGGCCCCACGCTCTGGTCGCGGCGCCGCGGTGACACCGAGTACGGCGTCAAGGCGATCCCGCTCGGCGGCTACATCCGGATGATCGGGATGTTCCCGCCCCGCGCGGGCGACGACCCCGGCATGGTCCGCGCCTCCAGCACCGGCCGGCTGACCCAGCTCGTCGACGAGGCGCGTGCCGCCAGCCTCGAGGAGGTCCGACCCGGCGACGAGAACCGCGTGTTCTACCGGCTCACGGTGCCCAAGAAGGTCCTCGTCATGATGGGCGGGCCGCTGATGAACCTGCTCATCGGCATCGTCCTGCTCACCATCCTCGTCACCGTCCACGGCGTGGCCACCGCGCGTCCGGGTGCCGAGGTCGCCTCGGTCTCCCAGTGCGTCGCGCCGGTGACCCGGGCCGCCACCACCACCTCGTGCGACGGCCTGCCGCCCACGCCCGCCCTCGCCGCCGGCCTCCTCCCGGGTGACCGGTTCGTCTCGATCGCGGGGGAGCCCGTCACCGCCACCCGCGACGTCGGCGACATCGTCCGGCCGCGGATCGGCGAGTCCGTCCCGATCGTCGTCGAGCGCGACGGCGAGCGGGTCACCCTCACGGCGACCCCCATCCGCAACGTCGTCCCCGTCCTCGACGCCGACGGCCTGCCGGTCGTCAACGCCGACGGCACGACGCCGACGACCGAGGCCGGCTTCCTCGGCGTGCGGTCGGCCGCCCCCACCGAGTTCGTCGCCCAGCCGGTCACCGCCGTCCCCGGCATCATCTGGACCTACGTCAGCCGCACCGCCGAGGCGCTGGTCCACGTGCCGGAACGCATGGTGGGCGTCTGGAACGCCGCCTTCGGCGACGCCGAGCGCGAGCTCGACAGCCCCATGTCGGTCGTCGGCGTCGGCCGCGTGGCCGGCGAGGTCAGCTCGGGCAAGTACGACGCCCTCGTCGGGGAGTCGGTCGGCGACAAGCTGTGGGTCATCCTCTCGCTGCTCGCCGGGCTGAACTTCATGCTCTTCGTGTTCAACCTCATCCCGCTGCTCCCGCTCGACGGCGGCCACGTCGCCGGGGCGCTGTGGGAGGGGCTCAAGCGCACCGCGGCGCGGCTCGTCGGCCGCCCCGACCCGGGCTACGTCGACGTCGCCAAGGCCCTGCCGGTCGCGTACACGGTGTCGATCGTGCTGCTCGGCGCCTCGCTGCTGCTCATCTACGCCGACCTGGTCAACCCGGTCAACCTCGGGGGCTGAGCAGGGCGTCGCGCCGCTCGCGCAGCTCCGCCTCCTCCTGCTCCAGCGCGGCGGTGCGCAGCGTGAGGCCCTCGAGGCCCGTGCGCACGGCGGCGAGGGCGGCGTCGACGTCGCGCAGCGACTCCGTGATGCGCGCGCCGACCGACAGGTCCGTGAAGACGTTGTCGAACCAGACGTCGACCGTGCGCGAGGTCGGGCTGATGCCGAGGTCGGCCCGTACCGTCGGCACCGCCTGGACGTCGGAGAGCTCGCGGGCGAAGTCGAACAGGGCCTGCTGTGCCTCACCCATGCGGTCGCTCGCACTGTCGATCCGGTCGTGCTTGACCGACGAGGCGAGCAGGCCGCCACCGAGCCAGGTGTCGTAGGTCGACCAGGACTCGGCCGAGCCCAGGTGACCTCGGGCCGCGTCGAGGAGGGCGTGGGCCCGCTGGCCGGCGCCGAGCGCCTCCCGGACCTCCGTCGCCTCGGCCCGGACCCGGGCCAGCTCGTCGAGGACGGACTCGAGCTCGGGCGCGGGGACCCCTCCGGCGCCCCGGACGGCCTCGGCGTGGGCCTGGGCGGCCTGCTCCCTCCGGTCCGCGGTCTCGCCCAGGCGGGCGAGGCGCTGGTCGACCTCCTCGCGCCGGGCCTCGACGGCCGTCAGGCGCGCGGTGGCGGTCTGCAGCGCGTACCGGGCCGCGACCTCCTCGGCCCGCTCGCGGTCCAGCTCGCCGCTCCGGCTGCCCCGCACGGCAGCCATGAGGGCCGAGAGCGTGACGCCGTCGAGGCGGCGGACGTCCTCCTCCTCGAGCGCGTGCCTCCGACGCACGGCCTCGAGCTCGCTGCGGGCGGTGACGGCCTCGCCGCGCAGGCCGGCGAGCAACCCGTGCAGGTGCGCGGCCTCACGGTCGTCGGCGATGGCCCGGTCGAGGGCGTCCCTGGTCTCCACGACGTCGATCATGGCCCTCCGAGGTGACCCACGTACGCTTGGTTCCATGTCCGTCTCCCTCGGTATGCCCGCGCTGCCCGCGCCCACCATCGCCCCCCGCCGCCGGAGCCGGAAGATCCGCGTGGGCAAGGTCGAGGTCGGTGGCGACGCTCCCGTGTCGGTGCAGTCGATGACGACGACGCCGACCACCGACATCAACGCCACGCTCCAGCAGATCGCCGAGCTGACGGCCTCCGGGTGCGACATCGTGCGGGTCGCGTGCCCGACCCAGGACGACGCCGAGGCGCTGCCCACCATCGCGCGCAAGTCGCAGATCCCCGTCATCGCCGACATCCACTTCCAGCCCAAGTACGTCTACGCGGCGATCGACGCCGGGTGTGCCGCGGTGCGGGTCAACCCGGGCAACATCCGCCAGTTCGACGACCAGGTCGGCGAGATCGCTCGTCGGGCGAAGGCCGCCGGCGTCTCGATCCGGATCGGCGTCAACGCCGGCTCGCTCGACCCACGGCTGATGAAGAAGTACGGCAAGGCCACCCCGGAGGCGCTCGTCGAGTCGGCTGTCTGGGAGGCCGGCCTGTTCGAGGAGCACGACTTCCACGACTTCAAGATCTCGGTCAAGCACAACGACCCCGTCGTCATGGTGCGGGCCTACCAGCTGCTCGCCGAGCGTGGCGACTGGCCGCTGCACCTCGGGGTCACCGAGGCCGGGCCGGCGTTCCAGGGGACCATCAAGTCGGCGACCGCGTTCGGGGCGCTGCTCTCGCAGGGCATCGGCGATACCATCCGGGTCTCGCTGTCGGCGCCCCCGGTCGAGGAGGTCAAGGTCGGCATCCAGATCCTCCAGTCGCTCAACCTGCGCCCCCGCAAGCTCGAGATCGTCTCCTGCCCCTCGTGCGGCCGCGCCCAGGTCGACGTCTACAAGCTCGCCGACGAGGTGACCGCCGGCCTCGAGGGGATGACCGTCCCGCTGCGCGTCGCCGTCATGGGCTGCGTCGTCAACGGCCCGGGCGAGGCCCGCGAGGCCGACCTCGGCGTCGCGTCCGGCAACGGCAAGGGTCAGATCTTCGTCAAGGGCGAGGTCATCAAGACCGTCCCCGAGAACATGATCGTCGAGACGCTCATCGAGGAGGCCATGCGCCTCGCCGAGGAGATGGGCGAGCCGATGGACGAGGAGTCCGCCGGCGCGCCTTCGGTGACCGTCTCCTCCTGACCCCACCATTCCCGCCGGATCCCGGAACCCGAACGTTCGCAGGGGGAATCTTCCCCTGCGAACCGGAAGGTTCCGGTGTCCAGTCGCCGGCGTCCACATGGATGACGCCGCTCGCCCGTGACACTGCCGCCTGAGCCCTCAGCGGTCGAGGTCGGCCGGCGCCGACCGCCCCGGGTGGCCGGACAGCGACCGGTTGAGCGAGAACAGCCGCCCGAGCACCGGCATGAGCACGATGTTGAGCCCGTGGAGGATGCCGATGATGACGAGGATGCCGGCCACCCGGATCGCGGCGGCCTGAGCCTGGTCGGGCGTCACCGTGCCGGTGCTCGAGTTGTTCCAGCCCTCGTGGGGCGCGAACGTGCTGGTGCCCAGGATGTACGCGACGAAGATGAGGTAGTAGACGACGTCGGTGAGCACGATGTAGCTCTTGCCGGTCATCGGGTTGTCGTGGAACACGTCGGCGGCGTAGGCCCGCCCGAAGCGCTTGATGAAGGGGCCCAGCCACACGGCCAGGGCGAGCAGCACGAGGGTCGTGCCGAGTTCTACGGTCCACCAGGGCATGGCGAGGGCTCCGTCCGGATAGCGGGGGCTGAGGGTGAGGACTGCGGTGGTGAGTCCGGCCACGACGACCACCGCGGCGCAGCCGAGCTGCCAGGCGGTCCGGCGGCGGCGGCGGTCGGCCTCGATGCTGTCGACGACGCGGTCGAAGAGGTCGGGGCTCGGCCGGGTGGGGGAGGAGCGGAGCGCGTGCGAGATGCGGTCCTCGAGATGCGTCATCGGTGGGCCTCCAGGGTCGAGCCGAGCGTGTCGAGCCCACGCTGCAGGTGGGTCTTGACGGTGTTGGCCGACAGCCCGAGCGTCGCCGCGATCTCGGCGACGGGCATGTCGTAGTAGTAGCGCAGCGTCACGCAGTCGCGCTGTCGGCGGGGGAGGCGGCGAAGGGCCTCGACGACGGCGGCGCGCTCGGCCCGTTCCTCGGCGGTCTCGGCAGCCGACGGTGCGTCGGGATGGGCGGGTGGCCGGTGTCGCCATGAGACGAACCCACGCCGGTTGTGGTCGCGGGCCAGGTTGATGACGATCGACCGGAGATAGGCGGCGGCGCGGTCGTGGTCGCGCAACCGTCCGCTGCTGCGGGCGAAGCGGATGAAGGCCTCCTGGACCAGGTCCTCGGCCGCGGTCGAGTCGTCGACGTAGAACCGCGCGAGCCGGGTCAGCGACGCGGCCTCGGCGTCGAAGAGCACGGCGAGGTCGGGCGTCCCCGCCACCGGTGCGGCGTCGACGTCCCGGCCGGCCCGGGCGCCCTGCGTCTCCCGGCCGTCGAGCGAGATGACCTCCATCACCTCGACGGACGCGCGAGACGGCGCCACGGGTGACACGGCGTGGTGACGAAGTTCGTGGCGGATCTCGTCGGGTTCTGCGAGGAGGTCGGTGTCACCCACGGGGGCCGGCGCCGACGTCTGTCCGGTGTCAGCACTCCTGCGGACCCGACCGGAAGGGAAGCCCATGACCTCCACCTCCCGCCACCTGACCGCGCGTCACGGCCATCGTGGCACTGACCGCCGTCCCGCTGACGGTAGCCGCCGCCGACCGCAGCCGCCCGCTCGTTCGCACCGCGGGTCCGGTCGTCGACCTCCAGCCGGCCGTGGCCGGCCCCTTCGACGGGGCCTGGGCGCGTTCCGCTCGTCGAGTCGGCCGGGGGGACCCATGCCGTGCTGCGGGTGTCGGGCATCGACCGTGCCGCTGCCGACCAGACTTCGGTGCCCACCTCCACGCGGGCCCCTGCGTCGCCGGGCGACGGCGCCGCCGCCCTGGGCCACTACAACACCGACGTCGTCGCGGGCGTCACGCCGCCGGCAGATCAGCGAGGACACCGAGGTGTGGCTCGACCTCCACGTCCGGACGCACGGGGCGCGACGTCGACGGCCACGGTGCCGTTCGTGCCCCTGCCGGGTGCGCGGTCGGTCGTCATCCACGCCCTGGCGACCGACCACCACACCGGCACGGCCGGCGCCGGCTCGCGTGCCTGCCGGTGGTGTGGTGATGCGGGTCGGGCGGGCCTTCGGGCTCGGGCTCCTCCTCGGGCTCGGGCTGGGGAGTCGTGGCCCGCGGGTTCATGCGGCTGCTCACGACCTCGCCCGAGTTCACCTGGACGGGGACGCTGTACATCGTCGGGAGCGCCGGGCTGGTCGGGGCGCTCGTCGCCGTCGTGCGAACCCAGCGGCTGGCCGGTCGGTCGTGGTGGTTCCGGTTGCTCGGCCTTCCCCTGGTCCTCCTCTTCGGAGCGGCCGGCGCCATCATGGCGCCGGGGGTGGCCGGCGTCGTCATGCTCGCCGACCGGCGACGGTGGCTCGTGCTGCCCGGGGTGGCCCTCGTCGGGGTGACGCTCTGGGTCACGTGGCAGGACATCGAGCAGCCGCTGTCGGTCCGGCAGGGCGCCGGGGTGCTCGTCATGCTCGGCTGCCTCGTCGTCGAGGGGCTCGCGGCCCGCGAGCTCGTCCGCCGCTGGCGACCTGCCGTGGAGTCCGGGGCGAGCCGGTCCCGGCGGGCCAGGAGGGTCGCGGCGGCCGTCTGAGGCGTCGTCCGCCCGCCGTCCGTGGCCTTCCCCCGGGTTCCCCGTCCTTCCCACCGGAAGACTTCCGGTGGAAAGGACCGGATTTCGGGGGAACCCCGAAATCCGGACAGGGGTGGTGCGGGCGGTACGGGCCTTAGGCTGATCTCGTGCTGCGCACGCGCTCCCCGGTCCGTCCACTGTCGCTCGCCGACCGTGATGACGCCCTCGCCGTGTGCGCCCGTGACCTCCCGCGCGGGGTGTTCGTCGCAGCCCGCGTCCTCGAGGGAGCGCGCACCGGCTCGCTGACCAGCGTCCTCGGGCACCGGGTCGACGGTGAGCTGACCTCGCTGTGCTGGGCCAGCGCCAACGTCGTGCCCGTCGGGACGACCGAGGAGAGCCGTCCGGCCTTCGCCGAGCGGGTGCGCAGATGGCGAGGCCGCTGCGCGTCGGTGTTCGGCCCGCGCGAGGAGGTCGACGGGCTGTGGCGCCAGCTCTCGCCGTTCTGGGGTCCCGCCCGCTCGCTGCGCGCGCACCAGCCGCTCCTCGTCGCCGACCGGCCACCGTCGGCGCTCGGGGTCGAGCTCGACCCGCGGGTGCGTCCCGCGCGACCCGAGGAGGTCGACCTCATCCTCCCGGCGGCCGAGCACATGTTCACCGCCGAGATCGGCTACCCGCCGTACCGGGGGAGCGACCGCGGCTACCGCGCCTCGCTCACGGCGCTCGCCGCCCGCGGGCACACCTTCGTCGTCGTCGAGGACGGCGAGGTCGTCTTCAAGACCGACGTCGGCAGCCTCGCGCTCGGCTGCGCCCAGCTCCAGGGCGTGTGGCTGGCGCCGCGGCTGCGCGGTGAGGGGCTGGCGGTGCCGATGCTCGCCAGCGTCCTCGAGCAGGTGATGGTCGGGCCGGCGCCGATGGTCTCGCTGTACGTCAACGACTACAACGCGGCCGCGCGGGCCACCTACGAGCGGCTCGGCTTCCGCCAGGTCGGCGACTTCACCACCGTGCTGCTCTGACCAGCAGCCCGAGGTGGTTGGATCAGGCATGGCCAGCACCGC
This sequence comes from uncultured Actinomycetota bacterium, assembly GCA_963834225.1. GTDB lineage: Bacteria > Actinomycetota > Actinomycetes > Actinomycetales > Dermatophilaceae > Oryzobacter. Next base: position 333,682 of record CAWIAT010000003.1, on the reverse strand, counting down.
TCCCCTCAGCCGTGACATCGCGGGCCTCGCGGCGATCCTCGCGACGTCCGGGGTGATCCACCTGCTGCGCCCCGAGGTCTACGAGGGGATCGTGCCGCACGTCCTCCCGCACAAGCGGCTCCTCGTGCACGCGAGTGGGGTCGCCGAGATCGCCTGTGCCGCAGGCCTGCTGCACCCGGCGACCCGACGAGTGGCAGGCTGGGGCTCCGCGGCACTCCTCGTCGGGGTCTTCCCGGCGAACGTGCAGATGAGCGTCGACCACGGCCGGCGGGCCGCCGGCGCGGCGACACCCCGTCGCGGGCGACCTTCGCCGCGACCCTGGCCCGGCTCCCACTGCAGTGGCCGATGGTCCGGACGGCGCTGCGCGCCGCCGGGCGCTGACGGGCGGCCTCGGTGGCGACCCTCGTGTGGCGGCCGGTGACCGAGGCCGACCTCGCTGCCCTCCACCACCTCGCCGCCTGCTGCCTCGAGCGCGACGGCGGGCTGCCCCACCTCGCGGGCGAGCCGATGCTGCGGCGCTACTTCCTCAGCGGGCCGGGCATCATCGGCACCGACGAGACCGGCGACGCCGTCGCCGCGGCCTCCGTGTTCCGCGACGCCAGCGGACACCGGACGGCCACCGGGCTGGTCCACCCCTCCTCGCGCGGCCTCGGGCACGGACACGCGCTGTTCGCCTTCTGCCGCGAGCAGTCCGGCGGCGCCCTGCTGCGCGTCGCGGTGGAGACGAGCTCCCCGGAGTGGGAGGAGATGGTCGCCGACCTGGGCCTGGTCCAGACCTTCGCCGAGCACGTCATGCGGCACGACCTCGTCGGCGTGCCGCGGGTCCGTCGTCCCGAGGGCCTCCAGAGCGAGCGCTGGACGCCCGAGACCGCACCCCTGTTCCACGAGGCCTACCGACGGTCCTTCGCCGACCGGCCGGGGTTCCCCGACCCCCCGTCGACGAGTGGATCGCCGAGATCTCGGAGGAGGAGGGGTTCCGGCCGTCGTCCTCGCGGGTCGTCCTCGATGCCGCGGGCGTGCCGGTCGGGTTCGTCAACCTCCTCGACGACTGGGTCGACCAGGTCGGCGTCGTCCCCGCGTGGCGGGGCCGAGGCCTCGGGGCGCACCTCGTCGCGCGGTCGCTGCGGACCCTGCGCAAGGCCGGGTGCGAGGCCGTGTGGCTGACGGTGAACGTCGACAACCCGGCCCACGACCTCTACCTCCGGCTCGGCTTCCGCGACGCCGGGCTGCGCGCCCGCTACGAGGAGACCGTGCGCTGACCCCGTGGGGCGGCCCTGGGCTGGCCAGCGGGGGCCGGTGGTGGGACGATCGCGACATGGTGGAGGAGGGGTCCGACCCCGTCACGCTCGTCACCGACTACCTCGCGGCGACGCAGCGGGCTCGCACGAGCCGCGACCCGGACGACTTCGAGGCCGTGCGGGCGTACTTCCACCCCGACGCGACGATCCAGCTGGCCGCGGCCTGGGGCCACGACCCCTGGCGCGTCGTGCACCGCTCGGCCGACGAGATCCTCGAGCGGCTGCGAGCACCCATCAACGCGGCGACCAGCCTGACGACCGAGGACGTCAACGTCGTCCTCGCCGGCGACGACGTCCTCGTCGAGCAGCACTCCACCCTGCACATCGACGGCCGCGACCTCGTGAGCATGGTGTGCCACCTCGTCACCGTCCGCGACGGGCGGATCGCCGCCATCCGGGCCTACCGCAACGACCTGGGCCTGCCGCAGGGGTGAGCCCGAAACCCTGGCGGTGAGCTGCCCCTCACGTCGTTATCCTTGCGGGGTTGTCCTCCCCACCACCCGACGGAGCCTTCCCGTGGCCATGCGCATGTCGACCCTGTTCCTGCGAACCCTTCGCGAGAACCCGGCGGACGCCGAGGTCCCGAGCCACCAGCTCCTCGTCCGGGCGGGCTACATCCGCCGCGTGAGCCCCGGCATCTACACCTGGCTGCCGCTCGGGCTGAAGGTGCTGCGCCGCGTCGAGACGATCGTCCGCGAGGAGATGGACGCCATCGGCTCGCAGGAGCTGCTCTTCCCCGCGCTGCTGCCCCGCGAGCCCTACGAGGCCTCCGGGCGCTGGACCGAGTACGGCGACGGCATCTTCCGCCTCCAGGACCGCAAGGGCGACGACTACCTCCTCGGACCGACGCACGAGGAGATGTTCACCCTCGCCGTCAAGGACCTGTACAGCTCGTACAAGGACCTCCCCCTGTCGATCTACCAGATCCAGACGAAGTACCGCGACGAGGCCAGGCCGCGCGCCGGCATCCTGCGCGGGCGCGAGTTCGTCATGAAGGACAGCTACTCCTTCGACCTCGACGAGGCCGGGCTCGAGAAGAGCTACCAGCTGCACCGCGACGCCTACGTGCGGATCTTCGAGCGGCTCGGCTTCCACTACGTCATCGTCCAGGCCATGGCCGGGGCGATGGGCGGCAGCAGGTCCGAGGAGTTCCTCGCGACCGCCGAGAACGGTGAGGACACCTACGTCCGCTGCGCCAACTGCGGGTACGCCGCCAACGTCGAGGCCGTCCGCGTGCCGGTGCCCGAGGCCGTCGACGCGTCGGGCCTGCCCGCCGCCCACGTCGAGGACACCCCGGACACCCCCACCATCGAGACCCTCGTCAACCACCTCGAGGCGGCCTTCCCCCGCGACCGACGGTCGCTCGTGGACCGCGGCCGACACCCTGAAGAACGTCGTCGTCATGCTCGTCCACCCCGACGGCACCCGCGAGCCGCTCGCCATCGGACTGGCCGGTGACCGCGACGTCGACGAGAAGCGCCTCGGTGCCCAGGTCGAGCCGGCGCGCGTCGAGGCCTTCGACGAGAAGGACTTCGCCCGGTACCCGACGCTGGCCAAGGGCTACATCGGCCCGGGCGCGCTCGGGCTGGAGAAGAGCACCGGCATCCGCTACCTCCTCGACCCGCGGGTCTCCGACGGGACCGCGTGGGTCACCGGCGCCGACGAGAGCGGTCGCCACGTCCTCGACCTCGTCGTCGGTCGCGACTTCACCGCCGACGGCACCATCGAGGCCGCCGACGTGCGCGACGGCGACGCCTGCCCCTCGTGCGGGCACGGCCTCGAGTCGGCGCGGGGGATCGAGATGGGGCACATCTTCCAGCTGGGCACGAGGTTCGCCGAGGCGCTCGACCTCAAGGTGCTCGACGAGTTCGGCAAGCTGCGCACCGTGACGATGGGCTCCTACGGCGTCGGCGTCTCGCGCGCCGTCGCCTGCGTGGCCGAGGGCAACAACGACGAGCTCGGCCTGGTCTGGCCGCGGGCGCTCGCCCCGGCCGACGTCCACGTCGTCGCCACCGGGAAGGACGAGGCGGTCGCCGTCTATGCCGAGGAGCTGACCCGCGAGCTCGAGGCCCGCGGCGTCGAGGTCCTCCTCGACGACCGGCGCCAGGCGAGCCCCGGCGTGAAGTTCAAGGACGCCGAGCTCATCGGCGTCCCGACGATCGTCGTCGTCGGGCGCGGGCTGGCCGAGGGCACCATCGAGGTCAAGGACCGTCGCTCGGGCGAGCGCCGCGAGGTGGCGGTCGGGTCCGCCGTGGCGGAGGTCCTCGCCGAGATCGGTCGCGCGTGAGCGGCGGCGGCCCCGTCGACGCCGTCGTCTTCGACTGGGGCGGCACGCTGACGCCGTGGCACGAGGTCGACCTCCCGCAGCAGTGGCGGGTCTTCGCGCGCACCGTGCACGGGATCCCCGTCGAGTCGCCCGAGATGCCCGCCGAGGAGCTCGCGGAGGCCGACGGCCTGGCGATGCGGATCCTCGAGGCCGAGAGCGCCGCGTGGCGCCGTGGGCGGCAGGACCACTCGAGCGCCAGCCTCGAGGCCGTGCTCGACGCGGCCGGTGTCGACCCCGCCCACGACCGGCACCACCTCGCCCTCGCCGCGTACCGCCGCTTCTGGGAGCCGCACACCCACACCGACCCGCAGGTGCGGCCGGTGTGGCAGGGGCTCCAGGAGCGCGGCATCAAGGTGGGAGTGCTCTCGAACACCATCTGGTCGCGCGAGTACCACCGCGAGGTCTTCGAGCGCGACGGCGTCCTCGACCTCCTCGACGCCGACGTCTACTCCAGCGAGCTGCACGTGGTGAAGCCGCACCCCGAGGCCTTCCTCGCCGCGTGCGCCGCCCTCGGGGCCGAGCCGACCCGGCCGGTCTACGTCGGTGACCGGCTGTTCGAGGACGTCCACGGGCCGCAGCAGGTCGGGATGCGCGCGATCTGGGTGCCGCACAGCGACATCCCGGCGAACCAGAGGGTCGAGGTCGACGCGGTCCCCGACGCGCGGGCGCACGAGCTGCTCGACGTCCTCGCCATCGTCGACGGCTGGGTGTCCGGCTCCGACCCCTCGTGAACGACCCCGGTCTCGAGGTCGTCGCCCTCCTCGGGCTCGCCGGCTTCGTCGCCGGCTGGATCGACGCGGTCGTCGGGGGCGGTGGGCTGGTCCAGCTGCCGGCCCTGCTCATCGGGCTGCCCGGGGCCACGCCGGCGCAGGTCCTCGCGACGAACAAGTTCGGCTCGGTGTGGGGGACGGCCACCGCGTCGCTCACCTACTGGAAGCGGGTGCGCCCCGACCTCCGCACGGCCCTGCCGATGGCTGCCGTCGCGTACGTCGGGGCGATCGGCGGCGCCCTCATCGGGCTGCACATCCCGAAGGCGCTCTTCAACCCGGTCATCCTCGTGCTGCTCGTCGCGGTCGGCGCCTACACGCTCCTCAAGCCCTCCCTCGGCGAGGAGACGGAGCTGCGGTTCGGGGCGCCGGCACACCGTGGCGGCGATGCTCACCGGCTTCGTCGTCGGCGTCTACGACGGGGCGCTCGGGCCGGGCACCGGGTCGTTCATGGTCTTCGCGCTCGTCGGGCTCATGGGGTACGCGTTCCTCGAGGCGAGCGCCAAGGCGAAGATCGCCAACCTCGCGACGAACCTCGGGGCGCTGACGGTCTTCGTCCCCGGCGGGCACGTGGTGTGGAAGGTCGGGGTCGTCATGGCGGCGACGAACCTCGTCGGCGGGTGGGTCGGCGCCCGGACCGCCGTCCGGTTCGGGAGCGGGTTCGTGCGGGCCGTCTTCGTCGTCATCGTCGCGGCGTTCGTCGTCCGGATCGGCGGCGACCTCGCCGGCCTCTGGTGACGTCGGGAGAGATTCGACCGCGGAGGTCGAGGTGAAAGACTCTCGGGGTCTCACCTCGAGCCGGCAGGCGGGGCCGGGGCGCTCGGGGTCAGGCGGGTGGGGTCGTGAGCCAGAGGACGCCGTAGGGGGGCAGGACGACGGTGCCGCGCTGCCAGGGGAGGGCCTCGCCGGTGATCTCGTCGCGGGCGTCGGCGACCCCCAGCTCGTGGAGCCGGTGGTCGTACCAGGGCCGCGGCTCCGGCGTGACGTTGTAGACCCCGACGAACCGGCCGACGGGGTGCTCGCGCACCGTGACGAGGACGCCCGGGTCGTCGACGGGGCCGATCCGCGTCTCGACCGACCCGTGGAGGTGGGGGAGCGAGGCCCGGGTCCGCACGAGCGACACGACGTCCTCGAACACGCGTCCCGCGGTCGTGGCGCGGTCGTGCCGGTGGGCCGCGGCCTCCTCGTCGAGGCGGGGGCGGTGGGCCCAGCGGTTGTCGTCGGCGTGGCCGGGCTCGCTCGCCCACTGCGGGTCGTTGGGCTGGCCGAGCTCGTCGCCGCTCCAGATGACCGGGATGCCGCCCCAGCCGATGACGAGGGCGTGGGCGAGCCGGAGCGCGGCGACGGCGAGGTCGACCTCCGCCGCGGTCGACGCGGCCTCGAGCCCGATGAGGGAGGCCGCGGTGCCGCTCGTGCGCATGTCGCCGGTGGCGGGGTTGTGCTGGAAGACGAGGCCGCGTCCGGGGGAGTCCGGGAAGTCGCCGGCGTACCAGCGGGCGAGGAAGGAGCGGTGGCCCGGGCCGGTGAGCCCGAGCGCCCACGCGTCCTCGTCCATGATCGCCCAGCCGATGTCGTCGTGGCAGCGCAGGTAGGTCAGCCACGTGGAGGTGGGCGGCTTCGGCGGCAGGGCGGCGAGGGTGTGGGCGGCGAGGCGGACGTCGCGGGCGGCCAGCATCGACCACACCTGGACCATGAGGCTGTTGTGGTACGCGAGGTCGCTGACCTTGCCGGTGTAGCCGCCCGCGCCGAGGTAGGCGAGCAGCTTGGTGGGCGCGACGATCGCCTCGGCCTTGAATGCCACTGCGGGACAGGCGATCCGGGTGACCGCTCGCAGCACCTGCGTGATGGCGTGGACCTCGGGCTCGCCCTGGCAGTCGGTGCCGAGGCGCTTCCACATGAAGGCGATGGCGTCGAGCCGCAGGACGTCGACGCCACGGTTGGCGAGGTCGAGGATGATGCCCGCGTACTCGCGCAGGACGGCGGGGTTCGCCCAGTTGACGTCCCACTGGAACTCGTTGAAGGTCGTCCACACCCAGCCGCCGAGCTCGTCGTCCCACGTGAAGTTGCCGGGGGCGAAGTCGGGGAAGACGTCGGGGAGGGTCCGCTCGTAGGCGTCGGGCACGGTACGGTCCGGGTACACGTGGAAGTACTCGCGGTACGCGGCGTCGCCGGCCCGGGCGCGCTCGGCCCACTCGTGCTCGCGCGCCACGTGGTTGAGGACGAGGTCGAGGACGAGGCTGATGCCGGCGTCGTGGAGGTCCTCGGCGAGGGCCTCGAGGTCGTCCATCGTGCCGAGGTCGGGGCGCACCGAGCGGTAGTCGGCCACGGCGTAGCCACCGTCGTTGTCGCCCTCGCGGGGGCGCAGCAGGGGCATGAGGTGGAGGTAGCCGACGCCGAGCTCGCGCAGGTAGGGCAGCCGCTCGGTCACCCCGCGCAGGTCGCCGGCGAAGCGCTCGGTGTAGGCGGCGTACCCGACGAGGCCGGGGTCCTGGAGCCAGTCGGGCCGCAGCATCCGGTCGAGGTCGCGGCGGTGCAGCCGGTCGGAGCGTGCCGTGTAGGCGGTGTGCGCGAGCTCCACGAGGTCGGCGGCGAGGCCGGGCGCGCGCTCGGCGCCGTAGAGGAGGGCGAGTCCGGCGACGAGGTCGGGGAGCCAGCGCTCGACACGGGCCTGGAACATCGTGGCGCGGTCGACGCGGGGCGCAGGGGCGGGCACCACCGCATTGTTGCGGAAGTGCGGAACCGTTTCCACACGCTCATGGACGCCTCCCACCGGGAGAACAGGGACCGCACAGGAAACGACCGCACGGTTGGCCGATGACGACGACCACGGCGGGCTCCTCGGCCCCTCCCGCCACCGCCCCGACCCACCCCGAGCCGATGCCCCCGACGCCCGCGACCTCCGCGACCCGAGCAGCGCGCCCGGTGCCCCGCTGGTGGCGGGACGCCGGCGTCGGCGCAGTGTGGGCCGTCCTCCTCGGGGTCACGGCGCTCTGGGTCGCGGGCGGCGGGGTCGGCGACCTCGGCTCCGTGGCCGGTGCCCTCACCTCCACGGGACGCCTGACCGGCCTCGTCGCGTCGGCCCTGCTCCTCGTCCAGGTCGTCCTCATGGCCCGCGTGCCGTGGGTCGAGCAGGCCTGGGGCCAGGACGCCCTCGCCCGAACTCACCGGCTCGTCGGCTTCACCTCGTTCACCCTGCTCATGGGACACATCGTGCTCATCACCCTCGGCTACGCGGCGAGCTCGCCGGCCGGCCTGTGGGGGACGGTCGTCGACCTCGTCGTCGAGTACCCGGGGATGCTGCTCGCGGTCGCCGGGACCCTGGCGCTCGTCATGGTCGTCGTCACCTCGGTCCGCCGGGCCCGACGTCGCCTGCGCTACGAGTCGTGGCACCTCATCCACCTCTACGGCTACCTCGGCGCCGGCCTCGTGCTGCCGCACCAGCTGTGGACCGGGGCGGAGTTCCTCGACTCGAGGGTGGCGACGGTGTTCTGGTGGTCGCTGTGGGCGACGGCCGCGGGAGCCGTCCTCGTCTTCCGGCTCGGGGTTCCGCTGTGGCGCTCGCTGGCGGCGCCCCTTCGGGTGCTCGACGTCCGGCACGACGGCCCCGGCGTCACGACGGTGACCCTGGGTGGGCCCGGTGTCGCCCGGATCCCGGCCCGGGCGGGTCAGTTCTTCCAGTGGCGCTTCCTCGACGGTCCCGGATGGACGCGGGCGAACCCCTACTCGCTGTCGGCGGCGCCGGACTTGCCGGACCCTGCGGCTCACCGCGGCCCACGCCGGCGACGGGTCGGCGCGGCTCGCCGCCCTGGCTCCCGGGACCCGGGTGCTGCTCGAGGGACCGTACGGGCGCCTGCACGAGGGGGTGCGCACCCGACGCAAGGTGCTGCTCATGGGGTCCGGGATCGGCATCACGCCGCTGCGCGCCCTCCTCGAGGACCTCGACCAGTCGCCGGGTGACGTCACCGTCATCCACCGCGTCCACGCCGCCGCGGACGCCGTCCTCGCCGACGAGCTGGCGGCCCTGGCGGCGGCTCGTGGCGCCCGCTACCTCGTCGTCGAGGGACCCCGCGTCGACGACCGGCCGAGCTGGCTGCCCCGGCAGGCCCGGCACCTCGGCGACTCGCAGGCCCTGCTCGACGTCGTCCCCGACGTCGCCGACCACGACGTGTTCGTCTGCGGCGCCGAGGGCTGGATGGAGGCCGTGCGCGCCGCCGCGATCGAGGCCGGGGTCGACCCCTCGGCCGTCCACCTCGAGCGCTTCACCTACTGAGCCCTCTCCCCACCGACCGGAGCCCCCGATGCGACGCCTCACCCTCTGGATCGCCAGCACCCTCTCGGCGCTCGTCCTCCTCTTCAGCTACCACACCTCGACGAACGCCTCGGTCGGCTCGAGCGTCGTCGCCCTCGCCGGGACCGGCTCGGGAGCGACCTCGGGCTCGGGCTCGGGCTCGAGCTCGAGCTCCGGCACGACCTCGGGCTCGACGGCGGCTCCCGAGACCTCAGCGGGCACGACCTACGCCGGTGACGCCGTGAGCACCCGGTACGGCGACGTCCAGGTGGAGATCACCGTCGCGGACGGCAAGGTCACGGCGGCGCGCGCTCCAGGTCGCCGTGGAACGACCACCGGGACCAGGAGATCAACGCCGCCGCCGTGCCCATCCTCAACGAGGAGGCGGTCGCCGCCCAGGACGCCGACATCGACATGGTCTCCGGGGCGACCTACACCTCGGAGGGCTACGTCGGCTCCCTCCAGTCCGCGCTCGACCGGGCCGGCCTCTGATGGCCGCACCGACCACCGCACCGAGGAGCGTGGTGAGCGACGTCCTCACCGGGCGGGCCGACGCGCGTGGGTCGAGGTGGTCATGGGGATGCCCGTGTCGGTGCACGTGCGCGTCGCCGACCCGGCGCGCGACGAGGTCGAGGCCGCCGTCGGGTCGCGTGTACGCACACCTCCGCCGGGCCGACGCCGTCCTCAGCACCTGGCGCGCCGACAGCGACCTGCTCCGCCTCCAGCACGGCGAGACCCAGGACGAGGACGACCTCCACCCCTGGGTCGCCGACGTCACCGAGCTCTGCCTCGAGGCCGAGGACCGCACCGACGGCCTGTTCACCGCGTGGCGCCGCCGCCCGCAGGGACGGCCCGTTCTTCGACCCGACGGGCCTGGTCAAGGGCTGGGCGGTCGCGGCGGCCGCCGAGCACCTCGCCCTCGTTCCGGGCGCGACGTGGGCCGTCGGCGCGGGCGGGGACGTCGCCGTGGGCACGGGTCCCGGACCCTCCGACGAGCCGGCACCGTGGCGCGTCGGCATCGAGGACCCGCGGGACCCGAGGAGGGTCGTGGAGGTCGTCGAGCTGCGGCGGGAGGGGTCGCGACCTCCGGCGCCGCTCGCCGCGGCGCCCACGTCGTCGACCCCCGGACCGGCGACGGCATCGCCCGGGCCGGGTCCGCCACCGTCGTGGGGCCGGACCTGCTGTGGGCCGACGTCTGGGCCACGGCCGCCTGGGTGGACCCCGAGCGGGCCGCACGCCTCCTCGCCGACCGCGACCCGGGCTACCGCCTCGTGCTCGCCTGACGTGGTCGACCGGTCACCCCGGGGCGCGCCCGGCGTGACCACCACCTGGGATGCCGTGTCGACGGGTGGGAAGACCCCTTGCCTCCGACGCGCAGGGCTTCTACGCTGCCAGACCAGCCGGGTTTCAGCAGGGGAGCCCGACGATGAGTCACCGAGGATGGGCGATGTCCCGAGCTGTGCTCCACAGTCTCGAGACGACCCGCACCCTCTCGAGCACGACCACCACCCCCCTCGAGACGGCCGCTCCGGCGTGCCGTGGAGAGGGCTCGGCACGGTCCGACTGACGTCGGACCACCCGTTCGTGCCGTCCCCTCGGGGACGCGCGCCCGCAGTACCCGCCACCGGCCTCGTGCCGGGCACCGGGTGCTGGACGGATGCCGAGCGACGGTGGCCGACCCACCCGGGTCGGCTGCCTTCCTCTGTGTCTCTCGGCATCCGTGGGGCGCCGCGCACGAGTGCGTCGCGCCGAGGCCCCGAGCTCGCGGGTCGTCAGGAGCGCGTCGAGAGCGCCGCGACCAGCTCGTCGACGGTCGTCACCGGCGGGTCGCAGACGAAGCCACGGCACACGTAGGCCGCCGGCTCCCCGCCGACGAGCGGCCGGCGGCGAGCAGCGGCACGCCCGGGGCGTCCGGCGCGCCGAGCGCGACGACCAGCCCCGGCGACGTCGCCCCCCCGGCCACCCGACGCAGCGCGGCGGCGTCCTCGCCGGCGCCGACGACCGCGACCTGCAGCGGTCCGGCGACGACCGCCTCGGCGACGGCGAGGCTCCAGCCGGCGAACCGCGGGTCGCGGGCCGCGACCGACCCGCACGCGGCCAGCGCGCGCCTCGGCGGCCTCCCGGTGACGGGTCGACCCGGTGAGGGCGGCGTAGCGTGAGCAGGCACCGGCGAGGGCCGACACCCCGAGGGCTCGGCGTTGTCGGTGGCGCGGGGTCGGGTGAAGAGCTGCTCGGCGTCGTCGGCCGTGTCGTGCAGCGCGCCCTCGTCGTCGACGAAGCGGTCCAGCGCGACGTCGAGGAGCCGCTGCGCCACGGCCAGCCAGCGCGAGCGTCACCGGTCGCCTGGTGCAGGGCGAGCAGCCCCTCGGCGAGGTCGCCGTGGTCGTCGGCGACGCCGGCCGCGGCTCCCGACGACGCCGTCCCGCGACGCGCGCCGCAGCCGGCCGTCGACGACGTGGGTCGAGACGACGAGGTCCGCGCACCGGACGGCGGCCTCGACGAGGTCGGGCCGGTCGAGCAGGACACCGGCCTCGGCCAGGGCCGGCGATCGCCAAGCCGTTCCACGAGGTGACGACCTTGTCGTCGCGGGCGGGCTGGGTCGGCGGAGGCGTGCCGCGAGCAGCGTGCGACGAACCTCGGCCCACCACGCCGGGTCGTCGGGGTCGGCGCAGCAGCTGGAGGGTCGAGGACGCCGTCGCTCGAAGGTGCCCCTCGGTCGTCACGGACAGGAGCTCGGCCGCCCGTGCGCCGTCGTCCGGCCCGAGCACCTCGACGAGCTGGGCCGGCGTCCAGGCGTAGGTGAGCGCCCTCGACACGCCGTCGACGAGTGTCGGCGTCGAGCGCCGACGCGAACCCGCCCTCGGCGCGTGCCGCAGGTCGCGCGAGGAGGAACTCGGCTGTCTCCTTGCGACCCGGTGCGCCAGCGGGTCACCGGTCGCACGCCACAGGTGGAGGTAGACGCGCAGGAGCTGGGCGTTGTCGTAGAGCATCTTCTCGAAGTGGGGGACCACCCAGCCGGCGTCGACGGCGTACCGTGCGAAGCCGCCCGCGAGCTGGTCGTAGATGCCGCCACGGGCCATCGCCTCGCAGGTGCGTCGGACCATGCGACAGCGCGTCGGCGTCGCCGGTGCGGGCGTGGTGGCGCAGCAGGAACTCCAGCACCATCGACGGCGGGAACTTCGGCGCACCTCCGAACCCGCCGTGCATCGTCGTCGTGCCTCGCGCGCCAACGTCGTCACGGCACTGCCGAGGGCCTCGTCGTCGATCGCCGCCGGCGCCGCGGGGCGGTCACCTCGCGCAGCCGCTGCGCGATGTGCGCACCCGAGCTGCTCGTCGAGCGTCGCTCGGTCGCCACACCTGCGTCGACGTTGTCGAGCAGCGGAGAGGAGCTGCTGGCGCGGGAAGTAGGTGCCGGCGAAGAACGGGTCGCCATCGGGCGTGAGGACGCAGGTCATCGGCCAGCCGCCGTGCCCGGTCAGCGCGGTCGTCGCGTCCATGTAGACGGCGTCGACGTCGGGTCGCTCCTCCCGATCCACCTTCACCGCGACGAAGTCGGCGTTGACGACGCGCGGCGACGCCCGTCGTCCTCGAACGACTCGTGAGCCATGACGTGGCACCAGTGGCAGGCGGCGTACCCGACGGACAACAGCACGGGAACATCGCGGCGACGGGCCTCCGCGAAGGCCTCCGCACCCCACTCCCACCAGTCGACCGGGTTGTCGGCGTGCTGGAGGAGGTAGGGCGAGGTGGAGTGCGCCAGCCGGTTGGCCATTGGGCCAGTTTAGGCGGGGCGCTGCGGCCCCTCGCCGACCACGGCCACACCGGCTGGGGCCGGCGGTGCCCGACCGCGTCGTCCACCTCATCTGGCGCGGCGCCCTTGCCGCTGGCGCAGCGGCTCCGCGACGTGGCCGTCGAGGCCGGGCGGGGCCTCGTGTCGGACTCGCGCTCGCCCTCGACGCTCTCGAGGACTCGACCCTGGGCGAGGCCGCCCCCGTCAGTCGTCGAGGGCCTTGAGCAGGGTGAGGTTCTTGGAGAGCTCGACCTCGTCCCCGTCGACGGCCGCCCAGAGGATCTCGACGCCACAGCGCACGATGCACCACAGCCGAGCGACCTCCTCGTCGAGGCCGGCCGAGTCGCACGTCACCTCGAGCCGGTGGCGCACCGACCATCGCATCGCGGCGCCGGTGCCGAGCTCGTCGAACCTGTTGCGCAACAACGGGTGCAGCTCGTAGCCGGCATGGCCGGCCAGCGGCTTGGGGTCGATCGCCAACCACGGGGCGCGCTCGGCGGCGAGGACGTTCTGGAAGTGCAGGTCGGTGTGCAGGAGCACCTTGGGCGCCGGCTCCGCGAGCAGGTCCCGCGCCAGCCCGGTCACGCGTGACGTGACCCGTCGGGGCACGTCCGTGCGCTGGCGCAGCTTCGTGAGATAGGGATCCAGGTATGCCGCGAGCGTGCGGATCGTCGGTGGTGCCGGCACGTGCAGCTCTCGGTAGAGACCGCCGATGGCGGCGCACGCGTCATCGATGTCCACGGTCTCGAGGTCTCGGCTCGCGTCGAGGCGCTCGAGCACCAGGGCGCCCCGCGAGGGATCCGCGGCGACGAGTCGCACCGCTCCGCGCCCACCCCACGCCCGCAGCGCCAGGTGCTCCTGCGCGGACTCGACGTGGGGCCATCCCACCTTGAGGACGAGGGGGTCGCCCTCGGCACCTCGCCGCACGACGGGATGCACGACGGCGGTCCACCCGGTCATGGGCCCTCCGGTCACCTGCAGGTCCCACGCGTCGAGGCACTCACGGGTGATCCGGTCCACGTCGCGGACCCAGTCGGCCCCCGTTGGTCCACCCTCGGACGGGAGTCGACTCATCCAGGTGAGCCACTCCGCCGGTGCGTGCGGGTCCGGGCCGGGTGGTGGGGTCACGCGAGCCCGGGGAAGGGAGCGAGCGGGATCCCGTGTCGACTCGCCTGTGCCGCGATCGTTCCGAGCCATCGGGGGGCGGTGGCGAAGGAAGCATCCGCGTCCGCCTCGCCCAGGGGCGCGAGGGCGGCCCGAGGTCGCCAGCACGGTGGTCATCGCCTCGCGCGCGAGCGGGCGGCCTCGGCAGGGGACCCGACGGGGCAGGGGAGCGGGTGCCCCAGCGCGGACCGGACCCGGCCCCGCCGCGACGAGCTCGGCCGTGAGCCGGTCGACGCGCGTGGCCTCGGACCGGTCGTGCGGGCGCGGTGAACGCGCGGCCGCGACCTCGAGGAGGTAGGTCGTCGATCGGAGGGCCGTGATGAGGGGACGAGGCCCGAGGGGGCCGACCACGCCACTGGCACGTCCGGGGCGGGCTCCGGCTGGAGGGTCGCGATCTCGATCGCCGCCTGGGCCTGCCCGAAGGGCGAGCAGCGTGGGTCGCAGCTCTGCCTCCGCGAGGGCGCAGCCGGCCCCGGCCGCGGAACGTCGACCGCGACGAGGGTCACCGGTGCCGAGGAGGCGACGGCGGGCGGCGACCCTCGGGGGACGGCGAGGGGGACGCGGAGCCAGAGGGCGACGGCGAGGTCGACGGCGAGGTCGAGGGCGTGGGCGAGGAGAGGGCGACGCTGACGGCGTGGGTCGGGACCCACGCTGTCGCAGGGCGTCACGAAGCACCTTCGCCTGCCGCCGGTGCAGGGGAGCGAGGTCGGACGGAGGTCACCCTGGCGTCGCCGGCGCGGTCGCCGCCACGGCGCGCCGGAGCCGCAGCAGTGCATCCTCGCCGTCGATCGGGGAGCGGGTCGGCACGAGCGGCACTCGCGGCGCGTCGTCCTCGAGGCGGATCCCGCACCCCGCCAGAGCCGTGACGGCCACGCCATGACCCCCGCCGTCACGAGGCGCCGGGCGGGTTCGAGCCCGTCGAGGTGACGTCACGCATGGCCGCATCCTCGCACGCGTGGAAGCGCCACCACACGGCGCCTCGATGGGAGGCGGCCCGACAACGGTGGCCGCGCGGCTGCAGGTCGAGAACTACAGAGAGGGAGACCGATGGCCAGACGCTGGAGTGCAGGAGCTGACTCGACGGGCACTGCACGTCAGGGCTCGTCCTCGAAGAGGTCGTCGTGACTCCCGCCGGGCGCCGTCGCGTGGTGCGGGTCGTCGTGGACCGCGATCTCGCGGTCGAGGGCGACCGGTGACCGAGCACCGACCGCCCCTCACCCTCGACGAGATCGCCAGTGCCACGCGCACGGTGAGCGACGCCCTCGACGAGTCCGACCTGCTCGGCGCGCAGCCCTACACGCTCGAGGTCACCTCACCGGGGGTGTCGCGTCCGTTGACGCAACCCCAGCACTTCCGGCGCAACGTCGGCCGCCTCGTCGTGCTCTCACCCGTGGACGGCGAGCCGGTCACCGGCCGGATCGTCCGCGAGGGTCCGACGACCTCACGCTGCAGGTCCCGTCCGTCAAGAAGACGCCCGCGCGCGACGAGACCCTCCGTATGCCGCGATCGCCCGCGCCGACGTGCAGGTCGAGTTCTCGCGGCCGGAGGACCCGCTCGACAAGGAGAACTGACCATGGACATCGATCTCGCCGTCCTGCGAGGGGTCGAGCGCGAGCGCGACATCTCCCTCGACGTGCTCATCCCCGCCATCGAGCAGGCCCTCCTCCTCGCCTACCAGCGCTCCGAGGGCCACGTCCGCCAGGCTCGCGCCGAGCTCGACCGCAAGACCGGGCACGTCGACGATGTGGGCGCGGGAGGAGCTCGAGGTGGAGCCCGAGGAGGGCGCCGTCGACGACGAGGGCAACCCGGCGCGGCCGCACCGCGAGGTCGGTCCCGAGTTCGACGACACCCCCACCGACTTCGGTCGGGTCGCCGCGGCGACCGCCCGCCAGGTCATCGTGCAGCGCCTGCGCGACATCGAGGACGACGCGATCATGGGCGACTTCAAGGGACGCGAGGGCGACATCGTCGCAGGCGTCATCCAGCAGAGCCCCGACCCGCGGCACGTCACCGTCGACTTCGGCACGGTCGAGGGGATCCTGCCGCTCGCCGAGCAGGTGCCCGGGGAGAAGTACGTCCACGGACAGCGGCTGCGCTGCTACGTCGTCGTCGGTCAAGCGCGGTCTCCGCGGCCCGCAGATCGGCCTGTCGCGCACCCACCCCAACCTCGTCCGCAAGCTCTTCGCCCTCGAGGTGCCCGAGATCGCCGACGGCAGCGTCGAGATCGCGGCCCTGGCGCGTGAGGCCGGTCACCGCACGAAGATCGCCGTCCACACCAAGGTCGCGGGGCTCAACGCCAAGGGCGCCTGCATCGGCCCGATGGGCGCCCGGGTGCGGGCCGTCATGAGCGAGCTGCACGGCGAGAAGATCGACATCGTCGACTTCTCCGAGGACCCGGCGTCCTTCATCGCGGCCGCCCTGTCGCCCGCGCGCGTCCAGTCGGTCGAGATCGTCGACCGGCAGCTGCGCAGCGCCCGCGTCGTCGTCCCCGACTACCAGCTGTGCCTGGCCATCGGCCGGGAGGGCCAGAACGCCCGGCTCGCCGCCAAGCTGACCGGCTGGCGCATCGACATCCGGTCCGACACCGAGGCGGTCGCCGCACCGGCCGCCGACGCCGGTGACACCCCCGACCGCGCGTAGGCGGTAGACTGGTGGGGATCGACCGGACTGGACTCCGGCCCGACCTCCCGGTGCGCACGTGCATCGGGTGTCGCGGGACGGATAGCCGGTCGACACTCCTGCGAGTGGTCCTCGGACCCGGAGAGGACGGCCAGCCGGCCGTGCTCCCCGATCCCGAGCGGACTCGGCCGGGGCGCGGCGCTTGGCTGCATCCCACCGTCTCGTGCCTCGACCTCGCCGTCCGTCGCCGGGCGTTCGGTCGCGCGCTGCACAGCAGCACGCCGGCCCCGCCCACCGCGGTCGAGCACTGGGTCAGGGCCCACGCGCAGGAACCACCGCCACGATCACGACAGCAAACGCAACGACCGACCGGAAGCGGGTTTGACGCTGATGAGCACCCGATGAGTACTCAGCGATGAGCACCCCCCAGCTGTAACGACGGTCCGGCCAGACGGCACGGACCTGGACAGGAGAAATGTGTCTAAAGTCCGTGTGAGCGCCCTCGCGAAGGAGCGCGGAGAGACGAGCAAGATCGTCCTCGAGCGCCTCAACGAGATGGGCGAGTACGTCAAGAGCGCGAGCTCGACGATCGAGGCGCCGGTGGTCCGGCGCTACAACGAGAAGTTCCCGGCCTCGGCCGAGGCTCCCGCCAAGAAGGCGGCGGCCCGTCCGTCGACCCCGGCGAAGCCGCTGCCACGACGGCGGCCGCTCCGGCTGCCCCCGCGGCGTCGGCTCCTGCCGCGCCGTCGGCTCCGGCCGCCCCCGCGACTGCGGCTCCCGCGCCTCCGCCCCGGCCGCACCGGCCGCACCGGCGGCCGCCTCCCCGGCTGCCCCGGCACCGTCGCGTCCGGCTCCGGCCCCTGCGACCCCCGCGCCGAGCACCCCGGCCCCGTCGGCCCCCGCTCCCGCGGCCCCGGTCGCCCCGGCGGCCCGTGAGGGTGGCCAGGGTGGGTCGCGCCCCGGTGCGGCTCCCCGTCCCGGCGCCCCGCGCCCGGGCAACAACCCCTACGCCCCGAGCCAGGGCATGGGTCGCCAGCGCGAGGGCGCTGCCCGTCCGGGCAACAACCCGTTCGCCCCGAGCCAGGGCATGCCGCGTCCGCAGAGCCGTCCCGGTGGGCCCCGTCCCGCAGGCGGGCCCGCGGGTACCGGTGGTCCCCGTCCCGGTGGACCGCGTCCCAGCCCCGGCATGATGCCCGACCGCAGCGCGGTCGCCCGTCCCGGTGAGCGCCCCGCCCGCGGTGGCGCCCGTCCCGGTGGTCCTGGCGGTCCCGGTGGTCCCGGCGGCCGTCCGGGTGGTCCCGGCGGCGGTGGCGGCGGCTTCGGCGGTCGTCCCGGCGGCGGCGGTGGCCGTGGCGGTTTCACCGGTCGCGGTGGCACCGCGGGTGCGTTCGGTCGCGGTGGTGGCCGTCCCGGTCGCGCCCGCAAGTCCAAGCGCGCCAAGCGCCTCGAGTTCGAGGAGATGCAGGCACCCTCGATCGGTGGCGTCAGCGTCCCCCGTGGTGACGGCAAGACCGTCATCCAGATCCGCCAGGGCGCGAGCCTGTCCGACTTCGCCGACAAGATCGACGCCAACCCCGGTGCGCTCGTGACCGTGCTGTTCCACCTCGGTGAGATGGCCACGGCGACGCAGAGCCTCGACGAGGACACCTTCCGTCTCCTCGGCAGCGAGCTCGGCTACGACATCCGGATGGTCTCGCCGGAGGAGGAGGAGCGCGAGCTCTTCGACTCCTTCGACATCGACCTCGAGACCGGCATCGCCGGCGAGGACGACGACGACCTCGAGGCGCGTCCTCCGGTCGTCACCGTCATGGGTCACGTCGACCACGGCAAGACGCGTCTCCTCGACGCGATCCGCAACGCCGAGGTCGCCGCGGGCGAGGCCGGTGGCATCACCCAGCACATCGGTGCCTACCAGATCCACAAGGAGCACGAGGGCGTCGAGCGGGCCATCACCTTCGTCGACACCCCGGGTCACGAGGCGTTCACCGCCATGCGTGCTCGTGGTGCGAAGGTCACCGACATCGCGATCCTCGTCGTCGCCGCCGACGACGGCGTCATGCCGCAGACCATCGAGGCGCTCAACCACGCCCAGGCCGCGGACGTGCCGATCGTCGTCGCCGTCAACAAGATCGACGTCGAGGGCGCCAACCCGTCCAAGGTGCGTCAGCAGCTCACCGAGTACAACCTCGTCGCCGAGGAGTACGGCGGCGAGACGATGTTCGTCGACGTCTCCGCGAAGCAGGGTCAGAACATCGACCAGCTCCTCGAGGCCGTCCTGCTGACCGCCGACGCGGCGCTCGACCTGCGGGCCAACCCCGACCGTGACGCCCGAGGCATCGCGATCGAGGCCAACCTCGACAAGGGCCGTGGCGCCACGGCGACCGTCCTCATCCAGTCGGGCACGCTGCGCGTCGGTGACGCCATCGTCGCGGGCTCCTCGCACGGACGGGTGCGCGCCATGCTCGACGAGCACGGCGCGACCGTCGCGGAGGCCCTGCCCTCGCGTCCGGTGCAGGTGCTCGGCCTCTCCTCGGTCCCGCGGGCCGGCGACACCTTCGTCGTCGCCCCCGACGACCGCACCGCGCGGCAGATCGCCGAGCGGCGTGAGGCGGCCGACCGTCAGGCGAGCCTGGCCAAGGCCCGCAAGCGCATCTCCCTCGAGGACCTCAACGAGGCCCTCGCGGCGGGCAAGGTCGACACCCTCAACCTCATCCTCAAGGGTGACGTGTCGGGTTCGGTCGAGGCCCTGGAGGACGCGCTCCTCCAGATCGACGTCGGCGACGACGTCGACCTGCGGATCATCGACCGCGGAGTCGGCGCCATCACGCTGAACAACATCAACCTCGCGATGGCGTCCAACGCCGTCATCATCGGCTTCAACGTTCGCGCCGAGGGGCAGAACGCCGAGGTCGCCGAGCGCGAGGGCGTCGAGATCCGGTACTACTCGGTCATCTACCAGGCGATCGAGGAGATCGAGCTGTCCCTCAAGGGCATGCTCAAGCCGGAGTACGAGGAGGTCGAGCTCGGCACCGCCGAGATCCGCGAGATCTTCCGCTCCTCGAAGTTCGGCAACATCGCCGGGTCGATCGTGCGCAGCGGCGAGATCAAGCGCGGCACCAGGGCGCGGATCACCCGGGGCGGGGTCGTCGTCTCCGAGAACGTCGAGATCGCCGGCCTGCGCCGGTTCAAGGACGACGTCACCGAGGTCCGCGAGGGCTTCGAGTGCGGCATCAACCTGGGGTCGTACAACGACCTCCAGCTCGAGGACCTCATCGCGACGTACGAAATGAGGGAGAAGCCCCGAGCCTGATCCACCCGTGGGAGTCCGCTCCGGGTCCGCACCCGCAGCGGACTCCCCACGGTCAGCAGTGCGTGAGCGGGCGGCATCCCCACGGGGTGCCGCCCGTTCACGTCTCACTAGAGTTGGCGACGTCCCCCGTCCCGTCGAGATGTCAGGAGTACCCCGTGGCCGACACCGCCCGCGCCCAGAAGGTCGCCGACCGGATCAAGACGCTGACCGCCGCCAACCTCGGCAGCATCGTCAAGGACCCCGACCTCGGTTTCGTCACCGTCACCGACGTCCGCGTCACCGGGGACCTCCAGCACGCCTCGCTCTTCTACACCGTCTTCGGCGACGAGCGGCAGCGCACCGTCACGGCCAAGATCCTCGAGGAGAACAAGGGCCGGCTGCGCTCCTTCGTCGGCAAGCAGCTCGGCATCCGGCTCACGCCGAGCCTGGAGTTCATCGCCGACGCCATCCCCGAGAACGCGGCCCACATCGAGGACCTCCTGCGCGCCGCCCGCGAGCGCGACGCCGAGGTCGCCGCCGCGGCCACCGGCGCCGTCTACGCCGGCGAGGCCGACCCGTACAAGAAGGAGCGCGAGGAGGCGGAGGCCGCCGCCGCGCAGGCGGCCGACACCGACGGGGGCGCCGACGCCCCCGACGCTGACGCTGACGCCGACGAAACGGACGACGTCCGCCAGGACGTGCGCTAGGTGACCGACGGGCTGCTGCTCGTCGACAAGCCGCAGGACTGGACGAGCCACGACGTCGTCGCCCGGTCGCGGCGACTCCTGGCCACCCGCAAGGTCGGCCACGCCGGCACCCTGGACCCGATGGCGACCGGCGTCCTCGTCCTCGGCGTGGGCCGCTCCACCAAGCTGTTGACCTTCCTCGTCGGTTGCGACAAGGACTACACCGCGACGGTCCGCCTCGGGCAGGCGACGCTCACCGACGACGCCGAGGGTGAGGTCACCGCGGCCCCCGGTGCGGGGTCGACCACCCGTGACGACGTGGTCGCCGCCGTCGTCGCGCTGACCGGCGCCATCGAGCAGGTCCCGAGCGCGGTCAGCGCGATCAAGGTCAACGGCGAGCGGGCCTACCACCGGGCCCGGGCGGGGGAGGCGGTCGAGCTCCCCGCCCGTTCCGTCACCGTGGCGCGCTTCGAGGTCGGCGGGGCCCGCTCGCACGAGGTCGACGGCGTGCCCGTCCTCGACGTCGACGTCGAGGTCACCGTGTCGTCCGGGACGTACGTGCGCGCCCTCGCCCGCGACCTCGGGGCCGCGCTCGGTACCGGCGGGCACCTCACGGCCCTGCGACGCACCCGGGTCGGGGGCTTCCTCATCACTGACGCCCACCCCCTCGCCGACCTCGAGGAGCGCCACGCGGCGGGCACCGCGATGCCGGTGACGCCGGCGGCCGACGCCGCCCGCGCGGCCTTCGCGGTGCGTGAGCTCGACGCCGCCGAGGCGCGCACCATCGGGTACGGCCAGCGCGTGCCGTCGGCGGTCCCCGGACGCACCGAGCCCGTGGCGGCGATCGGTCCCGACGGGGTCCTCGTCGCCATGCTCGACGAGTCGCGGTCCACCGCACGCAGCCTCGTCGTCTTCGCCCCGGCGACTCCTTAGAGTGGTCCCCGTGCACCGCTGGACCGACGCCTCCCTGACGCCCGATGTTCTGCGCCCGTGCGTCGCCACCCTCGGCAACTTCGACGGCGTGCACCGGGGCCACCGAGCCGTCCTCGCCGCCCTCGCCGAGGCCGGGCACCGGCTCGACCTCCCGACGGTCGCCATCACGTTCGACCAGCACCCGGTCGCGGTCCTGCGCCCCGACGAGGCGCCCGCCCTCGTCACGCCCCCCGCGCAGCGCGACGAGCTGCTCGGCGACACCGGGATCGACGGCCTGCTCGTCCTGGCCTTCACCACCGAGTTCGCCCGGCAGGGCCCCGAGGAGTTCGTCCGGTCCGTCATCGCCGACGGGCTCCAGGCGCGCTGCGTCGTCGTCGGCGAGGACACCCGCTTCGGCCACCGCAACTCCGGCGACATCTCGACCCTGAGGGAGCTCGGTGAGCGCCTCGGGTTCGAGGTCGTCGCCCTCGAGGACGTCGGCGAGGGCGAGCGCTTCTCCTCCTCCGCCGTGCGCTCGATGCTCGCCGAGGGCCAGGTCGCCGAGGCGGCCCGCGTCCTCGGGCGCCCGCACCGCGTCGTCGGCACCGTCGTCCACGGCAACCACCGCGGCCGCGACCTCGGCTACCCCACGGCCAACCTCGCCGAGGACGCCCTCGGACTCGTGCCGAAGGAAGGGGTCTACGCCGGGTGGCTGACGCGCGTCGACCAGCCCGAGGACGCTCCCGACCGCACGATGCCGTGCGCCATCAGCGTCGGCACCAACCCCACCTTCGCGACGCAGGACCGGCGCACCGTCGAGGCGTACGTCCTCGACCGCGACGACCTCGAGCTCTACGGCGAGACGGTCATGGTCGAGTTCACGGCCCACATCCGCCCGACGTTGAGGTTCGAGAGCATCGACGAGCTCACCGCCGCGATGAGCCAGGACGTCGCGCGGTGCCGCGAGCTCCTCGCCAAGATCGTTCCGGCCTGACCGGGTGGGCCCGGCACGACGTCGGGCTCTACCTCGCGGCGGCCGGGACCTCGGTCGTCGGGGGCCTGCTCGTGTGGTCGGCCACGGCCCGGACCGCGGGCACCTCGTACCTCGTCCGGCACCTGCTGGCGGCGCTCGTCGGCCTGGCCCTCGCCGTCCTCGTCAGCCGGCTCGGGCAGTCGCGGGTCCGGATGGCGGCGCCCGTCGTCTACGGGCTGGCCCTCCTCGCCCTCGTCGCGGTGCTCACGCCGGTGGGCCTGACCGTCAACGGGTCGCGCTCGTGGATCCCCCTCGTCGAGGGGTTCACGCTGCAGCCGGCAGAGTTCCTCAAGGTCGGGCTCTGCGTCGTCCTCGCGGCCCTGCTGGCGGCTCCGGCCGACCGGGGTCGGGCACCGGGGACCCGTGAGGTCCTCGTCGCGGCGGGCCTGATCGCCCTCCCGGTCGGGCTGGTCCTGCTCCAACCCGACCTCGGGTCGGCGGCCGTCGTCCTCGCGACGGGGGCCGTCGTCGTCGCGGTGGCCGGGGCGCCACGGCGCTGGCTCGTCGCCGCGGCCGTGCTGGCGGTGGCGGTCGTCGTCGTCGCGCTGAGCACCCCCGTCCTCAGCGACTACCAGCGCGAGCGGATCACCTCGTTCGTCGACCCCTCCGCCGATCCGCAGGGCAGCGGCTACCAGACCCGGATGGTGCGCACGGCCATCGGCAGCGGCGGCATGTGGGGCCAGGGGTTCATGGCGGGGGAGCGGACCCAGGACGGCGCGGTGCCCTACCAGCTCAACGACTTCGTCTTCTCGGTGGCGGGCGAGGAGCTGGGGTTCGTCGGGGCCACCGGGCTGCTCCTCCTCCTCGGGTTCGTCGTCCTGCGCGTGCTGCGGGTCGCGGCGCGCTCCGAGGAGCCCTTCGGCCGGCTCGTCGCGGTGGGGGTCGCGGCCTGGCTGGCCGTGCAGGTGGTCCAGAACGTCGGCATGAACCTGGGACTGCTCCCGGTCACCGGACTCCCGCTGCCGTTCGTGTCGTACGGGGGGTCCTCGATGGTCGTCTCGTGGCTCGCGATCGGCCTCGTCGACGCCGCCCACACGGCGCGTCGCGCCCCGTGAGCAGCGGCGCCAGCGCCCCCGTGTCACGAAAGCGACTCGCCGGTAACAACCCGTTCCCTCGGTGCCCCACCTGTGACAGGATTCGCGCACCACGCCCCCAATGACGAGGACGCTGACGATGCTCACCGCTTCTCCCCAGATCCACGCTCCCGCCGACGAGCCCGTCGACCAGTCCGTGTTGGAGAACCGCGCCCAGAGCGTGGGGCACCTGTTCCGCGACCGGGTCACCGCGACGCCCGACCGTCCCGCGTTCCTCCACGCCATCGTCCGCGAGGGCGGCGACGAGTGGGTCACCGAGACCTGGAAGGACGTCGACACCGCCGTCCGCGAGGTCGGGGCCGGCCTCATCACCCTCGGCGTCGACCCCGAGGACCGCGTGGCCATCGCGTCGAGCACCCGCTGGGAGTGGGCCCTGGCCGACCTCGCGATCATGGTCAGCGGCGGTGCGACGACGACGATCTACCCCACGACGATCGCCGACGACGTCGCCTTCATCATCGCCGACTCCGGCGCCAAGGTCGTCTTCGCCGAGAACGCCGAGCAGCTCGAGAAGCTTCGCGCCATCCGGCCGCAGATCCCCGGCGTGACCCGGGTCGTCGTCTTCGAGGGCGAGACCGACGACGACTCCTGGACCCTCAGCCTCGGCGACGTGCGAACCCTGGGCCGCGAGTACCTCGAGGGCGACCCCGGCGGCATCGACGCGCGGATCGACAAGATCCAGTCCGACCAGCTCGCGACGATCATCTACACCTCGGGCACGACCGGGCGCCCCAAGGGCGTGCGGCTGCGGCACAGCTCCTGGACGTACGAGGCCGCCGGCACCGAGTCGATCAACATCCTCAGCGAGGACGACCTCCAGTACCTCTGGCTGCCGCTCGCCCACGTCTTCGGCAAGGTGCTGCTGACCCTGCCGCTCCAGATCGGGTTCGCCACGGCCATCGACGGGCGCATCGACAAGATCGTCGACAACCTCGCCGTCGTGAAGCCGACCTTCATGGGCGCCGCCCCGCGCATCTTCGAGAAGGCCTACGGCCGGATCTCGATGATGATGGCCGCCGAGGGCGGGCTGAAGGCGAAGCTGTTCTCCTGGGCCAGCGACGTCGGCCGCGAGGTCAGCATCCTGCGCGAGCAGGGCAAGAACCCCTCGGGGATGCTCGCCCGCAAGTACGCGATCAGCGACAAGATCATCGGCGCGAAGATCCGCGAGCGCTTCGGTGGGAACATCCGCTTCTTCATCTCGGGATCGGCCGCCCTCAACGCCGACATCGCCCGCTGGTTCGACGGCATGGGCATGCAGATCGCCGAGGGCTACGGGCTCACCGAGTCCAGTGCCGCCTCGTTCGTCGCGCGGATCAAGGCCTACCGCTACGGCACCGTCGGCTGGGCGCTGCCCGGGACCGAGATCCACATCGCCGACGACGGCGAGGTGCTGCTGCGCGGCCCCGGGATCATGGAGGGGTACCACAACAACCCCGAGGCCACGGCGGAGTCGCTCGACGGTGACGGCTGGCTGCACACCGGCGACATCGGCGAGCTCGACGACCGCGGCTTCCTGCGGATCACCGACCGCAAGAAGGACCTGTTCAAGACGAGCGGCGGCAAGTACGTCGCGCCCTCGATCATCGAGTCGACCTTCAAGGGGCTGTGCCCCTACGCCAGCCAGCTCGTCGTCTACGGGGCCGACCGCAACTTCGTCTCCGCCCTCATCACCCTCGACCCCGACGCCGTCGTCGGGTGGGCCGCCCAGAACGGGATGGAGGGCCGCTCCTACCAGGAGGTCGTCGGCTCCGACGCCGCCCGCGAGATGGTCCAGGGCTACGTCGACCAGCTCAACGCCGGGCTCAACCGGTGGGAGACGATCAAGAAGTTCACCATCCTCGAGCACGACCTCACGGTCGAGGAGGGCGAGCTGACGCCGAGCCTGAAGCTCAAGCGCAAGGTCGTCTCCGAGAAGTACAAGGACCTGCTCGAGAAGCACTACGCCGGCTGACCCGGAGGCTCGACGCCCGGACCGCTCTCATACCGGTCCGGGCGTCGTCACGTCCGGACCGTCCGGCTCCGGTCGAGCGCGGTCAGCCGCCGACGAGGGGGACGAAGAGGTAGCGGCCGTGGGTCGTCACGGTGCGCCGGTCCTCGTCGTCGAGGGCGACCCGCGTCATCACGCCGTCGACCGGGACGACG
This sequence comes from uncultured Actinomycetota bacterium, assembly GCA_963834225.1. Lineage (GTDB taxonomy): Bacteria > Actinomycetota > Actinomycetes > Actinomycetales > Dermatophilaceae > Oryzobacter. Next base: position 308,274 of record CAWIAT010000003.1, on the reverse strand, counting down.
AGGACGCCTCCCGGGGCCAGCTGGTCGACGAGGTCCTGAGGGAGCCGCGTCGCCATCGCCGAGACGAGGACCCGGTCGAAGGGGGCGTCCTCGGGGGCGCCGAGGACGTGGGGGTCGGCGATGCGGATCGAGGCCCGGGAGAGGCCCGTTCGCGCAAGGGTGGCCCGGCCCGACTCGACGAGCTCGGGCACCCGCTCGACCCCCAGGACACGTCCACCCGGGCCGACGAGCTCGGCGAGCAGGGCCGTCGTCCACGCCGAGCCCGAGCCCACGTCGAGGACGTGCTGGCCCGGGTGGACGTCGAGGAGCTCGAGCATCCCGGCGACGGTGCGCGGCTGGCTGTTCGTCTGGCCGTGGCCGATGTCGAGCGGGCCGTCCCGACCGGCCTGCGGGCGGGCCCGGCGGGGGAGGAAGCGCGCCCGCGGCTGGGCCGCCATCGCCGCGGCGACCCGCGCGGCGGCCTGCTCGGCGGCCGCCACGCTCACTCCTCGAGGTCGGCCAGTGCCGTCTCGACGGCCCGGTGGAAGGTCGGGTAGGCGAAGACCATCCGGCGCAGCGTGGCGACGGGGACCCGCGCGTGGACGGCGGTGGCGAGCATCGAGAGGACCTCGCCCCCGCTCGGCCCCACCGCGGTCGCCCCGACGAGGTGGCCGGCGGACCGGTCGGCGACGAGCTTGATGACGCCCTCGCCGCCGGGGCCGTGGATCCACCCGCGGGTGGACCCCGAGAGGGCCGTGGTGCCGGTGGCGACGTCGAGCCCGGCGTCGCGGGCCTGCTGCTCGCTGAGGCCGACCGAGCCGACCTCCGGGTCGGTGAAGGTGACCCGCGGGACGGCGTGGTACTCGGCCTCGGGGCCGTCGTCGCCGAGGACGTCGTGGAGCGCGATGTCCGCCTGGTACATCGACAGGTGGGTGTAGGCGCCCTTGCCGACGATGTCGCCGATCGCCCAGAGCCGCTCGCCGGCCCGCATCCGGGAGTCGGTCTCGACGCTGGGCGCGGCGGGGTCGAGCCCGACCGTCTCGAGCCCGATGTCGTGGAGGTTGGGGCGGCGCCCGGCCGCGACGAGGAGCCGGTCGGCGGAGAGGTCGAGGTCGGTGCCGCCGGCGTCGGTGACCGCGACGGTGAAGCGGCCCTCGGCGTGGTCGACCCGGTGGATCGTGGCGCCGGCCAGGACGCGCACGCCCTCGGCCGCCATCGCCGCCGCGACGACCTCCGAGGACTCCGGCTCCTCGAGCGCGAGGATCCGTGGGGCGACCTCGACGAGCGAGACCTCGGTGCCGAACCGCGCGAAGGCCTGGGCGAGCTCGGCGCCGATCGCCCCCGCGCCGATGACGACCATCGAGGCCGGGAGGTCGGGCGTGGCCAGCACGTCGCGGTTGGTCCAGAACGGGGTGTCGGCCAGGCCGTCGACCGGGGGAGCGGACGGTGCCGTCCCCGTGTTGAGGACGACGCCGCGGCTCGCGACGAACCGCTGGTCCCCGACGACGACGGTCCCCGGGCCGTCGAGCCGCCCGTGGCCGCGGACGAACGTGACGCCGGCCTTCTCGAGGCGCTCGACGGCGACGCGGTCGTCCCAGTCGTCGGTGGCCTCCTCGCGGATCCGCCGGGCGACGACGGACCAGTCGGGGGCGACCTCGGCGGCTCCCGCCAGGGTGGTGACCCGGCGGGCCTCGGCCAGCGTGCCCGCGGCGCGGATCGCCATCTTCGAGGGGATGCAGCCGTAGTAGGGGCACTCGCCGCCGACGAGGCGCTCGTCGACGCCGACGACGGTGAGGCCGGCCTTCGCGGCCTCGGTGGCGAGGTGCTCGCCGCCGGGGCCGAGGCCGAGGACGACGAGGTCGACGGTCGTGTCGGTGGTCATGCCCCCCATCCCAGCACCCCGGTGGCCCCAGGTCGACCTCCCCGCGCCGGTCCCTCCCGCGCCGCGTGTGCTCAGGCGGTCGTGGGGGCAGCCGGCCGGGCACACGAGCCGGGGCAAATCGGGGCGGTTTGGGTGGGGTGTCGCGGCGACCTACCCTTGGGGGATGCCCGGTCAGTCCGTCTTCCGCTCCCTCGAGCCGCTCCTCGAGCAGGTGAGCAAGCCGATCCAGTACGTCGGCGGCGAGCTGAACTCCACCGTCAAGGACTGGGACGTCGCGGGTGACGGCACCGTCCGCTGGTCGCTGATGTACCCCGACGCCTACGAGGTCGGCGTGCCGAACCAGGGCGTCATGATCCTCTACGAAGTCCTCAACGAGCGGGCCGACGCCCTCGCCGAGCGGACCTACGCCGTGTGGCCCGACCTCGAGGCGCTGATGCGCGAGCACGGCGTCCCGCAGTTCACCGTCGACGCGCACCGTCCCGTCGGCGACTTCGACCTCTTCGGGCTCTCCTTCTCCACCGAGCTCGGCTACACCAACATGCTCACCGCGCTCGACCTCGCGGGCATCCCGCTGCACGCCAGCGACCGCGACGAGTCGCACCCCGTCGTCGTCGCCGGGGGCCACGCCGCCTTCAACCCCGAGCCGATCGCCGAGTTCGTCGACGCGGCCGTGGTGGGCGACGGCGAGGAGGCCGTCCTCGCCATCACCGACATCGTCGGCGACTGGAAGCGCACCGGCCGGCCCGGCGGGCGGCACGAGCTCCTCCTGCGCCTGGCCCGCACCGGTGGCGTCTACGTCCCGGCGTTCTACGACGTCACCTACCTGCCCGACGGGCGCATCCAGCGCGTGGCGCCGAACCAGCCGGGTGTCCCGTGGCGCGTGTCGAAGCACACCGTGATGGACCTCGACGCGTGGCCGTACCCCAAGCAGCCGCTCGTGCCGCTCGCCGAGTCGGTCCACGAGCGGATGTCGGTCGAGATCTTCCGGGGCTGCACCCGCGGCTGCCGCTTCTGCCAGGCGGGGATGATCACCCGCCCGGTGCGCGAGCGCTCCATCACGGGGATCGGCGAGATGGTCGAGCGCGGCCTGGCCGCCACCGGCTTCGAGGAGGTGGGCCTGCTCTCGCTCAGCTCGGCGGACCACTCCGAGATCGCCGACGTCGCCAAGGGCCTCGCCGACCGCTACGAGGGCACGAACACCGGTCTCTCGCTTCCCTCGACGCGCGTCGACGCCTTCAACATCGACCTCGCGAACGAGCTGACCCGCAACGGGCGCCGGTCGGGCCTGACCTTCGCCCCCGAGGGCGGCTCCGAGCGGATCCGCAAGGTCATCAACAAGATGGTCAGCGAGGACGACCTCATCCGCACCGTCTCGGCCGCCTACGGCGCGGGCTGGCGCCAGGTGAAGCTCTACTTCATGTGCGGCCTGCCGACCGAGACCGACGAGGACGTCCTCCAGATCGCCGAGCTGGCGAAGAAGGTCATCGAGACCGGGCGCCAGGTCAGCGGCCGCCGCGACATCAGGTGCACCGTCTCGATCGGCGGCTTCGTGCCCAAGCCGCACACGCCCTTCCAGTGGGCCGCCCAGCTCGGCGCCGAGGAGACCGACGCCCGCCTGGCCAAGCTGCGCGAGGCCATCCGCGCCGACCGCCGCTACGCCAGCGCCATCGGGTTCCGCTACCACGACGGCAAGCCCGGCATCGTCGAGGGCCTGCTCTCGCGCGGTGACCGCCGGGTGGGCCGCGTCATCGAGGCGGTCTGGCGTGCGGGCGGCCGGTTCGACGGCTGGTCCGAGCACTTCTCGTACGACCGCTGGATGGAGGCCGCGTCCGGCGAGCTGCCGGCCGCCGGGGTCGACGTCGCCTGGTACACCACGCGCGAGCGCGGCGAGTCCGAGGTCCTGCCGTGGGACCACATCGACTCCGGGCTCGACAAGGAATGGCTCTGGCAGGACTGGCTCGACTCGCTCGACGAGACCGAGGTCGAGGACTGCCGCTGGACCCCGTGCTTCGACTGCGGCGTCTGCCCCCAGATGAACACCGAGATCGAGATCGGGCCCACCGGCGTCAAGCTGCTGCCCCTGACCGTCCTCGGAGCCGGCCGCGAGGCGATGCGCGAGCACACCCACGCCTGACCCGGGCACACTGGCCCCTGTGAGCGCCTCCAGACCGCCGGTCGAGATCACCCTGCGCTTCCTCGCCGCGCCCACCGACGCCGGCCGGTCCGGGTCGGTCTCGGCGGGACGCGTCCTGGAGTGGATCGACAAGGCCGGCTACGCCGCGGCCGCCGGGTGGAGCGGGACGTACTGCGTGACCGCCTACGTCGGCAACGTCCGCTTCACGCGTCCCGTGGAGGTCGGCGACCTCGTCGAGGTGACCGCCCGGGTCGTGCACACCGGGCGGACGTCGATGCACGTGACGGTCGACGTCGCGTCGGGCCCGCCGCGCACGCGCGACCTCGCGCCGGCCACCCGCTGCCTCATGGTGTTCGTCGCCGTCGACGACGAGGGGCGCTCGACCCCGGTCCCGACGCTCGTTCCGGCGACCCTGGGGGAGGCGCTCCAGCAGGACTGGGCCGTGCGCCGGGCCGACCTGCGGGCCGAGGTCGAGACGGCGATGGCGGGGGTTCAGTACACCGAGGCCGGGACGGCCCCGCGGGTCGCCCTGCGCTTCCTCGCCGCGCCCACCGACGTCAACTGGGGCGGGAAGGTCCACGGCGGCGTCGTCATGCGCTGGATCGACGAGGCCGCGCACGTCCTCGCGACCCAGTGGACCGGGGACGTGCACAACGTCGCGATCTTCACCGGGGGAGTGCGCTTCTACCGGCCGCTGCGCATCGGGCACCTCGTCGAGGTCGAGGCGCGGCTGCTCCACACCGGTCGGACGTCGATGCACGTCGGGGTCCACGTCCGCTCGGGCGACCCGGCCGAGGGCCCCGACGCGATGGAGCTGACGACCTACTGCCGCACCATCCTCGTCGGCATCGACGAGCAGCGGCGCGCGGTGCCCTGCCCCACGTGGGAGCCGGTCTCCGACGAGGACCGTGCCCTCGACGCCCACGCGGTCGAGCTCGTCCGGATCCGCGAGCGCTTCGGCGACTGACCCGTCAGGCGAAGAGGGCGCCGACGACCTCGCGGAAGAGGGCGGTGTGCCGGTCGACGTCGGCCCGGGTCGTGTCCGGGCACATGAGCGCCATGTTGTGGAAGGGCGTCATGAGGATGCCGCGGTTGCACATCGCGAGGTGCAGGTACGCGTCGAGGTCGTCGTCGTGCGCCGCGGCCGACTCCTCACCGCTGCGCGGCGCCGGGCGGGCGAAGCGGTACTCGGCGCGGGCCCCGAGCCGGGAGATCGACCACGGGACGTCGAGCTCGTCGAGGGTGGCCTGCACCCCCTCGGTGTACGCCGTGGCGAGCTCGGTCATGTGGGCGAAGGCCTCCGGCGTCAGGACCTCCCCGAGGGTGGCCCGCATCGCCGCGGACGTCAGCGCGTTCCCGGCCAGGGTGCCGCCCACACCCCCCACGTCGATGATGTCGGCGTCGCCGGCCTCGGTGTACCGGGTGACGCTCGCCGCGACCTCCTCGGTGAGGCCGTAGGCACCCGACGCGATGCCGCCGCCGATCGACTTGCCGATGACGAAGATGTCGGGCTCGAGCCCCCAGGCCGCCGTGGCGCCGCCCCACCCGGCGGAGAAGGTGTGGGTCTCGTCGATCATGAGGAGGGCGCCGTACCTCGTCGCCAGCTCACGCAGGCCCTCGAGGAAGCCGGGGTCGGGCAGGACGATGCCGATGTTCGTCAGCGCCGGCTCGGTGAGGATGGCGGCGACGTCGCCATGGGCGAGCTCGCGCTCGACCGACTCGAGGTCGTTCCACGTGGCGGCCCTCGTCGTGAGGTCGAGGGGGACCGGGGGAGCGACGTTGCCCGGTCGCGACTCGGCCTTGCCGTCGACGCCGGGAAGGGCGAAGGCCTCGTCGACCGAGCCGTGGTAGCAGTACGCGAAGACGAGGACCTTCGGCCGACCGGTGGCCAGCCGGGCCAGGCGCACGGCCCACCGGTTGGCGTCGGTGGCCGAGAGGGTGAAGCTCCACAGCGGCATCCCGAACCGGCGGGTCAGCTCCTCGCCGACCCACTGGGCGTCGGCGCTGGGGAGCATCGTGGTGATGCCGCCGAGGTCGCCCATCCGCCGTCCGACCGCCTCGACCGTGGCCCGCGGCGAGTGCCCGGCCATGGCGCCGGTGTCGCCGAGGGCGAAGTCGACGTAGGTGTGGCCGTCGACGTCGGTGATCCGGTTGCCGCGGGCGTGGTCGAGGTAGAGCGGGAAGCCGCCGCTCCACTTGTTCATCCACGTCATCGGGACCCGCCCGAAGAGGTTCGTGCCCTGCTCGAACAGCTCGCGGCTGCGCGGATGGTGCTCGGTGTAGGTCTCCTGCTCGGCGGCGAGGAGCTGGGCCAGTCGTGACCGGTCGAGATCGGGCATGGTCGCACCCTAATGCGCGGCGAGGTGCGCCTCGCTGCACCCACACGGACGACGGCCCGCGGCAGCACGGCCCGGACAGCCCGGTGAGGATCGCCGACTCCGACGAGCCCCCGTGGCCCACGGGGGGTGCCCGTTGCCCGGACGCCCCACGCCACCGATTCGGTGGGGGAGCCCGGCGCTCCTAGGCTGCTGAGCCATGGCCCGCCAGCGCACTCCCGAGGGACCCCCTCCCGCTCCGGCGGTCCAGAAGCTGCGGATCCGCTACGCCAAGCGCGGCCGCCTCCGGTTCTCCTCGACCCGCGACTTCTCCCGGGCCCTCGAGCGAGCCCTGCGCCGCGCCGACGTCCCCATGGCGTTCTCGGCGGGATTCCACCCGCACCCGCTCATCTCCTACGCCAACGCCGCCCCCACGGGGACGGCGAGCGAGGCCGAGTACTTCGAGATCCGGGTCACCGAGCGGGTCGACCCCGAGGCCGTGCGGGTCGCCCTCGACGAGGCGCTCCCGCAGGGGCTCGACGTCCTCGAGGTCGTCCCGGCGGCTCCGGGGGCGCTCGCCGACCGCCTCGAGGCCAGCGAGTGGCACCTCGTCGTCCGCGAGGCCGACCCCGACGTCGTCCGCGAGGCCGTCGCGGCCTACCTGGCGAGCGAGGTCGCCGAGGCGACCCGCACCTTCAAGACGGGTCCGCGGACGTTCGACACGCGCGGACCGGTGCTCTCGATGCAGGTCACCGGGGTCGACGAGGAGGGGTGTGCGATACTTCGCATGGTCGTACGGCACACCACACCGTCCGTACGCCCCGACGACATCCTGACCGCACTGCGCGCAGTGACCGGGTTCTCGCCACCGGTCCCACCCCTGGTGACCCGGCTGGCGCAAGGCCCTCTGCTCGACGCAACTGCTGGGGTGGCCGACCCATTGGCCGCCGACAAGGACGCCGCCGGCCTCGGATAGGTGCCGCGCCGCCCGCGCGAGCCGCTCCGGTGCAGAAGTCGACTTCCGTGCGGGGTGCGTCCCCACACGATCCGATCGCACACCACGCGGTCGGCGAGGGACCGGTCCGGAAGTTTCGGACCGGGGCCGGTGTGGTCGCCGCCGGGTGGTGACGAAAGAGAGCCGGACATGGCGTCCGAGAACGACACCACCGACCAGACCACCCCCACGACCGACGTCGCCGAGGGGGCCGGGGCGTCCGCGCCCGAGAAGCCCAAGCGGCGCCGCGCGACGAAGAAGGCCTCCGCGCCCGTCGACGCCGGCACCGCCGAGCCCACGGCCACCGACGACCCGGCCGAGCCCACGGACACCGGCGAGCCGGCCGAGGCCCCGGCGAAGAAGGCGACCCGCAAGCGCGCGGCGAAGAAGACGACGACGAAGAAGGCCGCGAAGACGGCCAAGGCCCCGGCCGACTCCGCCGACGCCGCGCTCGCCCCGACCGCCGACGAGCCCGCGCCGGCCGACCTCGCGGTCACCGAGGCCGACCCGGCCGAGACCACCGACGAGGACGAGGACGAGGAAGCCGCGGCCGTCCCGACCTTCGGCCTGGTCTTCCAGCCGCCCCAGCCGGTCACCCGCCCGCGCCGCAGGGCCACCGCGCCCGTCCAGGCGCCGGTCGAGCGTCCCGCCGACGAGGTCGAGGACGAGGCCACCGAGGCGCCCGAGGTCGAGGCGGCCCCCGCGCCGACCCGCACCTCCTCGCGCCGCCGCCGCGGTGCCGCCGCGCCCGCCGCCGAGGAGCCCGCGGAGGCGAGCGACGAGGCCGTCGAGGAGAGCACCGACGAGCGCTCCGACGACGACCAGTCCGAGTCCGACGCCGACGGGGGCTCGCGCCGCCGCCGCAGCCGTGGCGGCCGTGGCCGACGGGGCCGCTCCGGCGGTGACGACGACGGCCGCGACACGCGTGGCGGTCGCGACTCCGGCCGCGCCAAGGACTCCGGCGAGGACGAGGGCGACGACTCGTCCTCCGACGACGCGCCCGGCACCGGCCCCGCCGACCAGGACGACTCCTCCGAGAGCGGCTCGAGCCGTCGCCGCCGGCGCCGCCGCCGCGGTGGCTCGGGCGACGGTGACGGCGACGACCCGCCCGGCACCGTGACCCGGGTCCGTGAGCCCCGCTCGCAGCGCGACGAGCCGACCGCGGTCAAGGGCTCCACCCGCCTCGAGGCCAAGAAGCAGCGACGCCGCGAGGGCCGCGAGGCCGGTCGTCGCCGCACGATCATCACCGAGGCCGAGTTCCTCGCCCGCCGCGAGAGCGTCGAGCGCGTCATGGTCGTCCGCGGCCGGGGCGACCGCACCCAGATCGGCGTGCTCGAGGACGACGTCCTCGTCGAGCACTACGTCTCGCGCGAGACCACCGCCTCGATGGCCGGCAACGTCTACCTCGGCCGCGTCCAGAACGTCCTGCCCTCGATGGAGGCGGCGTTCGTCGACATCGGCAAGGGCCGCAACGCCGTGCTCTACGCCGGTGAGGTCAACTGGGACGCCGCCGGCCTCGAGGGCGGCAACAGCCGCCGCATCGAGAACGCGCTGTCCTCCGGCGACACCGTCCTCGTCCAGGTGACCAAGGACCCGATCGGCCACAAGGGCGCGCGCCTCACCTCGCAGATCTCGCTGCCCGGCCGGTACCTCGTCTACGTGCCCGAGGGCCAGATGACGGGCATCTCGCGCAAGCTCCCCGACACCGAGCGGGCCCGCCTCAAGGCCATCCTCAAGGAGGTCGTCCCCGACCACGCCGGCGTCATCGTGCGCACCGCGGCCGAGGGCGCCTCCGAGGAGGAGCTGCGCGCCGACGTCGAGCGCCTCACCAAGGCCTGGGACAAGATCGCGAAGAAGGCCGAGTCGGCCAAGGCCAAGAAGGCCGGCAGCGGCGGCGCACCCGCCCTGCTCCACGGCGAGCCCGACCTGACCGTCCGCGTCATCCGCGACGTGTTCACCGAGGACTTCACCTCGCTCGTCGTCTCGGGTGACAAGGCGTGGTCGGACGTCAGCGAGTACATCGAGGACGTCGCCCCCGACCTCGCCTCGCGGGTCACCCGCTGGACCTCCGAGGACGACGTCTTCGCCGCGCACCGCATCGACGAGTCGATCGCCAAGGCGATGGACCGCAAGGTCTGGCTGCCCTCGGGTGGCTCGCTGGTCATCGACCGCACCGAGGCGATGACCGTCGTCGACGTCAACACCGGCAAGTTCGTCGGCTCGGGGGGCAACCTCGAGGAGACCGTGACGAAGAACAACCTCGAGGCCGCCGAGGAGATCGTCCGCCAGCTCCGGCTGCGCGACATCGGCGGCATCATCGTCATCGACTTCATCGACATGGTGCTCGAGGCCAACCGCGACCTCGTCGTGCGCCGGCTCCTCGAGTGCCTGGGCCGCGACCGGACCAAGCACCAGGTCGCCGAGGTCACCTCGCTGGGCCTGGTCCAGATGACCCGCAAGCGGGTCGGGTCCGGCCTCATCGAGGTCTTCTCCGAGACGTGCGAGCACTGCGCCGGCCGCGGCATCGTCGTCCACGGCGAGCCCATCGACCGGGGTGGCGTCGGCCCCGACCAGGGCTCGTCCTCACGGTCCACCCGCGGCCGTGGTGGCCGCTCCGGGTCCGGCTCGTCCGGATCCTCCGGTGCGGGGTCGTCCTCGGGTGGCGGTCCGGCCGCGGCCGAGCGCGCCGAGGAGCACCGCGCCCACTCGGGTCCGTCGGCCGCGCAGATCGCCGCCGCGGCCCACGCGGCGGCCCTGCGCAAGACCGACAACGGGCACCACGACGACGTCGCGGTCGGGACCGGCGACGACCTGCCGGTCGACGCGCCGGTCGACGCGCCGGTCGACGCGCCGGTCGACGCGCCGGTCGAGGCTGCCGAGGTGACTGAGGCCCCCGAGGCGCCCCAGCCCAGTGAGGTCCCCGAGGCTCCCCAGGCCGCACCCCAGCCGGTCGCCGACGTCGAGCAGGAGCCGGACGCCCCGGCGCCCCGTGGACGTCGTCGCCGGGGTCGCGTCGTCGCGCCCGCGGGGCCGCCGCGCAGCGGTCCGGCCGACGGTGCGTCGGAGGCCGCGAGCGGGTGATTTTGAGGGCTGCCGGAGCACCGGTAGTCTGATCCGTCGGTGCGCCCACCGAGCAGACGTCCCGTGTCGTCCACGGGGTCGCTGTCTGCCGGTTGTCCCAGGAGGCGTGCGAAGAGTGAGAGTGAGTACGACTGTGTACGCGATTGTGCGCGCAGGTGGTCGCCAGGAGAAGGTCTCCGTCGGCGACGTCCTGCTCATCGACAAGATCGGCCAGGCCGGCGACAAGGTGCAGCTCCAGCCGCTGCTCGTCGTCGACGGGGGCACCGTGACCTCTGACGCGAGCAAGCTCGCCAAGGTCACCGTGACGGCCGAGGTGGTCAAGGCCGCGAAGGGCCCGAAGATCACCATCCTCAAGTACAAGAACAAGACCGGCTACCGGAAGCGCCAGGGCCACCGCCAGCCGCTCACGCAGGTCAAGATCACGGCGATCGACGCCTGATCCCGGAACTCACGAAGGACTTCTGAGATGGCACACAAGAAGGGTGCGTCCTCGACCCGCAACGGTCGCGACAGCAACGCCCAGTACCTCGGCGTCAAGCGCTTCGGCGGTCAGACCGTCAAGGCCGGCGAGATCCTCGTCCGCCAGCGCGGCACGCACTTCCACCCCGGCGACGGCGTCGGCCGTGGCGGCGACGACACCCTCTTCGCGCTCGTCGCGGGAGCCGTGAAGTTCGGCGCCAAGCGCGGCAAGAAGACCGTCAACATCCTCCCGGCGGGGACCGCCGCCGAGTGACGCGTCGGCCGGGTCGAGCACCCGGCACGCAACGCACCACAGTCGTGAGGGGCGGGCCTGACACGGGCCCGCCCCTCACGCCGTCCCATCCGCGGGACCACCCGCACCCGGCCCGTCGGGCCCCCACCACAGATCGAGGAGCGCAGGCATGACGACCTTCGTCGACCGCGTCGTCCTGCACGTCGCCGCCGGGAACGGTGGCCACGGTGTGGCCTCGGTCAAGCGCGAGAAGTTCAAGCCGCTCGGCGGTCCCGACGGTGGCAACGGGGGCAAGGGCGGCTCGGTCATCATCGCCGTCGACCCGCAGTCGACGACGCTGCTCGACTACCACCACACCCCGCGCCGCAAGGCGACGAACGGCAAGCCCGGCGCCGGTGACGAGCGCAACGGGGCCGACGGCGACGACCTCGTCCTGCCCGTCCCCGCGGGCACCGTCATCAAGGACCGCGACGGCACCGTCCTCGCCGACCTCGTCGGTTTCGACGCCACCTTCGTCGCTGCCCGTGGCGGCCGGGGCGGCCTCGGCAACAAGGCCCTCGCGAGCGCCCGGCGCAAGGCGCCCGGATTCGCCCTGCTCGGCGAGCCCGGGGACAGCATGGAGGTCGTCCTGGAGCTGAAGTCGCTCGCCGACGTCGCCCTCATCGGTTTCCCCAGCGCCGGCAAGTCCTCGCTCGTGGCCGTCCTGTCCGCCGCGCGGCCCAAGATCGCGGACTACCCCTTCACCACGCTCGTTCCGAACCTCGGCGTCGTCACCGCGGGGTCGCAGCGCTACACGATCGCCGACGTCCCCGGGCTGATCCCCGGCGCCAGCGAGGGCAAGGGCCTGGGCCTGGAGTTCCTCCGCCACGTCGAGCGCTGCTCGGTGCTCGTCCACGTCGTCGACTGCGCCACCCTCGAGCCGAACCGCGACCCGATGACCGACCTCGACGTCATCGAGGCCGAGCTCGCCGCCTACGTCACCGACGACTCCCTCGGCGGGCGCCCGCTGTCGGAGCGCACCCGGATCATCGTCCTCAACAAGGCCGACGTGCCCGAGGCGCTCGACCTCGCCGAGATGGTCAAGCCGATGCTCGAGGAGCGCGGGCTCGAGGTCTTCATCGTCTCGGCCGTGGCCCACACCGGGCTCAAGGAGCTGGGCTTCGGCCTGGCCCGCCACGTCGCGGCCGCCCGCGCCGAGCTCGAGGCCTCGGTCGTCGAGCGCCCGCGCGTCGTCATCCGGCCGCGCGCCGTCGACGACAGCGGCTTCGTCGTGCGCCGCGAGAACACCCCCGACGGCGAGGTCTTCCGCGTCCTCGGGGAGCGCCCCACCCGCTGGGTCCACCAGACCGACTTCTCCAACGACGAGGCCGTCGGCTACCTCGCCGACCGGCTCAGCCGCCTCGGCGTCGAGGAGTCGCTGCTCAAGGCCGGTGCGGTGTCCGGGTCGACCGTCCTCATCGGTCCCGAGGACGACGCCGTCGTCTTCGACTGGGAGCCGACGATCACCGCGGGGGCCGAGCTGCTCACCGGGCCGCGCGGTTCCGACGTCCGCTTCGAGAACGAGCACCGCAAGACCCGCGCCGAGAAGCGCGACGAGTTCCACGGCCGCAAGGACGCTGCCACCGCCGCGCGCGACGAGCTGGCCACCGAGCGTCGCGCCGGCCACTGGGCGCAGGCGGACGACACCGAGGACGCCTGATGTCCGGAGGGGACGCCGCCCGGCTGCGCGAGGCCGTGGGCGACGCCCAGCGGCTCGTCGTCAAGGTCGGGTCGTCCTCGCTGACGTCGGTCGACGGCGGGCACCTCGACGAGGTCGCCCTGCGCGCGCTCGTCGACGTCCTCGCCGAGCGCCGGGCGCAGGGGCGCCAGGTCGTCCTCGTGTCGTCGGGGGCCATCGCCGCCGGGATCGGTCCGCTGGGGCTGGCGTCCCGGCCCACGGACCTCGCGACCCAGCAGGCTGCGGCCTCGGTGGGGCAGGGCGCGCTCGTCGCGGCGTACCAGGGCGCCTTCGGGGCGCACGGGCTGACCGTCGGGCAGGTGCTGCTCACCGCTGACGACACGACGCGTCGCTCGCACTACACCAACGCCCGCCGCACCCTCGAGCGGCTGCTCGAGCTCGGCATCGTGCCGATCGTCAACGAGAACGACACCGTGGCGACGCACGAGATCCGCTTCGGCGACAACGACCGGCTCGCGGCGCTCGTGGCCGACCTCGTGGCGGCCCAGGGACTCGTGCTGCTCACCGACGTCGACGCCCTCTACGACGGGCCGCCGTCGCGGGGTGGGTCGCAGCGGGTGCCCCTCGTCGCGACGACCGAGGACCTCGATGCGGTGACGATCGGCGGGACCGGCTCCTCGGTCGGGTCCGGCGGCATGGTGACCAAGGTCGAGGCCGCGGGCATCGCCGGTGCCGCCGGCATCCCGACGTTGCTGACCCGCCTCGCGGACGTGCGGGCCGCGCTGTCCGGGGCCGATGTCGGCACGGTGTTCGCCCCGGCGGCCGCCACCCGGGCGTCCCGCAAGCGCTGGTTGGCGCACGCGACGACGGCTCGTGGGCGGCTCGTCCTCGACGAGGGTGCGGTCGCGGCGGTGACCGAGCGACGGAAGTCGCTGCTCGCCGCCGGGATCACCGCGGTGCGGGGGACCTTCGCGGCCGGCGACCCGGTCGACGTGTGCGCCCCCGACGGGACGGTCATCGCGCGCGGGCTGGTGTCGTACGCGTCGGGGGAGCTGCCCCGTCTGCTCGGGCGCTCGACGCCGGACCTGGCCCGCGAGCTCGGCAAGGCGTACGAGCGTGAGGTCATCCACCGCGACGACCTGGTCGTCCTCTGACCCCACCGTCCAGCCTCCCCTTTCCCGCCTCACCTTTCCCGCCGGATCCCTGAACCCTCCCGTTCGCCCCACTTCCTTTCTGGGGCGAACCTGGAGCTTCCGGGATCCGGCGGGAAAGGTGCGCGGGGCGGGGGTGGTCAGTGGAGGCGCTCGACCTCGAACTGCAGCCGTGGGTGGGCGATCGCCTCCTGGCTCTGGACGAGCTGGAGCTCGCGGCGCCCGGACTGGTGGGTGCGCTCGAGGAGGTCGAACACGCTCGACACGGTGCGGCCGAGGGCGATGCCGGCATCCCGGGTCTCCAGGAGGTGGGCGGTGAACAGGGCGGCGGTGACGTCGCCGGAGCCGTTGGCCTTGAGCGGCAGGTGCGGGGTCCGCACGATCCACGCGCCGTCGCCGTGGACGGCGAGCATCTCGATGGTGCCCTCGGGCCGGTCGGGTCGCAGCACGCTCGTCACGAGGACGGTCGAGGGACCCATCGTGCGCGCCACCTCGACCGAGGCGAGGGTCGAGTCGAGGTCGCCGGGCTCGGTCTCGGTGAGGAAACCGAGCTCGAACTGGTTCGGGGTGATGAGGTCGGCCTTCGGGACCACCTTCTCGCGAAGGAGCACGGGGATCGCCGGGTGGACGAAGCACCCTGACGTCGCGTTGCCCATGACCGGGTCGCAGGCGTAGATCGCGTTCGGGTTCGCGGCCTTGGTGCGCGCGACGGCGTCGAGGATGACCTCGCCGATCTGCTCGCCGCCCTGGTAGCCGGAGAGGACGGCGTCGACCTCGGACAGCGCGTCGCGCTCCTCGATGCCGGTGACGACCTCGCGGACGTCCTCGGGCGGCATCAGCGGGCCGCGCCACTGGCCGTAGCCGGTGTGGTTGGAGAAGTGGACGGTGTGGACCGGCCACACCTCGACCCCGAGGCGCTGGAGCGGGAAGACGGCGGCCGAGTTGCCGACGTGGCCGTAGGCGACCGAGGACTGGATGGACAGGATCGTCGTCACCTCCCCATCCTCGCACTGGGCGCGGTCGGAGGTCGGCACGTGGTCGGCCGCTGCTGGGGCCCCTGGTCCGGGGAGGTCCGGATGGATCACCCGGTGAGCCGGGCCCTCGGGCAGGGGTGTTCTCGGGGCTACCGTTTGCTTCCCGTGGGGAGGCAAACGGTTCGCATCGTGTGGGGCTGCATCCGATTGCCTCGCGTGGGGAGGCGATCGATCTGCCGCGCGTGAGGATGCATCCGCGTGCATCGGGTGGGGAGGCGTCCGGCATGCGTCGGGTGGGGAGGCGAACGGTTGCGTCCTGTGGGGAGGCGAACGGTTGCGTCCTGTGGGGAGGCGAACGGTTGCGTCCTGTGGGGAGGCGAACGGTTGCGTCCTGTGGGGAAGAGAACGGTAGCGGCGGAACAGCTCCTTCGTCGGGGGCGGCCGGGCGCCCGCACCGTGGAGCCGGCCGGCGCAGCGGGTCGAGCGGATGGATCGTGGGGCGAGCCGAGCGCGCTCGTCCACCGGGTGATCCATCCGGACGTCCCAGGATGCAGGTGCGGGGGTCGAGGGGGGTCGAGGGGCGGGCGGGGCTGCCGGGCAGCGGGGCTGGCGACCTACCCTTGACCCATGTCCGAGCGCACCACCGGGATCGACCCCGCCGACGTCGAACAGGTCCGCACCCTCGCCGAGGCCGCCCGCACGGCCTCGCGCCGTCTCGCCCTGCTCAGCCGCGCCGAGAAGGACGCCGCCCTGCGCGCCCTGGCCGACGCCCTCGACACCGCCACCGACGACGTCGTCGCGGCCAACGAGCGAGACCTCGAGCGCGGCCGCGCGAACGGGATGGCCGAGAGCCTGCAGGACCGCCTCCGCCTGGACCCCCCGCGCGTCGCCGCCGTCGCCCAGGCCCTGCGCGACATCGCCGCCCTCCCGGACCCCGTGGGCGAGGTCGTCCGCGGCTCCACCCTGGCCAACGGCCTGCAGATCCGCCAGGTCCGCGTCCCGATGGGCGTCGTCGGCATGATCTACGAGGCGCGCCCCAACGTCACCGTCGACGCCGCAGGGCTCGGCCTCAAGTCCGGCAACGCCGTCATCCTGCGCGGGGGCAGCGCCGCCGCCGACACCAACCGCGCCCTCGTCGCCGTCCTGCGCGCCAGCCTCGAGCAGCAGGGCCTGCCCGCCGACGCCGTCGGCCTCCTCGAGGGCGGCCACGGCGCCGTCCGCGCGCTGATGACGGCCCGCGGCCTCGTCGACCTCCTCATCCCCCGCGGGGGAGCCGACCTCATCCGCAGCGTCGTCCTCGAGTCGACCGTCCCCGTCATCGAGACCGGGGTGGGCAACTGCCACGTCTACGTCGACGCCGCGGCCGACCTCGACAAGGCCCTCGCCATCGCCGTCAACTCCAAGACGCACCGGCCGAGCGTCTGCAACGCGGCCGAGACGCTCCTCGTCCACCGGGCCGTCGCGGCGCAGTTCCTGCCCAAGGCGCTCGCGGCGCTCTCGGGGGAGGGCGTCGTCCTCCACACCGACGCCGCGGCCGGCGCCCAGGCCGACACCGCGGGCGTCACCCACGACGCGGTCACCGACGAGCACTACGACACCGAGTTCCACGGGCTCGAGATGGCCGTGGGGGTCGTCGACGACCTCGACGCCGCGCTCGACCACATCCGCCGCCACGGCTCCGGCCACACCGAGGCCATCGTCACCGAGGACCGCGCGGCCGCCCGCCGCTTCACGGCCGAGGTCGACGCCGCAGCGGTCATGGTCAACGCGAGCACCAGGTTCACCGACGGCGGCGAGTTCGGCTTCGGCGCCGAGATCGGCATCAGCACCCAGAAGCTCCACGCCCGCGGCCCGATGGCCCTGCCCGAGCTGACGACGACGAAGTGGGTCGTCGAGGGGGACGGTCAGGTCAGGGTCTGAGAGCCCGGCCGCTCGTCGGCCTCGACGTCGGGCTCCGCCTCGACGTCGACGTCGGCCGAGTCGTGGGCCACGAAGTACGTCGGCCGACCCTGCAGCGCCGTGTACGTGCGCCCGACGTACTCCCCGAGGATGCCGAGCGCCAGCAGCTGCACCGCCCCGACGGCCGCGACGATGACGACCGTCGACGTCCAGCCGGGCAGGGTGTTCCCCAGGAGCATCGCGACGAGGGCGTAGACGAGGACGAGGAGCGCCGCGACCCCGCCGAGCAGCCCGAGCCACGTCGCGAAGCGCAGGGGAGCGGTGGAGAACCCGGTGACGCCGTCGACGGACAGGCGCAGCATCTTGCCGAGCGGGTACTTCGAGTCCCCGGCCGCGCGCTGGGCCCGGCGGTAGCCGACCGAGGCGCTGGGGAAGCCGAGGGCCGGGACGACGAGCCGCAGCACCCGGTTGTGCTCGGGGAGGGCGTTGACGGCCTCGACGGTGGCGCGGGACATGAGGCGGAAGTCGCCGGCGTCGACCCGGGCGTCGACGTCGGAGAGCGTGCGGATGGAGCGGTAGAACGCCCGCGCGGACACCCGCTTGAAGGCGGTGTCGCTGGAGCGGTCCTCGCGCACCCCGTACACGACGTCGACCCCCTGGCCGCGGGCGACGGCGAGCATCTCGCCGATGACCTCGGGCGGGTCCTGGAGGTCGGCGTCGATCGTCACGACCCAGCGGCCGCGGGCGCGGGCGAGCCCGGCGGAGATGGCGGCCTGGTGGCCGGCGTTGGTGCGCAGCCGCACCACCCGCACCTGCGGCCACGTCCGCCGCACCCGCTGGAGGACGACCGGCGTCGCGTCGGTGGAGCCGTCGTCGACGCAGAGCACCTCGTAGGCGACCCCCCAGGCGTCGGCCACGGGTCGCAGCCGCTCGACGAGGAGGGGGAGGACCTCCTCCTCGTCGTACATCGGGATGACGACGGTGAGGTCGACGGCGGCGTCGGGCATGTCCCCAGCGTAGGCGTCGGCCGGACGGGCGGGGTCACGACTGAGGGCCCCCGAGTATGAGATCGGGGGCCCTTCGTCGTCGGCGTGCGCCGAGTGTCGAGCCGGTCGGTCCGCGCGGTCGCCCGCTCGGTGTGCCACTTCGACGATGGCGCCGTCCCCGGGGGGACGGACTTCGACTCAGGTCGGACGGCCGCGGCACCAGCGCCGTCGAGCGCGTGTGTCCCCCCCTCGCGAGGGGGTTGATCCCTGCTGAGTGGACCCGGTAGGACCGGTGTGCCGTTATCCGTGCGACCTGCCCTCCCGTGCCCACCCCGGCGGTTCCCCTCCGGTGTCGACCCGTTCGGGCGTGGGCCCTTTTCTAGTGCCGAAATGGCCTGTCACGCAAGCGCATCGGAAAGAAAACATGAACCATCTCGGGACCCGGCGTGTCGTCCACAACCCCTGAGCGGGAAACCCCCCTCCGTGCACAGGGGTGTGGACGAAACCCGTGGACAGAGCAGGCGCTAGGGTGGTCGCCATGACCGTCGCCCGCTTCGCTGCCGCCGAGGCAGCCCTCCGCGAGCTGCCCATGCCCCCGTGGGTGTTCGGCGTCCTCGCGCTCGTCGCGTTCGCCGCCCTGCTCGGGGTCACCTGGTCCTTCCGAGGCACCGCCCAGAAGTACGCCCGCCCGGACCTCGAGGGCGCCCGGCACGGCCGCGCCGCCACCGGGCCCGACCACGTGGCCGAGGGCGACGAGCCCCACTGGCCCGAGCACCCGGGCCACCACTGAGCGAGGCGCGCCCGCGGGTCGGGGTGATGGGCGGGACGTTCGACCCCGTCCACCACGGACACCTCGTCGCCGCGTCGGAGGTCCAGTCGCTGCTCGCCCTCGACGAGGTCGTCTTCGTCCCCACCGGCCAGCCGTGGCAGAAGGAGGGGCGTGACGTCGCCCCCGCCGAGCACCGCTACCTCATGACGGTGGTGGCGACGGCGTCCAACCCACGCTTCACCGTGTCCCGGGTCGACATCGACCGCGACGGGCCGACGTACACCATCGACACCCTGCGCGACCTGCGGGCCCAGCGGCCCGACGCCGAGCTCTTCTTCATCACCGGCGCCGACGCCCTCGCGCAGATCCTGTCGTGGAAGGACGCCGACGAGCTCTTCGCGCTCGCCCAGTTCATCGGGGTCACCCGCCCCGGCTACGAGCTCTCCGAGACCGGCCTGCCCGCCGAGCGCGTCGACCTCATGGAGGTCCCCGCGATGGCGATCAGCTCCACCGACTGCCGTGACCGGGTCCGCGACGGCGAGCCCGTCTGGTACCTCGTGCCCGACGGCGTCGTCCAGTACATCAACAAGCACCGCCTCTACGCCGCGCCCACCGGTGCGGACGCCGCACCACCGCAAGGAGCACCGTGACCGCCACCGACCGAGCCCTCGAGCTGGCCCGAGCCGCCGCAGGCGCCGCCGCCGACAAGCTCGCGACGACCATCGCCGGGATCGACGTCTCCGAGCAGCTCGCCCTCACCGACGTCTTCGTCATCGTCTCGGCCGAGTCCGAGCGCCAGGTCGGCTCGATCGTCGACGAGGTCGAGGACGTCCTGCGGGCGATGGGCTCCAAGCCGGTGCGCCGTGAGGGCCAGCGCGAGGGCCGGTGGGTCCTCATCGACTTCGTCGACATCGTCGTGCACGTCCAGCACGACGAGGAGCGCGCGTTCTACGAGCTCGAGCGCCTCTGGAAGGACTGCCCGTCGGTCGACCTGGGGGCAGTGGGCACCGAGCAGGGCGGTCGGTGACCGGTCCGCGGCGCGTCGTCGTCCTGCGGCACGGGGAGACCGAGCACAACGCCGCCGGCATCTGGCAGGGCCACCTCGACACCGGGCTCTCGACCCGGGGCGTGGCCCAGGCGAAGGCCGCCGGCCCGCTCCTCGCGGCGCTGCGGCCGACGCACCTCGTCTCCAGCGACCTCACCCGGGCCCGCTCCACCGCCGAGGCGCTCGCGCGCGTCATCGGGCTGCCGGTCGAGACCGACGAGAGGTTCCGCGAGGTCCACGTCGGCGCCTGGCAGGGCCTGACGACGGCGGAGGTCCGCGAGGGCTGGCCCGAGGTGCAGGCGGCGCTCACGCGGGGCGAGGACGTCCGGCGCGGCGAGCACGGCGAGACCCTCGCCGAGGTCGCCACGCGCGTCGGCGCGGCCCTGACCGAGCACCTCGGCGACGTCGGACCGGGGGAGTGCCTCGTCGTCTCGACGCACGGTGCCGCCGGTCGTGTGGCCGCGGCATGGCTGCTCGGGCTCGACGGTGACGTCGCCTGGCGGGTCCTCGGGCCGTTGGGCAACGCGCACTGGGCCGAGCTCGTCGAGGGGCGTCAGGGATGGCGCCTCCACACGTGGAACGCGTCCTCGGGAGCCGACACGGTCGAGGGCACGCCCCCTCCCTGAGCGCGTCGTGGCGGGCGGAACGACGCCTCGCGGCATCGGATTTGGTGGGCGGCAGGGTCGCTGCGTAAACTCGCCGTCGCCCCTCACGGGGTGTCCCACCCGGGGCTGTAGCGCAGTTGGTAGCGCACCTCCATGGCATGGAGGGGGTCAGGGGTTCGAATCCCCTCAGCTCCACCCTCGAGAGAGACCAGACACGCGCGTCCGTCTGGTCTCTCTCGCGTTCGTCGGGGCCTGTCGCCCGCGCCGCCGGGAAACCTTTTCGTCGATTCGGCCAATCCGATCTGCCCCTCGTGGTCGAATCCTTGGTGCAGGGGGCTTTGGGTAGGAGCCCCAACCGGCTCCATGCCACCGCGTGGCTCTACCCGCGGAAGTCGAGACGCGCTCATGGGCGATCGTCGTGTCGTCGTGTCGGCGGACCCCGGTCCGCCACCCACCGCTGCCCTCGAACGGCCGGCCGGCAGGGACCAGGAGCCCCCTCCCCGGGCACCGCGAGCCGACGAACCACCACCGACCCCACCGCCGGTCACGGGGCCGTCACCGGCGCCCTCACCCACTCCGCCTCCCGCTGCACCAGCACCGTCAGCCAACCGTCGGACCCGCTGGCTGCGAGGTGACGGCGTCCTCCTGACCCCGGTGCTCGGCCTCGCGGTGGTGACCCACGGCGCGGGCCTCTACCGGTCGCCGGGGCCACTGGACGGGGAGGGGGCGTTCGTCGCGCAGGTGTGGGTGGCGGACCACCTCGCCGAGACGGCGGCGGCGATCTCCCCCGACGGGGTGCCGCCGCTCGCGTGGCTCCAGCTGACGATGTGGACCGAGCTCACCGGCGCCTTCGACCGGGCGCCCACGGCGGTCGGCGCCGGGCGTGAGCTCATGGTCCTCGTCGCCGTCGTCTCCACGGCGCTGGTCTGGTGGGTCGCCCGGCGCCTCCCGATGCCGCGCTGGGGCGCCGCGCTGGCGGCCCTGTGCTTCGCGTTGTCGCCGCTGGCCGTCGAGGCCCACCGGACGGTGTCGCCCGAGAACCTCGCGACGCCGTGGCTCCTCGCCGCGACCGGCCTGCTGCTCGGACCTCGCCGGGGGTGGGGTGCCGTGGTCTCCTCCGCCCTCTGCCTGGCCGTGGCCGTGCTCTCCGCGATGGCGGCCGTCCTCCTGCTGCCCGCCCTCGGCTGGGTGCTGTGGCGCACGAGCCCGACCGCGCTGCGCCGGCGGACCGCCGCGGTGTGGGGCGGCGTGCTCCTGGCCACGGGGGTGCTGCCCGCCCTCGTCCTGCTCCTCGTGCGCGGACCGGTCCTCGGTGGGCTCGACCCCACGGGTGCGGGACCCGGCTCCCTCGACGACGTGCTCCGCCTCGACCCCGTCCTTCCCGTCCTCGCGCTCGTCGTGCTCCCGCTCGCCCTCCTGCAGCGACGGCTGCGCCCGTTCGTCCTCGCCGTCGTCGTGCCGCTCGCGGTCCTCCTCGGGCCGGCCCTCGTGACCGGCTCCCCGGCGCGCACCACGGCCCTGGTCGTCCTCGTCGTCCCGGTGGTCTCCCTCCTCGTCGCCGGCGTCGCACGGGGTCTGTGGAGGCACCGCCCGTCGCGGCTCTTCGGCCGCGACGTCCGGCGCCCCGGTGGAGCGGCGCTGCTCGTCGTCGCGACGGCGGTCCTGGCTCTCGCGGCGTCCTCGTGGCTCGGGGGGCTGCGCGACCTCGCCACCGAAGGGGCCGACCGCCCGCTGGAGGCCGCGACCGCCTGGGTCGGCGACAACGTGCCCGTCCCCGACCGGGTCGTCACCGATGCCGCCGCCTGGCTCGAGCTCGTCGAGCAGGGCCGGGCGCGCGAGGACGTCGTGGGCTTCCGGACCGCTGCCGAGCCCGCGGCCCTCGGCGACGCGTGGCTCGTCTCGACGCCCTCGGTCCGGGCGGCCGCGTCGTCCTCCGATGCCCTGGCCGATGCCCTGGCCGGCAGCCGGCTCGCGGCGTCGTTCGGCGAGGGCGAGCGCCGGGTCGAGGTGCGCCGCACGGCACCCACCCCCGCGGGTGCGGGCCCGTCGGAACCGGCACCGGCACCCTCGCCCGGACCCGCCGCCACGGCTGCGCCCACCCCGTCGGCCGAGCCCACGCCCGACGCCACCGGTGACCCGTCGCAGCCGCCGGTCTCGGCCGAGCCGTCGCCGTGGGCGACGAGCGCCGTCCTCCAGCTGCTGAGCAACCCCGCGATCGAGCTCGGCCCGCAGGCGCGGCTCGCGCTCCGTTCCGGCGAGGTCGACGACCGCCTCATGTCCCTCCTCGCGGTCCTCGCCGCCCGGCACGACCTCGTCGTGACCGAGCTGCCGCGCACCGACAACGAGGCGGCGGCCGGCGAGCTGTACCACCGGATCCTCGTCATCGTGGTCGACGAGAGCCCGGTCGGCACGGACTCCCCGGCCGAGCGCGAGCTCGTCGACCTCCTCGACGCCCAGACCGGCGACTTCCGTGTCCAGACCTCCGCCGTCCAGGCGTCGGGGAGCCTTCCCCCCGGACTCCTCATCGACCTCCCCCCGAGAAAGGCCAGCCCATGACCCACCCCGTCACCGCCCCGCCCCGCGCGCGCCGCATCGCCCACATCGGGGCCGCAGCCATCCTGGTCGCTGCCGCCGCGACCATCGCCGCGGCACCGGCCTCCGCGTCACCCGCGCCCCGGAACCAGGACGTCCAGACGTCCTGGGTGCGCGCGACCCACCTCGTGTCGGGCCTCGGGGCGATGGACGTCACGCTCGTGCCCTTCGCCGGGCTCTCAGCCGGTGACGTCGCCCCGAGCGGACCCCCGCCGGCGGCGACCGTCGACGGCGCGCGTGTCGTCGGCGCCGCCGCCACCTACGGGGCCGCCACCGAGTACCGCCAGGTCCCCGCCGGGGTGTACTCGGTGCAGCTGCGTCCCGCGGGCGCCGCGTCCTCCACCGCCCCCGTCCTCACCGGCACCCTCGACGCGCGCAGCGACAGCGCCTACACGCTGGCTCCGATCGGGACCCCCGACGCGCCGAAGGTCGAGGTGCTGTCCGACGACCTCCGGGCCCCGGCGCAGGACACCGCCCACGTGCGCCTGCTGTCGGCGTCGGCGACGGCCGCGAGCGTCACCGTCACCGCGCCGGGCGGCGAGGTCGTGGCCAGCGGGGCGCAGTTCGCCGTCCCCACGGGCTACGACGAGGTGCGCCCCGGCCGGGTGGTCCTCACCGCTCAGGTGGACGGCGTCCCCGGCGACGCGGGGGAGAGCACCGAGGTGAACTTCGTGAGCGGCAGCACCTACACCGTCCTCGTGCTCGACCGGACCGGCGGCGGTCTCGAGCTGCGCGCGCTCGTCGACGCCGCCGGGATGGACTCCCTGCCACGCGGTGGCGTCCAGACCGGCGGAGGCGGCACCGCGTCATCGCCCGACACCCGCGGACCGCTGGTCGTCGTGGGGCTGCTGTTCGGCCTCGCTGGTGCCGTGGTGCTTCTCGGGACCGCTGCCGCCCAGCGCCGGCGGACCGGACCGTTGGCGCCGTGACCCGATGACCCCTCCGCCCGACGCGGACCACCGCCGTCGCCCGTCCTGGTCGCCGACCGCGCGGGTGGTGGGACTGTGCGCTGCGCTCGCGATGGTCGGAGGGCTGGGCACGGCGCTCGCGGCCGTCGCCGGACCGGGCGGGAGCGCCGGTCCCGGGGCTGCGAGCCGCACGGAGGACGCGCGCCCACCCGACGCCGTCACGTCGCCCGCGCCCTTGTTCCGGCCGAGCCCTCTCGCCGAGGGGGAGGACGACGGCGGACGGGCCGCCCGGCGGGCGCCCTCCGGGACGGGAGGGGCACGGTCCGCCGGTGCGGGGAACGACCCGGTCGAGGTGCGCCTGCCGAGCATCGGGGTGCGCTCGCTGCTCGTGCCGCTCGGCCTGGCCGCCGACGGGACGATGGAGGTGCCGAGCGACTTCGGCCGGGCCGGGTGGCTCACCACCGCCCCGGTCCCCGGGGCCCGCGGGCCGGCCGTCATCGCGGGCCACGTCGACTCGACGACCGGGCCGGCCGTGTTCTTCCGGCTGGGTGAGCTCGCCGACGGTGACCCCGTCGAGGTGCGCCAGCGCGACGGCGACGTCGTGCGGTTCACCGTGCGCAGCCGCGCGACGTTCGCGAAGAACAGGTTCCCGACCGAGCAGGTCTACGGCCCCACCGCGGGGCCGGTGCTTCGGCTCATCACGTGCGACGGCGACATCGACCCACGCACCGGCCACTACACCGACAACCTCGTCGTGTTCGCCTCCTGAGCCGGACCGCGCTCTGTCTTGACTCGTTCAAGAAAATCCGGCAGGGTCGAACCGTGACCCCGACGGCCGAGCTCGAGCAGCTGGTGCGCTCCGTCGGCCTGCGCGTCACCCGGCCCCGGCTGGCCGTCCTCGCCGCCGTCCACGAGCGCCCGCACGCCGACACCGACAGCCTCATCGGCGCCGTCCGGGGCCGGTTGCCCGCGGTGTCGCACCAGGCGGTCTACGACGGCCTCGCGGCGCTCACGGGTGCGGGCCTGCTGCGCCGGATCCAGCCGGCCGGCTCGGTGGCCCGCTACGAGGCGCGCATCGGCGACAACCACCACCACCTCGTCTGCCGCACGTGCGGCGTCATCGTCGACGTCGACTGCGCGACGGGGGAGGCGCCGTGCCTCGAGGCCTCCGACGACCACGGCTTCGCGGTCGAGGAGGCCGAGGTCGTCTACTGGGGCCGCTGCCCCGACTGCCTCGCCGCGTTCGCGGCCACCGCCGCGGGCACGGCCGTCCCCGCGACCACCCCCTGACCCACCCCGAACCCTCCGGACCGCACGACCGACCGCAGCACGCTCACCGAACAGGAGATGGACGACCGTGACCGACCAGCAGCAGGGCCTGACCGCGCAGGGCAGCGAGAGCGAGAACCCCGCGATCGACGCCCCCACCCCCAAGGGGACCCGACCCCGCACCAACAAGGACTGGTGGCCCGAGCAGCTCGACCTGTCGGTGCTGCACCACCACTCCCCGAAGGCCGACCCGCTCGACGCCGGCTTCAGCTACCCCGACGCGCTCAAGACCCTCGACGTCGACGCCCTCAAGGCCGACATCGTCTCGGTGATGCGCACCTCGCAGGACTGGTGGCCCGCCGACTTCGGCCACTACGGCGGCCTCTTCATCCGGATGAGCTGGCACGCCGCCGGCACCTACCGGGTCGAGGACGGGCGCGGTGGCGCGGGCAGCGGCCAGCAGCGCTTCGCCCCGCTCAACTCGTGGCCCGACAACGCCAACCTCGACAAGGCCCGCCGCCTCCTGTGGCCCGTGAAGCAGAAGTACGGCCAGAGCATCTCGTGGGCCGACCTGCTCGTCCTCGCCGGCAACGTCGCGCTCGAGGACATGGGCTTCACCACCTTCGGGTTCGCCTTCGGCCGTGAGGACGTCTGGGAGCCCGAGGAGGTCTTCTGGGGACCCGAGGACGCCTGGCTCGGCGACGAGCGCTACAGCGGCGACCGCGAGCTCGGCGAGAACCTCGGTGCGGTCCAGATGGGCCTGATCTACGTCAACCCCGAGGGCCCCAACGGCGAGCCCGACCCGCTCAAGTCCGCCCGCGACATCCGCGAGACGTTCCGCCGGATGGCGATGAACGACGAGGAGACCGTCGCCCTCATCGCCGGTGGGCACAGCTTCGGCAAGACCCACGGCGCCGGTGACCCCGACCTCGTCGGGACCGAGCCCGAGGGCTGCCCCGTCCACGCCCAGGGCCTGGGCTGGAAGAGCCTGCACGGCTCCGGCAGCGGCCGCGACACCATCACCTCGGGCCTCGAGGTCACCTGGACCCAGACGCCGACGCAGTGGAGCAACAAGTTCTTCGAGAACCTCTTCGAGTTCGAGTGGGACCTGGTGAAGAGCCCCTCCGGTGCCAACCAGTGGCAGGCCAGGGACGGCGCCGGGGCGAACACCTTCCCGGACCCCGAGGACGGCTCACTCACCCGCCCGCCGACGATGCTCACGACCGACCTGGCCCTGCGCATCGACCCCGAGTACGAGAAGATCTCGCGCCGCTTCCTGGAGAACCCCGACCAGTTCGCCGACGCGTTCGGCCGCGCCTGGTACAAGCTCCTCCACCGCGACATGGGCCCGATCGAGCGCTACCTCGGCCCGTGGGTCCCCGAGGCCCAGCCGTGGCAGGACCCGGTCCCGGCCGTCGACCACGACCTCGTGTCCGACGACGACGTGGCCGCCCTCAAGGAGGCCGTGCTCGGCACCGGGCTCACCGTGCAGCAGCTCGTGCGCACCGCCTGGGCGTCGGCCGCGAGCTTCCGCGGCAGCGACAAGCGCGGCGGGGCCAACGGCGCCCGCATCCGGCTTGAGCCGCAGCGCAGCTGGGACTCCACCGACACCGCCGAGCTCGACACCGTCCTCGAGGCGCTCGAGGGCGTCAAGGCCGACTTCGACGGCGCGGGCGGCGCGAAGGTCTCGCTCGCCGACCTCATCGTCCTCGCGGGCTCCGCGGCGGTCGAGAAGGCGGCTCGCGACGCCGGCCACGACGTCACGGTGCCCTTCCACGCCGGTCGCACCGACGCGAGCCAGGAGTCGACCGACGTCGAGTCCTTCCGCGTCCTGCAGCCGCGCGCCGACGGCTTCCGCAGCTACCTGCGCCCCGGCGAGAAGCTCTCGCCCGAGACGCTGCTCCTCGACCGCGCGAACCTCCTGACGCTCACCGCGCCGGAGATGACCGTGCTCGTCGGCGGGATGCGGGCCATCGGCGCCAACGTCGGTGACTCGCCGCTCGGCGTGCTCACCGAGCGCAAGGGCCAGCTGACGAACGACTTCTTCCGCACCCTGCTGACGCCGGGCACGCAGTGGTCGACGTCGAGCACCGACGAGAACGTCTACGACGGCAAGGACCTCGCCACCGGCGAGACGAGCTGGACCGCCTCCGCGGTCGACCTCGTCTTCGGCTCGCACGCCCAGCTGCGCGCGATCTCGGAGGTCTACGCCAGCGACGACGCGAACGACAAGTTCGTCCGCGACTTCGTCGCCGCGTGGGTCAAGGTCATGGAGCTCGACCGCTTCGACCTCCACCGCTGACGCGGCGGCACGGGCGGGGTCCGGCTCAGCCGGGCCAGACCCCGCTCGTGCCTCGCCGGTGGCTGGCCAGGAGGTGGGTGTCGACGATGCCCACTGCCTCCATCAGGGCGTACATCGTCGTGGGCCCCACGAAGGCGAAGCCCTTGCGCTTGAGCGCCTTCGACAGGGCCAGCGACTCGGGCGAGCTCGTCGGGACGTCGTCGTAGCTGCGCGGGCGGGGGGTGTCTGCAGGCTGGAAGGACCAGACGAAGGCCGCGAGGTCGCCCTCGGGGTCCTCGCGCAGCAGCAGGGTGGCCCGCGCGTTGGTGATCGTCGCGAGGACCTTGGCCCGGTTGCGCACGATGCCCGCGTCGGCCATGAGCCGCTCGACGTCGGCGTCGTCGTAGCCGGCGACGACCTCGGGGTCGAAGGCGTGGAAGGCCGCGCGGAAGGCGGGCCGCTTGCGCAGGATCGTCGCCCAGGACAGGCCCGACTGGAACGCCTCGAGGCAGAGGCGCTCGAAGAGCCCGCGCTCGTCGCGCACGGGCATGCCCCACTCGGTGTCGTAGTACGCCCGCAGCATCGGGTCGACGCTGGCCCAGGAGGGCCGGGCCAGGCCGTCGTCGCCGAGGACGACGCCGAGGTCGCTCACGACCGGCGGAGGGTGACGATGGGGACCTCCGGCCGGGCGAGGACGCGGATGGCCGGGCCCCAGGCGCCGACCCCGCGCGAGGTCAGGACCGGGGTGCCGGCGACCACCTCCAGCCCGTCGAGCACCGGCTGCTGGAGCGGGACGAGGTAGCGCAGCGGCCACATCTGCCCGCCGTGGGTGTGGCCGGACATCTGGAGGTCGACGCCGCGCCCCTGGAGCGCGAACGCCTGCCGCGGCTGGTGGGCGACGAACATCGTGTAGCCGGCCGGGTCGGAGCCGGCGAGGGCCGCGTCGACGTCGGGGGCCCACTCGCCCTCGCCCTCGAGGTCGTGGACCCCGGCGAGGGTGATCGTGGCGCCGTCGCGCTCGAGCGGGACGGACCGGTTGCGCAGCATCTGCAGCCCGATGGCGTCGAAGGCGCGCAGCCAGTTCGCGGTGTCGCGGTACATCTCGTGGTTGCCCGTCGTCGCGTAGACGCCGAGCGGGGCCTCCAGGTCGGCGAGGGGGGCGATCTCGGGGGCGTAGCGGCCGGCCTTGCCGTCGATGAGGTCGCCCGCGATGACCACGAGGTCGGGCTCCTGCGCGTTGACGAGGTCGACGGCCTCCTGCGTGAAGGCGGCGCTGCGCACGGCCCCGGCGTGGAGGTCGCTGACGAGGGCGACCCGCAGGCCGTCGAACTGCTGGGGGAGGTCGGGGGAGGACGCCTCGACCCGCGTGATGGTGGGGTGGGCGGCCTCCCAGGCCCCGTAGCCGGTGGCCCCGACGGCCACGGCGACGACGACCGGGACGGCCACCCGGTTGAGCCGGCGCCGGCCGACCGCCCCGTGGTCGTGCCTCCACCGGACGAGCCAGATGACGACGCTGGCCAGCCAGACGGGGATGAGCCCGAGGAAGAGGTAGAGGCAGCTGGCCATGAAGGCCGTGCCGACCCACACCCACGGCCGCATCTGCGCCGGCGTGAACGTGCCGCCCCAGACGTCGAAGGACGCGAGCATGAGGGCGAGCAGCGCCGCGAGGACGACCGCGACCACCCACCGCACCCACGTGGCCCACTGCGGGGCGACGGCGAGCCGGTGCCAGAGGAAGACGGCGAACCCGCCGAGGACGGCGGCGGGGACGAGGAGGAACCAGCCGCTCATGCAGCAGCGGCCGTGAGGGCCGCCCGGACGTCATCGCCGATCTCCTCGTCGGTGCCTGGCTCCTGGCCGGCGAGGGTGGAGGCGCTGAAGTCGGACAGGGAGGTCATGACCCCATCGTCACACGGGCGCCCGGCAGCGGCCCTCTCGAGACCGGTGACCGGGTCCAGGGTTCGACGGCCGGGGCCGACATAGCCTGAGAGCGTGCCGACCCCTCCGACCGCGCCGACCGTCACGCCGCTCGACGTCGACGTCCTCGTCGTCGGCGCGGGGCTCTCCGGGGTCGACGTCGCCTGCCGGCTGGCGAAGCACCGCCGCGATGACGTGTGGGCCGTCCTCGAGGCGCGCGACGCCCTCGGTGGCACGTGGGACCTGTTCCGGTACCCGGGGGTGCGTTCGGACTCCGACATGTACACCCTCGGCTTCCCGTTCCGGCCATGGCGCGGGAACGGGACGTTCGCCACGGCCGCGCAGATCCGGCACTACGTCCGCGAGACCGCCGAGGCGTACGACGTGACCGAGCGGGTCCACCTCGGCCAGCGGGTGGAGCGCCTGGAGTGGTCGTCGGAGGCCGGGCAGTGGCGCGTGACGGCGCGCACGTCCTCGGGGGTCGTCGTCCACACCGCGCGGTTCGTGTACCTCGCGACGGGCTACTACTCCTACGACGCCCCGCACGTCGTGGACTTCCCGGGGCAGGACGACTTCGCCGGTCCGGTGGTCCACCCGCAGCACTGGCCCGCCGACGGGCTCGACGTCGAGGGGAGGAGGGTCGTCGTCATCGGGAGCGGGGCCACCGCGGTGACCCTGGTGCCCGCGCTCGTCGGGCAGGGCGCGGCCCACGTGAGCATGCTCCAGCGCAGCCCGAGCTACGTCGCGGCACTGCCCGACCACGACGCCGTGGCCGACGGGCTGCGGCGGGTGCTTCCGGCCGGCGCGGCGCACCGGGTGGTGCGGGGCAGGAACGTCGTCCTCGCCCTCGCGGGCTACCGGGTGCTGCGGCGGTGGCCGTCGTGGGGGGCGCGGCTGCTGCGCGACCGGGTCGCCTCCCGGCTCCCGGACGACTTCGACGTCGCGACGCACTTCACCCCGCGCTACGACCCGTGGGACGAACGCCTGTGCGTGGCGCCCGACGGCGACCTGTTCGACGTCCTCGCCGACGGCCGGGCGTCGGTCGTCACCGACACCGTGGAGCGGTTCGACGCCTCGGGGGTGCGGCTGGGGTCGGGGTCGCACCTGCCTGCGGACGTCGTCGTCACCGCCACCGGCCTGACCCTGCAGCTCGGCGGGGGAGCGGAGGTCGTCGTCGACGGCCGGGTCGTGGACATCGCGCAGCGGCACGTCTACAAGGGGCTGATGCTCTCGGACGTCCCGAACATCGCGATGTCGGTCGGCTACACCAACGCGAGCTGGACCCTGCGGGCCGACCTCTCGGCCCGCTGGTTCTGCTCGCTGCTGCGCCACCTGGAGCGGACCGGGCGGACGGTTGCCGTGCCCCGGTACCCGGCGGCTCTCGACGGTGGTGGTGCCGGCGCGGATCGTGGCGGTCGCGACGGCGACGCGGTGGGGGCGGGGGAGGGCGAGGGCGATGCACCGCTCCTCGAGCTCACGTCCGGCTACATCCGCCGCGGCGCGCACCTCCTGCCGCGGCAGGGCCACCGGCGGCCGTGGCGCGTCGTGCAGAGCTACCCCTACGACCTCACCGTGATGCGCCTCGGCCGGATCGACGACGGGCACCTGGAGCTGCGCTGAGCGAGTCGCGGCGTCAGGGCCAGGCGGGACGCGACCGGCGAACCCGTCGTGGCTCACGTGAGGTCCGCCAGGACGGCGACGAGCATCATCAGGGCCGTGCGCGCTTCCTCGCCCTCGTGGTCGAGCTCGTCGAGCCAGAGTGTCGCGAGTGCCTGCAACCGTGGGTCGAGCGTTCGCAGGACCGTGCGACCCGCTTCCGTCACGCTCGCCCGCCGCTCGCGCGCGTCCCGGAAGGACTCCTCACGCTCGATGAGCCCGCGGGACTCGAGGCGCCGGAGCACCTGCGAGACCCGTTGGGGCGTCAGCCGGAGGTAGGCGGCCAGGTTCGACCCGGCCGACGGCTTCGCGGCGACCCGGCGCAGGACGTCGCACTCGCAGGGAGTGAGGGCGGGGGAACAGGCCCGCCCGGCCCGGCCGACGTCGGCGTCGACGGCCGCACTGGCCTGTCGGAGCAGGAGGGCGAGGTTGGCGAGGTCGTGCGGATCCGGGCGTTCCCATCGACGGTCCTGAGCGACGTCCCGTCCGTACCGCTCGACGAGGTGCTCCTGCAGCCGGACCCACGGAGCGTTGAACTCCCGCTCGGACGACCCGACGCCGCGGCGTTCCATCCACGTCCGCGACCTCGCGCCCATCGCTCCCCCTGATGTCGACGAGCCGCCAGCATGCCCGAACCACGAAGGCGGGGCCGGCCGTCATCCACAGGCGGGCGACCTGCTGTCGGCCGGCGTCATCAGTGCTCTCCCGACACCCTCAACCCACTGGATCGATCGATCCAGTGGGTTGATCGGTTCTGGGCAGGGGGTGGTGGTCCGCCGCCGCGGCACACACGGTCACCAGGCGGTGAACCAGTCGCCTGGGTGGGTGAGGTGGACCACCCCTCACCTCGGGCGCCCGCTCCTGGACGGCAGGATGCGTCCGGTGAGTGCCGACGTCGTCCTCCTCGCGGCCGCCCTCGCCACCGCCGTGCTGGCCGCCCTCGACTGGCGGGCCGTCGCACGGGGCGACCGGCGGACCGAGGGCTGGGCCAAGCCGTCCGTCATGCTCGGCCTCGTCGCCGTCGCCCTGGCTCTGGGAGCCGTGGACACGGCGACCGGTCGCCTCGTCCTCGTCGCGCTCGTCCTCGGGATGGTCGGCGACGTCCTCCTCCTTCAGGACACCGAGCCGCGCTTCCTCGGCGGCCTCGCCGCCTTTCTCGTCGGACACCTCGCCTGGGTCGCAGCCTTCGTCGCCAGTGGCTTCGAGCGTCCCGGGCTGGCCTGGGTCGGCGCCGCGATCCTGGTCCTCGCCCTCGTCGCGGGCCGCCGCATCCTCCCCGCGGCGGTCGCGGACGGCGGCGCCGTGCTCGCCGCCGCCGTGGCGGCCTACATGGTGGTCATCGGCGCGCTGGCGGTCCTCGGCTGGGCGACCGGCGACGTCCTCGTGGGGCTCGGCGCCGCGCTCTTCGTCGTCAGCGACACCGTGCTGGCCCTGGGCAAGTTCGTGAAGGAGCGCCCGTGGACCCGGCTGGTCGTCATCGTCACCTACCACCTGGCCCAGGGGTTGCTGGTGGCCGGACTGCTCGGGTGACGCCGCCGGAACCTCACCGCCGCACCGGCACCCGCTGCGATACCCTTGACGACGTGACGATGGTCCTGCTGCTCACCTAGCCGCGCCGGCCCCCGGGCCACGCGCGGCAGCCCCTCCTGCGTGAGGGGCTTTTTCATGGGCGCAGACCGAACGAGACGACGACGAGGACACGATGAGCGAGACCCCGCACCGGTACACGGCCGAGCTGGCCGGCGAGATCGAGGTCGCCTGGCAGGACCGCTGGGAGCAGCGCGGGACCTACCACGCGCCGAACCCCGCGGGTCCGTGGGCCGACCCGGAGGGCGTCGACGCACACCCCGAGGGCCACCTGCTCGTCCTCGACATGTTCCCGTACCCGAGCGGTGCGGGCCTGCACGTCGGCCACCCGCTGGGCTACATCGCCACCGACGTCTTCGCCCGCTACCACCGGATGCTCGGCAAGAACGTCCTGCACTGCCTGGGCTACGACGCCTTCGGCCTGCCGGCCGAGCAGTACGCCGTCCAGACCGGTCAGCACCCCCGCACGACGACCGAGGACAACATCGTCATCATGGCGCGCCAGCTGCGCCGCCTCGGCCTCGGTCACGACGACCGTCGCGCCATCCGGACCATCGACCCCGACTACTACCGCTGGACCCAGTGGATCTTCCTCCAGATCTTCGAGTCCTGGTACGACGCCGAGGCCGTGCGCCCCGACGGCGGCAGAGGCCGGGCCCGCCCCGTCAGCGAGCTCGTCGAGGAGTACCGCAGCGGCGCGCGCCCCCTGCCCGCCGACGACGGCCGGGCGTGGGACGACCTGTCCGAGCCCGAGCGCGCCGACATCATCGACGGGCAGCGCCTGGCGTACACGAGCGAGGCGCCGGTGAACTGGTGCCCCGGCCTCGGCACGGTGCTCTCGAACGAGGAGGTCACCAACGAGGGACGCTCCGAGCGCGGCAACTTCCCCGTGTTCCGCCGCAACCTGCGCCAGTGGATGATGCGGATCACCGCCTACTCCGACCGCCTCGCCGACGACCTCGACCGGGTCGACTGGCCCGAGAAGGTCAAGGCGATGCAGCGCAACTGGATCGGCCGCAGCCACGGCGCCCGGGTCACCTTCCCGGTGCTGACCGAGGGCGTCGCGACCGGCCCGGACGCCGTCGGCGTGCCCGCTGCGCCCGGCACCGGCATCGAGGTCTTCACGACCCGCCCCGACACCCTGTTCGGCGCGACCTTCATGGTCCTGGCGCCCGAGCACCCGCTCGTCGACGAGCTCGTCCCCGCCGGGGGCTGGCCCGAGGGGACCCGCGACGCGTGGACCGGCGGAGCACCGACCCCGCACGAGGCCGTCACCGCCTACCGCCGCGCGGCCTCGCGCAAGAACGACGTCGAGCGGCAGAGCGAGGGCAAGGACAAGACGGGCGTCTTCACCGGCGGCTGGGCGGTCAACCCGGTCACCGGCGCGCCCGTCCCCGTCTTCGTCGCCGACTACGTCCTCATGGGCTACGGCACCGGCGCGATCATGGCCGTCCCCGGCCAGGACGAGCGCGACTGGGACTTCGCCACCGTCTTCGACCTGCCGAGGATCCGCACCGTCGCGCCGAGCGAGGGCCACGACGAGTCCACCGCCTTCACCGGCGACGGGCCGGCCGTCAACTCCGCCAACGCCGAGATCAGCCTCGACGGGCTCGGGGTCACCGAGGCCAAGGCCGCCATCACGACCTGGCTCGGGGCCAAGGGCATCGGCGAGCCCACCGTCAGCTACAAGATCCGCGACTGGCTCTTCAGCCGCCAGCGCTACTGGGGCGAGCCGTTCCCGGTCGTCTTCGACGAGGACGGCGTCGCGCACGGCGTCCCCGACTCGATGCTGCCCGTCGAGCTGCCCGACGTCCCCGACTACAGCCCGAAGACCTACGACCCCGAGGACGCCGGGAGCGAGCCCGAGCCGCCGCTGTCGCGGGTCGACGAGTGGGTGCACGTCGACCTCGACCTCGGCGACGGCCGCGGCACCCGCCGCTACCGCCGCGAGACGAACACGATGCCCAACTGGGCGGGCTCCTGCTGGTACTACCTGCGCTACCTCGACCCGGCGAACGCCGACGCCCTCGTCGACCCCGCCAACGAGGAGTACTGGATGGGGCCGCGCGCCGAGGCCGTCGCCGGTGCCCCCGCCGGCACCCGCGACCCGGGCGGCGTCGACCTCTACGTCGGTGGCGTCGAGCACGCCGTGCTCCACCTGCTCTACGCCCGCTTCTGGCACAAGGTGCTCCACGACCTGGGCCACCTGAGCTCCGACGAGCCGTTCCGCACCTACTTCAGCCAGGGCTACATCCAGGCGGCCGCCTTCCGCGACGACCGCGGCCAGCCGGTGGAGGCCAGGGAGGTTCAGGAGGCCGCCGACGGCTCGTTCAGCTGGAACGGTGAGCCGGTGAGCCGCGAGTTCGGCAAGATCGGCAAGTCGCTGAAGAACATGATCAGCCCCGACGAGATGTACGCGTCGTACGGCGCCGACACCTTCCGGCTCTACGAGATGGGGCTCGGCCCGCTCGAGCAGAGCAAGCCGTGGGACACCCGAGCCGTCGTCGGGAGCCAGCGCTTCCTCCAGCGGCTGTGGCGCAACGTGGTCTCCGAGGAGACGGGCGAGGCCACCGTCGTCGACGCCCCGATGGACGACGCCACCGCCCGGGTGCTGCACCGCACCATCGACGCGGTGCGCACCGACTACGCCGGCCTTGGCTTCAACACGGCGATCGCCCGCCTCACCGAGCTCAACAACGCGCTGACCAAGCTCGGCGACGGGGTGCCTCGCGAGGCCGCGGAGCAGATCGTCCTCATGGTCGCGCCGCTCGCCCCGCACGCCGCGGAGGAGCTGT
The DNA here is from genome assembly GCA_963834225.1 of uncultured Actinomycetota bacterium. Classification (GTDB taxonomy): domain Bacteria; phylum Actinomycetota; class Actinomycetes; order Actinomycetales; family Dermatophilaceae; genus Oryzobacter. Next base: position 273,065 of record CAWIAT010000003.1, on the reverse strand, counting down.
GGGCCCGGCTCGGGCACGAGGAGTCGCTCGTCCACCACCCGTTCCCGGTGGCCGACCCGGCGCTGCTCGTCGAGGAGACCGTCACCTGCGTCGTGCAGGTGCGCGGGAAGGTGCGCGACCGCCTCGAGGTGCCCGGCGACATCACCGAGGACGCCCTGCGCGAGCTCGCCCTGGCCAGCCCCAAGGTCCAGGCGGCCCTGGAGAACGGGGTGCGCAGCGTCATCGTGCGCGCTCCGAGGCTCGTCAACGTCGTCCCCGCCTGACCCCCACCGCCCGGCGTCCTGCGCTTTTCGGGGTTCCCCGGAGAACCCGCCCCTCCCACCGGAAGCCTTCCCGGGGGAGGGACGGGCTTCCGGTGGGTAGCGCCCGGGCTCGGCGGCGACAGGCGTCTCGGGTCGTGGACCGAGGATGACGCCCGCCCACCCGGCGCTCCAGACTGCTTCTCGTAGGTCATGAGTGCGTGCGACAAGCCCCGGCTCGCAGGCCAGCAACCCTCCTCCGCGGTGGGGTGCTCCGGGTGACGACCTGGTCGGCGACCCCTTCGGCGCCGGCAAGCGCGGATCCCGGGAGCACCCGAGGTCCACCGAGACGTCGGAGACCACCGTGTCGATCGCCAGCACCCCTCCCTCCTTCCACCGCCGCCCGTGGCTGCACGCCGTGCCCGAGCGCCTGCCCGCCGTGGTCCGCGCCGACCTCGTACCGACCCTGTCGGGCGACCACCTCGACTACGCCAACCTCGACCACGCCGCCTCCACCCCGGCCCTCGAGCGCGTCGTGCGCGCCGTCGAGAACGCCACGGCCACCTACTCCAGCGTCCACCGCGGCACCGGGTGGCTCAGCAGGGTGACCAGCGCCCACTACGAGGCCGCCCGTGACGAGGTCGCCCGCTTCGTCGGCGCCCGCGAGGACGACGTCGTCGTCTTCACCCGCAACACCACCGACGCGGTCAACCTCCTGGCCCGCAGCCTGCCCCGCGACACCGACGTCGTCGTCTTCTCCTCCGAGCACCACGCGACCCTGCTGCCCTGGCGCCGCAAGGACACGGTGCGCCTCCCCGTCCCGGCCACCCCCCGCGACGCCGAGGCCCTCCTCGAGGACGCGCTGCGCCACCTCCCGCGCGGCACCGCCCGGCGCCCGCGCCAGGCGCTCGTCGTCCTCACCTCGGCATCGAACGTCACCGGCGAGCTCTGGCCCGTCGAGCGCCTCGCCGCCATCGCCCGGCGCCACGGCGCCCGTGTCCTCCTCGACGCGGCGCAGTCGGCCGCACACCGGACCATCGACCTCGGTGCGCTCGACGTCGACTGGGTCGCCTTCTCCGGCCACAAGCTCCACGCGCCGTACGGCACCGGCGTCCTCGCCGGGCGCCGCGACTGGCTCGACGCCGCCGCGCCCTACCTCTCCGGCGGCGGCGCCACCGCCGAGGTCACCGAGACCGCGACCCGCTGGACCACCGGCGCCGCCCGCCACGAGGCCGGCAGCCCCAACGTCCTCGGCGCCGTGGCCCTGGCCGCCGCCTGCGCCACGATCCGCGAGCACCGCGCCGTCATCGCCGAGCACGAGGCCCGGCTGACCGCCGCCCTGCTCTCCGGGCTGCGCGCCATCGAGGGCGTCACGACGTACTCGCTGTTCGGCGACGACCACGACCGCGGGCCCGTCGCGACCTTCACCGTCGACGGCCTCGACAGCGGCCTCGTCGCGGCCGCTCTCTCGGCGGAGCACGGCATCGGGGTGCGGGCCGGCAAGTTCTGCGCGCACCTCCTCGTCGACGCCCTCCTCGAGGAGGACGACGCCGACGTCCCGCACGCGACCGCCGTCCGGGTCAGCGCCGGCATCGCCACGGCCGACGAGCACGTCGAGCGGCTCCTGCGGGCCGTCGCGCAGCTGGCGAGCGAGGGCCCGGGCGCGGAGTACGTCGAGCGGCCCGGCGAGGGCTGGGTCCCGGTCGACGACCCGCGCGAGCTCGACGTCGCCCTGCCCTGGTGAGCGCGCGACCTCATCGGGATTGACCTGTCGCTGGTCTGGCGAGGGCCCTCTCGAGGGTGCAGGCTGAGGCCCTGAGGTCGCGAGCACGCCGCGGCCGCGACGAGGAGGTCCGCATGGCTGCGCTCGAGACCACCCAGCTGCTGTCCGCGCTCGAACCGGTCGTCGAGGAGAACCTCAACCGGCACATCGGCGTCGCGCAGGAGTGGATGCCGCACGAGTACGTGCCGTGGTCGCTCGGGCGGGACTTCAAGGAGCTCGGCGGCGACCCGTGGTCCATCGACCAGAGCCAGCTGTCGCCGATCGCCCGCACGGCCCTCGAGGTCAACCTCCTGACCGAGGACAACCTGCCGAGCTACCACCGCGAGATCGACCGCGCCTTCGGTCGCGAGAGCGCGTGGGGGGAGTGGGTCAACCGCTGGACGGCCGAGGAGGGGCGGCACGCGTTCTGCATCCGCGACTACCTCCTCGTCACCCGCGGCGTCGACCCCGACGAGCTCGAGCGCGCCCGGATGGACACGATGGTCGCCGGCTACGACTCGGGCGACAAGTCGCTGCTCAGCGTCTGCGCCTACGTGACGTTCCAGGAGCTGGCCACCCGTGTGTCACACCGGAACACGGGCCGCTTCGCCGACGAGCCGATCGCCGAGAAGCTCCTGACGCGGGTGGCCAAGGACGAGAACCTCCACATGATCTTCTACCGCAACCTCATCCAGGCGGCGCTCGAGCTCTCGCCGAACCAGACGATGCGGGCCATCACCGACGAGGTCAAGGACTTCCAGATGCCGGGGTCGATCATCCCGGGCTTCGGGCGCAAGGCCGTCCAGATGGCGATGGCCGGGATCTACGACCTGCGCATCCACCACGACGACATCGTCGCGCCGATCCTGCGGCAGTGGGGCATCTGGGACCTCGAGGGGCTCGACGACGAGGGCGAGAAGGCCCGCACCGAGCTCGCCGAGGCCGTCGCTGCGCTCGACGCCGAGGCCACCCGGTTCGTCGAGCGGCGCGAGGAGCGGGCCGCCAAGAAGGCCGCGCGCCAGGAGGCGTGAGCGCGCGGTCGCGCCGCGCCGTCCTCGCCGAGGGGCGCGCGACCACTAGCCTGCTCGCGTGAGCACCGCCCTCGTCACCGACTCGACGGCCTACCTGCCCGCCGACCTCCTCGACGGGCTGCTGGTGGGCGTCGTCCCGCTGCACGTCGTCATCGGCGGGACCGAGCACGCGGAGGGCGTCGACATCGACGCCGCGGCCGTCGCGTCGGCCCTGCGCACCTTCGTGCCCGTGTCGACGTCGCGTCCGGCACCGGCCGCCTTCCTTCAGAGGTACGAGGCCGCGGCGGCTGCCGGCGCGACCGCCATCGTGTCGGTCCACATCTCCGGGGAGATGTCGAGCACGATCGGCGGGGCCGAGCTCGCGGCAGCCGACTCCCCGGTACCGGTCACGGTCGTGGACTCGCGGGCGCTCGGGATGGCGATGGGTCACGCGGTGCTGGCGGGGGCCCGGCTCGCCGCGTCCGGGGGCTCGGCGGAGGACGTGGCGTCGCTCGTGCGTCGGACGTGCGGGGCCGCGACCGTCGTGTTCTACGTCGACACCCTCGAGTACCTGCGGCGGGGAGGGCGGATCGGCAAGGCCGGGGCGCTGCTCGGGTCGGCCCTGGCGATCAAGCCGATCCTCGGCCTGCGCGACGGGCACATCGTGCCGCTCGAGCGGGTCCGCACCTCGAGCCGCGCCATCGCCCGGCTCGAGGAGCTCGCCGCCGAGGCGGCGTCGTCACCGCCCGCCGGGTCATCAGGGGTGGACGTCGCCGTGCACCACCTCGACTCCCGCGACCGGGCCGACCGGCTGGCGGAGCGGCTCGGCGCGCGGCTCGGCGGCGACGTCGGGGTCCGGGTCGTCGAGCTCGGGGCGGTCGTCGGGGCGCACGTCGGTCCGGGCACGCTGGCCGTGGCGGTGGTGCCCCGGTTCGGCGACACCGAGGCGGCGCACTGACCGATGCTCGGGCTCGCCGTCCAGGTCGCGGTCGTCGCGGTCGTCTGCTTCCTCATCGGGTCGATCAACCCGGCCACCCTGCTGGCGCGGGCCCTCGGGCGTGACCTGCGCGGGTCCGGTTCTGGCAACCCCGGGGCGACGAACGCGGGGCGGGTGCTCGGGCGGAAGTGGGGAGCCCTCGTCCTCGTCCTCGACGTCGGGAAGGCCTGGCTCCCGACCTTCGTCGTGCTGCGGGCGATGGGGACCGTGCCGGCGCTGGTGGCCGGGTTCGCCGTCGTCCTCGGCCACGTCTACAGCCCGTTCCTGCGGGGGAAGGGGGGCAAGGGCGTCGCGTGCGCGCTGGGGACGGTGCTCGCGGTCGAGCCGTTCGTGGCCCTGGCGGCCGTCGTGGTGTTCGCCGTGACGAAGACGCTCGTGCCGTTCGTGGGGGAGGCCTCGGTCGTGGCCGTGCTCTCGATCGGCGTGCTCGGGGTGCTCGGCGCGGTGGGGATCGTGCCCGGGATCTCGGTGACCGTCGGGGTGTGGCTCGTCCTCATCGCGGCTCTGGTGCTGTCGCGGCACCGGCGCAACATCGTCGCCTGGGTCCGCCGCCTGGGCTGAGGCGGTTGAGGCCCGGTCGTCCACATGCGGCGCCGGGCGGGGGCGTCGTCCACAGGTCCTCGGTGGTTCCGGCTGCTCGCGCCAGACCTGCCTAGCGTCGGTGCATGCCCCGTCGACATCGCCCCGAGCCGCTCTCGCCGCGCGCGATGGCCCGGCTGCGGGCACCTCGTGCGGGGTACGTCCCGACGGCCCGTGAGCTGGGGCCCGGTCGACCGCCACCCCTCGATGGCGACCGCCCAGCCCGCGTCGTCCCGGCTGCGGCGCCCCTCGACGAGCCGGGTCCGCGACATCCCTCGGAGGACGGCGTCCCCGACCTCGACTGGGTGCCGGCCGTCCCCGAGGACGACCTCGACCTCGACGACCTCGACGGCGGCCCGCGGTCCGGGGTTCGGCGCTGGTTCCGGCTGCCGGAGGCGTTCGTCGGGGCGCGGTGGGAGCCCGGCCGGCTGGCCGTCATCGGGCTCGCGGTGGTCGTGGCCGTCGCGGTGGCGCTCTTCGGGCTGCGGGTGGCCTGGGCGGGCGGCGACGGAACCGTCCTCGCGCCGGGTGGTGGCTCGCGGGCCGGTCCGACGGGACTGTCGGCGGGAGCCGCGCCGGTCGGGGCCGGGTCGGCGACCGGCTTCCCGTCGGCGAGCCCGAGCGCGCCGACCTCGGCGTCGCCCGGGCCGGTCGGAGCAGTGGGGGTGGCCGTCGTGGTCGTCCACGTCGTCGGGAAGGTGAGGAGGCCCGGCCTGCAACGACTGCCGCCGGGCTCGAGGGTCGCCGACGCCCTCGAGGCCGCCGGCGGCACGGTCAAGGGCGCCGACCTCGCCCGGGTGAACCTCGCTCGCGTCCTCGTCGACGGCGAGCAGGTCGTCGTGCCCGCACCCGGCGACCCCGACCCTCCGGGCGCGCCCGCTCCCGGCGGTGGGGGCAGTAGCGGTGGGACGGGTTCCGGCAGTGCAGGACCCGTGTCGATCAACACCGCCGACCTCGCGGGCCTCGACACGCTGCCCGGCGTCGGTCCGGTGCTGGCCCAGCGCATCCTCGACTGGCGCGCCGAGCACGGGAGGTTCACCACCGTCGACGAGCTCGGCGAGGTCAGTGGCATCGGCGAGAAGATGATGGAGCGGCTCCGGCCGCTGGTGACGCTGTGACCCCGCAGCCCGCCACCGACCTGCGGCTGCTCGGGCCGGCCGTGCTCGCCTGGGCCGGGTCCGCCGCCGCGCTCGGCCTGTCATCCACCGGTCACCTCGTCGTCGCCACCGTGTCGCTGCTCATCGGCGTCGGGCTGCTGGCGCTCCACCGCCGCACCGCCACCGTCTGGCGCTGGCCCGCGCTCCTGCTCTGCCTGATCGTCGTCCTCCTCCAGGTCGCCGCAGCCGGCCACTGCGTCCTCCGGGCCCGAGGCGGCATCGTCGAGCTGGCCGATGACCGAGCCGTCGTGACAGCCCACGCCGTCGTCACCGGTGACGCCATCGTGCTCGCCGGCACGGGTGACCGTGCCCGCGTCCTGCGTGAGGCGACGCTCCAGCTCCTCGACGCCCGCGGGACCCGACGTGAGGCGGCGGCGCCCGTCCTCCTCACCGGCGACACCCGGCTCGTCGGCCTGCCGTGGCGCGCGACCGTCCTCGTCACCGGACGCCTCGGACCCACCGAGCGGGCGGACGACCGCGTGGCGACGCTCGCCGTCACCGGCGATCCGCGCATCCTGTCACCACCCGGGACGGTGGCGAGTGGTGCCGAGCGACTCCGGTCCGGCCTGCGCGACGCGGTCGACGACGCCCCCGCCGATGCGCGCGGCCTGCTCCCCGGCCTCGTCATCGGCGACACCAGCCGCACGCCGCCCGACCTCACCGAGGCGATGCGCGCCACGGGCATGACCCACCTGACCGCCGTCTCCGGGAGCAACGTCGCCGTCGTCGTGGGGCTCGTCATCGGGCTCTGCGTCATCGTCGGGATCCCCCGGGCGCTCCGGCCGTGGCTCGCCCTCGTCGCCCTGGCGGGGTTCGTCGTCCTCGCCCGCCCCGAGCCCAGCGTGGTGCGCGCCGCCGCGATGGGCGCCATCGGCCTCATCGGGCTGAGCCGGTCGCGCCGCTCGGCCGGTCCGCCGGTGCTGGGAGCGGCCATCGTCGTCGTCCTGCTCCTCGACCCGTGGCTGGCCCGGTCGTTCGGCTTCACCCTGTCGTCGCTGGCGACCCTCGGCCTGCTCCTGTTCACCCGGCCGTGGGGTGAGGCGATCGGGAGACGGCTGCCCGAGCGGGTCGCGCCCCTCGGCCCCGCGCTGGCCATCCCCGTGGCGGCGCAGGCGATGACGGCGCCCGTCGTCGTCCTCCTCCAGGGGTCGGTGAGCGTCGTCGGGGTGCTCGCGAACCTGCTCGCCGCACCCCTCGTGCCGGTCGCGACGGTCGCGGGGGTGGGCGCGGCTCTCCTGTCGGTCGTGTGGCCGGGCGGTGCCACGCTCGTGGCGTGGGTCGGGGTCGTGCCGACGACAGGTGTCGCGCAGGTCGCCCGCCGGTTCGCCGACGTTCCGGGCGGCACGATGCCCTGGCCCGACGGCTGGCCGGGGGCGCTCCTCCTCGCCGGCCTCACCCTGATCGTGCTGCTCACCGGCCGAGCGGTGGTCAGCGGGGTCGCGGCCCACCCGGCGTTGACCATCGGCGCTGCGGTGCTCGTGGCCGCGGCGTTGCTCCCCACGGGCGTCGTCACCTGGCCCCCCGACGGCTGGCGGGTCGTCGTCTGCGACGTCGGGCAGGGCGACGCGATCGTCGTGCGCAGCGGTCCGGCGCGGGCCGTCCTCGTCGACGCCGGACCGGACCCACCGCTCGTCGACCGCTGCCTCGACCGGCTCGGCGTCGCCACGCTCGACGCGGTCGTCCTCACCCACCTGCACGCCGACCACGTCGACGGGCTGGCCGGTGCGCTGTCGGGGCGCTCGGTCGCCCAGGTCCTCGTCGGCCCCGTCGCCGAGCCCGAGGCCGCCGACCGCGAGGTCCGGCGCCTCGCCGCGGCGCGCGGCATCCCGGTCGTCGTCGCGACGGCAGGGGACCGGCTGCGCGTCGGTGACCTCGACGCGGTCGTGTGGAGCCCGGTCCGGCGGATCGCCGCCGGGTCGGTGCCGAACAACGCCAGCCTCGTGCTCGCCGTGCGCACCGGGACGGTCGACGCCCTGCTCCTCGGCGACGTCGAGCGCGAGTCGGCCCACGACCTCCTGCTGCGGCTGCGCCGCGAACCGTCGATGGCCGTCGCCGCCGGTGGCTTCGAGGTCGTCAAGACCCCGCACCACGGCAGCGCCAACCTCGACGACGAGCTGATGGCCGCGGTCCGGGCACCGCTCGGCGTCGTCAGCGTCGGGGCCGAGAACGACTACGGACACCCTGCGCCCCGCCACCTCGAGCTGCTGCGCCGCAACGGCTACACGGTCCTGCGCACCGACCGCGACGGTGACGTCGCCGTCGTCGAGACCGACGGCGTCGTCAGCGCGGTGACGTCACGATGACGCCGACGCCGGTGACCGCGGCCCCGGTGACCCGGTGGGTCAGATCGACCAGGCCGGCTCGGGCGCGCGCACCGTCGGGGCCTTGGACTGCGACCTCGCCGACTCGGCGAGCGCGTCGAGGGTGGCCTGCACCGCCGGGACGCGCTGGAGGTCGGGGGTGGTCACGGCCATGATCGAGCGGCGCGAGGCGGGCGTCATCGGGAGGGCGACGACGTCGGGGTGGTGCACCGTGCGCAGGATCAGGTCGGGGATGAGGGCGACACCGAGGCCCTCGGCGACCAGGCCCATGACGGCGACGTAGTCCTCGGTCTCGTAGGCCACGTCGGGGCGGAAGCCCGCGTCGTGGGTCAGCTGGAGGAGGTGGCCGCGACAGCGGGGACACCCGGCGATCCACGGCTCACCCGACAGGTCGGCGAGGTCGACCGTCTCCTGCTTGGAGACCGCGTGCCCCTCGGGCACCGCGAGCCGGACCTCGTCGTCGAGCAGCGGCGTGATGACGAACTGGTCGAGGTCCTCCTCGCCGCGCCCGAGGTCGGTGCCCTCGTACGCGAACGCCACCGCCAGGTCGCACTCGCCGGCCTTGAGGGCGGCCAGGCTCTCGGGCGGCTCTGCCTCGGTGAAGGTGATCTGGACGTCGGGGAAGCGCTGCTTGACCAGCGCCAGCGCGCGGGGGACCAGGGTCGCCGACGCCGACGGGAAGGCCATGAGGCGCACCCGGCCGCTCCGCAAGCCGGCGATCGCGGCGACCTCCTCCTCGGCGGCGTCGAGCGCGGCGAGGACCGGAGTGGCGTGCCGGGCGAGGACCTGCCCGGCCTCGGTGAGCCGGACGTTGCGCCCCACCCGTTCCACGAGGACGGTGCCCGTGCGCTGCTCGAGGCGGCGGACCATCTGCGAGATCGCGGGCTGGGTGTAGCCCAGCGAGGCGGCGGCAGCGGTGAAGCTGCCCTGCTCGGAGATGGCCTTCATGACGCGGAGGCCGGCGGCGTCGATCATGAGGGTGATCATAACGGGACGTTATCGAGGACCGCCACCACGAAACGCACGGTGATACCGCCCCGCGGCGCCGGCCGCGCCCCGACCGCGCCCCGGGCACGCCCCGGTCGCGCCCGTCGCGCGCCGTCCCGCAGGCCGGTGCGAGAATCGGGGCATGTCGGACGTCGCCGCCCTCGCCGCGCTCCTCGCGGCGCACCCCGGCACCCTCGTCCTCACGGGTGCGGGCATGTCGACCGACAGCGGGATCCCCGACTACCGCGGCCCCGACGGCACCCGCCGGGTCACCCCGATGCAGCACGGCGAGTTCGTCGGCAGCAGCGAGGCCCGCCAGCGGTACTGGGCGCGCTCCTTCATCGGCTGGCAGCGCTTCTGGCACGCCGAGCCCAACGCCGCCCACCACGCCGTCGCCGATCTCCAGCGGCACGGGGTCCTCGGCGCCGTCATCACCCAGAACGTCGACGGCCTCCACCAGGCCGCCGGCAGCGCGCAGGTCACCGAGCTCCACGGCAGCCTCGCCGAGGTCGTCTGCCTCACCTGCGGCGACCGGTCCGACCGCGACCTGCTCCAGGCGCGGATGGCCGAGGCGAACCACGGCTTCGAGCTCCTCGCCGAGGGGGAGGCCCACGACGGGTCGCAGGTCAGCAGCCAGATCCGCCCCGACGGCGACATCGTCCTCGCCGACTCCCTCGTCACCGGCTTCCACACCCCGCGCTGCACGCTCTGCGACGCCGACACCCTCAAGCCCGACGTCGTGTTCTTCGGCGGCTCGGTGCCGCGCGACCGGGTCGACGCCTGCTACGCCCTCACCGACGCGGCGCCGGCGCTGCTCGTCCTCGGCTCGTCCCTCGCCGTGATGTCGGGCCTGCGCTTCGTGCGCCACGCCGCGGCACGCGGGATCCCGGTCATGGCGGTGACCCGCGGACCCACCCGCGGCGACGCCCTGATGACGCTGCGCCTCGACGCCGCGCTCGCCCCGACCCTGAGCGCCGTCGTCCGCGACGCCGTCGCCGCCTGAGCCCCGGCCGCTGCCCGATGACGACGATCCGCCCCGCCACCGCGCTCGACCTGCCGGCGATCGCCGTGATCTACAACGACGCCGTCCACACGAGCGTGTCGACGTTCGACACCGAGCCCAGGCCGCCCGAGCACTTCGCCGACCGGGTCGCGTCCACCCGTCCCGGCGACCACGTCCTCGTCGTGGAGGACGGGTCGGGCCCCGGGATCCTCGGGTTCGCCTACGCCTCCACCTACCGACCGCGGCAGGCGTACGACGGCACCCGCGAGACCTCGATCTACCTCCGCGACTCCGCCCGCGGACGGGGACTGGGTCGTGCCCTCTACACCGAGCTCCTCGAGCGGGTCGACGCCGACGGCATCCACGTCGTCCTCGCCGTCATCGCGCAGCCGAACCCGGCGAGCGAGGCGCTCCACCTCTCGCTGGGGTTCGAGCGTGCAGGGGTGCTGCGCGAGGTGGGGCGCAAGTTCGACGACTGGGTCGACACCGCCTTCTGGCAACGGTTCGGCCCGGCCGGTCGGTAGACGCAGCCGGGCCGAGGCGCCGAGCCAAAGGGGTGTCGCGGAGGGTCAGATCCGCCGCAGGACGGCGGTGACCTTGCCGAGGATCGTCGCGTGGTCGCCGTCGATCGGGGAGAAGGCCTCGTTGTGCGGGAGCAGCCAGACCTTGCCGTCCTTGCGCTTGAAGGTCTTGACCGTGGCCTCGTTGTCGAGCATCGCCGCGACGATGTCGCCGTTGTCGGCGCTCGGCTGCTGGCGCACGACCACCCAGTCGCCGTCGCAGATGGCGGCGTCGATCATCGAGTCGCCGACGACCTTGAGGAGGAAGAGCGAGCCCTCGCCGACGATCTGGCGGGGGAGCGGGAACACGTCCTCGACGACCTCCTCGGCCAGGATCGGCACCCCGGCGGCGATCTGGCCGAGCACGGGCACGTAGGTGGCCTCGGGCCGCTGGTCGTTGATCCCCGTGACGTCGACGTCGTCGTGCTCGGCGGCGCCGCGGTAGCCGGGCTCGTCGGTGGCGGTGTCGGGGGAGATGACCTCGATGGCGCGCGGCCGGTTGGGGTCGCGGCGCAGGAAGCCCTTGCGCTCGAGGGCGGAGAGCTGGTGGGCCACCGAGCTGGGGGAGGTCAGGCCCACGGCCTCACCGATCTCGCGCATGCTCGGTGGGTACCCGCGCCGGTCGATGGAGTTGCGGATCACCTCGAGGACCTTGCGCTGACGGTGGGTCAGCGCACCGCCGTCACCGCGGTCGGGCATCTCGTGGATGTCGGCGTTCCTCGGACGTGCCATGTCGACCCCTTCGGTCTCGTCCAGCGCGGGCCGGGTCGGCTCGAACCGGCGTTCGTGCAGGTCAGAAGGTCTGTCAGTGCCGTGCGACAGGGTTCCTTCCATGACAGGAGCGTACGCGACTCGTACACATGTTTCAAACATTTCTTCGAGGCGTGTCTTGTCCGAGTCGAACATTCGTGCTAGAACTCGTACAGACGTTCTATCGAACACCGGTTCGATGGTGGCTCTCGCCGCCGGGATGGAGGACAACATGAGTGCAGTCGCGTGGGACCCCGCAGACCTCGGGTACGCCGGTGCCCCGGCACTGCGGCGCCCGCAGCTGGTCGTCCTGCCCGGGGGTGGAGCCGGCGGTGACGCGCCGGTCGGTGCCGTCCGGATCACCCGTCGCGGCCGCCTCGCCCTCCTCGCCCTGGCCCTCGCCACGGCCGGGGTCCTCGGCCTCACGGGGCTCAGCGGAGCGGGCGCGGCCGAGCCGCTCACCGTCGTCACCGTGACCCCCGGACAGACCCTGTCCGAGATCGCGGCCGCGCAGCTGCCCGACCTCTCGGTGTCCAACGGCATCGTCGCCATCCAGGTCGCGAACGAGCTCAACTCCGCGCAGGTCAGCGCCGGCCAGCGCCTCGTCATCCCCGCCGGCTGAGCCCGGCCTCGTCCCCTGTCGCTCCGGCGTCGAGGGCGACCCCAGAACTCTGAGTCCCTCGACCCGACTCAGAACGCCGGAGGGCGTCGTGTCCCGTGCAGAGGGCGCGACGCCCTTCGTGCGTCCGGGCCCGGGTCGTTGGGGTGCCTCGTCACGCGGTGGGGTGGACCCGCAGGTCGAGCGGCCGGTCGACGAAGCCGGCCAGCGGCTCCGCTGCCGCCGACACCTGCTCGAGGTCGTCCGCCGCGAGCGGGAGGTCGGGGTGGAGGTCGACGGCCACGGCGTCCTTGGCGACGGTGCGCTTCCAGACGCCGACGTCCTCGCAGTCCAGCACGATGATGCCGCCGCCGGCCTCGGAGAGCAGCCGCGTCCGAGCGGCCTCGGGGGAGCGGCGGCGGAACCCGGTGCTCGGGTAGGTCAGCGCGGCCTCGTCGAAGGTCTGGAGGAGGAACGCGCGACGGGGGCGCGTGGTCCGCGGCCGGGTGCTCGGGTCGACCCAGAGCGTCTCGTCACCGACGACCACCGACTCGAGCTCGTCGGACAGGTCGGCCAGGGCGTTGCGGACCTGGGTCAGGGTGAGGGAGGACCACCGCGCCAGGTCGCGGTCGGAGGCCGGACCGTGGCCGATGACGAAGCGGCGCGTCAGCTCACGGCGCGCGTCCTCGACGGTGAGGTCGTCGAGGGGCGCCGCGGGCACGGTCTCGTCGGCGAGGACGTAGGTGTGGGTCGTGCCGCGCGGGGGACCCGAGCAGATGACCGCGCGCAGCTCGGCGACGATGAGCTGGTGGGCCATCTGCTCGCCGGAGTGGGCCAGGCCCCGCTCCGCGAACGCGCGGGTCAGCTCGGGACGGGTCAGGGGGGTCGGCCCGGCGAGGAGGTCGTGGAGGGCGTCGAGCATCCGACCGGTCGTGCCCTCGTCGAGACCCAGCCCCCGGTACCGCCCGGCGGAGGCCTGCTCGACGCGTGACCCGGTCGCGCGCTGCACCCACCGCAGGTCCTCGGGCGCGACGAGGTGCCAGGTGGGGCGCAGGATGTGGGTGCGCACCCACCCGCCGCGGGCCTGCTCGGCAAGCACGTCGGCGTAGGTGCCGCCCTCGCGCAGCCGCAGGCCGAGCGACCACGCGGCGAGCGGGGCGTCCTGTGCCTGCACGCAGGTGAGGAGGCTGACGACCTCGCGCCCGGTGCGCAGCCCGGCCGAGGTGAGCCGCTGCGTCGCGAGGCGGCGCCGGTGGACGTCGGCCAGCGAGGGGGTGCCCATCGAGCCATCCTCGCAGTGCCGTCGGACAGGGACGGAGGCGACAGCGGGTGACCGAACGGACGACCCCGCATCGACCGACCCGCCAGTCCTGCACCGACGCTCGGCCGGTCGGCCCCGAAGTCCCGGACAGCGTCGGAGGTCGGGAGCAGACTCGACGTCCATGAGGACCCGACGCCGCCGTTCAGCTCGTCTGAGCCACCACCCGGTCGTGCAGTGCGACACGGGCAAGTGGCTGTGGACGTGCGGGTGCGGCGCGCGAGGCTCGTCCGCCCCCGGCGGCTGGCACGGTGCCCTCACCGCAGCTCTCGTCCACCAGAACCAGGTTCCGGGCGAGTAGGGACGCGACCCGGGGATACACAGAGGGTTCCCGGGCCGCCGTCGTCGGGGGAGTGCTGTCTGCTCTCGTCGGACGGGGCTCCCACCTCGACGACACGTGCACGGGGCCGTGACCGGCTGAGCGGTCACGGCCCCGTGTCACGTTGTCCGCGCGTCCAGCGGGTCGAGGTATTCGCCCGGCGCGCGGCGCTGGCGCATTACCTCTAACGAGGCTGATCTAGCCGCGTGCCTCGCACCAGTCGAGGTATTCGCCCGGCGCGCGGCGCTGCCCCCACACCTCGAAGCACCATCGCGGGAATCAGCACTGGACGTCGTGCGTTGTGCAGTGATGTAATGAAGTAATCACTGCAAGGAGCACCATCATGAGACACCCCCACACTCCCCAGTCCGACCCCTCCGGCGACGAGCGCGGACCCCGCGGCGGTCGCGGCCACGGGCCCCTCGGCTTCGGCCGTGGTCCACGTGGTGGCCGACCCGGTCCCGGCGGCGGCCCCGAGGGCAGCCGCCGCGGTCGCGGCTTCGGCCGCCCCGGTGGCTGGCAGCAGGGCGACCTGCCCGGCGCCGACGACGCCGAGAAGTGGTTCACCGGACGCCTGCCCGACGGCTGGTTCGACGCCGTCGAGGTGACCGTCGACCGCGAGGAGATCACCGTCATCGGCACCCTCTCCGGGGTCGAGGCCGGCACCGACGCCGCCGAGGCCGAGGGCCGGATCAGCCGGTTCCGCGCCGAGACGCGCGAGCAGCGGATCGCCATCGCCGAGGAGGCGCAGGGCCGCTACCAGCGCACCGTGTCCTGGGGCGCCCGGGTCGGCGACGCCACCGCTCTCTTCACCCACCTCGCGGTCCCGGTGATGACGCGCCTTCGCCAGCCGGAGCGTTCGGTCCTCGACACCCTCGTCGACGCCGGCGTCGCCCGGTCGCGCAGCGACGCGCTCGCCTGGTCGGTCCGGCTCGTCGGCGAGCACGCCGACACCTGGCTCGCCGAGCTGCGCGAGGCCATGTCGGAGGTCGACAAGCTGCGGGCCAAGGGCCCCGAGGTCTGAGCCGACCGGCCACCCACCCTCGCTGCCCCCGTCGCCACCCGGCGCCGGGGGCAGCGCCGGGTCAGTTCCGGGGCACGGCGAACGGTCCGAGGTAGAGCAGGTCGTCGGCGACCGCGATCGGCATCCCGCCGAGCGGGCGCCCGTCGGCGACGAAGGAGTCGCCGGTCAGTCGGCGGTGGAGGATCGGCGCGGGCTCCCCGAAGGCGGTGGCGTCGAGGACGAGGTCGTCCTCGCCCTCGGCGGTCAGGCTGAACGGCCCGAACCCGCCGGCCAGCTCGCGCGCCGGCGTCGACGGCCCGGCCTCGACGGCATCGCCGAGGGCCGGGACGCCGAGCATCGACAGGAGCTCGGGCAGCAGGTCGTCGAAGAGCGCGCTGCCACCGGGCGGACCGAAGAGCGGCCCCGCGCTGTTCGCGAGGACGACGACCGCGGCGTCCTCGTGGGGGAAGCAGCGCAGGTACGCCCGGTGCCCACCGGTGTACCCGGCCCAGCCGAACGCGTGGTGCTCGCCTCGGTCCCACAGGGCCCAGCCCAGCCCCCACGCGTCGGAGATCGTCGCCCCCGGGACGGCGACGTGCGGACGACGGAGCTCACGCACGTCGTCGCCGTGGAAGACCTTGCCGCCGTCGTCGAGGTGCAGCCGCGCGTAGTCGAGGAGCTGGTCGGCCGTCGCCCACCAGCGCGACCCGGCAGCCGACGCCGCGGCGGCGAAGTCGGCCGGCACGGGCGTCGGCTGCCCGCCCGGTGCGATGGAGTGCGCGGCCGCCGCGCCCCGTGGCATCCCGAAGGTGGTGTCGGGGCCGAGCGCCACGCCCGCGAGGGTCTCGAACGACCCGCCGGCCCGGCGCCGGAGGAGGACGTCGAGCACTGACCAGCCGGCGTTGCAGTAGGAGAACCGGCCCGGTGGGTGGACGAGCGGCAGCGCCGCGGTGCGCTCGACGAAGGCGTCGATGTCCTCGTCGAGGTCGGGCAGGAGGTTCTGCCGGCCCGTGGTGTGCGACATCAGCGCCCGCGGCGTGTCCGTCCAGAGGCCCTCGGCCTGCTCGGAGCACGGGACGTCGAGGTCGAGCAGGCCCTGCCGGGCCGCGTCGACGACGAGGAGCGCCGCGAGGGACTTGGCGATCGACCCGGCATGGAAGGCCGTCGCCCGCTCGACCTCGGTCGATCCCTCGTCGACACCGACGGTGCCGACCCAGGCGACGACCCGCTCGTCGCCGCGGAGCAGCCCGACCTGGGCGCCGGGGACGCCGAACCGCGCGCACGCACTCTCCAGCAGCTCGGTCGTGCGTTCGAGGTCCATGCCTCGCGATGCTAGGGCCGCCCGGTCGGCCCGTCGAGGTCCCCGGACCATTCCTGGAGCATGCGCCGCATGACGATCCGCGGCAGCTTGCTCGCGACGGCGTCGGTCGTGCCCACCTGCTCGAACCCCGCCCGCTCGAACATCGGCCGCGTCCCGACGAAGGCCATCGTCGTGTCCATCCGGCCCTGCGGGTCGACCGGGTAGACCTCGACCGCCGGCGCCCCGTTCGCCCTGGCGTACTCGACGGCACCCTCGATGAGGTGGCGCGTCACGCCCTGCCGGCGGTGCCCGCCCCGCACGACGACACAGACGATGCTCCACACCGGCAGGTCGTCGACCGGCCGGATGAGCTTCGAGCCGGCGACCCGGGGGATGTCGGCCCGCGGTCCGATGTTGATCCAGCCGACGGCTCTGCCGTCGCGATAGGTCACGACCCCCGGCGGCAGCGGCTGCTCGCACAGCGCGCGCATCGTCGCCTCGCGGTCACCGTCGCCGAGCTCGCGGATGTCGGCCTGGCGCACCCGGTGCGACAGGCACCAGCACGAGTCCTTGCGCCGGTTGGGGTTGATGACGTCGGCGAAGTCCTCGAACCGGTCGGGCGTCACGGGGTGGGTCTCCCACGTCACGCCGTCCTCGTCCTTCTCGGTCGAGGACCCCTTGACCGTCGTGCGTGCTGCCACCAGCGCCTCCCTCGCTCGTGCCCCAAGCGGGCTGGGTCCACCCAACCACCCCGGGCCGACAGTCGGTGCGAACGCGCCCCCGTAGGGTCGGGCCGTGCGCATCGTCAGCCTCCTGCCGTCGACGACCGAGATCCTCTTCGCCCTCGGCGCGGGTGACGACGTCGTCGGGGTCACCTTCGAGTGCGACACCCCCGCCGAGGCCCGCACCCGCACCATCGTCTCGACCTCGACCCTTCCGGAAGGCCTGTCCCCGAGGGGGATCGACGACGCCGTGGCCGCGGCGGTCGCGAACGGCGAGGACCTCTACCGCCTCGACGCCGGCGCGCTTCGCACCCTCGACGCCGACCTCGTCGTCACCCAGGACCTCTGCGCCGTGTGCGCGATCGACGTCGCCACCGTCGCCGACGCCCTCACCCACCTCGGCTGCACCGCCGACGTCCTCACGATCGACCCGCACTCCGTCGAGGACGTCCTCACCTCCGTCGCGACCATCGGCCGTGCCACCGGCCACGAGGAGGCCGCCACCGCCCTCGTCGCCGGCCTCCGCACCCGCCTCGAGGCCGTCCGCGCCCGGGTCGCCGGACGGGCGCGACCGCGCGTCGTCGTCCTCGAGTGGACCGACCCGCCGTACGCACCCGGCCACTGGATCCCCGAGATGGTCGAGCTCGCCGGTGGCGAGTGCGTCCTCGGGAGGGCGGGGGAGCGGTCGGTGCGCACGACCTTCGATGACGTCGCGGCCGCCCGTCCCGACCTCGTCGTCTGCGCCCCGTGCGGCTACGACCGCGAGGGCGCGCAGGCGCAGGCCGACGTGCTCGTCGCCACGGGAGCCCTCCCCGCCGGAGTCCCGGTCCACGCCGTCGACGCCAACGCGATGTGGGCCCGCCCCGGCCCGCGCCTCGTCGACGGCATCGAGGAGCTGGCGGCCGTCCTCCACCCCTGAGCCGCACCGCGTCTCGCCCCACCGTCGCAGCGCCGGGGTTCGTCGTTACCACCGGGTATCAGGCGACCTCCGTCCTCGCTCCTCTGCGACATGAGAACCTCCTTCCGCCGGCGGACAGCCCGCCGCAGCCACCACCCGAGCGTCACGTGCGACGCCCTCGGGCGCTGGCACTGGGAGTGCCAGTGCGGCGCAGGGGCCCGCGCTGGCAACGGCTCGACCGACTGGCACTGGATGGTCACCGCCGCCCTCGTCCACCAGGGCGCGACCCCGGGGGAGTGAGCGCCCATGGACCGCACCCCGCACCGCCCGAAGGTGCCATCCGCCAGGCCCACGGATGGCTCGACAGGGCCATGGACGGCCCCGATCCGGCCTCCCTACGCTCGAGGAGCCGCACGCGGCCTCCACCCGTGCGGTGACGTCGGCGTGCGGCCCCTGCCCACCCCCGCGGCGGCACTGCTCGCGGATGACGGCGTCCGGGGTGGGAAGGACCCAAGCCGATGAGGACGTCCACAGCAGCCGGGAACCGCCGGGCCCGACCGCGCAAGCGCATCTGGGTCCAGCACGTCGCCGTCGAAACGGACAAGCTCGCGATGCGCGTCGAGGCAGCCCGTGCCCGTGGCACGCTCACCGACGCCCAGGACGTCGTGGCCGAGGGCGTCCTCGGGTTCGTCGACCGCGCTCGGCTCGCGGCGTTCCGTGACGATCCCGCACCCAGCCGGCTGCCTAACTGGTGGCGGGGGACGCTGGTCGAGGCCGCGTACCGCCAGATGCACACGGCACGCGCCCAGATGATCGACCTCTACGACGAGGCCGAGCTGCTCGCCGAGATCCCCCTCGTCGTCGCCCGGGCGAACGCGACGCTGCACCGCGACGACCCCCGGCGGCTCACCGTCGGCGAGCTGATGTCGGACCCGCCGGAGGTGCGCCGGGCGCGGATGCGCCGCCTCGTGGGCGACAGCTACGAGCAGCTCGACCTCGAGCACGCCCAGCTGCGCAGCTTCCGCAACATCCTGCTGAGCATGGCGACCTTCCTCACGCTCGTCGTCATCGCCACCCTCGTCGTCGTCGCGCTCAACCCCGCACTGATCCCGTTGTGCTTCTCCGGCGAGACCAACGCGTGCCCCACCACCGAGTGGGTCGGCAAGCCCCAGCCGCGCAGCGCCGACATCCTCGTCGTGGCGGTGCTCGGCGCGCTCGGCGGTGCGCTGGCGGCGACCCTGTCGATCCGCAACCTCAAGGGGACCTCGACGCCGTACGACGTCCCGGTCGCGCTCGCCGCCCTCAAGGTCCCGATGGGGGCGCTGACCGCCATCCTCGGGCTCGTCGCCATCCAGGGCCAGTTCGTCCCCGGCCTGAGCCAGCTCGACTCACAGGGCATGATCCTGGCCTACGCGCTCGTCTTCGGGTTCGCGCAGCAGGCGCTCTCCCGGCTGCTGGACCGGCAGGCGCAGAACCTCCTCGAGGGACTGCCCGGCGGTCGCGACGTCGTCCCCACGCCCAACTCCAAGGAGGGAATGGCGCCGACGAGCGCCTGGGGTCCGCCCCCGGTGGAGGCGGCAGCGCCGGCGCCGACCCCCGTTGCCCCGGGCGCGGACTCGGACGTGGACGGGACGACGACTCCGACGTCGTCCCGGCCGTCGGGCCCGCCCTCGACCGACCCGTCGAGGAACCGCCGGACGCGACCCAGCAGGACCAGTTCGACCTCATCGAGGACACCGTCAACGACCGCAAGGACATGACGGAGGAGGAGGAGGGCGAGCTCCTCGCGACCGAGTTCGGCCCGGCGGACGCCGACGGCATCTACGGCGCGCCGCCGGTCGAGGACGACACGGCCGACGAGGACGCGGCGGCCGAGGACGACACGGCGGGCGAGGACGTGGCGCCTCCGGTCGGCCCCCAGAAGGGAGGGGCGTGATGTCCGGCCTCGAGGCGATGGTGCGCCAGGCGGAGCGTTCGCTCGGCACGAGCGGGCGGCCCAACGGCATCACCCGCTGGTACGCCCAGCGCAACGGGCCGGGGTTCGCCCGGGCGCCCTGGTGCAACATGAGCGTCACCTACTGGGCGCACCGCTCGGGCAACGTGGACGCCGTGTGCTTCGGGAAGGACTACGCGTACACGATCTGGCACGCGCAGCGCTTCCGCACGCTCGGCCAGTGGCACGTCGACATCGCCGGCATCCGCCGCGGCGACATCGTCTTCTTCGACTGGGACGAGACCAACCGCATCGGACGCATCGACCACGTCGGCATCGTCACCGGCGTGCGTGACGGAGTCGTCTACACGATCGAGGGCAACACCCGGGACCGCTGTCGTCGCCGAGCCAGGTATGCGTCGACGATCGCCGGGTACGGACGACCCGAGTACCGCGACGGGCCCGCCCCGACGGCAGCCGCCACCGCTGACCGGCCCGTCGTCGGGCGCGGCGACGTCGCGCCCCCCGGTGTGCCGACCCTGCGCCGGGGCAGCGCCGGCACGCTCGTCCGTCAGCTGCAGGCCTGCCTGAACACGGTGCAGCGCAGCGGGCTCGAGGTCGACGGCCGGTACGGGCCTCGGACCACCGGGGCGGTGCGGACCTTCCAGGGCCGGACCAAGGGGCTGTCGGTCGACGGGCGCTACGGGCCCAGGACGGCCGCGAAGCTCAAGGTGGCCCGGTCCGCGAAAGGCTGAGGCGGGCGTCCACCAGACGGGGTGGTCGCCGTGAGGCCCCAGGACCCCAGATATGGTACCTCTGGCGTCACATCCGCCCCACCAGTGGTGCCCCGTCACGCCTCGCGACACGCCGAACAGACCGTTCGACGCGCCCGGGCACCCCCTCTGACCTGCGCAAACGCGGCTCCCGACACGAGTTTCCCCGATCCGCTTGCGTCGCACGTCACATCGGGTGAAGATAGGCACAACATCTAGTGGTTACACCGCTGTAGTTCGTCCACATGTTGTGCACACGAAATCGGCGTCCTCCACAGGTTGTTCACACCAGTGTCCACCGGTTCGTCCACAGGACGAGCCAGCCAGAGCCCCCGGGGGAGGTCCCAGATGCACTGCCCGTTCTGCCGCCACACCGACTCGCGGGTCATGGACAGCCGGACCACCGACGACGGCTCGAGCATCCGCCGGCGCCGCCAGTGCCCCGAGTGCAACCGCCGGTTCACCACCGTCGAGACCGCCAGCCTCAGCGTCGTCAAGCGCTCCGGCGCCACCGAGCCGTTCAGCCGCGCCAAGGTCCTCGTCGGCGTCCGCAAGGCCTGCCAGGGCCGCCCGGTCACCGAGGACGACCTCGCCATCCTCGCCCAGAAGGTCGAGGAGAGCATCCGCGGCGCGGGCAGCGCCGAGATCGACGCGCACGAGGTCGGCCTGGCCGTCCTCGAGCCGCTGCGCGAGCTCGACGAGGTCGCCTACCTGCGGTTCGCCCGCGTCTACCAGGCCTTCGACTCCCTCGAGGACTTCGAGGGGGCGATCACGCTCCTGCGCGCCGAACGCGAGGCGACGGGGGAGGAGCCGGCCCGGATGGCGGCCGCACCCCCGGGCGACGGCTGACGCCACCCGCAGCACCACCTCGAACCACCCACAGCACGTCTCCGCAGGTCACCAGCCCTGTCGGACCCCAGCAGGAGAATCGACCCTGAGGTCGCCACCGCCCCCCGTCGGGCAGAAAGAGGGACAGCAATGACCGAAATCGCCGGAGCACGTGCAGGTGCCCGCAAGTCCCCGAAGGGCAAGGGGGTCACCGTCGAGCGCATCTACACCACGCCGGGTGTCCACCCCTACGACGAGGTGACCTGGGAGAAGCGCGACGTCGTCCAGCAGAACTGGAAGACGGGCGTCACGATCTTCGACCAGCGCGGCGTCGAGTTCCCCGACTTCTGGAGCGTCAACGCCTCCACGATCGTCACCACCAAGTACTTCCGCGGCGCCGTCGGCACCCCCGAGCGCGAGACCGGCCTCAAGCAGCTCATCGACCGGGTGGTCCTCACCTACGTCAAGGCCGGCAAGGAGCACGCCTACTTCGGGTCCGACGAGGACGCCGAGATCTTCGAGCACGAGCTGACGTACGCCCTGCTGCACCAGGTGTTCAGCTTCAACTCGCCGGTCTGGTTCAACGTCGGCACCAAGAGCCCGCAGCAGGTCAGCGCCTGCTTCATCCTCCGCGTCGACGACTCGATGGACTCCATCCTCAACTGGTACAAGGAGGAGGGCTTCATCTTCAAGGGCGGCTCCGGTGCCGGCCTGAACCTCTCGCGCATCCGCTCCTCCAAGGAGCTGCTGTCCTCCGGTGGCACCGCCTCCGGCCCGGTCTCCTTCATGCGCGGCGCCGACGCGTCCGCGGGCACCATCAAGTCCGGTGGCGCCACCCGCCGCGCGGCCAAGATGGTCGTCCTCGACGTCGACCACCCCGACATCGAGGAGTTCGTCGAGACCAAGGCGCGCGAGGAGGACAAGATCCGCGCGCTGCGCGACGCCGGCTTCGACATGGACCTCGGCGGCAAGGACATCGTCTCCGTCCAGTACCAGAACGCGAACAACTCGGTGCGCGTCACCGACGAGTTCATGCGCGCGGTCGAGGAGGGCAAGGAGTTCGGCCTGACCTCGCGCAAGGACGGCTCGGTCATCGAGACCGTCGACGCCCGCGAGCTCATGGGCAAGATCGCCAAGGCCGCGTGGGAGTGCGCCGACCCGGGCATCCAGTACGACGGCACGATCAACGACTGGCACACCAACCCCGAGACCGGCCGCATCACCGCGTCCAACCCGTGCTCGGAGTACATGTCGCTCGACAACTCCTCGTGCAACCTGGCCTCGCTGAACCTCCTGAAGTTCCTGCGCGACGACGACACCTTCAACGCGCCGCAGTTCCAGAAGGTCGTCGAGCTCGTCATCACCGCGATGGACATCTCGATCTGCTTCGCCGACTTCCCGACCGACCCCATCGGTGACACCACGCGTGACTACCGCCAGCTCGGCATCGGCTACGCCAACCTCGGCGCGCTGCTCATGGCCACCGGCCACGGGTACGACTCCGAGGGTGGCCGCGCCATCGCCGCGTCGATCACCTCGCTGCTCACCGGTGCCGCCTACAAGCGCTCCGCCGAGCTCGCCGCGGTCGTCGGCCCGTACGCCGGGTACGCCCGCAACGCCGACGCCCACAAGCGGGTCATGCGCAAGCACGCCGCCGCCAACGACACGGTCCGCACCATCACCACGATGGACAAGGACATCCACCGCGTCGCCACCAAGGCGTGGGACGACGTCGTCAAGCTCGGGGAGAAGAACGGCTACCGCAACGCCCAGGCGTCGGTGCTCGCCCCCACCGGGACCATCGGCTTCATGATGGACTGCGACACCACCGGCATCGAGCCCGACTTCTCGCTCGTGAAGTTCAAGAAGCTCGTCGGTGGCGGCTCGATGCAGATCGTCAACCTCACGATCCCGCGGGCCCTGCGCAAGATGGGCTACACCGAGGAGACCGTCGAGGCGATCGTCGAGTACATCGCCGACAAGGGGCACGTCATCGACGCCCCCGGCCTGAAGACCGAGCACTACGAGGTCTTCGACACCGCCATGGGCGCCCGCGCCATCTCGGCCATGGGCCACGTCCGGATGATGGCCGCGGTCCAGCCGTTCCTGTCCGGCGCCATCTCCAAGACGGTCAACCTGCCCGAGAACGCGTCGGTCGAGGAGATCGAGGAGGTCTACGTCCAGGGCTGGAAGATGGGCCTGAAGGCGCTGGCCGTCTACCGCGACAACTGCAAGGTCGGCCAGCCGCTGTCCGACGGCGGGTCCACCGCCAAGGACGCCGCCGCCGACAAGGTCACCGCCGCGCTCACCGCCGCGCAGAAGGAGATCGTCGAGAAGGTCGTCTACCGGCCCACCCGCGAGCGTCTCCCCAAGCGTCGTGGCTCGCAGACGACGTCGTTCACCGTCGGTGGGGCCGAGGGCTACCTCACGGCCGGCACCTACGAGGACGGCCGCCTGGGCGAGGTGTTCCTCAAGTTCGGCAAGCAGGGCTCCACGCTCGCCGGTGTCATGGACGCCTTCTCGATCGTCACCTCGGTCGCGCTGCAGTACGGCGTGCCGCTCGAGACGTTCGTCGAGAAGTTCACGAACATGCGCTTCGAGCCGGCCGGCATGACCGACGACCCCGACGTGCGGATGGCGCAGTCCCTCATGGACTACGTGTTCCGCCGGCTGGCCCTCGACTACCTCGACTTCGACACCCGGTCGTACATGGGCATCCACTCGGCCGACGAGCGCGCTCGTCAGCTCGAGACCGGCTCGTACGCCCCGGTCGACGACGAGTCGGGCGAGGACCTCGAGGAGGAGATCGAGTCCTTCAGCCAGGGCATCGGCGCCTCGTCGAAGAAGTCGTCCGAGGAGGCCGCGGCGCCCGTCGCTGCTGCCGCCGCACCGGCGGGGGAGTCGGGCACACGCGCTCGACGCCTCGACGGTCACCTCGGGCGCCGGCGCCGCCTCGGCCCGTGAGGTCTCCTCGGAGATCCACTCCTCGGCCGACCTGCTCGCGATGTTCGGCGACTCCAAGGCCGCCGACGCCCCGATGTGCATGACCTGCGGGACCAAGATGCGCCCCGCCGGCTC
The DNA here is from genome assembly GCA_963834225.1 of uncultured Actinomycetota bacterium. Classification (GTDB taxonomy): domain Bacteria; phylum Actinomycetota; class Actinomycetes; order Actinomycetales; family Dermatophilaceae; genus Oryzobacter. The sequence goes on along the minus strand of CAWIAT010000003.1, from coordinate 248,930 downwards.
CTGCTACGTCTGCGAAGGCTGCGGCAGCACCAGCGGCTGCAGCTGACGCTCCGTCGAGCCGAGGTGAGCTCGATCCTCAGTGGCACACTCGTCCGTCGTCCGCAGTTAGTCAGTGAGGGCTGCCCCTCAGAACCGGAGGATCTCGACACGGCGGTCAGGCTCTGCCGGAACGGCCGAACGACGTGTCGCCTCGACAGGACGGCTTGTCCGTCACATCTGCGTGATGGCCTCCCGCGGCCGAGCGCCGCGGCGGAGCGCCTACGATCAGTGCGACGAGGCTGCGCTCTGGCTCGCGGTGGCAGACTCGCACTGGTGAGTTCACGCAGTTGAACGGCGAGGGCCCGGGCGGACATTGTCCGCCCGGGCCCTCGATTCAGTCGGTTGGGCGAGAGGCAAAATGAACCGGCGTCCAGACGAGAACGATCCGTCGCTCACGTCGGCCAATGCGCCGAAGACCCGCGTCGCCTGAGGAGATGGGGCCGCGTCCCCCTGCTCCAGGAGCCAGCCCCGCAAAAGTTGGTATCGTGGTAGACACGAGAGGTACCATGGTTCCATGGGGATGAACATCAAGAGCGAGCGAGCTCATGAGCTGGCCCGGCGGGCCGCAGCCCTGGCCGGGACCTCGCAGACGAGTGCCGTCGAGCACGCCCTCGAGCAGTACCTGCGGTCCCTCGAGCAGCAGCAGGACGGGGCGTCCATGCGCCTGCACGACGTGCTGAACGCCCTGGATGCGCGCCTCACCGATCGCGATCGTGAGGCCCTGCGCTCGGCCGAGCTCTACGACGACTCGGGTTTGCCCCGATGATCATCGACACGTCCGCGCTCGTCGCGATCATCACCGCCGAGCCCGAGCGGTCGGCCTTTCTCGACGCCATCGCCGACGCCGCGGAGGTGGCGATGTCGGCGGCCTCCTACCTCGAGCTCGCGGCCGTCATCGACAGCCGACGCGACCCTGTCACCAGCCGGCTCGTCGACGACCTGGTCGTCGCCCTGGGAATCGACGTCCTCCCGCTGACCGCGGAGCAGGCAGCCCTCGGACGGTCGGCCTACCGCGACTTCGGCAGAGGCAGTGGGCACCCCGCCCGGCTCAACCTCGGCGACTGCTTCTCCTACGCGCTCGCCCGGGAGACCGGGCGTCCGCTGCTGTTCAAGGGTGACGACTTCGGTCACACCGACCTCGTCGCTGCCCGCTGAGTCGCCACAGGTAGAGCCCCGGGCCACCACGAGCACTGCCCGTGAGTGACTCAGACCGGTCGCAGCCGAGGCCGTCCCTCGCTGCCGCCGGCCCGCGGCGGTTCCCACCCGAGGTCACCACCGAGGTCTTCGGCGAAGGGTGTTCTCCAGGCGAGGTGGCCGAGGGCGAGGATCGCGTACTGGTCGGACGACATCCCGTAGTGGCGGGCGCGTCGCTCGATCTCCGCATTCAGCGACTCCGGCATCCCACTGATGCTGAAGCTGACATTCTCCCCGGCCGCCCAGGCCGCGGCGTCGCGCAGGTGGTGGTCCTGCTCGCACTGTCGGACGGTGAGGTAGAGCAGCTCGTCGAGCGGCCGCACGGGCTCGCGAAGCAGCCTCGGGTCCTCGACGAGCGCGGTGGCCACGGCAGTCGTCAGCTCGTAGGGCCTGTCGGCAAGATCCTCCTCGGTCCACCACGTAGCCGTCCGGTAGTGCCGGCTGAGGGCGCGTCGTACCGCACCCTCCGGCTCCGCCGTGAGCAGCGCCTGGTCATCGACCGCCGCGACGGCGACCCGGCCGTCGGTCACGGTGAGCGAGACGAGCGAACCCGCGGGAACGGCGGGGAGCCAGCCTGTGGGTCCGACGATCGTGTCGTGGCCGAACGCCCCGCGGGCAAGGGGTTCGCCGGAGGTCAGGCAGAGTCTTTCGTGGTCGAGCCACGCCATCAGCGGTGCCAGGGCCAGTGAGCTCCACAGATCGCGGCGCCGTCCCTCGCTGTGGGCGACCCGCTGGGTGAACACCGAACCCTCGAGCAGGTCGATGAGGCGGATGACGGAGCCGTCGGGACGGCCAACGAGCAAGGGGCTGCGCTCGACGAGCATCTCGACAAGGCGGCCGTCGATGCAGCGAGTCAAGAGGCGTCGTCGCATGTGCTGGGCCAGCTCGCTCGCAGCCATCGGTCCGTCGGCGAGCACGAGGAGCGCGGTGTTCTCGAGGTCGCCGTCGCTCGGAGTGAGGCTGGTCGGGTCGTCCATGGTCGTCCTTTCGTCCACGACCATGCTGCCGATTCCTGACGATCACTGCGCCGGGTTGTCCACACCCTTGGTCGGCACGCCGATGGTCATGGCGGGTCAGGACATGGACGGCAGAGCCGACGAGAGCGCCATCGCCAGCTCGAAACGCGCCGCGTCGTCGAGCGAGCCCTCGGTGGCCGCCACCTCGCCGAGCCATCGTCGGACCGGTGAGCCTGCACGTCCCCGATGTGGCGGCTCCTCTTGAGGAAGGGAGGTAGGCGTCGACGAAGCAGAGCACCGGGACGATCGCCACACCTCGTGGCCGGCGGCCGTCAGCGCGGCTCGAACGACCTCGCACTGACCGCGGACACCGTCGACGAGGTTGTTGCGGCGCCGACCACCGACCTTGAGGTTCTCGGTCGTCGGGCCGAAGAGGCCACCGTGGCGCTCGACCGACACTTCCGCGTTCCTGTACCGCTTGGCGTCGATGACGAACACGCCGGAGGCCCCGACGAACAGGTGGTCGATGTTCGACCGGCGGCCCGGGAACCCGCCGGTCATGGAGGGCATACCCGTGGCCGGCGTCGACGAGGGCGGTGAGCGCCTGCGCGACACGCTCCTCACCCGCGGCGCCCACCCGCCACGCGTGGGTGCTCTGCCGACCATCGGGATAGAAGAACGCATTGAGGGCGCGCCACACCCGGGATCGCTCTGCTCGCGCGGCGTCGTCCTTGGCCTTGCGGCGCTCGTACTCGCGCAGCGCGCCGGCTCCAGCGACACCGACGTCGAGCACGCGTGCCGTGGCCTCCGGCTCGTTCGAGGGCATCGGTGGATCGGAGGCCAAGGTGTGCGAATCGGATGTCGCAGTGGGTGTCGGCGGCGGGCCGTCGGCGGCAGCCGCGTGACAGGGCAGGCACCGGATGCTTCGACTCGACCGCAGGTAGGCGGCCCGCTCGCCGGCAGCCACCTGCTCGCCGCAGCCGCACACACCGGCATACCGCAGCCGCATGACCTTGACGTCCGGCGTCGTCTCCACGCCCACCCCTCTCGCTCGGTCATCGAGCGTAGGAGAAGGCCCCGGACCGCCGCCGCGGTTTGAGCAACCCTGCGCCGTGCGATCGCAGCCCGCCACCCGAAGCCGACTGTGGGGGTGGTGTGGAGCCGGCGTGGGTGGGGTCGGCGCCACCTCACGAAGAGGCTGGTCGGTATCGACCACCGACCGCTCCGAGAGGGCCAGCCATGAGCACCACCACGTTCAGCACCACCCCGACCACCGACCGCCCGTGGGTCCACGAGATGGTCATCATCCACCGCGCCTTCCGCCGTGAGCTCACGCTCCTGCCGCGCCTGGTCCGCAAGGTCCGCGACGGCGATACCGAGCGTGCCGCGACCCTCGCCGGGGCGCTGCGCCTCGTCCTCGGCGGGCTGCACCACCACCACACCGGCGAGGACGTCGTCCTCTGGCCGGCCCTCCTCGAGCGGGCCGCCCCGTCGACCGGGCTGGTGGAGACGATGCAGGCGCAGCACGAGGCCGTCGAGCACCACATGGAGCAGGTCGAGCCGCTCCTCCAGGCGTGGGAGCAGGACCCGACGACCCCCCACGCCACCGCGCTCGCCGACCTCGTCGACCGGCTCGCGACCGCCCTGTTCGAGCACCTCGACCTCGAGGAGCGCGAGATCCTCCCGCTCGCCCTACGACACGTCACCGTCGCCGAGTGGAACAGCCTCGGCGAGCAGGGCATGGAGGAGATGGACCAGAAGCAGCTGCCGATCCTCTTCGGCGCGATCCTCGAGGACTGCACTCCCGAGGAGCGCCGCGCCATGCTCGGCAAGCTCCCGCTGCCGGTCCGCATCATCCTGCGGACCGTCGGCGCGCGGCAGTACCGGCGCTACGTCACCCGCGTGCGGGGTCGGTGAGGTCGGCGACGACCCGGGCGGCGAGCTCGGCGACCTGCGCGCTCGTCATCGACCGGCCCAGTTCCCACACGCTGAGGAAGTCGCGCTCGCCGAGCGCGTCCCGGGCCAGCGTCAGCCCGGCGTCGGCCGTCTCCCGGGAGGGCGGGAAGTGCGGGTCGACCGCGGTCGAGGCGCCGAGGGTCGCCGCGGCGCCGAAGAGCGTTGCGGCAGCCAGAGGATCCCCGGACCGGGCGGCCACTCCGGCCAGGGCCGGCACCGCGTAGGTGATCGTCCAGCTGAGGCGCAGCGGGTCCGCGGTCTCGAGGGACTCGCCGAGGAGGGCCGCCGCCCCGGCGTCATCGCCGAGGACCTCGCGCAGGGTGGCGACGGTGTTGAGGGTCGTCGCCAGGGTGAACTCGTTGCCGAGGTCGCGCGCCGTCACCAGCGCCTCCTCGAGCAGCTGCTGCGCCGCCGGGACGTCACCACCGATGAGCGCTGCCTGGCCGAGTCCGAGGAGGGAGTGCAGCGACATCCAGCGTTCGGTGGTGGCGTCGGGCAGCGGCAGATCCGGTCGCAGGAGCCGCTTCCCCTCCTCGAGGTCGCCGTCGAAGACGGCCGCCAGCCCGGCGAGCACCATCGCCTCTCCCTCGAGGAGGACGTCGCCCATCCGGTGGGCGAGCGGGATGGCGACGGCGGCCTCGCGTCGCATTCCGTCGACGTCGCCGACGACGAGCAGCAGCCCCATCCGGCCGACGGCGGCGTGGGCGAGGGCGACGTCGGAGCCGGCACCGTCGAGGCGGTCGAGCCAGCCCAGGCCTTCGCGGGCGTACCCGCGCAGCCCGAGGTGCAGCCACAGCGACATCGCGAGCTCGGCGGCCTCCGCCTCGCGGTCCAGCTCGAGGAGGCGGAGGAAGGCCGAGCGCAGGTTCGCGTGGTCGGCCTCGAGCCGGTCGAGGACGAGGCCGATGCCTCCGGACTGCAGCCGGCGGTGAGCCGCCACGGCGAGGTCGCGGAAGTGCGCGGCATGGGCGTCGGCCGTCGGGAGGGCGAGCCCGGCGGCCTGGGCTCGCACGGCCGCGTACTGCCGCACCGGCTCGAGCAGGCGGAACCGCGGCGCGCCGTCGGGGGCGGCCACCGGCACGACGAGCGACTGCTCGACGAGCGAGGTCAGCGCCGGGAGAACGTCGTCGGCGCCGCGCTCGCCACCGGCGTCACCCACCACCGCCTCCACGGAGTCGAGCGAGAAACCCCCGGAGAACACCGACAGCCGGGCGAGCAGCTCGGACTCCTCGGGCTCAAGGAGGTCGGCGCTCCAGTCGAGGACGGCCGTCATCGTGCGCTGCCGATCGGGGAGGTCGCGCGGCCCGGCGCCCAGGCCGCCGTCGGGTCCGCGCTGCTCGAGCCGGGCGAGGAGGGCCTCCGGGGGGAGGACGCGGGCGCCGGCGGCTGCGAGCTCGAGGGCGAGGGGGAGGCCGTCGAGCCGGCGGGCGATGGCGGCCAGGGTGGCTGCGCTACCGGGGGTCACCTCCACTCGTGCGCCGGTGGCCGACGCCCGGTCGAGGAACATCGACACCGCGGGTGACGCGGAGACCAGGGTGGGCGAGTCGTCGTGGGGAAGCGCGAGCGGGCCGATCTGGACTTCGCGCTCGGCTCGCACCCGTAGGGGCGCGCGGCTCGTCGCGACGACGGTGAGCCCCGGAGCGCGGGCCACGAGGTCGGCGACCACGGGGGCTGCGGCCAGGACCTGCTCGAGGTTGTCGAGGACGACGAGGACGCGGCGTCCGGACAGGTGCGCGGCGAGGCGCTCGACGAGCCCGGCAGCCTGGACTCCTTCCACGACTCCAAGGGCCGTCGCGACGCGGGGGAGGACGAGGGCCGGCTCGCGGACGGCGGCCAGGTCGACGAAGGCCGTGCCGTCGGGGAAGGCGCCGCCCGCCCCGGCCGCCCGGGCGACCAGCTCGGTCGCCAAGCGGGTCTTGCCCACCCCGCCGGGGCCGGTCAGGGTGACCAGGCGCTCCACGTGGGAGGTGACGAGGTCGAAGAGCCGGCGCAGGTCGTCATCGCGGCCGATGGTGGGCGACGCGGGTGACGGCGCCGGGGAGGCGAGGGTGTCGAGCGGTGGTGACGCCGCTTCATCAAGTGGTGCCGGGGAGGAGGGCGAGCGGCGGGGAACGGCTGCGAGCAGCGCCGCGCGTTCGTCGGCGGCGAGGCCCAGGCCGTCGGCGAGCGAGCGGACCGTGTGCGGGTAGGGCCGTCGGCGCTCGCCGCGCTCGAGGGCGCCGATGGCCTTGGCGGAGACGCCGGATTGCTCGGCGAGCTCCTCCTGGGTGAGCGAGCGGGACTCGCGCAGGTGGCGCAGGGCGTCGGCGAACCCGCCCGGTCCCGCGTCGGCCTCCACGGTGCAGACGCTAGCCGGTGGGGTGGTCGGACCGGCAGGGGTTCGGTAGGGCGCGGCGGTGTGGGGGTGGTGTGGATGCCCTGTGGGTGGGGTGGCATCGACCGCCGCCGGAGAGTGGTGACCGGCGGCACGAGGTCGCCAACGACGGAAGGACCGACCATGACCACCACGACTCCCGCCCGCTCCGCGCGAGGCGCATCCCTCAGCCGCGACGCGCGGACCGCGACGTACGGCCGCCACATGTCCGGCGTCATGCTCGCCTCGTTCACCCTGTCAGTGGTGCACACGGTCTACGCCGCGGTCGAGGGGCTCGAGGACCCGACGTTCACCGTGACGAGCCCGCTGGCGTGGGGCTTCTACGCCGTCGCGTTCGCCGTGTCCGTGCTCGCCCGGAGGACGGGCCGCGGCGCCCAGGCGACCGTGCTCACCTTCCTCGGCGCGGTGATCGCCATCGGCGTCTTCTACTACCCGACGACCTTCGGCCCCGAGAAGCAGACGGTGTTCGGCTGGTTCGAGAACGACGTCTACCTCGGGCTGCTCATGGTCGCGACCTACCTCGGGGTGCAGCGCTGGCGCGGGACGAGCCTGGTGCCGGCCTGAGTGCCGGCGAGGCGTGGCTGCGTGAAGGCGCGGCCAGTGGGTAGCCGGACGGCATGCGAGCAGCGGTGGCGGCCACCGGTCAGTGGATCGACCCCGACGGCCTCCGGACGCCGTCGGGGGGGGGTCCACGTGTGGCACCCGGGGACCAACCAGACCCTCTGCGGGCTGTCGATCCACCGCTTGCGGCTGCGCCGCTTCTCGCACGTCGACTGGCTCGATGTCCAGCCGCTGACCGGGCGCGATGCCGACGAGGTCACCGACGTCTGCCGCCGCTGCGCCGCCGGCATGGGCCAGCGGCGCGACGAGGGTGGATGGAGCCGCACGAACCCCCGGCCGTGAGCCGGCCGCCCGCACGGAGGGCGAGGCGAGCGGGCACCGACCGCAGGACTCCGACCGCAGGACACCCACGGCAAGACACCGACCCGAGGAGGACCGCATGACCGACCACGACCTTCCCCTGCCGGACTACGACGGCCTGCCGACCGGCTCGATCCAGTCGCGCATCCGCGGCCTCGACGCCGATGGTGTCGCCCGCGTCCTGGAGTACGAGCGCGAGCACGCCGACCGGGTCCAGGTCGTGCAGCTGCTCGAGCACCGGCTGGAAGCCCTGCGCAGCGGTGAGGCGCAGCCCTCCACTGGCGACCCGACGGCAGCAGTGCCCGAGGTGACGACGGGGGAGCCGGGCGGGTCGAGCGTGTCCCCGGCGACCGAGGGTCCGAAGCTGAACCCGCCCTCGCAGGGCGTGCCGACGAACCCGGCGCAGCCCCGGACCTGAGCCACTGCCGAGGACAGGGTCGGAGGCCCTGACCGGGCCGGAGAAACCGGTGCGACCTGCGGTGCTGGCGCACTGTCGGGCCCCGGTTCTACGCTGCTGATCTCGGGGGTACAGGGAGGTCGCAGCATGGATCCCGTGGTGACGGTGCGCGACCTGCGGATGCGATACGGGGACAACGACGTCCTGATGGGCGTCGACTTCGACATCCCGCAGGGCCAGGTCGTCTGCCTGCTGGGCCCGAACGGCGCCGGCAAGACGACGACCATCGAGATCCTCGAGGGGTTCCGCATCCGGTCGGCGGGCGACGTCGACGTCCTCGGCCAGGACCCCGCCAAGGCGGACGAGGACTGGCGGGCGCGCACGGGCGTCGTCCTCCAGTCGTGGAGAGACCACCCACGATGGACGCCGCGCCGCCTCCTCACCCAGCTCGGCGGCTACTTCGCGCCCTACTCGACGCCCGGAGCGCACGCGGCCCCACGACATCGACCTGCTCCTCGAGACCGTCGGCCTCACCGAGCTCGCCGACCGCAAGATCGCCACCCTCTCGGGAGGCCAGCGACGGCGGCTCGACGTCGCGGTCGGCATCGTCGGAAGACCCGAGCTGCTCTTCCTCGACGAGCCCACGGCCGGGTTCGACCCCCAGGCGCGGCGCGAGTTCCACGAGCTCGTGCGCAACCTCGCCGGGTCCGAGGGCACGACGATCCTGCTGACCACCCACGACCTCGACGAGGCCGAGAAGCTCGCCGACCGCGTCCTCGTGCTCGCGGCCGGCCGGATCGTCGCCGACGACACCGTCGACGGCCTGGCCCGACGCCTCGAGGGGGAGTCGCAGGTCCGGTGGACCTCCGGCGGTGAGCGCCACACCCGGTCGGTCCCCGACGCCACGGCCTTCGTCCGCGGCCTCTTCGCCGAGCACGGCGACGACGTCTCCGACCTCGAGGTCCGTCGAGCCAGCCTCGAGGACGCCTACATCTCCCTCGTCCAGCAGCACGAGGCCGGCCACGGCGAGGCGGCCGCCAAGCTCTTCGCGGAGGTGACCCGATGACGCCCGTCCGTCACGCGATCCGGCTCGGCCTGCGCCGCGGCTGGACCGAGTTCTCGCAGAGCATCCGGTCGACCCAGGACCAGGGCTTCTACCTCTTCACGGCCGTGGCGACGGTCGGCTACCTCTTCCTCCGGCGCAACAGCGAGGTCGAGGGCACCGACCTCCTCCTGCCGTCGGTGGCCCTGCCGAGCATCCTCGGCGCCCTCATCGCGTTCGGGGTCGTCATCGGACCGGCCTACGCGCTCGCGATGGAGAAGGAGGACGGCACCCTCCTGCGCCACAAGGCGGTGCCGCACGGGCTGCGTGGCTACTTCACCGGGCAGCTGCTGTTCCAGTCGCTGTCGCTGCTGCCGCAGATGGTCGTCATCCTCGTGCCGAGCTTCCTGCTCTTCGACAACCTGATGGCGGAGGCGTCCGGCTGGCTCACGGTGGTGTGGGTGCTGGTCCTCGGGCTGCTCGCCACGATGCCGATCGGCATGGTCATCGGCAGCCTCGTGCCGAGCACGCAGAAGGTCGGGACGTGGGGGATGCTGCCGGTGATGGTGCTGGCCGGGATCTCGGGGATCTTCTACCCGATCCAGATGCTCTGGGGCTGGGTCCAGGTCATCGCGCAGGTCTACCCGATGTACTGGATCGCCCTCGGGATGCGCTCGGCGTTCCTACCCGATGAGGCCGCGGCGCTCGAGATCGGCGGGTCGTGGCGGACGACGGAAACCGTTCTCGTGCTGGGGATCTGGGCCGTGGTCGGGACCCTGGTCACCCCGATGGTGCTGCGCCGGATGTCGCGCCGCCAGACCGGGTCGCAGGTCGAGGCCGCGCGCGACGCGAGCCTGCAGTGGGTGCGCTGAGGACGACTCGTGGGGTCAGCGGGTCAGCGGGCGGCGGCGAGGGAGGTCTCGCCGACGCGGTCCTTGGCCCAGTCGAGGAACTCCGACGCGTGGTGCGCGCCGTCGAACCCCTCGCCCGCGAGCTCGAGGAGCAGGTCGTTCGACCAGATCGCGAGGCGACCGATCTGCATCGCGGTCGGGTCGGGCTTGGGCAGGTGGAGCCCGTAGACCGCACGCGCGATGTCGTGCTTGCCCGTGCCCTCGTCGCCGTAGGTGAGGATCGGGAGGACGCGGTGCGGCTCGGCGATGTGGAGCACCTTGGTGAGGAAGGACTCCTTGAGCCCCGGCATCCCACCGACGTCGACGCCCTCGATGAGCCCGGTGAGCCGGTCCTCGAGCGGCTGCTCGGCCGGGCCGTGGAGGAGGTAGGTGAGGGAGATGCGCGTGCGGTCGGCGGCGTCCTCGTCGCCGAGCTGCTTCCAGGTCCGGCTGAAGACCGACATGCTGCCCGCGCGGGTGCCCGTGCCGGTCGTGGCCAGCTCGCGCAGGTCCTGCGGGGCGGCGGCGACGAGGCCCTGGGGCGTCAGCAGCTCGCGGTAGCGGGCCCAGGCGGCGACCTGGACGTTCTCGGCGACCGGGTGGGCCTTGAGGTACTTGGTCTTCAGGCGGTTGACGGTCGTCACGACGGCGGGGGCGACCATCTCGGCGGTGGCGAAGCGGCCGCGGGCCATCTCGAGCGGGGTCCGGGTGAAGGCGGGGAGCGTCGTGAGAGACGTCGGGCTCCACGTGTTGCCGCAGTCGCCGCACCGGAAGATCTTCACCCCCGCGACCGTGACGCTGTCGAGATGGATGTCGTTGTCGGAGTGGCAGGCTGAGCACGAGATGAGAGCCATGTCGCGTTCCCTTCAGGGGTTGTGACGTCGAGACGGCTCGGTTTCCCGGGGCGGCCAGAAGCGCGGGGTGAGACCCCCAAACTACCACTCGGCCCGATCGGGCCCTCGCGCGGGAAAGGCGCCGCCGGGCGCGTGGAGGAGGGGTCGGGCGGTCGATCGGCGCACGGTCGGGCGGCCGATCGGCACGCGGTCGGCCGGCGAGCGTCCGGCGGGTGGGGGATGGCCCTGACGGAGGCCGGGCGTTACGTTTCGTCGGAGCAGATCCGTTGATCCGTCGAGCGCCGATGTCCGCGGCGCCGACCCTGACGAGGAGTCCTCCTTGACCCAGTCGCCAGCAGGCTCCTCCCCGGAGGCTGCCGGACGTCATCGCGCCAGGCACGGCCCCCGGCGGGCCGCCGCACGCCCGTGGTTTCGGAGGAAGCGCGTCCTGGTCCCGGCGACGGTCGTGGTGCTGGCCATCGCCTGGTGGGGGATGGTCGCTCGTCCTGCACCGCCCCTGGCGCCGGCGGCTGCCGGGACCCCGACTGCGTCGAGGGGGTCGACGACCGCGCCGCCCTCGGCCTCGCCGAGCGCGTCGGGTGCAGCGGCGACCTCCGCGCCGACCGCCACGCCCTCCGCGACCTCGGCTGCTCCGACACCGACGCCCGTGCCGGAGCCCGCCGCGCTCGACGGCGACGGTGTCTACGACGTCGGCCGGGACATCAAGCCCGGCCTCTATCGCTCGAAGGGCTCCGGCACCTGGGAGCGGCTGAAGGACACGTCCGGCGACCTCGAGTCGGTCGTCGCCAGCGGCACCGCCGGCGGCGTGGAGTACGTGCAGGTCGCGAAGTCCGACGGCTACTTCTCCACGCGGGGCATGGGCGACTGGGTCCTCGTCGACCCGAAGGCCCCGGGTCCGCAGGCGACGACGTTCTCCGGCGACGGTACCTACATGGTCGGCGTCGACATCGCGCCCGGGACCTACACGTCCTCCGGCGGCGGCCTCTGGAAGCGACTCAAGAGCGCCTCGGGGGAGTACGGCGACATCATCGCGAACGACAGCGCCACCGGGAGGACCACCGTCCGGATCCAGAAGACGGACAGGTTCTTCGCCACTCAGGGGATGGGGACCTGGAAGCGCGTCCCCTGACCCGGGTTGGCGGCGGTTCTTCCGCTGGTCGGGCAGGGCCCTGGCCTGTGGATGACCACCCGCGTCTGTCGGTGGACACCTGTACGATTAGTGCATGGCAGGGGGATCGGGACTCGACGCACGACGCGACGTGATCGCGGCCGCGCGAGACGCTCTGGCCGGCCTGGCGGGCGAGCTGTGGTGCGGAGGAGCGACCGAGCTCGAGGCGGTGATGTCGGAGGTCGACCAGCTCGTGGTGGCGGGTGAGGCGGCCCGGGTGGTGGTGGCGTCGGAGGCGATGGCGCGGGGGGAGACGGGGTCGGGGGCGTTGGCGTTGACGCCGGTGGCGTGGGTGCGCCGGCATGCGCCGTCGACGGTGGCTGGTGGGGCGGGGCAGGTGGTGGCGCTGGCCGAGGCGTTCGCGGTGTCGGGCAACGCGGTGGTCAAGGAGGCCGTGATGTCGGGGGTGTTGCCGGTGCGTTCGGCTGCGGTGGTGGTCGCGGAGGCCGACCGGTTGCGGCCGTTGTTGGCCGACGGGTGCCGAGCCGGCCGTGGTCGACGGGCTCGTCGCGATGGCGGTCGAGCACGGTCCGCGTGGGTGTCGGTTGGTGCGGCCTCGGCTGTTGGCGACGTACGGGTTGGACGGGCAGCTGCAGGCGGAGCAGGACCGGGGGAAGCGGTTCGTGTCGTTGTCGCAGCCGCGGGTCGACGACCTGGGGTTGGCGGAGTACCGGTTGACGTTGGATGTGGAGGGGCGGGCGGTGCTGGAGGCGGCGCTGGGGCCGTTGTCGGCGCCGCAGCCGATCGAGGGCGAGCGGGACCTGCGCTCGTGTGACCGGCGGCGCGGGGAGGCGTTGGTGACGTTGGTGCGGCGGGCGGTCGGGGCCGGGGCTGATGCGCCGACGAGCCAGAAGGCGACGCTGGTGGTCACGGTCGACCTCGACACGCTACGGAACGGGCTGAGCGGGGCGGGTGAGACGTTCGGTGGTGCGGAGTCCGGGGTGCTGCTGGCGCCGGAGACGGTGCGGCGGCTGGCCTGCGACGGCGCGATCCTGCCGGCGGTGCTGGGAGAGGGCGGCGAGGTGGTCGACCTGGGCCGGATGAAGCGGCTGTTCTCCGCCGGGCAGGTGCGGCGGCTCTGGCTGCGCGACCGGCACTGCTCCTACCCGGGGTGCGACGTGCCCGGTCAGTGGTGCGACGCGCACCACCTGCGGCACTGGGTCGACGGGGGGCTGACGGATCTTGGGAACGCTGCCTTGTTGTGCGGGCGGCACCACACGGTGGTCCATTCGCGGCGGCTGGCGGGTCGGGTGGTGCACGACCGAGATGGGACCCGGGTCGAGTGGGACCTGACCCACGGCTCGTACGACGAGCTGCTCGCGATCCGCGCCGCACGAGAACCGGCGTGACCCCGCCCCGCACCCCGCCCGGGTGGGCGGGGTACTGGGCATGTCCGGGTGAGGTCCGTGAGGCTACGGCCGGGTGATGGCGACGTTGGTCGACCCGGGCAGCACGTAGACCTGGCTGGAGTTCGCGGAGTACCAGCGGGTGGGGGAGTCCCACGCCCCGCCGCTGCTGACGAAGTTGAAGTTGAAGGTTGGGATCCCGGAGATCGTGACCTTCCACCAGTGGCGGCCGTTGAGGTAGCCCTCGTAGGTCATGGCGCGGTCGCCCGAAAGCCCGTTCCACGGATGCAGGGAGTAGCCGGATGCTGATCCCGGCTCGGCGTAGTGGACCGTCACCTGCTGCCGGTACCGCGCGATGAAGGAGGCGTACCGCGACATCCCGAGCCCGGACGCGACGTCGCCGACGCGCAGGACCGTGAGCCCGACGTAGGGCGCGTAGTCGAAGGCGTTGACGATGTTGTCCCAGCCGGCCGACGTCGCGACACCACCCGACAGCGCGTTCTCACCCTTGATGGCGACGCCCTTCGCCGCGGCGTGCTGAGCCACCCAGAAGACGAGGTCCTGGGCGCCGGAGTACGCGGGCGAGGTGTACTGGTTCGACATCTCCAGGCAGGTGAAGTGCAGGACCACCTGGCGCGAGGTCGAGACCTGCTTCGCGAGGTTGACCACCTTGGTGTACCCGTGGCCGGTGGCGCCGGCGTTCATGTCGACGCTCGTCTGCACCAGGCCCGCGGCGACCTCGGCGGCCCGCGGGTACGACGGGTTGGTCATCGCCCAGTGGACGCCCGGGATCTTGTACCCGAGCGGCGCGTTGCCGAACGAGGTCCCGAGGGCCGACGACACGGCATCGAGCATCGTCTTTCCGTGGGTGATGAGGGACTGGTTGTACCAGTCGATGAAGTCCTTGCCGTAGGTGATGTTCTTGTAGTCGCCGGAGGTGAAGAAGCTCCCGGCGTTCGAGGGCGGGCCGATCTGCGAGGTGCTCGTCAGGCTCGAGCCCCACGCCCCGTTGATGGCCGCGAGGGTGCCGTACTTGGCGACGACCGCCGCCCGGAACGACGCGACGGCGAGGGGCGAGTAGGCCTGCAGCGCACCGCGGCTCGGGTAGCCGGCGCCGCTGTCGTGGCTGTTGTACGAGGGGTAGCGCAGCTCGCCGGCCGGGCCGAGCGAGACGTTGATCTCCTGCAGGTCGTTGGCGTAGCCCGTGCCGTACCGGTTCTTGAAGGCAGTGGCGAACGCGCTGTACTCGCCCGTCACGAGGCCGTCGGCCCACCCCTGGATGGTTTCGGAGCTGAAGTTGCCCTGTTCGCTCTTGTGCTTCAGGCCGTTGGCGTCGAGGGTCACCCCGTTGAGCGTCTGGCCCTGGTACTTGGTCCAGACCCACGACGGCAGCGGGAAGTTGCACGTGTCCCCGACGTTCCCGCCGCACTGGTGGAACGACAGGATCGGGACGATCTTCAGGCCGCGAGCCTTGATCTTCGTGAAGAGGGTGTCGTAGTAGCTCCAGTTGAAGACCTGATCGGAGGTCTCGACCTTGCCCCACCAGATGTCGACGCTGACGGCGTCGACGCCGTACTCCTTCGCCGTCTGGATCTGCGCCTCGAACGTGCTCATCTGCGAGGCGTCCACCCACAGCGGAGCCATGACGTTGGCCGTGAAGGCGGGGTTGTTCGTCGCGGTGGCGGCCTGTGCCGGGGTGGCCGCGGGGACGGCGACGGCCAGGACGACGGCCAGCGCGCCGACGAGGGTCGCGCGGATCGAGCGAGCGCGGGTGAGCACGGGGCCTCCAACGGGATGACGGGCCGTCGCGGGCCACGCCGGGAGCCGGCGGCCGTCGCGACGGTGCGAACGGTTGGAGGAAGCGTAGGGAAAGCGTTTACGCATCGGCAACCGCTGGCGATGGTGACATCGATGTCGTGGGGGTGTCCACGCTCGGTGGTGCCGCCGGTGGCCCCGTCGGAGCCTTGGTTCGTGGGTTTGAGGTCAGCGGGTCCGTGGCCTTTGCGGCGGCCGTCGATGGAGTGCCTGGCCGGCCGCGGGTGAGGTGTTCGCCGCTGCATGCCCGAGCCACGTGTCCATCGACCATGTGACGAGCACGTGGGGATTCCTCGTTGTCGTGGCGCTCGTCGAGTTGTCCCAACGGTGGAGCGAGCTGCGTCGTCGGGTCGAGGGCGTCGGCGAGAAGATGCTCGCCAGGACTTGGCGGACCCTCGAGGGCGACGGCATCGTCCGCCGTGACGCGCGCAGCCGGTCATTCCCGCCGCGCGTCGACGACAGCGTGAGCGAGCGGGGCGTCGAGCTCCTGACGCACCTGCTGGCGTTGTTCGGGTGGGTCGTCGAGCAGGCCGACGAGATCGTCGACGACTCACGGTGGCTCGCAACCGTCGCCTGATTGCCGCGTCGTGAGCGGGATTGTCGGGTGCCTGTGGACAACTCGAGTGGCGACCTGCCGCGGTTTGGCTAGCGTTTGTCCTGCGAGGCCGACGAGGGGCGGCCTGGGAAGGGACGCGATGACGCGACGAACGACGACAGGCCTGGCCGCGCTGGGGGCGGCGGCACTCGTGGTGCTCGGGGGCTGTCAGTCGGAGGACGACCCTCCTGTCACCCCCACGCCGAGCCAGACGACGTCCAGCGCCTGCACCGACCCCGTCGCCCACCGTGACGCCCTCGCCCTCACCCAGCAGCAGCATCCCCGCCGCGGCAAGGGAGAAGTCGGAGGCCGGCGCCAAGGCCTTCGTCCGACTTCTATATCGAGCAGTCGGCGTCGGCGTGGACGTGCCTGACCCCGGGCTGCTGAGCAGGTCACTCGACGATCAGCAGTGCAGGACCTGCGCGACGCTCGCAGGACGCTGCGGAGCAACTCGAGCTGAGGGCCAACAGCGCTACGCCACGTCGCCAGATCACCGTGACGAGTGTCGAGCCGATTCGCTGGCGACGGTGACGAATGGGTCTTCGACGATGGACCTGAGACAGCACGCGGTGAAGGTCGTGGACGCAGGGCGGCGAGACCGTGAAGTCACAGGCGAGGCGCAACGCTGGAGCGAGCTATCGCTCTCGTTCTGGGCAGGGGGACCTGAGTGGTAGGTCGACTGGCATGTCGGAGTAGCTCGCGTTGCTTCTGGCGTCGCCGTTCTGGGTCCAGTGAGCGCGAGGCTGCGGAGGAGCCTGCCGGAGGATCTGGGACAGCGCGACAGGCAATGCCAGGACGCTGTCGAGGTCTCTACTTGACGCGACATCGAGCAGGCTGGTCCGCGAGAACGTCTCGCACCGAGGCGAACGGTCCGTGGTTCGAGTTCGCACTGGTCTCGGTCTGCGGGGGCCACCCGGGCGACCGCGAACTGCGTGACGATCTGTGCGGGCGCGTCGTTCATCCTCTGCTCGACCACGAACCCCGAGATCGGGGCTGGGTCCGGCCATGCGCGCTTTGGCCGGCGAGGTGAACCGGCACCGGAGCGCCGCAGCCTCGGCAGTGGGCAGCAGCTCGGCGATCACCTGCCTGCCGGAACTGGCTGCCCGGCGCGGCAGCGCTCAGCCATGGCCCTGGTGCAGACAGGCCTTCCAGTGACACCGAGTTCGCGGTGCCGACGGTGAACATCCAGCCGGAGGGGGACGTCACGCTCGTCAACCTGCCGACCTACTTCGAGGTCAGGTTCCCCGAGGACGGCTTCGGTCCGGACGAGGTCGACACCCCGGACCCGGCGCGTCTGCTGGGATATCGGGTCGAGGTGCGGCCTGTCCTCAAGTCGGTGACGTACCACCTGGGGGAGACGACGGTGGGTCCGACGACCTCCTTGGGAGGACCTCACCCGACGGGCGACGTGCAGGTCACGTACACGCGTCCGCGGGGATCACCAGGTGCGGGCCGACATCGTCTACACGGGCCAGTTCCGGGTGGGTGGGAGCGGCTGGATCGACATCCCCGGCGAGGTCGATCTCCAGGGCACGCCGGTCACGCTGACGGTGCGTGAGGCGAAGGCCCGGCTCTACACGTCCTGACGCAGCCCGGGGCGGTCTTGTGCGGGTGCGACACGGAACGCGACCGACGAGCGGAAGCCGGGCGATGTCAGTGGTCGCGCCTAGATTCGGGGCAGGAAACCAGGCCGGACCAGGCTCTGGCAGCGAGTGAGGAACGAACGGCGTCGAGGGGGAGACCACCGTGGAGATGAACCGGGCACTGGCCACCGGACGCCGCCTGCTGCGCGAGCACGGCCTCGACGACTGGACGATCGTCGCCGACCGGGCCAAGACCCGAGCGGGCGTCTGCCGCTTCTCCCGCCGCCAGATCGGCCTCAGTGCGCCCATCACGGCGCTGCACGACGAATCCGAGGTCCTTGACACGATCCTCCACGAGATCGCTCATGCCCTCGTCGGGCCCGAGCACGGCCACGACGCCGTCTGGCGCGCCAAGGCCAAGCAGATCGGCTGCTCGGGGGAGCGCTGCGTGTCCGACGACTCCCCTCGCGTCCCGGGCGACTGGGTCGGTCGCTGCCCCGCCGGCCACGAGAAGAGCAGGCACCGCGCGCCGACCCGGCTCATGTCCTGCGGAGAGTGCGCCCGCCGGTTCGACCCCGCCCACCTCTTCACGTGGAGCTACCGCGGACGTCCGGCCACGTTGCCCCCGCAGTACGCGGCTCAGCTCGCGGCCCTGCGACTCGTCGAGCGCACGACGGTCGCGAGGCAGGTCATCGAGGTCGGCGACCTGGTCGAGGTCACTGCGACGGGCGCGTGGCAAGGGCTCGTGGGTGAGGTCGAGCTCGTGGGAACCGTGCGCTGCCAGGTGCGGGTCGGTGACGAGCTCGTCAGCCTGCCGGTCGAGATGGTCCGTCTCGTCGAGGAGCCGGCTGGCGAGGTCGGGCACCTTCGGCTGACTCACGGGGAGGAGGCCGCAGCAGCAGCAGCAACGCTGGACGGGAGGGCGCGTCAGCGCTCATCGGCCAAGCACGGCCAGGCACAGCCGAGCACCGCCGAGAGGGCCAGGCACAGCCGAGCACCGCCAAGAGGGCCAGGCACAGCCGAGCACCGCCAAGAGGGCCAAGCACCGCCAAGAGGGCCAGGCACAGCCGAGCACCGCCAAGAGGGCCAGGCACAGCCGAGCACCGCCAAGAGGGGTGGGGCAGGAGCCTCGCGTGACCACCCTCACCGCCGGAATGGCTGGGGCCACCCCCGCCGACGCGCAATACTGAACTGGTGAGTAACAAGCGTCTCCAAGGCCGCGCAGCGGCCGGCACCGAGCTCGAGGACGTCCCTACGGGGGCCGACTCGAGCCTGCCCGTCGAGCACGCCCAGGCCGACGACGACGGCTTCACCCCCTGGCAGCAACCGCTGCGGGGCACCGAGCGCGCCTTCGTCCTCGCCGGCGGCGGAGCGACGGGCATCGCCTGGGAGGCCGGCGTCATCATCGGGTTGCGCGACGGCGGGGTCGACGTTCGGGAGGCCGACACGATGATCGGCACGTCAGCGGGCTCGATGGTCGCGGCGCACGTCCGGGTCGGCACCGACGAGGACAACGCCTTCGCCCGGATCCGCGAGGGCGCACCGCTGGCGAGCTACGGTCGCCTCGGCCCCGCCGACGCCACCCGCTACGTGCGCGCCCAGCTCTCCCGCGACGCCAAGCGCGGCCGCGCGCTCGTCGGGAGCGCGGCGCTCGACGCCCGGACGGCGACCGAGGAGGAGTGGCTCGAGACGATCGGCTTCGGCCTCATCGGCAAGGACTGGCCGAAGGGGCGCCTGCTCATCACGGCCGTCGACGCGCGCACCGGCACCTCGGTGGTCTTCGACAAGCACAGCGGCGTCCCGCTCGAGCGCGCGGTCGCCGCGAGCTGCGCCGTGCCCGGTGTCTTCCCCGCGGTCGAGGTCGGCGGTCGCCGCTACGTCGACGGCGGGCTGCGGAACATCGCGAACATCGACCTCGCGGCGGGCCACCGCCGCGTCGTCGCGCTCACGCCCTACCCGGTCGCCTCCCGGCTGCGCGACCTGCCGCTCGTCCAGCTGCACGGCCTGACGCCGCGGGCGAAGACCGCCCTCGTCGTCCCCGACGCCAAGGACCTCCTCGCGATGGGCGCCAACCCGCTCGACATGCGGCGGGGCGGCGCGACCTTCGACACGGCCCGCGCCCACGGACAGCGGATCGCCGAGCGCATCGGCGACGTCTGGCACGGCTGACCGGACCGCCGCCCGCCCCCTCGGGTGCACCTCGCGCCGGTGGGGACAGGGGGAGACCCCCCGCGACCGGATACACCCGGGCGGACACCCCCGGGCGGACACCCCCGGGCCGTGTGGCCGCGACCTCGGGTATCAGGGCGGGAGCAGCTCGCTCCTCTCCCGACGAGGCCACCGTGGCCCGTCCGGAGGCACCGACATGGCCCTGCTCGACCAGCTCCCGCTCATCAGGCTGCCCGAGACCTGGCCGCTCCCCGTCGTCGCGACCCTGGCGATGGCCGCGCTCGCCGGCCTCGACCTCATCGGGGCCTATGCCGCCAAGGAGTGGGCCGAGCAGAAGAACACCCTCGCCCTGCTCGTCGGCGCCTTCGCGTTCCTCGTCCTGTTCTGGGTCTATGCGTCGTCGCTGCAGTACGCCGAGCTCGCCGTGGTGACGATGGGCTGGATCGTCCTGCTCCAGGTGGGCATCGTCCTCATCGACCGGATCCACTTCGGCGCGACCCTCCCGGCGGGGAAGATGGCGGCGATCGTCATCATCCTCACGGCGCAGGCCTACCTGCTGCTCGCGCCGAGCTCGACGACTGCCGCCTGACCCGAGCTCGACGACTGCCGCCTGACCCGAGGTCGACGACTGCCGCCGACCAGAACTCGACGACAGGCGCCGACGCGGAAGGTGCTCAGCCCCGCGGCACCGACGAGCCGAGGTGAGCCCGGGCGGCGTTGCGGCTGATCTCCTCGACGATCTCGGCCCGTCGCGGCCGCGGGAGGTCGTGGGCCATGTCGGGGAACATCACGAGCTTGGCGCCGGGGACGGCCCGGGCGGTGGCGATGCCGCCGCTGGGCTGGACGAGGCGGTCGGCCAGCCCGTGGATGACGAGGGTCGGCACGGTGACCTGCCGCAGCCCGGCCGTGCGGTCGGGACTGGCCTGGATGGCGAGCAGCTGGCGGATCGTCCCGAGCGGGTTGACGTTGCGCGACACCGCGAGACGCACCGATGCCCCGATCTCCTCGGCGTCGAAGTGCGGGCCCGCGATGAGCCGGAACCCCGCGACGCCCAGGCGCGCGGCCTCCTCGGGGTCGGTGGGTCGTGGCGTCGTCATCGAGCGCGCCATGACCGGCAGCAGCCGCGGCGACACCGTCCCGTGCCGCCGGCTGCCGGTCGTCGACATGATCGAGCACAGGCTCAGGACGCGCTCGGGGTGGTCGATCGTCAGCTGCTGGGCGATCATCCCTCCCATCGACACCCCGACGACGTGGGCCGCGGGGACCTCGAGGTGGTCGAGGAGGGCGACCGCGTCGAGGGCCATGTCGGCGATGAGGTAGTCGGACTGGGCGTACCTGCGGTGCGCGAACCCGCGCACCAGGGCGGTGCGCCCGGGCGTGGGTCCCTCGGTCTTCGAGGACAGCCCGATGTCGCGGTTGTCCATCCGGATGACGCGGTACCCACGGTCGACGAGACCGCTGACGAGGTCCTCCGGCCAGGCGACGAGCTGGGTCCCGAGACCCATGACGAGGAGCATCGGCTCGCCCTCGTCCGGTCCGTCCACCTCGTACTCGATGGTGATGTCGCCGAGCTGCGCACTGGTCATGTCGGCAGTCTCGCACCGAGCCGGAGCCGGAGCCGGGGGCCCGCGCCGCCCGGGCTAGGGTTGGCGCCGTGATCGAGCCCGTGACGTGGACCGTGGTGGGCCTGGCGACACTGCTGCTCGTCGTCGCGGTCGTGTACGCGTGGCGCGACCGGCTCCTCGACGACCGGCTGCTCGCCCTCCTGGCCCTCGTCGAGGTCGGCCTGCTCGTCCAGCTCGTCATCGGCCTGCTGGGCGTCGGCGACATCGAGGACCCCACCGAGCAGGCGACCTTCGCCGCCTACCTCATCTCGCTGCCCTTCATCCCGCTCGGCACCGGCCTCCTCGCGATCAAGGAGAAGACCCGGTGGGCCATGGGCTCGCTCGCGGTCGGCGCCTTCGCGGTCGCCGTGATGACGGCCCGCTGCCTCCAGATCTGGACCAGCAATGCCTGAGGTCACCCGTGCCTGACCCGTCCCGCAGGGCCCTCGGCGGCCCCGGCGTCGTGCTCGTCGTCGCCTACGGGGTGCTCGCGCTCGCCGCGACCGGCCGCTCCGTCCTCCAGCTGCTCAGCTCCTTCGACCGCGCGCCGCTGGCCTACCTGCTCTCGGCCGTCGCGGCAGTGGTCTACCTGCTCGCCACGTGGTGCCTCGCGCGCGGCGGCCGGTGGGTGCGCGTCGGCATCATCGCGTGCACGGTCGAGCTCGTCGGGGTGCTGACGGTGGGGGCCGCGAGCTACCTCGTCCCCGACGCCTTCCCCGACCGCACCGTGTGGTCGCACTTCGGGCAGGGCTACGGCTTCGTGCCGCTCGTGCTCCCCGTCCTCGGGCTGCTGTGGTTCCGGCGGGTCGACCGCGGCGCCTGACCCTCAGTCCTCGACGGGCTCGAGGACGAGCACCGGGATGAGGCGGTCGGTCCTGGTCTGGTAGTCGGCGTAGGGCGGGTAGGCCGCGACGCAGCGCTCCCACCACTGTTCGCGCTCCTCGCCGCTGATCTCGCGGGCGACGGCCCTCCACGAGCGGGTCCCGTCCTGCAGGGTGATCGACGGGTCGGCGCGCAGGTTGCCGTACCAGAGCGGGTGCTCGGGCGCGCCGCCCTTGCTCGCGACGGCCGCGTAGACGCCCTCGTGCTCGACGCGCATCAGGGGCACCTTGCGGACGGCGCCGGTCTTCGCGCCGCGCATCGTCAGCATGACGACAGGACGGTTCTGGACGTGCACGACGCTGGTGTCGCCCGCCTCCTCGATCTTCTCGACCTGCTTGCGGACCCAGGTGGTGGGGCTCGGACGGTACTCGGTGTCGGTCATGTGGAGGTCCAACTCAATGGCTGCTCGAGGTCTTCCACAGGTTGATGCCGGCGTCGACCGCGTGCTTGTCGATCCTGGTCAGCTCCTCGGCCGAGAACTTCAGGTTCTTCACGGCGTCGAGGGAGTCGTCGAGCTGCGACACCGAGCTCGCACCGATGAGGACGGAGGTCACCCGCGGGTCGCGCAGCGCCCAGGCGAGGGCCATCTGCGCGAGCGACTGGCCACGCGCCTTGGCCATCCGGTCGAGAGCGCGCACGTGCTTGATCGACTCGTCGGTGAGCAGCTTCGGGTCCAGCGACTTCCCCTGTGCCGCACGGGAACCCTCGGGGATGCCCTTGAGGTACTTGTTCGTCAGCATCCCCTGCGCCAGCGGCGAGAACGCGATGAGGCCGACGCCCTCCTCGCCGACGACGTCGAGGAGGTCCTCCTCGATCCAGCGGTTGAGCATCGAGTACGACGGCTGGTGGATGAGCAGCGGGGTTCCGAGCTCGCGCAGGATGCCGACGGCCTCCTTGGTCCGCGAGCCCGAGTACGACGAGATGCCGACGTAGAGGGCCTTGCCCGCCCGGACGAGGGAGTCCAGCGCGCCCATCGTCTCCTCGAGCGGCGTCGTCTCGTCGAAGCGGTGCGAGTAGAAGACGTCGACGTAGTCCAGGCCCATCCGCTTCAGCGACTGGTCGGCCGAGGCGGTGATGTACTTCCGCGAGCCGCCGCCCTGGCCGTAGGGGCCGGGCCACATGTCGTAGCCGGCCTTCGAGGAGATGACGAGCTCGTCGCGGTACGGCCGGAAGTCGCGGGCGAAGAGGGTGCCGAAGTTGCGCTCGGCGGAGCCGTACGGCGGGCCGTAGTTGTTCGCGAGGTCGAAGTGGGTGACGCCGCGGTCGAAGGCCCGGCGCAGGGTGGCCTGCTGGCGCTCGAGGGGGACGTCGTCGCCGAAGTTGTGCCACATGCCGAGGGACACTGCCGGCAGGTCGAGGCCGGAGCGCCCCACCCGTCGGTACGGCATCCCGGCGCGGTAGCGGCCCGGGGCCGCCTTGTACTCGTCAGCATGGAAGGTCATGTCCCCATCCAACACCCCACGGCCCTCGGATCGGGTGCTCGGGTGGTCGCGGGCACGACCACCCGGGCACCCGACCCGAGGGCGGCCGGGTCGGACGCAGCCGGCCGGCCGGGTCGCTCGCACCGTGAGACGACTCAGAGGCGCTCGTGACCGGCGCGCGGGGCAGCCGTACGATCGAGCCAGGTCATGAGTGCCAGCGACAAGCCCCGGCTCGCTGGCCGGCAACCCTCCACCCGCGGTGGGGTGCCCCGGGTGAGGACCTGGCGTGCGGCACCCGCCGCACGCAAGCGCGGGACCTCCTCCATGGAGCCCCGCACCGACATTGGTGACGTGCGTCGGGCGGATGCCCGGCCCACCGAGAGCTGGGAGTGATCGACCATGAGTGACCCCTCGCAGTGGGGCTTCGAGACCAAGCAGGTGCACGCGGGGCAGGTCCCCGACAGCGCCACGGGCGCCCGCGCCCTGCCGATCTACCAGACGACGTCGTACGTCTTCAACGACACGGCGCACGCGGCGAACCTGTTCGCGCTCAAGGAGTTCGGCAACATCTACACCCGCATCATGAACCCGACGCAGGACGCCGTCGAGCAGCGGATCGCCGCCCTCGAGGGTGGCGTCGCAGCCCTCCTCGTGTCGTCCGGCCAGGCCGCGACGACGATCGGGCTGCTCAACATCGCCGAGTCCGGTGACCACATCGTCTCCAGCGCAGCGCTCTACGGCGGCACGGTCAACCTGCTCAAGTACACCTTCAAGAAGCTCGGCATCGAGGTGACCTTCGTGGAGGACCACACCGACCTCGAGGCCTGGCGCGCCGCGGTCCGACCGAACACCAAGGCGTTCTTCGGTGAGACGATCGCCAACCCCAAGGCCGAGCTGCTCGACATCGAGGGCGTCGCCGGCGTCGCGCACGAGGTCGGCGTGCCGCTCGTCGTCGACAACACCATCGCCACGCCGTTCCTCCTGCGCCCGATCGAGTGGGGCGCCGACGTCGTCATCCACTCGGCGACGAAGTACCTCGGCGGCCACGGCACCTCGATCGCCGGCGTCATCGTCGACGCGGGGACCTTCGACTACGGCAAGGACCCCGAGCGCTACCCCAACTACAACACCCCCGAGGAGAGCTACCACGGGCTGGTGTTCGCGCGTGACCTCGGCGTCGGCGGGATCCTCGGCGCCAACCTCGCGTACATCCTCAAGGCGCGCGTCCAGCTGCTGCGCGACCTCGGGTCGGCGATCTCGCCGTTCAACGCCTTCCTCATCGCGCAGGGGCTCGAGACGCTGAGCCTGCGGGTCGAGCGCCACGTCGAGAACACCCACCACGTCGCCACCTACCTGCAGGACCACCCGCAGGTCGAGGCCGTGCGCTGGGCCTCGCTCGACGGCCAGCCCGGCAAGGCGCTCGCCGACAAGTACACGCCCAAGGGGGCCGGCGCGGTCCTCGCGTTCGAGATCTCGGGGGGCCTGGAGGCGGGCCAGCGCTTCGTCGAGGGGCTCTCGCTGCACAGCCACGTCGCCAACATCGGTGACGTGCGCTCCCTCGCGATCCACCCGGCCTCGACGACCCACAGCCAGGGCGGCGACGACGACCGCCTGGCCGCAGGCGTGACCCCGGGCCTGGTCCGGCTCGCGGTCGGCATCGAGTCGCTGCCCGACATCATCGCCGACCTCGACGCGGGGTTCGCCGCGGCGGCCGGTGACGGGACGAGCGACGGGGACCTCGGCGCCGAGCAGCCGGTCGACCTCGCGGGGTCGTCCGCCTGACGGCTCGTCCTCCGGACCGATGACGGCGGCCGGCACCCCGGTCGGGGGGCCGGCCGCCGTCGCCGTCGTGCGGTGGCGGCGGGGACGGCGAAGGTGGCCGCGTCAGTCGGGTCGGGCGACGACGGCGGGCGTCAGTCGGCCGAGGGCTCAGCCGGAGCCGGCGAGGCGGCGGGGCCACCGGCGAGGTCGGCGTAGGCCGCACGGTCCCACCGGTGCGCGAAGTTCGGGTCGGGGGACACCCAGCCCGGGCCGTAGAGCCGCTCGAGGTAGGTCTCCGGCCGCGCCGGGATGCGGCACGGCACCCCGAGGAGGTCGGCGACCGCGGTCGGGTACATCGTGTCGCGGTCGAGGGCGCCGCGGGTGCCGGGGTACCAGGAGATGGCGTCGCCCTCGAACAGCCCGACGAAGATGTCGAGGTGCTTGCCCTTGGGGGTGCGGGCGACCTGCCGGTGGGCGGACCAGTTCCCGCGCACCGCGTAGCCGCGCTCGGTGAGGAAGGACGCGACGAGGGCGAGGCCGTCGGCGAGCGTGGCGGCCTCCTCGGGCTCGAACCCGATGATGAGGTCGAGGTCGTCGTCGTGGGGGATGAGCGCGCGGTCGCGCACGACGGACAGGACCGACCCGAAGCCCAGCGACACGTGCGGCGTGAGGTCGCGCAGGACGTCGACGACCTCCGACGCGAAGCTCACGTAGGTGAGCTGCTCGTCCTCGGACCAGAAGCGGAACGACCGGCACGGCCCGTGGATGGTCCACATCAGCTCGCGCGAGGGAAGGAGCTTCTCGTTGACCAGCCCCCGGAAGGCCTTGACGAGGTCGGCGTCGAGGTCGGAGGACGCGAGCGTCGCCTTCCCCTTCGCGTAGGCGCCGCTGGCCGTGTCGACGAGCACGTCGCGCAGGACCTCGAGGTCGCGGTCGCCACCCGTGTCGATCCCCGCGGCGGCGGCCCGGAGGTCCTTGTGGCGGCGCCCGCCGTCGAAGAGCACGTGCGAGCGGAACCGCGTCCGGGCGATGACCCGCAGCTTCGCCGCCCGGGTCGAGGTCTCGCCGATGATGTTGCGCAGCCGGATGGCGCTGAGCCGCACCGGGGTCGGGAACGTGATCTCCACCCAGCTCGGGTCGTCCTTCTCGGTGTGGACGACCGTTCCGGAGGGGTGGTCCCAGTCGAAGAGCGCCTCGGGTGAGAAGCGCTCGCCGTACGTGCCGTACCAGGACGACGCGGTGACCTCGGCACCGACGGTGGCGTCCGAGCCTTCCTCGGTGTCGAAGCCGATGGACTGCAGGTGGAGGAACTGTCGGGGCAGCTCGAGCCGCATGCGGTGGACCGGACCGACGGTCACCGGCACCTCGAGCACGCCCTTGGCGGCGAGGTAGCCGAGGTCGGTGAAGTCGCGCAGCACCGTGTCGACGACGGGCCGCAGCGGCGCGAGGCGGTCGGCAGCAGGGATGGGGGCGACGGGCGTCGTCATCCGGGTCGGCTCATGCGCGGCGGAAGAGGGTGCGCGCGACGTAGGCGTCGTCGTGGCGCCACTTCGCGAAGCCGAAGCCCTCGACGGCGTAGGTGACCTCGAAGCCGCGCTCGCTCGCACGGGACTGGAACGAGGCCGGGAGGACGAAGCGCCGGTAGTGCGCGCCGGTCTCCTTGGCGCCGACCTGGTCGCGCACCGTGCGGTACTCGACGGCGAGGACGTCACCGGGGGAGGTGATCCCCGCGCAGAGGTCGAGGAAGGTCTTCTCCTCCTCGTCGGTGATCGCGTGGACGAAGAAGCGCGCGTAGACGGCGTGCGGGCCGTCGGACCCGCTGAGCCGCTGGGCGAGCTCGGGGTCGTCGATGGCCGCGCGGAGGAACGTCGCGGGCTCACCGAGCGCCGCGGCCAGCGCGGAGCACGCGTCGACCGCGGCCTGCGAGCCGTCGACGCCCGTGACGTCGTGGCCGTTGCCCGCGAAGAAGATCGAGTCGCGGCCGTTGCCGCAGCCGAGCTCGATGACCCGGTGGGGGCCCTCGAGCTCGCCGGCGACGAAGGTCGCGAACTGGGAGGGCAGGGGGCGACGCGTGGAGGACCGCGCTGCGTAGTACGTGTCCCAGTAGTCGGAGCGGTCATCGGTCGTCGTCGTGCTGTGCGCGGCGTCGGTCATCAGGCGGCAGTCCTCGTCGGGGGGCCCGCCCGGTCGCAGACCCTGCGCCGGTCACAGTAGCGGGGAGGACCGGGTGACGTCCGCAAGGCAGGGCGGGGAAACTCCGGGTGACCATCTCGTGGCCTCCCGGCGCCGTGGCCTGTGGACAACCGTCGGGGGATGTCCGCGCTCGTCCGTAGCGTTGCTCCATGACACGGATCCGGGTGGACCCGGCCCAGGTGGCCGAGCTCGGGGTGGCGCTCGCCGAGACCGGCGCCCAGCTCTCGCTCCTCGGCGACCCCGCCGCCGAGCGGTGGGCCCTCGGGCCGGGCGAGACGGGGCCGGCGGTCGAGGAGCTCCTCGGCGGCTGGCGGCGGGTGCGGCTCTCCCTGGCCGAGGCGCTCACCGGGCTGGGCGAGGCAGCGGGAGGGGCGGGTGTGCTCTACCTCGAGACCGAGGACGGGGTCGGGCGCTCGCTCGCGGGAGGGTCGCGGTGAGCCCACCGCTGCGGCCGTTGCCGGGTGACCCGGGTGCGGTGCGGGCGCTCGCCCGGTCGCTGCGGGCCACCGGTGAGCGGCTCGACGCCATCGGCGCCACGGTGGGGCGACTACGGCCCGGTGCGACGTGGGAGGGGTGCGCGGGGGAGGCGTTCACGGCGCGGATCGGTGACGTGCCGCGGATCGTCGCCGCCGTCGCCGGGCGGTTCTCCGGTGCCTCCGCTCCTCTGCTGGCGGTCGCCGACGTCCTGGAGGAGGTTCAGGCCGTCATCGGCGTGGCGGTCCACGACGACGACGCGGCCGCCCACGCGTTCGTGGCCCTCGAGGACCGGGTCGTGCTCCTCGTCGCGGCCGGCCGCACCGAGGAGGACCCCGACGTCCTCGTGCTGCGGCACCTCCAGCGGGAGCAGGTGGCCGAACAGGTCCGCGCCCGGGCCCGACATGCGGCCGCCGTCGAGCGGTTCCGTGAGGCCGACGCGCGCGCCGCCCGCGTGCTGCGGGGGCTCGCCCTCGACGACATCGCCGACTCCCATCTCTACCGCACGCTGGCGACGCTCCGGGCCGCGGGCAGGGGGGTCGCCGAGGTGGGGGCGCTCTCCGTCGTGGCTCCGGAGCTCGCACCCCTGGCGGCGGCCGGTGAGGCCACCGGGGTGGTCGCCGACGCCGGGTTGCTCGCGGTCTACGGCGAGGGTGACGTCGGGTCCCTCGCCACCAGTCTCGGGCTCGCCTCGACCGGCGGGGTCGGGCGCGTCCTGCGGCACGGCTCGGTCGCGGGGGCAGAGGCGACGGCGGTGGGCGTGCGGACGACCCGGAGCCTGACGACGCAGCAGCGGCTGGCGCTCGGGGTGCTCGACGCGGCCCGTTCTCGTCGTGACGCCCTCCGCACGAGCCTGCACGGGGTGCCCGCCCGTGGGACGTCAAGTGCCCTCCTCGGTGGCCCGGCGGTCCGCGTCCGGTCGCTGCCGGCGACGGGGAGCGCGGCCCAGCGGGCCTCGGCCGCGGCTCGGCTCGCGGCCGAGCGGGTGCGGGAGGCGGCGGCCGAGCAGGTGCGGCGCCGCGTCCTCGACGACTGGCGGCTCGCGTCGGCGAACGGAGCGGCGGCCCAGCGGATGTACGCCTCCGGCGTGACCCTCGAGGTGGCCGGTGCCGCCGGCACGCGGGTGAACGACCACGAGCGCCAGGTGCCCGCCGGTTCCAGGTGACGGGCGTGCCGCCGGAAACCCGGCGGGCGGGATCCCGCAGCCGACCTATCCTGTCGGCCATGCCCGCCCAGCCGGTCGACGCCGTCGACGCCGTCGACCCGGCACGGCTGCACTACCCCCCGCAGCTGCCCGTCGTCGAGCGGCGTGACGACATCCTCGCGGCGATCCGCGACCACCAGGTCGTCGTCATCGCGGGGGAGACCGGCTCGGGCAAGACGACCCAGCTGCCGAAGATGTGCCTCGAGCTCGGACGGGGTGGCGCGGGCGGCCAGATCGGGCACACCCAGCCGCGCCGGATCGCCGCGCGCTCGGTCGCGGAGCGCATCGCCGAGGAGATGGAGGTCGAGCTCGGCGACCTCGTGGGCTACCAGGTCCGCTTCACCGACCACAGCAGC
This sequence comes from uncultured Actinomycetota bacterium, assembly GCA_963834225.1. Lineage (GTDB taxonomy): Bacteria > Actinomycetota > Actinomycetes > Actinomycetales > Dermatophilaceae > Oryzobacter. The sequence goes on along the minus strand of CAWIAT010000003.1, from coordinate 219,736 downwards.
GACGCCACCCGGGTCAAGGTGATGACCGACGGCATCCTGCTCAACGAGATGCAGCGCGACCGCGACCTGCGCCGCTACGACACGATCATCATCGACGAGGCCCACGAGCGGTCGCTCAACATCGACTTCATCCTCGGCTACCTCAAGCAGCTCCTGCCGCGTCGGCCCGACCTCAAGGTCGTCATCACCTCGGCGACGATCGACCCCGCCCGGTTCGCGAGCCACTTCGGCACCGACGAGCGCGGCGGCCTGGTCCGCGAGGTGCCGGTCATCGAGGTCTCGGGCCGGACCTTCCCCGTCGAGGTCCGCTACCGCCCGCTCCTCGAGCTCGACCCCGACGGTCGGCACGTCGTCGTGGAGCGTGACCAGGTGACGGGCGTCGTCGAGGCGGTCGAGGAGCTGTGGACCGAGGCCCCACCGGCCGCCGAGGCCACCGACATCCTCGTGTTCTTCAGCGGCGAGCGGGAGATCCGCGACGCCGCCGACGCCCTCACCGCCCTCGGGCTGCCCCACACCGAGGTCCTCCCGCTCTACGCGCGGCTCTCCGCCGCCGAGCAGCACCGCGTCTTCCACCGCGGCGGCGGGCGGCGCATCGTCCTGGCCACCAACGTCGCCGAGACCTCGCTGACCGTCCCGGGCATCGGCTACGTCGTCGACACCGGGACGGCGCGCATCTCGCGCTACAGCCAGCGCACCAAGGTCCAACGGCTGCCCATCGAGCCGGTGAGCCGGGCCAGCGCCCTCCAGCGCACCGGACGGTGCGGCCGCGTCGCCCCCGGCGTGTGCATCCGGCTGTTCAGCGAGGAGGACTTCGAGGCCCGCGCCGAGTTCACCGAGCCCGAGATCCAGCGCACCTCGCTCGCCGCGGTCATCCTCCAGATGACGGCGCTCGGGCTCGGCGACATCGCCAGGTTCCCGTTCGTCGACGCCCCGGACGAGCGGCAGGTCGCCGACGGCATCCGCCTCCTCGAGGAGCTCGGCGCGTTCGCCACCGACGAGAAGGGGAGCGGGCGTCATCGCGGCCGAGGTCGTCGGCTCACGCCCGTCGGCCGCACCCTCGCGCGGCTGCCCCTCGACCCGCGCCTCGCCCGGATGGTCGTCGAGGCCGGGACGCTCGGCTGCACCCGCGAGGTCCTCGTCATGGTGGCCGCGCTGTCGATCCAGGACCCGCGGGAGCGACCGGTCGACAAGCAGGCGCAGGCCGACCAGTCACACGCACGCTTCAAGGACGAGCGCTCCGACTTCGCCTCGCTCCTCAAGCTGTGGCGCTACCTCAAGGAGCAGCAGAAGGAGCTGTCGCACAGTGCCTTTCGGCGGATGTGCAAGAGCGAGTACCTGCACTACCTCCGGATCCGCGAGTGGCAGGACCTCCACGCGCAGCTGCGGCAGGCGTGCCGGTCGGTGCGCATCGATGCCGACCGCGCGACCTCCGCGCGCGACGCCGAGCCCGACTGGGACACCGTCCACCGCGCGCTCCTCGCCGGGCTGCTCTCGCACGTCGGGGTCCGCGACGAGGTGAAGCGGGAGTACCTCGGAGGGCGTGGTGCCCGGTTCGGCATCAGCCCGGGGTCGTCGCTGTTCCGCAAGCAGCCCGAGTACGTCATGTCCGCCGAGCTCGTCGAGACGACGCGCCTGTGGGCGCGCGTCAACGCGCGCATCGAGCCCGAGTGGGCCGAGGAGGCGGGCGCGCACGTCGTCGCGCGCACCGTCAGCGAGCCGCGCTGGAGCCGCAGGGCCGGGGCGGCCGTCGCCAGCGAGCGGGTCACCCTCTACGGCGTCCCCCTCGTCACCGACCGCACGGTCCAGTACGCCCGCATCGACCGCGAGGTCGCGCGCGAGATCTTCGTGCGCAGCGCCTTCGTCGAGGGCGACTGGGAGCCGGTCCACGAGTTCTGGAAGGCCAACCGCCGTACCCTCCAGCGGGTCGAGGAGCTCGAGGAGCGGGCCCGGCGCCGCGACATCGTCGTCGACGACGAGGTGGTCCACGAGTTCTACGACAGCCGCATCCCGCCCGACGTCGCGACCGAGCGCGAGTTCGACCGGTGGTGGCGCGGTGAGCGGCGGCGGCGTCCCGAGCTGCTGACCCTCACCGAGGAGATCCTCACCTCGGAGGCCGGGGAGGAGGTGTCGGCCACCGACTACCCACGGACCTGGCGCCAGGGCGACCTCGAGCTCGACGTCACCTACCAGTTCTCCCCGGGGACGGCGGCCGACGGCGTCACGGTGCACGTGCCCGTCGCCGTGCTCAACCGGCTGCGCTCCGAGGGCTTCGACTGGCAGGTCCCCGGGCTGCGCGACGACCTCGCCGTCGCCCTCCTCAAGTCCCTGCCGAAGGCGACCCGCCGGCACTTCGTCCCGACCCCCGACCACGCGATGGCCGCCCTCGCCGAGGCCGACCCCGCGCGCGGGTCGCTCACCGACGAGCTCACCCGCGTGCTCCACGAGCAGACCGGCGTCCGCATCCCGCCGGGGGAGTGGGACCTCGAGCGGGTGCCCGACCACCTGCGGGTCACGTTCAGCGTCGAGGGACCGGGGCGCCGGGTCGTCGCCCAGGGCAAGGACCTCGAGGCGCTGCGCGAGCAGGCCGGGGGAGCCGTGCGCGAGGGCGTGGCCCGGGCGGCGGCGTCCATCGAGAGCGGCGGCCTCACCGGCTGGACCGTCGGCGCGGTCCCCGAGACCTTCGAGGGCCGAGCCGGGAGCCAGACCGTCGTCGGCTTCCCCGCGCTCGTCGACGAGGGCACCTCGGTCGGGCTGCGCGTCCTCCCCGATGCCGGGGCCGCCGGGGCCGCGCACCGCCGGGGGGTCCGCCGACTCCTCCTCCTCACCACGACCGCGCCCTGGAAGCGGGTCCTGGCCCGGCTGTCGAACGCCCAGAAGCTGGCCCTGGCCGACAACCCCCACGGCTCGGTGCCGGCGCTGCTCCAGGACTGCCTCGACGCGGCGGTCGACGCCATCGTCGCCGAGCACGTCCCCGGGGAGGTCCGCTCCGAGGAGGCCTGGGAGGCCGCCCTCACCGCCGTGCGCACCCATGCCGCGACGCGCGTCCTCGCCGTCGTCGAGGCCGTCGAGCCGGTGCTCGCCCGGGCCGCCGCGGTCCGCCGGGCGCTCGACGCGCTCGACCGGGGTGCCGCGGCCGACCGCACGGCCGCGACCCGGGCCGACGTGCGCGCCCAGCTCGACAGCCTCGTGCGACCGGGGTTCGTCGCCGCGACCGGGGTGGGGCGGCTGCGCGACGTCGAGCGCTACCTCCGGGCGATGGAGCACCGCCTCGAGCGGGCCGCGACGAACGCGCGCGAGGGCGTCCTGCAGGAGCAGGTCGACGGGGTCGAGGCCGCGTACGCCGACCTCCTCGAGTCGCTGCCGGCCGTGCGGCGCGGGGCACCCGACGTCACCGACATCGCCTGGATGGTCGAGGAGCTGCGGGTCAGCCTGTTCGCCCAGACCCTCGGCACGTCCGGCCCGGTCTCGGAGAAGCGGGTGCGGACGGCGATCGCGGCCGTCGCCGCGTCGGCCTCCCACTGACCCGCTCCACCTCGCGCGAACCCGCGCCGCCCCACGATGAGCCGAGGGCCGGAGCGGGAATCCGCTCGGCGGGCCGGACGTTCTCCCTGCACACGATCCGCCCGTGAAAGGCTTGTGCCGTGCAGAACCCCTCCGCGCTCTACCGCTTCGAGACCGACGCCGACCTCGGCATGCCGCGCCCCGGTGTGCTCGTCGTGGCCCTCGGCGCCTTCATCGACGGCGGCCACATCCAGCGCCTCCTCAGCGGGCACCTCCTCGAGACCGGTGACCCCGAGGTCGTCGCGTCCTTCGACGTCGACCAGCTGCTCGACTTCCGCGGCCGCCGCCCCGCCATGGTCTTCGACACCAACCGGTGGGTCGAGTACGACGACCCGGCGATGCTGCTGCACCGACTCACCGACCGCGACGGCCAGACGTACTACCTGCTGACCGGACCCGAGCCGGACTACCAGTGGGAGCGCGTCATCGAGGCGGTCCGCGAGCTCGTCACCCGGCTCGGGATCACCCTCGTCGTCCACACCCACGGCATCCCGATGGCCGTGCCCCACACCCGCCCGGTCGGGATGACGGCGCACGCCACGAACGTCTCGCTCATCGGCGACGTCGCCTCGCCGTTCGGTCGCGTCCAGGTTCCCGGGTCGATCGGCGCGCTCCTCGAGCTGCGCCTCGGCGAGTCCGGGCACGACGCCGTGGGCTTCGCCATCCACGTGCCGCACTACCTCGCGGGCTCCGAGTGGGCCGAGGGCGCTCTCGCGGCCCTCAACGCCGTCGTCGACGTCACCGGGCTCAACCTGCCCAACGACGACCTCGTCAACCTCGCCCGCTCCAACCAGCAGGCGATCGCGGCCGAGGTCGACACCAACGACGAGGCCCGCCAGGTCGTCATCGCGCTCGAGCAGCAGTACGACGCGTTCGTCGAGGGCCAGCAGCGCCCGAGCCTGCTCGCGACCGAGGCCTCGCAGATCCCGTCGGCCGAGGAGCTCGGCGAGGACTTCGAGAACTTCCTGCGCACCGTCGCCGACGACGACCCCGGTCGCTCCTGACCGATCGACCCCGCCTCACGACGAGGCGCTCAGTCCTTGGCGTCGGACCAGCGGGCGATGACCGAGGTGTCGGAGACGAAGCGCACCGGCGCGCCGTGGGCCCAGCGGCGGGCGGCGTCGTCGAGGGCGCGGTCGACGCGGGCCGCGACCTCGTCGGCGTGCTCGACCGGCGCGTGGAGCAGCAGCTCGTCGTGGAGGCACAGGACGACCTGGGCCCCGAGGTCGCGCGTCGTCGCCCGCACGGTGGCCGCCCACGCCTTGAAGAGCTCAGCGGCGGCGCCCTGGATGATGGCGTTGCGCGCGAACCGGCCGCGCGCGGCATCGAGCTGCGGGTCGACGCCGACGGGGCTCGAGGCGAGGAAGCGGGCGGTGGGGATGAGCCGCCCGCCCCAGGTGCGCAGCGGCTCGCCCCGTCTCCCTGAGTCGTAGGCGCGGTCGAGCAGTGCCATCGCGACGGGGTAGGCCCGCTCGAGCCCCTTGAGCGCCTCGCCGGCGGCGCCGCTGCGCTGTCCGTACATCGCGGCGAGGACGGCGATCTTGGCCACGGGGCGCTCGACGCCCAGGCGCTGGGCGACGGGGGCGTAGAGGTCGTCGGCCCGGGTCGCGGCGGCGAAGGCCGGGTCGCCCGAGACGACGGCCAGCACCCGCGGCTCGATCTGCCCGAGGTCGGCCCGCACGAGGACGTACCCCGGGTGCGCGGCGACCCCCGGGCGCAGCGCCGCCGGGAGGTTGTGCAGCCCGTTCTCGGCCGTCATCCGGCCCGCGGCGCCGTCGCAGGCGGTCCAGTGACCGCGCAGGCGGTCGTCGGGGCCGACGTGGGCGTCGAGCCAGCGGTAGCCGTAGGTCGTGGCGATCCGCTCGTCGCGCCGCCAGGTCAGGAGGGCGTCGACGACGGGGTGGACGGTGCGGTACGGCTCGAGCACCCACTTGCGGGTGTTCGGCACGTCGACGCCGACCGCCGCCAGCAGCTCCTTGACCTGCACCGGGTTGCGCAGGTCGGTGGACTCGCGGCCGGGGGCGTGCCGGAGGACGAGGGCGTCGCGCTCGCGGCGGCCGGCGAGGTCCTCGGCATCGGTGGTGGGCCGCGGGCCCGCCGCGGCGGCGACCAGCTCCTCGGTGCGGGCCCGGTCGAGGGGGAGCCCGTCGCGGCGCAGCTCGACGCACATCAGCGCCGCGGCGGACTCGGCGTGGATCGTGCCGACGAGGCGGGTGCTCGTCCGCTCGGCGGCGTCGTGCTGGAGGTGGGCGGTCTCGAGGGCGGCACGCGCCCACGCCCGGAGGTGCGTGGGGTCGCGCAGCCAGTCGGCGTGGTCCCCGCGCAGGTGGCCGTCGGGGAGGGCGGCCGCGTCGGGATCGGCGGGACCACGGTCGGAGACGAGCTCGAAGAGGTCGCCGGTGGGCGGTGCGGCGACATCCGCCGCGGGGAGGCCGTGGGCCAGCGCCCAGGCGAGCCCGGGCTCGGCCTGCCAGCCGCCGTGGAGGAGGCGGTGCGCCTCGGCGACGTCCCAGGCCCGCGCGGGTGCGATGTCGGCGGCGACGACCTCGAGGGCGCTGTCGGCGGCCGACCACCAGACCCAGCGCGGCGACCGCTCGTCCTCGAGGCGACGCACCTCCTCGAGGGCGTCGGCCAGCGCCAGGGTGAGGGTTCCCTCGGCCGTGATGACGGCGGCATGGCGGGGCCCCGTGCCGGGTGGGGTCACGGCGAGCACCGCGACGTCTCCCGGGATCATGGGCCGAAGCGTAGGCGTCGGTGGTGACGGTCGTCGCCCGGCGGGTCCGACGGCCGATGGAGGCGCGCTGACGTGGCAGGATCGATCGACGAGGCACCGGCCGACCGGTCGGGTGCCACCCGCTTCCGAGGAGGAACGACGTGGGGATCCCCGGTTTCGGCAAGGGTCGCACGAGCAAGGCCGTGGGCCAGGTCCGCAGCGCTCTCGACACCGCCAAGGACGGACCCGACGACGAGGGCGCCCTGGGCGGTCAGGCGACCCGCCTGGTCCAGAACGTGCTCGACCTCGGCATCGACGGCAAGGGCCCCTTCGACTCCGCGGCGACGGTCGCCGACAAGGCCCTGGCGGCCGCCGGGGGGGACGCCGAGAAGGCCGTCGCCGCGATCGTGCGCGCGCACCTGCGCCTCGCGGGTGCCGCCGGGTTCGTCACGAGCATCGGCGGCTTCATCACCTGGCCCGTCGCGCTGCCGGCCAACGTCCTCGGCTTCTACCTCCTCGCGACCCGGATGACCGCCGCCGTCGCCCGGCTGCGCGGCCACGACATCGGATCCGAGCAGATCCGGACCGCGGTGCTGCTCACCCTCGTCGGCGCCGACGCCGACGACCTGCTCAAGAAGGCCGGGATGGTCGCGCCGGGCGGGCGGATGGTCAACCTCGCCGCCCAGCGGCTCCCGGGGCCCGCGCTCATGGTCGTCAACAAGGGCGTCGGCTTCCGGCTCCTGGCGACCGCCGGCAAGGGTGCCTTCTCGAAGCTGGGCCGGCTCGTGCCCGTCGTCGGCGGTGTCGTCGGGGCCGGGGTCGACGCGTGGATGCTCAACCGGGTCGCCGACAACGCGCGCCGGGAGTTCCCGGCGGCCGTCGCCGGTCACCTCACCTCGTCCTGAGGCCGAAGGGCGCTCCCGGGAACGGGAGCCGCCCGCCGGACGTCGTTCGTCCAGCACGTCACCCCGGGACCGACGAGGTCCCCCGAAGCACCTGAGCACCGCAGCACCTGAGCACCGCAGCACCAGGAGGACCCATGCCCCGCCCCGCCAGCCGACTCATGGTCGTCGGAGCCGTCTACAAGGCCGTCCAGAAGGCCATGCGGCCCGGCGGCCCCTCGCTCGGCGACCGCGCCTCGGCCCTGCCCCGGATGGCCAAGGCGGTCGCGTCCGGCGACTACGTCGGCGTCTCCAAGGGGCGGCTCGCCCTGATGGCGGCCGCTGCCGGCTACATCGCCTCCCCGATCGACCTCATCCCCGAGGCCTTCGCCCCCGTGCTGGGGCTGGCCGACGACGCCGTCGTGCTCGGCTGGCTCGCCACGCAGGTCGTGGAGGAGACCGAGGCGTTCCTCGAGTGGGAGCGCTCGGTCGGACGCTCGCGGTCCGGGTCCGGGTCGGGGACGGAGGCCGGGAGCGGGACCGGGTCGTCGACCCCGAGGTCCTCGGCCGGCGGCCCTGCCGCCGGGACGGGGTCCACGGCGGGGACCGCGGGACGGCCGGCGTCGCGCCAGACCGTGCGCGGCGACGTCGTCGACGACTGAGGCACGCACCCCTGAGGCAGTGGCGCGCCGGCGTCGTCCACAGGCACCGCCCGCGCGGACCGTCGTCCACAGATCCTGCGGCGGGCTGGTCCCGACCCCCGGCGCCGACGAGCGTGGTCGGCATGACAGCAGACATCACGCTCCGTGGCCCCGACGAGGTCATCGCGGTCCTCCCGTACCAGCTCGGCTACCACCCCCGTGACAGCGTCGTGGCCGTCGCGCTGCGCGGCCGCACCATGGGCATGGTCGCCCGGGCCGACCTGCCTCCCGAGGAGCACGCGGCCGAGGTCGCCGCGACCCTCGTCGGCCCGCTCGTGCGGGACGGGGCGACCTCCGTCGTCGTCGTCGCGTGGGAGGACGCCCCCGACGCGAGCACGGCGGTGACCCTCGCCCTCGTCGAGCAGCTCGAGGGCGAGGGCGTGGAGGTGCTCGACGTCGCGGTGGTCCGTGACGGTCGGCGGTTCTCGCCCATCTGCGCCGAACGGTGCTGCCCGCCCGACGGGGAGGCACTGCGCGACCCGAGCACCGTGCCGGCCGTCGCCGAGCTCGTCGCGCTGGGCCGGGCCCCCCTGGCCTCGCGGGACGACGTCGACCGGCTCGTCGACCCTGGTCCAGGGGCCGGGTCGCTCGGGCGGGTCCTCTCGACCCGCTCCACCCGAGCGCCCGGGCGCCGACGATGGGCGCGCGCCTGGGCCGAGGTTCTGGGAGCCGACCCGTCGGTGCGCGTGCGCGACGCCGCCCTCGCCGACGCCGTGCTCTCCCTCTCCGACATCCACTGGCGCGACGGGCTGCTCGCGTGGCTGTCACCCGGGGTCCTCGCGCTCCGACAGGTCGACGACGAGGTGGTCCGGCGCCTGAGGACGACCGTCCCGCAGGGACCCTCGGTCGACGAACGGGGGCCCGCCGTGCGCACCGACGGGCCGTCGCTGCCGCTGCGCCTCGTCGAGCTGTGCCGGGCGGTGCCCGACGAACGCGTGGCTGAGGCGGTGGCGATCTGCACGGTGGCCGCCCACGTCGCGTGGGCCGAGGGTGACGGGGCGATCGCGCGGGCGGCCCTCGACCGGGCCCGACGGCTCGACCCGGGGTACCGCCTGGCGGAGCTGCTCGGCCGGCTCGTCGACGCGGGGGTCCGGCTGCCTCGCGGTCCCGGCAGGCCGCACGGGGATGCACGGCTGCGGTCGGTGGGCTGACGTCCGGGGCTGCGACGGGTCGGTGGTCTCGACGCAGGTCACCGGGTCGACGAGGGGTGGTGTTCGGGCGGTGTTCGGGTGGCGGACGGGGCCGGGCGCGGGGGAGGACGGCTGGGTACGATGAGGGCCGGTCATGAGTCCCAGTGCCAAACCCCGGTTTGCTGGGCGGCAACCCTCCTCGCGGTGGGGTGCCCCGGGTGATGACCCGGCCCCCTCGAGCGAGGGGGCAAGCGCGAGCTTTCGAGGAGCACCAGCCATGACGGCCACCCCGACGAGGACGACCGCGGCGGTCTGGCGTCCCGGCGATCCCGTCGGCCGGCGTCGGTTCGCCGCCATCGGCGACCTCGCCCTCGAGCGCGGCGGCGTGCTGCCCGACGTCCGGGTGGCCTACGAGACGTGGGGGACCCTCTCGCCCTCGGGCGACAACGCCGTCCTCGTCGAGCACGCGCTCACCGGAGACGCCCACGTCGTCGGCGACATCGAGCCAGGGCACCCGTCGCCCGGGTGGTGGCCCGACCTCATCGGACCCGGGGCGCCGCTCGACACCGACCGGCTGTTCGTCGTCGCGAGCAACGTCCTCGGGGGGTGCCAGGGCACGACCGGCCCGGCCTCACCCGCACCCGACGGCACGCCATGGGGCGGGCGCTTCCCGTTCATCACGATCCGCGACCAGGTGGCCGCCGAGGCCGCGCTCGCCGACGCCCTGGGGATCGACCGGTGGCACGGGGTCCTCGGCGGGTCGATGGGCGGGATGCGGGCGCTCGAGTGGGCGACGAGCCTCCCTGACCGGGTCGAGCGCGCCCTCGTCGTCGCCTCCACCGCCTTCGCGACCGCCGACCAGGTGGCCTGGTGCCAGCCGCAGCTCCTCGCGATCCGCAGCGACCCCGCCTACCGCGGCGGCGACTACTACGGCAGCGACGACCGGCCCGTGACGGGGATGGGCATCGCCCGGCGGATCGCGCACACGACCTACCGCCACGAGGCCGAGCTCGACGAGCGCTTCGGCCGTCGTCCGCGCACGGGGGAGGACCCCCTCGGCGGCGGGGGACGCTACGACGTCGAGAGCTACCTCGACCACCACGCGACCAAGCTGTCGCGCCGGTTCGACCCCAACAGCTACGTCGTGCTCACCGAGGCGATGAACAGCCACGACGTCGCCCGCGGCCGCGGTGGGCTCGCCGCAGCCCTCGGTCGGTTCCGGGGCACGCTGCACGTCGCGGGCGTCACGACCGACCGGCTGTACCCGCTGCGGCTGTCCGAGGAGATGGCGGCGGCGCGGCCCGGGACGGGCCTGTCGGTCATCACCTCGCGTCACGGCCACGACGGCTTCCTCATCGAGACCGCGCAGGTCGGCGGCGTGATCCGCGACGTGCTGGGCAGTCGCTGAGCACCTGCTGCGGTACGGTCGGGAGCCCGGACACCGTTCGTTCGCCCCAGGAGGACATCGTGACCATCGTCGTCGGGTTCGTTCCCACCAAGGAGGGACGAGCCGCCCTCGCGCGGGCGGTCGAGGAGGCGCGGTCGCGCAAGGCGCCACTCGTCGTCATCAACTCCAACCGCGGCGGTCGTGACTTCGACGACGCATCGATCCGCGAGGCCGAGGCCGAGCTCCAGCGGGCCCAGGACGAGCTCACGGGCGAGGGGCTCAGCGTCGACGTGCGCCAGCTGGTCCGCGGCAACGAGCCGGCCGAGGACCTCATCGCCGTGGCCAACGAGACCGACGCCGACCTCATCGTCATCGGGCTGCGCCGCCGGACACCGGTCGGCAAGCTGATCCTCGGGTCGAACGCGCAGCGCATCCTGCTCGACGCCCCCTGCGCGGTCCTGGCCGTCAAGGGCTGACCGCGCGCGTGCGTCCCTGTCGGACACCGACGCCCCCGTCAGCGCCACGGCGCGCGCGGTCGGGGCCCGGGTGCCGCCGGAGCGGTCGTCGTGGGGAATCCCGACCGGCCCCCGAGCGTTGTCAGAACGCGCCCACCAGACCCGGCGATGTGCCTTGACGGGCCCCGCCGCTTTATAATGTCAGTGCGCACCTGGTTCGGACCCCGCCGAGAGCAGCCGGCACGGACGACCCGGTGACGCACAGGACCCTCCCCGCCGCCCCCGGAACCCACCTCCCGTGTGTCCCGGAGCCGGCCTCCCGCGACGAAAGGCAGTCGGTGTCGCCTGTGTCCACGAAGCCCTCCGAGTCCAGCACGCTCCCGCCGGAGTTCTCCCACCAGGCCCTCCAGTCGCTCGTGAAGCAGGGGCGGACCGCGGGTTCGGTCACCGGCGAGCAGGTGGCCGACGCGATGCGCGCCGCCGACGTCAAGCCGTCCCGCGGCCGGGTGGTCCTGCGGGCCCTCGGTGAGCAGGGCATCGCCGTGGCGACGGACGTGAGCACCGGTGTCGCCGCCGCCACGACGACCAAGAAGGCCGTGACCACCTCCACCACGACGGCGAAGAAGGCCGCGAGCGCCTCCACGACGAAGAAGGCCGCGGCCAAGGCCGCCCCCGCGAAGCAGGACGCCGCCGACGGCGACGCCGCCACCCCCGCGCCCGCCAAGGCCGCCGCCAAGAAGGCCCCGGCCAGGGCCGCGACGACGACGAAGAAGGCCGCCGGCTCGACCGACGTCCCCGCGGCGACGAAGACCGCCGCGAAGAAGACCACCGCGAAGGCCACCGCCACGAAGACCGCCGCCAAGGGCGCGAAGGCCGGCGACGACGACGCGGCTCCCGCGGACCTCAAGGAGGTCGCCGCCGTGACCGCCGGTGCCGAGGCCCCCGACGCCGATGCCTCCGACGACGACGACGAGGACGGCACCGCCACGAAGGCGCCCGCCGCCGAGGAGGAGAAGGAGGACGCCGGCTTCGTCATCCGCGACGACGACGAGGACGACGCCCCCGTCCAGCAGGTCGTCACCGCCGGCGCCACCGCCGACCCGGTCAAGGACTACCTCAAGCAGATCGGCAAGGTCGCCCTCCTCAACGCCGAGCAGGAGGTCGAGCTCGCCAAGCGCATCGAGGCCGGCCTGTTCGCCGAGGAGCAGCTGAACTCCGGCGGCAAGATCGACATGAAGCTCAAGCGCGAGCTGTGGTGGATCGCCCAGGACGGCAAGAAGGCCAAGAACCACCTCCTCGAGGCCAACCTGCGCCTCGTCGTCTCCCTCGCCAAGCGGTACACCGGTCGCGGGATGCTCTTCCTCGACCTCATCCAGGAGGGCAACCTCGGCCTCATCCGTGCGGTCGAGAAGTTCGACTACACCAAGGGCTACAAGTTCTCGACGTACGCGACGTGGTGGATCCGCCAGGCCATCACCCGCGCGATGGCCGACCAGGCGCGCACCATCCGCATCCCGGTGCACATGGTCGAGGTCATCAACAAGCTCGCCCGCGTGCAGCGCCAGATGCTCCAGGACCTGGGTCGCGAGCCCACCCCGGAGGAGCTGGCCAAGGAGCTCGACATGACGCCCGAGAAGGTCGTCGAGGTCCAGAAGTACGGCCGCGAGCCCATCTCGCTGCACACCCCGCTCGGCGAGGACGGCGACAGCGAGTTCGGTGACCTCATCGAGGACTCCGAGGCCGTGGTCCCGGCCGACGCCGTGAGCTTCACGCTCCTGCAGGAGCAGCTGCACTCGGTGCTCGACACGCTCTCCGAGCGCGAGGCCGGCGTGGTCTCGATGCGCTTCGGCCTCACCGACGGCCAGCCCAAGACCCTCGACGAGATCGGCAAGGTCTACGGCGTGACCCGCGAGCGGATCCGCCAGATCGAGTCCAAGACGATGAGCAAGCTGCGCCACCCCAGCCGCAGCCAGGCCCTGCGGGACTACCTCGACTGATCGAGGACGCACCGCACCGACGAGGGGCCCCGGGCACACCGCCCGGGGCCCCTCGTCGTCCCCGGGCTCACGGAGACGACCCGCGTCGAGGCATTGCCGCGGGCGGCGTCGTGGTGGGACGCTGCGGGGACGAGCCCACGCACTCCCCGCGAGGAGGCCCCATGGGGACGCTCACCCACCTGTGCGACGACACCCGCTCGGACTGGGACGCCCGGCCGCCGACCGGCCCCCTCCGGTCGGTCAGGCTGTCCCGCCGCGTCGAGTTCTTCAACCACTACATCGGCGACGGCGCACCCGACTTCGCCCACCAGCCCCACGAGGCCTGCCTCAAGCAGGTCAGGCGGTGGCAGAAGGAGCACCAGACCAAGGCACCGCCGAAGGGGCCGTGGAAGGACATCGGCTACAACGCCCTCGTGTGCGGCCACGCGCGCGTCATCGAGGGCCGCGGGCTCGAGGTGCGCGGGTCGCACTGCCCCGACCACAACCGGATCGGCTTCGGCGTCCAGTTCATGGTCGCGGGGAACGAGCGACCCACGGCCGCGATGCTCGCCAGGATGCGCCGGCTGTACGACGAGCTCGTCGAGCTGACGGGGCCGCTCGCGATGAAGGGCCATCGTGACGGGATCTCCACCTCGTGCCCGGGCGAGAAGGTCTACGACTGGGTCCTCGACGGCATGCCGGGATCCAGCACCATGGCGACGGGCTTCGTCGCCATGGCCACGACGGAGGAGGACGACGTGACGCCCGAGGACAAGAAGGACATCATCGACGGCGTGTGGGCCAGGCTGCTGGCGCGGCCGGGCAACACCCCCGTCTCGGCGGCCTCGCACGTCGGGAACGCCAACGTGCTGGCGTTCCGGGCGAACCGGCGCCTCGCCGGTCTCGAGGCGAAGGTCGTCGCCCTCACCGCCGCGGTCGAGGCACTGGCGGCCGCCGGTCCGGCGGGCGGTGCGGACGTCAGCGTCATCGTCGACAACGCCGTGCGCGACCGCCTCAACACGATGCCGGTGAACGAGGACGACGACAGCTTCGACCTCGACGCGGCGCCCGAGGACGACGCCTGACCGACCCGGTGCGGTCCGCAGTCCAGCGGGTCCAGCGGGTCCGCAGTTCAGCGGGTCAGCGGGTCAGCGGGTCCAGCGGTAGGGCGTCGTCGACGACACGGTCCGCATCCCGGCCCGCTCGAGGATGGGCCGCGAGTACTCCGTCGAGTCGCTGTGCAGCAGCCGCTTGCCGTGCCGCAGCGCGGAGTGCGCCCGGGCCGCGGTGAGCGCCAGGTAGATGCCCCGACCCCGCCACGACTCGAGGACGACGCCGCCCCAATCACCGGCGAACTCCGTGCCCTCGACGGGCTCGAGGCGGCCGGCCCCGACCATCTCGCCGCCGGCCTGCGCGACCCACAGCTGCATGCCGTCACGCCGGGCGAGGCGGCGCAGCAGCGCCTCGGCCATGGCGTCGGACACCGGGTCGCCGAAGACGCGGTCGGCGAGGGCCGACATCGCCCTCACGTCGGCCTCGTCGGTGACGATCCGTAGCGAGACCCCCTCGGGCGGACGGCGGTCGGTGGCCACGGCCGCTGCCTCCCCGATGACGATCGACTCGGTCTCCTCGGCGGCGAACCCGTGGGCGACGAGCGCCGCGTGCAGCCCGGGCGCGTGGTCGTGACCGCGGGTCTTCCACTCGACCCGGGTGATGAGCGGGTCGGCCCGGTAGTGCTCGAGCGCGGCGGCGACGAGGTCGCCGACCTCGGACGCGCTGACACCATGAAGGTCGCGGTAGGTGACGAAGCCACGCCCTCCGGCGAACGTCACCAGCCGCAGCGGCCCGAGCCGAACCACGGCCGTGGCGCTCGGGGTCTCGGCGTCGGAGCGCAGCTGCGCGTCGTAGGCCTCGAGGAAGGGGTCGGTCACGCGCGGGCGCTCAGGGGGTCTGGTCCGGCGGGCTCTCGCCGGAGCCACCCGGACGGCGGCGCGGGACGAGCCGTGCGACCCCCGAGAACGCCGACCTCCAGTGCCGCCGACCCTCCTCGGGCAGGAGCAGCGCCCGGACCCGGTCGAGCCGCCGACGCCTCGACAGGGCACCGCGCCAGACGGTGCTCGCATCGGGCCCGACGTCGTCGAGGGAGCTGCCGGGGCGGGCATACCTGGCGTTCTCGAGCGTGGTGACGACGCGCCCGAGGGCGTCGGTCTCGTCCTGGGTCAGGTAGGCCGCCTTCCCGAGCTGGCGGGAGGCCTGCCGGGGGGTCGAGCCGTCAGGGGCGACGTAGCCGATGTCCTGCAGGCGCAGGAGGAGGGACTGCCACTGCGCCTCGACGCGTTCGGCGTCGTCGCGGGCGTCGCCGCGCGACCGGCGTCGGGACAGCCAGGCCCCGAGCGGCACGACGCAGGCGGCCAGGAGGACGAGGAGACCGACGCCGATCGAGGTCAGGTGGTCGGAGGTGAACCGGACGACACTGCCGGCTGCCCCGCCCGAGGCCGCCGTGGTGTCGGTGAGGTCGTCGGTGACGTCGCGGGTCGGCCCGGTCGAGGGCGCGGCGCTCGACGAGGGCGTCGTCGCGGACGCCGAGGGCGACGCGCTCGAGCCGGGGTCGGTGGGGACGAGGCTGTAGTCGGGGGCGGCGCCGCTGCGGCCGCTCGGCGTCGGCTCGAAGCGGACCCAGCCGAGCTGGGGGAACCACAGCTCGGGCCACGCGTGCGCGTCGCTGACGCGCACGACCCGCTCGTCGCCGTCGGCGGTTCCGGGGAGGAAGCCGACCGCCATCCGGGCCGGGATGCCCGCGGCCCGCGAGAGCATGATCATCGCCGAGGTGAACTGGGTGCAGTAGCCCCGCTTGGTCTCCAGGAAGCGCGCCAGCGGCTCCTCGGGCAGCCTGCCCTCACCGGTGTCCTCGGCGAGCTCGAGGGAGTAGGTGTACTGGTTGCCGCGCAGGTGCGCCTGGATGGCGCGGGCGACCTCGAGCGGGGTCTGGCCGCTGTCGGTGATCTCGTCGAGGAGGGAGCGGACGACGTCCTCCGACCGTGGCTCGAGGACGAGGTCCCGGCCGTCGACGGCCGACTGGTCGGTCCCGCTGAACTGGGTGGCCTCGGGGTCGAGCACGACGTACTCGGAGCTGTACTCGGCGACCGGGCGGGTCAGCTGGACCAGGCCCTCGACGCTGATGTTCCACGAGCCGTCGGGGAAGGGGCTGCCGGTGGAGTTCTCGGGGAGCGCCACCTGGGGGACGCCGATGTTGTTCTCCGTCACCGTGATCCGCTCGACCTTGCGGGGGACCGAGGGGCCGGCCGCGGGGTCGGGGATCCGGCCGTCCTGCGGGACGAAGGTGAAGTCGGACCGTGCCGCCCACGAGCCGCGCCGGTAGGTGTCGAGGATGCCGACGCGCAGCGGCTGCGGGTCGTCGGCGGTCGTCGAGTAGCGCAGCACCGTGTCGGTCGACTGGCTGCCGAGGTCGCGGGCGATGTCGACGCTCGTCGAGAGGCGGACGGCGCCGCCGCCGCCTCCGCGGGCGTTCGCACTCTGCCCGAGGCCGTCGGCGAGGAAGGTCGTCGGCAGGTGCGGGACGAGCCCCGGGAGGACCACGGCCACGGCCAGGGCCGTGACCCCGACGATCCTGCCGGTCGTCGAGAAGACCGTCGTGGGGTCGGCGAACGGACCCCTGGAGTCGCGGGTCGCCGCCGTGCCCCAGGAACGCATCGCGCGCACGCCCTGCCGACCGACCAGCGCGAGCCACACGAGCGCCGGCGGGATGGCCCACAGCGCGCCCAGGCCCTCACCGGAGTTCGTCGCCGACGACAGGAACGCGGCGAGGAGCGGGATGCCGGCCGCGGCCGGGCTGCGGAACGTCACGGCGGCCGCGTCGACGGCGACGGCGGTGATCCCGAGGAGCAGGCTCACCGCGAGGATCGTGCCGCGGTTGGCCGGGGCGGGGGCGGTGTAGTTCGTCACCGTCTCGTACGCCTGGGTCAGCAGCACCCCGAGGGCGGCGCCGGTGTCGGGCACCGGGACGACGTTCTTCCAGAGGTGCCCCTGGCCGTGGAGCAGCGCCGCGCCCTGGAGGAGCAGGACCACCTGGATGACGACCACGCCGACCCGCGAGGAGGTGACGAGCCGGGCCCCCATCCCGCCCAGCGCCACGAGGGCGACGAGCAGGAGGCTGGGTCGGAACCACAGGGAGGTGGGGGCGAACAGGGTCGTGAGCGGCAGGGCCACCGCGATCGTCGCGAGGGCGGCGAGCAGGGCCTCGGCCGGGCGGGAGCGGTTCACCGGACACCCACCGTCTGGGCGCCGATGACCGCCGACCATGCGGCGGCGGGCGAGGTGCGCGAGTCGACGACGGTGACGGTCCACCCGGAGGCCCGCAGCACCTCGGCGGTCGTGCCGGCGCGGCTGTCGTCGGCCGAGCGGCCCCGGCTCCCGCCGAACGAGGAGGGGTCGACGACGGTGGCCACCCCGGCCGACCCGGGCTGACGCAACGCCGCGAGGGCGCGGGCGTCGTCGTCGCTCAACGGACCGCCGACGAAGACGACGAGCCCGCCCTGCGACGTCACGGCGCTCGCGGCGTGGAGGACGGCGCGCAGGCCGTCGTCGGGCCCGGTCGTCACCCGGGCCAGCGTGTCGAGGCCGGCCTCGAGGGAGTCGTCGTGGTGGGCGCCGGTGTCGCTGCTCGGGTCGCCCGTGAGGAGGTGGACCGCGTAGCCGGCCCGCTGGACGTGGGCCGTGACCGAGGCGGCCGTCGTGACGCACCACTCGAGCGAGCTGTTCCGGCCCGAACCTGCGTGGCCGCCGGCGCGGCTGTCGAGGAGGACGACGGCCCGCCGCTTCGCGGGCCGGTCCTCCTGGCGGACCATGAGCTCGCCGGTACGGGCCGACGCGGGCCAGTGGATCCGGCGGAGGTCGTCGCCGTCGCGGTACTCGCGGATCGTCTGGTCGTCCTCGCCGTGCAGCGCGACCATGTGGGGGACCGTCCCCTCGGACCCGATGCCGCTGCCGAGCGAACGGCCCACCGGGAGGGCGACGACGCGGGGGAGGACGACGACCTCGGCGCGTCCTCCGACGGCGGCCGAGCGCATCGTGAGGCCGAACGGGTCGCGCACGCGGACGGCCAGGGGGCCGATCCGGTGGACGCCCCGCGTGTGGGACCGGACCGTGTACTGCACGTCCTGCGACGTCCCCGGCCGCAGGGCCGGGATGACGAAGCGCGGCCGGTCGCCGAGCGCGTAGTCGATCGACTCCTCGGCCATGACGACGGGCGAGGTCGACGACTCGGCGTTGCGCACCGTCACCGAGACGACGGCCCGCTCGTCGATGGCGACGCGCGAGGGGGCCGCGCTGCGCCGCACCTCGAGGCGCAGGCCGTGCCGCCGCACGAGGACGAGCGAGATCGCGACGAGGGCGAGGAGGAGCACCCCGATCCGGGTGACGTCGCGCTGCCCGAGGAGGACCCCGGACGCGAGCAGGACGAGCCCGCAGCCGGCGAAGGCCGCGCCGCGGGTCGTGAGGGAGCGTCGGAGCTGGCGCATGGGCTCAGCGGGTGGGAGCCGGGACCCGGACGCGCTGGAGCAGGTCGGTGACGACGTCGGTCGTCGAGCGCCGCGCCATCTGCGTCTCACCGGTGGGGATGAGGCGGTGCGCGAGGACCGGGACGGCCACCTGCTGGACGTCGTCGGGCAGGACGTGGTCGCGACCGGCGAGGGCGGCGTGCGCCCGCGAGGCGCGCAGCAGGTGCAGGCTGGCACGGGGGGACGCGCCGAGCCGCAGGGCCGAGCTCGACCGGGTCGCCGACGTCAGGTCGACGATGTACTGGCGCACCGCGGGGGAGGCGTGCACCGCGCGGACGGCGTCGACCATCTGCGCGACGGCGACGGCGTCGGTGACGGGGCGGAGGGCGTCGAGCGGGGAGGCGCCGCCGTGCACCTCGAGCATCTCGAGCTCGGAGCGCGCCGACGGGTAGCCCATCGAGATCCGCGCCATGAACCGGTCACGCTGCGCCTCGGGCAGCGGGTAGGTGCCCTCCATCTCGATGGGGTTCTGGGTCGCCATGACGATGAACGGCTTGGGCAGCATGTACGTGGTGCCGTCGACGGTGACCTGGGCCTCCTCCATCGACTCGAGGAGGGCCGACTGGGTCTTGGGGGACGCGCGGTTGATCTCGTCGCCGACGACGACGTTGGCGAAGATCGCGCCGGGCCGGAACTCGAAGTCGCGCACGTCCTGGTTGAACACCGAGACGCCGGTGATGTCGCTCGGCAGCAGGTCGGGGGTGAACTGGACGCGGCGCACCGAGCAGTCGATGGAGCGCGCCAGCGCCTTCGCGAGCAGCGTCTTGCCGACGCCGGGCACGTCCTCGACGAGGAGGTGGCCCTCGGCGAGGAGCACGGTGACGGCCGTGCGCACGACCTTCTCCTTGCCCTCGATGACCGAGTTCATCGCCCCCATGAGGGAGCTCGAGACCTGGAGCACCTGGTCGAGGGACGCCCCGCGGGCCGTGGGGTCGAGGGGAGGGCGGCCGGCGTCGGTCTCGCTGGCGGTCCGGCGCTCGTTCTCGAGGTCGCTCACTGTCGGGTGTCCCTTCGTCGCGTGTACCCGCCCGAACGCGCGAGGCGTGCCGAGCGTGCCCACTGATCTTGCGCCACGAACGGTGACGGGTGGAAGAAGTCTCGACAGGACGTCTGGTGACGGTTCGGTCACGCGCGCTCGACGGTGTGGTTCCCCACCTCCCTCCACCACGTCCCCCACCCCGCTCCACGCGCACCCGTGAGTGCGCCCTACGGCGCAGTAGGTGCTGCGATCACAGCACCTACTGCGCCGTAGCACGCGATGGAGCGGGCCGGGTCGTCGAGGCGAGGGGGGCAGCAGGCGCAGAGGGAGCCATGACTGCTCCACTTCGCACCACCACTGTGACCTGCGCGGATCTCGAAGAATCAGCCGTTCGGCCCCCGAAATCGCCACTAGGGAGGGTCAGTGTGGAGTAAAGTGGAGGAAACCGGGGCAGCCGGGTGGGTCGAGATGGCGAGGAGGTGGCTCCCGTGGACGCGTTCCTCGGTACCCACACACCCCGTCTCGACGACAAGGGACGCCTCTTCCTCCCCGCCCGGTTCCGTGGCGCCCTGGCCGACGGTCTCGTCGTCACCACCGGCCAGGAGGGCTGCCTCTACGTCTTCCCGACCTCGGAGTTCCACCGGATCTCGGCCCTGATGCAGGCCGCTCCGGGCAGCTCGCGGCAGGTGCGCGACTTCGTGCGCGTCTTCCGGGCCAGCGCGCACCCCGAGACCCCCGACAAGCAGGGCCGGGTCACCATCCCCGCGGCCCTGCGCAGCTATGCCGGCCTCGACAAGGAGTGCACGGTCATCGGCAACGGCAACCGCGTCGAGGTCTGGGACTCCGCCGCCTGGGACACCTACCTCGCCGAGGTCATGCCCGCCTACTCCGCGTACTCCGTCGACACCGAGGAGGTGGTCCCCGGCCTGTGAGCCGGACCCACCGCCCCGCCCGCCGCCTCCCCCCGAGACCTCACCACGCCACCCCGACGACCGACCCGACCGCCGGCCTCCAGCCGACCCGAACCCGACGCGACTTCCCCCGCGGCGGGCACGGATCGGATGGGGACCAGCCGCCGGGTCGAGCCGCACGCGGCACCGCAACCCATCGCCCCGCCCCCGCACGGCACCGCCCCACCACCGACAGCGCACCACCCGCACCGAAGAGAGAGGAGGACGACGATGAGCACCCGAGGAGAGGCCGCCGACCGCCACGTCCCGGTCATGCGCGACCGCATCGTCGACCTCCTCGAGCCCGCGCTCCAGGGCGACGGCGCCGTGTTCGTCGACGGCACCCTCGGGATGGGCGGGCACGCCCAGGCGGTCCTCGAGCGCTGCCCGCAGGCCCGGGTCATCGGCCTGGACCGCGACGAGGAGGCCCTGGCGCTCTCGCGGGAACGGCTCGCCCCGTTCGGCGAGCGGTTCGTCGCCGTCCACGCGGTGTACGACGACATCGCCACCGTCCTCGCGGCCAGCGCCGAGGGCACCGCGCGCGGCATCCTGTTCGACCTCGGCGTCTCCTCGCTGCAGATCGACGAGCCCGACCGCGGCTTCGCCTACCGCCACGACGCGCCCCTCGACATGCGGATGGACCAGTCGGAGGGGATCACGGCGGCCGACGTCCTCAACACGTACGCGCACGGCGACCTCGCCCGGGTCCTGAAGACCTACGGCGAGGAGCGCTTCGCGGGCCGGATCGCCTCGGCCGTGCTGCGCGAGCGGGAGAAGGAGCCGTTCACGACCTCGGCCCGGCTCGTCGACCTCCTGCGCTCGGCCATCCCGGCGGCGTCGCAGCGCTCGGGGGGCCACCCGGCCAAGCGGACCTTCCAGGCGCTGCGCATCGAGGTCAACGCCGAGCTCGAGGTGTGGGAGCGCGCGATCGCCTCGGCGCTCGACGTCCTCGCGCCGGGGGGCCGCATCGCCGTGCTGTCCTACCACTCGCTCGAGGACCGCATCACCAAGCAGGCGTTCGCCGCGGGCGCCCGCAGCCGCACGCCGCCCGGCATCCCGGTCGAGCTGCCCGAGCACGCCGCCTACCTCCGCCTCCTCACCCGCGGTGCCGAGGTCCCCGACCCGCAGGAGCAGGTCGACAACCCCCGCTCCGCCTCGGCGCGGCTGCGCGCCGCCGAACGTCTCCAGCCCCCGAACGGAGCCCCCGCATGAGCCAGCTCGCCCCGGTCCGGACCGCCCCAGCGCCCCACCTCGCGCAAGGCGGCCGCCCCGACCCCGCGCCAGCTCAAGGTCGTCACCGCTCCGGACCCGGCGGGCAACGGCCTCTTCCTCGCGCTGTGCGTCCTGCTCCTGCTCGGTGGCTTCGTCGGCGTCCTGCTCCTCAACACGGCGATGGCCCAGGGCTCGTACACGATGCGCGACCTCCAGCACCGCTCCGACGAGCTCGCCGACGCGCAGGACGCCCTGCGCCACCAGATCGACGGGGT
The DNA here is from genome assembly GCA_963834225.1 of uncultured Actinomycetota bacterium. Lineage (GTDB taxonomy): Bacteria > Actinomycetota > Actinomycetes > Actinomycetales > Dermatophilaceae > Oryzobacter. Next base: position 197,940 of record CAWIAT010000003.1, on the reverse strand, counting down.
CTCCGGTCCCGGCCCGCTCGCCCAGCGGGCTCGCGAGCTCGGGATGGTGCCCGCCGAGACGCCCGCGTTCCTCCGCCTCTCCGACGGCAAGGTCCTCGGCGTGGCGAAGAAGGCCAAGGTCAACGAGCGTTTTAGCGTGGTCACCGAGACCAGGACCCCGAAGCGGACCGAGCCCGCGACCCCCTCGACGACCCCCGGCCCCACCTCGCCGGCCGTGGCGACCACGCCCTCCACGGCGACCGCTCCCGCCAACTGAATCCTCCCCGCCAGCCCGACGACCCCGACCCGGAAGAGAACCCGTGACGCAGCGCAGGACCCCGACGCCCGGAGGACGCGCCCGCCCGACGCCGTCCGCGTCCGGTCGCCCGGCACCGCGCCAGGGGTCGCGCCCCGCCGCGAAGCCGTCGTCGTCACGAGCCTCCGGTGACCCGCGCGCGAAGGCCTCCGGGACGATGCGCAAGCCCGGCGCCGACCAGAAGGCCACGGGGCGCGGAGCGACCCAGCGAGCCGCAGCACCCCGGGCCGCCACCCCGCGACCGTCGCGACCGGCTCGTCCTGCCGCCCCCGGGCGCCGTCCGGCCCCGGGAGGTCGCCGTCCTGCAGCCAGCCCGCGCCGTGGTGCCGGCGGTGGCGGAGGCCGCGGCCGACGTCCCCTCGCCAGGCGCTCGGCGGGGCCGGGCGGCAACCCGCGCCGGCGGATGCGCTTCCTCACCGTCGCGACCCTGTTCGTCCTCAGCATCTTCGGCGCGCAGCTCGTGCGCATCCAGGGCTTCGACGCCCACGCCGTCGCCGAGGAGGCCCAGCTCAAGCGCGCGGCCGCGCAGATCATCCCCGCGATGCGCGGGCAGATCCTCGCCGCCGACGGCACCGTCCTCGCCTCGAGCGTCGTGCGCGAGGTCGTCGTCGCCGACCAGACCGCGGTGTGCACCTACGGGACGAAGCGGCCCACCTGCGACTCCGAGGCGTCGGCCGCCGCGGTCCAGGCGGCCGCGGTGCAGCTCGCCCCGCTCCTGGACACCACGGCCTCCGAGCTCGTCCCGCAGCTGACGGGAACGAGCCGCTACCGCGTCCTCAGCAAGGACGTCTCCCCGGTGGTGTGGAACAAGATCGCCGACCTCGGCGTGCCCGGGATCTACCGCGACCGCCGCGAGACCCGCTCCGAGCGCACCTACCCGCAGGGCACGACCGCGGCCGCGCTCGTCGGCTACGTCACCGCCGACGGCGAGCCCGGTGGTGGCGTGGAGGTCATGGAGGACGAGCGGCTCCAGGGCACTCCCGGCAACCAGACCTTCGAGCAGGGGCGCGACGGCACGGTCATCCCGGCGGCTGCCAGCTCGACGACCCCTGCGGTCGACGGCAACGACGTGCGGCTCACCGTCAACTCCAGCCTGCAGTGGTACGCCCAGAACTCCCTGGCCCAGCGGATCAAGGAGACCAAGGCGGTGTCGGGGACCGTCGTCATCATGAGCGCGAAGACCGGTGACCTGCTCAGCGTCGCGTCGTACCCGACCTTCGACCCCGACACCGACGTCGGCAAGAAGGGCGCCAAGCTCGGCAACTACGCCTTCTCCGACGTCTTCGAGCCGGGGTCGACCTCCAAGGTCATGACGATCGCGGCGGCCCTCGAGGAGAAGACGGTCACGCCGTCGACGCCCGTCGTCATCCCCAACCGCCTCCCGCGCTGGGACTACAGCTTCAAGGACAGCCACGAGCACGCGACGCTCTACCGGACCGTCGCGGGCACCCTGGCCGAGTCCAGCAACATCGGGACGATCCTCGTCAGCGAGACCCTCAAGCCCAAGACCCTCGAGACCTACTTCCGCAAGTTCGGCCTCGGGTCGCTCTCGGGCACGGGCTACCCGGGGGAGTCGCGCGGCCTGCTGGCCAGGAGCGAGGACTGGAGCGGGTCGCAGCGCGCCACCGTCGCCTTCGGTCAGGGCGTCTCGGTGACCGCGATCCAGGCGGCCTCGGTGTTCCAGACGATCGCCAACGACGGGGTGCGCGTCGCCCCGCGGCTCGTCGACAGCGTCGTCGAGGCCGACGGCACGGTGACCTCCATGCCGCCCTCGACGCAGACCCGTGTCGTGTCGCACCAGACGGCCGCCGACGTCAGCCGGATGCTCGAGGGCGTCGTCAGCGACGAGGGCACCGCCGAGGAGGCGCAGATCCCGGGCTACCGCGTCGCCGGCAAGACCGGGACCGCGGACTACTACGACGCGCGCGTGGGCAAGTACAGCGGCAACACGGCGAGCTTCATCGGCTACGCCCCCGCCGACGACCCCGAGATCGTCGTCGCCGTCATCATCCAGAAGCCGACGTACCCCTTCTTCGGCGGCTACGTCTCCGGCCCGGTGTTCAAGGACGTGACGACGTACGCCCTCCAGGAGCTCAAGATCCCGCCGACCGGCAAGAAGGCGACGCCGGTCACCCTCAAGGTCGACCCGAAGGTCGCGCTGGCCGACCCCACCCTCCTGCGCAACGGCACCAAGCGCGTCCCACGGTAGGGTCGCTCGACGTGCCATCCCCCCGACCGTCGCAGCCCCACCGCACCTCGGTCAGTGAGCTCGCGGTGCTCGTGGGGGCGACCGTGCCCGTCCTCGAGGCCTACGTCACGGGGGTCACGCTCGACTCCCGCGCCGTCCTCCCGGGCGACCTCTACGCGGCGCTGCCGGGGGCCCGCGCCCACGGTGCCGACTTCGTCGACGAGGTGGTGCGCGCGGGGGCCGTGGCCGTCCTCACCGACGCGGCCGGCGCCGAGAAGGTCACCGCCACGCACCTCGACCTGCCCGTCGTCGTCGTGGGGTCGCCCCGTGCCGTCCTCGGCGCCGTCGCCGCCCGGGTCTACGGCACCGAGGAGCTCGCGCTGCGCCTCGTGGGGGTCACCGGGACCAACGGCAAGACGACGACGGCCTACCTCGTGCACTCGGCCCTCGTGGCGCTCGGTCGCAACGCCGGCCTCATCGGCACCGTCGAGACCCGGATCGGTGACGAGCGGGTCGACAGCGTGCGCACCACCCCGGAGGCGCCCGACCTCCACGCCCTGCTCGCCGTCATGGTCGAGCGCGGCCTCGACACCTGCGTCATGGAGGTGTCGAGCCACGCCCTGGCCCAGCACCGCGTCGACGGGGTCGTCTACGACGTCGCGCTGTTCACCAACCTCTCCCAGGACCACCTCGACTTCCACGACGGCATGGACGACTACTTCGCCGCCAAGGCCTCCCTCTTCACGCCCCGCCGCTCCCGCCGCGGCCTCGTCTGCACCGACGACGAGTGGGGACGTCGCCTCGTCGGGGAGTCCGGCGTCCCGGTCGCCACGATCGGCTCGGGCGGGGACCCCGACTGGCAGGTGGCCGTCGACCCCGACGACCCGGCCGCCTTCCGGCTCACGGCCGACGGGGTCGACCTCCACCTGAGGTCGAGCCTGCCCGGCGACTTCAACGTCACGAACACCGCGATGGCGGCCGCCTCGCTCGTCCTCCTCGGCGAGGACGTCGACGCCGTCGGACGCGCCGTCCTCTCCGACCCGCACGTCCCGGGCCGGATGGAGGCCGTGGCGCCCCCCGCGGACCTGCCGGCCCCGCGCACCGTCGTCGACTACGCCCACACGCCCGACGCCATCGGGGCGGCGCTGCGGGCGCTGCGCCCCACGACGCCCGGGACGCTGGTCTGCGTCACCGGGGCCGGAGGCGACCGCGACCGCGAGAAGCGCCGCGCGATGGGCGTCGCCGCCGCCACGGTCGCCGACCTCGTCGTCGTCACCGACGACAACCCGCGCTCCGAGGACCCGGCCGCCATCCGCGCCGCGATCCTCGAGGGCGTCGGCTCGGTGCACGACACCGACCACGAGGTGACCGTGCTCGAGGTGGGGGACCGGCGGGCCGCGATCCGCGCGGCGCTGCGTGCCGTCTGGGACGAGGGAGCCGCCGCCACGGTGGCCGTCGTCGGCAAGGGCCACGAGACCGGTCAGGAGGTCGGCGGCGTGGTCCACCACTTCGACGACCGCGAGGAGGTCGCCGAGGCCCTGCGCCTGCTGTCGGCGGGGGAGGGCGGCGCGTGATCCCGCTGTCGCTCACCGAGATCGCCGCGATCACCGACGGACGCGTCGTGGGCCCCGAGGGACCCGTGGGCCCCGAGGGACCCGCGGGCCCGGGGGGCCTCGCGGTCGCCGACGCCGCGGACCCCGGGTCCGTCGTCGTCGACGGCCCCGTCGTCACCGACTCGAGGGAGGCCGGCCCCGGAGGGCTGTACGTCGCCCGCGTCGGCGAGCACGCCGACGGCCACGACTTCGTCGCCGGGGCCGTGGCCCTCGGCGCCGTCGCCGCCCTGACGACGCGCGCGCTCGAGGGCGTCGCCTGCGTCGTCGTCGCCGACACCCAGGACGCCTTCGCGGCCCTGGCCCGCGCCGTCGTCGACCGCGTCCCGGGGCTCGGCGTCGTCGGGATCACCGGCTCCTCGGGCAAGACGAGCACCAAGGACCTCCTCGGCTCCGTCCTCGCGACCGCCGGGCCCACGGTCGCCCCGGTCGGCTCCTACAACTCCGAGGTCGGCGTCCCCCTCACCGTCTGCCGGGTCGAGCCCGACACCCGGTTCCTCGTCGTCGAGATGGGCGCGCGCGGCATCGGCCACGTCGAGTACCTCACCCGGATCGCGCCGCCACGGGTCGGCGTCGTCCTCAACGTCGGGACGGCCCACGTGGGCGAGTTCGGCTCGCGGGCCGCGATCGCGACGGCCAAGAGCGAGCTCGTCCAGGCGGTGCCGGCCGACGGCCTCGCCGTCCTCAACGCCGACGACGACGCCGTCCGCGCGATGGCCGCGGTCACCGCCGCGCGCGTCGTCCTCGTCGGCGAGGCGTCCGACGCCGACCTCCGCGCCACCGACGTCTCGCTCGACACCGGAGGACGCCCCACCTTCACCGTCGTCGCGCCGCAGGGGACCCGCACGGTGACCCTCGGGCTCGTCGGACGGCACCACGTGGGCAACGCCCTCGCCGTCCTCGCCGTCGCCACCGAGCTCGGCCTGCCCTTCGAGGATGCCTGCGCCGCACTGGAGTCCGCGCGGCCCGCCAGCCGATGGCGGATGGAGGTCACCGAGCGCGACGACGGCGTCACCCTGGTCAACGACGCGTACAACGCCAACCCCGACTCGATGCGCGCCGCCCTCACGGCGCTCGAGCGGATGGGGGAGGGACGCCGCACCTGGGCGGTCCTCGGGACGATGCTCGAGCTCGGCGACGAGTCCGAGGCCCTCCACCGCGAGGTCGGCGAGGAGGTCCGCTCGCGCAGGGTCGACGAGCTCCTCGTCGTCGGCGAGGCGGCCCGGGCCATCGGCGACGGCGCCGCCTCCGCTGACGGCAGGGGGACCCGCGTCCGGGTCGCCGCCGACGCCGACGCGGCCGAGGCGCTGCTGCGCGAAGAGCTCCGGCGCGGTGACGTCGTGCTGTTCAAGTCGAGCCGCGACGCAGGGCTACGGTTGCTCGGAGACCGACTGGCCGGACCGAGGGAGGAGCAGGCGTGAAGGCTGTCCTCATCGCGGCCGTCGTGTCGCTCGTCATCGCGCTGTTCGGCACCCCGATGTACATCCGCTTCCTCGTCCGCAAGGGCTACGGCCAGTTCATCCGCGACGACGGCCCCACCTCGCACCACACGAAGCGCGGCACGCCCACGATGGGCGGCGCCGTCATCGTCGGCAGCTCGCTCGCGGCCTACGTCATCGCGCACGTCGTCACCGGGCAGGGCCCCACGGTCAGCGGCCTGCTCGTCCTGTTCCTCATGACCGGGCTGGGGTTCGTCGGCTTCCTCGACGACTTCATCAAGATCAGCAAGCAGCGCAGCCTGGGGCTGCGCTCGGGCGAGAAGCTCGCCGGGCAGACGCTCGTCGCCGTGGTGTTCGCCATCCTCGCGCTCCAGTTCCCCAACGACAGCTTCCGCACGCCCGCGTCGACGAACATCTCGTTCGTCCGCGACACCCCGCTCGACCTCGCGTTCCTCGGAGCCCTCGGCGGCGTCATCCTCTTCGTCGTCTGGGCCAACGTCATCGTCGCCGGCACCTCGAACGGGGTGAACCTCACCGACGGCCTCGACGGTCTCGCCACGGGCGCCTCGGTCATGGTGTTCGCGGCGTACGTCCTCATCGGGATCTGGCAGTTCAACCAGAACTGCCAGTGGAACCCGGGCACCCAGTGCTACGAGGTGCGCGACCCCCACGACCTCGCGATCGTCGCCGCCGCCGGGATGGGCGCCTGCTTCGGCTTCCTGTGGTGGAACGCGGCTCCCGCGAAGATCTTCATGGGCGACACCGGCTCGCTCGCCCTCGGTGGCGCCCTCGCCGGTCTCGCGATCCTCACCCGCACCGAGCTGCTCGTCGTCATCCTCGGCGGGCTGTTCGTCACGATCACCCTCTCGGTGATCATCCAGGTCGCCTCGTTCAAGACCACCGGGAAACGGGTGTTCCGCATGGCGCCGCTGCAACACCACTTCGAGCTGCTCGGATGGCAGGAGGTCACCATCGTCATCCGGTTCTGGATCGTCGCCGGCCTCTTCGTCGCGCTCGGCCTCGGGCTGTTCTACGCCGAGTGGGTCGTGGGCGCGGCATGACCGAGGCGTCCGACCGGCTCGCGGGGCTCACCCACCGCGACGCCGACTGGTCCGGCCTGCGCGCCGTCGTCGCCGGCCTCGGGATCAGCGGCTTCGCGGCCGCCGACGCGCTCCTCGAGCGGGGCGTCGACGTCCTCGTCGTCGACGGCAAGGAGCCCGGCGACGGCTCGCTCATGGCCGAGCGGGCGCGCATCCTCGACATCCTCGGCGCCCGCCTCGCGTACGGCGACGAGGCGATCGCCGCCCTGCCCCTGACCCCGGTCGACCTCGTCGTCACCTCTCCGGGATGGCGCCCCGACCAGCCGCTGCTCGTCGCGGCGGCCGACGCCGGTGTGCCGGTGTGGGGCGAGGTCGAGCTGGCCTGGCGGATGCGGGCGCAGGAGGGCGCGGCGCCGTGGCTCACCGTCACCGGCACCAACGGCAAGACGACGACGGTGCAGATGCTCACCTCGATCCTGCGCGCCGCCGGGCTGCGCGCGACGAGCGCCGGCAACGTCGGCACCCCGCTCCTCGAGGCGGTCCTGCACCCCGAGCCGTTCGACGTCATCGCCGTCGAGCTCTCGAGCTTCCAGCTGCACTGGTCGAGCTCGATCACCCCCCGCGCCTCGGCCTGCCTCAACATCGCCCCGGACCACGTCGACTGGCACGGCTCGCTCGAGGAGTACGCGCGCGCCAAGGGCAAGGTCTACGCGGGCACCGAGGTCGCCTGCGTCTACAACGCCCAGGACGAGTGGACCCGCCGCCTCGTCGAGGAGGCCGACGTCCGCGAGGGGTGCCGCGCCATCGGGTTCACGCTCGGCATCCCCGGGCTCTCGCAGGTCGGCGTCGTCGACGACGTCCTCGCCGACAGGGCCTTCGTCGAGGAGCGGCGCACCTCGGCCGCCGAGCTCGCGACGCTCGACGACCTGCGCGGCGACGCGCCCACCCCGGCACCGCACCTCGTCGCGAACGCCCTCGCGGCGGCCGCCCTCGCCCGCGCCCACGGCGTGCCGAGCGGCGCCGTCCGCGACGGGCTGCGCGCCTTCGTGCCGGAGCCGCACCGCATCGCCGAGGTCGGCACCGTCGAGGGCGTGCGCTGGGTCGACGACTCCAAGGCCACCAACCCCCACGCGGCCCGGGCGAGCCTGGCCGCGTACGAGCAGGTCGTCTGGGTCGCGGGCGGCCTGCTCAAGGGCGCCGACGTCGACGACCTCGTCAAGGGTGCGGCCGACCACCTGCGCGGTGTGGTCCTCATCGGACGTGACCGTTCGGCCATTTCCGACGCACTGGCCCGACACGCGCCGGATGTCCCCGTCGTCGACGTCGCCCGTACCGACACTGGGGCCATGGACCAGGTGGTGAGGGAGGCCCTCGCGCTCGCCCGCGAGGGCGATGTCGTGCTGCTCGCGCCCGCCGCCGCGTCCATGGACATGTTCGCCGACTACGGCGCTCGCGGTGACGCCTTCGTGTCAGCGGTCCACCGGCTCGCCGCCGGGGAGTAGCCCGTGAGCAGCGCCACCGCCCCGGCGCGCAGCGTGTCCCGGCCGACCGGACGGATGGCGTCCTGGCTCTCGCGCTTCGACGCGCCCGTCACGACGTACTACCTGCTCGTCTGCGTCACGGCGGCCCTCGTCGTCTTCGGCCTCATCATGGTCCTGTCGGCCTCGTCGATCGTGTCGATCGGGAACACGTCCTCGGCCTACTCGATCTTCCTCAAGCAGGCGGCCTTCGCGGTCGTGGGGCTGGTCGCCCTCATCGTCGCCTCGCGGCTCCCGGTCAAGGCCTGGCGTCGTCTCGCCCTGCCGCTGCTCGCCCTCGGGATCGTCCTGCAGCTGCTCGTGCTGACCCCGCTGGGGCACGCCGTCAACGGGAACCAGAACTGGCTGAAGCTCGGCCCCATCACGGTGCAGCCCTCCGAGGTCATCAAGCTGGGGCTCGTGCTGTCGGGCGGCCTGATCCTCTCGGCCAAGCGCAAGGCCCTGCACTCGTTCAGCCACGTGCTCGTGCCCTACCTCGTCCCCCTCGCGGCCGTGAGCATCGGCGCGGTCGTCCTGGGCCACGACCTCGGCACCGTGATGATCCTCGGGGCGATCGTGGCCGGAGTGCTGTTCGCCGCCGGCATCCCGCTGCGCTGGTTCGGGTTCGCCGGTGCTCCGTTCGTGCTCATGGCGGTGGCGTTCGTCGTCACCAGCCCCAACCGGCTCGGCCGCTTCGACGTCTGGCTCGGTCGCGACACCAACGAGTTCGGCGCGGCGCGCCAGCCGATCCACGGCCGGTACGCCCTCGCCGACGGCGGGTGGTTCGGCCTCGGCCTCGGGGCCAGCCGCGAGAAGTGGGGGCTGCTCTCCGAGCCGCACAACGACTTCATCTTCGCGATCATCGGTGAGGAGCTCGGCCTGCCCGGCACCCTCGCGGTGCTCCTCCTGTTCGCGGGCCTCGCCCTCGCCTGCTACCGCCTCGTGACGCGCACCGACGACCTCTTCGTGCGCATCGCGACGGCCGGGATCATGACGTGGATCATCGTGCAGGCCGTCATCAACATCGGCGCCGTCATCAACCTGCTGCCCGTCATCGGCGTCCCGCTGCCGCTCGTCTCCTCGGGCGGCTCCTCGCTCATCACGACGATGCTGGCGCTCGGCATCCTCATGTCCTTCGCGCGCTCCGAACCCGGCTGTGCGGAGGCGCTGTCGGCGCGCCCGTCGGCCCTGCGCCGCTCCCTCGCCGTCATCCCGTCGGTCGCCGCCCGGTCGCGCAGGTCGGGTCGGTGAGCTCCGCCGGGCCCCGGTCGGTCCTCCTCGCGGGCGGGGGAACGGCCGGCCACGTCTCGCCGCTGCTGGCCCTCGCCGACTGCCTGCGCCGGCGCGATCCCGACATCGAGGTCGCTGCGCTCGGCACCGCCGCCGGGCTGGAGGCCCGCCTCGTCCCCGACCGTGGCTACCGGCTCCTCGAGGTGCCCAAGGTGCCGTTCCCGCGGCGCCCGTCCGGCGACCTCCTGCGGCTGCCCGCGAACCTGCGACGCGCCATCGCCGCCGCCGAGGAGGCCGTGGTCTCCACCGGAGCCGAGGTCGTCGTCGGCTTCGGCGGCTACGTCTCGACACCCGCCTACCTCGCGGCCCGCCGCCGGGGCGTCCCGGTGGTCGTCCACGAGCAGAACGCACGCCCGGGCCTGGCGAACCGGCTCGGCGCGCGGATGGCCCACGGCGTCGGCGTCACCTTCCCCGACACCCACCTGCCGAAATCCACCGTCACGGGCATGCCGTTGCGTCGTGAGATCGCGACCCTCGACCGCGCCGCCCGGCGCGCCGAGGCACGGGAACGGTTCGGGCTCACCGACGCCCCCACCGTCCTCGTCACCGGGGGGTCGCTCGGTGCGCAGCGCCTCAACGACGCGTTCGCCGGTGCCGTGGCCGACCTGTCGACGGCCGGGGTGCAGGTCCTGCACGTCACCGGGACCGGCAAGGCCTTCGCTCCGGCCGGGCACTCCGGGGCGCCCTACGTCGTCCTCGAGTACTGCGACCGGATGGACCTCGCCTACGCCGCGGCCGACCTCGTCGTCGCGCGCTCGGGGGCCAACACCGTCTGCGAGCTCACCGCGGTGGGGCTGCCCGCGGTCTACGTCCCGCTGCCGGTCGGCAACGGGGAGCAGCGGCTCAACGCCAGGGCGGTCATCGCCGCGGGTGGCGGGCTGCTCGTCGAGGACGCCGCCGTCGACGTCGCGTGGGTGCGCTCGAGGGTCGTCCCCCTCGCCACCGACGCTCCACGCCTCGCCTCGATGGCCGCCGCGTCGGCCTCGGTCGGCGAGCGCGACGGCGACGAGAAGCTCGCCGACCTCGTCGTCGCTGCCGCGGCGTCGGGTCGCGCGTCCTCCGGGGGGCGCTGAGCCGTGGACGGCGTCAACGAGCGCTTCGACTTCACCCGACCCGTCCCCCCCGTCGCCGACCTCGGTCGGGTCCACCTCGTCGCCATCGGCGGGGCGGGGATGTCCGCGGTGGCCCGGCTCCTCCTCGCGGCCGGTGTCCCCGTCTCCGGGTCCGACGCCGCCGACGGGCCGACCCTCGAGGCGCTGCGGACCGCCGGGGCCGGTCCCGTCGCGGTCGGTCACGACGCGGCCCACGTCGACGACGCCGACACCCTCGTCATCTCCTCCGCGGTGCGCGACGACAACGTCGAGGTCGCCGCCGCCCGGGCCGCGGGAGCCCGCGTCCTCCACCGCGCCGAGGCCCTGGCCGCCCTCATGGCCGACCGGCGCCGGGTCGCCGTCGCCGGCGCCAACGGCAAGACGACGACGACCGCGATGCTCGTCGTCGGGCTCGACGCCGCCGGGGCCGACCCGTCGTACGCGGTCGGCGCCGAGATCGCCCAGCTCGGCACCAACGCGTCCCTCGGTGGGGGAGAACCGTTCGTCGTCGAGGCCGACGAGAGCGACGGCTCGTTCCTCGCGTACCGGCCGCACGTCGCGGTCGTGACGAACGTCCAGCCCGACCACCTCGACTTCTACGGCACGGCCGCGAACGTCGTCGCGGCGTACGAGCGGTTCGCCGACTCCGTCGACCCCGACGGCCTGCTCGTCGCGTGCCACGACGACCCCGGCTCCCGCGCCCTGGCCGAGCGGGCGCGGGCCGCCGGGCGCCGGGTCGTCACCTACGGCTTCGACGCCGGCGCCGACCTGCTGGTCACGTCGTCGGAGGCCGAGCGACTCGGCTCACGGTCGACCCTCGAGCGCGGCGGCGAGTCGATGGCCCTCGACCTCCTCGTGCCCGGCCCGCACAACGTCCTCGACGCCTGCGGGGCGTTCCTCGCGGCGGTCGACGGGTGCGGTGCCGACGCCGGCGCCGTCCTCGCCGGGCTGGCCGGGTTCACCGGTGCGAGACGGCGCTTCGAGGTCCGCGGCGAGGTCGGCGGCGTCACCGTCGTCGACGACTACGCCCACAACGCGCCGAAGGTCGCCGCCCTCGTCGGCACGGCGGCGGCCGTCGTGCGGCGCGAGGGCGGGGGAGCGCTGCGGGTCATCTTCCAGCCGCACCTCTACAGCCGGACGCGCGACTTCGCCGACGCCTTCGCGGTGGCACTCGCGCCGGCCGACCACGTCGTCCTCCTCGACGTCTACGGCGCCCGCGAGGCCCCGATGGACGGCATCTCCTCGGCCCTCGTCGCAGACCCCCTGCGCGACCTGCCGGGGGAGCGCACCGTGGTCGTCGGTCCGACCCCGGCCGACGCCGTCGCCGAGGTCGCCGCGGCCGCGCGACCCGGGGACCTCGTCCTCACCGTCGGAGCCGGCGACGTGACCCGCCTCGGCCCGCTCCTCCTCGACGCCCTCGCCGCGAGGGGTGCCGTGGGTCCTGCGACCGACCCCGCCGGCGACCACACCGACTCCACCAGCACCACCGACCCCGACGGAGCGGCGCGATGAGCCTCGGCACCACCCGGCGTCCCCCCGACCGCGCGCCCTCGGGGGCGTCGTCGTCGGCCAACCGCTTCCGCGAGCGCGCGCTGTCGAACCGTCGTCGGCCCTGGCGCGTCGTCCTCACCTGGCTGGCGGCCGCCGCGGTCGTCGCCGGGCTCGTCTGGCTCGTCGGCTGGAGCTCCCTGCTCGGGGTGCGCGACGTCACGGTCATCGGCGTCACCGGGGAGGAGGCCTCGGCCGTCGCCGCGCTCGTCGAGGTCCCCACCGGCACCCCGCTGGCCCGCGTCGACACCGACGCCGTGGCCGACCGGGTCCGCGAGCGGATCACGGTCGCCGAGGTGTCGGTCCGCCGCGCCTGGCCGGGCACGCTCTCGGTCGAGGTCGTCCCGCGCACCGCGTCCCTCGTCGTGAAGAACCCTCAGGGTTCACTGGAGGTCGTGGATGCCGAGGGCGTGGCGTTCCGTGAGGTGGCCAAGGCCCCGGCCGGGGTCCCGCTCGTCACCGCGACCGGCTCGAAGGGGACGACCCGTGAGGCGCTGCAGTCCTCCCTCGCCCTCCTCGACGCCCTGCCGCAGGACCTCTCCGACGACGTGCGCGCCGTCACGGTGAGCAGCGCCGACCTCGTGACCTTCACCCTGGGAACCCGCACGGTCGTGTGGGGGAGCGGCGAGGAGTCGCCCCGCAAGGTCGCGATCCTGCGGGCCCTGCTGACGACGAAGGCCAAGGTCATCGATGTCAGCGCTCCCGACACCCCGGTCACCCGCTGACCCTCCCCTCGCGCCGTCCGGAGCGCTCGACGGCGCCCGTGGCCCCAGTGGCGGGTGTGACGCAGGGGGCGGGAGAGGCAGGTGGGTCCGGGCATGGCAGGATTTGTCCCGGGGATGTCGCGACACGCGCCCGGTGTCGTTGCCGGACCCGGGTCCCCGACCTAGCGTCATCCCATCGAACCGTGTCCGAACCATAACCGTCAAGTAGAGGTCAATGGTTTCGGACCGCGATCCGCCCCGCACCGTACGCAGCAGCATCCAGTGGAAGGCCCGTCCCGTGGCAGCACCCCAGAACTACCTCGCCGTCATCAAGGTCGTCGGCATCGGCGGCGGCGGTGTCAACGCCATCAACCGGATGATCGAGGTCGGCCTCAAGGGGGTCGAGTTCATCGCGGTCAACACCGACGCGCAGGCGCTCCTCATGAGCGACGCCGACGTCAAGCTCGACGTCGGACGCGAGCTCACCCGTGGCCTGGGCGCCGGTGCCGACCCCGAGGTCGGCAAGAAGGCCGCCGAGGACCACGCCGAGGAGATCGAGGAGGTCCTCAAGGGGGCCGACATGGTCTTCGTGACCGCGGGTGAGGGTGGTGGCACCGGGACCGGTGGCGCCCCCGTCGTCGCGCGGATCGCCAAGGGGCTCGGCGCCCTCACGATCGGCGTCGTCACCCGCCCGTTCACCTTCGAGGGCCGCCGCCGCGCCAACCAGGCCGAGACCGGCATCGCGCAGCTGCGCGAGGAGGTCGACACCCTCATCGTCATCCCGAACGACCGGCTGCTCTCGATCAGCGACCGCGGGGTGTCGATGCTCGACGCGTTCCGCTCGGCCGACCAGGTCCTGCTCTCCGGTGTCCAGGGCATCACCGACCTCATCACGACCCCGGGCCTGATCAACCTCGACTTCGCCGACGTCAAGTCGGTGATGCAGGGCGCCGGCTCCGCGCTCATGGGCATCGGCTCGGCCCGCGGCGAGGACCGCGCGGTCCAGGCCGCCGAGCTCGCGATCTCCAGCCCGCTCCTCGAGGCGAGCATCGACGGCGCCCACGGCGTCCTGCTCTCCATCCAGGGTGGCAGCGACCTCGGCCTGTTCGAGATCAACGAGGCCGCGCGCCTCGTCCAGGAGGCCGCGCACCCCGAGGCCAACATCATCTTCGGCGCGGTCATCGACGACGCGCTCGGCGACGAGGTCCGGGTCACGGTCATCGCGGCCGGCTTCGACGGCGGGGCGCCGCTCCACCGGGCCGACAACCGGGCCCTCGGCACCATCCAGGGTCGACCGACCCCCGCGGCGGCGGCCACGCCGGCCCCGGCGGCCGCTCCCGTGGTCGAGGCACCCCGCCCCGACCCGGTCCCTGCCCAGGGCCACCACGGTGACGACGCCGCGGTGCAGACCGAGCGCAACAACGCCCCGGTCGAGCCGGCCCGACCGGCGCAGACCCCGCCGCGCACGGTGACCTTCGACGAGAACGACGACCTCGACGTCCCGGACTTCCTCAAGTAGCAGTCCTCGCGGGGTGAGGGGCGGGCCGGTCCATCCGGCCCGCCCCTCCCGCGTCTACGGTGGACCCGTGTTCGCCTGGCAGGAGACCCGCTCCGGAGTCCTCCGGGCCGTCACCGACCGCTCGTCCGGCGTCAGCACCGGCCGGTGGTCCGGGCTCAACCTCGGCGCCCACGTCGAGGACGACCCTGCTGCCGTCGCCGAGAACCGGCGCCTGCTGGCGGAGGCGGTCGGCCGCCCCGTGGTGTACATGGACCAGTGCCACGGCGCCGAGGTCGTCGTCCTCGACGACGTGCCCGACCTGCCGCCCCGCTGCGACGGCGTCGTCACGCGGTCGGACGAGGTCGCCCTCGCCGTCCTCGTCGCCGACTGCGTCCCGGTCGTGCTGTCCGGGAGCGGTGGTGTCGTCGCCGCCGTGCACGCCGGCCGCCCCGGCATGGTCGCGGGCGTCGTCCCGCGCACCCTCGAGGTGATGGCCGAGCTCGGTGCCGGCGAGGTCGACGCCGTCGTCGGGCCGTCGGTGTGCGGGCGCTGCTACGAGGTACCGGCCGAGATGCGTTCTGCCGCAGCCGAGGTCGAGCCGGTCAGTGCCACGGTCTCGTGGACCGGCACGCCGGCCATCGACGTCGCGGCGGGTGTCGTCGCCCAGCTGCGCGCGGCAGGGGTCCCCGTCACCTGGGTGCCGGGGTGCTCCCGGGAGCGCGCCGATCTCTACTCCTACCGCCGCGACGGGACGACCGGCCGGTTCGCCGGGGTCGTCGCCCGGGTCGCGCCGTGACCGAGCCGTCGTCCCGCCGCGACGAGCTCGAGGCCGCCCTCACCGCCGTCCGCGGGCGGATCTCCCGCGCGGTGGAGCGCGCCGGCCGCGACGACCAGCCCCACCTCGTCGTCGTCACCAAGCTCTTCCCCGCGAGCGACGTCGACCTCCTCGCGGACCTCGAGGTCACCGACATCGGCGAGAACCGCGACCAGGAGGCAGCGGCCAAGTGCGCCGAGGTCCGCGACCGCGAGCGGCTCACCGTCCACTTCATCGGGCAGCTCCAGAGCAACAAGGCGGGCTCGGTGGCGCGGTACGCCGACGTCGTGCAGTCGCTCGACCGGCCCAAGGTCGCCCGGGCCCTCGCACGCGGCGCGGAGGCGGCGGGGCGCGTCCTCGACGTCACCCTCCAGGTCTCGCTCGACGAGGCCGCGGGGCGCGGGGGCGTCGCCCCGGACGGCGTCGCCGCCCTCGCCGACCTCGTGGCGGACGAGCCCGCGCTGCGGCTGCGCGGCGTCATGGCCGTGGCGCCGCTGGGGGCCGACCCGCGGCCGGCCTTCGACCGTCTCCGGGACTTCTCGCAGGCGCTGCGCCGCGACCATCCCGACGCCGACTGGGTGTCGGCCGGGATGAGCGGCGACCTCGAGGAGGCGGTGGCGGCCGGGGCGACACACCTGCGTGTCGGATCGGCAATCCTCGGAACTCGGCAGTCACACCGGTAACTTCGGTCACGACAGGCGGCGCCGGAGAGGCGGAGCCGACGACCGAGGAGCACTCAATGGCAGGCGCGCTGCGCAAGACGATGGTCTACCTGGGCCTCGCCGAGGACCAGGGTCGCTACGACGACGAGTACGACGACGGCTACGACGAGCACGCGGAGGCCGACGAGTCGCACGAGCAGCACCGCGGGGCCGAGGTCACGCCGCTGCACACCCGCCAGCCGGTCGCCCACGTCGTCCGCTCGGCCGAGGCCGTCGGCATCTCGCGGATCACGACGATCCACCCGCGGACCTACAACGAGGCCAAGACGATCGGCGAGAACTTCCGCGACGGCGTCCCGGTCATCATGAACCTCACCGACATGAGCGATGCCGACGCCAAGCGTCTCGTCGACTTCGCGGCGGGCCTCGTCTTCGGCCTGCGCGGCTCCATCGAGCGGGTCACCTCGAAGGTCTTCCTCCTGTCGCCCGAGACCGTCGAGGTCAACGCCGAGGACGTCCTGCCCCCCGCGGGTCGCGGCGTCTTCAACCAGAGCTGACCCCGGCACCGCCCGGTCGAGCACGCGTCAGCCACACTGTCGGCATGAACGCCGTGCTCGCGGTCCTGCGCTTCGTCGTCTTCCTCTACCTCCTCGTGCTCATCGGCCGTCTCGTCTTCGACTGGATCCGGATCTTCGCGAGGGAGTGGCGGCCGCGCGGCGCCGCCCTGGTGGCCGCCGAGCCGATCTACACGATGACCGAGCCGCCGCTGCGGATGCTGCGCAAGGTCATCCCGCCGCTGCGCCTCGGTGGGGTGTCGGTCGACCTGTCGTTCATGGTCCTGTTCTTCGTCGTCTACATCGTCTACATCCTGCTCTGAGGCGCACGAGGCGCCCCGTCCACGCGGTGGGGAGACGGGCCGGCGCCGCGGGGGCGCCCGGAGCCCGACCACCTCGACGCATCACCTGTCACGCCAGCACCGGGATCCACTAGGCTGGCGGCTTCGAACCACCGCTCGCGCGCCTGCAGTCCCGCGCGGTCGGGATCCGGAATGTCCCGCCTGCCACGCACAGGAGTAGACCCATGGCTCTCACGCCCGAGGACGTCCTCAACAAGACGTTCACCCAGACCCAGTTCCGACGTGGGTACGACGAGCGCGAGGTCGACGACTTCCTCGACGACATCGTCGCCGAGATGCGGCGCCTGTCCAAGGAGTCCGAGGACGCGCGCGGCGAGACGTCCACCGGTGGTGGCGGAGCGGCCAGCGCCATCCCCGCGGCTGCCGGCGGAGCCGTCTCCGAGGCCTCGGCCAAGGAGCTCGAGGAGCTGCGCTCCAAGAACGCCACGCTCGCGGCGCGCGTCGCCGACCTCGAGGGCACCCGCAGCGAGCTCACGACGAAGGTCTCCGAGCTGGAG
Source organism: uncultured Actinomycetota bacterium (assembly GCA_963834225.1). GTDB lineage: Bacteria > Actinomycetota > Actinomycetes > Actinomycetales > Dermatophilaceae > Oryzobacter. The sequence continues at coordinate 180,831 of CAWIAT010000003.1, read as the reverse complement.
GGCAAGCGCAGCGAGCTCACCGCCCGCCTCGGCGAGTTCGAGGGCGCCGCCGGTGACGTCGAGGGCCGCAACGCCGAGCTCCAGGGCAAGGTCGGCCAGCTCGAGCACCGCAACGCCGAGCTCGAGAAGCAGGCCGCTGAGGCCACGGCCAGGGCGACCGAGCTCGAGGAGCAGGCGACCGAGCTCGAGCAGCGCACCGGTGAGCTCGAGACCCGCGTCCGCGAGCTCGAGGGCCACCTCGGTGAGAGCCGCTCGCAGCTCGACGCCGTCGCGACCGAGCGCCAGCAGGAGCAGGCATCCCTCGCCGCCGCGCGCGACGAGGCCGGCTCCGCCGCCGGCGAGGAGGTCGCCACCCTCCAGGCGCGCCTGCAGGAGCTCGAGCTCGACGCGCAGGAGAAGATCGCCGCCGCCGAGCAGCGCGCGGAGCAGGCCGAGCGCGAGGCAGCCGCCGCGAAGCAGAGCGCTCCTGCCGAGGCCGAGGGCGCGACCATCCCGGCCGCAGCGCTCGCCGGTGCCGGTGGTGGCGCCAGCGCCGCCGGCGTCATCGCGCTCGCCCAGCGCCTCCACGACGAGCACGTCGCCGCGGGTGAGTCGCGCCGTGACGAGCTGGTCGCCGAGGGGCAGGCCCGTCACGACGAGCTCGTCACGACGGCGCAGCAGCGTCACGACGAGCTCATCGGCACCGCGCAGGCCACGCACGACGAGCTGATCGGCACCGCCCAGGCGAAGCACGACGAGCTCATCTCGACCGGGACCGCTCAGCACGAGGAGCTCGTCTCGACGGGGACCGCCCAGCGAGACGAGATGCTCGCGACGGCGACCTCGGAGCGCGACGAGATGATCGGGGCCGCGACGACGGCACGCGACGAGATGCTCACCGAGGCGCGCGAGCGCTCGACGGGCATGGTCGCCGAGGCGCAGCAGAAGAAGGCCACGATCCTCGAGGAGCTCGGCCGCCAGCGCGGTCTGCTCGAGCGCAAGATCGAGGAGCTCCAGGGCTTCGAGCGCGACTACCGTCAGCGCCTGCACACCTACATCCAGGGCCAGCTCTCCGAGCTGAAGAACGTCGCGGTCGACCCGGCCGACGACGGCGCCGAGGGTGTGGAGGGCGAGGAGCAGGTGGCCGCCGAGCCGCAGCGCGAGCGACAGGGCTGACGCCCGTCACGACCGAAGGGCCCGGCCACCACGGCCGGGCCCTTCGTCGTGCGGCCCGACTTCCCACGTCCCGGACGGTGTTTCAGGATTGAGAAGGGTTGGTGCGGGGCATATCCTCGGCGCACGGTCGGGCCGACGGGGCCTGCCCGAACACCTGGAACAGAGGTCACTCATGGTCAAGGCGGCACTGTCTGCGGCGAAGCAGGCGGGGGCTCGAGCCGCGGCAACCGCGCGCCGAGTCGTCGAGGGGACGGCGAGGACGTCGACCTCCACGGCTGCCGCGACGAAGGCCACACCAGGCGCGAAGGTCCCCGCTGCGAAGAAGGCTCCCGCTGCGAAGAAGGCTCCGGCGAAGAAGGCTCCGGCTGCCAAGAAGGCCCCGCGCGAAGAAGGCTCCGGCTGCCAAGAAGGCCCCGGCGAAGAAGGCTCCTGCTGCGAAGAAGGCTCCGGCGAAGAAGGCTCCGGCGCAAGAAGGCTCCGGCGGCCAAGAAGGCTCCGGCGAAGAAGGCTCCGGCGAAGAAGGCTCCCGCGGCGAAGAAGGCTCCCGCTGCGAAGAAGGCTCCGGCTGCGACAGTCGCTCCGGCGAAGAAGGCTCCGGCGGCGAAGAAGGCACCCGCCAACGCCGCTCCAGCGAAGAAGGCTCCCGCTGCGAAGAAGGCTCCGGCAGCCAAGGCCGCCGCCGGTGAAGAAGGCTCCGGCCAAGGCCGCACCCACCGGGAAAGCCGCTCCGGTGAAGAAGGCCCCCGCGAAGGCCGCTCCGGTGACGGCGGCTCCGGCCGCGAAGAAGGCCGCGCCCGCGAAGAAGGCCGCGCAAGGCCCGCCTGCCCTGCGAGTGCGTGAGGACGAGTCCCCGTGGACGGCCAAGGAGCTGGCCGGGGTGCGCGCCGACCTCGAGCACGACATCGAGCAGCTGCGCGGGGAGATCTCGGTCGCCGAGAGCGACCTCGTCGGGCTGATGCGCGACTCGGGCGACGGGGCCGGCGACGACCAGGCCGACGCCGGGGCCAAGACCTACGAGCGCGAGCAGGAGATCTCCCTGGCGAACAACGCCCGCGAGATGCTCGAGCAGACCGAGCACGCGCTCGAGCGGCTCGAGGACGGCAGCTACGGGATCTGTGAGTCCTGTGGCAACCCGATCGGCAAGCTTAGGCTCCAGGCGGCTCCTCGTGCGACCCTGTGCATGCCATGCAAGATCAAGCAGGAGCGCCGCTGATCGCGGACCACCCCACCCCGTCCACGCCGGCCCCGGTTCCCACCGGAGGCCGGCGGCGGCTGTACGCCGTCCTCCTCGGCCTCGCCGGTGCCACCCTCGTCGCCGACCAGGCGACCAAGGTGTGGGCGCTGTCGGCCCTGACCCCGGGGCAGCCCGTCGAGCTCATCGGGTCGTGGATCCGCCTGAGCATCCTGCGCAACCCCGGCGCCGCCTTCTCCATCGGCGACGGCAGCACCTGGATCCTCACCGTGGTCTCGCTGGCCATCCTGGGCTGGGTGATCGTGGGCGCCCGCAAGGTCGGGAACATGCCGTGGGCGGTCGCCCTCGGGCTGCTCCTCGGCGGCGCCGTCGGCAACCTCGTCGACCGGTTCTTCCGGGCGCCGGGGCCGGGTCGGGGTCACGTCGTCGACTTCATCGCGTACTTCGACTGGTTCGTCGGCAACGTCGCCGACATCGCCATCGTCATCGCGGCGGGGCTCATCATGGTCCTCACCTACCGCGGCACCTCGATCGCCGGGCCGGTGCACCACCCGGAGCACGCCGATGACTGACGCGCGCACCGTCCTCGTCCCCGACGGCCTCGAGGGCGAGCGCGTCGACGCCGCCATCGCGCGGCTGTTCGGCCTCTCCCGCACCCGGGCCGCCGACCTCGCCGCCGACGGGGGTGTCAGCGTCAACGCGACCAGCGTCGGCAAGAGCCACCGGGTCAGCGCGGGCGACATGCTCGAGGTCGCCCTCCCCACCGGTCCGGCCGGTCCCGTCCTCGAGGTCGTCGCCGAGCCCGTCCCGGGGATGGGCGTGGTCCACGACGACGACGACATCGTCGTCGTCGACAAGCCGGTCGGCGTCGCCGCGCACCCGAGCGTCGGCTGGACCGGACCCAACGTCCTCGCCGGGCTCAAGGCCGCGGGCTACCGGATCTCCACGAGCGGTGCGAGCGAGCGCCAGGGGATCGTCTCGCGCCTCGACGTCGGCACCTCGGGCCTCATGGTCGTCTGCAAGAGCGAGCGCGGGTACTCCGTCCTCAAGCGCGCCTTCAAGGAGCGCCGGGTCGACAAGACGTACCACACGCTCGTCCAGGGCCTGCCCGACCCGCTCGTGGGCACCATCGACGCCCCCATCGGTCGGCACCCGGGCCACGACTACAAGTTCGCCGTCATGGACTCCGGCAAGCACGCCGTGACCCACTACGAGCTCATCGAGGCGTTCCGGCACGCCAGCCTGCTCGAGATCCGCCTCGAGACCGGGCGCACCCACCAGATCCGGGTCCACATGGCCGCGGTCCGCCACCCCTGCGTCGGCGACCTCACCTACGGCGCCGACCCCACCCTGTCGGCCCGGCTGGGCCTGGAGCGGCAGTGGCTGCACGCCGTCGGCCTCGGCTTCGAGCACCCCGGCTCGGGGGAGTGGGTCACCTTCGAGAGCGCCTACCCGCAGGACCTGCGCGAGGCCCTCGACCGCCTCTGACGAGGGTGCGCCGCGGTGCTGTGACGGGTGGGACCCGATGGGCGGCGCGACACGACCCCGACACGCCGAGGGGTGTCCCCGGGCCGACCTAGGATGGTCCGCGATGTCCTCCCCGAACGCTCCGAGCCCCGCCCCGACGACCAGCACGCCGAAGGGCTCCGACTCGTTCGTCCACCTCCACGTCCACACCGAGTACTCGATGCTCGACGGCGCGGCCCGCATCGGTGACCTGTTCACCCGGGCGGCCGAGATGGGGATGCCGGCCCTCGCGACGACCGACCACGGGTACGTCTTCGGGGCCTACGAGTTCTGGAAGAAGGCGCAGGGCACGGGGGTCAAGCCGATCATCGGCGTCGAGGCCTACGTCACCCCCGGCACCCACCGCACCGACAAGACGCGCGTCAAGTGGGGCGACGAGCGCACCAGCCCCGGCGACGACGTCTCGGGCTCGGGCGCCTACACCCACATGACCCTGCTGGCCCGCGACAACGTCGGCCTGCACAACCTCTTCCGGATGGACAGCCAGGCCTCGCTCGACCAGGTCTACGCCAAGTGGCCGCGGGTCGACCGCGAGCTGCTCGACCGGTACGGCAAGGGGCTCATCGCCACGAGCGGGTGCGCGTCGGGCGAGATCCAGACCCGGCTGCGCCTCGGGCAGTACGCCGCGGCCAAGCAGGCGGCCTCCGACTTCCAGGACATCTTCGGCAGGGAGAACTTCTACTGCGAGGTCATGGACCACGGCCTCGACGTCGAACGCCGGTCGATGAAGGACCTGATCCGCCTGGCCCGCGAGCTGAAGATGCCGTTCGTCGCCACCAACGACCTGCACTACACGAGCCCCGAGGACGCCAAGGCGCACTCGGCCCTGCTGTGCGTGCAGTCGGGCTCGACGATGATGGACCCCAACCGGTTCAAGTTCGACGCCGACGAGTTCTACCTCAAGAGCCCGGCCGAGATGCGCCACACCTGGCGCGAGCTCCCCGAGGCGTGCGACAACACCCTCCTCATCGCCGAGATGTGCGACATCTCCTTCACCGAGGACGAGGGGCGCTACATGCCCCGCTTCCCGTGCCCCACCGGCGAGAACGAGGAGAGCTGGTTCGTCAAGGAGGTCCAGCGCGGCCTGCGCGAGCGGTTCCCCGACGGGATCCCCGACTACGCCCAGAGGCAGGCCGAGTTCGAGACCGACGTCATCGTCACCAAGGGCTACGCGGGGTACTTCCTCGTCGTCGCCGACTTCATCACCTGGGCCAAGGACAACGGCATCCGGGTCGGTCCCGGCCGTGGGTCCGGTGCCGGCTCGATGTGCGCCTACGCGATGAAGATCACCGACCTCGACCCCGTCCCGCACGGCCTGATCTTCGAGCGGTTCCTCAACCCCGAGCGGCCCTCGCTCCCCGACTTCGACGTCGACTTCGACGAGCGCCGGCGCGGCGAGGTCATCCGCTACGTCACCGAGAAGTACGGCAGCGAGCGGGTCGCGCAGATCGTCACGTACGGCACCATCAAGGCCAAGCAGGCCGTCAAGGACGCGGCGCGGGTCATGGGCCACCCGTTCGCCGTCGGCGAGCAGCTGACCAAGGCGATGCCGCCGGACGTCATGGGCAAGGGAGTCCCGCTCTCGGGGATCTACGACCCGGCCCACGCGCGCTACGGCGAGGGCAAGGAGTTCCGCGAGCTCGTCGCCACCGAGACCCACCTCCAGGAGGTCGTCGAGACGGCCAAGGGCCTCGAGGGCCTCAAGCGCCAGTGGGGCGTGCACGCCGCCGGCGTCATCATGAGCAGCGAGCCGCTCATCGACGTCATCCCGATCATGCGGCGGCTGCAGGACGGCCAGGTCATCACCCAGTTCGACTACCCGAGCTGCGAGGCGCTCGGCCTGGTCAAGATGGACTTCCTGGGCCTGCGCAACCTCACGATCCTCGACGACGCCATCGCCAACGTGCAGACCAACCGGTCCGAGGTCATCGACCTCGACGCCCTGTCCAAGGACATGACCGACGCGCCGACCTACGACCTCCTGGCCCGCGGCGACACCCTCGGGGTCTTCCAGCTCGACGGCGGGGGGATGCGCACCCTGCTCAAGCTGATGCAGCCCGACAGCTTCGAGGACATCTCGGCGGCCCTCGCGCTCTACCGTCCCGGCCCGATGGGCGTCAACGCGCACACGAACTTCGCCCTGCGCAAGAACGGCAAGCAGGCCCTCACGCCCCTCGACCCGCAGCTCGAGGGCAAGCTCCAGCCCGAGATGATCGAGGCGCTCGGCCCGATCCTCGGCACCACCCACGGCCTGGTGATCTACCAGGAGCAGGTCATGGAGATCGCCCAGAAGCTCGCGGGCTACACCCTCGGCAACGCCGACCTCCTCCGCCGCGCGATGGGCAAGAAGAAGAAGGAGGTGCTCGACAAGGAGTACGTGCCCTTCTCCGAGGGGATGAAGGCCAACGGCTTCAACGAGGCCTCGATCGCCGCGCTCTGGGGCGTCCTCGTCCCGTTCTCCGACTACGCGTTCAACAAGGCGCACACCGCCGCCTACGGCCTCGTCTCCTACTGGACCGGCTACCTCAAGGCGAACTACCCGGCCGAGTACATGGCCGCGCTGCTCACGAGCGTCGGCGACGACAAGGACAAGTCCGCCCTCTACCTCGGTGAGTGCCGGCGGATGGGCATCAAGGTGCTGCCGCCCGACGTCAACGACTCGATCGGCCCGTTCGCGGCCGTCGGCACCGACATCCGGTTCGGGCTCAACGCGATCCGCAACGTCGGCCAGAACGTCGTCGAGGCGATCATCGGCGCGCGCGAGGAGAAGGGGCGCTTCACCTCCTTCCGTGACTTCATGTCCAAGGTGCCCGCCGTCGTCTGCAACAAGCGCACCATCGAGTCGCTCATCAAGGGCGGCGCCTTCGACGGCCTCGCCGAGACCCGGATGGGCCTGCTGCGCGTCCACGAGGAGTACGTCGACGCGTTCGTCGCGGTCAAGCGGCAGGAGGCCATCGGCCAGGACAGCCTCTTCGGCTCGTTCGGCGACGACGACGCCGACGCCGGTGCGGGAGACCTCATGGGGCTCGCGGCCGTCCCGGGCGTCGAGTGGGACAAGTCGACCCTGCTCTCCTTCGAGCGCGAGATGCTCGGCCTCTACGTCTCCGACCACCCGCTCTTCGGTGTCGAGCACGTCCTGACGGCCCACGCCGACACCCAGATCGCCGCGCTCACCGCCGACGAGTCCGGGCGCCCCGAGGGGTCGATGGTCACCATCGCCGGCCTCATCACCGGACTGCAGGTCAAGCGGACCAAGAAGGGCGACCTCTGGGCCATCGCGACCGTCGAGGACCTCGCCGGCTCCATCGAGTGCCTCTTCTTCCCGAGCTCGTACATGGCGGTCGGCCCGATGCTCCAGCAGGACACCGTCGCGGTCGTGCGCGGCAAGGTCAACCGTCGCGACGACTCGGTGTCGATCTACGCGCAGGAGCTCACCCTCCCCGACGTCAGCGAGGGCCCGCGCGGGCCGGTCGTCGTGACGATGGAGACCGCGCGTGCCACGACCCAGCGGATCGAGGAGCTCAAGGGCGTCCTCACCAACCACCCGGGCACGACCGAGGTGCACCTGCGCCTCACCAAGCCCGGCCGGTCGGTCGAGATCCGCCTCGACCCCGCCTACCGGGTCACCGCCACCGAGTCGCTCTTCGGCGACCTCAAGGTCCTCCTCGGTCCCCGCTGCCTCACCTGAGGCAGCCGCCACCCGACCACCGGACGGCCGGCGGGTGACTGGCAGGTCACGCCTGCCCGAACCGGCGAATTCAGGTGGTTCGCACCCTTCTGCGGGGCATGGCCACCGTTTAGGGTTGGCGCGCCTGACCCCACGAAGGAGAGACCATGACCACAACCCATCGGCGCGTCATCGGCGCCGGGATCGCGGCGACCGCCCTCGCGGCGTTCGTCGCGAGCGGCCCCGCGGTGGCCGCGAAGAAGCCCGACACCAAGGGCAACCCGAACCTCACGTCCGTCCAGCTGCTGTCGTTCAACGACTACCACGGTCACCTCGAGGCGAACGACCCGAACCTTGCGGCGGACGTCGACCCCGCCACGACGCCTGTCGGCGGCGCCCAGAACCTCGCGACCAAGCTCGCCGAGCTGCGGGCCAAGGCCCGGCGACGCGAACGCTGACCGTCGCCGCGGGCGACCTCATCGGCGGCTCCACCTTCCTCTCCGGGATCTTCCACGACGAGCCCTCGGTCGAGTCGCTCAACGCGATGGGCCTGGACGTCAGCAGCGTGGGCAACCACGAGTTCGACGAGGGCACCGCCGAGCTGCTGCGCATGCAGCAGGGTGGCTGTCACCCGGTCGACGGCTGCTACTTCCCGGATGCCCCGTACGAGGGCGCCGACTTCCAGTGGCTCGCGGCGAACGTCGTGAAGAAGGACGGCAGCGCACGCTGCTGCCCGGGACCTGGGTCAAGAGCATCGGCGGGACCAAGGTCGGCTTCATCGGGATGACCCTCGAGGGCACACCCCGTCCCTCGTCGACCCGTCGGGCGTCTCGAGCGTCGACTTCAAGGACGAGGTGCAGACCGCCGAACGCCGCGGCCAAGGCCCTCAAGAAGTCGGGCGTCAAGTCGATCGTCGTGCTCCTGCACGAAGGCGGCTACAACGCGGTACGTACAGCTGTGCGTCGGCATCTCCGACCCGATCGCGACGATCGCGAGACGCATGACCCCGAGATCGACGCAGATCGTCACGGGTCACACCCACCACCCGTACATCTGCTCGATCCCCGACCCCGACGGCAACCCGCGGTTCGTCACGAGCTCGGCCGACTACGGCCGCACGGTCACCGAGACCTCCCTCGTCATCGACAAGAAGCAGCGGTGAGGTCGACCGTGGACGCACCGCCGCCGACGAACCACCTCGTGCCCAAGGCCCTGGCCGACGACCCGGCGCAGACCGCGATCATCGCCAAGTGGAACACCTCTCGCCGGCCCGCTCAGGGGCAGATCGTCGGCACGAACGCCGAGCCGATCACCGGGGACTCCAGTGGCAACCGCGCGCATCGAGACGCCGATGGGCGACCTCGTCGCCGATGCGATCCTCTTCGACACCCGCCGCGGAGAACGCGGGGCCCAGATCGGGCTCATGAACGTCGGTGGCGTGCGCAACAGCCTCCACGCGGTCCGAAGTACGGCGAGCAGCCGGGCCAGATCACCTACGCCGAGGCCTTCGACATCGCGCCGTTCGGCAACATCTACACGACGCTCGACGCTCACCGGCGCCCAGCTGAAGACGGTCCTGGAGCAGCAGTACGGTCCCCGGCCGGCTCCCGGCCGATGCTGGCCCTCGGGGTCTCCAACGGCTTCACCTACACGTGGGACGCCAGCCAGCCGGCCGGAGCCGCGCGTCGTCGCCGGGTCGATGAAGCTCAACGGGACGCCGATCGGCGACACCCAGAGCTCCGTGTCGGGACGATGAACTTCCTCGCCGACGGTGGTGACCTCTTCACCGGCTTCCAGGCCGGGCACCAACGGGTCGGTGGCAGCGAGCGACCTCGAGGGGCTCGTCGCCTACCTCAGGGCCGACTCCCGGCCTCACGGCCCCGGATGACCGCATCGCGGGTCTCTGACCCGGTTCACCGCACGCCGCAGCGAGGGCCGCACCCCCCGGGGTGCGGCCCTCGCCGCGGTCACCGTCCGCCCCGACATAGGGTGGCGGTGTGCCGAGCCCCACCCCGCCGACCCCCGACCGCCGCCCCCACGTCCGCGAGCACCACGGTGACCGGTTCGAGGACCCGTACGCCTGGATGAGGGACCTCGAGGACCCCGAACTCCTCGCGCACCTCGAGGCCGAGAACGCGTACGCCGAGGCCCGCACCGAGCACCTCGGTGCGCTGCGCCGGCAGGTCTTCGAGGAGATCCGCGGCCGGGTCAAGGAGACCGACCTGTCGGTCCCGGTCGCCAGCGGGCCGTGGTGGTACTTCTCGCGCACCGTCGAGGGTCGGCAGTACGCCTCGCAGGTGCGCGCGCCACTCACCGACCCCGCGGTCCGCCCGGACCCCGAGGCCGACACCGTCCCCGGCGAGGAGGTCGTCGTCGACGGCAACGTCGAGGCCGGTGAGCACGAGTTCTTCTCGATGGGCGCCCTCACCGTCAGCCACGACCACCGGGTCGTCGCCTTCTCGGTCGACACCGCGGGCGACGAGCGCTTCGCCCTCACCGTGCGGGTGGTCTCCACGGGAGAGGTCCTCGACACCGCGCTCACCGGCATCGGCTACGGCGCCGAGCTGAGCCGCGACGGGTCGTTCGTCTTCTACACCCGGGTCGACGACGCGTGGCGGCCCTTCCAGCTGTGGCGGCACCGGGTCGGCACCGACGCCGCCGACGACGTCCTCGTCCACCAGGAGGACGACGAGCGCTTCTGGATGGGCGTGTCCTCCAGCCGCGACGAGCGCTGGCTGGTGCTGGGCCTCGGGTCGAAGACGACCTCCGAGGTGCGCCTGCTCGACGCCGAGCACCCCGAGGGGGAGTGGCGGGTCGTCGCCCCCCGCCGTGACGGCATCGAGTACGACGTCGAGCCCGCCGGCGACCGCCTCCTCGTCGTCCACAACACCGACACCCCCGACGCCGACCTCGCCTGGGCCCCGCTCGACGCGACGAGCCACGAGCAGTGGGTGCCCATGCTCCGCTCCGCCGAGGGCGAGCGGTTCGTCGGGGTCGACGCCTTCGACGCCGCGACGGTGCTCTCGCTGCGCAGCGGCGGCCTCACCGCTCTGCGCGTCCTGCCGCGCGACGCCGCGCAGGAGTCCGGGCACGGACCCGCGTGGGACGTCTCGGTCGACCAGCCGGTCCACAGCATCGGGCTCGGCGACAACCCCGAGCCCGACCAGCGCGCCATCCAGGTCGTCCTGGAGTCGTGGACCACCCCGCGCTCCGTCCTCGACGTCGACCTCGCCACGGGCGAGCGGACCCTGCTCAAGCAGCAGCCCGTCCTCGGCGACTTCGACCCCGCCGACTACGCCGAGTCCCGCGAGTGGGCACCCGCCGCCGACGGCACCCTCGTCCCCGTGTCGGTCGTGCGCCGGGTGGGCGTCGAGGCCGACGGCACGAACCCCGGCATCGTCACCGCGTACGGCTCGTACGAGATCTCCTCCGACCCCTACTTCTCCGTCGCTCGGCTCAGCCTGCTCGACCGGGGTGTCGTCTTCACGGTCGCCCACGTCCGGGGCGGCGGCGAGATGGGGCGCCGGTGGTACGACGACGGCAAGCTCCTCGCCAAGCCGAACACCTTCACCGACACCCTCGCCGCGGTCGACCACCTCGTCGCCACCGGGTGGGTCGCCCGCGACCGGGTAGGACTCGAAGGGGGCTCTGCCGGAGGGCTTCTCGTCGGTGCGGTCCTCAACCTCGGCCCCGAGCGGTTCCGGGTGGCCCACGCCGCCGTGCCGTTCGTCGACGCCCTGACGACGATCCTCCAGCCCGACCTGCCGTTGACGGTGGGGGAGTGGGAGGAGTGGGGCAATCCGCTCGCCGACCCCGAGACCTACGCGACGATGAAGGCCTACACGCCCTACGAGAACGTCCGGGCCGCCGACTACCCGGCGGTCCTGGCGACCTCCAGCCTGCACGACACCCGCGTGTACGTCACCGAGCCCGCGAAGTGGGTGACCCGGCTGCGCGAGGTGGTGACGAGCGATCCCGGGACGCGCCCGCTCCTCCTGCGCACCGAGATGTCCGCCGGACACGGTGGGCGCAGCGGTCGGTACGCGGCATGGGAGCAGATCGCCTGGGAGTGGGCGTTCGTCCTCGACCAGCTCGGTGCCACCGAGCTGCTGCCCCGCTGACGGGTCGTCAGCGCACGACGAGGATGGGGGCGTGGCTGCGGCCCATGAGCTGCAGCGCGGTCGACCCCACGTGCAGCCCGTCGAAGCCGCCCGTCCCGCGGCTGCCGACGACGAGGAGCGCCGCGCCCTCGCTGCGGTCGACGAGCGCGGTGGCCGGGTCCCCGCGCACCACCTCCTGCTCGACCTTGACCTCGGGCTCCCCGGTCCGCCGCGACGCGAGAGCCGCATCGACCGAGGCCTCGAGGTCGGCCTGGTAGCTGCTCCAGCTCGACGACGCCGACAGGGTGGGGTCGGCGGCACCCTTCGGCTGCCACACGTGGACGACGTCGAGGGAGGCCCCGGTACGCGCCGCCTCGTCGTGGGCCGCACCGAGCGCCTTGAGCGAGGCCTTCGACCCGTCGACGCCGACGACCACCCGGCCACCCTCGCTGGAGCCGCCGGCCTCGTGGCCCACGACGAGCACCGGGCAGCGGGAGTGCGTCACCACCTGCATCGCCACGGCGCCGACCCCGGCGCGGCTGAGCACCCCGTGGCCTCGCGCGCCGACGACGACGAGGGCGGCGGTGCGCGACGCGTCGACGAGCGCCTGGCTGGCGAACCCGTCACGGACGAGGGTCGTCACCGTGAGGGCGGCGTCGACCGCGTGGGCACGCGCGACACCGTCGGAGAGGAGCCGGTGGGCGTGGGCGTCGACCTCACCCCGGTCGGCACCACCACCGAAGCCGAGCATCGGCAGGTCGGCGGCGAAGGCGTGGAGGACGACGAGGTCGAGCCCGCGTGCCCCGGCGATGCGGGCGGCGTGGCCGACGGCCGCCACGGACAGGGGTGACCCGTCGACCCCGACGACGACCCGGGAACCGGCCATGGGACTGCCTCCGATCGCGAAGCTGCTCGCGGCGGCGGTCACGCCAAGGGCGGTGCGGCGGTTGACGTCTCCGTCGTCGAGGGACCGGGTGGGCCCCACCCCTCGACCGTGGCACGACCCCGGCGGTGGCGCAAGGGCCCGGGTCCTGCCACGCGTCGGGTCAGCGGGCCACGGCCTCTCCGGACCCGAAGACGTCGAGGACGACCCCTGACGCGCCGAGGGCGCCGTTCGCCGAGGTCCACGTCGTCGCCTGCCGCCCGTCGGCGACCACGACCGATGCGCCGGCGACCCGGGCTCCCCGCGGGGCGAGGACGAGGGCCGAGTCGGCAGCGACACCGAGGGCGAGCTCGCGCGGCGCCGCCGCGACACCGGCCTGCAGCCGGCCCCAGCGGAAGTCGTCGGTGAGGTGCGGCACGACGGTGCTGCGGACGAGCCCGAGGCCTCGCAGCCACTGGGCGTCGTCGGCCCGGTACGCGGCGATGCCCTCGTCCTCGAGGGTGTCCTCCGTGGGGCGTGCCTTGGCGGACCAGCGCGAGCCGAGGACGGCTGAGGTCGCCCCGTCGGTGAGGACCACCGGGGTGCGGCGCACCGCGGTGGTCACCACGCTGCGGTACTCGGGGTCGGCCATGGCCTGCGCGAGGGTGGGCGGGGTGTCGCCGACGACCACGACCGCGGCGGCCCCGGAGACCGCGGAGGCCGACCACGCCCTCGTGCCGTGGACGACCGTGGTCACCTTGCCGGCCCACCCGGCCTTCCTCAGCGCCTGGCCGTAGGCGTTGGCCTCCTTCGTGGAGCCCGATGCCGAGAGGACGACGAGACGTGCCTTCTTGGACGCGTCGACCGCACGGGCGGCGGTGACGACCTCGCGCAGGACACCGTCGCCGAGGGCGCCGCCACCGAGGACGACGGTGCCGTCGACCTGGGAGGGGGACACCGGTGCGCTCCACCCGGCACCCGTCGGGAGCGGCAGCGCGGCGCCGCCCCGCGCCATCGCGCGGTTCGTCAGGTCGTACGTCGTCCCCTCGGTCATGAGGTGGGTGACGACCCGGCGGGCCGACAGGGTTGCCGGGTTCCCGACCCATGAGTGGGTGGAACCGAGGGTCTCGAGGTCGATGAGGGCGACCGAGGAGTCTCCGAAGACGCCGGAGAGGATGCGGTCGCCCGTGACCCGCACTCCGGTCGCGTAGTCGACGCCCACGCCGACCGGGCTCCGGCCCGCGAACCTCTCGTCGGCCGTCGCGAGGGACGACAGGCTGCGGCCGAGGCGTCCGCGCTGGTGGAAGTGCTGGTCGAAGACGGCTGCGCGAGAACCGACGTCGAGGCCGCGCTCGAGGTCCGGGTCGTCACCCCACCACATGAGCGTGGAGTCGCGGCGCAGGCCGTCGGCCGGGCCGAGGTCGCCGATGTACCCGTTGATCATCGTGCGCGACTCGACCGCGGCGCCGGCGCTCGTGCCCCCGAGTGCGGCACCCCGGGTCACGGCGGCGGTGATGGCCGTCTCGGCGGGGGAGGCGGCGAGGACCTGCATCGCGAGGCCCTGGTCGCCGCCGAGGACGTAGATGCCGTCGGTCGCCGGGTCGGCGAGCGCGGCCGCGTTGGCGGGGTCGAGCGCGTCGGCGCGGTCCAGCAGCACGGCCAGGGTCGCGGTGCACCCGGTGAACGGGGCAGCGACGACGGCGTCGCAGGCCGCGTCGAGCTGGTCGGTGCGTTCCTGCGCCAGCTCGAGGTTGTCGGCGCGGTCGGCCGGGGCGTCCCCGTAGGCGGAGGGGACGACGACGAGGTCGACGGTCGGCCCGCTCGCGCCCTCGGCGGCGGCGCGGGAGAAGCCCTCGAGGGTCGAGGTGACGTAGCCGCCACCGATGGGGGTGAGGACGGTCGGTTCACCCCCGGCCGCGGTGACCGACGCCGCCGGCGCGGCTCCCATCGCGACGGCCAGGCCACCGACGACGGTGGCGCGGAGGAGGGTTCGGGTCCGGGGCGGTCGCTGCGCTGCGCTCATGCCGATCGACCGTAGTGGCCGTGGGTGTCGTCGAGGGGGCCGCGGACCCGGCGGATTCCGGTGGACCCGTCCTCCGGCCGGCGTGCCCGATGCCGCTGGCGGCCATTTAGGCTGGCACCATGACGCTGATCGCCATCGAGTGGGACGACACGGCCGGGTCCGACGGGCGCGGGGCGGTCCGCCTCCTCGACCAGACCCTCCTGCCGGGCACCACGACCTTCCGCTCCATCGACCGCACCGAGGACCTCGTCACCGCGATCGCCGAGCTCGCGGTCCGCGGCGCCCCGGCGCTCGGTGTGGCGGGGGCGATGGGTGTCGTCGTCGCGATGGACGAGGGCGCGCGCGAGGGCTGGAGCGAGGCCCAGGTCCAGGAGGCCGTCGACCGGGTGCGCCACGCCCGCCCCACGGCAGTCAACCTCGCCTGGGGCGTCGACCAGGTCCGCCCGCTCATGGGGCAGGGGCGCGACGCCCTGCTGGCCGCGGCCCGCGAGGTCGCCCGCGCCGACGAGGCGGCGAACCGCGAGCTGTCCCGGCGCGGCGCCGACTGGCTCCTCGCCCGCATCGACCGGCCGCGGCTGCGTGTCCTCACGCACTGCAACACCGGCTCCCTCGCGACGTCGGCGTGGGGCAGTGGCCTGGGGGTCATCCGTGAGCTGCACGCCCGCGACCGCATCGAGCTCGTCTATGCCGACGAGACCCGGCCGCTGCTCCAGGGCTCGCGGCTCACCGCGTTCGAGCTGGCTGCCGACGGCATCCCGCACGTGGTCCAGGTCGACGGCGCGGCGTCCTCGACCATCCTGCGCGGGCTCGTCGACCTCGCCGTCGTCGGTGCCGACCGGATCGCCGCGAACGGTGACGCCGCCAACAAGATCGGGACCCTCGGGGTCGCGCTCGCCTGCGCCGACGCGGGGATCCCGTTCATGGTCGCTGCGCCGTGGTCGACCGTCGACCTGTCGATGGCCGACGGGTCGGGCATCGAGATCGAGGAGCGCGCAGGGGAGGAGGTCACCGTGCTCGCCGGCACCCGGCTCGCCCCCGAGGCGTCGCGAGGGTTCAACCCGGCGTTCGACGTCACGCCCGCCCGCCTCGTCTCCGCCGTCGCGACCGAGCGGGGGGTCGCCGAACCGCGGGCGGGCACCGACCTGACGACCCTGGCGCCTCGCGACCCTGAAGAAGAAGATGGCTTCATTCGGTCAGAATGAAGGTATGATCTTCACATGGGACAGATGAAGAGCCAGGCTTCACGGGTCGTGCTCATCGGCGACGTCGTCGACTCGCGCGGGGCCGCGAACCGGCGCGCCCTGCACCGCGCCGTCGAGAAGGCGCTCGTCGGCGTCAACGCCGTCGTGCCCGCACTCGGTGAGCTCCGGGTGACGGTCGGCGACGAGTTCCAGGGCGCGTACGCCACCCTGGGCGGGGCGCTCGACGCCGCGCTGCGGGTCCGGCTCGAGCTGCTGCCCGGGGTCGACACCCGGTTCGGCATCGGCCGCGGCACCGTGACGACCCTCGACGCCCGCCGCGGCATCGAGGACGGCCCGGGCTGGTGGGCGGCGCGCTCGGCCATCGAGGCCGCCGAGGGTGCCGCGACGACGGCCGCCACCCGCACCGCGCGCACCGCGGTCCGCGCGGCCGACGACGACCCGGTGCTCGGCGCCGTCAACGCCGCCCTCCTGTGTCGGGACCATCTGGTCGGCTCGTTGTCCGACCGGTCGCTGCGCCTGCTGAGAGGACTCATGGACCCCCACACCACCCAGAGCGAGCTCGCGACCCTCGAGGGCATCAGCGCCTCGGCGGTCTCCCAGCGCGTGCGGGCCGACGGCATCGGTGCCGTCCTCGCCGCGCACGAGCTGCTCCGGGTGCTCCCGTGAGCTGGCTGGCCGTCTGGCTCGTCGGCCTCGGCCTCGCCGACCTCGTGCGGGCCGCGTCCGGAGGGTCCACCCGGTGGTCCTCGCCCACGGGCGCGGTCACGGTCGCGGCCCTGGCGCTGCTCACCGGGCTCACCGAGCCGGTCGACCTCGTCGTCCTCGCCGCGTCGCTGCTCTCGCTCGTGCTGTGGCAGCGGCTGTCGCGCCAGGCCGTCGACACCGGCACCGGGCACGTCGGGGCGCTCGTGGCCCTCGGGGCCGGGGTCGCGTGGCTGCTCGGGCTCTCTGGATGGGCGTCGCCGGTCGGAGGGCTGCTCGGACGGTGGCTCGCCTGGGCCGACCTCCCCCTCGTCGGCCCCGACCCGTCGGCCGGTGGGGTGCTCCTCGTCGTCGGGCTCCTTCTCGTCAACCTCTCGACGGCCAACGTCCTCGTCCGCCTCGTCCTCGTCGCGGTCGGGGCCATGCGCCCCGTCCTGCCCGACGACCTCGCCACCGCCGACGACCCCCAGCCCTCCGACCAGCTGCGCGGCGGCCGGCTGCTCGGGCCGATGGAGCGCATCCTCATCCTCGGGCTCGGGCTCGCCGGACAGCTGACGGCGGCCGGGCTCGTCATCGCCGCCAAGGGGCTGATCCGCTTCCCCGAGCTCCAGGCCACCCGCAAGGACGGAAGCGGGGTCGACGGCGTGGGCATCGACCACGTCACCGAGTACTTCCTCGTCGGGTCGTTCGTGTCCTGGCTCGTCGCGCTCGTCTCGTTGGCCCTGACCCGCTGACCGAGGGGACCGTGGCGGGTGCGGGCGCGGCGACCTCAGACCTCGATGATCCGGCCGACCCACTCCGGCGGGAAGTCCGACGTCGTGTCGCCGGCGAGCAGCAGCCGGTAGGTCATCGTCGCGGCCTCCTCGAGGTTGACCGCGCGCCGCAGGGCCATGCTGACCGTGTCGCCGAGGGCCGAGCAGCCGTGGTGCGCGAGGACGACGGCGTCGTGCTCGCGGGCGGCCTCCGCGGCGGCGTCGGCGATCTCCTGCGACCCCGCCGGGTGGAAGGGGACCCGTCCGGCGGACCCCACGTAGAACTGGTGGTCCAGCGTCGTGAAGCGGATCGGGGAGCCGAGCATGTCGACGAGCAGGACGTGCTGCGGGTGGAGGTGGACCACCGCGCCGACGTCAGCGCGCACGACGTAGGTGCGCTGGTGCAGCTTCCACTCCACCGACGGGCGTCCGGCGGCGCCGACCAGTTCGCCCTCGAGGGTCAGCTCGCAGAAGTCGTCGGGGGTCAGCCGGTCGAGCCACGTGCCCGAGGCCGTCACGAGGAAGCGGTCGCCGTCGGGCAGGCGGGCCGAGAGGTTGCCCCCGCTCGCCCGGACGAGGCCACCAGCCACCAGCTGGCGTCCGGCGTCGATGAGGTCGTCGATGAGGGCGTCGCGCGTCGTCGTCACAGGCCGATTGTCGCGGACCCACCGGAACCCCGGGGGGAGGTGGCACCGTTGAACCCGTGACGGCCTCCCCTCGTGGGGTCGCGCGGACGACGGGACATCGACATGGGCTTTCTCGACCGGCTGCTCGGCCGCCCGCCCCAGCCCGAGGGCCAGGGGTCGGCGCCGACCCGCGGTGGCCACGGCAGCACGGCCGCCGCGCCCCGACCTCGTGCCTCCGAGGACGAGCGCGCCGTCGCGCGCTACCGCTACCTGCTGCGCACCGCCCCGCCGGAGCAGCTCGAGGCGATCCACGCCGAGGCCTTCGCGTCCCTGACGCCCGAGCAGCGACAGCAGGTGCTCGCCGAGCTCTCGAGCCAGGCGCCGGAGGAGGCCGGGACCTCGACCGAGCCCGCCGACCTCGCCCGCGCCGCGACCCGGGCCGAGATGCGCCGCCCGGGGACGTTGCAGAACACCTTCTCGCGCGGCTCCTTCGGCGGCGGCATGGGGATGGGCGGCATGGTCATGGGGTCGATGATGGGCACCATCGCGGGTGTCGTCGTCGGCTCCGCCATCGCCAACGCGCTGTTCGACGGCTACGACCAGAGCCCGGAGGCTCAGGAGGCCGGCGACACGGGTGGAGACACCGGCGACACCGGGTCCGATGGTGGGGACACCGGCGGCGGTGACACGGCAGACACCGGCGGAGACGTCGGCGGCTCGGACGCCGGTGGCGGCGACTGGGCGGGCGGCTCCGACTGGGGTGGCGGTGGCGGCGACTGGGGCGGCGGCGGCGGCGACTTCGGTGGCGGGGGCGGCGGCGACTTCGGGGGCTTCTGACCCCGTCAGCGACGGAACACCCCCAGGGCGGGGCCGGCGGCGTCGCTCGTGGCGGCGCCGACCTGCGCGACGAGCGCGGCGATCGGGTCCGGCAGGCGCTCGGGCGGCAGCGCCTGCGCGAGCGCCCGGGCGAGGCGCACCTTGCGCCCCGACCCCGCACCGGCGAAGCGGGCCAGGCTCGTTCCGAGGTCGCGGCCGCGCCAGGCGGGCTGCCGCTGGAACCGCTCGAAGGACGCGTCCAGCCCGAGGGCGCGCAGCAGCCCGACGGCGTCGGCCGCACCGACGGCGCGGATCAGCTCGTCCTCGAGGTCGCCGCGGCAGGTGTGGAACCCGACGGCGGAGAGGTCGGCGGAGGTGTGCACCGGGACCCCGGCGGTGCGCACGGCCCGCAGCACGACGTCGACCTCACCCTCGTCGCAGAGCCCGAGGACGCGCGGCGTCGGCTGCTGCGAGAGGACGGCGGCCAGCGCCGTGCGGATGTTCGTGACGCCGGCCATCGACCGGACCTCGACCCCCGATGTCAGGCCGGCCCGGGTGAGAACGGCCTCGAGCGCGGCGACGTCGCTCGGTCCCTCGACGAGCACCACGACACCCCGGGTGGATCCCACGCGGACCACCCTTGCAGGCAGCCGCCCACGGGGCCAACGGATTCCGCGCCGTGCGGCGAGCGTCGGCACCGGACGGCCGGGATCGCACGGCCGTTCGGCCCATCGGTCCGGACCGGGGTGGCAGGTGGATCGGGCGCTACCTACAGTGGCGAGGTGGCCCCCTCTCGCGACCGTGGGCCGTTGCGCCCGCGCGCGCCGACGGTTCCCCTGCCCTCCGCCCGTCTGCGGGTCCTGCGTGCCGTGGCCCGGCACGAGCCCGCGACGACGGCGGAGCTGTCGCGCGCGCTGGGCGGCCACGAGAACACGACGCGGCAGCACCTCGAGGCGCTGACCCGGGACGGGCTCGTGCAGGGCGAGCAGAACCGAGGTGGGATGGGCCGCCCGTCGGTGTCCTACTCGCTCTCGCCGTCGGGGCTCGTCCAGCTCGCCTCCCGCTCGGCGTCCCCCGAGCACGCCGCCCTCGTCGCCAGCCTCGCCGACCACCTCGTCGAGACCGACGACCACCCTGCCGCGCGCGCCCGCACGGTCGGACTCGCGTGGGGAGCTCGGCTCGCCGCTGACGCCGACCACGTCCTCGCGCGTGGCGTCGACCCCGCCGATGCCGAGTGGCCGCCCGAGGCCGACACCGCAGACGCGGACACCCACGCCGTGGCCGAAGCCGTCCAGCTGCTCGATGCCCTCGGCTTCTCGCCCCTCGTCGTCGACGACTCGACCCGCCCGGTCGGCGACCGCGGTGGCGCCGACCTCCTGCTGCGGACCTGTCCGCTGCTCGACGCCGCCCTCGCGCGTCCCGACGTCGTCTGCCGGGTCCACGAGGGCCTCGTCGAGGGGTTCCTGCGCGCCCGGGGCAGCCAGGCCGACGTCACCGTCGAGCCGTTCGCCGCACGCCTGGGCTGTCGCGCCGTCATCCGCACCTGACCTCCGGCCCGGACGAGTGCTGCGTGCCGTCGTCGTCGACGAGGACGCGAGCCGCCCGAGGGCAGGGCCGGGCATGAAGATGCCGCCGGCGGCGCAGGGGTGCCACCGGCGGCACCACCCCAGTGTGGCACCCGGCGGCGGCCGATGGGGCGCGACCCGCACGGCTCTCTGGCCTTTTCGACGACGACGCCGCAGTGCGCGGGGCCGACCAGCGACGGGGTGCGCTCGAGACCACGAGCTCGAGAGACCGGTGCAGACCCTCAGTACGTCGGTGCGGCAGGCTCGTCGAGGAAGCCCTCGAGGGTGTGCCACCCACCCCGGTGGTAGGCGGCGGAGAGAGCAGGCCCGACGTAGCGGTAGTGCCAGGGCTCGCTGGAGTACCCGGTCGTTGCCGTGGCGCCGCTCTCGTAGCGCAGGACGAAACCGAAGCGCCAGGCGTGCCGCTTGAGCCACGCACCCTGTGGCGTGGAGCCGATGCAGTTGTGGGCGCCGCAGGCCCTGTTCCCCGCCGGTGCGAGGTCCAGGCTGAGCCCGGTCTGGTGCTCGCTGAATCCGGGCCGGGCGACCCACCGGTCGGCGTAGGCCCGGCCGTGGCTGGACCTCCGGTTGCCGTACACCGAGGTCTGGGTGTCGTAGGAGCGGTACCCGCTGGTGATGGTCATCCGGCCCGCGCCCTCGGAGCGCGCGGTCGACATCATCCGGGAGAGCGCGGCCGCCGCGTCGGCGCGCAGTCGGGCGCCCCTCGGGTTCGACGTGGAGGGCCGGGTCAGCCCCGAGGGGACGTAGGACTTCGGCCGCAGGGGGTTGCGCTTGTTGGCCAGCACCCACTGGCTCGAGGGGCTGGTGGTGCTCCGGCAGGGCTCGAGGGAGCCCACGAGGCCACGGACCGACCCCTCGCCGCCGAGGATCCTCACCCTGCTGACCGCGCCGGCGAGCAGTGCGGGTCGCACGGCGGCGGGGACGCAGAAGGGCACGACGTAGTGCAGCGGTCGCTTCGTGCGCCCGGCGAGGAACGAACCGGCCAGGGCGTTGACGGGGTCGCGCCCGTTGGCGAGGTAGGCGGTCCCGGTCGTGAGGTCGGGGAAGGCCATGCGGTTGACGCGCGCCGCGACCGAGTAGCGGTCGTGGCCGGAGGCGCGCGTCACGTGGTCGGCACCGAGGAGGCCGTCGAGCTGGGTCTCGATGCCGCGGGAGACGGCCGCGCTGCCCCCGACGACGACCACCGACGTGACGCCGAGGTCGGCCAGGAGCGAGAGCGTGGTGCCCGACAACCGGCTCGCCGCCCCGTCGACCGTGACCAGTGGTTCCCGGTGAGCCGCGGCCGCCGTGCCCGCGACGATCCCGTCGGTCCACACCCTCCCCGTCGCGACCCAGGCGCGGGACGCGGTACCGGCCGGGAAGGCGTGACGCACCAGGGCGTTCGCCGTCCCGTACCGGTTCGATCCCGCGATCCTGCGGACGTCGGCGGCGTACGACCGGGCCTGGCGCAGCACGGTGTCGGACAGGGTGGCGGTCGAGCCGACGACGACGATGCTGGCGGGGGCGAGCCGCCGCAGCTCGGCGCGCACGGGGGAGGGGATCCCGTCGGCCGAGGTGAGGAGGACCGCGCCGTCCATCCTGACCGCGGCCGCGCTGGCGCTCAGCGACTCCCACGGTGACGTGCCGGAGACGAGGTGGACGACCGCCGGGTGGGTGCCGGTGGGGAAGGCCGCCCGGCTCGCCGCGACGGACGTCCGGTAGCGGTCGGTCCCCGCGACCCGCCCGACCGCGGGGGAGCCCACGGCCGGTGCGGCGTGGGTCGTGGGGACCCCCGTGGAGGCGGTGGACGGGGGGGTGGCGACGCTCGGTGTCGCCCCGGCGGGCGCCGTCGCGACGACCAGCAGGACGACCGCACCCAGGGCGGCGGTCACGACCCGGGCCCGCCCGGAGTCGCGCCGGACCACGGTGTGGGAACCCGATCCGGTTCTCATGGCGCCCCCTGCCAACGACATCATTGCCACCGAGTGTCGGGCATGACCGGGTCCGGGGCCAGCGGTTCGGTGAGATCGGGCGCTCGAGAACCCGCTGGTCGGGTCGCTCCTCCCACGGGGCCGCGGCGTGGACCGGACACCGCTCGGGTGCCGGGACGGCCTCAGGGTTACGGTCGGGGCATGACCCCCGACGCGACCGAGCCCTGGCGACCCGCGGACGACTCCGTCGGGCTCGACGGTGTGGGCGTCGCGCCGGTCCTGCTCCTCGTGGGCGCCGGCCACGCCCACCTCCATGTCGTGGACCGCGCCGGGGAGCTGGCTGCCGCGGGGTACCGGGTGCACCTCCTGGCCCCGCGCTTCTTCGACTACAGCGGGGTCGCGTCGGCGAGGGCGGCCGGTGCGCTGGCCGGTGACGCCGGGCGGATCGACGTGCGGCACCTGGCGGACGCCCACGGGGTGGACTTCCACGAGGGCACGTTGGAGTCCTTGGACGTGGCCACCCGGGTCGCCGTCTCCTCGGACGGGACACGCCTGTCGTACGACGTGCTCTCGGTCAACATCGGCAGCGTCGTCGCGCCGGTCGGCGTGGCCGTTCATCCGAGCGTGCTGAGGGTCAAGCCCCTGAGCGGTCTTGGCGACCTCGACGCCCGGCTGCGAGCACGAGGTCAGCCGGGGAGCGCGGTCACGGTCGTCGGAGGTGGCGCCTCCGGCGTGGAGCTGGCGTGCCACCTCGCGGTCCGCCCCGACGTGGCTCGGGTCGCCCTGGTGGAGTCCGGGCCGGTCGTCGGTGCCGACCTGCCCCGGGGTGCCCGCCGTCGGGTGGCCCGGATCCTCGCGCAGCGCGAGGTGGCCGTCCACACCGGGCGCGTCGTGCGCGAGGTGGGCGAGCGAGAGGTCGTCTGTGACGACGGGACGACGATCCCCCACGACGTCGCCCTGCTCGCCACCGGGCTCGCCGCACCCCCGGTGCTCGCCGCCCTCGGACTCGGCGACCGGCACGGGGTGCCGGTGCGGGCAACGCTCCAGCACGCGGACCGGGACGAGATCTACGCGGTGGGCGACTGCGCGTCCTTCCTGCCCTCCCCGCTGCCCCGGATCGGCGTCCACGGGGTGCGGCAAGGACCGGTGCTGCACCGCAGCCTGCTCGCGCGGGTCCGGGCAGAGCCGCTTCCCGGCTACGAACCCCCCCGCCGCGCGCTGGCGATCCTCGATCTGGGCGGCGGGGTCGGGCTCGCCGTCCGAGGGCGCCTGTGGTGGGTCGGCGCGGGCCCGCTGCGGCTCAAGCGGTCCATCGACCGGCGGTGGCTCGAGCACTACCGGCCCGAGGTCGTGAGCTCCCGGTCCGGGCCGGGCCCCGACCCGGACGGGGAGGCGGGAAGGGAATCGCGCGCTCAGCGGGTTCCCCCGTCGTGACGACCGCTCGACCCGCCGACGACTCCGCCCGGAACACCTCGTTCCGGCGGCTGGTGGAGCCCGAGATCGAGGTTCTCCTGCGGGTGGCCCTGACGATCACGGCGAACCGGGCCGACTCCGAGGACCTGGTGCAGGAAGCCCTGTTGCGGGCCCTGAAGGCCATCGACCGCTTCGACGGTCGGCACCCGCGCGCCTGGCTGTTGACCATCCTGCGCAACACCAACGCCAACATGCACCGCCGCCAGCGACCCGGCACCATCGGCGACTGGGAGCTCATCCGTTCCGCCCGACCGGCGTTCGGCCGGGCCGAGCTGCCGAGTGCCGAGGACAGCTTCGTCCGCGAGGAGCTGCACGCGGACCTCGAGCACGCCATCAGGGCGCTCGACCCCCGCTTCCGGGCCGCGCTCATCCTCGTGGACGTGCACGACCTGAGCTACGCCGAGGCGGCCGCGGTCCTGGGGGTCCCGATCGGCACCGTGATGTCACGGCTCAGTCGCGCCCGCAACAGGGTCCGGACCTCCCTCCAGCTCAGCCCACTCACCCGAGGAGACCTGTCATGACCGGGACGCTGCGTCAGATGCTGACCTGCCACTGGTCCGCGCGCCGCATCCAGCGCTACCTCGATGCCGACCCTGCCGCCCCGCTGACGCCCGGTGAGATCTCGCGTCTCGAGGAGCACCTGGCGACGTGCGAGAAGTGCACCCGCGTCGCCACCGAGCACCGTGCCCTGCACCGGGCGCTGTCGCTG
Organism: uncultured Actinomycetota bacterium; assembly: GCA_963834225.1. Classification (GTDB taxonomy): domain Bacteria; phylum Actinomycetota; class Actinomycetes; order Actinomycetales; family Dermatophilaceae; genus Oryzobacter. The sequence continues at coordinate 156,529 of CAWIAT010000003.1, read as the reverse complement.
TGGTCGGGCGGCACCGGCGTCGATCCTCGGTCGGTCGAGCGGGTCCGCGACTTCCTCGCCACGATCAGCGACGCGGACCCCGCGTGACCGTGGGCCGGCCCGCGGGGTCCGCAGCGGCCGCTGCCTCTCCGGACGGGCCGTGGGACCTGTTGGTCGTCGGGGGCGGGACGGCAGGCATCGTCGGGGCCAAGACCGCCGCCCGGCTGGGTGCCCGGGTCCTGCTCGTGGAACGAGAGCGGACGGGGGGTGACTGCCTGTGGACCGGCTGCGTCCCGTCCAAGGCACTCCTGGCTGCCGCCGGCGCTGCCGCCGGAGCCCGCGCGGCGCACCGGTTCGGCATCGACGTCGGCGAGGTCGCCGTCGACTTCGCGAGGGTCATGGAGCACGTCCGGGCGTCGATCCGGCACATCGCGCCGGTCGACTCCATCGAGGCGCTCGAGAAGGCGTCGGTCAACGTCCGGACCGCCACCGCCCGATTCACCGGGCCGGACGTGGCCGAGATCGACGGGGAGGCCGTCGCCTTCCGCCAGGCACTGCTCGCCACGGGGGCCTCACCGGCGGTGCCGCCGATCCCCGGTCTGGGCGAGGTGGACCACCTGACCAGCGAGAGCGTCTGGGATCTCACCGAGCTCCCCGGTGACCTCGTCGTCCTCGGCGGTGGCAGCATCGGCTGCGAGCTGGGGCAGGCCTTCGCCCGCCTGGGCAGCAGGGTCTCCGTCGTCGAGGGCGCATCGCGGATCCTGCCTCGCGAGGACCCGCTCGCAGCCGCCGAGCTCGCGCGGGCCCTGGCGGACGAGGGCGTCAGCCTGCACACCGGGTCGGGGGTCGCCTCGGTCGAGCCCACGGGGCCCGCCTCCGGGGTGCTCCACCTCGACAACGGCGGCCAGGTGCCCTTCTCGTGCCTCCTGGTCGCCGTGGGACGGGCTCCGCGCACCCGGGGCATCGGGTTGGCCGAGGCGGGTGTCGAGGTCGATGACCGCGGTTTCGTCGTCGTCGACGACCTCCTGCGCACCACCAACCCGCGGGTCTGGGCCGCCGGCGACCTCACCGGACATCCGCAGTTCACCCACACCGCGGGAGTCCACGCGAGCCTCGCCGCGTCGAACGCCGTCCTCGGGCTTCGCCGCAAGGTCGACCTGACGGCGGTGCCCCGGGTTACCTTCACCGACCCCGAGGTCGCCGCCGTCGGCATCGGGACCTTCCGGGTCCCTGCCGGGCTGCGCACCATCGACTGGTCACACACGCACGTCGACCGGGCGGTCGCGGACGGCGCCACCGGAGGTTTCACCCGCCTCGTCGTCGACCCGCGCGGCCACGTGCTGGGCGCCACGGTGGTCGGGCCACGGGCGGGGGAGACCGTGGGCGAGCTGACCCTGGCGATCACTCGGGGTCTCACCACCCGCGACGTCGCGGGCGTGACCCATGCCTACCCCACGTACAACGACGGACCGTGGAACGCCGCCATCTCCGATGTCCAGGCCCAGCTCGAACGTCCTGCCACCCGACGAGCGCTGGGGGCGCTCTCGCGGGCTCGCGCCTGGTGGGTCGACCGGGGCGCCTGACCACCCCGGTCGGCCGACCTCGGACCGGCGACGGCCCGACGCCTCACCCGCAGGGCCTGCGGCCCGCGTGGTCACGAGAGGTCGCGAAAGCCCGCCACGACCCGCTGGGCCGCGCTGAGACCGACGACGGCTGCCCACCCGACGGCGAGCGCCTCTGCGTGGGCGGGGACGACGAGCCACACCGAGTGCACGACGATGGTCTCGGTGCCCTCGGCGAGCCCACCCACGAAGCTGAGCGAGCGCCCGTCCCGGCGTTGCCGTCCGGTGCGTTCGGCGATGGAGGAGAACGCCAGGAACGCGGCGCCGTTGAGGTAGTAAGCGAGCAACACCAACAGGAACGGCAACCAGTGGGCGTCGAACTGACGGGTGGCGCCGATGGCCACCCCGACGACGGTCGCCCCGTAGACCGCGAAGTCCGCCATGATGTCGAGGAATCCGCCCGCCTCGGACCGGGGTGGCCCCTCGCCGTCCGGCACGTCGGCCCTGCGTCGGCGGGAGAGTGGGCCGTCGAGACCGTCCATCGCACGCGAGAACAGCCACAGTGCCAGCGCCCACCCCCACAGCTGCCCCGCTGCCGCCGCAGCGCTCCCCAGCCCGGTCGCCAACCCGAGCAGGGTCAGCCGGTGAGGAGTCACCGTCGGGCGGTCCAGGAGCCGGGCGGCCGTGTGAAGGGTGGGATCGAGTGCGCGACGGACCCGGGCGTCAAACACCGCTTCGGCCCTCGGCGCTGCGGCCCGCGCCGCGGGCGTCGAGCCTCCGAGCCCACCAGGATCCACCGACGATGAGGATGACCAGGGCCGATCCGGCACCGGCGAGGCCCAGCGGGTTGGTCCCGTAGGCCCCGAGCGCCGCGTAGGCGAGGCTCCCGGGGACCATGCCGACGGCGCTGCCCAGGACGTAGTCGCGGAACCTGACTCCGGAGAGCCCAGAGGCGTAGTTGACGGCGATGAACGGCACGAGCGGGACCAGGCGGACGACGAGGACCGCGGACAGGCCGTGTCCGACGAGGAGCGCGTCGACGCGGGCCAGGCGGCCCCGGATGAGGCGGTCGACCGCCGCCCGGCCCAGCAGCCGGCCGAGACCGAAGGACACGACCGCGCCCACGAGGGCCGCGGTCAGCGCGAGCCCGGCACCCGCCCAGAGGCCGAACACCGCGCCGCCTGCGGCGGTCAGCAGCCCCTTGGGGCACGGGATGAGGGCCAGCCCCACGTAGAGCGCGAAGAAGACGGCGGGCCCCCAGGCGCCCGCCGCCTCGACGCGCGAACGCATCGCGTCGATGTCGGGGGTCCCGAGGACGAGGGCGAGGGTGACGGCGCCGACCAGGATCAGCACCAACAGCCCTGCCTTGACGGTGGAAGCGCGACGCATGCGTCATCCTGACTGGAGGCTGAGGTGGACGGTGGTGCATCGGGAAGTCCCTGGACGGCTCGAAGTGTTCCCGATGTGCCATGTTCCCTGACCCGGAGGTCCGATGTACCCGCGCCCTGGCCGACTGCTCCTGCCCGCCGCACTGCTCGCACTCGCCGTCACCGCCTGCGCCGCCCCGGACAGCCCGGCGGGCACGTCGGCCGAGGAGGGCCCGTGGTCACGGACCACCGAGCAGGCCAGGGGCCAGACCGTCGACCTGTGGATGTACGGCGGTGACCAGCAGGGCAACGCCTACGTCGACGACGTCCTCACCCCCGCCGCAGCCGAGCTCGGCGTGCGCCTACGGCGCGTGCCCGTGGCCGACACCACGGACGCCATGACCCGGGTCCTCGCCGAGCGCCAGGCCGGAACGACGGACGGCGCGGTGGACCTCGTGTGGGTCAACGGTGACAACTTCGCCACCGGCAAGCAGGCCGATGCCTGGCGCTGCGGCTGGTCGTCCCGGCTGCCCAACATGAGGTTCGTGGCCCCGGACGACCCGCTGGTCACCCAGGACTTCGGGACCACGGTCGACGGCTGCGAGGCGCCGTGGCACAAGGCACAGTTCACCCTCGTCTACGACTCCGCCCGCGTCACCGAGCCCCCGACGTCGATGGAGGGGGTCCTGCAGTGGGCCAAGGCCCATCCCGGACGGTTCACCTACCCGGCGCCGCCGGACTTCACCGGCTCGGTCTTCCTCCGCCAGGCGCTCTACAGCAGCGCGGGCGGCTTCGCGCAGGTCCCGGCGCAGTTCGACCAGGGCGACTATGACCGGCTGACCTCCCCGGTGTGGGCTGCCCTGAACGACGTGGGGCCCTCCCTGTGGCGCGAGGGCAGGACCTACCCCCGCGACTCCGTCGCCCTGGACCGGCTCTACGCCGACGGGGAGGTGGACATGACCATGACCTACGGACCGGCCACGCTCACCCGGCTCGTCGCCGACGGCACGTTCCCGGCCACGACCAGGGTGCTCCCGCTGGACGAGGGCACGATCGGGAACGCCAGCTTCCTCGCCATCCCCTCCTCGGCCGGTGACCCCGAGGGCGCGATGGTGGTCGCCGACCTCGCCCTCTCGCCCGCGCAGCAGGCGCTCAAGGCCGACCCGGACACGTGGGGCCAGTTCACGGTGCTCGACACCGCGCTGCTGGACGCACCCGACCGGGCCCGGTTCGACGACCTGCCGGCCTCGGACGTCGTGCCCGCCTACGAGGTCCTCTCGCGCAACGCGAACCCCGAGCTCGCCTCCTCCTGGGTGTCGAAGCTCGACGCCGGCTGGCGACGGGCCGTGCTCGGGTCCGGGTCGTGACCGATCATCCCTCGGCCCGCGGTGACCTCCGAGCCGGGAGACCGCCCGGGGGGGCTCGCCTGGTGGCTCCCGCGGTGCTCCTCATCGCGGCGGTCACCGGGACCGCGCTCGCCACCGTCGTCGCCACCAGCCTCGGGCTGCTGCCCCTGGTGGGGCAGCCCCGCCTGAGCACCGACGGGTTCACCACCGTCGCCGGAGACCTGCGTTCCGCGACGCAGGAGTCACTGCTCATCGCCACCGCCGCGACCCTGGTGGCCGCCGTGGTCGGTGTGACCATCGCCTCCGCCGTGGTCCGCGCGGGCCACGGCATGCGGCTCGTGGTGGCCCTGGCCGTCGCGGTGCTCACGGTTCCGCACCTGGTGGGGGCAGCCTCGACCGGTCTGCTGCTCTCCGACGTCGGTCTCGCCCAGCGGTGGTCGGGGACGAGCGCGGCCTCGTGGCCCGAGCTGGTCGGGGGTCGCTGGCCCTGGGCAACGGTGCTCGAGCTCGCCTGGAAGGAGTCGGCCTTCGTGGCCCTGGTCGTCACCGCCTCGGTCGGGAGGCGCTATGCCGAGCTCCGCGAGGTCGCCGCGGTCCTCGGTGCGTCCCCGCTCTCCCAGTGGCGGCGGGTCCTGCTGCCGCTCTCCGCACCCGCCCTCGCGTCGTCCTCGCTCATCGTCTTCGTCTACTCGCTCGGCACCTACGAGGTCGCCCGGTTGCTCGGACGTGCCTACCCGGAGCCCCTCCCGGTCATGGCCTACCGTCTCTTCACCGACATCGACGTCGCCGCTCGACCGCAGGCCGCCGCAACTGCGGTGGTCGCCACCGGGTTGGCCCTCGTGGCGGCCGTCATCGCCCTCCCACTCGCTCGACGTCTCGGAGCCGACCGATGAGGCGAGGGCGCCGGCCGGGTCCGGGCTCGGCCGCGACGCCTCGGCGGACCGTCGCCGCCCTCCTCGCGCTCTGGCTGGTCGTCCCCCTGACCCCCCTGGTGATGTGGGCGGGCGCCTCGCGCTGGTCAGGGACCGCGCGACTGCCGCAGGACTTCGGCCTCGCCGGGTGGCAGGAGGCCCTGGATGCCGGCGTCGTCGCGGCGTTGGCCCGATCCGCCCTCCTGGGGGTGGGGGTCGCCGTGATCGCGACGCCCCTGGGGGTGCTGGCGGGCCGGGCGCTGGGGTGGCGCCTGATGCGCCGACCGGCCGTGCCGTCGGTCGTCCTGCTCGGACCGGTCGTGCTGGCTCCCTTCGCGGTCGCCATGGGCCTGGATGTCGTCATCCTGCGGCTGGGGATCCCGGAGGAGGTGGCCGTGGTCCTCGTCCTGAGCGTGTTCGCACTGCCGTACACCACCTTCACCATGCGGGCCGCCCATCTCGCTCTGGACCCGGCCCTGGAGGAGCAGGCCCGAGTGCTCGGTGCCAGCCCACGCCAGGCTCGGCACCGGGTGACCCTCCCGGCAGCCACCGCCGGGATCGTCACCGCCACCGGGCTCGCCTTCCTGGTCGGGTGGAGCGACTACGCCGTCACCCTCCTCATCGGCGCGGGGCAGATCGTCACCGTGCCCATGCTCATCGGCTCGTCCGCAGCGGGGTCCGGCAACGACGCCCTCACCTCGACCCTGGCCATCTCTTCCAGCCTGCCACCACTGGTGGCCCTGGCAGTCTTCACCTACGCGGCGTCACGTCGCAGGACGGCAGATCGCCCATGACCGCCGCGCTGACGCTCTGCGCGATCACCCACCGCCACCCGGGCGCCGCTCGAGCGACCCTCGCCGGGATCGACCTCGAGGTGCAGGAGGGGCAGATGCTCGCCGTCCTCGGGCCCTCCGGGTCCGGCAAGACCACCCTGCTGCGGGTCGCGGCCGGCCTGGAGCAGCCGGAGTCCGGTGACGTGCTGCTCGACGGGACCAGCGTCCTCGGCGTCCCGCCGGAGCGGCGCGACCTCACCGTCATGTTCCAGAGACCGCATCTCTTCCCGCACCTGAGCGCGCTGGACAACGTCGCCTTCGCGGAGCGTCTGCGCGGCCGGAGTCGTTCACAGAGCCGCGTCGCCGCCCAGCGCTATCTCGAGCTGGTCCACCTGGGCGACCTCGGCCGGCGCAGGCCGCGGCAGCTCTCGGGCGGCCAGGAGCAGCGCGTGGCACTGGCCCGTGCCCTGGCCGCCAGTCGCCGGGTGATGCTCCTCGACGAGCCGTTCAGCGCGCTCGACACCGGCCTGCGCACGGCGATGCACGAGCTCCTGGGCGAGCTGCGCGCCGCCCTCGACCCGACGGTCGTCATGGTGACCCACGACCTCGACGAGGCTGCGCTGGCCGACCGGGTCGCCGTCCTGGTCGAGGGACGGGTCGAGCACTGCGGCGCGATCTCCACGCTCTACAGTGCCCCGAGCACCCTGTCGGTCGCCCGGCTGGTGGGTGGCTTCAACGAGCTGCCCGGGGTCGTGGTGTCCGGAGTCCATCACTCGGTCCTGGGCGAGGGCGCCCTTCCCGGCGTCCTCGACCTGGAGGGCAGCGCGGTGCTGCTGGTCCGCAAGGAACGCCTGGCGCTCGTCGAGCCCCGTGCGACGAGAGGGGTCCTCGGCAGGGTGGCGGAGGTGCGCCAGTCCGGCCCGCACCAGGACGTGGTGGTCGAGCTGGAGCGACCACACGCCGGGTCCCGCACCCGGGTCACCGTCGAGGCACGCCTCGGGACGACGTTGCGCCCCGGGGACGAGACCGGCGTGGTGCTGCCCGGACCCGACGCGCTGTGGGCCGTCGCAGGCACGCTCGCCGACGTCGCGGAGCAGCCCCCGCAGGAGGCCGCGCGCTCCGGGGTGTCGCCCGCCGCTGAACCACCTCGCGCGTCCGGTGGCCCGGACTCCCTCCCATCGCCGACCCGGTGAGGGCGGGGGAGCGGGCAGGAGTGGCGGCTACGGTGAGGGACATGGCGGACGAGCACCAGGACCAGACCGGAGCCGGCGTCGACCGAGCGGTGGGCCGTGGTGGGCGAAGGCGCCCACGGCTGGTGGTCCTCGACGTCAACGAGACCCTGTCGGACATGTCGCCCCTGGCGAGCAGGTTCGACGACGTCGGCGCCCCCGCTCACCTGGCGACCGGCTGGTTCGCGGGGGTGCTGCGCGACGGCTTCGCGTTGACCGCCGTCGACGCCAGCGACTCCTTCGCCCGCATCGCGGCCGAGTCCTTGCGCGTCGTGCTGCACGGACTGCCCCTGAACCGCGGAGCTGCCGAGGCGGCCTCCCACATCATGGACGGGTTCGGCTCCCTCCCCGTTCATGCCGACGTGCCCGACGGCCTGGCCGCCCTGCGGGGCCTCGGGATCCGCCTGGTCACCCTGAGCAACGGGTCGGCCGCGGTGGCCGAGGCACTGTTCGACCGTGCCGGCATCGCGCAGCACGTCGAGCGCCTGATGACGGTGGAGGACGTCGGGCGCTGGAAGCCGGCGCCCGAGGCCTATGCCTACGCGGTGGCGCAGTGCGGCGTCGACCCGCAGGACGCGATGCTCGTGGCGGTCCACCCCTGGGACACCGACGGGGCGTCTCGCGCGGGCCTGTCCACCGCGTGGATCAACCGGACCGGTGGCCCCTACCCCGAGTACTTCAGGGCTCCGGACCTGCAGGCGGCGTCCCTGTCGGACCTCGCCGAGCAGCTGCGCTGAGCCGACAGGGCCGGCCGGTCGCCGACGGGTCCTCACGAGCCGCCGTCGCTGCGGCGTGGGGTGCTCGTGAGGACCCGTCGAGGACCACTGGGGCCGACCAGGACCCGACCTGCGGGTTCGATCAGATGTCGAAGTACATCTCGAACTCGTGGGGGTGCGGGCGGAAGCGGATCGGGTCGACCTCGTTCTTGCGCTTCCACTCGATCCAGGTCTCGATGAGGTCGGGCGTGAAGACGTCGCCCTCGAGCAGGAACTCGTGGTCGGCCTCGAGGGCGAGCAGCACCTCGGGGAGCGAGCCGGGGACCTGCTCGATCGCCTCGTGCTCCTCCGGCGGCAGCTCGTAGAGGTCCTTGTCGACCGGCTCGGGGGGCTCGATGCGGTTCTTGATGCCGTCGAGGCCGGCCATGAGCTGGGCGGCGAAGCACAGGTACGGGTTGCTCGAGGGGTCGGGGATGCGGAACTCGATGCGCTTGGCCTTCGGGCTGTCGCCGGCGATCGGGATACGCACGCAGGCGGAGCGGTTGCGGGCCGAGTACACGAGGTTGACGGGCGCCTCGTAGCCGGGGACCAGGCGGTGGTAGGAGTTCACCGTGGGGTTGGTGAAGGCGAGCAGCGCCGGGGCGTGCTTGAGCAGGCCGCCGATGTACCAGCGGGCGAGGTCGGACAGGCCGCCGTAGCCGCGCTCGTCGTAGAACAGCGGCTCGCCGTCCTTCCAGAGCGACTGGTGGGTGTGCATGCCCGAGCCGTTGTCGCCGAAGATCGGCTTCGGCATGAAGGTGGCGGTCTTGCCGCCCTCCCAGACCGTGTTCTTCACGACGTACTTGAACTTCATCATGTCGTCGCCGGACTGGAGCAGCGTGCTGAAGCGGTAGTTGATCTCCTGCTGGCCCGCGGTGCCGACCTCGTGGTGGCTGCGCTCGACCTCGATGCCGACCTCGGCGAGGTTGAGGCAGATCTTGTCGCGCATGTCGGCGAAGTGGTCGACCGGCGGGACGGGGAAGTAGCCGCCCTTGTAGCGGGTCTTGTAGCCGCGGTTGCCACCCTCCTCGGCGCGGCCGGTGTTCCAGGCCGCCTCGACCGAGTCGATGTAGTAGTAGCTGGCGTTCTGCTTGGTCTCGAAGCGCACGTCGTCGAAGACGTAGAACTCGGCCTCGGCACCGAAGAACGCGGTGTCGGCGATGCCGGTCGACTTGAGGTACGCCTCGGCCTTCGCGGCGATGTTGCGCGGGTCGCGGCTGTAGGGCTCTCCGGTGAACGGGTCGACGATCGAGAAGTTCATGATGAGCGTCTTCTCGACGCGGAACGGGTCGACGTAGGCGCTGGAAGGGTCCGGGACGAGCTTCATGTCCGACTCGTGGATGGCTTGGAAGCCGCGGATCGAGGACCCGTCGAACATCTGGCCGTTGGTGAAGAAGTCGATGTCCACCGTCTGGGCGGGCACGTTGAAGTGCTGCATGACGCCCGGCAGGTCGCAGAAGCGGATGTCGACGAACTTGATGTCCTCGGACTTGATGAAGTCGAGGACCTCCTCAGCAGAGCTGAACACTGATGAACCTCCTGGTGGTTCTTGTCGGGCACGGGCGTCGAGACGCCAGCCCACGGGGTGTTGCGAGCACACTACGGAGCGGCGGTTTCCCGACCGTGACCCATGTGTTTCGGCGGTGTAACGCGGCCCACCGTATCAATGGGCGAGACGCGCCGCTCGACAGGCGGAACGGGTGGGACCCGTGGCTCGCTGCGGCGGCGACGTCGCAGGTCGTGAGCCCGTCGACCTCCGTCCGGCCTCGCCGTCGACCTCCGTCCGGCCTCGCCGCCGACCCCGCTCCGGGCGGCTCCGCCGGGTCCACCTACAGTGGCGTCGTGCCTCCCGCAGAGCCCTCGCCGCCGTCCGGCCCCGAGACCGCGGGGTTCGCGCGCCGCCTCGGTGCCGTCGTCGTCGACTGGCTGATCTGCCAGGGCCTGGCGCTGCTGTTCCTCGGGACGAGCCAGGGCGGGGGAGCGGCCGCCTTCCTCCCCCTGGGCATCTTCGCCGTCCTCACGGTCCTGTTCGTGTCCGTCACCGGGTCGACCGTCGGGCACCGCCTCTTCGGCCTCCAGGTCTGGCAGGTGCGGCCCGGGTCGTTCCCGCTGCAGGTGCTCGTGCGCACGCTGCTGCTCTGCCTCTTCGTCCCGGCCGTGCTCACCGCGAGCGACGGCCGGGGCCTGCACGACGTCATCGCCGGGACGCGCATCGTCCGGCTCTGACGCCCTGGGCGGGGCTACTTGCCGCGCATGGCCTTGCGGTCGACGCGGGCGCGGGTGGGGTCGATGCCCTGGGGGAGCGGCGGGCGCATCCCACCGAGGGACTTCAGGCGCTTGTTGACGACCGAGGTCTCGGCCTTGGTCATGACCGGGCGCATCCGGGTCAGCTTGCCCGAGAGCTTCTTCACCGGGACCTGGCCCTTGCCGTCGCCGGCCACCCACAGGTGGACGGGAACTCCGGGGGCGACGCGGGAGACCTTCCGCTCCTCCTGCTTCAGGAGCTTGGTGACCCGGTGGTCGGGCCCCTCGCCGATGAGGACGACGCCCGGGCGACCGAGCGCGCGGAAGACCATGGCGGCGCCGGCGAGGTCGCTGGGCTTGGTACCTCGCGCGCCGTCGACGGCGACCGGCTCCTGGCCGGCGTACCAGCCGCGTCGACCGAGGCCGGTGAGGGCGGCGCCCGCGGCTCCGACCTGACCCTCGAGCGCGCCGTACATCGCGGTGTTGCCGCGGCGGTTCATGACGATGACGGCGGCGAGCAGGGCGCTCGGGACCGCGATGAGGATGGCGTACCAGCGCCACCAGCCACCGATGAGGAACCCGCCGGCGACGAGCACCGCTGCGGTGCCGAGGGCGGCGAGCAGCATCCACCACCCGAGGTTGGGGTCGAGGGACTTGATCGCGCCGTAGGCCTGGCGGATCTGGCCGATGCGGCCGGGCTTCTTCTCGGGCTGGTCGGACACGGGAGGGAGGGCTCCTGATCGGGGGTGCTGGGCGTCGCGGGGGGCCGCGGTGTCGAGCCTCAGGATACGGTGCGCGCCGCCCGGGCCACCAACGACGCCGCTTCCTGCCGCGCCGGGTCGGAGACGGCCTCACCGAGGTGCGCGAGGTGCTCGGGGATGGGGCGTCCCCACTTCCTCATCGCGGTGGCCCACAGCCGACCGGCGCGGTACGAGCTGCGCACGAGGGGCCCGGCCATGACGCCCTTGAAGCCGATGTCCTGCGCGACGTCGGACCAGTGGACGAACTCCTCGGGCTTGACCCACCGGTCGATGGGGTGGTGCATCGGGGAGGGCCGCAGGTACTGGGTGATGGTGAGGATGTCGCAGCCGGCCTCGTGGAGGTCGCGGACGGCCTCCTCGACCTCGTGGTCCTCCTCGCCCATGCCGAGGATGAGGTTGGACTTGGTGACGAGCCCGGCCTCGCGCGCCATCGAGATGACCCGGAGGGACTTGTCGTAGGTGAACGCCGGGCGGATCCGCTTGAAGATGCGCGGCACCGTCTCGAGGTTGTGCGCGAACACCTCGGGGCGGGCGTCGAAGACCTGGCCGACGAGCTCGGGCACGGCGCCGAAGTCGGGCGGGAGGATCTCGACGCCGGTGTTCGGGTTGAGCGCGTGGATCTGGCGGATCGTCTCGGCGTACAGGCCGGCGGCGCCGTCGGCCTGGTCGTCGCGGGCGACGCCCGTGACGGTGGAGTAGCGCAGGCCCATCGAGCGCACCGACTCGGCGACCCGGCGGGGCTCGTCGAGGTCGAGGGCCTGGGGTCGGCCGGTGGCGATGTCGCAGAAGTCGCAGCGCCGGGTGCAGGTGTCACCGCCGATGAGGAAGGTGGCCTCGCGGTCCTCCCAGCACTCGAAGATGTTGGGACAGCCGGCCTCCTGGCACACGGTGTGCAGGCCCTGGCCCTTCACCATCGCGTGGATCTGGGTGTACTCCGGACCCATCTTCGCGGTGGTGCGGATCCACTCGGGCTTGCGCTCGATCGGGGTCTGCGCGTTGCGCGCCTCGACCCGCAGCATGCGGCGTCCCTCGGGTGCGACAGTCACGCGCTCCAGCCTACGCCGCGCCCCCGACGCTCCCCGAACCGGGAGCCCGGTGTTCGCCGAGGGCCCAGCCGACCCGTCCCCGGGGCGCCGACGGATTTCGGGGTTCCCCCGAAAACCGGCTCCTCCCCCCGGAAGAGTTCCCAGGGGAAGGGAGGGGAACCGGGGTGAAGCGGTCGTGGCGGCGCCGGTGGGCGCGGGCGCGTCCTCAGCCGAGGACGTCGGCGAGGTGCTTCTCGACGTAGGGCAGGACGTCGTGCACCGTGATGACGCGGCCGGCCTCGCGGGTCAGCGACGACACGCCTGCGTCGGCGATGCCGCACGGGATGATCGGGTCGGCCCAGGCGAGGTCGGAGTCGCAGTTGAGGGCGAAGCCGTGCATCGTCACCCGCCGGCTGACCCGCACGCCGATGGCCCCGAGCTTGCGGTCGGACCCGCGCCAGTCCTTCGTCACCCACACGCCGCTGCGGCCGTCGACCCGCACCGTCTCGACGCCGAACTCGCGGCAGACGCGGATCATCACCTCCTCGAGCCGGCGCACGTGCGCGACGACGTCGATGGGGACCTCGGGCAGCCGGACGATGGGGTACCCGACGAGCTGGCCGGGACCGTGCCAGGTGATCTTGCCGCCGCGGTCGACGTCGACGACGGGCGTGCCGTCGGTGGGCCGCTCGTGGTCCTCGGTGCGCTTGCCGGCGGTGTAGACCGCCGTGTGCTCGAGCAGCAGGGTGGTGTCGGGCAGGGTGCCCTCGACGACCTGGGCGTGGACCTCGCGCTGGGTGTCCCAGGCCTCCACGTAGTCGACGGTGTCCGGGGCGAAACCGAGGTGGACGACGCGCATGGGCCCACGGTACGCCGCCCCTAGGCTGGCGGGATGACGCGCGTGGGTTTGGTCGGGTACGGGTCGGCGGGGCGGACCATCCACACCCCGGTGCTGCGAGGCGCCGGTCTCACCGTGGCGGCCGTGTCGACCACGAACGACGAGCGCGCCGCGGCCGCCCGTGGCGACCATCCGGGGGTCCAGGTCGTGCCCGGTCTCGAGGAGCTCCTCGCGGTGCCGGACCTCGACGTCGTCGTCCTCGCCTCGCCGAGCGGGGCCCACGCCGCGCAGGCCCGCGCCGTCGCCGACGCCGGGCTCGTCTGCGTCGTCGACAAGCCGCTCGCGGTCGACGCCGCCTCGGCCGCGGACGTCGTCCGGCACGCAGCGGGCCGTGGCGCGCCCCTCACCGTCTTTCAGAACCGGCGCTTCGACGCCGAGCAGCAGACCGTCGTCAGCGTCGTCCGCGAGCGCCTCGTGGGGGAGGCCTTCCGGTACGAGGCGCGGTGGGAGAGATGGCGTCCCGTGCCGCGCGACCGCTGGCGCGAGAACTCCCCGCCGGCCGAGGGGGGCGGCATCATGCTCGACCTGCACACCCACCTCGTCGACGGCGCCGTGCAGCTGTTCGGACCGGTCGTCACCGTGGCGGCGACCGTCTCCACGCGGACCACGCCCTCCGATGACGACGCCTTCCTCGTCTGCCGCCACGTGTCGGGGGTCGTGTCGCACCTGTCGGCGACGTCCGTGGCCGGGGCGCCGGGGCCGCGCGTGCGCCTCCTCGGCACGCAGGCGGCGTACGTCCTGGCCGACTTCGAGGGCGAGGCGCACCCCTGGGCGGGGCAGTCCGACGCCGACGACGGGCACTGCGGGTGGCTCTACCGCGGCGACACGCGAGAGCCGGTGGTCCGGGCCGAGGGCTCGCAGGTCGACTTCTACCGCGCCGTGGCGGCGGCCGTCGCCTCCGACGACCCGCAGGCCCTGATGCCCGTCGACCCCTGGGACGCCGTGCACACCCTCGCCGTGATCGACGCCGCGCGGGTCGCCGCCGCGGAGGAGCGCGTCGTCACCGTCGACACCCCGTCACGCTGACGCCACCCGGGCGGTCCCCACGGTGGTGTCGGCGCTAGGGCGCGCTCACGGTGAAGGTCCGCACGACCGAGGTGGTGTTGCCGGCCGCGTCGGTCTGGGTGACCCGCGCGGTGTAGGTCCCGTTCAGGAGCGTCGTGAGTGTCACCGAGTAGGCGCCGCTGGTGGCGTTCACGGCGGCAGCAGTGGTCTGCTCGAGCGGTCCGCTGACGTCGGGGCCGCTGAAGACCTCGACCGTGACGGACAGGACGTCGGCACCTCGGGTCCCGGAGGCGGTGAGCCGCCCCGCCGTTCCCGAGACCGTCGGCGTCGCTGTCGCAACCGTGGCACCGGCGGCCGGGGCGGTGACGCCCACCAGGGGGCCCGTGGTGTCGACGACGAACGTCCGGCTGTTGCTGTTCGCCACGGTCCCGCCGCTGTGGGCCTGCGAGGCGCGCACGGTGTACTGCGCGTTGCCGTTGAGGACCGCCGCCTCGACCGACCAGGTGCCGGCCGTCGCGGTCACCGCCAGTGACTGCAGCGGGGTGCCGGTCGCGCTCGCGCCGGCGTAGACGTTGACCGTGACGGTGCCGCTGTCGCCGGCGGCGGTGCCGGCCGCCCCGCTGAACGTGGGCGTGGTGTTGTTCGTCGCGCTGCTCGCGGTGGGCGAGGTGACGGTGACGGCCGGCGGCAGGCTGACCGTGAAGGTGCTGGCCGCGGTGACCGACACGTTGCCGGCCACGTCGGTCTGCGTGACCTGCGCGGTGTACGTGCCGCTGGCCAGGGCAGGGCTCGCCGTCGCCGAGTACGCGCCGGTCGTCTGGTTGACCGTGGCGTTGCGGGTCTGCAGGAGGGTCCCGCCGGTGCCGGTGCCGCTGTAGACGCGCACGGTGACCGGGGTGGTGTCCTTGCTCGTCGACGCCGTCGCGACGAGCTTGCCCGCGGTGCCCGAGAACGCCGGGGTGGCGGTGGACAGCAGCGCGCCGTTCGCGGGGGAGGTGAGCGCGACGACCGGCGCGGTCGTGTCGATGACGAAGGTCCTGGCCGCGCTGGTGCCGGTGCTGCCGAAGGCGTTGGACTGCGTCGCCTGCACCGTGTACTGGGCGTTGGGGCTCAGGTCGGGGGCGCTCACGTTCCAGGTGGTCCCGGTGCGGGTGACGGCCAGGACGTGGACCGGAGTGCCGCTGGCCGCCGCACCCGCGTACACGGTGACGGTGACGGTGGTGCTGTCCCCGGCGCCGTTGCCGGCGGCCCCGGAGATCGTCGGGGTCGTGTCCGTGAGGTAGGCCGAGGCAGCGGGAACCGCCAGGGTGACGGCCGGGACCGGGCTGACGGCGAAGGTGCTGGTGGCCGACCCGACGTTGCCGACGGCGTCGGTCTGGGTGACGCTGACGGTGTAGTGGCCGTTGGCCAGGGTCGAGGCGGCCACCGAGTACGTCGAGCCCGCGGTGACGGTCGCCGACTTGGTCTGCACGACGGTGCCGCTGACGTCGGGTCCGCTGTGGATCCTCATCGTGACCGTGGTGGCGTCCGCGCTGGCCGTGGCGTCGGCCGGTTGCCGTCCAGCGGTGCCGGAGATGGTGGGGGTCGTGGTGGTGGAGATCGTGCCGTCGGCCGGTGTCGAGACCACCACGACGGGTGCGGTGGTGTCGACGACGAAGGTGCGGGCCGGGCTGACTCCGGTGTTGCCGGCGTCGTCGTCCTGCCGGGCGACCGCCGTGTACTGCCCGTCCCCGGGCAGGGGCGCCGCGGACGCGCTCCACAGGCCGTTCGAGACGCTCACGGCGGCGCTCAGGCTCCGGACGGGAGTCCCCGAGGTGGCGGCCCCCTCGTAGAGCTCGACCGTCACCGTGTCCGCCTTGCCGCCACCCACGGTGGCGCTGCCGGAGATCACCGGGGCGGCGCTGAGGTAGGCGTTGTTGCTCGGCGCGGTGATCGAGACGACGGCGACCGACGCGTTGACGGTGAAGGTGTTGGCCGAGCTCAGCCCGTGGTTGCCGGCCTCGTCGTCCTGGCCGGCCTGCACCGTGTAGGTGCCGTTCGCCAGGGCGCTGCTCGCCGCGACGCTGAACCCGCCACCGCCGTCGACCACGGAGGAGAGGGTCTGGAGGAGGGGCCCTCCCACACCGGTGCCGCCGAAGACCCGGACGGTGACCGTCGCCAGGTCCGCTCCCGTGGTCGGGCTCGCCGCCGCGGTGCCTGCGGTTCCCGCGAACGTGGGGGCCGACATGCTCGTCGCGCCGCCGTGTGCGGGGACGGTGACGTCGACCACCGGTGCCACGCGGTCGACGACGAAGGTGCTCGAGGCCACCCCGGTCAGGCCGGCGGCGTCGCTCTGGGTCGCCTCCACCGTGTACTGCGCGTCGGGCGCCAGGGCTGAGGCGGAGACGGTCCAGGCGCCCAGGCTCTCGGTCGTGGTCGTGGTCTGGAGCGGCGTCCCACCGGTGTCGGACCCGGCGAAGACCCGGACGGTGACCTCGGAGCCGTCGCCGGCGGCCGTGCCGGCCGCTCCGGACAGGAGGGGTGAGGTGGTTGAGACGGCGGTCCCGGGGGACGGGGCGGACACCGTGACGGCGGGTGCGACCGTGTCGACCGCGACGGGTTTCGACGTGGCCATGGCGCTCTCCGCTCCGCTCCAGAGACCGAGCTCGGGCGCCGTGGTGTAGATCCAGGAGCCGTCCGGCACGTCCTTCTCGGTGCAGGTGGCGGTGCGGGCCTTGGGGACCTCGCAGGCGAAGGCGCTGCGGGCCCGGTCCTTCTCCGTCGCCCCCTCGGGGTAGCGGCGGACCGTGTAGGTGGTGAGCGGCGTCCGGCCGGAGGCCGAGGAGGTCAGCACGACCGGGAACTCGACGGTGACCGTGGACCCGTTGGCCGTCGCGGATGCAGGCGACCCTGCCGGCAGGGTCTCGGCGAGGGCGCCCGCCGTCTGCGTGCCGTCGCTGGTGCTCCAGTACGCGAAGGCGGTGCCGGCGGTGAACAGCAGACCCAGCGTGCCTGCCAGCAGCACGAGGGCGCCGCGGCGACCGGCGCGCCGGGCCAGGTCGTGCTCCGGCCTGTTCACTGACGCACCGTCACGGTCACGGGGATGGCGAACGCCGCGCCCTGGCAGGCGGCTGCGGAGGTGGCGTCCATGGAGACGGCGTCGTCGAGATGGACGAGCCGGGTGGCGCCGGCGTCCACACCCACGCTCAGCGCGGTCTGGTCCACGAAGCTCACCCCGGTCGGCGCACAGCCGTTGTCGGCGGTGACCGGGCCACGCGCCAGCACCCGCTCGACGTGCACCGGGTACGCGTTGGGGTTGGTCACCGAGACCACCGCGTCCGCGACGCGACCGGGCAGCAGTGCCCCGGCAGGCACGTCGCCACCCGTGAGGGCGTTGACCGTCACGGTCATCGTCGCGGCGTGCGAACCGGTCGACCCGGCTCCCGAGGAGCTCCAGAACGCGAACGCCGCACCTGAGGCGGCCATGATCGCCGTGGCGGCCCCGGTGACGACGAGCACCCACCGACGGCGGGTCTGCCGGGCGGGACCTCGGCGCACGCGCCACGCAGCGCCCGGCCGCGAAGGCCGGGCGCTGTGCGCTGGTGCGTCCATGCTCTGCTCCTCAGGAGCGAAGGTGGGGAGGGGGATGGTGACGAGGACCAACCGGGCGGGGGTCGGGCCTGCCCGAGCGTCGGGTCCTCAGTTGCTGGTCACCGTGAGCGTGACCGTGGCGCCCTTGCAGCCGTCCTGGCTCGAGGTGCTGTTGGCGAAGAGCAGGGTGCCGGTCCCCAGGGGGACGTCGCTCGTCCTGGCCGGCACGGTGGTGTTCACGGCCGAGGGATCGATGCTGAAGTCGCTGACGCGGCACCCGTCCGACACGCTGGCCGCGTCGAGGCTGACGACGGGGGTGATCGTGGCGACCTGCAGGTTGGTGTCGCCCGTGTTCGTCCCGGTGTAGGTCACCGTCCGGCTCTGGCCGGGGGCGATGCCGCTGGCGAACTCCGCGCCGAGCGCCACCGTGCCGTTGCTGGCGGCGTTGCGCGACGAGGTGCTTCCGGTGCCGGTGGTGCTCCAGTACGCGTAGGCGACGCCCGAGGTGGCGGCGACCAGCCCCACGGCGACGACGAGCGTGAGCGTCTTCTTCTGCAACGGGCGTCCGAGCATGCGTGTCTTCTCCTCTTGACCGAACCGTGTCATTTCTTTACGGTTTCTTTACTCGGAGTCTTGAGGGTGCCGGAGCCCGCGCGCAGTCGTTGACCGCTCACCTACGTCGAACGGTCGCAGGCTCCGCCCGAAGAGCCTCTCGGGCGCACCGAACGGTTGAGCCCGCGACGGGGGGCGCTGAGGTGGCGAGGACGACCGCTCAGGCGGTCGGGAGGAGGCGCGGCTCGAGGCGTTCCTCGCGCACCGCGTCGCCCTCGAGGGTCACGACGTAGGCACCCTTGCCCTCGACCTCGGTGACGGCCTCGACGAGCTCGGTCCCCCGGTAGAGAAGTCCGACCCCGTCGTCGGTGCAGTGCGTCTCGCCGAGGGTGCCGTCGCCGACGAGGCGGTGCACCGTGGGGCGGCGCGTCGCCTCGGAGTCGTAGTGGACGCCGTTGCCGTAGGGGAGCAGGCCGAGCCCGTTGTCCACCGCGCGAAGCTCGGGGCCGAACGAGTCGGTGGTGCCGCCCGAGGTACCAGCAGATCGAGCCTGCCGACACCCCGCTGAGGACGACGCCGGCCTCCCACGCCGCGCGCATCGCCGGCCGCAGGTCGTGGACGTCCCACACCGCGAGGAGGTTCGCCACCGAGCCGCCGTTGACCCACACGACGTCCTGCTCGAGCAGGACCGCGGCCGTGTCGTCGTGGTTGGGCATGGGGAAGAGGTCGACCGTGGTGACGTCGAAGCCGGCGACGCGGCCGGCCTCGTGCGCGGCGTACCCGAAGTCCTTCGGGTCGCCGGACGCCGTGCCGAGCACCGCCACCCTCGGGCGGCGTCCGTGCGCGCCCGAGAGCTCGACGGCATGGTGGACGAGGGCGTTGAACTCGAGGCGGGTGCGGGCGCCCCAGCGGTAGCCGCCGGAGGTCGCGAGGACGGTTCGCGGGTCGGTCGCCATGCCGTCCACCCTAGGGGCCTGTGGAGAACTCCGCGGCGGCCGGGGCCGGTTCCGGCAGGGTGGTCCCATGGACGGGGCCGAGCACGCCGGAGCACCCGCTGTCGCGCGCCACGGCCACGGATCCCGCTCTGCCACAGCGCTCGTCGATGGCGAGGTCGTCGTGGCGCCAGAGGTGCCAGGGTTCGAGCTCGGGGCGCTCATCGCGCTCGGCGGCACGAGCGAGGTCTGGGCCGCCGTCGAGGAGTCGACGGGCCACCGCGTCGCGGTCAAGGTCGTCTCCGCCGAGCTCGACGCCCTCGAGGTCGCCGCACGCGAGTCCGCGCTGTCGGCGGCCGCGGCATCGGCGCACGTGGTCCCGGTCGAGGCATGCCTGGCGCTCCCCGACGGGCGGGCGGCGGTCGTCATGCCACACCTTCGCGGCGGGCCGCTCGACGCCCTCGTGCGCGCCCGCGGCCACCTGTCCCCGGGGGAGGTCGTCACGGCCCTCGCGCCGCTCGCCTCCGCCCTCGGCCGGCTCCACGACCTCGGGGTGGTCCACGGCGACGTCTCGCCCGGCAACGTCCTCCTCGAGCTCGACGGACGCCCGGTCCTCGGCGACCTCGGGCTCGGCCACGTCGTCGGCGAGGTCGCCCAGCCGGTGTGGGGGACCGAGGGGTTCGTCGCGCCCGAGGTGGTGCTCGGCGCCGACCCCGGGCCGCCCGCCGACGTCTACGCCCTCGGCGCACTGGGCTGGCTGTGCCTCAGCGGGGAGGTGCCCGGACCACCGGGGCTGCGGCCCACCCTCGCCGAGGTGTCACGCGCCGGCGACGACGCCGACGCCCTCGTCGCGGTCCTCCAGGCCGCGGTGTCACCGCACCTCCATGAGCGTCCGGGTGCCCACGAGCTCGCGTGGCAGCTGTTCCACGCGGCGCGCCCCGAGCCCCTGGACCTCGTCCGCGGCGATGACGAGACGAGTGCCGTCACCTACCGGTTGCGGGCGGCGGCCGGTCGCCCACCCGAGGACGTCGCGAGGGAGTCCTGGCCGCGGCGGGTCGTCGCGGCGGCACGGGTGTGGTGGGCGGCCCGACGCAGGCTCGAGGCGGCGACGCGCATCGGGTGGACGGCACGGCGGTGGGTCATGGCGTCGGGCCTTGCAGTCGTCATCGCGCTCGTGGGGGTCGGGGCGGCCGCAGGGGTGCTCGGACCGCCGACGCTCGGAGGAGGCGGCTCGGTGGAGAACGGACCGACGGTGACCGCGACGGCGACGGCGACCGCGATGGCGACCCAGCCCGTCGACGTCCGGCTCGACCCGGCCGCTCCCCGCGAGAGGCCCGTCGAGCTCGTCGCCGCCCTCGCCTCGGCCCGGGCCGCGGCCTGGCGCGACGCCACGGCAGCGCACCTCCTCGGCGCCGACGCGCCCGGCTCGGCGGCCGAGGCTCGTGACCGCACCGCCGTGAGCGACCTCGCGCGGTCGGGGCTGCGGTACACCGGTCTGCGCTACGTCGTCCGGGAGGCCTCGGTCGTCGAGGCCGGCGCGGCGCGGGCCCGGGTCCGCGCTCGCATCGACACGGGTGCCTACGAGGTCGCCGGGCCGGCAGGGTCCACCGCACGGGCCGCGACATCCGGGGAGGAGGTGGTGCTGACCCTCGTGCGCACCGACGTCGGCTGGCGGATCAGCGACGTGACGACCAGCGCCCGCTGACCTGCTTGGCGGAGCTCAGAGGACGCCGCCGTCGCTCATCCCGCCACCGCCGCCGTCGCTCATCCCGCCACCGCCGCCGTAGGGGTTGTGCTCGTTCTCGTAGCGCTTGCCCCGGCGAGTCGTGCCGGGCATGTTGTCCCCACGGCTCTCGCTCTGTGCTCCCCGACGCCGGTCGAGGACGAGCACCAGGACGACGACCAGACCCACGATGACGGCGATGCTTCCCCACAGCCACATGGCGCACTCCTCTGGTCACCTTCTGCTGCGTCCAGTGTCCTCCGGGTGCGAGCGACCGTCAATGACGACCTGTCGGGTCGTGAGGCACGCCGCCGTCACGGAGGGGGTCGAGCCGGGCGTGCCTTCAGGCGACGAGCCAGCGGCAGGCCGAGTCGAGGTCGGGGTGCCGGGGGACGAAGCCGCTCGCGCTCAGCCGCTGGCCGATGATCCGCTGTCCGCCGAGGATCTCGCCGGCGAACTCCCCGACGATGGCCCGCAGGGCGAACGACGGTGCCGGAAGGACCGCAGGACGCCGGAGCGCCCGTCCGATGGCCGCGGCGATGTCGCGCTGGCGGTCCGCGCGGGTGAACAGGTTCACCGGGCCGACGACCTCAGGGTGGTCGAGGAGGTGCAGGATCGCGCCGACCTCGTCGGCGAGGGTGAGCCAGGGCCAGAACTGGCGCCCCGACCCCAACGGCCCGGCGAGGCCGAACCGCGCCAGGCGCAGCAGCGGGGCGGCGGCGCCACCCTCGGGTGACAGGACGATCCCGGTCCGGATGAAGGCCACCGGGGCGCCGGCGTCGACGGCCGGCTGCGCCGCGGCCTCCCACGCGAGGACGACGTCGGCGAGGAAGCCGGTCCCGGGTGGGCTGTCCTCGGTCAGCTCCTCGTCGCCGCGGTCGCCGTAGTAGCCGACGGCTGACCCGGACACGAGGCGGATGGCGTGGTCGGCCTCGGCCACGGCGGTCGCGATGGTGCTCGTCGAGTCGACCCGCGAGCCGAGGATCTCCTTCTTGCGCGAGGGTGACCACCGCTCGTCACCGACCCCGGCGCCGGCGAGGTGGACGACCCCCGTCACGCCCTCGAGGGCGGCCGGGTCCAGCGTCCGGGTCGCGGGGTCCCAGCGCACCTCGTTGGGTCCGCGGGGGGCGCGCCGGACCAGCCGGAGCACCTCGTCGCCGCGCTCGAGGAGCGCGGCGACGAGCGCCGTCCCGATGAGGCCGGAGGAGCCGGTGACCGCGATGCGTCCCATGGGTGAGTGCCCGCTCCTCGACCGGCCCGGTCAGAGACCGAGGTCGGCCTCGAAGGCGCCTTCCTCGAGTCGCGTCTTCATCGTCGTGAGGAAGCGGGCCGCGTCGGCCCCGTCGACGATCCGGTGGTCGTAGGACAGCGCGAGGTAGACCATCGAGCGGATCGCGATCGTCTCGCCGCCGTCGTCGGTGACGATGACGACCGGACGCTTGACGACCGAGCCGGTCCCCAGGATCGCGACCTGCGGCTGGTTGATGATCGGGGTGTCGAAGAGCGCACCGCGCGACCCGGTGTTGGTGATGGTGAAGGTCCCGCCCGCGAGGTCGTCGGGCATGATCTTGTTGCTGCGCGTGCGGTCCGCGACGTCGGCGATGCCGCGGGCGAGACCCGCGATGTTGAGGTCGCCGGCGTTCTTCAGGACCGGCACGAGCAGGCCCTTCTCGGTGTCGACCGCGATGCCGAGGTGCTCGGCGCCGTAGTAGGTGACCTCGTCGTCCTCGATGCTCGCGTTGACGGTCGGGTGGGCCTTGAGGGCCTCGACCGCGGCGAGCGCGAAGAAGGGCAGGAAGCTGAGCTTGGTGCCCTCGCGCTGGGAGAAGTCGCCCTTGGCGCGGTCGCGCAGCCGCGAGATGCGGGTGACGTCGACCTCGACGACGGTCGTCAGCTGGGCCGACACCTGGAGCGACTCGACCATCCGGCGGGCGATCGTCTTGCGCAGCCGCGTCATCTTCTCGGTCGTGCCGCGCTTGGAGTCGGCGGCCGGTGCCGCGGCAGCAGCCGCGGGGGCCTGCGCCGCGGGGGCCGCGGCCGGGGCGGCCTCGGGCTCGGGGGCCTTCGCGGCCTCGGCGGCGGCGAGGACGTCCTGCTTGCGGATCCGCCCGCCGATGCCCGTGCCCGCGACCGTCGCGAGGTCGATGCCGTGGTCGGAGGCGAGCTTGCGGACGAGCGGGGTGACGTAGGCCGCGGCGTCGCGGTCGCCGTCGGAGGACTCCGCCGCGGCCGGTGCCGTGGCGGACTCGGTGGCCGGGGGAGCAGCCTGCTCCGTCGCCGTCGGTGCCTCTTCCTTCGGTGCCTCTTCCTTCGGCGCCTCCGCCTTCGGCGCCTCTTCCTTCGGCTCCTCCGCCTCTGGCTCCTCGGCTGCGGGCGCCTGCTCTGCGGCGGGCTCCTGCGCCGGCTTCTCCTCGGCCTTCGGCTCCTCCGGCGCAGGCTCCTCGGCGGGGGACTCCTCGGCAGGGGCGTCCTGCTTCGGTGCGGACCCGCCGCCGCCCCCGACGATCGCGAGGTCGGCGCCGACGGGGACGGTCTCGTCCTCCTGGACGAGGATCTTCGTGAGGGTGCCTGCGACGGGCGAGGGGATCTCGGTGTCGACCTTGTCGGTGGAGACCTCGAGCAGCGGCTCGTCGACGGCGACCTCGTCGCCCTCGGCCTTGAGCCAGCGGGTCACCGTGCCCTCGGTGACCGACTCGCCGAGGGCCGGCATCGCGACCTTCGTGCCCTCGCCGGAGCCGCCGCCGTCGGAGGACGGTGCCGACTCGGCCGACTCGGCCGACTCGGCCGGTGCGGCGTCGCCGTCGGAGGACCCGGCGTCGTCGCCGCCGTCGTCGGAGGACCCGGAGTCCTCGGACACCTGGGGCTCGGCCGGCTCCTGGCCGCCCTCGTCGCCGGCCTCGGCGACTGCGTCGCCCTCCGCCGGGTCGGACACCTCGTCGTCGGGACCCTCGTCGGAGCCGCCGGCGTCGTCGGCCGACTGCTCGCCACCACCGGAGGCCCCACCGCCGGAGCCGTCACCGATGACCGCGAGGTCGGCGCCCACCGGAACCGTGTCGTCCTCCTGGACGAGGATCTCCTCGAGGGTGCCGGCCACGGGGGACGGGATCTCGGTGTCGACCTTGTCGGTGGAGACCTCGAGCAGCGGCTCGTCGACCTCCACCGCGTCGCCGACGTTCTTCAGCCACCGCGTCACGGTCCCCTCGGTGACGGACTCACCGAGTGCAGGCATCTGTACACGTTCGGACATCAGGGGTGCTCTCCTTCGTTAAACGGCGGTGGCGTTCATCACTCTAGTTGTGCGCATGGAGGGGCTTCCCGGCGAGCGCCATGTGGGCTTCGCCGAGGGCCTCGTTCTGGGTGGGGTGGGCGTGGAGGAGGGCCGCGACGTCCTCGGGGTGGGCCTGCCAGCCGACGACGAGCTGGGCCTCGCCGACCTGCTCGCCCATCCGGGAGCCGACCATGTGGATGCCGACGACCGGTCCGTCGGTCACCCGCACGAGCTTGACGAAGCCCTGGGTCCGGAGGATCTGGCTCTTGCCGTTTCCCCCGAGGTTGTACTCGTAGGTCTCGACCGCGTCACCGTGGGCGGCGCGGGCCTGCTCCTCGGTGAGGCCGACAGATGCCACCTCGGGCTCGCAGTAGGTGACGCGGGGGATCTCGGACTCGACGATCGGCGTCGGCGCCAGGCCGGCGATCGACTCGGCGACGAAGATCCCCTGGGCGAAGCCGCGGTGCGCGAGCTGGAGCCCGGGGACGATGTCGCCGACCGCCCAGACGCCCTCGACCGAGGTGCGGCAGTGGGCGTCGGCCGTGACGAAGCCGCGGTCGAGCGCCACGCCGGCCTCCTCGAACCCCAGTCCGGCCGTGGCCGGCCCGCGGCCGACCGCGACGAGGAGGAGGTCGGCCTCGAGGGTCTCGCCGCCCTCGAGGGTGAGGGTCACGACGTCACCGGACTGCGCGGCCGACGCGAACCGGGCGCCGGTCCGCACCGTGATGCCGCGCTTGCGGAACGCGCGCTCGAGGGCAGTGGAGGACGCGGGGTCCTCGGCGGCGACGAGGCGGGGGAGCGCCTCGACGACCGTGACGTCGGCGCCGAACGAGCGCATGACGGAGGCGAACTCGACGCCGATGACGCCACCGCCGAGGACGACGACGCGGCCGGGGACCTCGTCGAGCCCGAGCGCCTGGTCGCTCGTCATGACCCGGCCGGCGATCTCGAGGCCGGGGAGGGTGCGGGCGTACGAGCCGGTCGCGAGGACGACGTGGCGACCCACGAGGCGGCGGTCGCCGACGACGACGGTGCGGGCGTCCTCGAGACGACCCTCGCCCTCGACGTAGTCGACCTTGCGGGACGTCACGAGTCCCTGCAGGCCCTGGTGCAGCCGCGAGACGACACCCTGCCGGTACGAGGTGACGGCCGGCATGTCGATGCCCTCGAGGGTGGCGCGCACGCCGAAGCGGGAGGCCTCGCGCGCGGCGTCGGCGACCTCGGCGGCGTGGAGGAGGGCCTTGGTCGGGATGCAGCCGCGGTGCAGGCAGGTGCCGCCGAGGAGGTCCTTCTCGACGAGGGCGACGGTGAGGCCGAGCTCTGCGGCGCGCAGGGCGCAGGCGTAGCCCCCGCTCCCCCCTCCGAGGACGACGACGTCGTGGGTGGTCTCGGCGGTGGCCGGCATCCCTGGCAGCTCCTTGGTGAGGCGACGCGTGGACGCGTCCGCGGCGCGGGTGGTGCCGACCGGACGCTGACGAGCATCCTTGCACTCCCGCGACGCGCGCACACATCCCGTTCCCGGTGTGGTCGCAGCGGTCGTCGGGTCTCCTCGCCTATCGTTGGCGCATGGCGTGGTGGAGGAGGCGACGCGGCCAGCGTGCGCCCGGGTCCGGGTCCGACCTCTCGGCGGCGCGCGCCCACCTCGCGGAGTTCACCTCCTCGCGCCGCGGGGTCGAGGCCTACGTCGAGCCGGCGACCAACATCACCGCGACGACGGTCGTGCTCATCGCCCACGACGGTGAGTGGACGCGCCGGGCCCTGCCCTCGCGGCCGGTCGCCTTCGAGGTCGCCCGCGGCCTCGACGTGCCGGTCTACGACGTCAACCTCACGGGATACCCTGCGCGGATGCGGGAGTGGACCGCCCGTCAGCGCCGCCCCAAGGCGCGCTGACCACCACCGGGCCGGCGAACTCGCTGGCCCTGCGCCTCCCGCTCGTGCGAGCGTTGAGGTTCTCGCCCCGCCGACGGAAGGACCGACCGATGTCATCCAAGGACCGCCCCCGCGCCGCCGTGCCCGACGACGTCAAGGCCCGGTTCCGGGCCGCGCTCGACAAGAAGCAGGCCCACGGCGGTGCCGACGTGTCCGACGGTGGCGACCACGGCAAGGTCGACCACGCGCACGGACCCGAGACGAGCGCCCGCCAGCAGATGTTCCGCCGCAAGAGTGGCGGCTGAGCCGGCACCACGACGACAGCGGCGGGACCCCAGGGGTCCCGCCGCTCTCGCTGTTGCGTACCGGAATCGACCAATAGGTCACGGGGGGTACGCCTCTGGTGTACCTGTCGTGACCTATTGGTCGATGTGGGTACGGACGAGCGACCGGGTCACGAGGCCGAGCCCTCGACGAGGGTGAGGAGCGTCGCGACACCGAAACCGGTGCCGCCCTTGGGGGTGGCACCCGTGGGTCCCTTGTCGTTGAAGGCCGGTCCGGCGATGTCGACGTGCGCCCACGCGATGCCCTCGGCGACGAACTCCTGGAGGAAGAGGCCGGCGGTCAGCATGCCGCCGTCGCGGTCACCCTTGTGCGCGATGTCGGCGGTGGGGGTCTCGAGCTTCTTGCGCAGCTCGACGGGCAGCGGCATCGGCCACGCGCCCTCGCCCGCGGCACCGGCGGCGTCGACGACCCGGGACCGGAAGGCGTCGTCGTTGCCCATGACGCCGGCGATGTCGCTGCCGAGCGCGACCACCTGCGCCCCGGTGAGCGTCGCGATGTCGACGATCCAGTCGGGGTTCTTCTCGCTCGCGAGGCAGAGGCCGTCGCCGAGGACCATGCGCCCCTCCGCGTCGGTGTCGAGGATCTCCACGCTCGTGCCGTCGCGCATCACGACGACGTCGCTGGGGCGCTGGGCCGTGCCGCTGGGCATGTTCTCGGCGAGGCAGAGGTAGCCGGTGACCGCGACGGGGAGGCCCAGCTCGGCAGCCGCGAGGACCGTGGCGGCCACGGCGGCCGCGCCGGCCATGTCGCACTTCATCGTCACCATGCCGGTGGCCGGCTTGATGTTGAGGCCGCCGGAGTCGAAGGTGATCCCCTTGCCGACGAGGGCGACCGACGCCTTGGGGGAGCTCGGCGCCCACGACACGGTGACGATCCGCGGCGGGTTCACCGACCCCTGGCCGACGCCGACGATCCCGCCGAAGCCGCCCTTGACGAGCGCCTTCTCGTCGAGCACCGAGACCGTGACCTTCGCGGCCGAGGCCGAGGCCCGCTTCCTCACGGCGTCGGCGAACGACGCCGGGAAGAGGTAGTTCGGCGGGGTGTTGACGAGGTCGCGGGCCCAGTCGCGCGCCGCGCCGAGGACGGCGGCGCGGGCGACGGCGTCCTTGGCCGCCTTGCCCTGTCCGGCGCCGGAGACCACGGTGACCTTGGGTCCCGCGGAGACGGCCGTGGCGCGCCCCTTCCCGGCACCGGCACGGCGGGCCGGGAGCGGCCCGCGCTTGTCGTAGGCGTAGCAGCCGGCGAAGGCACCGTCGGCCACGGCCGACAGGCTCGCGAGGTCGGGGGTCGGGAGGGCGACGGCGACCGACGCCTTGCCGCGCACCGAGCGCAGCGCAGCCCCGGCGGCCTGGCGGAGCGCGGCGTGGGGGTAGGACGTGCGGCGGGTCGTTCCCTCGCCGAGGCCGGTGACGACGACGGACGTCGCCTTGACCCCGGGGACCGCGACGACGCGCACGACCTCGTCGGCCCTGCCGGTGGCGTCCGCGTCGGCGAGGACCGCCTGGAGGTGGACGACGGCCTTGCGGGGGAGGCCGTGCCCGGTGGCGAGGTCGGCGCCGTCGGGAGTGGTCACCGAGCCGACGACCAGGGTGTCGGCGGGCAGCTCGGCGGGGGTACGGGTGGTCACGGACAGGGTGGTCATGCGCGCACCCTATCGAGGCGTCCGGGCCCGACCGGCAGGCGGTAACGTGCGAGCATGACCGACCTCCTCCAGTCGCCGCTCCACGACCGACACGTCGCGCTGGGCGCGAAGATGGCCGACTTCGGGGGCTGGTCGATGCCCATCGAGTACCCCGGTGGCGGGGTCGTCGCCGAGCACACGGCGGTGCGCGAACGGGTCGGCGTGTTCGACGTCTCGCACCTCGGCAAGGCCCGCGTCTCCGGACCCGGGGCCGCCGACTTCGTCAACACGTGCCTCACCAACGACCTGCGCCGGATCGGTCCCGGCCAGGCCCAGTACACGATGTGCTGCACCGACGACGGCGGGGTCGTCGACGACCTCATCCAGTACCTGCGCAGCGACGACGACGTCTTCCTCATCCCCAACGCGGCGAACACGGCGCGCGTCGTCGAGCTCCTCGAGGTCGCCGCCCCCGAGGGCATCACCGTCGAGAACCTCCACGACTCCTACGGGGTCGTCGCCGTGCAGGGCCCGCGCTCCGACGAGGTCCTGCGCTCGCTCGGCTTCCCCGTCGACCACGACTACATGAGCTTCGTCGAGGTCGAGTGGGAGGGGCTTCCGGTCATCGTCTGCCGCACCGGCTACACGGGGGAGCGGGGCTACGAGATCGTCCCGGCGTGGGACGTCACGGCCTCGGTCTGGGACGCCCTCATCGCCGCGGCGACCGAGCAGGGCGGGCTGCCCTGTGGCCTCGGCGCCCGCGACACGCTGCGCACCGAGATGGGCTACCCGCTGCACGGCAACGACCTCTCACCCGACATCACGCCGGTCATGGCCGGGGCGGCGTGGGCCGTCGGCTGGGACAAGCCGCAGTTCTGGGGCAAGGAGGCGCTGGCCGCCGAGCGCGCCGCGAAGCAGACCCGCCTCATGCGCGGGCTCGTCGTCACCGGCCGCGGGATCCCGCGCGGCCACTGCGACGTCAAGGACGAGTCGGGGGCGGTCGTCGGCGAGGTCACCTCGGGGACGTTCTCGCCGACGCGCAAGCAGGGCATCGCCCTCGCGCTGCTCGACCGGTCGGTCACGCTCG
This sequence comes from uncultured Actinomycetota bacterium, assembly GCA_963834225.1. Classification (GTDB taxonomy): domain Bacteria; phylum Actinomycetota; class Actinomycetes; order Actinomycetales; family Dermatophilaceae; genus Oryzobacter. Next base: position 127,707 of record CAWIAT010000003.1, on the reverse strand, counting down.
GCGACGAGGTCGTCATCGACGTCCGCGGTCGCGAGGTCGCGGCGACCGTCTCGAAGCCGCCGTTCGTCGAGGTGGGGGTGCGGGAGTCGTGAGCGAGCAGTGGACCTGGACCTACGAGGACGCCGACGCGTCGCCGCTCACCGGTGAGGCGCTGTCCGAGACCGCGTTTCCCACCCAGTCCGATGCCGAGAGCTGGTTCGGCGAGGTGTGGCACGAGCTGTCGGAGGCCGGGGTCGCCGCGGTGACCCTGTACCGCGACGGCGAGAAGGTCTACGGCCCGATGAGCCTCGACGCCGCGCCCTGACCTGGTGACCCTGCGCGGCCTCTGGACGGGCCGCACCCCCGGCGGGATGATGTCCCGCGACCGGGCACCGTCCCGGGGAGGGAGGGCGTCGTGCCCGAGGACGACCGGCTCCGGCTGGCCTTCACCCAGTCCCTGCCGCCGCGCGTCGTGGTCACCGGCGGGGTGTGGGCCTCGCTCCTCGTGGCGTGCTACCTCGCCCTCTCCCAGCTCGACGCCCTCGTCGCCCAGGTCGTGGCCGACGGCAGGACGGTCTCGCTCAGCGGCCTGACGGGCCTCGGCCGCGGTGACGCGACGGCCTGGGACGCCCTCGCCGACCGGATGGATGAGGTTCCCGGGCTCGGGGGCTGGGTGAGCGCCTACGCACTCGTCGACATCCTCTTCGCCGTCCTCTACGCGGGGGCTGCGGCCCTCCTGATCGTGCGAGCGCTGGGGACCGGGGCCGCCGGCCGGCGGTGGTTCCTCGTCGCCCTGACCGGCATCGGTCTGGCCGGCCTCGCCGACGTCGCCGAGAGCCTGCTCCTCGTCGACCTCACCGACGGGGCGGGGCACGGGGGGACGCTCGTCGCGGCCTCCTGGGCGAAGTGGACCGGCCTGGCGACCACCGTCGTGGCGGCGGTCATCGGGGCCCGACAGTCACGCGACCACCCACGTGGCGCCGTGAACCCGACCCCGTTCGCCGACGGGGCGCCGCCGGCGCGCCCGCCCGGGCTGCTCGGCCGGGTGGGCCGGGGCCTGTACACCCACCGCTTCTCGATGCTCGTCGTCGTGCCCTTCGCCGCCCTCGGCCTGGCCCAGGGGTCGGACATCCTCGACCAGATCCCCGACGTCCAGCGGCAGTGGGTCGACGACGAGCCGGGCATGCGGCTGGCACTGTCGGGCCTGCTCACGGTGCTCGTCGGGGTCGTCGTCCTCGTCGTCGGGAGGCTGCGCAGCCACTACGTCGCTGCGCGAGTGCTGCCCCACGCCGCGCCGTACCGCGTCGCCGCCCTCCTGCCGTGGTTCGTCACCGCCGCCGTCATCGCCGGAGGAGCGCTGGCGTCGTGGGCGCTCCTCGGGGCGTGGGCGGTGATCGCGCCGCGGTTCGCCATCGCCCTCCTCGTCCCCTTGATCCTCTGGTCCGGGTCGCTCGTCCTGCGCTGGAGGCTCGGGGAGCCGCCGTGGGGTCCGTACCGGCGCCCGGTGTCGGAGGAACAGGCCCGCACGACGACCCTCGTCGGGGACGTCCTCGGCGTGCTCGTCGTCGTCATCCCCGGTCTGGGGCTCGTGCGGGCGTTCACGGCACCCGTCGCGCTCGGCACCGGAGGGTGGAACGTCGCCCTCCTCGTGTTCGGGCTGCTCACCGCCGTGGTGACCTGGCCACTGGCCCTCGTCCTCGCCCGCCTCGTGGCTCGCCGGGCCCGGCCGGCGACCCTCACGGCGCTGATCCCGGGCGAGGAGCTCGACGACGGAGGACGTCGCCGGTCGCGCCGCAACGCGTGGGTGCTCCTCACCCTGGGCATCTCCCTCTTCGTGGGCATCGGGCTGCACCCGCGTGAGGTGACCGAGGGCCTCGGCGTCGTCGAGGTCATCCTCCTGGCGGTCACCGCCGTCGCGCTGCCGCTCGGCGCGACGGTCATCCTGCTCCAGGGCGGCGGCGCGCCCGACCTGCTCTCCCGGCCGATGACCCCGGTCCTGCGCACCGCGCCGGTGATGACGCTCATCGTCCTCACCGCCGTCCTCGTCGGGCTCACCGGCAGCGACGCCGGGGTGCACGGCCTCCGCGCGCTCGACACCGACGCCGACCCCACCGCCCGCCCGACCCTCGTCGAGCGGCTCGATGCCTTCACCGACGGACCGGGCTGTCGCGTGCCGTTGGCGGGAACCGCTCACACGGTCCGGCCGGTCTTCGTCCTGGCCGCCGAGGGCGGCGGCATCCGGGCGGCTGCGTGGACCGCCCTCGGCGCCGACGCGATGCGCGAGTCCGGTGGGGCGTGCGCCGACGCCCTGATGTCCTCGGGCGCCAGTGGTGGCGCGGTCGGCCTGACCGTCACCTCGTTCGCCGAGACCGACGGCCGGGCGTTCTCCGCCGTCGAGAGGATGTCGACCCCGGACGGCCTCGGGGTCGCGGTCGCCGGGCTCCTCGTCCGCGACCCGCTGCGCTCGGTCACGGGGATCCCGTACCCGACCGTCGGTGAGAGGGGCTGGGTCGACCGGGGCGGCCTCATCGAGCGCGAGTGGGAGCAGGTCGTGCCGGGCCTGGCCGACCCCTTCCTCGGCGAGGTGCGCGACCGGGTCCCCGGCGCCCTCGTCCTCAACTCCACGTCGGTCTCCACCCGCTGCCGCGCGATGCTCAGCCAGGTCGTCCTCGACCCCGACCCGGACCCGCTGGCCTGCCAGTCGGCGTCGTCGGTCCCCGACGGGGTCGACCTCCTCGCGACGGTGCGGGTCGGCTGCACCGACCGGGTGCCGTCGATGCGGGCGAGCACCGTCTCCCTCCTCGCGTCGCGGTTCCCGTACGTGACGCCGTCGGGGGTCGTGACGACCGGCTGCCGCGACGGGTCGGACAGCCCCGACGCCCAGCAGCTCGTCGACGGCGGGTACGCCGACAACGACGGCCTCGGGACCGTGGTCGACCTCTCGAGCCAGTGGATGCCGAGCCTGCGGGCCCACAACGAGGACGTCCTCGACGGGACGACGTCGGCACCGCTCCTCGTGCCGGTGCTGCTCTACCTCGACAACGGCTCGGGGAGCGACCTCACCGCGAGCGCGGCCGGAGCGACGAACGAGGTGCTCGTCCCGCTGCTCACCAAGGGGGCGGCGACGGCGAACCTGTCGTCGACCGACACCCAGCTGCACCGCGGCCTCGCCGCGTTCGCGACCGCGCGGGCAGTGCCGGGGTGCCTGCCCGCCGACCCCGCCGACCCCGCCGCTCCGACGGCCTCGTCGTCGGGCGACCCGGTCTGCGCCGCGGTCGACGCCTGGCGCGGCTCGGCGGTCAAGGTCTTCTTCCAGCCCACGCGGCCCTCGATCTCCGCCCCCCTGGGCTGGGTGCTGTCGAACCAGTCGCTGCGGACCCTCCGGTGCGCCCGCGACGACCAGGTGGTCGCCGCAGGCGTGAGGGCGGTCGGCGGCCCGGGCAGCTGTGCCGACGACGCGGTCGTCGCGCCGAAGGGAGAAACCGCGTACCAGGGCGCGCCGGCGGCCTGCCCGGGTGACCGGGCGGCGCAGGACGCCTCACCCCTCGCGGCGAAGGGCTACGGGACGATGCTCGCCGCGCTCTGCCTGCTCCGGGACGCGCGCGACGCGCCCGATGCCGCGGCCCCGGCGTCCTGAGCCCGCCCGGTCAGGAGGGGAACTCGCCGCGCTTGACCTGCACGCGCGGCATCCGCGAGCGGCGCAGCTGGAAGGCGCGCATCGCGGCGTACATCCCGTTGCCACGGGTGCGCGCGGCCTCCTCGCCGAACTTCTCGATGAGGCGGGCGCGCAGGCGGCGCCACATGAGGAAGGTGTCGCCGATGGCGGTGAGGAGGATGCCGTAGGTGAGGACGGTGACCGCGAGGAGGACCGAGCTCGTGCGCAGGAAGCTGAGCGCCAGCACGATGAGCATCACCGGGAGCATGAACTCGGCCAGGTTGCGCCGGGCGTCGACGTAGTCGCGGATGAAGCGGCGCGCCGCGCCCTTGTCGCGCGTGGGCAGGCCCGACTCGTCGCCGGTCATCATCGCCGTGCGGGTCTTGCTCATCGCCTCGCGGCGCTTGGCCCGGTCGCTCTGGCGGGCCTGCTTGCGGTCGGTCACGACGAGGGGACGCTTGCGGGCGGCCTCCTGGTCGCGACGCTTCGGCGTCGGCCGGTTCTTCGCGCCCTCGCGGGCCGCGACGGCCTCCTGCTCGAGCTGGCCGTTGGTGGTCTTGCTGCGTCCGAACACCCCCCAACCTTAGGCGCTGCGCGGGGAGCGTGGTGCACGCCTGCTCCCGGCTCCGATGGGCCACCGACCCGCCGGTAGGGTCGCTCGAGTGACCGACGTGCTCTCCGCCGACCAGATCTCAGCCCTTCGTGACCGCGTCGCCGGGCTCATGCCGTCCGTGCGGGCCGACCTCGAGGCGCTCACCCGCATCCCGAGCGTCAGCCTCGACGCCTTCGACCAGGCCCACGTCGAGGCCAGTGCCGAGGCGACGGCCGACCTGCTGCGCGCCGAGGGCCTCGACGTCGAGATCGTCCGCGAGGGCGGGCGCCCGGCCGTCATCGGGCACGTCGACGGCCCTCCCGGCTCGCGCACGGTCATGCTCTACGCGCACCACGACGTCCAGCCCCCCGGCGACGACGGGCTCTGGGACAGCGCCCCGTTCGAGCCGACCGAGCGCGGTGGCCGCCTCTACGGGCGCGGTGCCGCCGACGACAAGGCCGGGATCATGGCCCACGTCGCGGCGCTGCGTGCCCACGCCGGGTCGCTGCCCGTCGGTGTCACGGTGTTCGTCGAGGGCGAGGAGGAGATCGGCTCCGACTCGCTGCCCACGATCCTGGAGCGCCACGGCGAGAAGCTGCGGGCCGACGCCATCGTCCTCGCCGACTCCACGAACTGGGCCATCGGCGAGCCCGCCCTCACGACGACCCTGCGCGGCATGATCCGCGTCGTCGTCACCGTGACCACGCTCGACCACGGCGTGCACTCGGGCATGTTCGGCGGCGCCGTCCCCGACGCGATCACGGCCCTCGTCCGCCTCCTCGCGACCCTCCACGACGCCGACGGGAACGTCGCCGTGGCGGGGCTGAAGGAGGGTGTCGCGGCCGACCTCGAGTTCTCCGAGGAGCGGCTGCGCGAGGAGTCCGGGCTGCTCGACGGCGTCTCGACCATCGGGTCGGGCTCGCTGCTCTCGCGGATCTGGACCAAGCCGTCGATCACGACGATCGGCATCGACGCCCCGTCGGTCGCGACCTCGTCGAACACCCTCGTCCCGAGCGCGTCCGCCAAGGTGTCGATCCGGCTGGCCCCCGACGAGGACGACCTCCACGCCTTCGAGGTCGTCACGGCCCACCTCCTCGAGCACGCACCGTGGGGCGCGAGGGTCGAGGTCCACCTCGACGACCGTGGCCTCGGCTTCTCCGCCGACGCGCAGGGCCCGGTCTACGACGAGGCGCGCGCGGCCTTCGCCGACGCGTGGGGCGTCGAGCCCGTCGACATCGGCGTCGGCGGGTCGATCCCGTTCGTCGCGGCGTTCGCCGAGCAGTTCCCCGACGCCGCGATCCTCGTCACCGGGGTCGAGGACCCCGACGCCCGGGCGCACGGCGCCAACGAGTCGCTCCACCTCGGGGAGTTCGAGAAGGTCTGTGTCGCGGAGGCCGTGCTCCTCGCCCGCCTCGGGGCGTTGCCGCGCTCATGAACCAGGGGGCCTACGTCGAGGACGACTTCGAGCGCGACACCGACTACATCGAGGACCGGATCACCCGCGACGGTGCAGGGGAGCACGAGTGGCCGGTCGAGCCGGGTCGCTACCGCCTCGTCGTCGCGCGGGCCTGCCCGTGGGCGAACCGCGCGATCATCGTGCGGCGGCTCCTCGGCCTCGAGGACGTGCTCTCGATGGGGGTCTGCGGGCCCACGCACGACGCCGACAGCTGGACGTTCGACCTCGACCCCGGCGGGCTCGACCCGGTCCTGGGGATCCCGCGCCTCAAGGACGCCTTCGAGAAGCGCTTCCCGGGCTACCCCCGCGGGATCACCGTGCCGGCCATCGTCGACGTGCCGAGCGGGACGGTCGTCACCAACGACTTCGCCCGCCTGACCCTCGACCTGTCGACGCAGTGGCGTGAGCACCACCGCGACGGCGCCCCCGACCTCTACCCGCAGGCGCTGCGGCCCGAGCTGGACGCCGTCATGCAGGAGGTCTACACCGAGGTCAACAACGGGGTGTACCGGTGCGGTTTCGCGGGCACCCAGGCCGCCTACGACAAGGCGTACGACCGGCTCTTCGCGGCGCTCGACCGGCTGTCGGAGCGTCTCGCCGACCGCCGCTACCTCGTCGGCGACACCATCACCGAGGCCGATGTCCGTCTCTTCACGACGCTGGCCCGGTTCGACGCGGTCTACCACGGGCACTTCAAGTGCAACCGGCAGAAGCTGTCGGAGCTGCCGGTCCTGTGGGCCTACGCGCGCGACCTGTTCCAGACGCCGGGCTTCGGCGACACGACGGACTTCGTGCACGTCAAGAGCCACTACTACGAGGTCCACCGCGACATCAACCCGACGGGCGTCGTCCCCGCCGGGCCGGACCCGGCCGGCTGGGCCGAGCCGCACGGGCGCGAGGCGCTCGGTGGCCGGCCGTTCGGTGACGGCACCCCGCCGGGCCCGCCGCCCGAGGGAGAGCGGGTGCCGACGGCGCACAACCCGCCTCGTCGGCCCGGACGGCCTCGTCCACCCCTGACGCGGGGTCGGGAGGCGGTCACCCTCTGGCGCGGTGACTTCGCACCGGAAACGGGAGGTTCGCACCGGGTTGCTTTCCGGTGCGAACCTCCCGTTTCCGGGATCCGGCGGGAAAGGGGTGACCCGGGGGTCAGTCCTTGGAGGTCTCGCCGGGCAGGGCGAGCATCTGGTCGAGGGCGACCCGGGCGTGGTGGGCGACCTCGGGGTCGACGCGGATCGGGTTGACGACGCGGCCGGCGGCGAGCGACTCGAGCGCCCAGACGAGGTGCGGGAGGTCGATCCGGTTCATCGTCGAGCAGTAGCAGACGTTCTTCTCGAGGAACACGATCCGCTGCTCGGGGAAGTCGGCCGCGAGGCGACGCACGAGGTTGAGCTCGGTCCCGACCGCCCACGCGGTGCCGGCCGGGGCCGCCGCGATGGTCCTGATGATCCTCTCGGTGGAGCCCACCTCGTCGGCGAGCTCGACGACCTCGTGGCGGCACTCGGGGTGGACGATCACCTTGACCCCGGGGACCTCGCGCCGGGCGGCCTCGACCGCCTCGACCGAGAAGCGCCCGTGCACCGAGCAGTGGCCGCGCCAGAGGATCATCGTCGCGTCGCGCAGCTGCTCGGGGGTCAGGCCTCCCATCGGGCGGTGGGGGTCCCACACGACGCATCCGTCGAGGGAGCCCCCGAGGTCGCGGACGTAGGTGTTGCGGCCGAGGTGCTGGTCGGGGAGGAAGAGGACCTTGGCGCCCTCGCCCTTTCGCTCCAGCGCCCAGGTGAGCGCCGTCTTCGCGTTGGAGGACGTGCAGATCGTGCCGCCGTGGCGCCCGGTGAAGGCCTTGATGGCGGCGGAGGAGTTCATGTAGGTGACGGGGACCGTGGCGTCGGCGACGCCCGCCTCGACGAGCTCGTCCCAGCACTCCTCCACCTGGTCGATCGCGGCCATGTCGGCCATCGAGCAGCCGGCGGCGAGGTCGGGCAGCACGACGGTCTGGGTGTCGGCGGTGAGGATGTCGGCCGACTCGGCCATGAAGTGGACGCCGCAGAAGACGACGAACTCGGCGTCGGGCCGGGCCGCGGCCTCCTTGGCGAGCTTGAAGGAGTCGCCGGTGACGTCGGCGAACTCGATGACCTCGTCGCGCTGGTAGTGGTGGCCGAGGACGAAGACCCGGTCGCCCAGGGCCGCCTTCGCGGCGCGGGCGCGCTCGACGAGGCCGGGGTCGGAGGGCGCCGGCAGGTCACCCGGGCACTCGACCCCTCGCTCGCTCGCGAGGTCGCGACCCCGCCCGAGGACGAGCAGGGGGAGCGGGGCGCTGCGCGGTGAACCGGTGGTCGTCGTCACCCCCCGATCGTAGGCCTCGGCCCATGGACCTCAGCCCATCGACCGCTGACCGTCGATCGACTCGCGCAGGATGTCGGCGTGCCCGGTGTGGTGGGCGAGCTCGGAGAGCAGGTGGGCGAAGGTCCGCCGCGCGCTGCGCCGCTCGCCGGGCGTGAACCACGGCGCGGGCGGGAGCTCCTGGCTCGCCGAGAGGTCCCAGGTGCGGATCAGGTCGTCGGTGTGCGCGGTGACCTCGTGGAAGAGCGCGACGACCTCCTCGAGCGTCTCGTCCTCGAGCAGCCGGAACTCGCGCTCGCGGGCCGCGTGGTCGGCCTCGTCGCCGCCGGCCATCGTCCCGTGCTCGACGAAGTCGGTCCACCCGCGCTCGGTGAGGGCGACGTGCTTGACGAGCCCGCCGAGGCACAGCTCGCTGACCGTGGGGGTGAGCCGGGCCTGGTCGTCGGTGAGGCCCTCGACGGTGTGGAGGAAGAAGTACCGCTGCTGCGCCAGGGCCTCGAGGTAGGCGACGCGCTCGGGGTCGAGGTCGGTCGGCGCGGCCTCGGGGGTCTCGGGGGCTTCGGGCGTCTCGCTCATGGCGGTCCTCTCGGAAGATCGGTCGGCTGGTCCGCGACGCTACCCACGACCACCGACGCCCACCACCCACCGAGCCACCGTCCCGCTACCCTCGGGCCGTGCGCGTCCTCATCGCCCCGGACTCCTTCGGGTCCACCCTCGGCCCCGTCCAGGCGGCCACCGCGATGGGCGTGGGCTGGTCGCGCGGCGCCCCCCACGACGAGGTCGAGCTCCTCCCGCTCTCCGACGGCGGACCCGGCTTCCTCGACGTCCTCGGACGGGCCCTCGGGGGCACCACCGTGATGACGACGGTGAGCGACCCGCTCGGGCGCGAGGTCCCGGCCGCCGTCCTCCTGCTCGACCGCGACGGACGCCGGACCGCCTTCATCGAGGCGTCGCAGGCCACCGGCCTCCACCTCCTCGGGGCCGACGAGCGCGACCCCGGCCTCACGAGCACCTGGGGGGTCGGCGCCCTCCTCGAGACCGCCCTCGACGAGGGGGCGACCACCGTCGTGCTCGGGGTCGGCGGTGGCGCCACCAACGACGCCGGTGCCGGCTTCCTCGCGGCGCTCGGCGCCGGGCCGGCCTCCGCGCTGGCCCGCGGCGGGATGGCCCTGGCCGACGCGCCCGACGACGCCCTCGTCGGGCTGCCGTCCGTCCTGGACCGCCTGTCCGGGATCGACCTCGTCCTGGCCACCGACGAGGACACCCCCCTCCTCGGTCTCCAGGGCACGAGCGCGGTCGAGTCGCCGCGGAAGGGCGCGTCCTCGAGCCAGGCGCAGGCGCTCGAGAACGCCCTCGGCCGCTTCACCGACGTGCTGCGCCGGGCGGTCCCCGAGCCGCCGCGCGATCTCCTCACCGGGATGCCGCGCCGCCTCGACCGCGAGCCGGGCGCCGGGGCGGCCGGTGGCCTCGGGTACGCGCTCCTCGCGCTCGGCGGTCGGCGGGTGGGAGGCGTCGAGACCGTCCTGCGCGAGACCGGCTTCGGTCCCGCGGCCGCGCGCTCCGACCTCGTCGTCACCGGCGCCGGGCGGGTCGACTGGGCGACGCTGCGCGGCTCGGTGGTCGCCGGGGTGGCCGCGGCCACGCTCGAGACGGCCCGGCCCACCGTCCTCGTCGCGGGGGAGTGCCTCGTCGGCCGGCGGGAGACGATGACGCTCGGGCTCGCCGGGACCTACGCCGTCGCCGACTCCGCCCGGGAGGTCGAGGCGATGGTCGCCGACCCCGTCGAGACGCTCGCCGCCCGCACGGCGCGCGTCGCCCGGACCTGGTCACCCGCCCGCTGAGCGACCCCCACCGAAGCGAGCTCCCCGGCGGCAGGAGAGCGACCCGCCGGTGGACGGCGGACGTCACACCCCCGGGTCGGACGTATCCTTGAGGGGCGATGCCGGGAACACGGAGCGACCCGTCGAGGTTGACCACCGAGTCCCGGCCCACCGAACCGGCCACCGCCAGCAACAGGAGTGCCCAGATGAGCGACCAGCTCCAGACCACCGAGGCCCCCACCACCGAGGAGGAGGCCGCCCACGGCGTCGTCCTCACCGGCGTCGCGGCCGAGAAGGTCTCGTCCCTGCTCTCCCAGGAGGGTCGTGACGACCTGCGCCTGCGCGTCGGCGTCCAGCCCGGCGGCTGCTCGGGCCTGATCTACCAGCTCTACTTCGACGAGCGCACCCTCGACGGTGACCTCGTGCAGGACTTCGACGGTGTCGAGGTCGTCGTCGACCGGATGAGCGCCCCGTACCTCCAGGGCGCGACGATCGACTTCGCCGACACCATCGAGAAGCAGGGCTTCACCATCGACAACCCCAACGCGGGCAGCTCGTGCGCCTGCGGCGACAGCTTCGGCTGACCCGGCCCGCCGGACCTGTCCGGCCACCCCGAGAGGGCCCGCACCCCACCAGGTGCGGGCCCTCTCGGCGTCCCCGGGTGCCCACCGACCGCCCGACGAGGGGTAGGTTCTCCCCGTGCAGATCGCCGTCGCCGGGTCCATCGCCACCGACCACCTCATGACCTTCCGGGGGAGCTTCGCCGACTCCCTCGTCGTCGACCAGCTCGACAAGATCTCGGTGAGCTTCCTCGCCGACACCCTCGAGATCCGCCGTGGCGGGATCGCGGGCAACATCTGCTTCGGGATGGCGGTGCTCGGCTCGCGCCCCATCCTCGTCGGCGCCGCGGGCGAGGACTTCGGCGACTACCGCAGCTGGCTCTCGCGCCACGGCGTCGTCACCGACCACGTCCACATCTCCGAGTCGCGCCACACGGCCCGCTTCGTCTGCACGACCGACGACACGATGGCCCAGATCGCGACGTTCTACCAGGGCGCGATGGCCGAGGCCCGGATGATCGAGCTCGGCCCGATCCACGAGCAGTGGGGGCTCGACCTCGTCCTCATCGGGGCCGACGACCCGGAGGCGATGCTGCGCCACACCAACGAGTGCCGCACCCGGGGGATCCCGTTCGTCGCCGACCCCTCGCAGCAGCTCGCGTTCGCCGACGGCCCGTTCATCCGCTCGCTCATCGACGGCGCCGACTACCTCTTCACCAACGAGTACGAGTCGCACCTCACCGAGACCAAGACCGGCTGGAGCCAGGACGAGATCGACTCGCGGGTCACGACCCGCGTCATCACGCGCGGCAAGGACGGCGCCGACATCCGCACCAGGGGCGCGGAGCCGATCCACGTCCCGGTCGCGGGGGAGGTCGACCGCGTCGACCCCACCGGTGTCGGCGACGCCTTCCGCGCCGGCTTCCTCGTCGGCCTCGCCGGCGGGCTCGGCCACGAGCGCTGCGCCCAGATCGGGTCGGTCCTGGCGACCTACGTCCTCGAGACGGTCGGCACGCAGGAGTACCTCATCAAGCGCGATCCCTTCCTCCGGCGGGTCGAGACGGCGTACGGCGCCGAGGCCGCCGAGGAGATCGCGCCGCTCGTGCGCTGCGCGAACGGCTGAGCCACCGCCGGCGATGCCGTTCCCCCCGGTGGAGCCCGAGCCCACGCCGTGGCTGCTCGACGCCGCCCTCGCCGACCCCGGTGACGACCTCGTCGCCGCCGGCGCCGACCTGCGCCCCGGCACCCTCCTCGCGGCCTACCGGCTCGGCCTGTTCCCCATGGGCCTGGGCCCGCACGGCTCCGGCACCGTCGGCTGGTGGTCGCCGGACCCGCGCGGGGTCTTCCCGCCCGGGGCCCTGCGGGTTCGGCGGTCGCTGCGCAAGAACCTGGACCGCTTCGAGGTCAGGGTCGACACCGCCTTCGACGAGGTCGTCCAGCGGTGCGCCGACCCCTCGCGCGACGGCCGCTGGATCACCGAGGACGTCGCCGCGGCCTACCGCCGGCTCCACGAGCTGGGCTGGGCCCACAGCGTGGAGGCGTGGCAGGACGGCGAGCTCGTCGGGGGCCTGTACGGGGTCTCGGTCGGTGGCCTGTTCGCCGGGGAGTCGATGTTCCACACGGTGCGCGACGCGTCGAAGGTGGCACTCGTCGGTCTCGTCGAGCGGTTCTTCGCCGACGACGACCCGCGGCGGCTCGTCGACGTCCAGTGGGCCACCGAGCACCTCCAGCGGCTCGGGGCGCAGGAGTGGGCGCGCGAGCGGTACCTCGGGGCCCTGACGACGGCGCTGCAGGCGCCTCAGGTCGACTTCTCGGCCGGACCGGCCTGACCGTCCTGACCGGCCGGACCGGCCGCGGGTGTCGCGCCGACGACGACGTGGTACCTCGTCGTCCCGTCGGGCCCGACCTCGCCGACGGTGACGTCGTGGCCGCGCATCCGGCCCCAGGCGGCGACGTCGGACCGCGCGGCGACGTCGTCGGCGAGGAGGGTGACCTCCGACCCGGGCGGCAGGTCGCGCACCACGCGGGCGACCCGGATGACGGGGACCGGGCACCGGGTCCCGCGGGCGTCGACGACGGGGAGCTCGCCGCTCACAGGTCATCGGTCCCGAGGCGGCGCCGCACGGCGGCCACGGCATCGGGCAGCTCGCGGCACAGGCGGTCGACGTCGGCGGCCCGGGTCGGGGAGACGGACCGCAGCGGCAGGGTGACCCGCACGTTGCCGTGGGTGAGCACCCCCATCGCCGCGAGGACGTGGCTCGGTCGCAGCGCGCTCGACGTGCAGGCGGACCCCGACGCGACGTGCAGCCCGCGCCGGGCCAGCTCCTCGAGGAGGACCTCGCCGTCGGTGTAGAGGACGCTGAACGTCACGACGTGGGGGAGGCGGTCGTCGGGGTCGCCGACGACCTCGACGTCGGGGACCCCGGCGGCGGCGGCCCGGACCCGGTCGACGAGCCCGCGGGCCTCACGCTCCTCCTCGACGCGGTCGGCCGCGGTCTGGCGCCAGGCCTCGGCCGCCGCGAGGACGAGCGGGACCCAGGGGGCAGCGTGCTCCCGGCCGTGCTCGGCCCCGCGCCGGGGGCCGGGAAGGGCCCACCGCGTGCCGGCCCGCACGACGAGCAGACCCAGGGGAGGGCCGCCGAAGGAGGCGGCGTCGGCGACGACCACGCCGGCCTCGCCGAGGAGCTCCTCGCCCACCCGGTCGCGGCCGAGCGAGGCGCTCGCGTCGAGGAGGAGGGGCACCCCGGCCGCCCGTGCCGCCGACGTGAGGGCGGCCACCGGCTGGCGGGTACCGACCTCGCCGTTGGCCACCTGGAGGACGGCGGCGGCGGCGTCGCCCGCACCCAGGGCGGCCGTGAAGGCTTCGGTGTCGACGCGGCCCGAGCGGTCGACGGGCACCGGCTCGCCGACGCCGGGCTGGAGGAGGAGGACCGACCGCTCGGTGGCACCCGCGACGACCCGCTCGCCGACCCGGCGTCGCGCGTGCCGCAGCCCCGACACCGCGAGGTCGAGGGCGGCCTCGGCGCTCGGGTGGACCGACACCTCGGCCGGTGAGGCGTGCAGGGCCCCGGCGAGGACGGAGCGCGCCGTGTCGAGCAGGGAGCGCGCCCGTCGGCCGGGGCCGTGGAGCGAGGCGGGGTCGGCGAAGGCGGCGTCGAGGGCGGCCTCGAGGGTCCGCGCGGCCAGGGGGTGCAGGGGGCCGCGCGAGGCGTCGAGCAGACCGCCCGCGGGGCGCCCGATCTCGGTGTCCGCCACGGTTCGACGGTAGTCCCCCCTGCCTGACCTCCACGGACGGGGTGCAGTAGGGTTTGCAGCGTCCGTCGACCTCCTCTGACGAAGGGTGCAGCGGTGCGCCAGCACGACCTCACCACGCCCCGTCGGGCCCGTCGCCGCCTCGGCACGTGGGCCCTGCTCGGTGCACTCTCGGCCGCTGCCCTCACGGGCTGTGCCACGGCGGAAGACCTGCGGGGCAACGCCTCCACGGGGTGGCTGCCGCGCGCCGTCACCGAGAACGGCGAGCGGATCACCTCGTTGTGGATCGGCGCCTGGATCGCGGCGCTCGCCGTCGGCGCGCTCGTCATCGGCCTCATCGTGTGGTGCGCCGCGGCGTACCGCCGCAAGAAGGACGACAACGAGCTCCCCGTCCAGCTGCGCTACAACATCCCGATCGAGATCCTCTACACCGTCGTGCCGATCTTCATGGTCATCGTCCTGTTCGCGTACACCGCGCGCGACGAGGCGGTCCTCCTCGACACCTCGAAGGAGCCCGACCTCACGGTCAACGTCGTCGGCAAGCAGTGGAGCTGGGACTTCAACTACGTCGAGGACGACGTGCACGAGGTCGGCACCCAGGCGATCCTCACGGGGGAGCCGGGCGCCGAGGAGACGATCCCGACGATGTACCTGCCGGTGGGCGAGCGGGTCGAGTTCGTCCTCACCGCACGCGATGTCATCCACTCGTTCTGGGTCCCGGCCTTCCTCCAGAAGATGGACATGATCCCGGGCCGGGTGAACCGCTTCCAGGTCACCCCGACGCAGGAGGGCACGTTCCGCGGCAAGTGCGCCGAGCTGTGCGGGTCGTACCACTCGCAGATGCTCTTCAACGTCAAGGTGGTCCCGCGCGCCGAGTACGAGGCGCACGTCGCCGACCTCCGCGCCGCCGGCCAGTCCGGGCTGCTCAACAACGACCTGAACCGCGAGGACCTCATGGACGACCAGCTGCGCAACGAGTCCATCGACGGGGTGAGCTGACCATGAGCGCCGCCTCCGAGACCACGATGCTCCGCGAGACCACGACGGCTGCGCGCACGCGCAGCGTCTCCAAGGGCTCCGTCGTCGTGCGGTGGGTGACGACGACCGACCACAAGGTCATCGGCCACCTCTACTTCATCACCTCGTTCATCTGGTTCCTCATCGCCGGCCTCATGGCGCTCGTCATCCGCGCCGAGCTCGCCGAGCCGGGCCTGCAGCTCGTCGACAACCCCGACCAGTACAACCAGCTGTTCACGATGCACGGCACGATCATGCTGCTGCTCTTCGCGACACCGCTGTTCGCCGGCTTCGCCAACGCCCTGATGCCGCTGCAGATCGGCGCGCCCGACGTCGCCTTCCCGCGGCTGAACATGTTCGCGTACTGGCTCTACCTCTTCGGTGGCCTCATCGCCGGCGCGGGCTTCCTCACGCCGAGCGGCGCCGCGTCGTTCGGCTGGTTCGCCTACGCGCCGCTGTCCGACAGCAGCTACACCCCGGGCCTCGGCGGTGACCTGTGGGTCTTCGGCCTCGCGCTCGGTGGCTTCGGCACCATCCTCGGCGCCGTCAACTTCATCACGACGATCCTGTGCATGCGCGCCCCCGGCATGACGATGTTCCGGATGCCGATCTTCACGTGGACGGTGCTCGTCACCTCGATCCTCGTGCTCATCGCCTTCCCGGCCTTCGCCGCCGCGCTGTTCGCGCTCGGCGCCGACCGCCGGTTCGGGGCCCACGTCTTCGACCCCGACAACGGCGGGGCGATGCTGTGGCAGCACATCTTCTGGTTCTTCGGGCACCCAGAGGTCTACATCATCGCGCTGCCCTTCTTCGGCATCATCTCCGAGGTCCTGCCGGTCTTCTCGCGCAAGCCGATCTTCGGCTACAAGACCCTCGTCTACGCGACGATCGCCATCGCGGCCCTGTCGGTCAGCGTCTGGGCGCACCACATGTACGTGACCGGCCAGGTTCTCCTTCCGTTCTTCGCGATCATGACGATGCTCATCGCCGTGCCCACCGGTGTGAAGTTCTTCAACTGGATCGGCACGATGTGGGGCGGGAAGATCGACTACTCCACCCCGATGCTCTGGGCCAACGGCTTCCTCGTGACCTTCCTCCTGGGCGGCCTCACCGGCATCATCCTCGCGACGCCGACGCTCGACTTCCAGCTGTCCGACAGCTACTTCGTCGTCGCCCACTTCCACTACGTCGTCTTCGGCACGGTGGTGTTCGCGATGTTCTCCGGCTTCTACTTCTGGTGGCCCAAGCTCACCGGCCGGATGCTCGACGAGACGCTGGGCAAGATCCACTTCTGGATGCTGTTCATCGGCTTCCACCTCACCTTCCTCGTGCAGCACCTCCTCGGGATGCAGGGGATGCCGCGGCGCTACGCCGACTACCTGCCCGAGGACGGCTTCACCCTCGGCAACCAGATCTCCACGAGCGGCGCGTTCCTCCTCGGCCTGTCGACGCTGCCGTTCCTCTACAACGTCTGGAAGACCTGGCGCACCGCGCCGCTCGTCGAGGTCGACGACCCGTGGGGCTACGGCGGCTCGCTCGAGTGGGCGACCTCCTGCCCGCCCCCGCGGCACAACTTCCACGAGATCCCGCGGATCCGCTCCGAGCGCCCCGCGTTCGACCTCAAGCACCCCGAGGCCGCTCCCGGCGGACGGCACGACCAGGCCAAGGCGAAGGAGAGCTCCCTCGTCTCGGCACTCGGCCCGGCCGACCTCGGCAACAACTCGTTCGTCGACGCCGACGACCAGTCCGAGACCAAGGAGCACTGACCCATGCGCGCGATGGAACGGCTCGGTCTCCTCATCGGGGTGTTCGCCTTCGTCGTGGCGGCGATCTACGGCCCGTGGACGGCGAACACCATCGGTGTCGAGTGGGTCGGCGTCATCGGCCTGATCCTCGCCGGGCTGCTCGGCTTCATGATCGCCTGGTACCTCTGGATCACCCGGAAGAACCTCGACGTCGACCCGTCCGACGACCCACTCGGCGACATCGACGAGATCCAGGGCGACTACGGCTTCTTCAGCCCGCACAGCTGGTGGCCGCTGTTCCTCGGCGCCGCGGCCGCGATCTGCTTCCTCGGGCTGGCCGTCGGCTGGTGGATCTTCCTCATCGGCGCCTTCATCGGCGTCCCCGCCCTCGTCGGCTGGACCTTCGAGTACTTCAAGGGCGAGCACGCGCTCTGACCTTTGAGGTCCGGACGCCGGATCCCGCTCAGCCCCAGCCGAGGTCGTGCAGGGTCTGCTCCTCGATGCCGAAGTGGTGGGCGATCTCGTGGACCACCGTGACGGCGATCTCCTCGCGCAGGTCGTCGGCGTCGTCGCACATCCGGGTCAGGGGCCCGCGGAAGAGCAGGATCCGGTCGGGGAGCGAGCCCGACTCCCACCAGGGCCCGCGCTCGGTGAGCGGTGTGCCCTCGTAGACGCCGAGGAGGTCGGGGTCGTCGGTGGGCGGCTCGTCCTCGACGAAGAAGGCGACGTTGTCGAGCATCGCCATCAGCTCGGCCGGGACCTCGTCGAGCGCCTCCTCGACGATGGCGTCGAACTCCTCGGGGGTCAGCGGCTCCACGGCCCCAGCCTGCCACGCGCCCCGGCGCGACCCGTCGGGCAGCCGGTCAGGGGCGCGGGGCGTACAGGGTCGCCAACGCCGACCAGACGAGGGGCTCGCCGTTCCAGGAGGCCACGACCGCACCCTGCGCGCAGCGCAGGCTGAGGACGTGGGGGGTCTGGACCGCAGCGACCCGGGCCTCGAAGACCCCCGGCGCCGTCCACCCACCGGCGGCGGCCCACGGGGAGCCCGCGGTGGCGGACCAGCCGCCGTCGCCACACGCCACGGTCACGGTGCCGCCGTCCTCGACGTCGAGGACCCAGCCACCGGCGGGGTCGCGCCGGACCCGCACGAGGACGAGCGCCGGGTGCGGCTCGGCGGGCTCGTGGACGAACTCCCACGGGCCCTCGCCGTCGGGCTGCGCGACGGAGCGCGGTGCCGGGAGCCGCGACTGCGCGAGGCGGTGCACGAGCGCGTTGGAGGCCTCGTCGTCGCGGGGGAGCGGCGCGGGGGACAGGGCGGGCAGGAGCACCTCCCAGATGCCGTCGAGAAGGGCCTGGGTGTCGGTGCTGCACGACGTCACCGCGACGACGAGGTCGGCGGCGGGGACGACGACGGCGAACTGCCCCCAGGCGCCGTCGGCGCGGAAGGCGTCGTGCCGGCACCGCCACAGCTGGTAGCCGTAGCCCTGCTGCCAGTCGGTGGTCTCCGGGTGCTGCGCCGTGTCGCTCTGCACGGCGCTGGCCCGGGCCACCCAGCCCTCGGGAAGCAGGCGGCGGCCCTCCCAGACGCCGTCGAGGCGCAGCAGCTCGCCCAGGCGTGCCACGGCATCGGTGGTGACGTGCAGGCCCGAGTAGCCGATGTCGAGCCCGTCCGGCCCGCTCCACGCGGCGTCGCCGATGCCGAGCGGGTCGAGGAGACGGGGCCTGAGGTAGTCGAGGAGCCGCTGCCCGGTGCGGCGCTGGACGGCCAGGGCCGCCAGGAGGGTGGCGCCGTTGTGGTAGACGAACCACGACCCCGGCTCCTCCTCGGGCTCGACGGAGAGGAAGTGGCGCGGGAAGGTCGTCGGGTCGCTCTCGCGCCAGTCAAGGGTGTCCTCGCGATGGCCGGTCGACATCGCGAGGACGTGGTGCAGGGTGAGCCGGGCGGCTCGCGGACCGGCGACGGCGGCGGCCTCGGGGAAGAGGTCGACGAGGCGCTCGTCGAGCCGGAGCAGCCCCTCGGCCTCGGCGAACCCGACCGCGCACGAGGTGAAGGTCTTGCTCACCGAGTACACGAGCTGCACGCCGTCGGCCCGGTAGGGCGCCCACGAGGCCTCGGCGACGACCCGCCCGCGGCGCAGGACGAGCAGCCCGTGTGCCTCGACGCCGACGGTCTCCCAGCGGTCCAGCAGCGCCGTCAGCGCCGCGGGAGGCACGCCCTCGTCCTCGGGCCGGCTGCGCGGCAGCGGGGGAACGGTCGGGTGGGCCGTGCGGGCGTCGGTGCTCACGCCACCACGCTACGACGCGACGAGGGCCGCGCGCCCGGGTGGGTGCGCGGCCCTCGTCGGGGAGCCGGCGTCAGTGCTGGTCGGCGCGCTCCTCCTGGGCCTCGATGGCGCGGGCGCCACCGGCCGCGGACGCCTCGATGGCCTCGTCGGCGTGGCCGTCGTGGTGCGCGGCGGCGAGCTCGGCCGGGGTGACCGGGTTGACCGCGTCGGCGAAGTAGAACCGCGACAGCGCGGCCCGGACCTTCTCGGCGCGACCGGCCCGGCGCGAGACGCCGTTGGCGTCGACGTCGGCCTCGAGCTGGTACGGCGCGACGGCGTCGTGCTGGACGAGGACCCAGTGCTCGGGGGTGAGCTCGGTGTCGTGCCGCTCGAAGAACTTGCCGTCGGGCGTGCGGATGATCGTCCCGGTCTCGCGGCCGTGCAGGACCGTCTCGCGGTCGGCGCGCTGCAGGGCGAGGCAGACGCGCTTGGTGACCCAGAAGACGACGGGAGGCAGCAGGAACAGCGAGACCTGGAAGAACCGGGTGAGGTCGTTGATCGACATGCCGAGCTTGATGGCCATGATGTCGTTGCCCGACGCGAAGAGCAGGACGGTGTACGCGGTGATCCCTGCCATGCCGATGCCGGTGCGGACCGGGGCGTTGCGTGGCCGCTCGAGCAGGTGGTGCTCGCGGTCGTCCTTGGTGACGAAGCGCTCGACGAACGGATAGGCGCCGAGCACGACGTAGACGAGCGGGAGCAGGATCAGGGCCCCGGGGAAGATGTTCATCGAGTACGTGTTGCCGAACAGCTCGAACTCCAGCCACCCGGGCAGCAGGCGCAGTGCCCCGTCGGCGAAGCCCATGTACCAGTCGGGCTGCGAGCCCGCGGTCACCGGCGAGGGGTCGTACGGGCCGTAGCCCCAGATCGGGTTGATCTGGACCACCGCGGAGACGAGGGCGAGGACGCCGAAGACGATGAAGAAGAAGCCACCGGCCTTCGCGGCGTACACCGGCATCACGGGGAAGCCGACGACGTTCTCGTTGGTGCGACCCGGGCCGGGGAACTGGGTGTGCTTCTGGACGAAGACGAGCCCGATGTGCGCCGTGAACAGCCCGACGAGGATCGCGGGGATGAGCAGGATGTGGGCGCTGTAGAGCCGCGGGATGATCATCTCGCCGGGGAACGGCCCGCCGAAGATGCCGTAGACGAGGTAGGAGCCGATGACCGGCGCCGTCTGGACGAAGCCCGCCATGGCGCGGATGCCGGTGCCCGAGAGCAGGTCGTCGGGGAGCGAGTAGCCGGCGAAGCCCTCGACGATGGCCAGCAGCGCCAGGACCGAGCCGATGACCCAGTTCACCTCGCGCGGCTTGCGGAAGGCCCCGGTGAAGAAGACCCGGAACATGTGGACCACGAGGGCCACGACGAACATCAGCGCGGCCCAGTGGTGGATCTGGCGGATGATGAGCCCGCCCTTGATGTCGAAGCTGATGTCGAGGGTCGAGGCGTAGGCCTCCGACATCTCGACCCCGCGCAGCGGCACGTAGGAGCCGTCGTAGACGGTGTGGCCGGCACTGGGGATGAACCAGAAGGTGAGGAAGGCCCCGGTGAGCAGGCAGATGATCATCGAGTACATCGCGATCTCGCCGAGCATGAACGACCAGTGGTCCGGGAAGACCTTCTTCATGAGGTAGCCGACGGGCTTGGCCACGCCGGTGCGGTCGTCGACCCAGCCGGCGACGCCGCCGATCTTCTTCGCGGTGACCGACGGGGCGGCCTCGGGCGCGCTGTCGCCCTCGCGCAGGGCGTCGGCAGGACGGGTGGTTGCGGTGGACATCAGCCACGCTCCCAGAAGCTCGGGCCGACCGCTTCGCGGAACGGCTGTGTGGAGACGAGGTAGCCCTCGTCGTCGACGGTGATCTTCAGCTGTGGCAGCGGGCGCCGGGCCGGGCCGAAGATCACCTTGCAGTCCTGCGTCACGTCGAACGTCGACTGGTGGCAGGGGCACAGGAGGTGGTGCGTCTGCTGCTCGTACAGGCCGACGGGGCAGCCGACGTGGGTGCAGATCTTGGAGTACGCGACGATGCCCTGGTAGCCCCAGTCGCGCTGCTTCTGCGACTCGATCTTGTCCTCCTCGAGCCGCATGAGGAGCACCGCGGCCTTCGCCTTCTCCTCCAGGACGCCGGACTCGAGCTCGAGCAGGCCCTCGGGCAGGACGTGGACGACCGAGCCGATGGTGATGTCCTCGGCCTTGATCGGCTCGTTCTCGGGGTCCTTCATCAGCCGCAGCGGCGTGAAGGTGGGCTCCTCGCCGGGGCCGCTGGGACCGCCGTTCCAGAAGGTGAGCGACAGGCTCTTCTGGGGCAACGGCCCCAGGCTGCCCGCGACCTGGAGGACGAGCGGGACGGCGAAGAGGCCGAGGGCGCCGCCGAGGGTGTACTTGATGAGCGGGCGGCGGGTGATCTGCGAGGACTCGCCGCCCCCCTTCAGCTCGGACAGGACGCGCTGGCGCGACTCGTCGCTGGCGCGCATCGGGTGGCGCTCCTCGACGACCTCCTCGTCGGGCATCAGGGTCTTGGCCCAGTGCACCGCCCCGGCTCCGATCCCGAGCATGCCCAGCGCCATGGTGAGGCCGAGGGTGAGGTGCGAGGCGCCCATGACGCCGATGCCCGGGATGAAGATGGTGGCGTCGATGTCGATGAGGAAGTAGCCGACGATGAACAGGAGCGTCGCCACGATCGACACCATGAACAGGGCCGCGACCTGCTTCTCGGCCCGCTGGGCGGCCTGCTCGTCGAGGTCGGCCATGCGCGGGACGTGCGTGGGCAGGCCCGGGTTCCTGAACCGCTCGGGGAGGCCGCCGTCGCCGACGATGTGACCCTCGTCGAGGCGCACGGCGGTGCCGTGGCCGTCGGTGGGGGTCACCTCGCTGCCGGGGGAGCTCTGGTCCTGCTCGTTCATCGGGCTACCGATCTTCTCGTCGATGTGCAGTGGGACGTGGTGGGGCTACGCGGCCTTGGATCCGAGCCAGACGGCGCAGGCGATCATCAGGCCGAGTCCGAAGACCCAGGCGAACAGGCCCTCGGACACCGGGCCGAGGGACCCGAGGGCCATGCCCCCGGGGTTCTCCTGCTCGTCGAGGGTGTTGAGGAAGGCGATGATGTCCTGCTTGTCCTCGGGCTTGACCGTGGCGTCGTTGAAGACCGGCATGTTCTGCGGGCCGGTGACCATGGCCTCGTAGACGTGCTTGCCGGTGACGTCGTTGAGGGCGGGGGCGTACTTGCCGCGGGTCAGCGCGCCGCCGGCCCCGGCGAAGTTGTGGCACATGGCGCAGTTGACGCGGAACAGCTCGCCGCCGCGGGCGGGGTCGCCCTTGGTCGGGTCGACGGCCTCCTCGCTGGGGACCTCGGGTCCCGGGGCGAGCGAGGCGATGTACGCCCCCATCGAGGCGATCTCCTCGTCGGAGTACTTGATCTCGTCCTGGCGCGGGGCCTGGACGCCGGGGGCGGCCATCGGCATCCGGCCGGTGCCCACCTGGAAGTCGACGGCGGCCGCTCCGACGCCGGCCAGCGACGGGCCGGCGACCTTGTCACCGTTGCCGGTCGCGCGACCCTCGGCGTTCAGGCCGTGGCACGTGGCGCAGTTCGCCCGGAACAGGGCCTTGCCCTCCTCGACCGACTGGGCCGGCAGTGCGCGGGTCGTGGCGTCGGCGGGCTTCGGGGCCACCGCGGCGTACGCGGCCCCCGTGAGGAACAGGCCCAGCATGAGGAGGATGGCGATCGCCGCAGGGTGTCGTCGGCGGGCGGCCAGTGCGTTCACGGTGCGTTCCTGTCGTCGGCGTCGGGTCGGGGGATGTCGGGGAGACCAGCGGTCACTTCAGGACGTAGATCATGATGAACAGGGCGATCCACACGACGTCGACGAAGTGCCAGTAGTACGACGTGACGACGGCGCCCGTGGCCTGGGTGTGCGAGTAGCGCCGTGTCGTGAAGGTGCGTCCGATGATGAGGAGGAAGGCGATGAGGCCGCCGGTGACGTGGAGCCCGTGGAAGCCGGTGGCGAGGTAGAAGACCGAGCCGTAGGCGTCGGAGCTCAGCGTGACGCTCTCCTCGACGAGGTGGGCGTACTCGTAGACCTGGCCGGCGATGAAGACCGCGCCGAAGAAGTAGGTGAGGACGTACCACTCGCGCATCCCCCACGCGCTGACCCTGGCGAGCGAGGAGCCGGCCGGACGGGCGGCGACGCCCTTCTCCGCCTGGAGGACGCCGAGCTGGCACCACACGGAGGAGATGACGAGGATCGTGGTGTTGGCGAGGGCGAACGGGACGTTGAGCATCTCGGTGCGTTCGAGCCACAGCTCGGGCTCGTGGCCGCGGATCGTGAAGTAGAAGGCGAACAGCGCCGCGAAGAACATCAACTCGCTGGAGAGCCACACCATCGTGCCCACCGCGACCATGTTCGGGCGCGTCGCGGGGCCCTGACCGGGGATCGAGGGGACGGGCCCCACGGGCCGGGTCTGGGGTGCTGTTTGGGTGGCCACGACATGCATTATTGCCGCATCCGCGACGCCGCGCTCTAGTGACCCCCCGTAAGCCTCGACATCTTGTCCCCAAAGGCCCGCAGGGACGCGATCGGGCCCACCGGTACGATGCCGACATGACCTCTCCGCACGCCACCGGGACCCCCGAGCAGGCCACCACCGGCGACGGCGTCCACCGCGTCTCGGTGCTGCTGTACAGCGACGACATCACGGTGCGCGACGCCGTCCGCGCGGCCGCCGGCCGTCGCCCCGCACGAGACGTCGAGGTCACCTCCTGGCTCGAGTGCGCGACCGCCGAGGCGGTCATCGAGGCCCTCGACGCGGGGGGCCACGACGTCGTCGTCCTCGACGGCGAGGCGGCCCCGATGGGCGGGCTGGGCCTCTGCCGCCAGCTGAAGAACGAGATCTTCGAGTGCCCGCCGGTGCTCGTCCTCACCGGCCGCCCGCAGGACGCCTGGCTCGCGGGCTGGTCGCTCGCCGACGAGGTCGTCCCGCACCCCCTCGACCCCATCGCCGTGTCCGAGGCCATCGCCGGCCTCGCCCGGGCGCGGGTCGCGGCCGCCGGCTGACGCGCGTGTCGACGCCCGCCCCGGCCACCCCCACCTGGCCGGACCTCCTCGCCGCGCTCCTGCGCGGCGAGGACCTCACCACCGACGCCGCCCGCTGGGCGATGACCGAGGTGATGAGGGGCGAGGCCAGCCCCGTCCAGCTCGCCGGCTTCCTCGTGGCGCTGCGGGCCAAGGGCGAGACCTCCGAGGAGGTCCGCGGGCTCGCCGACGTCATGCTCGAGCACGCGCTGCGGATCGAGGTCCCGGGCCGGAGCATCGACATCGTCGGCACCGGGGGCGACCGGCTCCACTCGGTGAACATCTCGACGATGGCCTCGGTCGTCGTCGCCGCCACGGGGCTGCGGGTCGTCAAGCACGGCAACCGCGCCGCGTCGTCGAGCTCGGGCTCGGCCGACGTCCTCGAGGCGCTCGGCGTCTCCCTGACCCTCACGCCGGAGCAGGTGACCCGCACCGCCCACGACGCCGGCATCACGTTCTGCTTCGCCGGGGCGTTCCACCCCTCGATGCGGCACGCGGCGGTCACCCGCAGCGGCCTCGGGGTCGGGACGGCCTTCAACCTCCTCGGACCCCTGACGAACCCGGCCCAGCCGACCTACGCGGCGGTCGGGGTGGCCGACCCGCGGACGGCGCCGATCCTCGCCGGGGTCTTCGCCGGGCGAGGTCGTCCGGCGGCCGTGTTCCGCGGTGACGACGGCCTCGACGAGCTGACCCTCGCCACGACCTCCACGGTGTGGTGGGTGCGCGACGGCGAGGTGACCGAGGTCGTCCTCGACCCCACCGAGCTCGGTCTCGAGAACAGCCCGGTCGAGGCGCTGCGCGGTGGTGACCCGGCGTTCAACGCGCAGGTCGCCCGCGACACCTTCGGCGGGGCCACCGGTGCGGTGCGCGACGCGGTCGTCCTCAACGCCGGCATGGCCCTGGCCGTGGCCGACTGGCCCGAGGGCGCCGAGGTCTCCCGCGAGGCGCTGACCGGCGCCGTGCGACGCGGGGTCGACCGCGCCGAGGAGGCCGTCGACGCCGGCGCCGCGACGGCGATCCTCGACCGCTGGGTCGAGGTCACCCGCGCCCTCTCCGCCGGCTGACCCGGAGAGGACGCGGTCATCGCCACGAGACGCAGCAGTACCTGCGTCCGTCGGCGACTTCTGCGTCCCGGAGGGGGTCAGTCCTCGAGGCCGAGGCTGAACGCGGCCTCGAGGTCGTGCGAGGAGTAGGTACGGAAGGCGATGTGGGTGTTGGTGCCCGTGACACCGACGACCTTGTTGAGCCGGTCGGCGATGACGTCGGCGAGGGCCTCGTGCTCGCGGACCCGGACGAGGGCGACGAGGTCGGCGTCACCGGCGACGGAGTACACCTCGGTGACTCCCTCGAGGTCGGCGATCTCCTGCGCGACCTCCGGGATGCGGTCGACGTCGGCGGTGATGAGGACGATGGCGGTGATCACCCGGCCAGACTAGCCACGCCCCGCCGAGACCGCGCCGGGCGCCCGGGTCAGCGCACGCCGGCGAAGCCCGCGACCTCGCGGCGCGCGGTCTCGAGCGGCTCGAGCTCGGCGCGCACGGCCGCAGCCCCGCCGACCGGGCAGGTCCACGCGCCGTCGACCTCGACGACGCGCACGCCGGGGGACTCGAGCCAGCGCAGGATCTTCTCGCTCTCCTCGGGCGTCGCAGCGGGCATCGGCGGCGGCGGAGCGGCGACGACCTCGGCGCTGGCCCGGAGGGCGGCGATGTAGGGCATCGGGTCGGCACCGCGCGGGGACGAGGTGGACCCCGCGAGGCGGCCGTGACGCACGCAGACCACCTCCCAGCCGCCGAGGAGCGAGCGGCGGGCCGCGACGAGCTCGCTGATCCGCGCGAGGGGGTCGAGGCGCTGCGAGCGCGTGGTGCCGCGTACGAGCGCGACGAGCCGTTCGCGAACGACCTGGGCGTCCTCGAACCGCTGCGCGGCCGAGAGCTCGGCCATCCGGGCGCGCAGGGCGTCGAGGAGGTCGCGGGTGTCGCCGGCCAGGAGGTCGACGGCGCGGTCGACGACCTCGGTGTACTCGGCGACGGACTGGGCGCCGGTGCACGGCGCGCCGCACCGGCCCATCTCGGCGAGGACGCACGCCGAGCGGAACTTCGTGGGGGACAACCGCTCGAGGCACTGCCGCAGCGGCAGCACCTCGTGGACGGCGGCGACGGCGGCGTCGGCGGAGGTGCGCGAGCCGAAGGGTCCGGCGTAGCGGGCCCCGTCGTCGGCGACGGTGCGCACCACGGACAGCCGCGGGAACGGCTCGACGGTGAGCTTGACCCACAGCGCCTTCTCGGGGTGGCGCGAGCGGCGGTTGTAGCGCGGCTTGTGCGCCGCGATGAGGCGCAGCTCGCGGACCTCGGCCTCGAGGGTCGTGGCGCAGACGATGGGGCTCACCGACTCGGCGATGCGCACCATCTCGCCCATCCGCCTGCGGTGCTCGGAGGCGGTGAAGTACGAGCGGACCCGGGTGCGGATGGACACCGAGGTGCCGACGTAGAGGACGCGCCCCTGCCCGTCCTTGAAGAGGTAGACGCCCGGGGCGTCGGGCAGGCCGTCGGCGAGGTGGCGCTTGCGCCGTCGCGCGGGGGAGACGCGCGAGGTGTAGTCGAGGAGCTCCTCGAGGGAGTGGACGCCGAGCGAGCCGACCCGCTCGAGCAGGCCGTGGAGGACGTCGACGGTGGCCCGGGCGTCGTGCAGGGCGCGGTGGTCGGGCGTCGTCGGGGAGCGGAACAGCCGGGCGAGCGAGCCGAGCCGGTGGTTGGGGACCTCGTCGCGGCGGACGAGCTGCCGGGCCAGGTGCACGGTGTCCAGGACGAGGAACCCCGGCCACTCGTGGTCGGTGCGCCTCGCGGCGGCCTTGAGGAAGGAGATGTCGAAGCCGGCGTTGTGGGCGACGAGGACGCTGCCGCGGGCGAACTCGAGGAACGCGGGGAACGCGGCCTCGATGCGTGGGGAGCCCGCGACCATCGCGTCGGTGATCCCCGTGAGGACGGAGATGAACGAGGGGATGGCGCCGCCGGGGTTGACCAGGGTCTGGAACTCGCCGACGACCTCGCCCCCGCGGACCTTGACGGCGCCGATCTCGGTGATGCCGCACTCGGCGGGGCTGCCGCCCGTGGTCTCGAGGTCGACGACGACGAAGGTGACGGTGGACAGGGCCGTTCCCAGGTCGTCGAACGTGCCCTGGACCATCGTCATGGCGCCGACGGTAGGTGGCCGCACCGACAGCCCCCGAGAGGCGCGCTGGCCGTGCGGGAAGGGGGAGTGCTCCCCGTCCGACCCGGCCCGCGATGGCGCTGAGCCCGGTTAGGGTGAGCGGGCGCGCCGGCGAGGGGTCGGCGCCGGGGTGGACACACGGGGGTTCGCAGGTCGTGGCAGCACGAGGGAGCGGACGAGGACGCGCACGGGTCGCGAGCCTCGCCGCCGTCGCGCTCGTCGCGTCGGGCCTCGGCTACATGGCCGTCGCGAGCGAGGGCAGCACCGTCCACGAGGCGCGCCTGAACGACTCGGGCGTCTGGGTCAGCTCCGCCGCGCAGGCGAAGTTCGCCAAGGCCAACGTCCCCATCGGCCAGCTCGACACCGGCGTCGCGAGCGGTGCGGGGGTCGGCGACGGGCTCGACGTCCTCCAGGACGGCGCCGCGGTCCTCGGTCTGACACCGGGCACCGGCGAGCTCGTCCCCATCGACGTGTCGACGTCCACCGCCGGGGACCCCCTCACCTCCGTCCCCGCCACGAAGGTCGTGACCGGCCGGTTCACGGCTCCGCCCGTCGACCTGCGCGGCGGCACGCTCGCCGTCCTCGACCCGGGCACCGGCAAGGTGTGGGCCCAGCGCGTCGACGCGCGGGCCGGCATCACGAGCGCCCCCGACCTCGCCACCGGGGCCAAGCCGATCGCGACCGTCGGCAAGAACGGCGCCCTGGCCGTCGGCACCGACGGCGTCGTCCACGTCGTCTCCGGCGTCGACGGGAAGGTCACCTCGATCCGACCGGCCGCCACCGGGTTCGCCAGGCCGACCGCCGTGCCGACGACGCTGCGCAGCGCCACCCCCGACATCACCGCCGTGGGATCCCGCTGGGTGGCCTACGACGCCACCACCGACCGGGTCTACGACGCGGAGCGACCCGAGGGCACCGACGCCCAGGTGACCCTCCCCGACGGCTCGCGCCTCGCCGCCCTCCAGCAGCCCGGGCCCGACGCCGACACCGTCGTCGTCCAGGGCCCCGACACCGCCGTCCTCGTCCCGCTCGACGGCGGCACGTCACCGGGCGGCGTCAAGGTCAGCGACCCCGTCAACCGGGTCCCCGGGGCCGTGCTCGTCAGCCGGCCCGTCGTCCTCGCCGGCTGCGTCCACGCCGCGTGGGCCGAGGAGGGCCGGATCTTCTACGGCGCCAACTGCGGCCGGTCCGGCGACGAGCCGACCGCGACCCTGCCCGTCAGCGGCGACGTCCCCACCCGCGACGGCGTGGCGCTGCGCGTCAACCGCGGTCTCGTCGTCCTCAACGACCTCGACAACGGCGGCGTCTGGGACCTCGACGACAAGCCGACGAAGATCGACAACTGGGACGCGCTGACCCCGCCGACGAAGCAGGACGACGACAACGACAAGAAGGACGAGAACCTCCTCAACGAGGCGAGCGCCCAGCAGCCCCCGAAGCCGCAGCCCGACAACGAGGCCGTGCGCCCGGGGCGCACGAGCAAGCTCCACGTCCTCGACAACGACACCGACGTCGCCGGCTCGGTGCTGTCCATCGACCAGCGCGACGTCTCGCGCCCGAGCCTCGAGGGGATCAGGGCGACCGTGTCGTCCGACGGCCAGTCGGTCGACGTCCTGGTGCCGCCGGGGAGCGAGGGCCGCGCCTTCGACTTCACGTACAAGGTCAACAACGGCAAGGTCGTCTCCAAGGAGGCCGCCAAGGTCACCGTGCGGATCGTCCCCGAGGAGGTCAACGGACCCCCGCGCCTGCGCGCCGGGGGAGCGGCCCTCGCGAAGGCGCCCTACCCGGTCATCGCCGGCAAGCGCCTGTCCGTCCCCGTCCTCGCCGACTGGCGCGACCCCGAGAACGACGTCCTCGCCGCGCGCGCCGACGTCGAGGGCGGCGTCGTCGACGGACAGGGCCGGGTCACCCTCCTCGCGCCGACCGAGCAGGGGCGCCAGCCGGTGCCGTACGTCGTCAGCGACGGCCGCGGCGGCACGACGAAGGGCTCGGTGACCGCCCAGGTCATCGGGGTCGGCAGTGACAGCAGGCTCCTGCCGCCGCGGACCCAGCCCGATGCCGTGCGCGGCGTCGTCGGCAAGCCGCTGCAGGTCGAGCCGCTCGGCAACGACATCGCCGGCGCCGACCCGAGCGAGCCCGACGCCACGCTGCGGCTGCGCTCCGCGGTGCGACCCGTCGGTCCGCTCCAGGTCGACACCGACCTCTCCACCGGCCAGGTCACCGTCACCGGGACGGCGCCCGGCACCTACGAGCTCTCGTACTCCGCGGTCACGGGCGGTGGCGTCGCCCCCGGCCGGGTCCGGGTCGACGTCGTCGCGCCCCCCGAGGGCGCCCCGCCCGTGTCGGTGCCCGACACCGCGGCGCTGCACGACCAGACCCCCGTGATGGTCGACGTCCTCGCCAACGACTACAGCCCCAGCGGCGACGTCCTCGTCACCGCCGCGGTCACCGCGACCGGGGAGGACTCGTGGCTCCAGCCCTCCATCTACCAGGGCCGCTGGGTGCGCATCGAGGCGCGCGAGCCGGCTCCGCTCGACTCCGGCTCCGGCCGCCGCGGCGTCATCCGGTACACCGTCAGCGACGGCGCCCAGCGCACGACGGGTGAGGTCTCGGTCCTCCAGCAGTCGGCCATCGAGGACCCGGTCCCGCTCGTCCAGGACGACACGGCGACGGTGCGCGAGGGCGACACCGTCTCGGTCGGGGTGCTCGACAACGACACGATGGCCGACGGCATCCCGCTCGTCCTCGACCCGGGCAGCGTCAAGGTCGTCAGCAAGGGCGACGCGCAGCGCGCCTTCGCCTCGGGCAACGTCGTCCGCTACGTCCCCGAGGCGCGCGGGCTGCGGGCCGAGAAGTTCGTGACGATCGAGTACGCGGCGTACGGCGACGGGATGAAGGAGCGCGCCCAGACGGCCCGCATCCGTATCGCGGTCACCCCGCTGCCGACGACCCAGCGCCCCAACGGCGCCCCGGTCGCCCGCAGCTTCACCGCCACGGTGACGGCCGGCGACCCCATCACGATGACGGTGCCGACCTCCGGCGTCGACCCCGACGGCGACAGCGTCACGGTGGCCGGGGTCGTCGGCGCCGACGGCGGGCCGGTCGACCTCGCGCACGGCCGCGTCGTCGCCATCGGGCCGTCGACGATCCGCTACGAGTCCTTCCCGCTCGCTGCGGGGACGGAAGTCATCACCTACGAGGTCCGCGACCGGTTCGGGGCGACGAGCCGAGCGTTCGTGCGCGTCGGGGTCGTCCAACCCGGCGACGCGCAGCCGCCCGTCGCCGTACCCGACGAGGTCTTCGCGGCACCGGGCAAGACCGTCACGGTCAAGCCGCTGCAGAACGACCTCATCGCCCGCGGTGACGTCGTCGAGGTCGATGCCGAGTCACGCAACGACCCCGCGATGGTGCGGCAGTGGCGGATCGACGACGACAACACGATGACGACGAAGGCCCCCTCGGCCGGTGGCACGACCCTCCACCAGCTCGTCTACTCCATCTCCGACGGCCTGTTCGACCCGTCCCGGGCCACGGTGCTCGTCCGTCCCGTGGCCGGGTACGTCAACCCGCCCGTCGCGAACGACGACGTCGCGCAACCGAAGCCGGCCGAGACCACGGCGCTCGTCGACGCCCTCGCCAACGACACCGACGTCGACTCCGACCCCGCGACGCTGAGGATCGTCGACGTCCTCGACCCGACCGCCGTCGTCGAGGCGGGTCGGGTCCGCGTCACGGTCCGCGACCACGCCTACTCGGTGCCCTACGTCATCGAGGACGAGGACGGCGCCCGCGCCATGGCCCTCGTCCACGTGCCGACCGGCGCCAACGGCCAGCCCTTCGTCGTCGCGGGCACGCTCATCGAGCTCGGGAAGGACTCCTCGAGGACGGTCGAGCTGGGCGACCACGTGCGCTCGCCCCGCGGGCGCGTCGTCTCGGTGACGACCGAGCAGACGGTGAGCGCGTCGCCCTCCGAGTACCTGTCGGTGGCCCTCGACGACAACCGCACGCTCACCCTCACCTCGTCCGGGGGGTACGTCGGGCCGGCCGCGGTCATGCTCGAGGTCACCGACCAGGACGCCGTCGACCAGACCGACTACGGCACCGCGTACGTCTCGATCCCGGTGCAGGTCGGGCCGAAGGTGCCGCTCCTGCGCTGCCCCGAGGGTGCCGTCACCGTCATCGCCGGCGGCCTCGACCGCGTCGTCGACATCCCCACCTTCTGCCACGCCTGGTACCCCGTCGGCACGACGCTCGACGACGTGCGGTTCCAGACCCGGTGGGAGACCGAGGCCGACGCGTCGCTCGCCGCCGACGGCCCCGGCAACCGCCGCCTCACCCTCCACGCCGACGGCTCCGCTCGCACCACGCTCGGCCGCCTCTCCGTCTCGTCCGAGGGGATGCCGGTCCCCTCCGGGATCGCGGTGCAGGTGATCGGCAAGGACGCCGCAGGGCTCGAGCTCATGGGGCAGAACGGCCAGGGCGCCGGGGCGGACGCGAGTCCCGTCCCGCCGCCGCGCCTCCGACCGATCAGCGTCACCGGCCTGAAGGAGGGGGAGTCGCGCACCGTCGACGTCGCGTCCTACCTCGACTCTCCCCTGGCGAAGCCCGCGTGCACGATCACGGCGGCCCGGGTCGAGAAGGGCACCGGTCTCACGACCTCCACCTCCGGGTGCCGCCTCACCCTGACCGTGGGGACGAAGCCGAGCCCCACCGCCTCGGTGGCGCTCACCGTGTCCGACGGTCCCGGCCGCTCCGCCGCAGGCCGCGCGTCGGTGACGATGCTCGGGCGTCCCGGGCAGCCGCGGCAGGTCTCCGCCGTCGCCGACCGCGACGCCGGTGGCCAGGCGCGCGTGTCGTGGCTGCCGCCCACCTACGACGGTGGCCTCGTCGTCAGCAGCTACGTCGTGCGGTACACCGGCGGCTCGTCGGGGAGGACGACGTGCACCGCGTCGCCGTGCACGGTCACCGGGCTGACCAACGGTCGCGACTACCGGTTCACGGTCGCGGCGGTCAACGGCATCGGCGAGGGCGACCCGTCGGCTCCCAGCGCTGCCGTGCGTCCCGACACGCTGCCGCGCCAGGTCTCCGGTGTGCGGATGGTCTCCCGGGGCGACCACACCCTGACGATCGCGTGGGACACCCCGGAGAACGAGGGAAGTGCGCTGCGCAAGTACGTCATCCGCCTCATCTCGTCCACAGGTCGGACCCAGACCCAGGAGGTGCCGGCGTCGACCCGGCAGACGACCGTCGGCGGCCTCGACAACATGGCCGAGCAGTCGGTCCAGGTCCAGGCGTGGAACGAGCTCGGCGCCGGACCGTTCGGACCCGCGGTGACGATGCAGTCGGCGGGCACCCCGCCCGCGCTCCCGGCCCCGGCCATCGCGGCGAGCGGCCCCGGCCCGGCCCGGGACTCGGCCACCCTGACCCTGTCGTGGGAGCAGGGCTCACCGAACGGGCCTCCGACGACGCGGTACTCGGTGTACCAGTCGGTCGACGGTGGCGGCTGGACCACGGTCCGTGACACCGCCCCCGACGTCCGCTCCACGAACGTCGTCATCCCCTACGACGGGCGCACCTACCGGTACACGGTCACGCTGACGAACGGTGCCGACATCGAGGGGCCGAAGGCGAACGCCTCGAGCTTCACGTCGGTCGGCCAGCCCTCGACGCCGTCGGTGCGGGCGACGACGCCCAACGACAACCGGCGCATCCAGCTCACCGTCAACGTCGGCCAGCCGCGGGCCGGGTCCTTCAGCGCCATCCGCTGGCAGGGTGGCGGGCTGTCCGGCACGCACCAGTGCGGCTGCGCCCCGGGATCGCAGGTCGTCTTCAACGTCGGCCCGTTCGACACCGCGCCCACCAACGACCGCACCATCACGGTGTGGACGGTCAACTCGGGTGGGCAGGCGTCGAACCGGGTGTCCGACACCGCGACCCCGTACGGGCCGGCGCTCCAGCCCACCGGCCTGTCGAGCAGCCGCAGCGGCAACCAGATCACCTGGCAGTGGAACCTGCCGACCAACGGCCGCCCGATCCAGCGGGTCCAGGTCCGCGGCGCCGTCGACCAGGTCTTCGACTCCGCGCGCACCCAGGTCGGCTTCAACGGCCAGGACGGCCGGACCTACCAGCTCGAGGTGAGGGCGTTCGCCGGCGGCAGCTGGTCCTCGTGGGCGGGCCCCGACAGCCAGTCCATCCCGAACCCGCCCGCGAGCATCAGCAACGTCTCCAAGGGCGGCCTCGACACCGCGAGCTGCGGCAACTGCCGGATCGTGGACTTCCGGGCCAACAACGTGCCGGCCGGCACCTACACGCTGCTCTGCTACTACAACGGCCGCTCGACGCCGTGGCACACGACGACCATCTCGATCAACGGCAGCGGCAACCCCAGCGGCGGCTACTGCTCGATCGACCCGAACCTCGCCAACCGGATCAAGCTCGACCTCAACCCGACGAGCGCCACGTCCGGCTGGGTCAACTGGTAGGGCTGCACCCCATTGGCGTGAACGCCCTTGGGCGGCAGCGGTTCCGGCCCCGAGGGGTCAGGTGCGGCGGGCCGTGACGAGCAGGTACTCCCAGCCCATGCTGCCGTCGGGCCCGTCGTCGGCCAGAGCCTCGTCGCCGAGGGCGGCCAGGGCGGCGTCGAGCGCGGCGACCTTCTCGGGGTCCTCGGCGATGGCGCGGTAGGTCGCGATCGTCGGGCCGTAGTTGGCCTTGAAGTAGTCGCGGAACGCCGCGCCGTCGGGGAAGTGGCCCACCTGCAGGGTGGCGGTCGTGGCGACGAGATCCTCGACCCGGTCGCCGAGCAGCTCGCGGACGTGCGCCTCGTCGCCCCAGAGCGGCGGCGGCTGGGCGCCCTCCGGCGGTGGCGGGGCGTACGGGCGCATCACGCCGAACATCCGCCCGATGAAGCCGGTCGGCGTCCAGCTGACCAGGCCGAGGCGACCGCCGGGCCGCAGGACCCGGACGAGCTCGTCGGCGGCGGGCTGGTGGAACGGCGCGAACATCACGCCGACGCACGAGGTGACGACGTCGAACTCCGCGTCGTCGTGGGGGAGCGCCTCGGCGTCGGCCTCCTCCCACGTGAGGTCGAGGCCCGCCCGCCGGGCCAGTTCGCTCGCCGACGGCGAGGAGCTCGGGGGTGAGGTCTGAGGCCGTGACGTCGGCTCCCGTGGCGGCGGCGGGCAGGGCGACCGTGCCCGACCCGGCGGCGACGTCGAGGACGCGGTCGTCGGCGCCGATCCCGCAGGCCTCCACGAGGAGCGGGCCGAGCGGCGCGACGACGTCGGCCGCGACGGCGGGGTAGTCGCCGAGCGCCCACATGGCACGGTGCTTGCGCTTGACCTCCGGGGACCGCCCCAGGCGGGCGTCGTCATCGGTCGGTCCGGGTCCTGCGGGGCTGGGACTCCCGGTGGTTCCGGTGTCGGTGGCGTGCGTGGTCATCTGGGTCTCCTCGGTCCGTACGGGCCGCTCCCTCGGCGGCTCCTCCACGGTCGCGCGGGCGGCAGGCTGGGTCCAGTGCCGGATCTGTACCGCGACCGGTTCACGATCTGTACTGGCGCGCGACGGGTCGGCGGGTGTGCACTGGACGCCCGGGGACGCGTCGGCGCGCCCCGGAGGAGGAGTGCGGGGATGTCGTCGTACGGACAGTTCTGCCCTGTCGCCAAGGCGATGGAGGTGCTCGACGAGCGGTGGACGCTGCTCGTCGTGCGCGAGCTGCTCATGGGCAGCCGGCACTTCAACGAGCTGCGGCGCGGGAACCCGAGGATGTCGCCGGCGCTGCTCTCGAAGCGACTGCGGCGCCTCGAGCGGGCGGGTGTCGTGCGCCGGGTCCTCGACGGGGGGCGGACCTCCTACGAGCTGTCCGAGTCGGGCCTCGAGCTGCGGCCTCTCGTCGACGCCCTCGGGGCGTGGGGCGCCCGGTGGGTCGGGGAGCTGGGAGAGGAGGACCTCGACCCGCACCTGCTGATGTTCGACGTCCGCCGCACCATCCCGGTGGCGCAGTGGCCGCGTGGCCGAACGGTGGTCGCGATCCACTTCGACGACGTCGCCACGCCGGTCTCGCGCTGGTGGGTCTGTGTCTCCGGTGACGACGTCGACATCTGCGACGCCGACCCGGGCTTCGAGGTCGCCGTCTCGGTCGAGACGTCCCTGCGGACGATGACGAGGGTGTGGCGCGGCGACCTCGACTGGGAGGCGGCGCAGCGGTCGGGCGGGATGCGGGTCGACGGCCCGTCCGAGTCGGCGCGCGCGGTGCCGTCGTGGATGGGCCAGTCGCTGCTGGCGGCGGTGCCCCGACCTGCCTGAGGTGGTGCGTCGTCAGGGCCCGGGTCGGCGTTCCCGCAGGTGGGCCGGGTGGGCTGTCGGTGGTCGCCTCTAGCGTGGTTCCCAGTCCACCAGGAAAGGGGTGACCCCGAATGCCAGGCCACGTCAGCACGATGACCGTCGAGTGCCGGACGTGCCCCGTGCGCGAGCTGCACTGCGGCGACTGCATGGTGCCCGTCCTGCTCGAGCTCACCGCACCCTCGCTGCGCACCGACACCACCCTCGACGCCGAGGAGCGTGCCGCGGTGACCCGGCTCGTCCACGCGGGCCTCGTCGACGCCGAGGAGGCCACCCGGGTCCGGGCGCGCCTCGACACGACGGGCTCCGACTCGTCCTCCGGCGGCTGGGCGGTCGGCTGAGTCGCAGCCGTCGCGGGCCGCGGTCACGTCGATCACACCGGGCAGGTCGGGACGGACACCGCCGCTTCCTACGATGGCGGGGTGACCCGCCCGCCGATGCCGCGACGACCCGCTCGCCGGGTCGTCCTCGGGGGTCTGGCCGGGATGCTCGGGGCGGGGGTGGCCGGGTGCTCGAGCGACGGCGGCGACGGCGTTCCCTCGCCCTCTCCCTCGCCGACCGCGCCGGGGCCGTCACGCCACGGCCCCGCGCCCGAGGACCTCGCGGCCGTCACCGACGTCCTGACGACGCGAGCCGGCGCCCTCGTCACGGGGGACGACGGGGCGTACTTCGGCACGGTCTCGCGAGCCGACCCGGCCGCGCTGGACCTCCAGGTCTCCACGTTCGTGGCGGCGGAGGCCCTCGGGATCGCGCGGCTCGCCGTCGACGACGTGCGACTGGAGGCCGACCCCTCCGCCCTGCCGGGTGAGGCGGCTCTGCTGGCCACCGCCCGATGGAGCTACCGGATCGGCGACCTCGACCGTGCCGACCGCATCGTCTCGGTGTCGGTCCGCCTGGTCCGGGTGGAGGGCCGATGGCTCGTCGTGTCCGAGCAGCCCAGCGGGCTCGGTGCCTGCGCGCCGTGGCTCGCCCTCCCGGGGCTGGCCGTCCGGACCGGCCGCCACGCCGTCGTCGCCGGCACCGTCGACGGACCCGGGCTCGCCGAGTACGCCGCCGTCGTCGACCGTGCGGTCCCTGACCTGCGACGCGACTGGGCCCGGGCGCCCGACCGCGTCCTCCTCCTCGCGCCGGCGACGGTCGAGGAGGCCGACCTCCTCCTCGGTCGCAGCGGGGGAGCGGCCGCCGAGGTCGGGGCGACGACCGAGGGCCCCACCGACGCGTCGGGTCGGGCCACCGGTGACCGGGTCGTCCTCGACCCCACGGCCTTCGGGCGGCTCACCCGCGCGGGGCGCGACGTCGTCCTCACCCACGAGCTCGTCCACGTCGCCGTGCGGGCCACCGTTCCCGGGCGGACCGCGGCCTGGCTCGCCGAGGGGTACGCCGACCACGTGGGCTACCGGCGCGCCGACGTCGCGGTCGAGGTGCTCCTCGAGCCCCTGCTGGCCGAGGTCCGGGCAGGTCGCGGGCCCACCGACCTGCCGCGGCTCGACACCCTCGAGCCCTCGTCCGGGTCGATCGAGGTGCCCTACCTCGCCGCGTGGCAGGCCGTCGAGCTCCTCGTCGCCCGGTACGGCGAGGACGACGTGCGCCGGCTCGTCGTCGAGGGCGCCGCGACCGGGACCGACGCCGATGCCGAGGCCGCCACCGACCGGGCGCTCGGGACCGTCCTTCGGACCGACCGGGCGACCCTGGTGCGCGACTGGCGCGCGCACCTGCTGGCTCTCTCCCGCTGACCTCTCAGCTCGTTCGAGGTCGTCCGCCTCGAGTGGGTCGACGTTCACCTCGACCCGATCCACCCCTGACGGGTTCGAGGTGAGATGCGACCTCGAGAGGGTCGATGTTCACCTCGACCCGATCCCCCCTGACGGGTTCGAGGTGAGATGCGACCTCGAGAGGGTCGAGATTCACCTCGACCCGGGCCTGGTGGGTCGAGGTAGTCCGCCCGTGTGGCTCCCCGGCCGATCACCTCGACCCGCCGGGAGGACCCCACCTTCTCGGGGTCACCCCGAAAAGGTGCGACTCGTGGGGTTGGTGGGGCGAGGGGACGATGGTGGGTCGGTGGTGGAGGGCGAGGGGGTGTGGTCGCCGGCGGCGTCGGTGGGCGAGGGGTGGCGGGCAGCGTCGGCGGCGAGGGAGGCCGCCACGAGGGCCGCGACGAACCAGAACTGGTTGTAGAACGCCTGCTTGTTGACCAGGTTGGCGACGGCGAGGACGAGCGCCAGCCACCGCAGCAGCTCCCCGACGTCGGGGGTGCGCCGCCACACGGCGGACGACGCCACGGCCACGACCCCGAGCATGGCCACCCCCGTGACGAAGAACGGCAGCTCGACCCCGTGCTCGTTGAGGGCGTAGAGGTACCAGGTGTTCGCGAAGCGGATCGGGTGGAAGGTCAGCAGGGTCGTCACGGTGTCCTCGACGAACGCGTCGGCGTCGGCGAGGACCCACGGCAGCATGAGGACGCCCGCCAGCCCACCGGCCGCGAGGGTCCGCTGCCACCCGAACGGTCGCCACGCCAGGAGCACCGGCGCGAGGAGCGCGAGGTGCTGCTTGCTCGCGCACGCCAGGGCCAGCGGCACCACGGCCCACCACGCGTGACCGCGTCGCACGAGGACGGCCCACCACACGAGAAGGGCCACGAGCACCGGTTCGGTCCACGCCTGGTCGACCTGTGTCAGGGTGCCGGGGGCGAGGACGAGGACCGCCACGACGGCCGCGGCCCGCTCGACGTGGCCCTGCGCCAGCGCCCAGAGACCGGCGAAGAGGACGAGGGACCACAGGAGGATCGCCCACCGGACGTCACCGGCGACCCAGCGCCCGGGCGCCGTCAGGACGCCCATCCACGGCAGGTAGCTGAAGGTGTCCTTGACGCCGGGGGAGCCGGTCCACACCTGGGTGTAGAAGCTCTCGCCGCGCGCCAGCGCGTCGGCCCCCTGCTGGAGGATGACCCACACGTCGATCCGGGGCGCGCGGTCGCCGAGGATCGTCACGACCGAGAGCGCCACGTGGGTCACGACCGCCGTACCGAATGCCCCTGCGGCCGAACGGTGTCCGGGCAGGGCCAGCAGGACCGCGCAGGCGCCGCCGCCGACCGTCAACACGACGAGCGCCGCCGTCAGCCACCCGCCGCGCAGGTACGAGAACAGCGGCACCGTCAGGGTGACGACGGTCGACCCGACGACGAGCGCCGGTGCGAGCCACCGCGGTAGCACCACCTCGACCCGGCTCCACAGCCACCACGCGAGCAGGGCCGTGACCACGGTCAGGGTGACGACGATCGGCACCCTGAACCGGACGACCGACCACTGGAGGACGCCGAACCAGGCGAGCCACGCCAGCCCGAGGACGACGCCGGACGAAGCGCTCCGCGCGCGCTCAGCCACCGTAGAGCGCGTCGACCTCGTCGCCGAAGTCGCGCATGACGACGTTCCGCTTGAGCTTCAGCGACGGGGTGAGGTGACCCGTCTCCTCGGTGAAGTCGGTCTCGAGGATGGCGAACTTGCGGATCGACTCGGCCTTGGAGACAGCGGTGTTCGCATCGTCGACGGCCTTCTGGATCTCGGCGACGATCCGCTCGTCGGTCCGGGCCGCGGCGAGGGACACACCCTCGAGGCCGTGGTTGGCGGCCCAGCCGGGGTACATCTCCTCGTCGAGCGTCACGAGGGCCGCGATGAACGGCTTGGCGTCGCCGACGACGATGCACTGGGAGACGAGGGGGTGGGCGCGCAGCCGGTCCTCGAGCACCGCGGGGGCGACGTTCTTGCCCCCCGCCGTCACGAGGATCTCCTTCTTGCGGCCGGTGATCTTCAGGAAGCCGTCGGAGTCGACGTCGCCGATGTCGCCGGTGTGGAACCACCCGTCGCGGATCGCCTCGCCGGTGGCGGCGTCGTTGCCGTGATAGCCGCGGAAGACGTTGACGCCCCGGATGAGAACCTCGCCATCGTCCGCGATCTTCACCCCGACACCGGGCAGCGGGATCCCG
Source organism: uncultured Actinomycetota bacterium (assembly GCA_963834225.1). Lineage (GTDB taxonomy): Bacteria > Actinomycetota > Actinomycetes > Actinomycetales > Dermatophilaceae > Oryzobacter. The sequence continues at coordinate 88,374 of CAWIAT010000003.1, read as the reverse complement.
ACGGTCCCGATCCGGATCGCCGACGGCAGGTTCACCGCGGCCGGCGCAGTGGTCTCGGTCAGTCCGTAGCCCTCGAGGATGGTGATGCCGATGCCGCGGAAGAAGTGCCCGAGCCGGGTCCCGAGCGGGGCGCCGCCGGACACCGCGTACTGGACCCGACCACCCATCGCGTCCCGGAGCTTGCCGTAGACGAGCTTGTCGAACACCCCGTGCCGCAGCTTGAGCCCGAGCGGCACCGAGCCCTCCTCCTGGGCCTCCGACCACGCGATCGCGGTGGCCGTGGCGCCGGCGAAGATCTTGCCCTTGCCGCCGGCCTCGGCCTTGGCCTCGGCGGAGTTGTACACCTTCTCGAACACGCGCGGCACGGCGAGGATGAACGTGGGCTTGAAGGCGGAGAAGTCGTCGAGCAGGGTCTTGAGGTCGGAGGAGTGGCCCATCCGGACGCCACCCGTGACCGCGAGCACCTCGATGAAGCGGGCGAAGACGTGCGCCAGCGGGAGGAAGAGGAGGGTCGACGCCCCTGCGGCCTTGATGACCTCGGGCAGCTTCTCGGCCGTGTTCTCGGCGAGGGTGAGGAAGTTGCCGTGGGTCAGCTGGGCGCCCTTGGGGCGGCCGGTGGTCCCCGACGTGTAGATGATCGTCGCGAGCGCGTCGCGGTCCAGGCCGGAGCGGCGGGCCTCGAGCTCGGCGTCGTCGACGTCGGCGCCGTCGAGGCGCAGCGTGGCGAGGTCGCCGGCGTCGATGCCCCACACCTCGCGCAGGCCGGGCACCCGCGAGCGCACCGACTCGACCGCGCCCTGGTGGGCCGTCGTCTCGACGACCACGCCCACGGATCCGGAGTCGGCGAGGATCCACTCGACCTGGTCGGTGGAGGAGGTCTCGTAGATCGGCACCGGCACGGCGCCGGCCGACCACAGCGCGAAGTCGACGACGGTCCACTCGTAGCGGGTCCGGCTCATGATGCCGACGACCTCGCCGGGCGCGATGCCCGCGGCGATGAAGCCCTTGGCGAGCTCGGCGACCTCGGTGGCGAAGGTGCGGGCCGTGACGTCGGCCCAGCCGCTGCCGGCGCGCTTGGAGAAGGTGACCCGGTCGGGCTCGGCGGTGGCCCAGCGGGACGGGAGGTCGGCGAGGCTGCCCTCGGTCGTCGCGGGCAGCACCAGGGGCGTGGAGTTCTCGGGCACGGGGTTGAACCCTCTCTCGCATCGACGTGGCGGATGACACCCCAACTCTATGGCCCCGGTCGGGGCGGTAGCCTCCGTGCCATGGCCGACCGCACGCAGTCCTCCGTCGACATCGCCGCCGCGCCCGGCGCCGTCCTCGACGTCATCGCCGACTTCGAGCGCTACCCCGAGTGGGCCGAGCAGGTCCAGTCGTGCACCGTCCTCAGCGAGGACGGCGACGGGTGGGCCGACCAGGTCGAGTTCGACCTCAACGCCGGGGCGATCAAGGACCAGTACGTCCTCGAGTACGAGTGGGACGTCGACGAGGACGGCACGGGCACGGTCCGCTGGAACCTCGTGCGCGCCACCCTCCTCAAGGGCCTCACCGGCAGCTACACCCTCGTCAAGGCCGGCCCCGGCACCCAGGTCACCTACGACCTCGAGGTCGACCTCACGATGCCGATGATCGGCATGCTCAAGCGCAAGGCCGAGAAGCACATCATCAACACGGCCCTGTCCGAGCTCAAGAAGCGCGTCGAGGCCTGAGCGCCACGATGCCCCGGGTCGTCCTCGTCACCGGCAAGGGTGGGGTGGGCAAGACGACGACGGCCGCCGCGACCGCCGTCGGCGCCGCCCGCCGGGGCCTGCGCACCCTCGTGGTCTCGACCGACGCCGCGCACAGCCTCGGCGACGCCCTCGACGTCGACCTGCGCACCGCCGCGACCTGGCGCGACACCCACGAGGTCGAGCCCGGCCTGCACGCCCTCGCCGTCGGGGCGCACACGGCCGTCGAGGCCGACTGGGAGGTCGTGCGCGCCTACCTGCTCGGCGTCCTCGACGCCCTGGGCGTCGACCCCGTCGTCGCCGACGAGCTGACCTCCCTGCCCGGGGCCGAGGAGGTCGCCGCGCTCGCCGCGCTCGCGCACCAGGCGGAGGACGGCGGCTGGGACCTCGTCGTCGTCGACTGCGCGCCCACCGCCGAGACGCTGCGCCTGCTCGCCCTGCCCGAGGTCCTCGGCTGGCACCTCGACCGGCTGCTCCCGGCCCAGCGCCGCCTCCTCACCGTGCTGCGCCCGGCCGCCACCGCCGCGGCCGGCATCCCGACGCCCGGTCCGGAGGTGGTCGGCGTGCTCCGCGCATGGCGCGACCTGATGACCGGCGTGCGCACCCTGCTCACCTCCCCGCGGGCGAGCGTGCGGCTCGTCACGACGCCCGAACGGGTCGTCATCGCCGAGAGCCGTCGCGTCCTCACCTCGCTGAGCCTGCACGGCTACGCGGTCGACGCGGTCGTCGTCAACCGGCTGCTGCCCCCCGCGCCCGAGGGGGACCCGTGGCGCGCCGCCTGGGAGAGCGCGCAGGCCAGCGGGCTGGAGCAGGTGCGCGAGTCCTTCCTCGGGATCCCGCTGATGACGGCGCCCTACCTCGCCGGCGAGCCGATCGGCCCCGACGCCCTCGCCGAGCTCGCCGCGGCCACGACCGCCGACACCGGTGAGGTCCCCGACCTCCTCGACGACGTCGCCATCCCGCGCACCCGCGTCGAGGCCGACGGCGACGACTTCGTCCTCACCCTCCCGCTCCCGCTCGTCACGGCGGGGGAGGTCGACCTCGCTCGGAGGGACGACGACCTCGTCATCGAGGTGGGGGACCAGCGCCGCGTCGTCACCCTCCCGTCGGTGCTGCGCCGCTGCGTCGTCCACAATGCTGCCGTGGGCAACGGAGAGCTGCGCGTGCGGTTCGTGCGCGACGAGGAGCTGTGGGCCAGTGGGCGCTGAGCGCTGGGACGAGCAGGTCGGCTCGGTCGCCGACGAGGCCGCCCGCCTGCTCGAGAGCCTGCGGCGCACCGCGGCCGAGGCCGCCGACGCGCCTGCTGCCGCACCACCCACTGCCAGCGCCTCGTCCACGGCGACCGCCTCAGCCACGGGTGACGATCACACCTCGTCCGCGGGGGCCCCGACCGCGGGCGACGCCGGGCCCGGCTGCACCGACCCGTTCTGCCAGTGGTGCCCCCTGTGCCGCACCTCGGCCGTCGTCCGCTCGCTCAGCCCCGAGACGCTCGCCCGCCTCGCCGACCTCGCAGGTGTCGCGGCGGCCGTCCTCGCCGACCTCGCGAGCGCTCGCAGCAGCGCCGCCGGCCCCGACCCGGCCGCTCCGAGCACGCCCACGCCGGAGGACGCCCGCACCGGCCGCGCACGCCCCATCCCGGTCCGCGACGCCGACGACCCGCAGGAGGAGCCCCGTGGCTGACGCCCCGCTCGCCATCGGCATCGACATCGGCGGGACCAAGGTCGCCGGCGGTGTCGTCGACGCCGACGGTGCCGTGCTGCGCCGGGCCCGCCGCGACACCCCGCACCGCTCCACGAGCCCTCGCGTCGTCGAGAACACGATCGTCTCCGTCGTCGAGGAGCTGCTCGAGAGCGGGGACGACATCGCCGCCGTGGGCATCGGTGCGGCCGGCTTCGTCGCGGCCGACCGGGCCACCGTCGTCTTCGCCCCGCACCTGTCCTGGCGCAACGAGCCGCTGCGCGAGGCCCTCGGCGGCCGCCTCGCCCTCCCGATCTTCGTCGACAACGACGCCAACGCCGCCGTGTGGGCCGAGTCCCGGTTCGGTGCCGGCCGCGGCGAGAGCCACCTCGTCATGGTCAACCTCGGGACGGGGATCGGCGGCGGCATCGTCCTCGACGGCCGGGTCATCCGTGGGCGCTTCGGCATCGCGGGCGAGTTCGGCCACATGCAGGTCGTCCCCGACGGCATCCGCTGCGAGTGCGGCAACCGCGGCTGCTGGGAGCAGTACGCGTCGGGGAACGCCCTCGTGCGCGAGGCCCGCTCGCTGATGTCGGCCGGCAGCCCGGTCGTCTCCGACCTCTTCGACCGCGTCGGCGGCCACCCCGAGGACCTCACCGGCCCGCTCGTCACCGAGGCCGCCCGGGACGGCGACCAGCTCGCCCGCGAGCTCCTCGGCGAGATCGGTCGCTGGCTCGGGATCGGGATCGCCGACCTCGCGGCCGCGCTCGACCCGGGCACCTTCGTCATCGGCGGCGGCGTGAGTGCGGCGGGCGAGCTCCTCCTCGGTCCGGCGCGCGAGGCCTTCCGCCGCCAGCTGACCGGGCGCGGCTACCGCCCCGAGGCGCAGATCGTCTGCGCCGAGCTCGGCAACGAGGCGGGGCTCGTCGGGGCGGCCGACCTCGCCCGCACCGACGCCCTCGGCGGCTGAGGCAGGCACCCATGGGCGCCGTGCGCGTCGCCTCGTACAACACGCGCGACTTCCTCGACGACCACCGCCTCGCGGCACGCATCGTCCGGGCGGTGGACCCCGACGTCCTCTGCCTCCAGGAGGTCCCGCGCCGACTGTTCGGCGGCTGGCGGACCCACCGCTTCGCCCGCGCGTGCGGGATGCGGTGGACCGGCCGGCACCGGGGAAGCGGCGGCACGACGGTGTTCACCTCCGACCGGGTCCGGGTGCTCGCGGCCGACCACGCACGGCTCCCGGTCCGCTGGCCCGACCGCACCCGCGGCTACGCCGTCGTCCGGATCGGGGTCGCGGGCGGGGGCGAGCTGACCGCGGTCTCGGTGCACCTCAGCCTCAAGGCGGGGGAGCGCGTCGCGCACACCGAGCGGATCCTGCAGGTCATCGCCGACCGGGGCCCGCTCGTCCTCGCGGGGGATCTCAACGAGGACCACTCCGGGGCCGCGTGGCACCTCATCGACGTCCCCGACCGCCTGCGGCTCGTCTCCCCGGCCGTCCCGACCTTCCCCGCGAGGAGGCCGCGCCGCCGCCTCGACGTCGTCTTCGCCTCGCCCGGGCTGTCGGTCCTGCCGCACCGTGAGGTCGCGGTGCCCGAGGAGGCCTGGGCCCGCGCGAGCGACCACCGGGCCACCTGGGTCGACCTCGAGGTCAACCCGCCCGCCTGACCCAGAGGGTCGCGGCACGGCCCGACGCCACCGGCCGGGGCTCAGCCCACGGCGTCGGTGGGGCCCGTCGTCACCGTCGTGGCCTGCCGCGGCGTCGTGTCGACGTGCAGCGAGAAGACGTCCGGCCGGTTGTAGTGGCCGGTGGGGTCCATGAAGCGCCGGGCGGCCGCGACGTCGGTGAGGTCGACCTCGACGACGAGCGTGCGCTCCTCCTCACGCACGGGTCCGGCGAGCAGCGCCCCGCTCGGCCCGACGACCACGGTGTTGCCGGGCTCGAGCCACGGGCCGTTCTGCTCGAGGAGCGCGGCCGGCACCAGGAGGTCGCGGTCGGGGAAGTCGGCGCGGATCGAGTCGACGTGCAGGACCGGGTTCACACCGACGACGAACATCCGGTTCTCGCGAGCCAGGTGCTGCATCGTCGCGACCCACGCGTCACCGGTGGCCAGCGTCGGCGCCACCCACACGTCGACCCCCTGGGCATAGAGGTGGAACCGCGCGAGCGGCATGTAGTTCTCCCAGCAGATGAGCCCGCCGACCCGGGCGGACCCGGTGTCGACGACCCGCAGCGTCGACCCGTCGCCCATGCCCCACACCGTGCGTTCCGACCCGGTCGGGACGAGCTTGCGGTGGCGGTCGACGAGACGGCCGTCGGGGGAGAAGTACAGCAGCGTGTTGTAGATCGTCGACCCGGTCGGCTCGCGTTCCTGGACGCCGACGACGAGCCACACGCCGTGGGCCTCGGCGATCGACGCGAGGCGGTCGGTCGCCGGGCTCGGGACGACGACGGCGTTCTCGACGAGCATCCGGAACCATTGGTCGTCGCCGTCCCAGATCGGTCGGGTGTCGATCCAGATCGGCGTCCCGGGCACGAAGGCCTCGGGGAGGACGACGAGCTGCGCCCCCTGCCGGGCCGCGTCGGCGGTGAGCTCGTCGACCCGGTCGATGGTGGCCTCGCGGTCCATGAGGACGTAGGTGGCCTGGACGGCTGCGATCGTGAGCATCGTCATGACGCTCTCCCTTCCCCGGGGACCCAGCGTGCCGCACCGGGGGCAGCGTGTCAGCCCCGGAAGGCCTACTCGTCGCCGCGGAGGGTGAACGAGCGCAGCCGGTCGCCCGCGAACCACACCGACGCCACGGTGAGGACGCTCGCCGCGACGAGGGCGTACGTCGTCCCGACGTCACCGTCGGGGAGCCCCGGGCTGATGGTGGCCGTGACCTCGCGGCCCCAGGCGCCGATCGACAGCCAGCGGATGCCGACGAGGACGAGGCTGAGGACGCCCTCCCAGAGCAGCGCGAAGAGCAGGCCGATGACGACCGCGTGCCGGGTCAGGGCCGCCATCGCGAGGAAGAGTGCGGCGTATGCGGTTCCCGCCACCACCCCACCGGCCGCCAGGGCGAGCGCGCGACGCCCCTGCCCGGGGTCCAGGACCAGCCCGACGAGGGCGAGGGGGAGCGCGCCGAGGACCATCGTGACGCCCCACGCGGCGGCGAACTTGCTGAGCGAGATGACGTGGCGGCTCACCGGCTTGGAGAGCAGGTAGACGATCGAGCCGTCGTCGACCTCGGGCCCGAGCACCGCCGAGGAGGCGAGCAGCGCGACGAGGGGCAGGGCGAGGGAGAAGCCGAGGCCGACGGCGGCGTCGACGCCGACCTGGAGGTCGGTGAGCAGCCGGACGATGACCGACAGGACGAGCAGGGCGGCCGGGACGAAGACGATGACGAGCCCTCGGCGGTGGCCGAGGACGGCCTGCACCGAGAGGCGGACGAGGGTGCGGTTCATCCTCAGCCCTCCACCAGGTAGGCGAAGACGCTCTCGAGCGACTCGTCGCTGGGGGTGAGCTCCTGCAGACGGACCCCGCGCTCCTTGGCCACCCGCGGCAGGCGGGTGACGAAGGTGCCGAAGTCGGCGACGGAGACGTCGAGCCCACCGTCGGGGCGCAGGGCGACCGCGACGACCGACTCCTCGGCGATGAGCGCGGTGGCCAGCGCCCGGTCGTCGTCGGTGGTGACGACGTACCGCACGGGCCGGTCGGTCATCAGCCGGCGGATCCGGCCGAAGTCACCGGAGGCCGCGTGGCGACCCGAGACGACGACCTCGATCTGCCGGGCGACGTGCTCGACCTCCTCGAGGATGTGCGAGCTGAACAGCACGGTGCGACCCTCACTGCCCATCTGCCGCAGCAGGGCCATGAGGTGCAGCCGCTGGCGCGGGTCGACCCCGTTGAAGGGCTCGTCGAGGAGGAGGACCGCCGGGTCGTGGACGAGGGCCGACGCGAGCTTGACCCGCTGGCGCATGCCCTTGGAGTACGTGCCGATCCGGCGGCCGGCGGGCTCGACCATGTCGACGACCTCGAGCGCGCGCTCGGTGGCCGCGCCGGGGTCGTCGAGGCCGTGGAGCTCGGCGTTCGCGACGACGAACTGTCGACCCGTCAGGTACCCGAAGCTGATCTCGCGCTCGGGGACCAGCCCGATGTCGCGGTAGGCGTCGGTGTGCCGCCACACGGCCTGGTCGTCGAGGGTGACCGTCCCGGCCGACGGCGCGAGGAAGCCCGACATCATCGCGATGAGGGTGGTCTTGCCGGCCCCGTTCGGGCCGAGCAGTCCGGTGACACCCGGCCGCACGGTCATCGAGATCCCGTTGACGGCGACGACGTTGCCGAACCAGCGCGACGCCTGGTCGAGCCGAAGGACGCTCACGACGTCGCCACCCGCCGGTAGCGCACGACGAGGACGAGCAGGCTGCCGGCCGACAGGGCGAGGAGGACGCCGACGTAGACGAGCTCCATCGCGGTCGAGGTGGGTGGGGTGGGGAAGTCGGCCCCCGTCCACGCGACCATGAGGCCGCGGTAGAGCGAGTAGGGCGAGAACAGCCCGGCGATCTCGCCGACCTGCGGCCGGCCTTCCTCCGACGAGATCCCCTGGATCGCCGTGACGATGCCGTTGGCGATGACGAGGACCGCGATGATCGCGACGACGGCGAAACCCCGTCGGGTCGACCACGAGGCGATGAGCCCGGCCACCCCCGACAGCGAGAGCGCGAGCAGCAGGGCGAGCCCGAGGGCGACCGCGGCCTCGCGCGTCTGGGTGCCGGCGTCGAGCTCGACGAGCAGGGCCGCGCCGTAGAGCACGACGATCGGGAGCACGAGGAAGACGAGGGTCGCCCCCAGCAGGGAGAGCCACCGCGAGACCGCGTAGGCGCCGGACCGCAGCGGTCGCGCGAGGTAGAGCGCGATGGTGCCGTGCCGCAGGTCGCGCGAGAAGAGCACCGGTGCCTGCGACGCGACGAAGATGCCGAGGAGCGCCTGGGTCTGCGAGGCGTACTCCGCGTACCCGATCGGGAGCTCGTCGAGGCCGCCGAACGCGAGCACCCCGCCGACGATGAGGGCGGGCACGACGTTCATCGCGAGCAGGAGGAAGGGAAGGACCTTCGAGCGTCCCGACCGGCCCAGGCCGAACGCGTTGCGGAAGCCGGTGACGACGAGCGCGCGGGCGATCGCCCCGGTGCCGAGCCGCGGCCCGGTGTAGGGCCGGTAGCCGAGGTCGTGGATGACGCTGGCGCCCTCGGGCGTCGCGGAGGAGGGGTCAGACACGGGCGGCCTCCCCGTCGGCGTCGTCGGCACGAGCGGCGTCGTCCTCGGTCTCGGTCACGTCGGCGAAGACGTCCTCGATGCGGCGGTGGTCGACCTGGAGCCGGACGAGGCCGAGACCGAGGTCGCTCGCCGTGTCGCGGACGAGGTCGCGCACGTCGATCGTGTCGTGGGCGGCCGTGACCGTGAGCATCGAGCCGCGGGGGTGGGCCTCGACCCCGACGGCGGCGAGGGCGGACGCCATCTCGGCCTGCGCGTCGTCGCCGAGGACCTCGACGAGCAGCGTCCCGGTCTCGTCGAGGAAGTCGCCGGTGCGCGAGGCGCGCAACAGGCGTCCGCCGTCGAGGACGACGATGGTGTCGCTCACCCGTTCCAGCTCGCCGAGCAGGTGCGAGGTGACGATGACCGAGATGCCGAAGTCGTGCCCGATCCGGCGGACGAGGCCGAGCATCTCGTCGCGGGCGGCGGGGTCGAGGCCGTTCGTCGGCTCGTCGAGGAGGACGAGGCGCGGGTCGTGCGCGAGGGCCTGGGCGAGCTTGGCCTTCTGGCGCATGCCCGTGGAGTAGCCACCCATCGGGCGGTAGCGCTCCTCGCCGAGCCCCACGTGGCGCAGCACCTCGGCCGCGCGCTCGCGGGCGGCCACGCGGGGCAGGCCCGACATCATCGCGAGATGGACGACGAGGTCGCTGGCGCTGACGTCGGGCGGCAGGCAGTCGTGCTCGGGGGAGTAGCCGACGGCACCCCGCACGGCCGCTCCCTCGGTGGCGAGGTCGTACCCGAGCACCTCGACCCGGCCGCGGGTCGGCGGCACGAGGCCGAGCAGGATCTTCAGCAGCGTCGACTTCCCGGCCCCGTTGGCGCCGACGAGCCCCGTCGTGCCGACGGGGACCTCGAGGTCGAGCGCGTCGAGGGCCAGGACCGCGCCGTAGTCCTTGGTGAGGCCCTCGGTCCGCACGACGGGGGCTCCCTCACCCGCCGCGACACGTGAGGGCCGGTGGTCCGGGGCGTGGCGGGGAGAGTGGGCCACGACGTCAGACGCGGGCGCCGTTGTCGCTGTCGTGGTCGTCGCGGTCCCTCGGCTGGCGCAGGACGAGCAGCGCGAAACCGATGAGCGAGATCGCGACCGAGGCGACGAACCACCGGGTGCTGTGGAAGGGACGCGCGAAGACGACGTAGAGCAGCATGAGCGGGCCGGCGACGAGGCCGACGACCGCGCCCCAGAAGTGGAGGTCCTCCTGCGGCGGCAGGTTCACCGGGGGCGGCTCGAAGTGCTCGTCCTCGAGGGCGGCCTCGGCCGTCGCGGCGGCGGCCCTGGTGTCGTCGTCGGGCTCGGCCGTGGTGCGCCACGACGACGCGGGCAGGACGATGTCGAGCGGTGACGGGTTGACCCACGCGGGGCGGGTGGCGGCCGGGTCGGCGGCGGCGTCGGCGGGAGGGTCGGCGGCGGCCTCGGACGCGGAGCCCTCGTCGGCGGGGGCGGTCATGGCCTGCGTGGAGGTCGGCGCACCGTCGGCGGCCGGTGCGGCGGCATCGGGTTCCGCGCTGTCGGCAGGAGCCGGGCGCTCGGCACCCTCGGGCGCGGGGCCTTCCCATCGCGCGATGATGGACGCGAAGCGCTCGTCGACGTCGCGCTCGTCCATCTCACCGGGCCGCTCGGCCACGGGCACCTCCTGGGAAGTCCGTCGGGGCACGATCTTCGCACGCCCGGAAGGCACCTGAGCAGGGTGACCGGGTGCACTAGAGTTCGGGCGTCACGAACGAAGGGGTGGGCCGGTGTTCTACTGGGTGCTCAAGACGGTCATCCTGGGGCCGATCCTGAAGCTGCTGTTCCGACCCTGGGTCCAGGGTCAGGAGCACATCCCCGAGACCGGGGCGGCGATCTTCGCCAGCAACCACCTGTCCTTCTCCGACTCGGTCTTCCTGCCCCTCGTCGTGCCGCGCCGGATGACCTTCCTCGCGAAGTCCGACTACTTCACCGGCACCGGCTTCAAGGGCCGGCTCACGGCGGGGTTCTTCAAGGGTGTCGGCCAGCTTCCCGTCGACCGCTCCGGCGGCCGGGCGAGCGAGGCGGCGCTTCGCTCGGGCCTGAAGGTCCTCGGCCGCGGCGAGCTCCTCGGCCTCTACCCCGAGGGCACCCGCAGCCCCGACGGCCGCCTGTACAAGGGCAAGACGGGTGTCGCGCGGATGGCGCTCGAGGCCGGCGTGCCCGTCATCCCGGTCGCGATGATCGACACCGACAAGGCCCAGCCCACCGGCACCAAGATCCCCAAGCTCATCCGGGTCGGCGTCCGGATCGGCGAGCCGCTCGACTTCTCCCGGTACGAGGGCATGGAGGGCGACCGCTTCGTCCTCCGCTCGGTCACCGACGAGATCATGTACGCGCTCATGGAGCTCTCCGGCCAGGAGTACGTCGACATGTACGCGACGGCGATGAAGGACCGCATCGCCCGTGAGAGGAAGAACAAGGCCCGCGAGGTCGCCGAGGCCGCCCGCCCCGGTCGCGCGACCGACGAGCTCGAGGCCGCCCTCGACGACATGGACGAGCCCGGCCCGGAGCGCCGGGCCAGCTGAGCGGCCGCACGATGGGGGTGCTGGGGCCGCGGTCGCCGCGGACCGGCCGGCGCGAGCCGGTCGTCGTCGAGTCGTTCCACCGGGGTCTCGACGTCTTCCGTCCGGTCGCCACCCTCTACGCGGCGTTCCTCGCGTGGCAGCGGCACGAGACGATGGTCCGGCCCTGGGTGGCGGTGCTCGTCCTCGGCGTCATGCTCGCGTGGTCGCTCGGCCTCCTCGTCTACCGGAGGCGCAGCACGCGCGTCGTCGTCGCCGAGGTGGCGATCGCCGTCCTCGGCGTCCTGGCGACCCTCCTCGCCGAGACCCCCGAGGCGATCGCCCAGGGGCAGTTCACGATCCCGACGATCTGGGCGGCCGGGTCGGTCGCCGGGGGAGCGGTCGCGGCCGGCGCCCGCGGCGGGCTCATCGCGGCCTTCGTCATCGCCGTCGCCGACCTCATCGAGGTCGGGACGCCCACCCAGACGACGGTCCACAACATCGTCCTGCTCCTCCTCCTCGGCGGGCTCATCGGCCTGGCCGTCGACCTCGCGCGGCGCGGCCTGGAGGGCGAGGAGCAGGTCCTCCTCGAGCGCGAGCGCCTCCACGAGCGCGAGCGCATCGCCCGGGTCGTCCACGACGGCGTCCTCCAGTCGCTGGCCTTCATCCACCGCCGCGGCGACGAGATCGGCGGGCCGGCGGCCGAGCTGTCGACCCTGGCCGCCGAGCAGGAGCGCTCGCTGCGTCGCTTCGTCTCGGGGACCGGTGCGCCCGACGTCCCCGACGGCGTCGCCGACCTGCGCGGTGTCCCGGGGGCCGAGGCCGACCTGCGCCACCTGCTCGCCGTCCGCGAGCGCCCCGACGTCTCGGTGTCGGTCCCCGCCGACCCGGTCCTCGTCGACGCGTCCGTGGCCCACGAGGTCGACGACGCGGTCGCCGCCGCCCTCGACAACGTCGATCGGCACGCCGGCCCGGGGGCCCGGGCCTGGGTGCTCCTCGAGGGCGACTCCGCCGGCATCGAGGTGACGATCCGCGACAACGGCGTCGGCGCCGAGCTGTCCGACCTCCTCGACGCCTCGACCCACGGCCGGATGGGTGTCAGTGGCTCGATCCGGGGACGCGTGGAGGACCTCGGTGGGACAGTCACCTGGACGACGCGGCCCGGGGGCGGCTGTGTCGTGCGGATGACCGTCCCCCGCAGCGCGAAGGAGCGTCGATGACCGAGCAGAGCCCGACCGGAGCGACCGGGGCCGAGGCGACGGCGAGCGTGGAGCCGACCGTCCTCGTCGCCGACGACCACCCCCTGTGGCTCTCGGCCCTCGAGCGCGACCTCTCGGGCCGTGGCCTGCGGGTCGTCGCGACCGCCGCCGACGGGCCGTCCACGGTGAACCGCGCCCGGGCGACGCGGCCCGACGTCCTCGTCCTCGACCTCAACCTCCCGGGCATGCGCGGCGACGAGGTGTGCCGAGCGCTCGGCGACCTGCCGACCCGCGTCCTCATCCTCTCGGCGAGCGGCGAGCAGCACGACGTCCTCGCCGCGATCAAGGCGGGGGCCACGGGGTACCTCGTGAAGTCGGCCTCGGCCCAGGAGATCGTCGACGCGGTGCGGGCCACCGCCCGGGGCGAGGCGGTCTTCACGCCCGGTCTGGCCGGCCTGGTCCTCGGGGAGTTCCGCCGGCTGGCGTCCACCCCCGACGCGGCGCCCGAGCCGGAGAAGGACGGGCGGCGGCCCATCCCCGAGCTCACCGAGCGCGAGACCGAGGTGCTGCGGCTCGTCGCGACGGGGATGTCGTACAAGGAGATCGCCGCCGAGCTCTTCCTCTCGCACCGCACCGTGCAGAACCACGTCCAGAACACCCTCGGCAAGCTGCACCTGCACAACCGGGTCGAGCTCGTCCGCTTCGCGCTGGCCCGCGGCCTCGAGGACGACCCCGACGGCTCCGGGGGCGCCTGAGACCGCAGCCGGAGGGTGTCGCGCATACCGCCATGCGGGCACGCACGGGCCCGACGGGGGCGGGACCTATCCTTGGTCCTCGTGAGCACGAGCACCGACTCCGACCCCCGCCAGCGGCTCGCCGCCGGTGCCGAGCTGCCTGCCGCCCAGCAGCCGGTCTGGCCCGACCGAGCCGCGCTCGACGAGGCCGTGGCCACGCTCGCCAGCTACCCCCCGCTCGTCTTCGCGGGGGAGTGCGACGTCCTCAAGGACCGGATGGCCGCGGTCGCCCGCGGTGACGCCTTCGTCCTCCAGGGCGGCGACTGCGCCGAGACGTTCGTGTCGGCGACGGCCGACAACATCCGCGACCGGATCAAGACGATCCTGCAGATGGCGGCCGTGCTCACCTACGGCGCGTCGGTCCCCGTCGTCAAGGTCGGCCGGATGGCGGGGCAGTACGCCAAGCCGCGCAGCAGCAACGACGAGACCCGCGAGGGCGTGACCCTGCCGGCCTACCGCGGCGACATGGTCAACGACTTCGAGTTCACCCCCGAGTCACGCACCCCCGACCCGCACCGCCTCGTGCGGGGCTACCACGCGAGCAGCGCGACGCTGAACCTCGTGCGCGCCTTCACGATGGGTGGGTTCGCCGACCTGCGCCACGTCCACCTGTGGAACAAGGGCTTCGTCGCCAACGCCGCGAACGCCCGCTACGAGCGGCTCGCCAAGGACATCGACAAGGCGATGAAGTTCATGGACGCCTGTGGCGCGAACTTCGAGGCGATGCGGACCACCGAGTTCTTCTCCGCCCACGAGGCGCTGCTCCTCGACTACGAGCGCCCGATGACGCGCGTCGACTCCCGCACCGGTGAGCTCTACGACACCTCCGGCCACTTCATCTGGGTCGGCGAGCGCACCCGCGACCTCGACGGCGCGCACATCGACTTCGTGTCCAAGGTGCGCAACCCGGTGGGGGTCAAGGTGTCCGCGAACGCCGACACCGACGACCTCCTGCGGATGATCGACAGGATCGACCCGCACCGCGAGCCGGGCCGGCTCACCTTCATCACCCGGATGGGCGCCGGGCGGATCCGCGAGGCGCTGCCGACGATCGTCGAGAAGGTCACCGCCTCGGGCGCCTCGATCACGTGGGTCTGCGACCCGATGCACGGCAACACCTTCGAGTCGGCCTCGGGCTACAAGACGCGCGACTTCGACGACGTCGTGGAGGAGGTCCAGGGCTTCTTCGAGGTGCACCGCGGCCTCGGCACCGTCCCCGGCGGCATCCACGTCGAGCTCACGGGCAACGACGTCACCGAGTGCCTCGGTGGCGCCGAGCGGATCCTCGACGCCGACCTCGCCAAGCGCTACGAGTCGGTCTGCGACCCGCGGCTGAACCACCAGCAGAGCCTCGAGCTGGCGTTCCTCGTCGCCGAGATGCTCAACCAGGACTGAGGGCCTTCGTGACCACGTACGTCGCTGACCTGTTGTCCGACACCCTCACCCGTCCCACCGAGGCGATGCGCGACGCCATGGCGGGCGCCGAGGTCGGTGACGACGTCTTCGGCGAGGACCCCACGGTCCGGGCGCTGGAGCAGCGGGTCGCCGGCCTGCTCGGCCACGAGGACGGCCTCTTCACGCCGACGGGGTCGCTGGCCAACCAGCTGGGCATGCGGCTGCACGTCGGGCCCGGCCAGGAGGTCGTCGCCGACCAGAACGCCCACGTCGTGCGTGCAGAGCTCGGTGCGGCGGCGGTGTTCTCGGGCATCACCTCGCGCACCTGGCCGTCGGTGCGCGGGCGGCTCGAGACCTCGGGGCCGATGTCGCTCGTGACGACCGGGGTCGGGCCGTACCAGGTCGAGACCGCGCTCGTCGTCGTCGAGAACACGCACAACTTCGGCGGCGGGACGGTGCAGCCCCTCGAGGTCATCCGCGAGGTGCGCGCCGCGACCTCCGCCGTGGGGGTCGCCATGCACCTCGACGGCGCGCGGCTCTGGAACGCCCACGTGGCCTCGGGGGTGTCCCTCGCCGACTACGGCCGCGAGTTCGACACCGTGTCGGTCTGCCTGTCCAAGGGGCTCGGCGCTCCGGTGGGCTCGGTCCTCGTCGGGTCGGCCGCCCGGATGGCCGAGGCGCGGGTGTGGCGCAAGCGCTACGGCGCCGGGATGCGCCAGGTCGGGATCCTGGCCGCGGCCGGGCTGCACGCCCTCGACCACCACCTCGAGCGGCTCGCCGACGACCACGCGCGCGCGGCCCGTTTCGCGGCGGCCTGCGCCGAGGCGGCGCCCGGAGCGGTCGACGCCGCGACCGTGGAGACGAACATCGTCGTCCTCGACGTCGGTGCGGCCGGGTGGACCTCGGCGGCCTTCGTCGCCGCGCTGCTCGAGCACGGGGTGCGGACCTATGCGGTGGGCCCGGCGGCGGTGCGCCTCGTGTGGCACCTCGACGTCGACGACGCGGGCACCACCGCCGCGGTCGACGCCGCGACCGCGGTCCTGCGCACCACCCCACCCCCCACCCTCGCCCGCTGAGCCCCACCTTTCCCGCCGGATCCCGGAACCCGCAGGTTCGCCGGGGAAGCCACCCCCTGCGAACCTCCCCCTTCCGGTGCGAACCTGACGGCGGGGTCGGCCCGGGGACGAGCGCCCGTACCCGAGGTGACCTATCGGTCGATCTGGGGACGGCGAGCGGGGTCAGACGTCGTGGTGGAGGGCCTCGACGGGTGGGTCCTGCGCCGCGGTGGCCTCGGGGTCACGTGGCGTCGACCTCAGCTCGACGAGGTACATCGCCGCGACGACGAGCGCGCCGCCGACCAGCATCCGCCGGGTCAGCGACTCCCCGCCGAGCAGGACCGCGAAGAACGCCGCGAAGACCGGCTCCAGGGCCATGACGATGGCGGCGCGCGTCGCCGTGAGGTGCGCCTGCGCCCAGGTCTGCGCCCACAGGGCCATCGCCCCGGCGACGAGGGCCATGTAGAGCAGGGAGACCCACTGGCCGCCGTCGGCCGGCAGGGTGAGCCCGCCGGGGACGGCCGCCACACCGCACACGAACGCGATGACCGACGCCTGCACGGTCGCGAGCCCGACGGCCGCCGAGGGCGTCGACCACCGGCCCAGCGCCACGATGTGGCCCGCGTAGAGCACCGCCGACGACAGGGTCAGCGCCTCGCCCGTCCCGACCGCCAGCCCGCGCAGCGACAGGACCGCGAGCCCGACCGACGCCAGCCCCACCGCGAACCACGTCACGGGGCCGATCCGGTCCCGCAGGACGACGGCGCCGAGCACCGGCGTCAGGACGACGTACGTCCCCGTGATGAAGCCCGACACCGAGGCGTCGGTGTGCTGCAGGCCCGTCGTCTGGAGCACCTGGGCCAGCCCGTAGAGCACCCCGAGGACGACGCCGACCCGCAGCTCGCGCCGTCCCAGAGCCAGCGTCTGCCGGCGGAACAGCGCGAACATGACGACCGCCGCGATGCCGAAGCGCACGGCGAGGAAGTCAGCGGGGGGCACGTGGACGACGAGGTCGCGGATGAGGAAGAAGGTCGAGCCCCAGACCGCGGTCACGAGGACGAGCAGGAGGGTCGCGAGCCGCGCGTGGTGCGGCCCGCCGGGGGAGGCGGTCGTCATGTCAGGGGTCAGACGATCGTGATCGTGACCATGCTGCCCTTGGGCGCCTTGCTGCCGCCCTCGGGGTCCTGCAGCCGTACGGTGCCGAAGTACCCGCCGAGGGCGCGGCGGACCGTCACCTGGAAGCCGGCGGCCTCGAGGGCCTGGCGCGCCTGCTGGGTCTGCTGACCGACCACGCCGGGGACCTCGACCATGACCGGACCCTTGGAGACGACGAGCGTCACCGTGTCGGCGCGGTAGAGCGTGCCGCCGCGGGGGTCCTGGCTGATGATGCTGCCCTTGGGGACGGTGTCGCTGTTCTCCTGCGTCTTCGCGTCGACCTTCAGCCCCAGGTCGCCGAGCTCCTTCGTCGCCTCCTTGACGGGCTTGCCGGTGAAGTCGGGGACCGAGATCGGCTCACGGCCCTTGCTCACGGTGAGGGCGACGGCCGTCCCGGGCTTGAGGCTGGCTCCCGGTCCGGGCTTGGCCGAGACGACCTGGCCCTCGGGGACCTTCTCGGAGAAGGCCGAGCCCACCTTGCCGACCGTGAGGTTGACCCCCTCGATCTGACGCTCGGCCTCGGCGCGCGACATCCCGACGACCGCCGGGACCTCGTAGCGCTCGGGGCCCTTGGACACCGTGAGGGTGACGTCGGTGCCCTTGCGGACCTCGGCACCCTGGCCCGGCACGGCCGAGATGACCTCGTCGGGGGGCACGTCCTCGCTGAACGCCTCGACGACCTTCGCGTCGAGCGAGGCGGCGTCCAGTGCCGAGACGGCCTGCCCCTGGGGCCGTCCGTCGACGGCCGGGACGGTGACGATCGACCCGGGACCGAGGATGAAGAACCACGCGGTGAGGGCGGCGACGAGCGCCGAGGCCACGACGGCCGGCCACCACCGCCGCGAACGGCGCTCACCGTCGTCGACCACGACGCCCTCGAGCGGCGGGGAGATGGAGATGGCGGTGGTCCGCTCCTGCCCAGCGGTGCGCGCCGCGCGGGCGTCGGCGCGGGTCGCCACGGCGCCCGGGCCACCCCGGGCCGCACGAGTGGCCGAGGCCCCGGCCGCGACCCCGGCACGGCGGGGGAGCGCCGCGGTGGTGGTCGGGGACGCGGCAGCTGCCACGGCGGCGGCACCCGAGGGCCGCGCGTCGAGGGCGGCGGGGGAGAGCGTGGAGCGGACCCGGCGCAGCAGGGCGAGGAACTCGGCGGCGTCCTCGGGGCGTTCGTCGGGGTCGCGGGCGGTGGCCTCGGCGACCAGCTCGTCGAGCTCGGGCGGGACGCTGGACACCCGGGTGGATGGCGCGGGGACGCCGCCGTGGACGTGCTGGTAGGCCACGTGGATCGGGGTCTCGCCGGTGAACGCCTTGCCGCCGGTCAGCATCTCGAAGAGCACGAGCCCGGCCGCGTAGACATCCGACCTCGGGTCGGCGACCCCGCGCTCGACCTGCTCGGGCGAGAGGTAGGCGACCGTCCCGAGGAGCATCCCGCTGCTCGAGGTGACCGTCTGGCTCGTCACGGCGCGGGCGAGGCCGAAGTCGGCGACCTTGACGGCTCCCGAGTCGCTGATGATGACGTTCTCGGGCTTGACGTCGCGGTGGATCAGGCCCTTGCCGTGGGCCTCGGCGAGGGCGAGCAGCACCGGCTCCATGATGTCGAGGGTGGCGCGGGGGCTGAGCGGACCCTCGTCGCGCAGCACGTCGCGCAGCGTCTTGCCGGGGACGAACTCCATCGCGAGGAAGATGTGGTCGCCGTCGGTGCCCTGGTCGAACACGGCGACGACGTTGGGGTGGCTCAGCGAGGCGGCCGAGCGCGCCTCACGCCGGAACCGGGTGACGAAGCTGTCGTCGTGGACGAGGTGCTGGCGCATGACCTTGAGCGCGACCTCGCGGTCGAGGCGCTCGTCGAGGGCGAGGTAGACCGTCGCCATCCCGCCGTCGGCGACGCGACGGAGCACGCGATAGCGTCCGTCGAGGGTGCGCCCGATGAGCGCGTCGCCGGTGGATGACACCGCACGAGTGTAGGTGCTGCCGGTCACCGTCGCCGTCACCGTCTGCCGGGGTCACATGGTCTTGCGCAGGGCGAGGACGTTCTTCACGTAGCCCTTGGTGTCCCGGTACATCCCGTGCTTCTGCAGCGCGCCGAGACCCTGGTAGTAGGCCGCGACCTGGTGCTCCGTGCGGTCCGTGGCCCGCCCGAGCGCCCGGAGCATGACGACCCCCGCGGTGATGTTGTCCTGGGTCTTCAGCAGGTCCAGGCGCCGCCCGATGAGCGAGGAGGCCCACTGGCCGCCGGACGGGATGACCTGCATCACGCCGACGGCGTTGGCGACCGACACGGCCCGCTGGTTCCAGCCGGACTCCTGGTAGGCGATGGCGAGCGCGAGCCTGGGGTCGACCCCGTGGCGGCGCGCCGTGCGCACGATCATCGCCTTGGTCTCGCTGCGGCTGGGGACGTCGCGCTCGGCGAGGACGGCCCGGTTGCGGGCGGCGGCCTCGGCGATGGCGCGCGGGTACTTCACGCCGTTGAAGGTGTCGGGCACCGAGCTGCTCGACCGCTTCGCGCTGGCCGGCAGCCGCAGCCGCTGGCCGGGGTGGATGACCGATCGCGCCGAGATGCCGCTGGCCCGGGCGATGGCTCCGACCGTGGTGCGGTACCGCACCGCGATGCCGCTCAGCGTGTCGCCGTCGCGGACGGTGTACGTGGCGGCCTTGGCGCTCGTGCGCGCCGCGGTCCGTGACGACGCGGCGGTGGCGGCCGCCCCGCGGACCGTGATGCGCTGGCCCGGGTGGATGAAGGTGCTGGCCCGCAGGTGGTTGGCCTTCAGCAGCGAGGCGAGCGGGACGCGGTAGCGCAGCGAGATGCCCGAGAGCGTCTCGCCGGCGCGCACCGTGTGGACGACGCTCCTGGCACCCCCGGAGGCCTTCGCGGCCGCCGTCGTGCGGGGCACCTGGATGCGGGTGCCGGCCATGATGAGGTGCCGGTCGCGGATGCGGTTCCTCGTCACGAGGACGCCGACCGTCGTGCGGTGCCGCGTCGCGATGCCCTCGAGGGTGTCGCCGGCGCGCACGGTGTACGGAGACCAGCCGTGGGGAGCCGTGGCGGCCGACGTGACGGCGACCGACGGCAGCATCAGCTGGGGCGGAACGGTGGCCGGGGGGGCGATGAAGACCATGACTCGTCCTTAGCCGTGAGGCGAGAGGGGCAGGTGGTGTCAGTGAGACCTTTGGGGCGCACGATACCGGAGAGGGCCCGGATCGGCAGCCCGTCGGTGGCGCGGACCGTGGCCGGGCGGGCCTCCGGCCCTGTGGCACCCTGTTCCCCGTGACCGACGCGCCTCCCGACGAGACCCCTGACCCCGCCGCCGACCTCGAGACCCTCGTCCCCGTGTGGCTGACCGTCCCGGACGTCGCCGAGCGCCTCGGCCTGCCGCTGTCGGTCGTGCGCCGCCTCATCGAGGACCGCGAGCTGCTCTCGCACCGCGTCGGCGAGCGCCGTGTCATCTCCGTCCCGGAGGGCTTCCTCGACGCCGAGGGCCCCCTGCCGGCGCTCAAGGGCACGGTGACCGTGCTCAACGACGGCGGGATGACCGACGTCGAGGCCATCCGGTGGCTGCACACCCCCGACGCGACCCTCCCGGGACCGGGCACCCCCATCGAGGCCATCCACGCCGGTTTCAAGACCGAGGTGCGCCGCCGCGCGATGGAAGAGGCCTTCTAGGCCCACGGTGCGGGCCCGGGTCCATCCGCGCCTCAGGCGGAGCGGGCCGTGGCGACGTCGACCAGCCCGAGGAGGACGCCGCGCGCCTCGTCGTCGACCGACGGCGCCGCGGTGAGGGCGGTCCGGGCCGAGTCGGCGAGGGTGGCGATCTCGGCCTCGAGGAGATCGACCGCCCCCGACCCCGTGATGACGGCGCGCAGCTCGTCGACGGCACCCTGGTCGAGGTCGGCCCGCCCGACGAGGTGCTCGAGGCGCCCCCGCCCGGCGTCGTCGGTCCCGGCGAGGGCGTGGGCGAGGAGCACCGTGCGCTTGCCCTCGCGCAGGTCGTCGCCCGCGGGCTTGCCGGTGGCCTCGGGGTCGCCGAAGACGCCGAGCAGGTCGTCGCGCAGCTGGAAGGCCCGGCCGAGGTCGAGGCCGTAGCGCGAGAGGGCGGCCCTCCCGGCGTCGTCGAGCCCGCCGGTGGCGGCGCCGATGAGCAGCGGGTGCTCGACGGTGTACTTCGCGCTCTTGTAGGTGATGACGTGGCGGGCCCGCTCGACCCGCTCGCCGGCCTCGACACCGGTCCAGGGCCGCATCGACTCGACGACGTCGAGGAACTGCCCGGCCATCAGCTGGCTGCGCATCCGGTCGAAGAACGGCCGCCCGCGGGCGACGTCGTCGGGCGCGAGCCCGCAGGTGGCGTAGACCTCGTCGGCCCAGGTGAGGCAGAGGTTGCCGGCGAGGACGGCGCCGGCGAGGCCGAAGCGGTCGGGGTCGCCGCTCCACCCGCGCCCGGAGTGCGCGCTCGCCATCGCGCGGTGCGCGGCGGGAAGGCCGCGGCGGGTGTCGGAGTCGTCCATGACGTCGTCGTGGATGAGCGCCGCCGCCTGGAAGAGCTCCATCGCGCTCGCGAGGCGCACGAGGGCCTCGGAGTCGGGTCGCCCGGCGGCCCGGTGACCCCAGTAGAGGAAGGCCGCCCGCAGCCGCTTGCCGCCGCTCAGGAGGTCGGCGACGGCCCGCAGGAGGTCCTCGACGTCGGGGCCGAGCTCGGCGACGACCTGCGCCTGGTGGGCCAGCTCGTGGTCGAGGCACTCCTGCACCCGGCGCCGCAGGTCGGCGGTGTCGAGCGGGTTCGGCACGGAGGTCCTCCTCGGCCGCCCCGGGCGGCGCGCAGCGGTCGGATGCTGGTGCCCCGAGCCTACGGCGTCGGGCCTGGACTACCCTCACCGCCATGGCCCACCACGGAGGAGGAGGACGTCCCGAGCACCTCGTCGCGTCGATCCCGGCCCGCCTGCGGGAGGACCGGCCCTCGATCAGCTTCGAGTTCTTCCCCCCGAAGGACGACGACTCCGAGGCCGCGCTGTGGACCGCGATCCGCCAGCTCGAGCGGGTCCGCCCCGCGTTCGTCTCGGTCACCTACGGAGCCGGTGGCACGACCCAGGACCGCACCGTCCGGGTCACCGGACGGATCGCCGACGAGACCTCGCTGACCCCCCTGGCCCACCTCACGTGCGTGGGCGCCTCGGTGCGCCAGGTGCGCCAGGTCGTCGGCCAGTACGCGTCGTCGGGGGTGCGCAACATCCTCGCGCTGCGCGGTGACCCGCCCGGCGACGTGCGGGGGGAGTGGACGCCCCACCCCGAGGGCCTCGACCACGCCGACCAGCTCGTGCGGCTGATCAGCGGGCTGGGGGACTTCACGATCGGCGTCGCGGCGTTCCCCGACGTGCATCCCGACAGCACCGACCTCGACCACGACGTCGACGTGCTCATCGGCAAGGCCGACGCCGGGGCGAGCTTCGCGATCACCCAGATGGTCTTCGACGCCGACACCTACCTGCGGCTGCGCGACCGGGTCGCCGCCCACCGCGACCTGCCGATCACGCCGGGCCTGATGCCCGTGACGAACTTCCGGCAGATCCAGCGGATGTCCGAGCTCATGGGCACCCCGCTGCCCCCGGCCGTCGTGGGCCGGCTGGAGGCCGTGAAGGACGACCCGGCGGCGGTGCGCTCGGTCGGGGTCCAGGTCGCGACCGAGATCGGTCGCCGGATGCTCGACGAGGGTGCACCGGGGATCCACTTCATCACGATGAACCGGTCGACGGCGACGCTCGAGGTGTTCGACAACCTCGGTCTCTGAGCGCCGCCGCCGCCCCCTCTACCGGCCGGCGTCGGAGCGCAGGAGGCGCACCGACCCCAGGAGCATCGAGCCGAGCGCCCACGCCGCGAGGGTGAGCCGGGCCCGGTCGTCGCTGATCACCTCGTTGCCCTCGTTGACGACGAGGGTGACGACGCTCGTCCCCGGCACGTACTCCGCGATCCGCTGGGCGGGCTCGAAGGGCAGGTTCCCGAAGATGAGCGGGACGACGATGACCAGGGCGATGACGGTGACGAGACCCCCTGGTGTGCTGCGCAGCAGCAGGCCGAGCCCGACGGCCATGAGGATGCAGGTGACGTAGCCGTAGGAGACGTCACCGAGGACCGCGAGCGTGCCGTCGGCGGGGAGGCCGAACGCCGGGACGAGCACCCGCACGAGGAGGCCCGCCGCGGTGACGACGAGGAGCCCGTACAGGGTGACCGTCGCCGTGACGACGGCGGTGCGGGCGGCGAGCAGGACCCCGCGCCGTGGCGTCCACTGCAGCGAGGGGACGATCCCGCCGGACGCGTGGTCACCGGTCGTCGCGACGACGGCCGTCGCGAGGAGCCCGAAGAGGACGAACATCCCGGCGAAGCGGCCACCGGCGAAGGAGCCCTCCGCGGGGAGGTTCGCCTCGGGCTTGCCGGCGGCGTCGAGGCCGAGCAGGAGACCGATGCCGAGTCCGGCTCCCGCGGTCGCGAGGGCGAACCACCACGTGGACCGCACCGTCCACAGCCGGCTCCACTCGGCCCGGCTGGTGCGCAGGAACGCCTGTGGCACACCGACGGACGTCGGGGCGGAGGGGGTGGCCGATGCCCGGGCGCTCATCGGGCACCGCCCTCGGCCGCGGCTCCGACCCGGTCGGGGGCGTGCCCGTGGTGCTCGACGCTGTCCTCGGTGAGGCCGAGGTAGGCCTGCTCGAGCGACTGCTCGACCTCGGTCAGGCGGTGGAGGACGGCGCCGACCCGGTGCGCCTCGGCCCCGACCTCGGCGGCGGGCAGCCCGTCGACCTCGAGCTCCTCGGCACCGGTGCGCTCGACCGTGGCGGCGAGCCGGCCGAGGGCGTCGGCGAGCAGGTCGGCATCCGGGGTCCGCACGCGGACGCGCTGGCCGCCGAGGCCGCCCAGCACCTCGTCGACGGTGGAGTCGGCGATGAGCCGGCCCCTGCCGATGATGACGACGCGGTCGGCGATGAGCTGCATCTCGCTCATCAGGTGGCTCGAGACGAGGACGGTGCGGCCCTCGTCGGCGAAGCCGCGGAAGAGGGAGCGGACCCAGCGCACGCCGTCGAGGTCGAGACCGTTGACCGGCTCGTCGAAGAGCAGCACCCCCGGGTCGCCGACGAGTGCGGCGGCGATGCCGAGCCGCTGGCGCATCCCGAGCGAGTAGGTCTTGATGCGTCGCCGCGAGGCGCCGTCGAGACCGACCTGCTCGACGACCTCGTCGACCCTCGACGTGGGGATCCCGTTGCTGCGGGCGGCGATCCGCAGGTGCGAACGACCGGTGCGGCCCGGGTGCATCGCGCCCGCGTCGAGGAGGGCACCGACCTCGCGCAGCGGTGCGGTCAGCCCGGCGTAGGCGCGCCCGTTGACGAGCGCCTCGCCGGAGGTCGCCCGGTCCAGGCCCATGACGACGCGCATCGTCGTCGACTTCCCGGCGCCGTTCGGCCCGAGGAAGCCGGTGACCGTCCCCGGCCGCGCGTCGAAGCTGAGGTCGTCGACGGCACGGACGCTGCCGTGTTCCTTGGTGAGTGCTCGGACGCTGATCACGTGTTCCCCCTCTTGGGTCCCGGTTCGGTGCTCGGACGCTACAAGTGGGCACGGGAACGGCTGGTGTGGGACATGTGGAGGTTGTGTGCAGGTCCACGGACGGGGCGCCACCGGGACGCGGCACGGGGACGAGGCACCGGCTGAGGCACCGCGCCGGTCTCGGGTACGGACCCCCCTCAGCGCCCATTCCCGCGACCGGCGCGGCGACCTCGAGCCTCCCGGGAAGGAGGGGCCCGGCACATCCGTACGGGTACTCAGAGCGTCCGAGGACCTCGGTGGTCCCCTGCTCTCGCCCGGAGGCCCGTCCGTATCAGCCCCCGGTGATCGGTGCTCCTCACCGGTGACACCCACCCGGGTGCCGTCATCCATGACGAGAGGAACCTCCCATGCCGTCCGACCTCAACCCCCAGCCGCTGCCGCCGCGTGCGACGCAGATCTACGCCTCGCGCGAGGTGATGTACGACCTCGACAAGTTCCAGCGGGCCCTCGCCAGCATCCTCGACCGTGCCGGTCACGGCGGCTGCACCTCGGGCCTCCAGCTCGACTGGCTCCAGTTCGAGCAGTTCTTCATCAACGACAAGCTCGAGGCCACCCCGATCCACGAGCGCGCGATCGGCTTCGGCGGCTGACGTGACGACAGCGCCGTCCCACCTCGAGCTCGGTGTCGGGCTCATCGTCACCGGCGGGGTCGACCTCCTGTGGCACGACGTCGAGGACCTCGTCGACGTGCTCGAGGTCGAGCCGCAGACGTTGTGGGACGGCAACGACGGGCGAGGCCGCCGGATCGCGAAGGACGCCCTCCGGTGGCTGCGCTCGACGCAGCGACCGCTGCTCAGCCACGGCGTCGGGTACCCGGTGGGCGGGACCTGCCCACCGGACCCCGACGGCGTGGCGGCGGCGGCGCTCTCGGCCCGCGAGGTCGAGGCCTCGCACTGGAGCGAGCACCTCTCCTTCAACCGGGTGGGCGCGCCGGGGTCGCAGCGGTACGCCGGCTACCTCCTGCCTCCCGTCCCGACGCCCGAGTCGGCCGCCGCCGCGGTCGGGCACGTCGGGCGCTACCAGGACCGCTTCGACCGGCCCTTCCTCGTCGAGACGCCGACGAGCTACGTGCGGGCCACCCCGGGCGACCTCACCGACGGCGAGTACGTCGCGGCGGTCGCGCTGGGCGCCGACTGCGGCATCCTCCTGGACCTCCACAACATCTGGGCCAACGAGCTCAACGGACGGCAGCGCGTCGAGGACTTCCTCGCGACGATCCCGCTCGACCGGGTCCGCGAGGTCCACGTCGCCGGGGGCGACTCCCTCGGCGAGGTCTACCTCGACTCCCACGTGGGGCCGGTGGCGCCGGAGGTGCTCGAGATCGCCCGTGGCGTCCTGCCGCGGCTGCCGAACGTGCGCGCCGTGCTCTTCGAGGCGGTGCCGCACTCGATCGCCTCGCTTCGGGCCGAGGGCCTGCGCGGCGTGCTCGGCGACCTCCACGAGGTCGTCGACGGCGCCCGGGCGGCCGGTGTCACCCTCGCCGACCCGCCGTCCCCGGCCGGCGCGGCTCCCGCCGCACCAGCGAGGCGCCCCGACGACGGCAGCACCGCCCGTCGCGAGGCGGCCCTGCTCGACTACACGACCCGCGCCGTCGAGCACCTCGACGCGCACGACCCCGGCGCCGAGGCCCTGCGCCACCTCACCGACCAGGCCCGGCTCTCGCTCCTCGTCGGGACGCACCGGACCGAGCTCGCGACCCTGATGACGCGGCTCGGGCCCGACGGGGCCCGGGCGGCGCTCGGCCACTTCCTCGCCCGGGCCCCGGCGACCGCGTGGAGCGGCGAGCAGGGCCCCGCGTTCGACGCCTGGTACGCGACCCTCGTCGCCGAGGAGCCGGCCCCCACCGCAGGGGGCTGACCGTCAGGCGACGTCCATCGGGTGGCCGCCGGTGATCCGGATCAGCTCGTCGTAGCTCGTCGCGAACACCGAGTGGCTGTGGCCGGCCGCGGCCCACACCGTCGCGTAGCGCCCGAGGGTGACGTCGACGACGGTGTCGATGTGCTGCGGGTGCCCGACCGGTGCGACACCGCCGATGGCGAACCCGGTGTGCTCGCGGACGAACGCGGGGTCGGCCTGGTCGAGGGACGCGAGGCCGGCGAGGGCCGCGACCTTGGCGGTGTCGACCCGGTGGCCGCCCGAGGCGAGGACGAGGAAGGGCCGGGTCGCGCCCTCGTGGTCGGTGGCGACGAAGACGAGGCTGTTGGCGATCTCGGCGGGGGTGATGCCGAGGGCGTCGGCAGCGGCCCTGGCGGTGCGCACGGCATCGGGCAGGTGCCGGATCTCGGGGACGACGTGGTGCAGGGCCAGGGTGTCGAGGACGGCGCGCACGCCGGGGTGCCCGCTGAGGTCGCGCGCGGCGACCGGGTCGCCCGGCTCCGGATCCATGGCGGCAGCGTAGTGAGGGTCGACGGGGCGCCGCGGGGAGGTCCACGCGACGCGCAGGGGGAGCGTCGCCGGGCGGGTCCCGTGACGGTTCGGCGTGTCGTCCGGCGAGTCCCCGGACGGGCTTGACGCGGTGTCGGGGGAGCGGTCTACAGTGGAGGAAGTCGAACAGGTGTTCGACATCCGCCTCGGGTCCGCCGAGCCGGCGGCCTCCTCCAGCGGCCTGTCGGCGGATCCGTCCTGCCCTCCGGAGGTCACCGTGGCTCGTCGTCACCACGACCCCGTCGTCGTCCGGGGCGAGCACCCCTCGGCCGGGACCGACGGCCCGCGCGACTTCGTGTGGCGGGGCCGCCGCTACACGGTGTGCGTCGTCCTCGCCTCGTGGCAGGAGCGGCGGGCCTGGTGGCGCGAGGTCGGTGACGACCCCCTGGGGCCGCCGCCGAGCCCGCAGCGGCAGGTGTGGCGGGTCGAGGCGGTCCCGCCGTCCGGCGCCGTCGGGGTCTTCGACCTCGGCCGCGACGACGACCACTGGCTCCTCCTGCGAGCCCACGACTGAGCAACGAGAGATCCCCATGAGCCACGCCACGACCACCCTCGACCTCCTCGACCGCTCCCGCGAGGCGCTCGCCACCGCCTGCGCCGCCCCGGCCGCCTCCACCCGGCACGCCGACGCCGCCCTCGCCGCCCTGCGCGCCGGGGCCGCCCTCGTCGCCGCCGGGTCCGGCCGCCGCGGTCCCCGGCTGCCCGGCGAGGGCCCGCACGACGTGTGGTCGCTCGTCGTCGGCGTCGCCCCCGAGCTCGTCGAGTGGGCGCAGCGGTTCGCCGCCGCCACCGAGCGCCAGTCCCTCCTCGAGTCCGGGGTCCTGCGGGTCGGCGCCCGCGAGGCCGACGACCTCCTGCGCGACGCCGAGACCTTCCTCGACCTCGCCGCCCGCCGCCTCGGGGTGCCCACGGCACCGCAGACCCACCGGCTCGTCCCCGTCCGCTCGGCCTGAGGGCGGGGGAGGACACCCACCGTGGACGGCTTCACCCACCTCCACGTCGCCTCGGGGTTCTCGATGCGCTACGGCGCCTCGATGCCCGGCGACCTCGTCGATCGGGCCGCCGCGCACGGCCAGCCGGCCCTCGCCCTCACCGACCGCGACGGCCTCTACGGGGCGGTCCGCTTCGCGACGGCCTGCACCCGGGCGGGGATCGCCGCGGTCCTCGGGGTCGACCTCGCCGTCGAGCCGCTCCGGCTCCCCGAGGGCGACCGCTCCGCCGGGGGCGGGGCCGCGCGCGGTCGCTCCCCGGTGCGCGGCGGCGCCATCGTCGACCCCCGCCGTCCTCGGGTCACCGTCCTGGCCCGCGGCCGGCGGGGCGGCGCCGCCCCGGGGGCCGGCTGGGCCGCCCTGTGCCGCCTCACCACCGCCACCCACCTGCGCGGCGAGCGCGGCGTCCCCGTCACCACCCCCGAGCTGCTGCGCACCTGGGCCCGCCCCGCCGACGACGGAGCCGGCCCGAGCCGGCTCCTCGTCCTCCTCGGCCCCGACTCCGACGTCGGCCGTGCCGTCCTCGCCGGCCGCGCCGAGCGCGCCCGCCACCTCCTCGCCGGGTGGCGTGCCCTCCTCCCGCGCGACGGCCTCGCCCTCGAGGTCGTCCTCCACGGCGGTCCCGAGGGCACCCCGGGTTGTCGCTCCCACGCGGCCCGGCTGCTCGGCCTCGCCGACGCGGCAGGGGTGCCGGCGGTCCTCACCGCGGCGGTCCGGCACGCCGAGCCCGAGCAGGTCCGCACCGTCGACGTCCTCGACGCCTCGCGCCGGCTCGTCGTCCTCGACTCCCGCCACCTCGACCGGGTCACCGACGCCGGCCACCTCGCGAGCACCGCGGCGATGCACGCCGCCGCCCTCGAGGTCACCTCCGGCGACCGGGCCCGCGCCGACCGCCTCCTCGCGATGACGGCCCTCCTCGCCGAGGAGTGCACCCAGGACGAGCGCCACGACCTCGGCATCGGCGCCGTGCACCTGCCCGAGGCCGAGATCCTCGGCATCCCCGCCGGCACCGACCCGATGCAGGTGCTCGCCGAGCGCTGCCGGGCCGCGGTCGGGACGCGGTACCCCGGGGTCGACGAGGCCGGGCTGCGGGTCGTCGAGCAGCGTCTCGACGACGAGCTCGAGGTCGTCCGGGCGCTCGGCTACCCCACGTACTTCCTCACCGTCGCCGAGGTCACCGACCTCATCCGGGCCCGCGGGGTGCGGGTCGCGGCCCGTGGCTCGGGCGCCGGCAGCCTCGTCAACCACCTCCTCGGCATCAGCGGCGTCGACCCCATCCGGCACCGCCTCCTCATGGAGCGGTTCTGCTCACCGCTGCGCGCCGAGCTGCCCGACATCGACGTCGACGTCGAGTCGGCCCGGCGCACCGAGATCTACGAGGCGGTCCTCGACCGGTTCGGCGGCGAGCGGGTCACCTGCGTGTCGATGATGGACACCTACAAGGTCCGTCACGCCGTGCGCGACGTCGGCGCCGCCCTCGGGATGCCCCCCGGCGAGGTCGACGAGATCGCCAAGGCGTTCCCGCACATCCGGGCCCGCGACGCGCGCAACGCCATCGCCGACCTCCCCGAGCTGCGCAGCCGCGGCCTCGACAGCCCGCGGCTGGCGACCTTCTTCGACCTCGTCGAGGGCCTCGACGGCCTGCCCCGCCACATCGCGCTGCACCCGTGCGGGGTCGTGCTGTCCAACGCCGGCCTCCTCGACCGCACCCCCGTCGAGGCGAGCTGGCTCGGCTTCCCGATGACCCAGTTCGACAAGGACGACGTCGAGACCCTGGGCTTCCTCAAGCTCGACGTCCTCGGCATCCGGATGCAGTCGGCGATGGCGCACGCGGTCGCCGAGGTCGCGCGCGTCACGGGGGAGGAGGTCGACCTCGACGACGAGGAGCAGGTCGCCCACGACGACGAGGCCACCTACGAGCTGATCCGCACCACCCGCACCCTCGGGATGTTCCAGATCGAGAGCCCCGGCCAGCGCGAGCTCGTCGGCAAGCTCGGCCCGAGCCGCTTCGACGACCTCATCGTCGACATCTCGCTCTTCCGGCCCGGTCCGGTGAAGTCCGACATGATCACGCCGTTCCTCGAGAGCCGGCACGGCTGGCGCGAGAAGCGCTTCCTCCACCCGAGCCTCATCCCCGCGCTCGAGGAGACCGAGGGCGTCGTCGTCTTCCACGAGCAGGTGCTGCTCATCGTCGCCGAGACCACGGGGGTCACCCTCGCCCAGGCCGACGAGGTGCGCCGCAGCATGGGCACCCCGAAGGGCCAGGAGGAGGTCGAGGCGTGGTGGCGCCCTGCGGCGACGGCACGCGGCTACACCGCCGCCGACCGTGACCGCATCTGGGAGGTCCTCAAGTCCTTCGCGAGCTTCGGGTTCTGCAAGGCGCACGCGGCGGCCTTCGCCCTGCCGACCTTCCACTCGGCGTGGCTGAAGACCCACCACCCGGCGGCCTTCCTCTCCGGCATCCTCACCCACGACCCCGGCATGTACCCCAAGCGGCTGCTGCTCGACGACGCGCGCAGCTTCGGGATCCCCGTCCTCGGGCTCGACGTCAACGCCTGCGGTGACACCTACCGGGTCGAGCGGGTCGACGAGGTCGCCCCGGTCCCCGACGACGTCGACCCTCCCGCGGGATCGGCCGCCGACGACGCCGACGACGCCGCCACCGACCGCGCCGACGCCGCGCTCCCGGCCTGGCGGCGCACCCGCCAACCGTTCGGCATCCGGCTCTCGCTCGCCGACGTCAAGGGGATCAGCGAGGCCGAGGTCGCCCGGGTCGTCGCCGGGCAGCCCTACACCGACCTCGGCGACTTCTGGGCCCGGGCCCGGGTCAGCCGGCCGGTCGTCGAGCGGCTCGTCCTCGCCGGGGCCTTCGACGCCCTCCACGGGACGGTCGGCAGCGGGCTCGGGCGGCGTGGCCGGGTCACCCGCCGCGACCTGCTCCTCCACGTCGCCGAGCTCGAGCGGTGGGAGCGCTCGGGCGGGGCGCCGCCGCGCACGAGCCGGCGCCGGGCGGTCCCGGTGAGCCGGCCGCGCGAGCTCGAGGCCGCGGGCCTCGACGTCCGCGACCGCGCCGCGGCCCAGTCGCAGGCCGCCCGGGTCGTCGTCCCCGCCGACCGGCAGCCCACCCAGCTCACCCTCGACCTCGGCGACCGGCCACGGCTCGTCGCGGGGGCGGGGCTGCCCGAGATGACCGGTCCCGAGCGGGTCCGTGCCGAGCTCGACGTCCTCGGCCTCGACGTCTCGGCCCACGTCGTCGAGTTCTACGACCCGCTCCTGCGGGCGCTCGGGGTCACCCGCAGCCGCGAGCTCGTCGGCACCCGCAGCCGCAGCGAGGTGTGGGTCTCGGGGGTCAAGGTCGCCACCCAGACGCCGCCGGTGCGCTCGGGGCGCCGGGTCGTCTTCCTCACCCTCGACGACGGCACCGGCCCCTCCGACTGCACCTTCTTCGAGGACGTCCAGGGCCCCTACGCGGGGGTCGTCTTCCACTCGTGGCTGCTCCTCGTCCGCGGGGTGCTGCGCCGCACCGGCGACCGCGGCGTCTCCATCCGGGCCACCGGCGCCTGGGAGCTCGCGGCGCTGTGGGACGCGTGGCAGCTCGGCGGGCTCCCGGCGGTGCGTGCGGCGATCGCGGCGGGGGAGGCCGACGCCGTGGCCCGTGCCGAGGCCGCCGAGGAGGCGGCCCGCGCCTCCGACGTGCGCACCGGGCGCCGGGTCCTCGTCCACGCCTCGGGGTTCAGGCAGTCGCCGTACGCCGACATCAAGCCGCCCGGGGCCGACCCCCGCTCCGGCCGTGGCGTCCCCGTCGTGCCCGCGGCGGCCTCGTCCCCGGCGCTGCCCTCGCGCAAGCTGTGGCACGCGAGCCCGGGCAGCTCCGGACACTAGGGTGGCCACGACACCCCACCGACCGTTCGAGGGAGCCGATCCGTGGCCGACGACCGTGGCCGACCCCGCCGCGCCGGGGCCCAGCCGGGGCTGCGCACCGTCGCGGTCCAGGCGGCCCTCGACGCCGTGGCGACGCGCCGCAGCGCCGAGCTCGGCCGGCCGCTGCGGGTGCTCGACGTCGGCGGCGGCACCGGTGGCACGGCCGTCCCGCTCGCGGTCGCGGGCCACGACGTCACCGTCGTCGACCCCAGCCCCGACGCCCTCGCCTCGCTGCGCCGACGGGCCGCCGAGACGGGCACCTCCGCGCGGGTCCACCCGGTCCAGGGCGACACCGACACCGTGGCCCACCCCGGTCCCGACGGCACGCGTGCCTCCTACGACCTCGTCTGCCTCCACGGCACCCTCGAGGTCGTCGACGACCCCGACACCGCCGTCGCCAACCTCGCCGCGGTCCTCGCCCCCGGCGGCACCTTCAGCCTCGTCGTCGCCCAGCGGCTCCCGGCCGCGCTGGCCCGCGCCCTCGCCGGCGAGTTCACCCGCGCCCAGGCCATCCTCGAGCGCCCCGACGGCCGCTGGGGCGACGACGACCCCGCCCCGCGCCGCTACGACGAGGACGGCGTCCTCCAGCTCCTGCGCGCCCACGGCCTCACCCCCGTCGACAGCCACGGCGTGCGGATCTTCAGCGACCTCGTCCCCTCGGCCCTCGTCGACTCCGAGGCCGACCGCGCCGCCCTGCTCTCCCTCGAGGACGTCGCGAGCCGCGACCCCCGCCACGCCGCCCTCGGGGCGCTCGGCAGCGTCCGGCACGTCCTCGCGACCCGGGACTGACCCCCGGGGGGTCCACCGATGAGCCGACGCCAGTTCGCCCTCCCGGACCGGGCCTCCAGCGAGCCGCCCGACGACACCGGCTGCACGATCCTCCACGTCGACATGGACGCCTTCTACGCGTCGGCGACCCTGCTGCGCCACCCCGAGCTCGTCGGGACGCCCGTCATCATCGGCGGTGGCAACCGGGGCGTCGTGCTCTCGGCCACCTACGAGGCCCGCCGCTTCGGGGTCGCCTCCGCGATGCCGATGGCCCGGGCCCGCCGTCTGTGCCCCCAGGCCACGGTGCTCCCGCCCGAGCACGGCCTGTACGCCACGATCTCCGCGGCGGTCATGGAGGTCTTCCGCGCCGTGACCCCGGTCGTCGAGCCGCTCTCCCTCGACGAGGCCTTCCTCGACGTCTCCGGCGCGATCCGGCGGCTCGGCAGCCCGGCGACGATCGGTCAGCAGGTCCGCGACACCGTCCACGACGAGCAGGGCATCACCTGCTCGGTCGGCGTGGCCCCCACGAAGTTCGTCGCCAAGCTCGCCTCGGGCCTGGCCAAGCCCGACGGGATGGTCGTCGTCCCGCGCGACGAGGTCGTCCCCTTCGTCCAGCAGCTGCCCGTCGGAGCCCTCTGGGGAGTCGGCGACCGCACCGAGGAGGCCCTGCTCCGCCTGGGCCTGCGCACGGTCGCCGACATCGCCCACACCCCGCTCGACACCCTCGTGCGCGGTCTCGGCGACGCCACCGGACGCCACCTCCACGAGCTGTCGTGGGGCCGCGACCCGCGCGGCGTGGAGCGGGAGCAGCGCGAGAAGAGCGTCGGCAGCGACGAGACCTTCGAGGCCGACATCGACGACGCCCGCGAGATCCACCGCCGCCTGCTCGGTCTCAGCGAGCGCACCGCCGCCCGGATGCGCGCCGCCGGCCTCACCGGCAAGACGGTCACCCTCAAGGTGCGCTTCAGCGACTTCACGACGATCACCCGGGCCCGGACCCTGCGCGAGCCCACCGACAGCGGGCGGGCGATCCACACCGCCGCGGTCTCGCTCTTCGACGCCCTCGGGCTCCAGCGGGCCCGCATCCGCCTCGTCGGTGTCCGGATGACGGGACTCGTCGACGTCGCCGAGGCCCCCATCCAGGGGGTCATCGGCGAGCCCGAACACG
Source organism: uncultured Actinomycetota bacterium (assembly GCA_963834225.1). Taxonomy (GTDB): domain Bacteria; phylum Actinomycetota; class Actinomycetes; order Actinomycetales; family Dermatophilaceae; genus Oryzobacter. The sequence continues at coordinate 54,721 of CAWIAT010000003.1, read as the reverse complement.
GGTGGCGCGACGCCGACCGGGCCGTCGACCGGGCCCGCTCGCGCTTCGGATCCGGGGCCGTGCGACCGGCGAGTCTCGTCCAACGTGACACATCGGCTTCCACAGGGCGACGTGGGGATTTATCCTGAGGGTTCAGCACCACCACGGAGCCGTCCGCCGGACGGTTCCGGGCCGACCGCGGGAGGTTCCGTGCCGCTCTCAGACCACGAGCAGAAGATGCTCGAGCAGATGGAGCATGCGCTCGCTGCCGAGGACCCCAAGTTCGCCTCGCAGATGCAGGGCAGCACCTTGGCCTCGGTCCAGCGACGCCGCTGGGTCCTGGGTGGGATCGGCGTCCTCGCAGGTCTGGGCCTCGTCCTCGTCGGGGTCAACACGACGATGTGGGTCGGCGCGATCGGGTTCGCCGTGATGGTCGCCTCCGCCGTCTTCGCCGCCACCCCGCCCCGCCGGGCCGCGCTCGGCGTCGTTCGTCCCGACGGCACGGCCGGTCCTGCCCCCAAGGGCGCCGCCCGCCGCAAGGGGGGCCAGAAGTCGTTCATGGACAAGCTCGACGAGCGGTGGGAGAAGCGCCAGAACAACTGGTGAGGCGCTCCGTACCCCCATCGACCGATAGGTCACGTCGGGTACACCGCCGGCCGTACCCCCATCGACCAATAGGTCACGTCAGGTACACCGCCGGCCGTACCCACATCGACCTATTGGTCACCCGGGGTACGGGCTCCGGCGTGCGGGGTGTCAGGTGGCGATGAGGCCGATGACGTAGAGGGCGGCGATGGTCAGGCCGGCGACGAGCTCGATGCCGATGCTCTGCGCCACCGCGGCCATCGCGTGCTTGGTCCGGGTCCACGCCACCGAGCGGTCACGGCTGCGGGCGTTCTCGACGAGGAAGATCGTGAGGACGAAGAAGAGGATCGCGCCGACGACCGGGACGACGAAGAACCCGACGATCCCCGCCACCACGGCGAGGGCGAGGGTCGAGGTGCCGACGCCGCGCTCCTTCATCCGGCGGCCCGGCAGGAGGTACTGGAGGGTGTAGCCGACGACCGCGACGACGACGCAGGCCGCGAAGATCGCCCAGGCGAGGCCGGTCCCGGTCAGGCCGGCCCAGAGCAGGACCCCGCCGAGGACGAGGAGGAGCCCCGGTAGGACCGGGATGACGATGCCGAGGAGTCCGACGACGACGAGCAGCGGCGGGACGACGAGGCGGACGTCGTCGGCGATCGCGTCCACCCTCAGGCGTTGTCGCCCGCGGAGCTCGGCTCGAGGAGGCGCTCGCTCTCGTCGAGGATGTCGGCGAGGCCGACGAGGGCGGGGATGTGCTCGCGACCGTGGTGGGCGCAGAAGAGCAGCTCGCCGCCGGCGTGGAGGGTGGCGCGGACGTACGCCTGGGCTCCACAGCGGTCACAGCGCTCCGCGGCGGTCAGGGCGGGTGCCAGTGCGGCGTTCACGTCGGCCTCCTCGGCTCGCTCGGGGGTGATGCAGGTGGTTCGGTGCGCCCGACCCAGGTGGATCGGAGACGTTGCAACAGTCAACCACGCCGTCCTCTTCCCGCTGTGCAGGTGGTGTGTGCCGAGACACGCCCATGTCGAGATCGTGACCTTCCGGTGGACCCCCGCGCCCCACCCGGTGGAGCCGGGTGGGCCGGACGGCCGATCCCGCCCGCACCCCCGTGGTGGGTGAGTGGTCCCTGCGGCCCGGTGAGCCTGCGTGGGGCCGTCGGGGGCGGCGACTACCCTGCCTCACGTGCCTGCGACCGCTGCCAAGAAGACCGCGACGAGCAAGTCCGCGTCCGAGTACACCGCCCACCACCTCCAGGTCCTCGAGGGCCTCGAGGCCGTGCGCAAGCGTCCCGGCATGTACATCGGCTCCACCGACTCCCGCGGCCTCATGCACTGCCTCTGGGAGATCATCGACAACTCCGTCGACGAGGCCCTCGGTGGGCACTGCGACCGGGTCGAGGTCACCCTCCACCGCGACGGGTCGGTCGAGGTCCGCGACAACGGCCGCGGCGTGCCCGTCGACATCGAGCCTCGCACCGGCCTCACCGGCGTCGAGCTCGTCTACACGCGCCTGCACGCCGGCGGGAAGTTCGGCGGCGGGTCCTACACCGCCTCGGGTGGCCTCCACGGCGTCGGCGCGTCGGTCGTCAACGCGCTCTCCTCCCGCCTCGACGTCGAGGTCGACCGCGGGGGCAAGACCTACGCGATGAGCTTCCGGCGCGGCGAGCCGGGCACCTTCTCCGACGTCGCCGGCGCCAGGGGCACCAAGGACCCCGAGCACGAGTTCACCCCGTACGTCGACCAGAGCGTCCTCGAGGTCATCGGCACGACCCGCCGCGGGGTCACCGGGACCCGGGTGCGCTACTGGTCCGACACGCAGATCTTCCTCAGGGACGCCGGCTTCGACGTCGAGGGCCTCCTGGCCCGCGCCCGCCAGACCTCCTTCCTCGTCCCGGGCCTGACGATCGTCGTGCGCGACGAGCGGGGCGAGGAGGCGGTCGAGGAGGTCTTCCTCCACGACGGCGGCATCTCCGAGTTCACCGAGTACCTCGCCCCCGACCCCGAGGTCACCGGCGTGTGGCGCCTCCAGGGCAGCGGCACCTTCACCGAGACCGTGCCGGTCCTCGACGGCAAGGGCCACATGACGCCCACCGAGGTCGAGCGCGAGTGCGGCGTCGACGTCGCCGTGCGCTGGGGCACCGGGTACGAGACCCGGGTGTCCTCGTTCGTCAACATCATCGCCACCCCCAAGGGCGGCACCCACCTGGCCGGGTTCGACCAGGCCCTGCTCAAGGTGTTCCGACGCCAGCTCGAGCTCAACGCCCGCCGGCTCAAGGTCGGCTCCGACAAGGTCGAGAAGGACGACGTCCTGGCCGGGCTCACCGCCGTCGTCACCGTCCGTCTCGCCGAGCCGCAGTTCGAGGGACAGACCAAGGAGGTCCTCGGCACCAACGCGGTGCGGGCCATCGTCGCCAAGGTCGTCGAGAAGGAGCTGACGGCCGTCCTCACCTCGACCAAGCGACCCGAGAAGCAGCACGCGGCCACGCTGCTCGAGAAGGTCACGGCGGAGATGAAGTCGCGGATCAGCGCGCGCCTGCACAAGGAGACCCAGCGCCGCAAGACGGCCCTCGAGTCCTCGTCGCTGCCGGCCAAGCTGGCCGACTGCCGCAGCACCGACGTCGAGCGCACCGAGCTGTTCATCGTCGAGGGCGACAGCGCGCTCGGCACCGCGAAGCTCGCCCGCAGCAGCGACCACCAGGCCCTGCTGCCGATCCGCGGCAAGATCCTCAACGTCCAGAAGGCCTCGGTCACCGACATGCTCGGCAACGCCGAGTGCGCCGCGATCATCCAGGTCATCGGCGCCGGGTCCGGTCGCACCTTCGACCTCGACGCCGCCCGCTACGGCAAGGTCATCATCATGACCGACGCCGATGTCGACGGCGCCCACATCCGCACGCTGCTGCTCACCCTGTTCTTCCGCTACATGCGCCCGCTCGTCGAGGCCGGCCGGGTCTACGCCGCGGTCCCGCCGCTGCACCGGATCGAGGTCGTCAACCCGGGGTCGAAGGCCAACGAGGTGATCTACACCTACTCCGAGGCCGAGATGCGCCGGACCATGGCGAACCTGACCAAGCGGGGAAGGAGCGTCAAGCCGATCCAGCGCTACAAGGGCCTGGGCGAGATGGATGCCGACCAGCTGGCCGAGACGACGATGGACCCCGCCCACCGCACCCTGCGCAAGGTCACCGCGGCCCACCTCGAGTCGGCCACCGCGGTGTTCGAGCTGCTGATGGGCGGCGACGTCGGACCCCGCAAGGACTTCATCATCGACTCGGCGGGAGCCCTCGACCGCGAGCGCATCGACGCCTGACCTGCGGCGCCACGCCGTGGCCTGTGGTTGCCGTCACGCCCGACCTCGGACACAGTGAGGCCACGACGCAGTCCAGGCGGGCGCCACGGCGCCGCGGAGGAGGGCACGATGAGCACGACGGTCGACCAGGGGAACGAGCCCGTCGCGGGCGAGGAGCGCACCGAGCTCAAGCGGGCCATCGGCCCCAAGCTGCTGCTGCTCTTCATCGTCGGTGACATCCTCGGCACCGGTGTCTACTCCCTCACCGGGCGGGTCGCGAGCGAGGTCGGGGGTGCCGCGTGGGCGCCGTTCATCGTCGCCTTCGCCATCGCCCTCGTCACCGCGTTCAGCTACCTCGAGCTCGTGACGAAGTACCCGAAGGCCGCCGGCGCCGCGCTCTACACGCACAAGGCGTTCGGCATCCACTTCCTGACCTTCATCGTGGCGTTCACCGTGATGTGCTCCGGTGTGACCTCCGCGTCGACCGCGTCGAACGCGTTCGCGTCCAACCTCGCCGACGGCTTCGGGCTCGACGGCGAGAACACGTCCCTGGTGCTGGGTATCGCGCTGGGGTTCATGCTCCTCGTCGCCGCGGTCAACTTCCGCGGGGTCAGCGAGAGCGTCAAGGCCAACGTCGTGCTGACCACGGTCGAGCTCTCGGGACTGCTGCTCGTCATCCTCATCGGCGTCTACGCGGCATCCGGTGGAAAGGCCGACTTCTCCCGGGTCACCGTGTTCGACACCTCCGGCGACAAGAGCGTCTTCCTCGCGATCACGGCCGCCACCTCGCTGGCGTTCTTCGCGATGGTCGGGTTCGAGGACGCGGTGAACATGGCCGAGGAGACGCACGACCCGGTGCGCAACTTCCCGAAGATGATGCTCACGGGCATCGGGATCACCGGCGTCATCTACGTGCTCGTCGCGATCGTCTCGGTCGCCCTGGTCCCCGTCGGCGAGCTCGGTGAGGGCGACACGCCGCTCACCAAGGTCGTCTCCGCGGGCATGCCCGACTTCCCGGTCGACAGCGTGTTCCCCTTCATCGCGATGTTCGCGGTGGCCAACTCGGCGCTCATCAACATGCTCATGGCCAGCCGGCTCATCTACGGCATGGCGCGTCAGGAGGTGCTGCCCTCCGTGCTCGGCCGGGTCCACCGCGGTCGGCGGACGCCGTGGGTGGCCATCGTGTTCACCACCGCCCTCGCCGTCGGCCTCATCTCCTTCGTGAGCACGAGCGACAGCGACGTCGTGCCCGCGCTCGGCGGCACGACGGCCCTGCTGCTGCTCGCCGTGTTCACGGTGGTCAACATCGCCGTCCTCGTGCTGCGCCGCGACCCCATCGACCGCAAGCACTTCGTGACCCCGACGGTGCTGCCGGTCATCGGGGCGCTGGCGTGCTTCTTCTTCGTGCTGCCGGTCACCGGCCGCGACCCGATCCAGTACACGATCGCGGGCTGGCTGCTGGCCATCGGCGTCGTCCTGTGGGCGATCACGTGGATCGCGAACCGGGCCCTGTCCGGCAAGAAGACCTACCTGCGTGACCCCGAGGACCTCTCGAGCGAGGACTCGACGAAGAACTGACGCCGGGCGTCAGGCGCCGACGGGGACCGGGCCGGTCGAGTCGCGCACGACGAGCTCGGTCGGCATGAGGACCTCGCCGATGCTCGTGACGCCGTCGAGGAGGGTCGCGAGGAGCATCTCGGCGGCCCGGTGCCCCTGGCCGGCCACGTCCTGGCGCACCGTCGTCAGGCCGAGCACGCCGGAGAGCACGTAGTCGTCGACGCCGATGATCGACAGGTCCTCGGGGACCCCCAGGCCGAGGTGGCGGGCGCTCTCGCGCACCCCGATCGCCATCTCGTCGGACGCCGCGACGATCGCCGTGGGGCGGTTCGAGCCGGAGAGCAGGGTGAGGCTGTCGCGGGCGGCGGCCTCGGCGGTCCAGTCGGAGCCGAGGACCCACCCGTCCTCGCAGACCAGCCCGCGGGCGGCCACGGCCTCGCGGAACGCGTCGAGGCGGTCCTGCGGGGTCTGGATGTGGGCGACGTTCTGGGGGACCGCGCCGATGTAGCCGATCCGGGTGTGCCCGAGGCCCGCCAGGTGCTCGACGGCGATCCGCATCGTCGCGCGGTCGTCGATGCGCACGCAGGAGCGGCCGGGGACGGGGGATCCGATCGCCACGAGGGGCAGGCCGAGGCGGTCGACGAGCTCGACCTCCTCGGTCGACATCGGCACGTTGAGGGTGATGACGCCGTCGACCCGCTTCCACAGCATGTTCTGCGAGAGCGGGAGTCGCTGGTCGTACGTGTCGTCCTCGAGGTCGAAGAGGATGACGTGGTGCTCCCTGGCGCGCAGCGACTTCTCGATGGCGCTCACGAGCGTGGCGAAGAACCAGCGCGTGAGGAACGGGCGCGACCACCGCGACGACGCGGGTGCGGCCCGAGGCCAGGGAGGTCGCCGTCGGCGACGCGACGTAGTCGAGGTCCTGCGCGACGCGCATGACCCGCTGCCGGGTCTCGGGGGAGACCCGGTCGAGACCCCGAAGGGCGCGGGAGACCGTGGCGACCGACACCCCGGCCACCCGCGCCACATCGGTGATCGTGCTGATGAGCTTCGCTCCTTCGCAGCGTGCGCCGGCGTCAGCCCTTGAGCCCGCCCGCGAGCAGGCCGCGGACGAAGTACCGCTGCAGGGCGAGGAACACCGCGACGGGCACGATCATCGAGATGAACGCACCGGCCGACAGGATGTACCAGGCACTGCCGCGCGACCCCGACAGCTCGGCGACGCGGACCGTGATCGGAGCGACGTCGGGAGTGCCGCCGAGGAACACGAGCGAGACGAGCAGGTCGTTCCACACCCACAGGAACTGGAAGATGCCGAACGCGGCCAGCGCGGGGGTGAGCAGCGGCAGGAGGATCTTGAAGAAGATCGTCACGTGCCCCGCACCGTCGACGCGGGCCGCCTCCATGAGCTCGCCTGGGAGCTCGCGCATGAAGTTGTGGATGAGGAATGTCGCTAGTGGTAGCGCGAAGATGGTGTGCGACAACCAGACCGACCAATAGGACGCCCCGAAGCCCAGCTTGTTGACGTAGATGTCGAGCAGCGGGATGAGCGCGACCTGCAGCGGCACGATCTGCAGTGCGAACACGGCGACGAACAGCGCGTCACGGCCGGGGAAGGGCATCCATGCGAACGCGTAGGCCGCCAGCGAGGCCAGGAAGATCGGCAGGAGCACGGCCGGGATCGTGATGACGATCGTGTTGATGAAGTACTGGCCCAGGCCCGCCGAGCTGCCCGGCGCCAGCGCGTCACGGTAGTTCTCGAGGGTGAAGGCACCGGGCTCACGCCAGGCGGTCCACCACCCGCTCGTGTTGATGTCGCGCTGACCTCGGAACGAGGTGACGAGCAGGCCGAGCGTCGGCGTCGTCCACACCACCGCGATGACGATCGCGACGAGCGAGGCCCATCGCGAGGTGACGGCGCGTGACGCGTCGCCGGCCTTGCCCTTCTTGCGGCGGACCTTGCGGCCACCCGTGACATCGGTGCTGGCTTCCTCGGCGACGGACTCGGGTGTCGCTGCCGGCTGGAGGGTGCTCACGGCTCAGGCCTCCTTGCGCATCTGGACGATGTTGTAGACGACGATGGGCACGACGAGGATGAACAGCAGCACCGCGAGCGCGGCACCCAGTCCCGGCGCGTTGTAGCGGAAGCTCTGGTTGTAGAACTCGTTGGCGACGACCGAGGTGTCGAACTGGCCGGCCGTCATCGTGCGCACGATGTCGAACACCTTGAGCGTGCCGATGCCGATCGTCGTGAGGACGACGACGAGGGCGGCGCGGATGCTCGGCAGGGTGATGAAGCGGAACATCTTCACGCCCTGGACGCCGTCGAGGCGGGCGGCCTCGATGATCTCGTCGGGGATCGACTTGATCGCCGCGGAGAGCACGGTCATCGCGAAGCCGGCCTGGATCCACACCATGACGATGATGAGCATGAGCGTGTTGAGCGGCGCCTCGAGGAGGAACTGCTGTGACTCGAAGCCCAACGCCTTGAGGATGCCGTTGAGCAGGCCGATCTGCGGCCGCGAGGTCTGCTTGTACTGGTAGACGAACTTCCAGATGATGCCGGCGCCGACCATGGAGATCGCCATCGGCAGGAAGATCAGGGCCTTGGCGAACGCCTCGCCCTTGGCGCGGTCGATGAGGATGGCGTAGAGCAGGCCGATCGACGTCGCCAGGAACGGCACGAGGATGACCCACAGGGCCGTGTTGCGCAGCACGAGGAGGAGCTCGGGCTGGGTGAACATCGCCGTGTAGTTCTCGATGGAGAAGCCGCCCTCACCCGACTTCCCGCGCATCGACTGGATGATGGTGAGGATCGCGGGGTACATCAGGCCGACCGCGAGGAGCAGGACGGCGGGGCCGACGAAGATCGCGCCCTGGGCCTGCTCGCCGCGGCGCCCCTTGAACAGCGAGGCGAGGAAGAGCACGAGACCGAACACGGCCGCGAAGAACGCGACCGCGAAGAACATGAGGAAGAACTTGCCGCCGACGCTCTGAGCGCGCAGGAAGGGCTCGGGGATGATCCCGGCTCCGACCGCACCGAGGACGTTGGTCGTCATTGACGCCACCTCCGGGTCGAGTCACGAAGAAGGAGAGCCGGGGTGGGGGCGAAGGGCCTTCGCCCCCACCCCGGCTCGGGTGGACCGTGGTGCTGTCAGCCCAGGGTCACTTCGGCCACGACTGCTCGATGAAGTCGAGCGTGGCCTTGTCGTCCTGACCGGTGATCCAGTTGGTCATGCCCTTCCAGAACGTGCCCGAACCCACGGCGCCCGGCATGAGGTCCGAGGCGTCGAAGCGGAACGTGGCGCTCTTGTCGGTCAGCTGCTCCGCGGAGAGCTTGTCGACCGGGTTCTTCAGGAGGCTGGCGTCGGCGTTCTTGTTCGCCGTCACGCAGCCGCCGCCGCCACAGGTCGTCGCACGCTCGTCGGCCCACTCGACCGAAGCCAGGTAGGTCTGGAACGCCTTGACCTCGGGACGGTCGGCGAAGGCGGCGACGAACTCGCCACCACCGAGGACCGGCTTGGTCGACGTGTCCTTGGCCGGGAGGTAGAAGGCCCAGACCTCGCCGTCCTCGGCGACCTTGGTGCCCTCGGGCCAGTTGGCCGCGTAGAACGACGCCTGACGGTGCATGTAGCAGGAGCCGTCGAGGATCGGCTGGCCACCGTCCTGGAACGAGGTCGAGGCGATCGTCTTGACGTCGCCGTACCCGCCGTTGACGTACTTGGGGTTCTTGAGGATCTTGCCGACCTCCGCGAGAGCGGTGGCGACGGCCGGGTCGTTGAAGGGGATCTCGTGCTTGACCCACTTGTCGTACGTCTCGGCGCCCGCGGTGCGGAGCATGACGTCCTCGACCCAGTCGGTGGCGGTCCAGCCGGTGGCGTCACCGGACTCGATGCCCGCACACCACGGCTTGACCTCGTCACCGGGGTTGTCGGTGGCGATCTTCTCGGAGAGGGCGAGCAGCTCGTCCCACGTCGTCGGGATCGTGTAGCCCTTGTCGGCGAAGGCCGACGGGGAGTACCAGACGAACGACTTGACGTTGGCGCCGAGCGCGGCGGCGTAGAACTTGCCGTCGACGGTGCCGTACTCCTTGAAGTCGGGCATGTTCTTGTCGACGTTGGCGACGACCTCGGCCGGGGCCTCCTTCACCGCGCCGGTCGCGACCATGGTCTGGAGCAGACCGGGCTGCGGCAGGTAGGCGATGTCGGGGGCGTTGCCGCCCTTGACGCGCACGGGGAGCTGCGCCTCGAACTCCTTGGAGCCTTCGTACTTGATGGTGACGCCGGTGCAGGACTCGAACGGCTTGTACGAGGCCTGGTGAGGGGCGTCCTCCGGTGCGGTGATCGAGGTGTAGACCGTGACGGTCTTGCCCTTGAGGTCACCGAACGCGGTGTAGGGGGCGCAGTCGATCGTGCTGGCGGAGCCGCCGTCGGCGGGGTCTCCACCGTCGTCCGTACCTCCACCGCCACACGCCGCCGCAGTGAGAGCCACCGCGAGGATGCCGGACAGCGCCGAGAAGCGCCGTGTTGAGCTGGGGGCCATAGCCCGCCTCCATTTCACTGGTCGCACCGAGACGGGTAGGGCCTCGGCGATGAGGGGAACCGCGACCAAACGTAAAAGCGTTTACGCATCCGCGCAACGGTCGTCGAGCCGCAGGGCGGTAACGATTCCGTAACACGGGAACTGGGCGGCGGGGCGGGGTCCCGAGGTCGGCCGGGACCGTCACTCAGCGGACGGGCGCGCCCACCCCGGAGACGACGGCCGGGAAGGGCGTGCCGGAGCCGTCGCGGCGGCCGGTCGCCTCCGGGAGGTCGAGCGGGACGCCGTTGGCACCGGAGGCTCGGGCGGGCCCGGCGCCGACCCAGGCGAGGACGAGGGCGTCCTCACCACGCAGGAACCGGTGTGCGCGAACGCCGCCCGTGCCGCGACCCTTTGCCGGGTACTCGCTGAAGGGAGTGACCTTCATCGAGCCCGGCTGCGTCCCGGGGAGGGCGTCGGACGACCCGGCCGAGGTGACGACGAGGTTGTCGGCCGACGGGTCGACCGCCCCGAAGAAGGTGACGACGGCACCGGGCGAGAGGCGCACGCCGGCCATCCCGCCGGCCGCGCGGCCCTGCGGGCGCACCGCGGAGGCGGGGAACCGGAGGAGCTGGGCGTCGGAGGTGACGAAGACGAGGTCCTCGCTCCCGTCGCGCAGGGCGACGGCGCCCACGACCCGGTCTCCGTCCCTGAGCGAGACGACCTCCCAGTCGCTGCGTGCCGGGTGGTCGGGGATGACCCGCTTGACGACGCCCTGCGCGGTGCCGAGGGCGAACCCGCCGCCGTCGGCGTCCAGGGACACGATCGTCAGCGGCTCCTCGCCGTGGGGGAGGTCGACGAACAGGGCGAGCGGAGTCCCGCCGGACAGGCTCGGCGCGCCGCCGAGCGGGGGCAGCGTCGGCAGCTCGAGCGCCGACATCCGCACCACGCGACCCGCGGAGGTGACGAGACCGAACTCGCCTCTCGCCGTGGTCCGTACGGCACCGATGATCGCGTCGTGCTTGGCGCGCCCGCCCTCGGCTCGGGGATCGGGTCGGCGTCGGACGTGCGGGCGAGCAGGCCGGTGGACGAGAGCAGGACCCAGCACGGGTCGTCGGTGACCTCGAGCGGTGTGGCCGACGTGGCCGGGGTGCCGGCGGACTCGAGGAGGACGGTGCGGCGCGGGGTGCCGTGGGCCTTGGCGACGTCGGCGAGCTCGTCGGAGACGAGCTGTCGCAGGACCTTCTCGTCGGCGAGGATCGCCTCGAGGGCCTCGATCTGGCGCTGGAGCTCGTCGCGCTCGGTCTCGAGCTCGAGGCGCGAGAACCGGGTGAGGCGGCGCAGCTGGAGCTCGAGGATGTAGTCGGCCTGGGCGTCGGAGAGGTCGAAGACCGAGATGAGCCGGGCCTTGGCGGCGGCGGTGTCGTCGGAGCCGCGGATGAGCTGGATGACCTCGTCGATGTCGAGGATGGCGACGATGAGGCCCTCGACGAGGTGGAGGCGGGCGCGCCGCTTGGCGAGGCGGTGGGTGGTGCGGCGCCGGACGACGTCGATGCGGAAGTCGACGTAGGTGCGCAGCAGGTCCTTCAGGCCCAGGGTGCGCGGCTGGCCGTCGACGAGGGCGACGTTGTTGATGCCGAAGGAGTCCTCCATCGGGGTGAGCTTGTAGAGCTGTTCGAGGACGGCGTCGGGGTTGAACCCGTTCTTGACCTCGAAGACCAGCCGCATGCCGTGCTTGCGGTCGGTGAGGTCCTTGACGTCGCTGATGCCCTGGAGCTTCTTGGACTGCACGAGGGTCTTGACCCGCTCGATGACCTTCTCGACCCCGACGAGGTAGGGCAGCTCGGTGACGGTGATGCCCATCCGGCGCGGGGTGAGCTTCTCGACGCGGGCGGTGGCGCGGGTGCGGAACGAGCCGCGGCCGGTGAGGTAGGCGTCACGGATGCCCTCGAGCCCGATGATCCGGCCCCCGCCGGGCAGGTCGGGGCCGGGCACGAACTTCATCAGGTCGTCGAGCGAGCAGTCGGGGTGGGTGATGAGGTGTCGGGCGGCGCCGATGACCTCGACGAGGTTGTGCGGGGCCATGTTCGTGGCCATGCCGACGGCGATGCCGCTCGCGCCGTTGACGAGGAGGTTGGGGTAGGCCGCGGGCATGACGCCCGGCTGGGTCAGCGAGTCGTCGTAGTTGGGGACGTAGTCGACGGTGTCCTCGTCGAGGCCGGCGACCATGAGCAGGGCGGCCGGCGCCATCCGGGCCTCGGTGTAGCGCGAGGCGGCGGGGCCGTCGTCGAGGGAGCCGAAGTTGCCGTGGCCGTCGACGAGCGGCAGGCGCATCGTGAACGGCTGGGCCATCCGGACCAGGGCGTCGTAGATCGCCTGGTCGCCGTGCGGGTGGTACTTGCCCATGACCTCGCCGACGACCCGGCTGGACTTCACGTGCGGGCGGTCGGGGCGCAGCCCGAGCTCGCTCATCCCGTACAGGATGCGGCGCTGCACCGGCTTGAGGCCGTCGCGGGCGTCGGGCAGCGCGCGCGAGTAGATGACGCTGTAGGAGTACTCGAGGAACGCCGAGCGCATCTCGTCCTCGACGTCGATGTCGACGATGTGCTCGACGAGGTCCTCGGGGGGAGGGGTGTCGCTGCGCTTGGCCATGGGGTGGGGCTTCGCTCCGGGTCGGTCGGGGTCGTGGTGGCACCACGACGGGGGTCCGCACCATCCTCACAAACGCCGCTGCGGCGGCGCGCCCGACACTCCGGGTCAGGAGGTCCGGCCGGACCGGCCGACGCGGCCGAACCGGCCGACGTGGAGGACGTCGTCGAGCGGGCGCCGCGACCGGGTCCGGGGGGACCCGCTGACCCGCTCGGCCTCGTGGCCCAGGGCGACGACGCCGACGACCCGTCGGTCGGCCGGGATGTCGAGGGCCTCGTGGACGGCGTCGTGGCGCTCGCCCGGCACGCCGAAGAACAGCGCCCCGAGGCCGGCGTCCTCGGCCCCGAGGAGCAGGACCATCGCCGCCATCGCCGTGTCGGTGTCCCAGTAGGGCACCGGCCAGCGGTCGGGGGAGCGGTCGGTCCAGCCCTTGTCGGGGAGGGCGTAGCGGTCGAGGTAGGCGTCGGGGTGCGACAGGCAGAGGACGAGCGCGGGGGCCCCCGTGACGCCGCGCCGCCAGGAGTCGCTGGGACGTCCGTCGTCGGTGGCGGCCCAGAAGGCCGCCCGGTCGGTGGCGTCGAGGAGGACGAGGAAGTCCCAGCCCTGGCTGAACCCCGCGCTCGGGGCCCGCACGGCCAGGCCGACGAGGTCACGGACGACCGCCTCGGGGACCGGTCGGTCGGGGTCGAAGCGGCGCACCATGCGCCGTCGTCGGACGGCGTCTCGTAGCTCCACGGCGCCAGTCTGCCGGTCGGACGGCGTGCGGGCACGGGTGGCACGATGGGCCCATGAGCGACGAGGAGCTCCCCCCGGGCTACCGCGCCGACTGGGAGGCTGACGTCGTCCTCCGGGACGGCAGCGTCGCGAGCGTGCGGCCGATCCGGCCCTCGGACGTCCCGGGGGTCCACCGCTTCCACGCCGCCCAGTCCGACGAGTCGATCTACCTGCGGTTCTTCGCCCCCCTGCGCCGGCTGAGCGACTCCGACGTCCACCGCTTCACCCACGTCGACTACGTCGACCGGGTCGCCCTCGTCGTGACGCTGCGCGAGGAGATCGTCGGGATCGGCCGCTACGACCGGATCGACGCCCGCAGCGCCGAGGTCGCCTTCAACATCAGCGACCACTACCAGGGCAAGGGGATCGGCTCGGTCCTCCTCGAGCACCTCGCCGCCATCGCCCGGGACCTCGGCATCAGCCGTTTCACCGCCGAGGTGCTGCCGCAGAACCGCAAGATGCTCGCGGTCTTCGCCGACGCGGGGTACGAGGTCGCCCGGCACATCGAGGACGGGGTCGTCGAGGTGGGCTTCGACATCGAGCCCACCGACCGCTCGCGGGCCGTCGAGATGTCGCGCGAGCACCGCGCAGAGGCGCAGAGCCTGCGGGCGCTGCTCAACCCCGCGGTCATCGCCGTCGTCGGGGCGAGCCGGCGCAAGGACGCGATGGGGACCCACGTCCTCGAGCGGATCGTGTCCTCGGGGTTCACCGGGAAGGTCCATCCCGTCAACCCCAACGTGCGGACCCTGCGCCGCCGCCGGGCCTACCCCTCGGTGGGCGCCGTCCCCGGGCCGGTCGACCTCGCCGTCATCGCCGTCCCGGCCCATGCCGTCCTCGAGGTCGTCGACGAGTGCGCCGAGGCCGGCGTCAAGGCGCTGCTCGTCGTGTCGTCCGGCTTCGCCGAGGAGGGTCGTGACGGCGCACGGCTCCAGGCCGAGCTCGTCCGGCGGGCCCGTGGTGCCGGGATGCGGGTCGTGGGACCGAACTCGTTCGGGATCATCAACACCGACGCGGCGGTCAACCTCAACGCCTCCCTCGCGCCCGTCGTCCCGCCCCGCGGCGGGTTCGGGCTCTTCGCCCAGTCCGGCGCCCTCGGCATCGCGGTGCTGGCGTCGGCGGCCCGGCGCAACCTCGGCATCTCCTCCTTCGGCTCCGCGGGCAACCGGGTCGACGTGTCGGGCAACGACTTCATGCAGTACTGGATCGACGACGACTCCACCGACGCCGTCGGCCTCTACCTCGAGTCGATGGGGAACCCGCGCAAGTTCTCGCGGATCGCCCGCAACCTCGCGACCATCAAGCCGGTCATCGTCGTCAAGTCCGGGGTGAGCCGGTTCGGCGTGCCACCGGGCCACCGGGTGCGGGCCACCAAGGCCCGGCCCGAGGTGTTCTCGGCGATGCTCAAGCAGGCCGGCGTCATCCGGGTCGAGAACGTCCACCAGCTCTTCGACGTCGCCCAGCTCGTCACCCACCAGCCGCTCCCGACCGGCGACCGGGTGGCCGTCGTCGCGAACTCCGCGGCGCTCGGCAGCCTGGCCGCCGACGCCTGCACCGGCTGGGGGCTCACCGTCACGCACGGCGCCGCCGACCTGCGCAGCGAGTCGACCGCGGCGGAGTTCCGCACCGCCCTGCGCGCCGCCTTCGACGACCCCCGGGTCGACTCGGTGCTCGCCTGCTTCATCCCCCCGCTCGCCACCGGTGACGAGGACGTCGCGGCCGCCGTGCGCGAGGCCGCGAAGGACGCCACCAAGCCGGTCGCCGCGGTCTTCCTCGGGATGCGCGGCGTCGACGACGGCCACGCCAACGTCACGGGGACCGGCGGGTCGGCGCGCGCCATCCCCGTGTACTCGATGCCGGAGGACGCCGTGCGCGCCCTGGCCGCCGCCACCCGCTACGGCCAGTGGCGGGCCAAGGACCGCGGCACGCCGCTGGCGCCGCCCGGGCTCAACCGCCGCATCGCCGAGGACGTCGTCGAGACCGTGCTCTCGGTCGATCCGAAGGGCCGACGCCTCCTCGAGGACGAGGCGCGCGCCCTGCTCACCGCCTACGGCGTCGACGTGTGGACCAAGGTCGAGGCGCGCTCGGCCGACGAGGCCGTCGCGGCGGCCGAGCAGGTCGGCTACCCCGTCGTCCTCAAGTCGACCTCGCCGATGATGCGGCACCAGGGCGGGGTCGGCGGGCTGCGGATCGACCTGCGCGACGAGGCCGCCCTGCGCGCGGCGTGGGACTCGCTGACCGACCGCCTCGCCCCGCTCGACGCCGACCGGCTCGTCGTCCAGCGGATGGCGACCCCGGGCGTCCCGGTCGTCGTCACCTCCGACGAGGACCCGCTCTTCGGCCCGGTCATCGGCTTCTCGGTCGCCGGCCTGCCCACCGAGCTCCTCGGCGACATCGCCTACCGGATCCCGCCGCTCACCGACGTCACCGTCTCCGAGCTCATCTCGTCGGTCAGGGCCGCGCCCGTCCTCCACGGGCACCGCGGGTCCGCGCCGGTGCACCGGGCCGCGCTCTCCGACCTCATCGCGAGGGTCTCGGTGCTCGCCGACGACCTGCCCGAGGTCGCCTCCCTCGTCCTCAACCCGGTCAACGCGCACCCGGGCGGGGTCGAGGTCCTCGGGGCCGAGATCGTCCTCGCCCCCGCGCCCCGCCGCACCGACCCCGGCCGCCGCTCCCTGACCTGACGGCTCGTGGCCGCTCCCTCGGGTGGGGCGCCCTTCACCGCCCGCCACCGCGCGCCCTACGGCGCAGTACGTGCTGCGATCACAGCACCTACTGCGCCGTAGCGAGCGCCGTGAGGGGGTGGCGGCTGGGGACGGCGGGCCGTGGCGACCTCGCGGTCGGGGCAGAATGGGGGGATGAGCAGTCCCTCCGACGCCCCCACCCTGCCGGTCGAGCTGACCGACGCCATCGTCCGGGCCGGCTACTACCCGGCGCTCGTCGCCGACGTCGTGGCCGCCGCGCTCGTGGGGGAGCCGATCGCCAACCACCTCGTCCACCTCGAGACGACCTTCGACCGCGACGTCGTCCGCCGCCACATCACGGTGCTCGTCCTCACGCCCTCGCGCCTGCTCATCGCGCACGCCGACGACCACGCCGACGAGCCTCCCGCCCCGCAGGACGTCGCGACGGCGACGACCGAGTCGATCCCGCTGTCGACCGTGCGCGGCGTCATGCTCACCCACGTCGTCGAGAGCCCGTCCACCTACGTCCCCGGGAGCCTGGGCCGCGAGGTCACGCTGACCCTCGGCTGGGGCACCGTGGCCCGGCTCGACCTCGTCCCCGCTTCGTGCGCCGACCCCGACTGCGACGCCGACCACGGCTACGAGGGCACCATCACCGGCGACGACATCGCGCTGCGGATCTCCGCGGCGGCCGACGGCGAGGACGCCCTCGTGCGGGCCCTGTCGTTCGCCCGCGAGCTCTCGGCCGCCATCGGCCAGGGCTGAGGGTGACCGCCGCCGAGGCCGGTCTGCCGCTCGACGGTGACGGGCCCGGGCTGGCCGACGTCCTCCCGGCGCTCGCCGTCTCGCTCGGGGTCGCGACGCCGCCCGACCGTCCTGAGCCGCGCCTCACGATGACCCCGTCGCGCCGGGCCGTCGTCGTGCTCGTCGACGGGCTCGGCCACGACCTCCTCGTCCGGCGGGCCGGGCACGCCCCGTTCCTGCGTTCGCTCCTGCCCTCGACCCGCCGGGTCCCGGCCGGCTTCCCGTCGACGACCGCGACCTCGATGGGGACCTTCGGCACCGGGCTCGCGGCCGGCGCGCACGGCCTCGTCGGCTACGAGGTGCTCGTGCCGGGGGAGGACCGCCTCCTCAACGAGCTGTCGTGGGAGGACGGACCCGACCCGCTGCGCTGGCAGCCGCACGAGACCGTCTTCGAGCGGGCCCACCGGTCCGGGGTGCCGGTGACCCGCGTCGGCCCGGCGTACTTCGACGGCTCGGGCCTGACCAACGCCGCGCTCCGGGGTGGGCGCTTCGCGGCCGCCGACACCCTGGCCGCCCGGGTCGACGCCACCCTGGCCGCCGTGCGCGCGACACCGCGCGCCCTCGTCCACCTCTACTGGGGCGAGCTCGACAAGACCGGTCACGTCTTCGGCTGCGACGCGTGGCAGTGGGGCGACGAGCTCGAGTCCGTCGACCGCGAGCTCGCCCGGCTCGCGGCCTCGCTTCCTCGCGACTGCTCGCTGACGGTGACCGCCGACCACGGGATGGTCGACGTGCCGCTGCACGAGCGGGTCGACGTCGCCGACGACCCGCGCCTGGCGGCCGGTGCCCGACACGTCTCCGCGGAGTTCCGGGCCCCCCAGGTGTGGGTCGAGCCCGGTGCGACCGACGACGTGCGGGCGGCGTGGACCGAGGTCCTGGGGGAGCGGGCCCGGGTCGCGACGCGGGAGGAGGCCGTGGCCGAGGGGTGGTTCGGGCCGGTGAACCCCGAGAACCTGCCGCGGATCGGCGACCTCGTCGTCATCACCCACGGGCGGTTCGCCGTCGTCGACTCCCGCCGCGCGCGCCCGGAGCTGCTCGCCCTCATCGGCCTCCACGGGTCGCTGAGCGGTGACGAGGTGGCGGTGCCGGTCGCGCACGTGCCCGCTGTCGACGTCGCCTAGGCTCTCCCCTCGTGGCGGACCTGATCTTCTTCTCGGGCACGATGGACTGCGGCAAGTCGACCCTCGCCCTCCAGATGGACCACAACAACAGCACGCGGGGTCGCCAGGGGCTGATCTTCACCAAGCTCGACCGGATGGGCGACTCCGTGCTCTCCTCGCGGCTCGGCCTGTCGACGCCCGCGATCGAGGTGCACGACGACCTCGACTTCTGGGAGGAGATCGTCGAGCGCCTCACCTCCGGGGCGCGGATCGACTACCTCATCTGCGACGAGGCCCAGTTCTACACCCCGCTGCAGGTCGAGCAGCTGGCGCGCGTCGTCGACGAGATGGGCATCGACGTCACGGCCTTCGGCATCACGGCCGACTTCCGCACCGAGCTCTTCCCGGGCTCGCGGCGCCTCATCGAGCTCGCCGACCGCGTCCAGCTCCTCCAGGTCGAGGCGCTGTGCTGGTGCGGGCGCAAGGCCACCCACAACGCGCGCATCGTCAACGGCGTCATGGTCGTCGAGGGCGAGCAGGTCGTCGTCGGTGACACGTCCGCCGCGAGCGCGAGCCTCGTCGAGTACGAGGTGCTCTGCCGCCGGCACTACATGCGGCGGATGAACAGCCACGCCGCCCGGGCCGCCGCGGTCTCGCCCGACGTCCTGCCCTTCGACCTCGACGTCTGCCCCGTCCCGCCCCCCGTCTGAGCGCGCCCCACCCGCCCCGCGCTCCCCAGGAGTGTGGCGCTTTTCGGGGTGACCCCGAAAACCGGCTCTTCACCCCGGAAAGGGGTGCCGTCACACCGGAAAGCGGCAGGGTGCGCGCGGCTTCACCCGAGAAGCCGGCTCTTCCCACGAGAAGTGAACCGGGGGGCAGAACGGGTTTCCGGGGGGAAGCGGACGGGCGAGGTCGCTCAGGAGCCCTTGGTGCCGAAGACGATGTCGTCCCAGCTCGGCACGCTGGGCCGGCCCTTGCGGGCGGCGGCCGGTCGGCGAACGGGCGCCGGCGCGGCGGCCGGCGCGTCGTCGACCGCCGCGACCTCCGGGGGCTGCGCGGTGACGGTGTCGTCGTCGGAGCCGAGGCCGTGGGGGACCTCGGCGGCCTCGTCGGCGACGTCCTCGGGGAAGCCACCGACGAGCTCGTCGGGGTGGTCGTCGCCCGGCTCGTCGAGGTGGGCGGACACCGGGTTGCGGGCCCGGGCCGCGGGAGGCGGCGGGACCGACGCGGGGTCGACGGCCAGCTCCTCGATGGGGAGCGCGTCGTGCCGCGGGTCGTGGTCGCCGGGAGTCGACGCCGGGGAGGGCCGACGGCTGCGCCCGCGACGGCCGCGGGTGCTGTGCTCGCGCATGGCGGCCATGAGGTCGATCGGCTCGTGGGACGCGCGCTGGGCACGGGTGCGCCCCAGCCCACCGTCGGCGTCCACGTCGTAGACGTCGTGGTCGGCGGAGGCAGCGGTGTGGGGCGTCGGGATGCTGCCGGGCGCGGCCTCCTCGCTGAGCCAGCGCGCCTCGTCGTTCGCCGGGGCCACGGACCCGCCGAGCGGCTCGTAGCGCCAGGTCGCCGTGCGCTGACGGCCGCCGGCGGCGAAGGTCATCGTCAGGGCCCAGTGGCCCTCCTCGTCGCGCGAGGAGTCCCACTCGATGTCGTCGCGGTCGACCCCGCGGTCCTTGAGCCGGTCGTTGACCCGCTCGGCCAGGGTGACCGGTGCGGAGCCGCGGCTGCCGACGGCGCACTGCTGGGCGACCCGGGCGACGTGCTCGCGCTCGGCGAGGACGGGTCCCTCGAAGCGCCGCACCTTCTCGACGGTCCAGCCCGCCCGGTCGGCGACCTCCTCGGCGGACAGGCCGCGCCGGATGAGCGACTGGACCTCGCGCGGGCGCAGGCCCCCCTCGATCTCGATCTGGAGCTGGCCCAGCCGGGGACGGTCGCGTCGGGCCGCCGCCCGCAGCGCCTCGTCGAGGGGGAGGCGGAAGCGCCTGCCCTCGGCGTCGGCGAGCAGGAGGTGGTGGCCGTCCTCGTGGACGCCGATCAGGCGTAGGTCCTGCATCTCGGGCTCCCGGTGTTGCTCGTCGTGGGGACGACCATGCCACCCCGGCGGGCCCGGATCACGGATCCCACGCCGAGCCCCTCGGGATTGCCCTTCTAGGGTGGTCACATGACAGACGCGGCGGCAGCGCTCGACCCCTATGACGTCGTGCTCCTCGGTTCCTTCGGTGGACCCGAGGCCACCGACGAGGTGATGCCCTTCCTGCGCCGGGTCACGGCCGGCAGGGGTGTCCCCGACGAGCGGCTCGCCGTCGTCGCCGAGCACTACCTCGCCCGCGGTGGGCGCAGCCCGATCAACGACCTCAACCGCGCCCTCCTCCAGCGGCTGCGCGCCGAGCTGGCCCGCCGCGGACTCGACGTCCCCGTCGTCTGGGGCAACCGCAACAGCGAGCCGTACTTCGCCGACGCGGTCCACGAGGCGCTCGACCTCGGCGCCACCCGGGTCGTCACGCTCCTCACGAGCGCGTACTCCTGCTACTCCTCGTGCCGGCAGTACCGCGAGGACCTGGCGGCCGCCGTCGACGAGGTCGGCCCGGCCGCCGACGGCCTCGTCGTCGACAAGGTCCGTCCCTACGCCGTGCACCCCGGCCTCGGCACGGCGTGGCGACGCGCCCTCCTCGAGGCGATGTCCGACCTGCCCGACCGCGACCGCGCGCGGATCCTCTACGTCACCCACTCGGTCCCCGAGGCGATGGACGACACGTCGGGACCGGGAGACGGGGAGGGCAACCTCTACGCCGACCAGCACGTCCGCCTCGCCCGCCGGCTGACCGACGAGGTCAACGAGGCGCTCGGCCTCGAGGTCGCGGGCGAGCTCGTCTTCTGCTCGCGCTCCGGCCCGCCGAACCAGCCGTGGCTCGAGCCCGACGTCAACGACCGGATCGAGGAGCTCGCCGCCGCCGACCCCACCGGACCCGTCGTCGTCGTGCCGATCGGCTTCGTGTCCGACCACATGGAGGTCGTCCACGACCTCGACACCGAGGCCGCCGAGACGGCGGAGCGCGTGGGGGTGCCGTTCGTCCGGGTGGCGACGCCCGACACCGACGACGCGTTCGTCGAGGGGCTCGTCGACCTCCTCCTCGAGCGAGCCGCGGAGGCGCGTGGCGAGCTCGTCGTCCCCGAGACCTGGCTGCCCGGCGACGTCCGGCCCTCGGTGTGCGCCCCCGGGTGCTGCCCCAACCTGCGCGCCGCGAAGCCCGCGCTGTGCGGCAGCGACTGATGGTCCCCACACCGCCCGCCCCCGACCCGGCCGACCTCGACGCGGCCGCCCTCGAGGACGTCGCGTGCCGGGTCGTGCGCGCCGCCGGTCGCCTCGTCGTCGACGAGCGCCCCGCCGAGCTCGGGGTCTCGTCGAAGTCGTCGGAGACCGACCCGGTGACCGAGATGGACCAGCGCAGCCAGGAGCTCGTCCTCACGATGCTCGCCGAGCTGCGTCCCGAAGACGCCGTCCTCGGGGAGGAGGAGGGCGGGCGCCGCGGCACGAGCGGCGTCACCTGGGTCGTCGACCCCATCGACGGCACGGTCAACTACCTCTACGGCATCCCCGCCTACGCCGTGTCCCTCGCCGCGGTCGTCGGCGACCCCTCGACCCCGGGCGCCTGGGAGGCCGTGGCGGGGGCAGTCCTCGGACCGGCAACCGACGAGCTCTTCCACGCGCACCGAGGAGGCGGCGCCCGGCTCACGACCCCCGCCGGCACCCGCACCCTGCGCGCCACCGACGCCACCGAGCTCGCGCTGGCCCTCGTCGGGACCGGGTTCGGCTACGAGGCCGGGATGCGGGCCCGCCAGGGTGCCGCCCTCGCGGAGCTGCTGCCGCAGGTGCGCGACATCCGCCGGCACGGCAGCGCCGCCCTCGACCTGTGCGGCGTCGCGGCGGGCCGGCTCGACGCCTACTACGAGACCTCGCTCAACGCGTGGGACCGCGCAGCCGGCGAGCTCGTCGCGCGGGAGGCCGGCGCGGTCGTCGGGGGGCCGGTGGGGGAGGTGGCCGACGGCGACCTCACCTGGGCCGCGGCACCGGGCCTCGCCGAGCCGTTCGGCGCGCTCGTGCGTGACCTCACGGCTCGCCACGTCACCCCCCGGGCCTGACCTCGCGTCTCCGTCCGGGCCACGCGCTGGACCCGGCGTGGCGGAGCCCGGCCCGATGGTGCACAATCGCGGCGCCACGGCTTCGGACCCGGGGCACAAACTCGGGCATCCAGGTGTTGTCAGGAGCCGAGTGACATGACGAAGGGTGGATCACAGCAATGGCGACCGACTACGACGCGCCGCGCAAGACCGACGACGAGCTGTCCGAGGACTCCATCGAGGAGCTCAAGAACCGTCGGGTCGACAAGCGAGCCTCCAGCGTCGACGTCGACGAGACCGAGCAGGCCGAGGGTTTCGAGCTCCCGGGGGCCGACCTGTCCGGTGAGGAGCTCTCCGTGCGGGTCCTGCCGCGGCAGGCCGACGAGTTCACCTGCTCGAGGTGCTTCCTCGTGCACCACCGCAGCCAGCTCGCGAGCGAGAAGGGTGGCGTCCTCGTGTGCACCGAGTGCGCCGCCTGACGGCGACGTCCTGCGTCCCGAGGTCGTCCCCGCACCCGTGAGCGCCCCCGACCGCGTTCCGGTCACCGTCCGGCTGCTGCACCCGGAGGCCTCGCTGCCCCGGTACAGCACCGACGGTGACGCCGGCGCCGACCTCACGAGCGTCGCGGACCTGACCATCGCCCCGGGGGAGCGGGCGCTCGTGCCCACGGGGGTGGCGCTGGCGCTGCCCCCGGGGACGGTCGGCCTCGTCCATCCGCGCTCGGGTCTGGCGGCACGCCACGGGGTGACGGTCGTCAACGCTCCCGGCACCGTCGACTCGGGCTACCGCGGCGAGGTGCACGTCAACCTCGTCAACCTCGACCCCCGGGAGCCGTTCTCGGTGCGGGTCGGCGACCGCATCGCCCAGCTCGTGGTCCAGCACTACCTCCACGCCGACTTCGCCGTCGCGGATTCGCTTCCGGACAGTGCCCGGGGGGAGACTGGTCACGGGTCCACCGGCGGCTTCGGCACGGTCGACCCGCGGTGATGACCCACCGCACCCCGAGACCCCACCCGAGGACGACAGCGCAGTGAGCATCTTCAGACGGAAGAAGGACGCCGACCCCGACGAGGCCACCGAGCCCACGGGTGCGGCGCTCGACGCCGGCGACGACAGCGCGACCGCCGACGACGCCGGCGACGCGCCCGACGACGCCGAGGTGCGCGGCGACGGTCCCTGGGACGTGACGGAGGTCGACGGCCGCGACGGCCGGGTCGACCTCGGCGCCCTGTGGGTGCGCGGCGTCGACGGGATGGAGCTGCGCCTCGAGCTCGACCAGCAGACCCAGCAGGTCAACGCGGCCACGGCCGTCCTCGGCGACTCCGCCCTCCAGCTCCAGGCCTTCGCGGCCCCCCGCTCGAGGGGCCTGTGGGACGAGATCCGCGGCGAGATCGCCGCGGCGGTCGAGTCCCAGGGGGGCACGGTCGAGGAGCACGCGGGCGGGTTCGGCACCGAGCTGCGCACCCGGATGCCCTCGGCCGGTCCCGACGGTCGCACCGTCTTCGCCCCCGCGACCTTCGTCGGCGTCGACGGCCCCCGCTGGTTCCTGCGCGGGGTCCTGTCCGGACGTGCCGCCATCGACGAGGCCGCCGCCGGCCCGCTCCTCGACGTGCTGCGCGCCGCGGTCGTCGTGCGCGGCACCGAGCCGATGGCGCCGCGCGAGCTGCTGCCGCTGAACCTGCCCACCGACCCCGACGCGGCCACCGACGGCTCCGACGACGAGACCGACGAGGACGACGCGACCCCCTCGCTCGACCCGTTCGAGCGCGGCCCCGAGATCACCGAGGTGCGGTGATGGGCCTGCGCGAGCGGTTGCGCGACTACACGATGACCTCGGCCGAGCACCAGGCCGAGGTCCTCCAGGAGCAGTCGCAGACCGAGGGCGGTGACGACCTCACCGCGCTCGCCCTCCGCCACGCCGCGTGTGTCTGCGGGACCGTGCGCACCGTGACCCTCCCGCCGCGCCGCAGCGTGCCCGCCCTCGTCGCCGAGGTCTGGGACGGCAAGGGGTCGGTCAACCTCGTCTGGATCGGCCGCCGGAGCATCGCCGGCATCGAGCCGGGCACCTTCGTCCGGGCCCGCGGCCGCGTCGCCGAGGTCCGCGGCACCCCGACGATCTTCAACCCCGCCTACGAGATCGTGCCGCCGGCGTGACGCAGCCGGGCGCGCCCGTTCCCGCCACGCCGACGGCCGAGACGGTCGAGGCCCTCATCCGGCACCGGCTGTCCACCGCCCTCGGCGGGTGGCGCGGGTCGGTCGAGACGGCCCTGCCCACGATCGCCTTCGTCGCCCTCTTCACGTGGCGCCGCGACGTCACGCTCGCCGCCGGTGCGGCCCTCGTCATCGCGCTCATCCTCGCGGGAATCCGTGTCGCACAGCGCTCTTCGCTGCAGCACGTCCTCGGGGCCGTCTTCGCCACCGCGATCGCCGCGTTCTTCGCCGTGCGGTCGGGGCGCGCCGAGGACGCCTTCCTCCCCGGCATCCTCACCAATGCCGCCTTCCTCGTGGCGACGCTGGTGTCCATCGTCACGCGCTGGCCGGCCGTCGGCTTCCTCGTCGGTGCCGGCGACCCCCGGGCCGCCGAGGACCCCTTCGGGTGGCGCCGCGACCGCGGGATGGTCCGCGTCTGCACCCGGCTCACCTGGGTCCTGCTGGCGACCTACCTCATCCGGATCGCCATCATGGTGCCCCTCTACCTCGCGGCCGAGGTCGCCTGGCTGGGCGCCGCGAAGATCCTCCTCGGCTGGCCGCTGTGGGTCGGGGCGATCGCGGTCATGGGCTGGATGCTCGTCGCCGGCCACACGCCGCTCGAGCCCGGACGCGGTCCGGGCGCCGACGACGACCCGGCCGAGGTCGCGGCCCGGCACGACGACCCCGTCCGCGACTGACCCACCTCGCCGGGGGTGCGGTCGTGCTCGACCTCAGAGGTCCTCGTCGTCGCCGCCCTCGGTCTCGCGCTTGTGGCGCTGACCGGGGGAGAGGAGCGACTCGAGCTCGGCCTCGACGTCGGGTGTCGTGATGAAGAGGAGCTCGTCGAGCGGCTCGAGGGCGTCGTCGCGGCTGGGAGCGATGGGATGGCCCTCGCGGATGATGCCGGTGAGCACCGTGTTCCCGGGGAGCGGCACGTCACCGACCCGGGCGCCGGCGTAGGGGCTGCCGACGGGCAGGGTCATCTCGACCATCATCGCCTTGCCCTGCTGGAACTCGAAGATCCGCACGAGGTCGCCGACGCTCACGGCCTCCTCGACGAGCGCCGTCATCAGGCGCGGGGTGGAGACGGCGACGTCGACGCCCCACGCCTCGTCGAACATCCACTCGTTCCTCGGGTTGTTGACCCGGGCGACGGTGCGCGGCACGCCGAACTCTGTCTTCGCGAGGAGCGAGAGGACGAGGTTGACCTTGTCGTCACCGGTGGCGGCGACGACGACGTCGCAGTCGGCGAGACCGGCCTCGGTCAGCGAGTCGATCTCGCACGCGTCGGCCTGCAGCCAGCTCGCGTCGGGCACCTTGGCGACCCGCTCGGCGTCGGCGTCGCGGTCGATGAGCAGCACGTGGTGGCCGTTGCGCAGCAGCTCGCGGGCGATCGAGCGCCCGACGCTGCCGGCTCCGGCGATGACGACGCGCATGGGTGAGGGGCCTTTCGGTCAGTTCGTCGAGGGGGGAGCGCTGTCGAGGACGCGCTCGGCGGTGGCGAGGTCCTCGCGCCGGAGCGCGATGTGGAGCAGGTCGCCCTCCTGGTACACGGTCTCGGGCCCGGGGAGGATGCCGTCGCCGAGCCGGGTCACGTACGCGAGCCGACCGTGCGTCGCGGTCTCGACCTCGGACAGTCGTCGGCCGACCCAGGTGCGGGACACCGGCATCTCGGCGATGACGACCTTCCCGGAGGGGTCGCTGTACTCCGGCACGTGGCCCTGGGGGAGCAGCCGGCGCAGCATCTGGTCGCTCGTCCACTTCACGGTGGCGACGGTGGGGATGCCCAGGCGCTGGTAGATCTCGGCGCGGCCCGGGTCGTAGATGCGCGCGACGACGTTCTCGACGCCGTACTTCTCGCGGGCCACGCGGGCGGCGAGGATGTTGGAGTTGTCGCCGCTCGACACCGCGGCGAAGGCGTACGCCTCCTCGATCCCCGCGGCGCGCAGGGTGTTCCGGTCGAAGCCGACACCGGTGACGGTACGGCCCTCGAAGCCGGTCCCGAGACGCCGGAAGGCCGAGTCGTCCTGGTCGATGACGGCGACCTGGTGGCCGGCGCGCTCGATGGCGCGGGCGAGGGAGGCGCCGACACGGCCGCAGCCCATGATGACGAAGTGCACGGTCCCGACGGTACACGGGCGGACCACCCGCCGAGACCGTGTCCGGGACCCGACGGACGGGCGTCCACGGGCGGCCTACAGTGTCTGTCGTGTCATCTCCCGGACGTCTCGTCAAACGGGTGCTTCTCGGGCGCGCGATGCGCAGCGACCGGCTCCACGAGACCCTTCTCCCCAAGCGCATCGCGCTCCCCGTCTTCGCCAGCGACGCCCTGTCGTCCGTCGCCTACGCGCCCGACGAGATCCTGCTGACGCTCGGTCTGGCCGGCGGGGCGCTGGCCCTGACGAACTCGTGGAAGATCGCGCTCGCCGTCGTCGCGGTCATGGTCATCGTGATCCTCAGCTACCGGCAGAACGTCCACGCGTACCCGTCGGGCGGCGGCGACTACGAGGTCGCGAGCGTCAACCTCGGGCCACGGGCCGGGCTCACCGTCGGCAGCGCGCTCCTCGTCGACTACGTCCTCACCGTCGCGGTGTCGGTCTCGGCCGGCGTGCAGAACGCGGCCTCGGCCTTCGGGTTCGTCCGGGGCCACGAGGCGCTGATCGGCGTCCTCATCATCGCCGGGCTGACCGCGATGAACCTGCGAGGGGTCCGGGAGTCGGGCGCCGCGTTCGCGGTGCCGACGTACCTGTTCATGGTCACCATCATCGGGATGGCGCTCGTCGGCCTCTTCCGGGAGGTCACCGGCGGGCTGCCGCCTGCCGAGAGCGCCTCACTCGAGCTCGCCCCGGAGCCGGGCTACGAGACGGTCACCGGGTTCGCGCTCGTCTTCCTCCTGCTGCGGGCCTTCTCGTCCGGCTGCGCCGCGCTCACGGGCGTCGAGGCCATCAGCAACGGTGTTCCGGCCTTCCGCAAGCCCAAGAGCCGCAACGCCGCGACGACCCTGCTCCTCATGGGCATGCTGTCGATCACGATGCTGCTGTCCATGGTGACGCTCGCCCGGTGGACGAACATCCACTACGCCGAGGACCCGGCGATCCAGCTCCTTCGCGACGGGGTCCCGGTGGGGGACACCTACGTCCAGGACACCGTCATGGGGCAGGTGTCCAAGTCGGTCTTCAGCGGGTTCCCGCCCGGTGTCGTCCTCGTGTCGATCGTCACCGGGCTCATCCTCGTGCTCGCCGCGAACACGGCCTTCAACGGCTTCCCCGTCCTCGGCTCGATCCTCGCCCGTGACGGGTTCCTCCCGCGCCAGCTCCACACGCGCGGCGACCGGCTCGCCTACTCCAACGGCATCATCATCCTGGCCGCGGCCGCCGCCGGCCTCGTCGTGCTCTACGACGCCGAGGTGACCCGGCTCATCCAGCTGTACATCGTCGGGGTGTTCGTCTCGTTCACGCTCAGCCAGATCGGCATGGTCCGGCACTGGAACCGCCACCTGCGCCTGGAGAAGTCGGCGGGCGGGCGGGCCCGGATGATGCGCAGCCGGGCGATCAACGCCCTCGGCGCCACGATGTCGGGGACCGTCCTCGTCGTCGTCCTCCTCACCAAGTTCGCCCAGGGTGCCGGGTACGCCATCGCCGCCATGGCCGTGCTCTTCCTCCTCATGAACCGCATCCGCAGCCACTACGACCGGGTGCGCGACGAGCTGAGGGTCGACGAGGGCGACACCAAGCAGCAGCTGCTGCCCTCGAGAGTGCACGCCATCGTCCTCGTCTCCAAGGTGCACAAGCCGACCCTGCGGGCCCTGGCCTACGCGCGGGCGACGCGCCCCTCGATCCTCGAGGCGCTGACGGTCGACGTCGACCCCGACGAGACGAAGGCGCTGCAGGCCGAGTGGGACCGCCGCGACATCCCCGTGCCGCTCAAGGCGCTCGACAGCCCCTACCGCGAGATCACCCGGCCGATCGTCGACTACGTCAAGTCGATCCGCTCGGGCAACCCGCGTGACCTCGTCGTCGTCTACATCCCCGAGTACGTCCTCGGCCACTGGTGGGAGCAGGTGCTGCACAACCAGAGCGCCCTGCGGCTCAAGGGCCGCCTGCTCTTCACCCCGGGCGTCATGGTCTCGTCGGTGCCGTGGCAGCTGGCCTCGGCCGCGGGCTACGAGGACCGGTTGGACGGCCCCGTCGTCGGCGACGTCCGCCGCGGCG
Organism: uncultured Actinomycetota bacterium; assembly: GCA_963834225.1. Taxonomy (GTDB): domain Bacteria; phylum Actinomycetota; class Actinomycetes; order Actinomycetales; family Dermatophilaceae; genus Oryzobacter. Next base: position 26,272 of record CAWIAT010000003.1, on the reverse strand, counting down.
ACCTCTGATGGCCGGACCCACCGGAGGGCTGGAGGTCGGCGAGGAGGTCGAGGTCGACGTCACCGCGTTCGCCCACGGCGGCCACGCCATCGCGCGGCACGAGGGACAGGTCCTCTTCGTGCGGCACACCCTGCCGGGCGAGCGGGTGCGCGCCGTCGTCACGTCCTCGGGCGCGGGCGAGCGCTTCCTGCGCGCCGACGCGGTCGACGTCCTCACCGCGGCCCCCGAGCGGGTCGAGCCGCCGTGCCCGTGGGCCGGTCCCGGCCGCTGCGGCGGCTGCGACCTCCAGCACGTCTCCCTCGACGGCCAGCGCGCGCTCAAGGCGGGGGTGGTCCGCGAGCAGCTGTCCCGGCTCGCGCACCTCGAGGTCGACGTCGAGGTCGAGCCGGTCCCCGGGGACGACGCCGGTCTCGACTGGCGCACCCGGGTCGAGTTCGCCGTCGACGCCGCGGGACGGGCCGGGCTCCGGCGGCACCGCTCGCACGAGGTCGTCCCCGTCGACCACTGCCGGATCGCGGCTCCCGGCGTCGACCGGCTGCGCGTCACCGAGGTCGCCTGGCCCGGTCTCGACGCCGTCGACGCCGTCGCGCCCACCGAGGACGAGCCGGTGGCCGTGCGGGTGCCCGACGACGCCCCCGGGCCCGTCGTCCACGAGCGGGTCACCACCTCGTGGCCCGGACCCGACGGGTCGACCGTCTCGTTCGACCGGGTCTTCGCCGTCGACGCGCGCGGCTTCTGGCAGGTGCACCCCGGGGCGGCCCCGACCTTCCTCGCCGCGGTGATGGCCGAGGTCGGCGCGCGGCCGGGGGAGCGGGCGCTCGACCTCTACTGCGGCGTGGGGCTGTTCGCCGCCGCGCTCGCCGAGGCCGTCGGGCCCACCGGTCAGGTCGTCGCGGTCGAGTCCGATGCCGCGGCCACCGGGCACGCCCGCGCCAACCTCGTCGACCAGCCCCAGGTCGCCGTCGTCACCGACCGGGTCGACGACGCGTTCGGCGTCCCCCGACCGGCCCGCAAGGGGCCGGGCCGCCGGGGGTCACGCCCGCACCGCACCGCCCGGTCACCCCTGCTCCCGCCCTCGGCCGACGTCGTCGTCCTCGACCCGCCGCGCACGGGCGCCGGTCGCGGGATCTGCGCCGAGGTCGCGCGCCTGCGACCGCGCGTCATCGCCTACGTCGGCTGCGACCCCGCCGCGCTGGCGCGCGACACCGCCTTCCTCGCGGGCCTCGGCTACCGCCTCGACGCCCTGCGCGCCTTCGACGCCTTCCCGATGACGCACCACGTCGAGTGCGTGGCGACGTTCCGCCCCGACGAGGGCGGTCGGTGAGCGGCTGGTCGCGCGTCGACCGTGGGACCCGCGCCTTCTGGAAGCGCGTCGGACGTCCCGTCGACCTCGACACCGAGCCGTGGCTGCGGGCGCCGGTGCACACCGCCGGCCCGGTGGGTGACGGCTGGCTCGAGGAGGCGGCCTCATCGGTCGGCGGCACGGTCGTGCGCGACGACCCCGACGCGGGACTGCTCCCCGACCTCGCCGTCCTCGACGGTCCGGGGTTCACCGCCGCGGACCTGCACCCGCTCGTGCGCGACTTCTACGAGCACACCGCGACCTGGCGGATGGACGCGTGGTCGCAGTGGTCGGCCGTGGCGGCGCCCGGCGGCTCCCTCGTCGCATGGGCGTTCGGCCGCCGCGTGCAGCAGCTCGCCATCCCGGTGCGTCCCCTCGACGTCTCCCGCGGCATCGACAGCCGGGTCCTCCCGGTGCGCGACGCGGCGGGCGAGCAGGTCTGGGCCGGCTGGCTGCGGCGGCTGCGCGCCACCGACGACGTGCTCTTCAGCGGCGCCTACCGGAGCACCCGGGTCCCCGGACGGGCCGGGCCCTGCGTCCACGTGGCCTTCCCGCTCGAGCAGGGCAACGTCCAGGTCTTCCTCGCTCCCACCGTCCGCGCCGACGGGGCGCTCGTCCTCGACTCGGGGCCCGGTCGCTTCGGCGAGGCCGGCGCCTACGTCCTCGTCCTCGACGAGGGGGGCGCCCCCCACGCCAGCCGGGTGCCGGTGCACGAGCGCTTCGTCGTCTTCGTCGACGAGGAGGGAGTGCTGCGCACCGACCACGACCTGCGCGTCGGGCCGGTGCGCTCGTTGCGCCTGCACTACCGGATGACGCGCGGCTGACCGCCTCGCAGCCTCCACGTCGAGCGGTCCGTCGGTACCGGACCTCGCGGCGCGGCACCCACCGGCATAGGCTCGACGGGACCGGAGTCGTGTGGTTAGATATCTTGACGTCAAGATAAATCAGCGGGTACCGCGCGACGACGCACGACCCTGAAGGGAGCCCCGGTGGCCAGCACGAACAGCTTCGACGCCCATGGCACGCTCGAGGTGGGAGACCAGTCCTACGAGATCTACCGGCTCGCCGCCGTCGAGGGCAGTGAGACCCTTCCGTACAGCCTCAAGGTGCTGCTCGAGAACCTGCTGCGCACCGAGGACGGCGCGAACATCACCGCCGACCAGATCCGCGCCGTCGGCGCCTGGGCCGCCGATGCCGAGCCCGACACCGAGATCCAGTTCACGCCGGCGCGCGTCATCATGCAGGACTTCACCGGAGTGCCCTGCGTCGTCGACCTCGCGACGATGCGTGAGGCCGTCGCCGAGCTCGGTGGCGACGCGAGCCAGATCAACCCGCTCGCGCCCGCGGAGCTCGTCATCGACCACTCGGTGATCATCGACGTCTTCGGCCGCGCCGACGCCTTCGAGCGCAACGTCGCGATCGAGTACGAGCGCAACGAGGAGCGCTACAAGTTCCTGCGCTGGGGCCAGACCGCCTTCGACGACTTCAAGGTCGTCCCGCCGGGCACCGGCATCGTCCACCAGGTCAACCTCGAGCACCTCGCCCGCACCGTCATGGTCCGCGACGGCGTCGCCTACCCCGACACCTGCGTCGGCACCGACTCGCACACGACGATGATCAACGGCCTCGGCGTCCTCGGCTGGGGCGTCGGCGGCATCGAGGCCGAGGCCGCCATGCTCGGCCAGCCCGTGTCGATGCTCATCCCGCGCGTCGTCGGCTTCAAGCTGTCGGGTGCCATCCCGGCCGGTGCCACGGCGACCGACGTCGTCCTCACCATCACCGAGATGCTGCGCCGGCACGGTGTCGTCGGCAAGTTCGTCGAGTTCTACGGCGAGGGCGTCTCCGCGGTCCCGCTCGCGAACCGCGCGACGATCGGCAACATGAGCCCCGAGTTCGGTTCCACCGCAGCGATCTTCCCGATCGACGACGTGACCCTCGAGTACCTGCGCCTCACCGGCCGGTCCGCCGAGTCGGTGGCGCTCGTCGAGGCGTACGCCAAGGAGCAGGGGATGTGGCTGCACGCAGGCCCCGACCAGCCCGAGGCGCGCTACAGCGAGTACCTCGAGCTCGACCTGTCGACCGTCGTGCCGTCCATCGCCGGGCCGAAGCGCCCCCAGGACCGCATCGTCGTCGCCGAGGCCAAGAGCCAGTTCGCCCTCGACGTGAAGAACTACGGCGTCGACGGTGACCTCCGCGAGGTCGAGGTCGCCCGTGACGGCCAGCCGTTCGGGCTCAAGGACGGCGCCGTCGTCATCGCGTCGATCACCTCGTGCACCAACACCTCGAACCCGTCGGTGATGATGGCCGCGGCCATGCTCGCCAAGAGCGCCGTCGAGAAGGGCCTGTCGGTCGCCCCGTGGGTCAAGACGTCGATGGCGCCCGGGTCCAAGGTCGTCACGGGCTACTACGAGAAGGCCGGCATGTGGCCCTACCTCGAGAAGCTCGGCTTCCACCTCGTGGGCTACGGCTGCACCACCTGCATCGGCAACTCGGGGCCGCTCCCGGAGGACGTCTCCGCCGCGGTCAACGAGCACGACCTCTCGGTCGTGTCGGTGCTCTCGGGCAACCGCAACTTCGAGGGTCGGATCAACCCCGACGTCAAGATGAACTACCTCGCGAGCCCGCCGCTCGTCATCGCCTACGCCCTGGCCGGCACGATGAACTTCGACTTCGACCTCGAGCCCCTCGGGCAGGACCAGGCCGGCGACGACGTGTTCCTCAAGGACATCTGGCCGGCCCCCAACGACGTCGAGGCGACGATCGCCCGCTCGATCAGCAAGGAGATGTTCACCACCGACTACGCCGACGTCTTCGCGGGCGACGAGCGCTGGCAGTCGCTGCCCACGCCCGAGGGCGACACCTTCGACTGGGACGCCGACTCCACCTACGTGCGCAAGCCCCCGTACTTCGACGGGATGCAGCTCGAGCCCTCGCCGGTCACCGACATCGCCGATGCCCGGGTGCTCGCCAAGCTCGGCGACTCGGTGACGACCGACCACATCAGCCCGGCCGGCTCCATCAAGGCCGACAGCCCGGCGGGGCGCTACCTGGCCGACCACGGTGTCGACCGCAAGGACTTCAACTCCTACGGCTCGCGCCGTGGCAACCACGAGGTGATGATCCGCGGCACCTTCGGGAACATCCGGCTGAGGAACCTCCTCCTCGACGGCGTGGAGGGCGGGTTCACCCGCAACTTCCTCGACGGCGGCGACCAGGCGACGATCTACGACGCCTCCGCGGCGTACCAGGAGGCGGGCATCCCGCTCGTCATCCTCGCCGGCAAGGAGTACGGCTCGGGAAGCTCGCGCGACTGGGCGGCCAAGGGCACCGCGCTCCTCGGCGTCCGGGCCGTCATCGCCGAGTCGTACGAGCGCATCCACCGCTCCAACCTCATCGGGATGGGCGTCCTGCCCCTGCAGTACCCCAAGGGCCAGAACGCGGAGGCGCTCGGCCTGACGGGCACCGAGACGTTCTCGTTCACCGGGATCGAGGCCCTCAACGAGGGAGCGACGCCGAAGACCGTCTCGGTCTCGGTGACGCGTGAGGACGGGTCGACGTCGCAGTTCGACGCCGTCGTCCGGATCGACACCCCCGGAGAGGCCGACTACTACCGCAACGGCGGCATCCTCCAGTACGTCCTCCGGTCCCTCGTGGCCTGACCGACGTCACCCGGCGCGGCCGCACCCCTGGTGGGTGCGGCCGCGCCGTCGTTCCCGTCGTGCTTCACCCGTGCGAGGGCGATGTCGGCGCGGGCGCCTCAGCCCTTCTCGGCGCCGGCGTTCGCACCCTGGGTGAAGTACCGCTGGAACAGGACGAACACGATGGCCGTCGGGATGGTCATCAGCAGCGCTGCCGCCATCGAGATCGGGTACTGGTTCCCCGACCCGAGACCCCCGGAGGTCAGCTGGGCCACGCCACGGGTCAGCGTGAACAGCCCAGGGTCGTCGGTGGCGATGATGAAGTGACCCAGCTCGTTCCACGACCCCTGGAACGACAGGATCGTCAGGGTGATCAGGGCGGGCTTGGCCATCGGCAGCACGACGGACCAGAAGATCCGGAAGGTGCCCGCGCCGTCGATGCGCGCGGCCTCCTCCACCGAGGGCGGGATGGTCTCGAAGAACTGCTTCATGATGAAGATCCCCGCCGCGTCGACGAGGAGCGGCACGAAGAGCGCCGGGTAGGTGTTGTAGATCCCGAGGTAGTTGAGCACGAGGAACTTCGGGATGAGCAGCACGATTCCCGGGACCGCGAGCACCGCGAGGATCGCTGCGAACACTGCGTCCCGACCGTGGAACCTCAGCCGGGCCAGGGCATATCCCGCCAGGGAGTTGAAGAACACCCGACCGATGGTCACCAGGAGCGTCACGACGACGGAGTTGGTGAACCACAACGGGAAGTCGGTCTCGGCGAGCCGTTCGAACGCCGCAGCGGTGATCGGGTCCGGGACGATGGCGAGCGGGTTCGCGACGGCATCCCCGTTGGTCTTCAACGACGTCGAGAGCTGGACGATGAACGGGTAGATGTACAGCAGGGCGAAGAAGAGCAGAGCGGCGTACACCGCCAGCTTCTTGCCGCGACTGCTCCGCTGAACGACGACCCCGCCGTCGCCGCCCTTGCGGGCGTTGTCCTTCGCGGCGACGGTCCCGGCCGCCACGGACCCACGGGCCCTTGCCTCCTCGCTGACGTTGCTGCCTACGGTGGGCTGGCTCATGCGCTCACCCTCTTCTTCTCGGCACGCTTCTGGGCCCGTTCGGCCTTCTTCAGGGCCGAGGCGTCCTTGTCTCGGAGCACGAACCGCTGGAACGTCGTGAGCACGAAGATGAGCAGGAAGAGCAGGAACGCGATCGCGGCGCCCTGGCCCCACTGGTTCTGGTTGAAGGCCGCGGTGTAGGACAGGTAGGCCGGCGTGAGGGTCGTCTTGGCAGGCCCCCCCTGGGTCATGACGTACATCTGGTCGAAGACCTGCCAGGTGCCGATGATCCCCAGGGTGATGACCAGGAGGATCGTCGGCCGCAGGTGCGGGACCGTGACATTCCGGAAGCGCTGCCAGCGGTTGGCCCCGTCGACCAGCGCCGCCTCCTCGACCTCGCTGGGCAGGTCCTGCAGTGCGGCGAGGAACATGAGCATGAAGGTCCCTGCGGTGGTCCAGACCACTTGGAGCATGATCGCCGACATCGCCACGGACGGGCCGCTGACCCACTCCCAGAGTGGCAGGCTCATGACCTGGGTCTCGGCCAGGGCGGTCGGTGGAGCGTCGACGCTCCACAGCCCGAGCCCGTCTCCGACGAGGTGGATCAGCCCCCGGGGGTCGGAGAACCACGTGGGCCCGTCGATCCCGAAGACCCCGAGGAACTGGTTGACCGCGCCGGTTCCGGTGAAGAGGAAGAGGAAGACCAGGGAGATGGCGACGGAGGACACGACCGACGGGAAGTAGAACGCCGTCCGGAAGAAGGTGCGTCCCTTGAGGAAGCGCTGGTTGACGATGACGGCGAGACCGAGGGAGAGCACCGTCTGAAGGGGCACCACGCCGACGACGTAGTAGAAGGTGTTGCGCAGCGAGATCATGAAGTCCTGCCGAGACAGTCCCTGCTCGGTCAGCAGGGACTTGTAGTTGTCAGGCCCCACGAAGCCCACCCCAGAGGAGAACGGGCTGCCCCGGCCGCTCCAGTCGGTGAACGAGACCCACAGGGCCATGACGATGGGGATGACGAGGAACAGGCCGAGGATCACGAGGACGGGGGTGATGAACAGCCACCCCGCGACCGACTGGCGCTGGCCTTCTCCCCGGCGGTTCCGCCGCGGGGCCTTGAGCTTTCGGGGCCCCGCGGCGGTGGTGACAGTGCTCACTTACCGAGTACCGCAGCGGCGTTGGTGTCGAAGCCCTTGAGCACCGTCGGGAGGTTGGCACCACCGAAGCTCTCGAGCTTGGAGTTGAGGTCGGCCACGACCTGCTCCATGCCCGGAAGGTTGATCGGTCCGTGTCCGTACTCTCCGCCGGCGATGAAGGGGGCGTCCTCGGGGAACTTCGACTTGTACTGGTCGGCCGCGGACTGGCGGCTGGGCATGACGCCGAAGGCGTCAGCGAACGCCAGCTGCTGCTCCACGGTGCTCAGAGCCTCGACGAGGGAGACCGCCTGGGCCTGGGCCTTGGAGTCGGCGGCGATGCCCCAGCACTGGGTGAACTGCAGGGTGCCCTTGCCCTTGGGACCGGCGGGCAGCTCTGCGACGGTGTACTTGAGGTCGGGGTAGTCGTTCTTGACGGCGCCCTTGATCCAGTTGCCCTCGATGGTCATCGCGGACTTCTTGGTGCCGAAGGCCTCACCGCCCCAACCGGAGTCCAGCTCGTTGGACATCTTGAAGTTGCCGGCCTTGACGTTCTTCTGGACGTACTCCAACGCCTGGGCCACCTCGGGGGTGCTGGCGGACGCCCCGGCGCCGTCCTCCTTGAGCCACCAGCCGCCGTTCTGGACGAGGAACGCGCCGAGACGGTCGATGCCGATTCCGATGCCCAGACCCACCTGGTCCTTGGTCGTCAGCTTCTTCGACACGGCCTCGAGCTCCTCCCAGGTCGTGGGGACGTCGGCGTCGGTCAGGCCGGCCTTGGTCCACGAGTCGGTGTTGATCTGCAGGGCGAGCGTCGAGAAGTCCTTGGGGGCGCAGTACTGCTTGCCCTCGAAGGTGAACGTGGTGCGCAGCGGCTCGTAGAAGTCGGCGTTGTCCTTCAGCTGCTCGGCGTAGGGGAACAGGCTGCCGTTCTTGGCGTAGTCGGCGAAGCGTCCGGCATCCATGTAGAAGACGTCGGCAGGCTTGCCACTCGTGAACCCCTGGGCGAGCTGCTGGTTCATGTCACTGGCCACCGTGACCGTCACGGTGTTGCCGCTGCTCTTGGCCCAGGCGTCGGCGGCGGCCTTGACCGCGTTGGTCTCGGCGTCGCCGGACGAGGCGATGAGCATCTTCAGCTCGACGGGTCCGCTCGCGGAGGCCGGCGCGCTCGAGGTGGCCTCGTCCTCGAAGCCCCCGCCACCGCCACAGGCGGAGACGGTGAGGGCACCGGTGAGGGTCAGGGCCAGGACTGCGGATCGGGTCGTGCGGGTCATCGGTGACTCCTTTGTCATGGTGGTGCACTGCTGCTCTACGGAGGGTCGGGTCGTCGGTGGTCGCTTCTGGTGGCTGTGACCGGTCTCGCGGTGGGGGTCGGCCGGGCTTCACCGTCCTTCGTCGCGGCGGTCGAGGCGGGTGCTGCGGGCGGGCTGCAGGGAGGGCAGGAGGAGCGAGCCGTGGGCGGGTGCTGCCTCCCCGTGCAGGGCGGCCCGGACGAGCCGCAGCGACTCCTCGGCGATGGCGTCGAACGGCTGGGCGACGGAGGTGAGGTGGTGCATCCGTGCGGTCTCCGAGCCGTCGAAGCCGACGACCCCGACGTCACGGCCGGGCTCGAGCCCTCGCCGGACGAGGGCCTGGTGGACGCCGAGGGCGAGGACGTCGGAGACGCAGACGACGGCGTCGCCGGGGGAGAGGGCCTCGACGAGGGGCCCGGCGGCGGCGAAGGCGGCGTCGAGGTCCTGCTCCGCGACGGCCTCGGCCCCGCGCACGTCGGCACCGGCGGCGGCGCACGCGGTGTCCCAGCCGGCACGGCGGTCGTCACCGACGACGGAGCCCTCGGGCCAGCCGAGGTAGGCGATGGTGCGGTACCCGGCGGCGACGCAGTGCTCCACGGCAGCACGGGTTCCCGCGGCGCCGTCGACGTCGACCCAGCGGGTGAAGGTGGGGTCGTCCCAGACCCGGCCGAACGAGGCGTACGGGATGCCGTGTGCCTCCAGCCACGGGGGGCGCGGGTCGCCGTGGTGGGTCTCGGTGACGATGAAGGCGTCGACGAGCCGGCGGGCCCACATCGCCCGGTACCCCTCCAGCATCGGCGAGCCGGAGTCGGAACCGAACGGGACGACGTGGCTGTCGTGCTGGGCGGCCCGGACGCTGAGAGCGGTGAGGACCGGTGCGGTGGTGGCGTTGTGCGTGCCGAGGGTGTGCAGCTCGAGGCCGATCGCACCGGCTCGCTGGCTGCGGAGGGACTGGGCGGAGCTCGACGCGCGGTAGCCGAGGTCGTCGATGGCGGCCAGGACGCGCTCGAGGGTGTCGGGACTGACCCGCCCGGGGTTGTTGACCGCGTTGCTCACCGTCTGCCGGGAGACGCCCGCGGCCCTGGCGACGTCGTGGATCGTGATGCGCGCGCGATGCGACTGCTGCGACATCCGGTCCTCCTCGACCGTGCGGTGCCGGGCGGGGAGCCGACCGACGCTGGTGTGAACGTTCAAACCGAGAGGAAGGCATTGATTTGAACGATCAAATGGCTATGGTCGTCACTGTGCATCCGCCCGACGCGCCCTGTCAAGACCCTCGACCGCAGCCTGCGCGGTCCCGCCAGCCGTGGCTGCACGAGCTCGAGGTGGCGGTCCGCGGCCCCGTGACCTGCCTGTCGCTGAGGGACGGCGACGTGGCGGCGGCGCTCCCCGGAGGCGAGGCGACGGGACTGTTCGTCGACGACCGCCGGATCCTCCACACCCTGCGCCTCACCCTCGACGGCCGCACGTCGAGCGCGGTCGCCGCCGCGAGCAGCGGCGGAACCACCGAGACCTATGCCGTGGCGCGCCACCTGGGTGACCCCGGGCCGGACCCGACGGTGGAGGTGGCCCGCCGACGGGTGCTGCACGACCGCGGGCTGCGCGAGACCGTCACGCTGCGCAACCGGTGGAGCGAGAGCGTCCGCACGCGGGTCGAGATCCGGGTCGCCGGCGACGGCGCGGAGCTCCACGACGTCAAGCACGGCGTCGCCGAGCCCACCTGCCCACAGGTGGCGGTCGGGACGGCAGGGGCCACGTGGAGCGACGACCGTCATGTCGTCCTCGCCCACGGCGAGGGCGCGACGACGACGTCCGACGACGAGGGCGCGCTGCTCGTGTGGGACGTGGAGGTGCCCTCCGCGGGCGAGGTCGACATCGTGCTGGACGTCCGGGCCGACCGCACGGCGTCCACCCCCTTCGACACCGAGTCCGGCGTCGCCGCAGCCGGACTCGACGGCATCCGCGTCGCCGCGCAGGATGCCCGGCTCGGCCGCACCGTCGAGGCCGCCCTCGACGACCTCCGGCACCTCACGATGAGCGACCCGCTCGCTCCCGGCGACGTCTTCGCCGGCGCGGGGACCCCGTGGTACCTCACGCTCTTCGGGCGGGACTCGCTGTGGGCCGCCCGCCTCGCCCTGCCGTTCGGGACCGACCTCGCCCGGGGAACGCTGCGTGCCCTGGCTCGCCGCCAGGGGACCGTCGACGACGTGGCGACGGCGCAGGAGCCGGGAAAGATCCTCCACGAGGTGCGGCGCACCGCGTTCGGCCCCGAGGGCGGCATGGTCCTGCCGACCGTGTACTACGGGACCGTCGACGCGACACCGCTGTGGGTGTGCGTCCTCCACGACGCGTGGCGCTGGGGGCTGCCCGCCGACGTCGTCCGCGAGCTGGCACCGGCGCTGCGCGCCGCCCTCGGCTGGATGGAGCGCGCTGCGGCCGAGAGCCCCGACGGGTTGCTGCGCTACCTCGACGACTCCGGCACCGGTCTGGCCAACCAGGGCTGGAAGGACTCCGGCGACTCGATGCGCGACGCCGAGGGGCGGATCGCCGACGGACCGATCGCCCTCGTCGAGACGCAGGCCTATGCCGTGGAGGCCGCCCACGGCGCCGCGGCGCTCCTCGAGGACGTCCTCGGCGAGGACGGCAGTGCGTGGCGGGCCTGGGGCGACGCCCTCGCGGCGCGGGTGCGCGAGCACTTCTGGGTCCGCGACAACGGCGTCGGGCCGGCCCGTCTCGCCATGGCGCTCGACGGCGCGGGCCAACCGGTCGACGGGCTCGGGAGCAACATCGGCCACGCCCTCGCGACCGGCCTGCTCGACGAGGCCGAGAGCCGCCGGGTGGCGCACGCCCTCTCCGGGCCGGACCTGCTCGGACCCCTCGGCATCAGCACGCTCTCGCGATCCAACCCGGCCTTCAACCCGATCGGGTACCACACGGGGTCGGTGTGGACCCACGACAGCGCGATCAGTGCCCTGGGTCTCTCGCGGACCGGTCACGTCGAGGGGGCGACGGCGGTGGCCCGCGCGCTCGTCGACGTCGCTGCGGCGAGCGGGTACCGGTGGCCCGAGCTCTACGGCGCCGAGCCGGTGCTCGGCCGCCCGGCGCCCTACCCGGCGAGCTGCCGTCCGCAGGCCTGGGCCGCGGCCAGTGCCGGGGCGCTGGTCTCGGTGCTCCTGGGGCTGCGCGCCGACGTGCCGGCCGGCCGGATCCACCTGTCCCCACTGGTCGAGGCGCCCTTCGGTGCGCTGACGGTCGAGGGGCTGCGGGTCGCGGGGGAGCCGCTGCGGGTCCAGGTCGACGCCCAGGGTGGTGTCGTCGGTGTGACGGCACCCGACGGCATCGACGTCGTCATCGGCTGACCGCCGCGGGCCGGCCTCTCCCCGGGACAGATGCGCCCTGGTGGTCGATCGGGTCCCAGCAGGGGCTGAGGCGGACGACGTCGCCGATGACGACGACGGCTGGGTTCTCGACGCCGACCGTCGCTGCCGTGGCGACGATGTCTCCGAGCGTGCCGACCGTCACCCGCTGGTCGGGGAGGAGCCCGCGCTCGATGACGGCCACGGGGCAGGTCGCGGGCCGACCGCCGGCCTCCAGGGCCGCGACCGACCGGGAGAGGTGGCCCACGCCCATGAGGAGGACCACGGTGTGGTCGGCCCCGCCGGGGACCGCGGGAAGCTCGTCGTGGCCGGTGACGACCGTGAAGCCCCTGGCGACGCCGCGATGGGTGACGGGGATGCCGGCGGCGGCCGGGACGGCCACCGCGCTCGTGACGCCCGGGACGACCTCGACCGGGATGCCGTGGGCCTCGCAGGCGAGCCGTTCCTCGCCGCCCCGACCCAGGACGTAGGGGTCGCCGCCCTTGAGGCGGACCACCCCCCGCCCGGCGAGCGCCTCGGTGACGAGGAGGTCGTTGATGGCGTGCTGGGCAACGACGTGCCGACCTGGTGCCTTGCCGACGTCGACGACCCGCACCGACGCGGGCAGCGACTCGAGGACGGCGCGCGGCGCGAGGCGGTCGGCGACGACGACGTCGGCCGCCGCGAGCAGCTGGCGGCCGCGGACGGTGAGGAGGTCGTCGGAGCCGGGACCGCCACCGACGAGGGCGACCCAGCCGACCCTCGGGCGCGATGCCCTGCGGCGCAGGTCGATCGTGCCGTCGGCGAGCACCGTGGCCACGGCGCGGGTGACGTCGCGGGCGAGGAGGTCGTCGTCATCGACGTGGGTCGAGACCGTCACGGTGCCGTCAGGGGTGGTGACCGCCGCGGACCGGGGGAGGAGGACCGATCCGGCTGGGACGGCACGGCCCACGGAGACGCACCACGTCCGGGCCTGCTCGGCGTCGGCCCGCACACGAGCGTCGACCGTCGTGTCCCCTGACCCCGCGACGACGAGCCAAGCGCCGTCGAGATCAGAGGAGCCGCTGTACTCGGCTGCGCACCAGGCGATCTCACCCGACCCGACGAGCGAGGTGAGGTCCTCGCACACCCACGGCGCGACGACCTCGACGAGGCCACCGGCGGCGACGACGTCGCGGACGACCGACGCGAGCTCAGGGCCGCCTCCCACGGCGACGACCCGGCGCCCGCCGAGGTCGAGGCCCACGGGCAGCGTCATGGCAGGTGCTCGCCCGGGGCGGCCGCGTCGGCCATGACCGCGGCCAGCGTGCGGCCGTCATCGGGGTCGACGAGGAGGAAGGCGCCCCCGGTCCGCGAGCGGCTGTACGGCTCGACCGGCAACGGCGAGGCGAGGCGCACGGTGATTCGCCCGATGTCGTTGAGCGCGAGCCGGTCGGTGGGCACGAGGCGAAGCGTGTCGAGGTCGAGGCGGCCTTCGATCGACCGGACCATCGCGAGCACCGACTTCGAGCCGTGCTTGACGAGGAGGCGGGCGCCCGGCAGGAGCGGCTGGTCGCCGAGCCAGCAGGCGAGCGCGGGCACCTCGGACCGGAGCTCGACCGGCTCGGCGGCGGAGGCGATGAGGTCGCCCCGGCTGACGTCGACGTCGTGGGCGAGACGCAGGGTCACCGACTGGGGCGCCACGGCGACCTCGAGAGACCGCTCGCCGAGGTCGATGCCGGCAACCGTCGTGCGGCGGCCCGACGGGAGGACGACGACCTCGTCGCCGACCCGGACCGACCCGGAGGCGAGCTGCCCCGCATACCCCCGGTACTCGACGTGCTCGGCCGAGCGGGCGGCGCCCTGGGGCCGGATGACCAGCTGGACCGGCATCCGGAACGCCTCGTGAGCGGGATCGGCTGCGGGAGCAAGGTTCTCGAGCAGCTCGAGGAGCGCTGGCCCGTCGTACCACGGAGTGTTCTCGGAACGGTCGACGACGTTGTCACCCACGAGGGCGGACACCGGGATGGCGTGGGCGTCGGGGATGCCGAGCTCGGTGGCGATGGCGCGCACGTCGGCGGCGACGGTGCGGAAGACGTCCTCGCTGTGGGCGACGAGGTCGATCTTGTTCACCGCGATGACGACGTGCGGCACCCGCATCAGCGCGGCGACCGCGAGGTGCCGGCGGGTCTGCTCGAGGACGCCCTTGCGCGCGTCGACGAGGAGGACGAGGGCGTCGGCCGTCGACGAGCCGGTCACCGTGTTGCGCGTGTACTGCACGTGGCCCGGGCAGTCGGCGAGGACGAAGGAGCGCCTGGCCGTCGCGAAGTACCGGTAGGCGACGTCGATGGTGATGCCCTGCTCGCGCTCGGCCCGCAGGCCGTCGGTGAGGAGCGCGAGGTCGGTGCTCGTGAGGCCGCGGTCGCGGCTGACCCGCTCGACGGCGTCGAGCTGGTCGGTGAGGACCGACTTCGAGTCGTGGAGGAGGCGGCCGACGAGGGTCGACTTGCCGTCGTCGACAGAGCCGGCAGTGGCCAGGCGCAGGAGGGTTGGCATCAGAAGTAGCCCTCCTTCTTGCGGTCCTCCATGGCGGCCTCGGAGATGCGGTCGTCGGCGCGGGTGGCGCCCCGCTCGGTGAGGGTGGAGGCGGCGACCTCGGCGACGACGTCGGCGACGCTCACGGCCTCGCTCGCCACCGCGCCGGTGCACGACATGTCACCGACGGTGCGGTACCGCACCCGCCGTCGCTCGACGACCTCGTCGGGCCGCGGCTGCGAGTACGGCCCCACGGCCAGGAGCATGCCGTCGCGGGGGAAGACGTCGCGCTCGTGCGTGTAGTACAGCCCCGGGAGGTCGATGCCCTCGCGCTCGATGTAGCGCCACACGTCGAGCTCGGTCCAGTTCGAGAGCGGGAACACCCGCACGTGCTCCCCGGGACGGTGCCGCGGGTTGAACAGGTTCCACAGCTCGGGTCGCTGGTTCTTGGGGTCCCACTGGCCGAAGTCGTCGCGCAGGCTGACGACGCGCTCCTTGGCGCGGGCCTTCTCCTCGTCGCGCCGGCCGCCACCGAAGACGCCGTCGAAGCGGTGGCGGGCGATGGCGTCGAGGAGGGGCTGGGTCTGCAGCGGGTTGCGGGTGCCGTCGGCCCGTTCCCGCAGGCGGCCGTCGTCGATCCAGTCCTGGACCGAGGCGACCTCGAGGCGCAGGCCGAGCCGCTCGACGGTGGCGTCGCGGTAGTCGAGGACCTCGGGGAAGTTGTGCCCGGTGTCGACGTGGAGGACGGGGAAGGGGATCGGGGCGGGCCAGAACGCCTTTGCCGCGACGTGGAGCATGACGACCGAGTCCTTGCCGCCGCTGAAGAGCAGGACGGGACGCTCGAGCTCCGCGGTGATCTCGCGGATGACGAGCATCGCCTCGCTCTCGAGGACGTCGAGCTGGCTGAGGACCGGCAGGTCGGTGGGCACGTCGGGAAGCACCTCGGGGAGGGTCTCGGTGGAGGTCATGGGTGCAGCCCGCACTCGGTCTTGGCGAACCCGGACCAGCGGCCCGAGCGTGGGTCGTCCCCGGGCTCGACGCGCTGCGTGCACGGCTCACAGCCGATCGATGGGAAGCCCTCGGAGAGAAGGAGGTTCACCGGAACGCGGTGCTCGACGGCGTGGTCCACGACCTCGTCGAAGGTCCACGCCGCGAGAGGGTTGACCTTGACGAGGCCGAACTGCTCGTCGAACGTCACGAGCGGGGTGTCGGCGCGCGTGGGGCCCTCGTCGCGGCGCACGCCCGTGACCCAGGCCTCGTAGCCCCCGAGGGCTGCCCTGAGCGGCTCGACCTTGCGCATCCGGCAGCAGGCGGCGGGGTCGCGGTCGTGCAGCCGCGGGCCGTACTCGGCGTCCTGCTCGGCCACCGTGAGCTTCGGCAGGACGTCGACGACGGTGACGTCGAGCTGTTGGGCGACCTGGTCGCGGGTGCCGTAGGTCTCGGCGAAGTGGTAGCCGGTGTCGAGGAAGAGGACGTCGACGCCGGGGGCGTGCTCGGCGACGACCGCGGGCAGCACGGCGTCCTGCATGCTGCACGCGACGGCGAGCGTCCCCGGGAAGGTGCGGGCGGCCCAGGCGGCGACCTCGCCGGCGGTGGCGTCCGGACCGAGCTCGCGGGCGCCCTCCTCGGCGAGGGTTCGCAGCACGTCGGCGCTGCGGTGCCGGGCGGTCGGGGTGGTGGCGGTCGTCATCGGAGCTCCTCCTCGTCGACGCGGTGGGCCCAGCTCGAGAACGTCTCGGCGGCGGCCCGCTGGGCGATCCAGCGGCGCACGAGGCGCTCGACGAGGTCGGGCAGGTCGGGGGCGGTGACCTTCAGGCCACGCACGGTGCGGCCCAGGCCGGCCTCGTCGCGGTCCTCGGAGGCGAGCCCGCCGCCGAGGTGCACCTGGAAGCCGGCCCCCTGGGCGCCGTCGGCGTCGGTCACGACCATGCCCTTGAGCCCGATGTCGGCGACCTGGATGCGGGCGCAGGAGTTGGGGCAGCCGTTGACGTTGAGGGTGACCGGGGTGTCGAGCTGGTCGGTGACGTCGGCCAGGCGCCGCTCGAGCTCGGCGATGGCCGTGGCGGCGGTGGCCTTGGTCTCGACGATGGCGAGCTTGCAGAACTCGATGCCGGTGCACGCCATCGTGTGGCGACGGAACGGGCTGGGGGACACCGAGAGCCCGAGTCCCTCGAGCCCGGCGACGAGGGTGTCGAGTGCGGCGGGGGAGACGTCGAGGACGACGAGCTTCTGATGGGGGGTGAGGCGGACGCGGTCGGTGCCGGCGGCCTCCATCAGGCCGGCGAGTCCGGTGAGGACGTCACCGCTGATCCGGCCGACCGTGGGGGCGGCCCCGACGTAGTGGTTGCCGTCCTTCTGGAGGTGCACGCCGACGTGGTCGCCCGGGCCGGAGGCCTTCGCCGGCGGGGGGCCGTCGGGCAGGGCGCGGCCGAGGTACTCGGTCTCGAGGACGTCGCGGAACTTCTCGGGGCCCCACTCGGCGAGGAGGAACTTCAGTCGCGCCTTGGTGCGCATCCGCCGGTAGCCGTAGTCGCGGAAGATCGAGATGACGCCGAGCCAGACCTCGGCCGCCTCCTCCGGCGTGACGAACACACCGACCCGCTCGGCCAGGCGGGGTGCCGTGGACAGCCCGCCGCCGACCCAGAGGTCGTATCCCGCGCCGAGCTCGGGGTGGACGACGCCGACCAAGGAGATGTCGTTGATCTCGTGGACGACGTCGAGGCTCGGGTGGCCCGTGATCGCGGACTTGAACTTGCGGGGGAGGTTGGCCAGCTCGGGGTCGCCGACGAAGCGCCGGGTGATCTCGTCGATGACCGGCGTGGGGTCGAGGATCTCGTCGGCGGCGATCCCGGCGAGCGGGCTGCCGAGGATGACGCGAGGGGTGTCGCCGCACGCCTCGGTGGTCTGGAGGCCGACGGCCTCGAGGCGGCGCCAGATCTCTGGCACGTCCTCGACACGGATCCAGTGGTACTGGATGTTCTGGCGGTCGCTGATGTCGGCGGTGCCGCGGGCGAACTCGGTGGAGAGGTCGGCGAGGACGCGCAGCTGGGCCAGGGTGAGGGCGCCGCCGTCGAGCCGGACCCGGAGCATGAAGTACTCGTCGGAGAGCTCGACGTCGTCGAGCTGGGCGGTCCTGCCGCCGTCGATGCCCGGCTTGCGCTGGGTGTACAGCCCCCACCAGCGGAAGCGCCCGCTGAGGTCCTGCGGGGGGATCGAGGCGAAGCCCTCCTTGGAGTAGACCTGCTCGATCCGCTCCCGGACGTTGAGCCCGCCGTCCTCCTGCTTCCACACCTCGTTGGCGTTGAGCGGCTCGCGGCCGTCGACCGCCCACTGGCCGTTGGAACGGCCGGCCCGCGGCGGGCGCAGCGCCCGTCCGGTTGGGGTCTCGGTCGGCGTCGTCATGGTCCTCGGGTGGGGTCGTGGGAGCGTCGGAACTGAAAGCGTCAGTGATGAAATGTATAACGTGCCCTTATCTTCAGACGCGCGGTCCACGATGCGGGCCGAACTCCTACCGGTCCGGTCGGAGGTCGTGTGAAGGGCTGCCCGACGGCCGCCGACCCGCGTATCATCGAACACGTGTTCGATCCCGTGCCTCCGGCCGCGCCTCCGTTGCGTGCCGGGAGTCCGGGGTCACCGGCCCGGCAGCGCTCGGCCTCGGGTGCTGAGCGCACCGGCGGACCGCCGGGCTGGCCCCCGGGGGTGCCGCCGCCGGGGGAGCGCGGGTGGGACCACCGGGCGAGTGCCTGGCTGCTCGACCACTGCCCGCCCGACTACCGGCTCTACCCCGCGTGGCGGCGCCATCCCATCGCCCTCGGCTGGCTCACGGTCCGCCACCTCGACGCCCAGCTCGACGCCATGCGCTCGGCCTACCGCGAGGTGCGTGTCGACCTCGTCGACGACATCGGCCCCGAGGGCGTCGCGCAGGTGCTCGCCGACCTGGAGGTCGAGGGCGTGCGGTTGCTCTCGGCCCGCCGGGCCGCCGGCCTCCTCCTCGACGCCCTGCGCGGCCTCGAGTTCGTCCCCAGGCTCTGACGGGCTCCCTCCTCGTCCAGTCCGGGAGTCCGACGAGGACAGACCGGATCTGCCGATGAGCGGTCGAGTCCACGAAGGATGGCCATCCGCCCTCAAACCACCCGTGAAGGCGTCGTCTCCCATCCTTCGCCGTGTGCAGTCGGTGACAGATCGGGTCAGACCGGTGCTCCGAGCGGCGCTGCGGAGGATCGCCGTTCCCCGCGCGGCACCAACCCTCCGCACGAGACATCCCAACTGCCGCGGATAGGGCGATCGATCCTGCCGACGAGCGAGCGCGTTGGTCCTCGACCCCGGCCGAACCCCTGAGAGGGGTCATTGAGTCGCGGACCTAGACGACGGCCTCCAGGGAAAAGAAGATGAAGCCGATGAAGCGGGTGGAGTCGGACTCACCTTCCGGCAGGAGCTCGGGCGGCGTATCAGGCGACACCGGCGGCTCGCTGATCGCCGAGATTCTGAAGCCGGCAGCGGTGAACGACTCCGACATCGCGCTCAGCGAGCGGTACCAGATTGTGAGTGTGGCGGAGACGCCGTCGAAGTCGTACTCCTCCGCGTTCGGCACGGTCGCGAAGTAGTTCACGTCGGGATACATCACCGGCGGGATGACCGGATGGTTGACCACCACGACCAGGCGACCGCCAGGCTTCAGCACGCGGCGCAGTTCGGACAGCGGCACCGACCAGTCCTCGAGGTAGTGCAGGACGAGCACGGCCAACACGTCATCGAACGCCTCGGAGTCGTACGGAAGCGGCCGGGTCAGGTCGGCTACCTTCAGGTCGGCCTCGCCTCCGAGCCGTTCCCGGGCGAGCCCGATCATTGCTTGGCTTGCGTCGAACCCAGCCACGCTCGCGCCTCGCTCTGTCAGATCGGCGAGGAGCGGTCCAGAACCGCAGCCAGCGTCCAGGATCCGCCTCCCCGCGACGTCACCAAGCAAGTCCACAACGGCCGGTCGGGCGTACCACCGGTTGAACAGGCCGTTCTCGTTCGCGCGCGCGTACGCCTCAGCGAAGGCGTCGTAGTGGTCCGGTTGCTGCTCTGCGGTGTGCGGTTCGGACGTCATGCCACGCCACTGTGCCAATCGAACGGCAGGGTGAACGCGAACGACGCGCCCTGACACATCTCCTCAAACGACCGGATCTGCCGCTATGGGTGGGTCTCGTTGCCGCATCTGCTCTCTCGCTCGCCGGGCCATCCGATGCTCGGTCGATACGACGGTGAGCGACCACCGGCCCGCGGGCAGAGCCCCGTGGACCGGGACATTGGCCCTGCGCGATACTCCAGCGCATGGAGCTGTCGACCGGTCCTTTGACCAAGACTGAATGGCCGGCTGCCCGCGCCTTGCTCCATCGCGCCTTCGTCAACGAACCTTTCACCCAAGAGATGTACGGTCAGGATCTCCTCGAGCGGTGGGGCGGATCGTGGAGCCTGTACTCGTCATTGATGATCGAGAGCTCGACCGTCGCCCTCGGGGCAAGAGTGGGTGAGGTCTTGGTGGGCGTCGTCATGGGAAGCACGCCAGGACATTGCCGACTCTGTCAGGTGCTGGCACCTGAGCCACGTCCGAATGATCAGGACCTCGCGATCGACTGGCAATTCCACCAGAACGTCGCGCAGGTCCATGGAGAACTTGGGGTGCACGCCTGGATTGAGAAGGCTGCCGTCGAACCGACGCTTCACGGACTGGGCATCGGACGTCGGCTCCTGGAGTCTGCCGCCGCCGCTCTCGCGATGGGTGAACCAGCGGAGTTGGTTCTCGAGTGTGCACCTGATCGAGTCCACTTCTACACCGGCTTGGGGTACGAGGTGCTGAACACGTTCGCCGATCCCGCGGGTCCAGATGCCTACTTGATGCGGCGCTGGCTTCCCTGAGACATGAGGTCTCTGTGGCTCGATCATTCGGTCGGACATCGCACTCATCTGCCGCTGAGAAGCGCCAGCTCGCCTACGCGCTGAGGTCGATGACGCAGAAGACCGTGCCGCTCGGATCGGCCAGGACAACGAAGTCCGCGTCTTCGGGATACTTCCAGTCGACACGGCTGGCTCCCAGGGAGATCAGGCGCTCGACTTCGGCCAACTGTTCCTCTTCGGTGTCGACCCAGAGGTCGAGATGGGTGCGGTCGTCCTGGTCGAGGTGGATGCGCGGTCCCTGCTGTTCCCCGGGAACCAAGAACGCGGGGTTGTGCGGTTCCTGGGTGTAGTCCAAAGCGCTGGCCCAGAAGAGACCGGACTGTGCGATGTCCTCGACGTTCATGACTACTGCTCCGATGCGCACCATGTGTCGAGGTTGGCACGGCGGAAGCGGTCCAGGCGCCGCCCGAGCGCTGAGACCTTGGACATCAGGGTGAGGCCTTCGCCGGATACGCCGCGAGTCGCGCGTTCGCACACCCGACTCACACCGACGCGTTCCCGCCTTCAGGATTCGCCATTCATCGAGGCCGGCCACATCCCTGACAAAAGGTTGTGTCGACCTCCACCGGTAGGAGGACCGGAGGGCTCGAGGCTGACCATCCCAGGGCGGGGGTCACGGCCGTGGTCGACTACCCCCGGGCCGGGATGCATTGCGACCCCTCGGCGCTCGACACGGTCGACGTGCTGCTCGACGCCGACGTCAAGCAGGTCGGTCAGGGCTGGCGGGTGTCCATCGACCCGGTATCGCTCGCGCCCGGCCAGACCCTCCTGCTCCAGTCGACGGCGAGCCCTGCCGACCCGGAACACTCGTGGATGCTCGCAGTCATGGCGACAGACGGCGCCGCCCCCGCTTGCTCGCCGATCCCCTCGAACGTCGAGGACGCGCCCGCTGGGCTCAACCCGTGGCCCGAGCCGGCGGTTGTATCGCTGTGGGGCTATCTGGAGCGGATGATGCCTCGTCGTGGGACCTGACGAGCAAACACCGGCCGTAGAGTGCCTTCACCGCTCCTCGCTGCTTCGATCGGGTGCGGAAGCGGGTCAGGCATCGGCGAAAGGAGTTGGGCGTTGCCCATGCAGCAACGGGCGCTCGACACCCGACGCAACGCCTTGAGAGGCGCCGCCGTGGTGATCGACCGTCGCGGGTACGAGGCAGCGACGATCGCGGAGATGGTGCACGAGAGCGGCATCACCAAGGGAGCTTTGTACTTTCACTTCTCCTCGAAGGAGGCGATCGCCGAGGCGATCATCGCCGAACAGGGCAAGTGGCTCAGCCAGTACGACGTCGAGGATTCACCACCCGTCCAGACGATCGTCGACATCTCCTACGCGTTCGTCGGTGCCTTGATGGACGACCCGCTCATGCGCGCGAGCATCCGGATGACGCTCGACCGGGCGGCCGACCAGGATTCGATCGAGCGCGGCTACCGTGTGTGGATCGCGGCGGTCGAGACCCTGCTGACGCGGGCAAGGGCTGCTGGCACGCTCACCCCCGGCATCCGGCTGGCGGAGTGCTCGTACACCATCACGTCGGCGATGACTGGGCTCCAGCTGACGAGCGACGCTCTCACCGGCCGCAAGGACCTTGCCGACCGCGTCGAGGGCTTTTGGCGGCTCGTCGTGCCCGCAATCGTGCGGCCCGAGCTCACGGCGAGCGTCGACCTGCGCCCACCGGGCCGCAGGCGCCGCACCGTGGTCTCCCCGGTGTAGCTGGGTTCAGCCCGACGCCGGGTCAGGGAGCGGTAGGGGTGTCCTCGGGACACTCCACAGTGGCTGTCACGACCGTTGGGGCGGCCACGTCGTAGGTCCTGCAGGCCAGTCCCCAGACGGCCTCCCCTTGGTCCGGAGGCAGGAGGTCCCCAGACTCCCACCAGTGGTAGACGTCGACCCGGAATGTGGTGCCCTCACGTCCACGCAGCGCCCACGACGTGGGTCCGTAACCGTCAGGGAGGGTGCTGTACGAGTCGGAGAGCCACTCGCTCGCCAGGACCGCCCGATGTTCGGGCGTCGTCGCAGCGGCTACGGCGTCGGTGAGGGCCATGGGGATGGCGATGTCGGCGATACCCACCGTCTGCTCGTCGGCCGTCGCCTGCAGGCGGCTGCACCCGGTGAGGGAGAGGAGGAGCAGGGCCCCGACGATCACCCTGGCCGTGATCTTCGCGGTCCCTCGATGGTGGAACGCCACGGCACGTGGCGACGCGGACGGTCGGGAGACGTGTGGCGAGTGCCGCGAGCGGTGGGACGTCCCCGGGTGAGCGCCCCTGCCATGGTGGGAAGGCCCGAGGCGGAGGTCATCACCATCGGGATCCACGACCGCCCTCACCAGGAGGCTGCGGGCGAAGGCGCTGTTGTCGTTGTGCATCGGAGGCATCCTCTGGGCGGCAAAACAAACCGGGCATCTGGTTTAATGAGATCAGCGTAGCGGTTGACGGCCGCGGCAACTGATGGGACGTGGACTTCTTGCGCACTCGACGAACTGCCCGCGGGCGACGAACGATTCTGGTACCAGTGCTCGTCGTGCTGATCGTGGGCGGTGTGGCAGGAGGTCTCTGGTGGTGGCGCGAGCTGGAGAGTAGGAACGTCCGCGCGGCGTCCACCTACGCGGTGGCGGTTGCCCGGGCCATCGGCGCTGGCACCCTGCCGCCGGATGTCGAGGTGCGTGACCGCGCTGCCGCCCAAAAAGATCTCGACCGCGTTCTCGAGGGCATGGGCTCGCTGCAGCATCGGGTGAGCGTAGGGTCCGTCGAGCTCGAGAACAGCGATGACCAGGGCCGTGTCGTCCTCGAGCACATCTGGACCATCCACGAGGACAAGGAGCCGTGGACGTACGAGACGACGATGCCCCTGGCTCGGTCCGGCGAGACGTGGCGGGGGAAATGGTCCCCTGCAGTGGCGGTAGCCGGCCTGGCGGACGATGAGCGCATCAGGGCAGTGCGCGAGGACCCTCAGCGGGCCGAGGTGCTCGGTGACGGCGGCACCCCGCTCGTGCGGGAACGGCCAGTGGTCAGGCTCGGCATCGACCGCGCCAAGGTGCCCGACCGGGCTGCGGCGGCGCGCTCCGCCCGACGGGTCGCCGAGATCGTGGACATCGACTCGAAGGCGTACGCTGCGCGGGTCGCGGACGCTGGACCACAGGCGTTCGTCGAGGCGATCACCTACCGGGCCGACGCGCGCGAGCTGGCCACGGCCACGCCGGCGATGACAGAGGTGGTCGGCGCCGTGCAGGTCCGAGGCGAGCTCCCGCTGGCCCCGACGTCCACCTTCGCCCGTCCGATCCTCGGCACTTCCGGACCTGCGACGGCGGAGATCATCGAGCAGTCCGGCGGCCGGGTCCGTGTCGGCGACATCGTCGGCCTCAGCGGACTACAGGCAGCACACGACGAGTCGCTGGCCGGAGTCACGGGGTACACGGTCGAGGCCGTCGACCGCGATACCGACGAGTCCCGGCCCCTGCATGGCGTACCCGCACAGGACGGCCAGCCCCTGCGGACCACGCTCAGCCGAACCCATCAGATGGCCGCAGAGGAAGTCCTTGAGGACCTCGAGCCCGCAAGCGCTGTCGTGGCGATCAGGCCCTCGGACGGCCACGTCCTCGCGGCGGCCAGTGGGCCGGGCGGCAACGGCTACTCCACCGCCACAGTCGGACAATATGCCCCAGGCTCGACCTTCAAGGCTGTCTCCACCCTCGCCCTGCTCCGCACAGGACTCACGCCCGACAGCGCCGTCGAATGCCCGGCGACGCTCGTCGTCGACGGACGCGGGTTCAAGAACTTCGACGACTACCCGTCGTCGCGCCTGGGGCGGATCCCGCTGCGCACGGCGTTTGCGAACTCCTGCAACACCGCACTGATGCGGGAGCGGGCTCGGCTGGAGCCGACGAGCCTTCCCGACGCCGCAGCCGCGCTCGGACTGACCGCCGACCCGGCCCTCGGCGTTCCAGCAGCGCTGGGCAGCGTCCCACCGCCCGAGAGCGACATCGAGACCGCGGCCTCGATGATCGGACAGGGCCGAGTTCTCTCAACGCCGCTGGGGATGGCCACTGTTGCCGCGAGCATCATCAGGGGGACGCCCGTGGCACCGGTGCTCGTGACCGGCGACGACGCGCACACGCCGACAGGGGCGGGTCCGGGGCTGACGGACGACGAGCGAACCCACCTGCTTGACATGCTCAGGGCGGTCGTCACCGACGGTGGCGCCACCCTCCTCCATGACCTACCCGGGGCCCCGGTGTCGGCCAAGACCGGCACGGCGGAGTTCGGCGAGCCCGACCAGAGCGGGACCCTCGCGACGCACGCATGGATGATCGCCGTCCAAGGCGACCTTGCCGTCGCTGTCTTCGTCGAACGCGGCTCGGGCGGGAGGAGCGTCGCCGGTCCAGTGATGCGGGACTTCCTCGACCGGGTGCACGGCACCGCTTGACAGGGACGCGCCAGGGCGCGACGCGCTCGTCCTCGTCGAGCCGGCCCGCCCCGAGACGGGGTCCCTTCGCTGTTCGCCTCGATTGTCTTGACGGCGAATCTCGCGTTGGTCGGGCGAGCTCGCCCAGTGTCCGCACTCGTCACGGCGCCCAACCCAGCAGCCGACGACTCGACAGCAGAGCGTCCGCGATCGCCGCGCTGCGTCCTACGGTCTTCGCATGGCTTCCTACGTGAAATCGGTGACGTTCGACTGCTCGAGCGCACTGCTCCTCGCGGGCTTCTGGGCCGGAGCTCTCGGGTCGAACGTCGATGAGGACAGCACGGACGAGCATGCGTGGGTCGAGCCAGCCGGCTGGGGAGGGCCCAACCTGTGGTTTCGGCGGGTTCCCGAAGGCAAGCGCGCGAAGAACCGGCAGCACTTCGACCTTCGGGCGATGGGCCCGGTCGACGCCGAGGTCGAACGACTCGTTGCGCTGGGCGCCTCCGTCCGCGGAGGAGACGGTGACCTGGTGGTCATGGCGGATCCCGAGGGAAACGAGTTCTGCGTCGAACCCTGATCCCCGTCCGCTCCCGCCGCCGTTGGCGTGCGATGTGAATCGTTGCTCATGTCGGCGCACGCCGTCCCTGGGCTGGGCGTTCACCGGATCTGCCGCGGGTCGCGCGTGTCAGAGATCGAGGGCTGTGAGCGCGGACCGATAGCGGTGAGCCTCGTCGACGAGCTCGCCGCCTTGCCGCGGGTGGATTCGGCTGGCGGCCAGGATGCGGAACAACAGTCCACGCGCGACGGCCGCAGCTGACACGTCGACCTCGTCGAGGACCTCGGGCGGCGCGTTGTGCCAGCACAGCGCGTCGGCGATGACGATGCCCTCGGCGTACGAAGGGGGGCGCCAGTACGGCGAGAAGTCGATGATCGTCGGCGGCCCGCCAGGCACGAGGAGCACGTTGTCGGTCAGGTCACCGTGGACCAGTTGTGAAGGCCCCAGCGGGGCCAACCCGGGATGCAACCGCTTGACCAGATCGCGCAGCTCAGGCGCAACCATCCCAGGGACCTCGCCCCAGGCTGCGCGATCGGCCACGGCCCACGGGTCGATGCGCAGGTCCACGAACGCGGGTCGCGGCAGGGCCGCTGTCGCGTCGTGCAGAGCGAGGGAGGCATCGATGATCGCCCGCCAGCCAACGACTGCCTCTGCGCACGTCGATCCAGGCATCGCCGACTGAGCGGCCCAGCCCTCGACGACCCAACTGCCGTCGACCGCTTGCCGCACGGCTGGCAGCCGGAACCCCCGCTGATCGATCGCAGCGACCTCGGTCCCCAACCATTGCTGGAATCCCGGATCGACCTGCGGCTTGAGGATGGCATCATCCACCCGCCACGACGTTCCCTGACCACCCTTCAGCCGCACAGCGGGCCCACGAAGACCGAAGGCGAACAACACGCTCTGAGGAGGTTCCGTCGCGCAGGTCACGACGCATCCTCCAAGGACCCCACCGCACTGTCATGCCGCCGAGGGCGCGACGCGGGTGGCCGTGGATGCCGCCGTCGGGCACGTGCCACGACGTTGTGAGCACCGCTCGCGCCCGCGCCGGCACGTG
>CAWIAT010000002.1:0-102927 GCA_963834225.1 uncultured Actinomycetota bacterium | reverse complement strand
TAAGCCAAGAGTTGGAGAAGCTCATCCGATTTGCAAGTCCCTCATGGTGGGGGAATGGATAACCTACTTCTCCGAGTCAGACTCGGTGAATGCCTGTAGCACCGCTGACCAGGTAGTGCTGGCTAACGGCGTTCAGACGCACCTTTAGCGCCAGGCGCCCTGCGGGTACAAACTCAACTTCTAGCCACTCGGCCGATTCAAACGAGGAGGCGCTGACCTCTCAGGAGTTCGAGCAGGGCGGCTGGATCGTCGGGGCGAGGCAAGCCGACGGAGGAGTTCATCCGCAGGAGTTGCCGCTCACGTTTGTCGACCTCCCCAGAGAGCATCCTGAACGTGTGGACACCCTTCCATCGGCTCAACAGGGCCTGCTCACCGACAGCGGTTGTAGCGAGGTCTCAATCCAGGGTCACCACAAGCGAAAGCATGACGGCCCACAGGGCTTGTACATCCGTGAGGGATACGGCAACCGGTCTTCCGTCCACCACCCGCGGAAGCGACAAACGTCCACCGCGAGCACCCAAGGCAGAGACTCTTCCTTGCGCATCGCGGTATGCATTTTCCGCATGCGCATTGGCGATCCGACCAGCGTGCGCGCCGCAGTTTCGCACCTCCTTGAAGCACCTGTACGCAAGAAGCAGGTCCTCCAGCCTGCCTGGCATGTAGCGGGGGCTACTCCGTAGGACCTGCCCGAATACCTGCTCGACAGCCGGGGACGGATTGGAGCGATAGTTGTCGACAACCTCGCGCGCGCCGGGCTTGGTCCTTCCTTGGTTCCGCGGCTGTGGAACTGAAGCTTGGTTTTGTCCGCGGGCGCGGTGACCTTGAGCGTTGCGGTCCAGCCTTCGTACAGGCTGATTCCGGCGTACAGGGCGAAGCAGGGCCAGCTCGCTCTGTTGTTCCTCCCACGACTTGTCGACGCAGTGACGCTCCAGGTTCGCGCTGCCAATCCCGCTTCCTGCGACGAAGCGCCCGTGTAATTCATCTCTACCGCCCGGGCCGCGTTCTGCGACGAAACCCGCCACCCGCCACCTCGAATTTCACATGGCGGCGGCGGTGGGGTGGATCATGTCGTAGAGATCCGTCAACTGTCGTTGGAAGGAAGCTGAACTGGCGAAGAAGAAGCGCATGCCGGCAGTGTGGTGCATGCACTCGCTGCGGGTAGGGATCCGTGGCTAGGCAGTTACAACTGACGTGAAGCTTCGCGCGGCCGAGGCCTACGCCGGGCTACTCCAAGCCGGTGACACTCTTTCCAACGCGGCCCGTCGAGTCCCGGCGGAAGAAGCGGGGGGAGAAGAGACCGCGGCATTCTGCGCGGGGGACACCGTGGCCGGCTGCCAAAGCATCATTGGGTGAGTAGACATTGGGTCACCTCGCGCGGTGGATCGAGGACTGCTCAGCCTTGCCCGCCGCCGACGCGGCCAAGGTGCGAACGAACCGACGCTAGTCCCTGTCCTGAGGCACCGACTGCAGGCTGCGGTGTGACGCACGTGAGAAGCCACGACAGGTCATAGGCGGGGGGAGGCGAAGTCCAAGTCCCATTCGCTGCACAGTCGGTGTAGGCGCGGCCACCTGTCTGCGAAGTCCATCGCCAAACCTTCACTCCAGCCATGGGGGTCCGAACCGATCCGGCTTCCAGCAATCGCCTGACCTGCTTAATATGAGCAGCCAACGCTCCTGCCATCGCCAGCTCCAGGGAGACCTCGACGGCCATCCTGCTGCCTCTAGCCGACTGCTTTGCCGCCTCTACAGCACCGTCCACGTGTCGCCACTCCTCCTGAAGTTCGTCTGCCACCACTGCTCGGCCTAGTGTCGTGGTTACAGCGGTTTGGCTGACCAGGTCCTCCTCACGCTGTAGGTGCTCCCTAAGCAGGGTTAGACAGCGCACCTCTGGCGTCTTCGGAGCCTTTCCACACAGAGTCTGCGACGTCGAGTGCGTCCAACCACGTGAGGTGCGCGAAACGACAGCGCTCAGGCATGTCTTGCGGGGAGGCCGCAGCCATCGGTTGAGTGAGGTACAGCAAGTTGATCGCTGGATCGGAATTGTGTGGTGGCGTGCTCGCACCAGATATTCGGCGAGCTCGCCGGGGCGCTGCGAGCCGACGGAGACGCAGGCTATTCAGCTTGCGCCAGCTTCGGACCAACTCGAATCCGGGCAGAAAGTTGCTCGCGAGTAAACGAAACCCCCGCCTTCTGAGCCAACTGGATCGTGTATATGCGATCCAAGTCTGGCACGGAATCGACCGTGAATGAGAGTCTCGCAAGCGAGTGGTGAAGCCAGCATCGAACCGGCTACCGCAATCATCTTGGGGTCGGACCCGACCTTCCCCAGGCA
This sequence comes from uncultured Actinomycetota bacterium, assembly GCA_963834225.1. Lineage (GTDB taxonomy): Bacteria > Actinomycetota > Actinomycetes > Actinomycetales > Dermatophilaceae > Oryzobacter. The sequence goes on along the minus strand of CAWIAT010000002.1, from coordinate 100,595 downwards.
ACCACCGCACCATGCGAGTCGGTGACGCGTACCTGACCTCCAACCAGAGCAGTGGAACCCTGCTTAACAGGGCATGGCCGGCCGACGTACTGCGTTGCTGCTGATGGGTCGCCCAGCAGGGCGATACCTTCGTCGACCGTGAGTACGTTGAAGTCCATCGGAACAACGGTTTCGCCCTGAATTCGAAAAAACTGGCTGCTGGGTCGCGGCTGGCTGTCCTGGCGCCGAGCAACCGGTCAACAAGAGGAGGGCAACCGTCGCGATAGCCCGCGCTGGCCAAATGCGAGTCAGGACCGAGGAGCGAAGCATGAGGCGACTGTAGGTCGAGGAAGGGGCAGAGAACTCGATTTCCGATAATCCTACCGCACGGCGTCCGTCACGCAAGTCAGTAGCACGCGGGATCCGACGCTGCGCGGTAGCCACGTCTGTCATCGCGACCTAGTGCTCGTTTTATCCCTCGCCGGCGGTCGGGCCCGGTGTAGCCGACGGCCTGCAAGTGCTGCTCGAGGCCTGCAGCAGTGCGTCGCCTTCCTGGAAAGAAGGTGACGTTCGAGCCATCCGGTCGCTTCGCTCGATAGTGCATCTTGCCTACCTCGCCGGTGTCGCGCCAATCCACCTCGATCACTGGCTGCGGGAGTCGGGGCATGTCACCCATGCTGACACGCTGACTCGAACTGCGTGGTTCTGTGATCACGCCGACGCCCGTCGACTCGGTGCTACTAGGGCTCCTGCGTCACCACTGACAAGGCTGGTCCTGGTCAGCACGGTCTCGCGGCGAAGAGACGAACCGGTTGGAGGGGCATGCAGAGGACTTTCTTGGGTCGTGAGGCAGCAAGCGACACATGCGGAGTTCAGCAGCTGGGTCTGACTCTAGACATGTGGGGACCAGCGGACGGGCTCAGAGCCGACCGAGCAAGTCCGTCTTCTTCGAAAGAAACTCGTCCTCCGTGAGGATGCCTGCGTCCCGCAGATCCCCAAGCTCTTGCGCAGCTGTTCCAGGACGTCCGGATGCAGCGAAGCTGTGATCGCTGGTGATTCAGCCGGCTGACCCCCCAAGACCAGCGACATCAAGACGTCTACGAACTTGCTGGCCTCTTTGTGCGCGAACCGGAACTCAATGTTGTTACCAGATGCGTAGGCAGTGACCTCGGTGAACATAACTCCGTCCTTCTTGGCGTGCACGGATGTGATGGACCTTGTCGGGGTCACCTCTACGTTCTGCTTTGCAGAACTGAGGGAGGTCAGTTTCGCCTGCCTGACCCGTTCAAGACGGTCGGCGTAAAGAGTGACCTTGGCGTTGCGACCGGGGTCATGACTAGTACCTTCAAATAGAATGCCCCCTGCAACCTTCCTTGCCGTTTCGCTCTCCGGGGCCTTGGCGGCGAGAGCGTCCGCCTTCGCGACCAGTCGATCGAAACGGCCGACCTGCCCTGCTTGAACGCTCACTGGGTAGGCCAAGGGGTCGACGCCTGCAGTCGCGTTCCTAGCAATCACGGACTCCAGCCAGCTGCCCAGTTCCTCGAAGGCTTGCTTGTTCTTATGGGTGAACATGACTGTGTGGCCATTGCTTGCCGCCGTCTTCACTTCCAACGGAGGAGCATCGACGCCTCCGACGATCAACTGAAGCCACCCGTTAACGAGTCGGTGGGTAGCCTTCCCCGTACCCCGCTGATTGCCTGCAAGGGGAGCACCACAGGTTCCACGTTCCTGCCGAACGCCGCCCGAGCAACCAAGCTTGAGCGTGAGATTGTCAGCGTCTCGCCCTCAACTGTTACGTCCCCGTTGTACCCCTTGTAAGAGGTCATATTGCTCCCAAGCCGTGTGTCTGTGGCGGCGGACCGCCGGTCGTATCCCCGCTCTCTTGATGTTAGGCCCGATCCAGCAAGACCACACGGTAATGCGACACCGCGCTGCACTCGCGGCCAGCGCTGGAACGCGGCGGGGCCGACTTCGCCTCAGGCAGTTGTGGCTCTCCAAGGCCGCGGCGGCTGACTGGCGGCGAAGAGACGCAGGTCCGATACGTCGGCCGTGAAGATGAGCGTGCAAGCCAGCGCGACGATCACATACCGCGAGGGAGAACACGAGGGCCATAAACGACGGAGTAGGGTTGGTGTAACTCCAAGGGCATCGACCCCTTGGCGACGACTCCACGGACCTAGCCGTATGTGAGGTGGACCGGCAACTACTGCCGCTGAGGTCCCGGCCTCTGGCGACATGGGTGCCGGCGGGCCCGATTAGGATCCCGTTACCCCGGCGAAGGGCAACACTGCCCTTCGCGCGGTGAAAGCGGTCTGGAAACCATCCGGCCCAGTGTCGATAAGGCGCTCGACGAAGTTGCCGAACGAAGCTGAGACGCGATCGCGCATCAACACGCGCAGATCTTCTATATTTCCGTCCAACAACGGCGACCCGCTTGCCGCCTGTAGCAGGGTTACTCCCAGCTGAAATAGGTCTACTCGTGGTGTCCACGAATTTACCAGCAGGTCATTTGGCAGATAGCCGGGAGTGGAGCTAACGGTCTTCACTGGCGCGCTCGCTCGAACAGCAATGTTGAAGTCAATCAAGACGGGCCCGCGCCCGGGGACAACCATGATGTTCTCGGGCTTTATGTCTCGGTGGATGAACCCGTAGCGTGCACCGAGCAGTCGCTGCAATTCTTCATCAGTTGTTGCTGTGGCGCGCAGCCTGCGCAGTTCGGAGTCCTTCGGGTGAAGTTCAACAAGCGCACCGAGTAGAGTCTCCGCCCAAACAGCCAGAACTCTCTCAGTAGGACGAGTCGAGGGCTCGCAATATGCGCGAAGCGTCTCTCCGTCCAGGTACTCCATAGCCAAGTAGACTCGGCCGTCATCCAAGCGGCCGGAGTCGAGGAAGCGCACGATGTGCTTATGCGAGTAGCTTTGCAGGACTTCAACCTCACGCTCCAAGACGGAGAGTTGCCCATGTCGCAAGATTTTGAGCGCCACAGGCCCGTCCGCGATGGAGTTCGCCTTGTACACATCCGCGTAACCGCCGTGTGACGAAAGCAATCCATCGACAAGATACCGACCATCCACGGTGGTACCGATCAAGCTGTCGACAGGTGCCATAACCCTAGAAACGCTGGCAGAATCACGCCGCTGCAAGTATGTCTGCAGCAACTGGGAGCGTAGTGATGTGGCTGCGTGGGGAGCATCGCATAGCCCATAGCCGATCAGGTGAGCCGTGTCCTCTGGAAAAGCACGAGCCATTTCTCGAAACTCGTGGACGCGACCTTTTGCAAGAGTCAAGAGGATCTCGAATTCATCTTGGTACTGGTCCTCGAGGATCGCGACGACTTGCGCCAGTAGCGGCCCCTGCGACACCAGAAAGGACGACGCCACCTCCCGTGCATCTTCCACCTTCGGTGTCTCCACCCGGGTACGAGGATGGGATCGGACATGCATCATCGAGGCGTACGTACGCAGGAGTCCAGGGTGTCCGCCGGTGTCTTCATATGCGCGTTGCACTACTGAGTCGGTCCACGTGAGTCCCATACGCCCGCCGTAGGATCGAAGCAGCTCGGCAGATTCACTCTTGCTCAGCGGCCCAAGATACGTTGTTGTGAAGTAGTTGTAGATGGGATTGTCTTCCCCGAAAATGGCATGTCCCTCGACGCATTCGGGATTTGTGCCAGAGATAACAAAGCGCAGAAGTCCGGGCCTCTCTTGGTCGAGCCCTCGAAGCAGTTGCCATAGACGGACGAAGTCGTGACGCCATGGGGAATCCGCAGATCGTGGAAACATGCGTTCTATCTCGTCCATGATGAGGACGATTGGCGAACGGGTCTGGCTGTGCACCAACTGCACATCATGATCAAACATCTCAAACACTCGGCTTACGTCATCCAGGTCGCTGTACGCGTTGACGCGGCCGAACATTCGAAGTCCGGAGATAGATCGCACTCGCCGGTTTCCATCATAGAGGCTCTCTCCGAGATGCCACAGGATATAGCTCGCCGTCGGATTGATGGCGACGGCCCGCTGGAGGTCGATCTGCGCAACCAAGCCCCCCTTTTGATTACGCAGGGCCTCGCGCAGCCTTAGAACTAGGCTCGTCTTGCCTATCTTGCGAAGGCCGAAGATGGCGACATGACTGGAGGATGTGAGCCAGTTGCGTTCGAGGTTGGCCAGGAGGTCTCCGCGGCCGAAGAAATCCTGCCGAGCGGCCACAGGGCGCTTGAGGTCGTACAAGTCGTTGGCGAACATTCGGCCTCGGACGAACATCCCAAAATTTTCTGCGCCTCTTGGGCGGAAGTTTCTCAAGTCCCGAGTGGTGACCGCTAAGGCGCTGATTCCCAAAGAACTTACAGTCTCGGTGACGAGTTCGTGGCCCGTCTCATCTTCCAGCAACATGAAGACTACGTCTTGCGCAACGCGCGTCTCCTCGCTCTTCATGAACTCTAGCGCGGCCCCAATGTCTCGGCTCTCGGCCTGAGGGTGCTCTGATGCCCAAAAGAGAACTTCCCGCCTAGTGGCGATCACTTTAGCCAAGTCATTTGGCAGACGCAGAATTAGGCCCCAACTGCGTGTATCAGTGGGTTGATGAATGTAATTTATCTCGAAGCCAGCCTCTATGAGCACCGAAACCAGCACGTCTCGGGCACCACTCAAGCGTCGCCACTCGTTGATCGATCGATTGCTCAGGCGCACTACGTCCCCCACTCGAGTCTGCTGCTTGGGCATACGATAGAGGGCCCGGGGGGGTTCGACACGGGCGCAACCGTCAACTCGCACTTTGGCGCCGCGCTGGGGTGCCTCAAGGAAGACCGACGGGACGCGCGCGGTCTAACGCACATGGCCCTGCAAGACGTCCTCGTGAGAGGTGCGCCAGCGCCCACACGACGGAGACCAAGGGGGGACCGCCTCTTCATAGTGGGGGACAGACGCGGGCAAAGGCGGCGGGTCACGCGGCGCCTGCACCCAGAGGTCGTTGGCTTTGGGACGTTCAGAGCCGATCCGTATTCAAAGGCCTAGGTGGTTCGCCACGTTGTCGAGGAGGAGGATTTCGCGTCGCTCGTGTTTCGCCACTCCAGTCAACGAGCGCAGGTCTGCGTGGGCGGCTATGTCCTGGGGGGGCTTGTGGGCTCGGATGTCCCGGATCCAACCGTCGCGCGCCGCAGGTGCTCTGACCTGCGGCGATGCTGGTGGCCAGGGGCGGGGTCGAACCGCCGACCTTCCGATTTTCAGTCGGACGCTCGTACCAACTGAGCTACCTGGCCGGACCTTGCACGAAAGGACCGGCTGTTCACCGGTCCTTCCATGAAGGAGCGACCCCGACGGGACTCGAACCCGCGACCTCCGCCGTGACAGGGCGGCGCGCTAACCAACTGCGCTACGGGGCCTTGTGTTGAGCAAGGCCGTACGTATCCCCAACGGGATTCGAACCCGTGCTACCGCCGTGAAAGGGCGGGGTCCTGGGCCGCTAGACGATGGGGACCCGACTCTCGTCGAACCCTGTCACGTCAGCAGTCCGGCGTTCGGATCCGTCGAGGACTCCGAAAGCATAGGGGATGACCGCGGCGCCGCCAAAACGGGGTCCGCCCCGCTCGCGGAGCCCCTCAACGGAGCCGCCGGAAGGCGTCGCGGACCAGCGACACCGCCTCCGCCTCGGGCAGGCCGGCATCGTTCGCGGCCCTCGCGTAGTCGGCCGCGGCGAGCCGCAACGCCGGGTCCGGGCCCCCTCGCGGACGGTGGGCGCCGCCCTCCCCGGGCGCCGCGGCGGCACCGTCGGGCGACACGACGGTGCCCAGCCGGCGCCGGGTGAGGACGAGCCCCGCGGCCTCCAGCTCGCGGTACGCCCGCGCCACGGTGTTCACGGCGAGGCCGAGCTCCTCGGCGAGCGCGCGGATCGTCGGCAGCTTCGTCCCGGCCGACAGGCGGCCGTCGCCGATGGCCGCGGCCAGCTGGCTGCGGACCTGCTCGAAGGGCGCCTCGGCGGCCGACGGGTCGACCCGCAGCACGCCGTCGAGGGCGAGGACCACTCGCGACACGGCTCTCACCGCCCCGGGTTCGCCCACGCGAGGACGCGCTCGACGTCCCACGTCGTGACGATCCGGTCCCACGGGACTCCCAGTCGCTCGGCGCGCTCGCAGCCGTAGGCCTTCATGTCGAGCTGGCCGGGCGCGTGCGCGTCGGAGTCGATGGAGAAGGTGCATCCGATGTCGAGGGCGAGCCGCACCAGCTCGTCCGGCGGGTCGCAGCGCTCGGGGCGGCTGTTGATCTCCACCGCGGTGTCGTGCTCGGCGCAGGCCTCGAAGACGGCCCGGGCGTCGAAGTCGGACTGCGGCCGCGTCCCCCGCGACCCCTCGACGAGACGCCCCGTGCAGTGGCCGAGGACGTTGACGCGCGGGTTCGACACGGCGGCGACCATCCGCTTCGTCATCGGGGCGGCGTTCATCCGCAGCTTGCTGTGCACCGAGGCGGTGACGAGGTCGAGCCGGCCGAGCATCGCCTCGGTCTGGTCGAGCGAGCCGTCGTCGAGGATGTCGACCTCGATCCCCTTGAGCAGCCGGAAGCGCTCTCCCAGCGAGCGGTTGATGCCGTCGACGACGGCGAGCTGCTTGGTGAGGCGCTCGACGGTCAGCCCGTTCGCGACCCGCAGCTGGGGGCTGTGGTCGGTGAGCACCATCCAGTCGTGGCCGAGCTCGAGGGCGGTGACGACCATCTCGTCGATCGGGCTGCCGCCGTCGCTCCAGTCGCTGTGGAGGTGGCAGTCGCCGCGCAGCGCCGCGTACAGGTCGTCGCCACCGTCGACGAGGGGACCGCCCGACTTCTCCTGCAACGACGCGAGGTAGGCCGGGACCTCACCGCGCACGGCCTCCTCGACGACACCGGCCGTCGACCTCCCGATGCCCGGGATCTCCTGGAGGGTGCCGGCCTCGACCCGCTCGGCCAGCTCGTCCGCGTCGACGGTCCGCAGCGTCTTCGCGGCGTTGCGGAACGCCTCGACCCGGTAGGTGCCGGCCCGGGTGCGCTCGAGGAGGAAGGCGACGCGCCGCAGCGCCTCGATGGGGTGGACGGGGGCCTCGAGCGGCTCGAGCAGGGCGACCATCGGAAGCGAGTCCTCCGTTCGCTCAGACGATCCCGCGCAGGGCGGTCACGAGCCGGTCGACGTCGTCCTCGGAGGTGTACGGCGCGAGACCGACGCGCACCGCCCCCGTGTCGCCGAGGCCGAGGTGGCGTGAGCACTCGAGCGCGTAGAAGCTCCCGGCGGGTGCGTTGACGCCGTGTTCGGCGAGGGCGGCTCGGACGTCCTGCGGGTCGCGGCCCTCGACCGAGAACAGCAGGGTGGGTGTGCGCTTGGCCGCGTTGCTGTGGACGGTGACCCCGGGGAGGTCGCGCACCGCGGGCTCGAGGACGGCGAGGAGGGCGAGCTCGTGCTGGTGGACCGCCTTCATCCCGGCGACGATCCGGTCGCGGCGGCTCTCCTGCGGGGCGTCGGGCAGGGGCGACCCGGGCTCGCCGAGGGTGTCGGTGTCGGCCAGGGCGGCGAGGAAGTCGACGGCGGCGGTCGTGCCGGCCATCAGCTCGTAGGGCAGGGTGCCGAGCTCGAAGCGCTCGGGCACCTCGTCGCTCGACGGCAGGAGCTTGTCGGGGTGCAGGGTCTCGAGGAGCTTCGGTGTCGCGGCCACCACACCGCAGTGCGGGCCGAGGAACTTGTAGGGCGAGCAGGTCCAGACGTCGGCGCGCAGGGCGGCGATGTCGACCGAGGAGTGGGCCGTGGCGTGGACGCCGTCGACCCAGTGCAGCGCCCCCACCGCGTGGACGAGGTCGGAGATCCGGCAGACCGGGGGCTTGGTGCCGATGAGGTTGGAGGCCGCGGTCGTCGCGACGAGGCGGGTGCGCTCGGAGAGGACGGCTGCCACGGCGTCGGCCGAGAGCTCGCCGGTCGCGGGGTCGAAGTCGACCCAGCGGACCGTGGCGCCCGCGGCCTCGGCGGCCTGGACCCACGGGCGGATGTTCGAGTCGTGGTCGAGGCGGGTGACGACGACCTCGTCGCCCGGACCCCACTGCTTGGCCATCGCCCGCGAGAGGTCGTAGGTCAGCGCGGTGGAGCTGCGGCCGAACACGATCCCTCGGGGGTCGGCCCCGAGCAGGTCGGCGAGGGCGGCGCGGGCGTCGGTGACGACCCGGTCGGCCCGGCGCTCGGCTGGTGTGGCGCTGCCGCGGTTGCTGATCGCGCTCGTCAGGGTGTCGGCGACGGCGCGGCCGACGACGTCGGGGACCTGGCTGCCGCCGGGCCCGTCGAAGTGGGCGGCGCCCTCGGCAATGGCGGGGAAGCGGGATCGGACGGTCGCGACGTCGTAGGTCATGGCGCCATCCTCTACCAGGACGTGTGCAGCGGACGTCCCTCGGCGAACCCGGCGGTGCTCTGCAGGCCCACGGTGGCCTTCTCGTGGAACTCCTCGAGGGTGCGGGCCCCGGCGTAGGTGCACGAGCTGCGCAGCCCGGCGACGATCTCGTCGATGACGTCCTCGACGCTCGGGCGCGCGGGGTCGACGTACATCCGGGCGGTGCTGATGCCCTCCTCGAACATCGCCTTGCGGGCACGGTCGTACGCCGAGTCGGTGGCGGTGCGGTTGCGCACGGCCCGCGACGACGCCATCCCGAAGGACTCCTTGTACTGGCGGCCCTTCTCGTCGGTGTAGAGGTCGCCGGGGGACTCGAGCGTCCCGGCGAACCACGACCCGACCATGACGTTCGACGCGCCGGCCGCGAGGGCGAGCGCGACGTCGCGCGGGTGGCGGACCCCGCCGTCGGCCCACACGTGCTTGCCGAGCGCCCGTGCGGCCGAGGCGCACTCGAGGACGGCCGAGAACTGTGGGCGACCCACCGCGGTCATCATCCGGGTGGTGCACATGGCGCCCGGGCCGACCCCGACCTTGACGATGTCGGCGCCGGCCTCGACGAGGTCGCGGACCCCCGCCGCGGAGACGACGTTGCCGGCCACCACCGGGACCTGGGGGTCGAGCCCCCGGACGGCCCGCAGTGCGTCGAGCATCTTCTCCTGGTGGCCGTGCGCGGTGTCGATGACGAGGACGTCGGCCCCGGCCTCGAGGAGCTCCTTGGCCTTGCTCGCGACGTCACCGTTGATGCCGACGGCCGTCGCGATCCGCAGCCGACCCGAGGGGTCGACCGCGGGGGAGTAGAGGTTGGCACGCAGCGCACCGGCGCGGGTGAGGATGCCGACGACGCGGCCGTCCTCGCCGACGACCGGAGCGAGCCGGCGCCGGGCGTGGGAGAGGGTGTCGAAGGCCTGCTCGACGTCGACGCCGTCGGTCACGGTCACCATGTCGCGGACCATGACGTCCTCGAGCTGGGTGAACCGGTCGACCCCGGTGAGGTCGGTCTCGGTGACGAGCCCGACGGGCCGCTCCCCGGACACGACGACGGCGGCGCCGTGGGCGCGCTTGTGGAGCAGGACGAGCGCCTCGCCGACGGTCGTCGTGGGCGAGAGGGTGATCGGGGTGTCGTACACGAGGTGGCGGGTCTTCTGCCACGCGATGACCTCGCGGACGATCTCGGCGGGGATGTCCTGCGGGATGACGGTGAGGGCGCCGCGTCGCGCGGTGGTCTCGGCCATCCGGCGCCCCGCGATCGCCGTCATGTTCGCGACGACGAGGGGGATGGTCGTCCCCGTGCCGTCCACGGTCGACAGGTCGACGTCGAGCCGGCTCGTCACCGACGAGCGGTTCGGGACCATGAACACGTCGTCGTAGGTGAGGTCGAGCTGTGGTCGGAGGTCGTTGAGGAAACGCACGGCACCAGCGTAGGCGCGTGGACGCGCGGGTGATGGGGGAGGATCGGCGGGTGAGTCTCATGGCGACGTCCCCGGCCGACACGGCCCGCCGCGAGGGCCTGCGCCGGATGCGGCTCTTGGCGCTCGGGCTGCTCGTGCTCGCTGCCGTCGTCTTCGTCGCGACCCTGCGCCTCGACCAGGACGGGGTCTGGGGCTACGTCAACACCGCGGCGGAGGCGGCGATGGTCGGGGCGCTGGCCGACTGGTTCGCGGTCACCGCCCTCTTCCGGCACCCGCTCGGCATCCCGGTGCCCCACACGGCGATCATCCCCAAGCGCAAGAACGAGATCGGGCGCAACCTCCAGGAGTTCGTCACCGAGAACTTCCTCACCGACGAGATCGCCCGCGAGCGGCTCGCCGCGGCCCGGGTCGGGCAGCGCGCCGGCGAGTGGCTGTCCGTGCCCGCGCACCGGCGGCGGGCGATGACGGAGGTCGTGCGGGTGGCCAGGGCCGGGATGGGCCGGCTGAGCGACGACGAGGTCCGCGCGCTCGTCGAGGACTTCCTCGTCCCGCGCCTCGTCCAGGAGCCGGCCGCGCCGATCGCCGGGGCGCTCCTCGCCGACGTCGTCGCCGACCGCACCCACCACGGCCTCGTCGACCTCGCCCTCGACGAGCTGCACTCGTGGCTGGAGGCCAACCCCGGGACGTACGCCGCCGTCCTCGGCGACCGCGCCCCGTGGTGGAGCCCGCCGTGGGTCGACGACCGCGTCATCGGCTGGACCTACCAGCAGGTCCTCGCCTGGGTGCGCGACATCGCCGACGACCCCGAGCACCCCGCGCGGCTCGCCCTCGACGACCTCCTGCGGCGCCTCGCGACCGACCTCCAGGAGGATGCCGAGGTCATGGCCCGGGCCGAGGCGCTCAAGGAGCGGTTCCTCACCCATCCCCAGGTGCCCGACACGGCGATCGGGCTGTGGCGCTCGTTCCGGGCCGCCCTCACGACGGCGATGGACGACGAGACCTCGTACTTCCACCGCCGGGGCGACGAGCTGCTCGAACACCTCGGCCGCCACCTCGTCGAGGACGACGTGTGGCGAGGCCGCCTGGAAGCCCGCCTGGGAGAAGCGGTCTCCTTCTTCGTCAACACCTACGGCAGCGAGATCGCCGAGGTCATCTCGGTCACCGTCGACCGGTGGGACGGCAAGGAGGCGGCCGAGCGGATCGAGCTCCACGTCGGCCGCGACCTCCAGTTCATCCGGATCAACGGCACGGTCGTCGGGGCGCTGGCCGGCGTCGCCATCCACGCCGTGGCGCAGGCCCTGGGCTGAGGCCCCCGCGGCGGTCCGGGCGCCGGTGTGACGCGACCGCGTCGCGACCAGGGCACCGCTCACGGGGCGGAGGTCGACGACCTGGGCTGAGGGCCGGGCCCGCGGGCCACCACGGCTCTGCGAGGATCGGTGCATGTCGGACTCCCGGGCACCCGAGGTCTCCCTGCGACGGATCGGCCTCGCCACCGTGCTGACCGCCGTGGTCTTCGGCGCGGTCGACGCCGTGTGGCTCACCCTGGGGTCGGGAGACCTCTACGCGCGGAACATCGGAGACCTCCTCGCCCCCTCGGTGAATCCCGTTGCGGCGGCCGTGTTCTACGTCATCTACGTCCTCGGCCTCGTGCACTTCGTCATCCGTCACGGCCTCCAGCGCTCGACGCTCGGCCCGTCGCTGCGCGACGCCTTCGCCTTCGGGGTGGTCACCTATGCGACCTTCGACCTCACCGCCATGGCCGTGATGCGCGACTTCCCGGCGGTCGTCGCCGTCATCGACATCGCGTGGGGCGCGTTCATCTGCACCTTCACCACGGCGGTGGTCCTCACGGCGATGCGCCGCTGGTTCCGGGCTGACTGACCTGCCGCCCGCGCCCCTCGCCGGGCGGCGCAGCAGGTCGTGTTTCCGGGGCTACCGTGTGCTTCCCCCTGCGACGCAAACGAGGTTGCGTCGGGTGGGGACGCAATCGAGGGTGCGTCGCGTGGCGGAGCATCCCGTTTGCGTCCTGGGGGGATGCGAACGAGTTTGCGTCGCGTGGCGGAGCATCCCGTTTGCGTCCTGTGGGGATGCGAACGAGTTTGCGTCGCGTGGCGGAGCATCCCGTTTGCGTCCTGTGGGGAAGCAAACGGTAGCCCCGCGACGACACCGTGCCCGGGGCCGGACGCGCCTCACGCGGCCGGCGGGCTAGGCGGACTGGCGGCGCTTCGGGGGGCGCGGGAAGAACATGCTCGTGCGCTCCATGTACTCGGGGTAGCCGGGGCGCTTGGCCATCTCCGACTCGAGCAGCCTGGCCCCGGTCGCGAAGGCGAGGAAGTACGTCATGACCAGCGGCGACAGGATGGTCAGCACGCCCGGCCACGCCTCGGCGGCGATGACGAACAGGCCCCACCAGACGGCCGAGTCGCCGAAGTAGTTGGGGTGGCGGGTCCACGCCCACAGGCCGCGGTCCATGACCTTGCCCTTGTTGCCCGGGTCCTTCTTGAAGGCCGCGAGCTGCGCGTCGCCGACGGTCTCGAAGGTCACGCCGACGAGCAGCACGACCATGCCGACGGCGGCCACCCACCCCAGCGGGCGGTCGGTGGCCGCAGCCACCTGCAACGGCAGGGAGACGAACCATGCCGCCAGCCCCTGGACGAGGAAGACCTTGCGCACCGCGAAGCCGAACCGCTCGCCCTCGGGCACCTTCGCGAGCATCTTCTCGTAGCGCGGGTCCTCGCCGGCTCCGAGCGCCCGACGCCGGATGTGCCAGGCGAGCCGCCCGCCCCACAGCGTCACGAGCACCGCGAGCAGCAGCGAGCGCACCGACCCCGTGCCGGTGAGGAACGCCACCCAGCCGATCAGGACGAAGAGCAGGCCCCACGTCACGTCGACGATGGCGATCTTGCCCAGCCGACGGGACACGAGGGCCGTGGCGACCATCGCGACCGCCGCCGTCGCGAGCGAGGCCGCGACGACGATGAGGAGCGTCGTGAGCATCAGCGGGCCGAGTCGGACACGACCGGCGGGCCACCGGGACGGCGGAGGAGGAGCTGGTCGACGCCCATCCGGCCGTCGCGGAACGCCTGCGAGCCCCCGACGAGGTACAGCCGCCAGACCCGCGCGGCCTCCTCGCCGATGAGCTCGACGGCGCGGTCCCAGTTCTCCTCGAGGGTGCGGTGCCAGGCGTCCACGGTCCACACGTAGTGCTCGCGCAGCGCGTGGACGTCACGGACCTCGAAGCCCGCCCCCTGCAGGAGGTTGAGGGTGTCGCCGACCGGGCGCATCGTCATGTCCGGGGCGATGAACTGCTCGATGAAGGGGCCGCCGCCGGGGTGGTGGCCGGCGAAGCGCGACATCTGCTGGACGAGGACGTACCCGCCCGGGCGCACCGACCGGTGGAGGACCTCGGCGTAGGTGTCGTAGTTCTTCTCGCCGACGTGCTCGCCCATCTCGATCGAGGCGACGGCGTCGAACGGGCCGGTGGCGATCTCGCGGTAGTCGCACAGCTCGATGCGGACCCGGTCGCCGAGCCCGCGCTCGGCGATCCGCCGGTCGATGAAGGCCTTCTGCTCGGCGGCGATCGTCACGCCGGTCACCTGCGCGCCGAAGTGCTCGGCAGCGTAGAGGGACAGCGAGCCCCAGCCGCAGCCGACGTCGAGGAAGGTCGTCCCCTCGCGCAGCCCGACCTTGCGGCAGACGAGGTCGAGCTTGGCCGCCTGGGCCTGCTCGAGGGGCATGTCCGGGCCGTCGACGTGGTAGCCGCTCGAGTACGCCATGTGCGGGTCGAGGAGGAACTCGTAGAACTCGTTGGAGAGGTCGTAGTGGTGGCTGATCGACGCCCGGTCGCGGGCCAGCGAGTGCAGTCGTCCCTTGACGACGGCCTGGGTGGCGGGGGGTGCCGGCGGACGGGTCAGGGCCCCGGTCTCGCGGGCGAGCCGCACGAGGTCGGGCAGCAGCCGGGCGATGCGACCCGGCGTCAGCGGGGGGAGCCCGCGCGAGGCGATGGTGGCGCGCACGAGGTCGAGGGTGGCTCCGACGTCGCCGTGCACCTCGAGCTCGCCGGTGACGTAGGCCTGGGCGGCGCCCAGCTCGCCCGGGTGCCAGAGGAGGCGGCTCAGCGCCTGAGGGGTCCGCAGCGAGACGCGGGTGCCGTCGACGGGGCCCGCCTCCGAGCCGTCCCACGCGACGAGACGCACGGGCAGCGGTCCGCGCAGCAGGGGCGTCAGGGCCGCCTCGATCCGGCCGGCGACGCCGCTGGAGGCGGACGCGGACGCGCCGGTCTCCCGGCTCCCGGTGCTGGTGCGGTCACTGGTGAGGGTCATGGCGGCGGCCTCCTGGGGCGAGCGGTCGTCGGTCGGTGCGTTCGGGGGCCCGTGGACGGCGGGCGTGGCCGGGGGTCAGGCCGAGGGTGGTTCGGCGCCGGCGCTCTGGCCGGATGGCCGCGCGACCGCGTGCTCGCCGCGGCTGGCCCGGCGCTCGCGGGCCATGGACGTCAGCTCGGCGACGGCGGCGATGAGGTCGGGTCCGAGGAGCTCGACCCCGACCTCGTCGAGGATGCGCGGCGTGGCCCCGCGCCCGGCGAGCCACAGCGGGTGCTCCTCACCCAGGCGCCGCAGCGCCGCGGAGTGCGCCCGGAAGCCCGACGGGCGACGGCAGGCGAGGATCACGGCGTCGGCGCCGGCGATCCGCGCGGCAGCGGCGAGCGAGTGCACGGGCGTGTCAGGGCCGAGGTAGCGGATCCGCCAGCCCGACCGGCCGAGGAGCACCCCGAAGCTGAGCAGGACGATGTCGTGGAACTCGCCCGGGGGGCAGGCGAGGACGGCGACCGGCCCGGTCCCGACCCCCCACGTCAGCGACAGGGCGCCGAGCCGACGGCGCAGCAGGCTGCTCGCGAAGTGCTCCTGGGCGATCCCCATCCGACCCAGCTCCCACATCTCACCGATCCGGCGCAGCAGGGGGAGGACGACGTCGATGATCGCGCTCTCGACCGACCGCTCGACGAAGGCCGTGTCGAGGACGGCGTGCGCGCGGTCCTCGTCGAGCGCCGTGACGGCGTCGAGGAGCTGCGCGACGAGCATCTGCGGGTCGGCGCGGAGGCTCGCGGGCGCCATCCCGGTGTCACCCTCACGCCTCGGCTCCCCCGCGTCACCCGACGCGGTGCGGTCCCCGACCTCGCGGCCCGGGTCGAGGGCGGAGACCCCGGCGCGCTCGGCAGCCAGCACCCGGCGCGAGGCCTCGACGGCGCTCACTCCCTGGTCGCGCAGGGTGACGACCTCACGCACGCGGCGCTCGTCGTCGGGGCCGTACAGGCGGTACCCGCCGGCCGAGCGCACCGGCTGGAGCAGGCTGTACCGGCTCTCCCAGGCACGCAGCACGTGGGTGCTGACGCCCACCCGGGCTGCCAGCTCCCCAATCCGCATCGTCGGCGGGACCGAACCTCTCACGACAGCCACGGTAATGCCGTGCCACAGATTTGACAAACATTTGACGATGCAGGTCGGAGGGTTCTACGGTCATGCCCATGCCAGCTCTTGCCCCGGACGGCGCGACGCGCCGCCGTGAGCAGATCGCGGTCGTCGGCGCCGGTGTCGCCGGGCTCACCTCGGCCCACGTCCTCTCCCGGCAGCACGACGTCACGCTCCTGGAGTCCGAGCCACGTCTCGGCGGGCACGCCCACACGCACACGGTCGAGACGGCCTCGGGACCCCTGCGGGTCGACAGCGGCTTCATCGTCCACAACGACCGCACGTACCCGATGCTGCGCAAGCTGTTCGCCGAGCTCGGGGTCGAGGCACGCGACACCGAGATGTCGATGAGCATCCGCGACGAGGCCACCGGGACCGAGTACGCCGGCGGCCGAGGGGTCAAGGGATTCGTCGCCCGGCCGCGCCAGCTCCTCGACCGCGAGTACGTCGCGATGCTCCGCTCGGTCAAGCGCTTCCACGGCCTGGCCCGCACCTTCCTCGAGTCCACGACCGACGACGACGCCACGACCTACGGCGACTTCATCGCCGCCGGGGGCTTCCCGGAGTCCTTCGTCCGCCTCTACGCCGTCCCGCTCGTCGCCTGTGTCTGGTCCAGCGGCGGTGAGGACGCGATGGGCTACCCGGCGCGCTACCTCTTCCGCTTCCTCGAGCACCACGGGATGCTCTCGGTCGGTGACTCGCCGCAGTGGATGACCGTCGTCGGGGGCTCGGGCACCTACGTCGACCTCCTCGCCGAGAAGCTCCACGCGGTCCGCTCGGGCGACGCCGTCACCTCGGTCCTGCGCACCCTCGACGGCGTCGAGGTCCGCACCCGCTCCGGCCGGGTCGAGCGGTTCGACCGCGTCGTCATGGCCTGCCACGCCGACGACGCGCTCGCCCTCCTCGCCGACCCCACCCCGGCCGAGAAGGAGGTCCTCGGGGCCTTCCGGTACACGCAGAACGAGACCGTCCTGCACCGCGACGGGTCCCTGATGCCGCGCGCCCGCCTCGCCCGCGCCTCGTGGAACTACCTCGTCGGCGACCCCTCGCAGGGTGCGGTGGTCACCTACTGGATGAACCGACTCCAGGGGCTGCCCGCCGACGAGCCGTTCTACGTGACGCTCAACGCCTCCGACCGCATCGACCCTGACAAGATCGTGGCCACGATGCAGTACACCCACCCGCTCTACGACCTGGCCGCGGTCCGGGCCCAGCGTCGCCTCCCGGAGCTCGCGACCGACCGGACCGTCTTTGCCGGCGCCTACCACGGCTGGGGCTTCCACGAGGACGGCTGTCGTTCCGGGGTGGAGGCAGCGGCGGCGTTCGGGGTGACCTGGTGACCACCACCGCCGACCTGCCCGTCCTGCCCGCACTCGTCGTCGGTCGGGTGCACCACACCCGGCACCGCCCGGTGAAGCACTCCTTCACCCACCGCCACTACCAGTGGCTCGTCGACCTCGACGCGATGCCCCGTCTCCCTCGGGCGCTGCGGGCGCTCGCGACCTTCCGTGGCGAGGACCACCTCTCGGGCAACCCGGGGATCGCCGCCCTCAAGGCCAACGTCCTGCGCGTCCTGGAGCGCGACGGCGTCGAGACGCGCGACGTCCACCGCGTCGTCATGCTCGCCAACGCCCGCGTCCTCGGGTACACCTTCGACCCGATGAGCGCCTTCTGGTGCTTCGCCGACGACGGCTCGCTGCGGGCCGTGCTCGTCGAGGTCCACAACACCTACGGCGGCCGGCACTCCTACGTCGTCCACCCGGACGCCTCCGGTCGGGCCGACACCGCGAAGGACTTCTACGTCTCCCCCTTCAACGACGTCGAGGGCGACTACGCGATCCGCTTCCACCTCGAACCCGGTCGGGTCGGCGTGGCCATCCGTCTCCTGGTCGGCGACGAACCACTGGTGACCGCCTCGGTGACCGGGGCACCCGAACCGGCGTCCTCGTCGGCGGTGGTGCGCACGGCGCTGCGGCACCCGCTCATGACGCAGCGGGTGAGCGGGCTGATCCGGGTGCACGGCATCTGGCTCTGGCTGCGTCGCCTGCCCGTGCGTCCTCGTCCCAAGACCTCCCTGGAGAGTGTGCGATGACCACCACCGACGTCCCCCGCATCAAGCTGACGCCGACGTTCGGCCTGTCCAAGGTCCTCACCCGCGGCGCCGTGGCGAAGCGGATCGTCCACGCGACGGTCGCCGGGATGGACGTGCGCCTGCGCTACCCCGACGGCACCGAGGTCGGCGGCGGCGGACCCGACTCGCCCGTGCTCGAGCTCGTCCGCCCCGGCGCGATGTTCCAGCGCCTCGAGGCGCACCCGAAGATCGGCCTCGGCGAGGGCTACATGGCCGGCGACTGGCGCGCCGCGCCGGGCACCGACCTCGCCCAGGCGCTGATGCCCTTCGCGGCCCGGATGGGTGCCCTCGTCCCCAAGCCGCTCCTCTCGCTGCGCGGCGTCGTCGACCGGGCCATCCCCACCGTCCAGCGCAACACGCTCGAGGGGTCGCGCAGCAACATCAGCGCCCACTACGACCTCAGCAACGAGCTCTTCGCAGCCTTCCTCGACCCCTCGATGTCCTACAGCTCGGCGATCTTCGACGCCGACCGCCCGCTCGCCGGGCAGGACCTGCACGAGGCCCAGGTGCGCAAGGTCGAGGCGATCCTCGACGCCGCGTCGGTCGCCGCCGGCAGCCGCGTCCTCGAGATCGGCACCGGGTGGGGCGAGCTCGCCATCCGCGCCGCGATGCGCGGGGCGACGGTCGTGTCCGTCACGCTCTCCGCCGAGCAGCGCGCCCTCGCGATGGAGCGCATCGCCGCCGCCGGCTTCGCCGAGCAGGTCGAGGTCCGCCTCCAGGACTACCGCGAGGTCGACGGGCAGTTCGACGCCGTCGTCAGCGTCGAGATGATCGAGGCCGTGGGGGAGGAGTACTGGGAGACCTACTTCCGCAAGATCGACGAGGTCCTCGCGCCGGGGGGCGCCGTCGCCATCCAGGCGATCCTCATGGAGCACCACCGCCTCATGGCGACCAAGGGCTCGTTCGGCTGGATCCAGAAGTACATCTTCCCGGGTGGGCTCATCCCCTCGATGCAGGCGATCCGCGAGGTGACGCGTGACCGGACCGACCTGCGGGTAGAGAGGGTGCACGGGTTCGGGACCGACTACGCCGAGACCTTGCGCCGCTGGCGCGAGACCTTCGACGACCAGTGGTCCGAGATCCGCCCGCTGGGCTTCGACGAGACCTTCAAGCGGATGTGGGAGTTCTACCTCGCCTACTGTGAGGCAGGGTTTGCCACGCACTATCTCGACGTCGCCCAGATCCGACTGGCTCGCAAGGAGAACCGATGACCACCGTGGAACGGACCGTCACGACCACCACCCCGCCCGAGCGGGTCTTCCCGTACCTCGTGGACTTCAGCAACGCGACCGAGTGGGATGCAGGGACCGTGTCGTGCGACCGCGTCTCGGGTGACGGCGGCCCCGGCACCAGGTACCGGAACGTCTCGAAGTTCATGGGCAACGAGGTCGAGCTCGAGTACACGACGGAGTCGGCCGAGGAGCCGCGCTTCGTCATCGTCGGGCGCAACGAGACGACGACGAGCCACGACACGATCACCGTGACGCCCGGCCCCGCCGGCGGGTCGACCGTCGTCTACCGCGCAGAGTTCACCTTCACCGGTCTGGCCAAGGTCGCCGGGCCGCTCCTCAAGCCCTTCCTCGAGAAGCTCGGCAACGACACCGGCGCCCAGCTGAAGACGGCTCTGGACCGCCTGTGACGCAGCCCCGTCGGGCCCTGGTCACCGGGGTCACGGGCTACATCGGCTCGCGGCTCGTCCCCCGCCTCATCGAGGAGGGCTGGCAGGTCCGGGTTCTCACGCGCGACGAGTCGAAGGTCGCCGACCGCTGGTGGCGCTCGAAGGTCGAGGTCGTCGAGGGCGACGCCACCGCGCGCGAGACCCTCGTCGAGGCACTCACCGACGTCGACGTCGCCTACTACTTCCTCCACTCGATGGACGGCCAGGGCGACTTCGTCGAGCGTGACCGCGAGCTGGCCCGCACCTTCGGCCTCGCCGCGTACGAGGCGGAGGTCGGGCGGATCGTCTACCTCTCCGGGCTGCACCCGCCCCGCGGGCCGCTCAGCGACCACCTCGCCTCGCGCGTCGAGGTCGGTGACCTCCTCATGGCGAGCGGGGTGCCGACCGCGGTGCTCCAGGCGGCGATCATCCTCGGGTCGGGGTCGGCCTCCTTCGAGATGCTCCGCCACCTCACGACCCGGCTGCCCGCGATGATCACGCCCAAGTGGCTCGACAACCGGATCCAGCCGATCGCGATCCGCGACGTCCTCCACCTGCTCGTCGGTGCCGCGTCGCTGCCGCCCGAGGTCAACCGCACCTTCGACATCGGCGGCCCGGACGTCCTCACCTACCGCGAGATGATCAACAGGTTCGCGGCGATCGTCGGCCTCCGGGCGAGGATCATCGTCCCCGTGCCCGTGCTGACCCCCCACCTGGCCAGCCAGTGGGTCGGCCTCGTGACCCCGGTGCCCACGGGCATCGCGAAGCCGCTCGTCGGGAGCCTGCTCCACGAGGTCGTGCGGACCGAGAACGACCTCGAGGGCTATGTCGGCGACCCGCCGGACGGCGCCCTGCCCTTCGAGGTCGCCGTCCGGGACGCCATCGCAGGCGACGCCGCCGACCCCCGGCCCGAGCCCGGCACCGTCGACCCCGCCCGGATCACGGCCGCCGACCCGGCGTGGGCCGGCGGCAGGTCGTGATGTCCGGGACCGCGGGTCGCCCTCGGGCATGAAACCCGTCGCAGAGCTGCGGGCCTTCCTCCGGGCCTCCCTCGTCGACCCGGTGCCGCGTGACCACACCGAGCCCGACGGGGCGTTCCGCCGACGCCGCATGGTCGCCCTCGCGACCCTGCTCGTCGGTGCGGCGGTCCTCGCGTTCGCCCTGCGCATCGAGCCGGGTGACCCCACGTTCTACGTGGCGACGCTCGGCCTCGCCGCCGTGTGGGCGACGGGCGCCCTCCTGTCGGGCCCGCTGCACCTCGGGCGCGCCCACACGCGGGCGGGGCGGGGCTCGAGCCTCGCGATCGTCCAGTCGCTCGCCCTCGGGTTC
The DNA here is from genome assembly GCA_963834225.1 of uncultured Actinomycetota bacterium. Lineage (GTDB taxonomy): Bacteria > Actinomycetota > Actinomycetes > Actinomycetales > Dermatophilaceae > Oryzobacter. The sequence continues at coordinate 80,236 of CAWIAT010000002.1, read as the reverse complement.
CTCCTCCTCGGGGTGTTCCTGCTCGGTGCGGTCGTCGTCGCCCGGGTCCCGGTGCTCCGCGAGCCGGTGCAGGAGCTGCTCGACCACGCGCGCTTCGGGTCGCTCGCCCTCGTCGCCGTCATCACCACGGTCAACGGGATCGCCGAGGAGCTGTACTTCCGCGGCGCCCTGTACGCCGGGGTGGGGCGGCGCCACGCGGTGGCCGTGACGACGGTGGTCTACACGCTCGTCACCGCGACCTCAGGCATCCCGCTCCTCATCCTCGCCGGCGCGATCGTCGGCCTCGTCGTCGGCTTCCAGCGCCGGGTGACCGGCGGCATCCTCGGCCCGACGATCACCCACCTCACCTGGTCGCTCGGCATGCTCTTCCTCCTGCCCCCGGTCCTCGACCGGCTCTCGTGAGGCGCCCGCGATGACCTCCGTCCTCTGGCTCCGCCGGGACCTGCGCCGGCGCGACCACCCCGCCCTCCTCGCTGCGCGTGATGCGGCGGGTGACGGCGACCTCGTCGTCGCGTTCGTCGTCGACCCACGGCTGTGGGACGGGGGCGGCGTCGTGCGCAGGGCGTGGCTGGCCGCCAACCTCAGGGCCCTCGACGAGTCCCTCGACGGCACCCTCACGCTCCTGCACGGCGACCCCCGCCGAGTCGTGCCCGCGCTCGCGGAGCGGGTCGGCGCGTCCTCGGTCCACGTGACCCGCGAGACCACCCCGGCCGGCCGCCGCCGCGACGAGAAGGTCGCGGACCTGCTGCGCGCGGGTGGGGTCGAGTGGGTCGAGACGGGGACGCCGTACGCCGTGGGCCCGGGCCTCGTCGTCAACGGGTCGGGGGGCCCCTACAAGGTCTTCACGCCGTTCTCGAAGGCCTGGCGCGCCCACGGCTGGCCCGACCCGGCGCCGACGCCTCGCGAGCTGCCCCTGCGCCACGCCCGCAACGACGCCGACGCGACCGCCGCCCTCCAGGCCGCCCTCACGGCCGCCGACCTGCCCGAGCTCCCGCCTGCCGGCGAGGAGGCCGCCCTCGGCCGGTGGCGGTCCTGGCGCGAGCGGGGGCTCGACGGCTACGCCGGCGACCGCAACCGCCCCGACCGCGACGGCACCTCGCGGCTCTCGCCCTACCTCAAGCTCGGTGTCGTGCACCCGAGGACGCTGCTCGCCGACCTCGCGGGGGAGCCGGGCAAGGGCGCGCACACGTACGAGACCGAGCTCGCCTGGCGGGAGTTCTACGCCGACGTCCTGTTCCACCAGCCACGCACGGCGTGGGAGGACCTGAGGCCCGAGATGGGCAGGCTGCGCTACGACGAGCCCGAGGACGCCATCGAGGCGTGGCGCAGCGGCCACACCGGGTACCCGATCGTCGACGCCGGGATGCGCCAGCTCCTCGCCGAGGGGTGGATGCACAACCGGGTGCGGATGATCACCGCGAGCTTCCTCACCAAGGACCTCCACGTGTGGTGGCCGCTCGGGGCGCGCCACTTCCTCGACCACCTCGTCGACGGCGACATCGCCTCCAACAACCACGGGTGGCAGTGGGTCGCGGGCACGGGGACCGACGCGTCGCCGTACTTCCGCGTCTTCAACCCGGTGACCCAGGGGCTGCGCTTCGACCCCGACGGTGCGTACGTGCGGCGGTGGGTGCCCGAGCTCGCGCACCTGTCGGGCAGGGCCGCGCACGAGCCGTGGGAGCACGACGACGGCTACGCCCACGGCTACCCCGAGCGGATCGTCGACCACGCGGCCGAACGCCTCGAGGCCCTCGAGCGCCTCGAGGCCACGAAGTCCTGACCCCCGCTGGCGCCCCACCTTTCCCGCCGGATCCCGGAACGCACAGGTTCGCCCCAGGAAGGACCCCCGGCGAACCTGGACCTCCTGGGGCGAAGTCCTCCACGGGCGGTGCCCGGCGCAACCTTCGACGGTCCCCACCGGCGTTTGGGGAACTGGGTGACCCGTCCCTACGATGGTCGGCACGAGGGGAGTACTTCCCAAGCTCGCGCCGGTCATGACGACCACCCGATGGTGGTCCCGGTGCGGCACCGCCCGGCTCGTCCGGACCGGTGAAGGAGACCTCAGAGCCGTTCCACGTGCCCTGAGGAGCCACCCATGTCCCTTCTCGCCTTCCTGCCCGCCGCGGCCCCGCCCGGCGCGCCCCTCGACTCCGTCGGGACGCCCCTGCTCTGGGGCGCCACCATCGTCGTCGTCCTCGGCCTCTTCGCCCTCGACTTCGTCCTGACCCGTACACCACACGCGGTCTCGATGAAGGAGGCCGTCGCCTGGTCGTCGTTCTACGTCGGGCTCCCGCTCGCCTTCGGCGTCTTCGTCTGGCAGCAGTTCGGCGGCGACCGCGGGCTCGAGTACTACACGGGCTACCTCGTCGAGAAGTCGCTCTCGGTCGACAACCTCTTCGTCTTCATGCTCCTCCTCGCCGCCTTCGCGGTGCCCGACGAGCTGAAGCAGCGCGTCCTCCTCATCGGGGTCGCCGGCGCGCTCGTCCTCCGCGGTGTCTTCATCGCCCTCGGGGCGCAGATGATCTCGTCCTTCTCGTGGACCTTCCTCCTCTTCGGCGCGATCCTGCTGCTCACCGCGGTCAAGGTCGGCAAGGACGCGGTGTCCGGTGCCGACCACGCCGTCGACATCAGTGAGATCCGCACGGTCAAGGTCCTCCGCCGGTTCTTCGCGGTGTCCGAGGAGTACGCCGGCACCCGGATGACCGTGGCGCAGGCCGGCCGCCGTGCCCTGACGCCGCTCGCCCTCGTCACCATCGCCGTCCTCGGCACCGACATCGTCTTCGCCGTCGACTCGGTGCCGGCGGTCTACGGGATCACCGGCGACCCGTACCTCGTCTTCGCGACGAACGCCTTCGCGCTGTTGGGTCTTCGCGCCCTGTACTTCGTCCTCGAGGGGGCGCTCGGCTCGCTGCGACACCTCGGCCACGGGCTCGCCGCCATCCTCGCGTTCATCGGGGTCAAGCTCGTCCTCCACTGGGCGCACGGCATCTGGGTCTCGGTCCCCGAGGTCCCGACCCTGGCCTCGCTCGCCGTCATCGTCGGCATCCTCGTCCTCGTCACGGCGACGAGCCTCCTCGCCAACCGGCGCGACGAGGCCGCGGCGGCGGAGGTGGCGGCGGCGGTGGCGGCGGAGGGGGAGGACCCCGTCGGGGCCGACCGCAGCCGACTCCCCTGAATCGCGACCTACGGCGCAGTAGGTGCTGCGATCGCAGCACCTACTGCGCCGTAGCGCGCGACGTAGGGGGGTTCTGGCGGACCCGGCCCGTCGACGGCACCCTTCGAGGGCACCCTTCCCGCGGGACCGGGGTGGTTGGTCGTGCCCGACCTCCGTAGGGTCGGGCCATGGCCTCACCGCTCCCGCCGCCGCTCGCCGTCGAGACCGCTCTCTGCAGCGGCGAGGTCCACGACCAGGGGGCCCAGGTCACCCGGTGGGCCCCCGCCGGCGCGGCACCGGTCCTCTACGTCAGCACGGCCGCGAACCTCGAGACCGGCCGCTCCATCCGGGGCGGGGTCCCGGTCTGCTGGCCGTGGTTCGGACCCGGCCTCGGCGGTGGGATGGAGCCGGCCCATGGTTTCGTCCGGACCGCCTCGTGGAGCCTGGTCGACCAGCAGAGCGACGGCGGGGACGTCGTCGTGACCCACCGGGTCTCGAGCGCGGATCTGTCGGTGGCGAACTGGCCGCACCCCTACGACCTCGAGCTGCGGACGCGGTTCGGCACCGCCCTCGAGCTGACCCTGACGACGACGAACACCGGCGAGGCCCCCTACGTCGTGGAGGAGGCGCTGCACGCCTACCTCGCGGTCGGCGACGTCCGGCAGGTCACCCTCGACGGCCTCGACGGACGGTCGTTCTTCGACAAGGTGACGGGTGCCGAGCGGGTCCAGTCGGGTCCGGTCCGGTTCGGGGGTGAGACCGACTCGGTGTTCCGCACGAGTGAGCCGGTCGTCCTCGACGACCCCGTGCTCGACCGGCGGCTCGTCGTCTCGACCGAGGGCGCTTCCAACGTCGTCGTCTGGAACCCCTGGGCCGACAAGGCTGCCGCGGTTCCCGACATCGGTGACGACGACTGGACCGGGTTCCTCTGCGTCGAGGGCGCGAACGCGTTCGAGAACGCCGTGACGGTCGAGCCGGGTGCGTCACACGCCATGACCTACCGGCTGGAGGTGCTCTCCCGATGACGACGACCGACCCGGGCCTCGCGACGACGTGGCTCGACGCCCCCTCCCACCGTCAGTGGCTCCAGCGCGGGATGGCCGACGTCCTCGGCTTCGCCCTGCCGTCGATCCGAGCGGGTGGCGGCTTCGACTGGCTCGACGCCGACGGACGAGCCCTGCCCGACCGGCGTCCCCTCCTGTTCCTCACCGCCCGGATGGCGTGGGCCTCGGCCGTCGGGGTCCGGCACGGCATCCCGGGCTCCGGGGAGCTGCTCGACCACGCGATGGCCTCCCTCTCCGGGCTCCACGCCGACACCGAGCACGGTGGATGGCTGACCGAACCCGGCTCCGTCACACCGAAGTCCACCTACGACCACGTCCACGTCGGACTGGCCGCGGCGACGGCGCTGGGTGTCGGCCACCCCGGAGCGGGCCGCCTCCTCGAGCAGGTCGTCGAGGTCGTCGACGCCCACCTCTGGGACGAGTCGACCCGCACCCTGCGGGAGTCGTTCGCCCCCGACTGGTCCGACCCCGAGGAGTACCGGGGCGCCAACGCCAACATGCACGGGGTCGAGGCCTTCATCGCCATGGGCCACGCCACGGGCGACGCCGTCTGGCACGAGCGCGCCCTCGACGTCGCCGACCGCCTCGTCAACCGGGCGGCCCGGGCCCACGGCTGGCTGCTGCCCGAGCACTTCTCGACGACCTGGGACGAGCTGCCCGAGTACAACCGCGACGACCCGCAGCACCCCTTCCGTCCCTTCGGCGCGACCTTCGGCCACTCGCTCGAGTGGGCCCGCTTCCTCCTCCAGCTCGAGGCTTCCCCGCTGGTGGAGTCGCCCGACTGGCTGCGCGAGGGTGCCGAAGAACTGACCCGGCGGGCGCTCGACGGCGGCTGGGCGCTCGACGGACGCCCCGGCCTCGTCTACACCGTCGACTGGGACGGGGTCCCGGTGGCCGACGTGCGCCTGCACTGGCCGGTCTGCGAGGGGATCCAGGTGACGGCGGCGCTCGTCCGCCGCACCGGCGACGCCCACTGGGAGGCCTGGTACCGCCGGCTCTGGGACCACGCCGCCCGGTTCTTCGTCGACGAGCGCGGCACCTGGCGCAACGAGCTCGACGAGGAGCTCCGCGAGGCGGGCGACATCTGGCCCGGTCGACCCGACGTCTACCACTGCCTCGGCGCGCTCGTCACCCCGCTGGAGGCCTGAGGCCGCGCGCCTCCCGCCCTCAGAGGAGGGAGACGAGCGCGGACGGGTCGTCGTCGGGCAGCCCGGGCGCGGCCGTCGCCGTCACCTCGAACCGCGGTGCGCCGGACGAGCCGCCGAGGCCCGTCGTGATGGCGACGTCGGCCGCGTCGCGCCCCGTGCCGATCCGCACCATCGAGGTGCGCGGTGCCAGACGGGTCGCGTCGACGAGCCGCCAGACGCCGTCGACGGCGACCTCGACGACCGCATGGGCGTCCATCGGCGACAGACCCGGCGCGTAGACCGAGACGTAGCGTGCGGGCATCCCGAGGGCGCGGCACATCGTCGTCACGAGGTGGGCGTAGTCGCGGCACACCCCCCGTCCGGAGAGCAGCGGGGCGAGACCGTCATCGGTGTTCGTCGTCGAGCCGGACTCGTACGAGAGCCGCCGGCTCGCCCACTGGACGATGCCGAGGACGCGCTCGCGGTCGCCGGACACGTCGCCGAACTCCGCTGCGGCATAGGCCTCCACGCGGTCGCTGGGGCAGTACCGGCTCGGCAGGGCGTAGAGCAGGGCCTCGACCTCGGTGACCGGCTCGGGCTCGCGCGGCGCGAGGGAGACGGTGGCGTCGTAGGTGACGGTCACCTCACCGACAGGTGCCTCGATGACGTGCAGCCGGGTGCCGCGGTCGAAGTGCAGCTCGTGGTGCTCCACGGGGGAGCCGTCGGGCCCGACCACGGTCAGCGACTCGGTCCGCTCGAGGTGGTCGGCGACGGCCACGGAGACGGCGATCCGCCCGGCCCCGTCGACGGGGATCCCGAGGACGACGCGCACCGTCGCCGCCGTCGGCGCCGGGGACGTCGGCGGCGGTGAGGGGGCCGCGCTGGGCGTGGACTCGGTCATCGGGACCTCCGGTGCGGGCTGGGACGGGCATGGACGAGCGGGGGCGGGTGGTGGGCCAGGCGTCGTCGGGAGGCGGGTGTCCGCTGGTCGCCGACCCTACTCCCGGCGATGGGGGTGACGGTGGCCGCCTCGGTCGGTCCGGCCTACCCTGAGTACGTGCCCTTCGTCGACGTGATCGCCGGGCGCCCGCGTCGCTGGTCGCACGCCGAGGCCGTCGCCCACGCTGCGCACGGCGTCGCGATCTACTGGCGGCCGGGCTGCCCCTTCTCCGGGCGGCTCCGGATGGCGGTCCGCCACCGGCGCGACGACATCGCCTGGGTCAACATCTGGGAGGACGACGCCGGCCGGGCGTTCGTCGAGAGCGTCAACGACGGCAACCAGACCGTGCCGACCGTCGTCATCGACGGTGTGCCGCACACGAATCCCCCACCGGCGCTGGTGACGGCCGCCCTCAGCCGCTGACGCGGGCGGGGTCAGAGCCAGCCGGCGCCCTGGGCCACGAGGAGTGCCCCGAAGATCGCGAACGCGGCGGCGGCGCCGTACCTGATGACCTTCTCGGGGAGCGTGCGTCCCAGCACGGCCCCGAGCCCGATCGCGAGGGCGTCGGCGGCGACCATCCCGACGGTGCTGCCGACCCAGACGCCGAACCAGCCCTCCTGGGTGGCGAGGGTGATCGTCGCGAGCATCGTCTTGTCGCCGAGCTCGGCGAGGAAGAAGGCGACGCCCACGGCGAGGAGCGCGGCACCGGTGGACCGCCGCGCCTTGTCGGCCTCGTCCTCGGTGAGCTCGTCCCCGCGCAGCGTCCACAGCGCGAAGCCGAAGAACGCGAGGCCGGCGACGACCGAGATGACCCCCTGGTACTCACTGAAGGCGGTTCCGACGGCGGCGCCGATGGCGACCGAGGCAAGGTGCACGATCGCGGTGGCGACGGTGATCCCGATGAGGACGTCGCGGACCCGGTAGCGGGTGGCGAAGGTCATCGCCATCAGCTGGCTCTTGTCACCGAGCTCCGCCACGAAGATCACAGCGGTGCTGAGCAGGAAGGCGTACATGTGGGTCTCCTCGCGTCCCCCGCCGAGGAGCGTCTGGACGCGCCGTCGGCCAGGCATGCCCGTTCGTCGTGGGTCGTTGGGACTGGCCGAAAGTCTCGTCCGCCACCCGTGGTACCCACCGCACCGGACCCGGAGGTCAGCATGTCGACACGGCGATGGGGACCACTCCCTGTCACCGAAAACGCTACCGGCCCGACGGCGCCGGATGAAATCGGTGGGCTGGCTCGTCCGCGGGCCGGTCAGCCGGTGCGTCGCGTGGCGTCGATGAGCGAGGTCAGCCGGTCGCGGATGTCCTCCAGGTCGGCGACCTCCATGCCCAGGCGCTCGATGACGGCCGACGGGATCCGCTCGGCACGCCGCCGCAGCCGACGTCCGGAGGGAGTCAGGGTGACGGCGACCGCGCGCTCGTCGGCGCTGTCGCGCTCCCGCCGGACGTGACCGGCCGCCTCGAGGCGCTTGAGCAGCGGCGACAGGGTGGCCGGCTCGAGGCTGAGGCGCTCGGCGATCTGCGAGACCCGAAGCGGCGCCTCCTCCCAGAGCGCGAGCATCACGAGGTACTGCGGATGGGTGAGGCCCATCGGCTCGAGGATCGGCCGGTAGATCCCGATGACGGTGCGCGACGCGACGGCGAGGGCGAAGCAGACCTGCCGGTCGAGCGCGAGGAGGTCGACGTCGGCCGCATCGCTCACCGGCGTGGGGGAGGGGCTCACGATTTCATCGTAGCCGTGGAGAAGAGTATCTTCGTGTCATAACACTTAGGGCACTAACAATATGGAGGACGCCATGGCCAGGGCCGACCGCACGGGCCTCTCGCTCGGGTACCGGATCGGCTGGCGCCTTCGCTACGCCGCTGTCAGCGTCTTCGGACCTGCCCAGCTCGGGACGGAGGACGACCCCCAGCTGAGGCTGCGCCGTGAGAAGAGGGAGAAGGTCGAGGCCGCCCACCGCGCCCGCCGGGCGCACCCCGCCGCCTGAGACCGGGAACGGTGGTGGGGTCACGGCATAGGCGGGGCCGCGGGGCGGTTGGACGTCGGAGCCCCCCTCCCCACCCGGAAGGTCGTCATGTCCGACACCACCTCGCCCACGCCGACCGCCGCACCGCGCGAGGTCCGCCTCGTCTCCCGCCCCGTCGGCTGGCCGACGCCGGCCGACTTCGAGCTCGTCGAGAGCGCGCTCCCCGAGGTCGGCGAGGGCCAGGTCCGCGTGCGCAACGTGGCGATGTCGGTCGACCCCTACATGCGCGGACGGATGAGCGACGCCACGTCCTACGCCGCCCCGTACGAGCTGGGTGCCGCGATGGAGGGTGGCGCCGTGGGCGTCGTCGAGGCGTCCCGCTCCGGCGCGGTCGCGGTCGGCGACCACGTCCTTCACGCCAAGGGCTGGCGCGAGGTGGCCGTCGTCGACGCGTCGGCCGTGCGGGTCGTCGACGTCTCCGCGGTTCCGGCGACCGCCTACCTCGGTGTCCTCGGGATGACGGGCCTCACCGCCTACGCAGGGCTGACCCGCGTCGCCGAGATCACGCCGGGCGACGTCGTCTTCGTCTCCGGGGCCGCGGGTGCGGTCGGCAGCGTCGCCGGTCAGGTGGCGAAGGCGCTCGGCGCGAGCCGCGTCATCGGGTCGGCCGGCTCGGCCGAGAAGGTGCGCCACGTCATCGACGACCTCGGGTTCGACGCCGCGTTCAGCTACAGGGACGGACCGGTGTCGCGCCAGCTGCGCGAGGCCGCCCCGGACGGCATCGACGTCTACTTCGACAACGTCGGCGGCGAGCACCTCGAGGCCGCGATCGGCTCGCTCCGGCTGAACGGCCGGATCGCCGTCTGCGGGGCCATCTCGGTCTACAACGACACCGAGCCCGCCCCCGGTCCGCGCAACCTCTCCCGCCTCATCCAGACCCGCGGCCGCATCGAGGGCTTCCTCGTCGGCGACCACTGGGACCTCGCCGGCGAGTACGCGCAGCATGCGAACGAGTGGATCGCCGACGGCAGGCTGCAGTCGCGCGAGACGTTCGTCGACGGCATCGACCACGCCGTCGACGCCTTCCTTGGCGTCCTGCGCGGCGACAACACCGGCAAGATGGTCGTCCGCCTCTGACCCTACGACCGCCCTGCGACCGCCCCGCCGGGCGGCCGCGGCTCAGGCGAGGGCCTCCCGCAGGAGCTCGCCCATCGACCGGACCCCCGCGACGAGGCGCTCGTCCGGCACCCCGGAGTAGCTCATCCGGGCGTGGTGGCCCTCGGGGCGGTCGGCGAAGAAGGGTGCGCCCGGCACGACGATGATGCCCGCGCGCGGGATGAGGACGTCGCGCTGGAAGGCGGCGACGTCGAGGCGCTCCGGGAACGTCACCCAGGTGAAGAGGCCGCCCTCCGCACGGGTCCACGTGGTGCCCTGGGGGAAGTGCTGCTCCATCGTCGCGAGCATGAGGTCGCGCTGGTGCCGGTACGTCGGGAGCATCCCGGCGATGTGCCCCTCGATGTCGTACCCGGAGAGGTAGGCGGCCGCCGCACGCATGTTGAGCGTGCCGTTCTGGGTGTCGGCGGCGAGCTTGAGCAGGGCCAGCTTCTCGTGGACCTCCGGGGTCGAGAGCGCCCAGCCGAGACGGAGCCCGGGGGCGAGGATCTTCGAGAAGCTGCCGAGGTGCACGACGCGCCCGGTGGTGTCGAGGCTCTTGATCGTCGGGAGGCGCTCGCCCTCGTAGCGCAGCTCGCGGTAGGGGGTGTCCTCGAGGACGACGACGTCGTACTCCTCGGCGAGCTCGACGAGCCGCTGCCGCCGGGCCAGGCTCATCGTGCGACCCGTGGGGTTCTGGAAGTCGGGGACCGTGTAGACGAGCTTGGCCCGGTCGGTCGTGCGCAGGACCTCCTCGAGGGCGTCGGTGTCCATGCCCTCGTCGTCCATGGGCACCGAGCGGTAGTCGGGCTCGCACGGGTTGAACGCGATGAGCGCCCCGAGGAAGGTCGGCCGCTCGGTGACGATGACGTCTCCCGCGTCGACGAAGAGCTTCGCCGTGAGGTCGAGCCCCTGCTGACCGCCCTGGGTGATGAGGACGTCGTCCGCGGTGCAGGGCATCCCGTCGGCGGTGAGGCGCGCCGCCACGAGCGCCCGCAGCTCCGGCAGCCCTTCCGAGGCGGTGTACTGCAGAGCCGACGCGTTCCCCGCCGAGAGCAGGTCGTCGTAGATCGCGTGCAGGTCGGCCATCGGGAAGAGCGTCGGGTCCGGGTAGCCGCCCGCGAAGGAGGTGATCCGCGGATCGCCTGCGAGAGCGAGGAACTCGCGGATCGCCGAGGGCTGCACGCGCTCCGCGCGACGGGCGAATGAGGTCATGTCGGGTCTCCTGAGGCGGCGCGGGGGCCGGGTCGGCGGCGGCGGCGGCGGGGTCGGGTCGTGGTGGGTGGCGGTGGGCTCAGCCGAAGGCGAGCCCGCCGGGGCGCCCCTCGCGCAGCGCGGCGAGGTGCTCGTCGTAGTTCATGACGTCGAAGAGGGAGGTGCCCTCGAGCATCCGCGCCTGAAGGGCCCTCTCTCGCGCCTCGATCGCCTCGGCGCCGTCGACGGCGGCGGCGAGCTCGGCCTCCGACCCCACGAGGAGACCGTCGTCGTCGCCGACGAGGACCTCGCCCGGGTCGACCCGCACGCCGTCGAGCGAGAGGGTGACCCCGGTCTCCGGGAGGTCCTTCGCGCCGTAGGCGTTCGGGGCGGTGCCCGTCGACCAGACGGGCAGGGGCAGTCCGGCGAGCACGGCGGTGTCGCGCGACCGCCCGAGGATGACGATGCCGGCGAGACCCCGCCGCATCGCCTCGGTCCCGAACAGCTCACCCGCAACCGCCCGCTCGTCGCCACCAGCGTCCACGACGAGGACGTCGCCGGGCCCTGACTCGCGCAGGGCGTGGATGACCGACATGAGGTCGCGGTTGGCCCGCGCCGTGACGACCCGACCGACGAGGTGCCGCCCCGGGGCCAGCGGCGCGCAGGCGTGTCGGGAGGACCCGCAGGGTCGGCGATGCGTCGACGAGACTCGTCGTCGAGAGGCGGGCCAGGCGGGCGAGCAGGGAGTCGGTCGTCGTCATGGCCCGATCCTCGCCCACGAACCGCTCCTCGTGGGCTCCATCCGAACTCCGGCTTCCGGCGTCACGCCGGCGGCCTATCGACGGGCCTCGCCCGCGCGCTCGCGCGCGAAGTATCGCTCCAGCTCGTCGAGGGTCTCCGGATCGAGCGCAGTGCGCGGGTCGGCCACGATGTCGCGCTGGAGGCGCGCACGAGACACGGCGTACAGGCGTGGGCCCAGGGCGTGCTCGAGGTTGCTGACGTACCAGGACGAGAAGCGCCGCGCACCCCAGCCGTGCAGTAGCGCGGCGATGAAGCCGGGCCGGCCACGGCGGGCCCAGAAGCCGACGCCCAGGCTGAGGACCCACACGATCCCGAGGGCCGCGGCCATCACCCCGAGGGTGCCAGCGATCTCGTCGCTCGCGAAGTTGTCCAGGACGCTGAGCAGCTGGGCATAGAGCCCGGCAAGGTCGACGTCGAGATCGTTGACGATCTTCAGCCATGCCACGACGTCGTCGGCCTCATCCGTGAGGCCTTGGATGGACGTGAGGTCGGGTTTCGCAGCCCACGCCCGTAGGACGTGGTCCTTCGCCTGCGGCAGGTTCTCCAGGATGTTGCTCGGCCGGATGTCGAAGAACGTCTCGCGAGCCTTCGCCACCTCTCGGTACGTCGTCGAGACCCGCTCGAGCGTCTCGGCGCTCTTCCTGGCGGCCGTCTCGAGCTGCTCGGGTCCAGGGGCGTTCTGGTGGACGTAGTCGAGGGTGGCCCGGATCTGCTCCCGGTGCTCGAACGCGGACTTCGCTTGTCGGTAGCGCTCCATGAGGTTCGGGACGGCCTGGATGGCGTCGTTGCTCTTGCCCGCCACCGTCTCCGCGTCACTGAGCGCGACGCTCAGCGCCGCGGCTGCCCCGTAGGCACTGATCGCGAACTGCACGATGAAACCGACGAACCGCCGACCGATCTCCGCCGGTCGGAGGTACAGCGGCGAGAGCTTCGGGGCGGCGTTCATCAGGGCACTCCAACGAGTTCGTGGATCAGGGAGCGGCGGATCGAACGTCGGCGCGCCCCAGCTGGCAGCGGCAGGCGGGAGTCACCATGACATGACGGACAGGGATCGTGAGCCAATCGGGCTATTTCCACTCACGCAGAAAGGGCTCTGACCTGCGGTGATGGTGGGCCCCGTCGGACTCGAACCCACGACCTACGGAGTTCCGACCGAGGGCGCCACGGTGTGGGCTGCACAGGCCCGAGCGGGGCCTGCACCCCTGCCCCGCGTCGCTGAGGACGAGGTCGAGCCGGCACCGCTCGAGGTCTCAGGGCCTGGCCTACAGGGCCGCGACGCCGGCGCGGGTCACGTCACGGCGAGCGCGGTGCATTCCACGAACGTGCAGTCGCTGAACCGTGACCCGGACAGGACGACCCGGTTGAGGTTGCACCCCGCGAAGACACAGTCGGTGAACGTGTAGTACCGCAGCACGGGGCCCTCCAGCACGGCACGCTCGAACCGGCACCCCTCGAGCTCGAACCCGTCGAGCACCTCCCTAGGCTGCAACTCCTCACTGATCGTCAGGTCCGCGGCGTACCGGCCGTGGTCCGCCAGCCGCTCGAGCAGGGATGCCGTCCCGCCGCTCACCCGTGCCGCCTCCCGCGTACGCGTGTCGCGCTCACAGAGCGGCCCCCTTCGCTGCGATGACCGTCCCGGTGTCCGGTTCTCGGTGTACCGGCTCGGGCGCTTGCGCCGTCGTCACCTCTCGAGTCTGGCAGAGGCGTTCCCTACGCCCACCTGTGAGGGGAGTCTCGCTGTGAGGACGTTGCGGCCCTCCGTGACCCCGGCACCGTGATGGCGTGTCTCGGCCCTTGAAAGTGTTTAGGGCGTTGAACGGATGTTCAGGTGGTTGAACGCCAAAGCGCATACAAGCGCTGGCCACAGCACCTAACGTCAGCGTCGGCCGTTGAAGTGGCGGTCATCTCCGCACTCCATGACGTCCGCAGGGGGACTAATGAGTCTGTTCCGTACCGCCGCGCCGCGACCCAACCAGTCGCGCCTGTCCAGGTCTTTCGGCGGTGGAACCGCACGTCGGGTCCTCACCACAGTGATCACGACCGCGCTTGTCGTCGCCGGGCTCAGTGCAACGCCGGCAATCGCCGCGAGTGTCACGAGCGCCGCGTTCAGTGGCGGCGCCGGCACCTTCACCGCGGCGAATGGGACGGTGTACGCCAAGCAGGGCGGGGCGCTGACGCTGACGCTGGTGACCGACGGCAACACGCAGTGCGTTGACGTCATCGACGGCAACAGCACCACCATCGCCACCCAGAGCGCTAGCAAGGGTCAGTCCAACTGGACCTTCAGCGGGTCCGCCTACCCGTGGCTGACGGCAGGGACCGGCAATGGCGTCGTTCAGTACTCGACGAAGGCCTGGCGCAACGTCAACGGACAGGGCAGGTGTGTCGCTAACCAGAACGAGAACTTCGGCGTCCAGTCCGCCGCCTACACCCTGGACAACACCGCCCCGACTGCAACGGGCGCCCTGAGCCCGGCGCCCAACGGCGCGGGCTGGAACAAGGGTGACGTCACCGTCACTTGGACCGGCGCGGACACCGGAGGCTCCGGCGTGAAGACCCTCACCCCTGCCACCGACACCGTGACCGCTGACGGCACCGTCACGAAGACTGCGACGGTCACCGACAACGTCGGCAACACTGCGGCCAGCGCCCCGGTCACCGTCAAGCTCGACAAGACGGCGCCGACGATCACCGGCTCCCGCACCCCCGCGGCGAACGCCAACGGCTGGAACAACACCGACGTGACCGCGTCGTTCGTTTCGGGCGACGCTACTTCGGGCGTCAAGTCGTCGTCGGCTCCGACGACGCTGAGCACCAGCGCAGCCAACCAGTCGGTCACCGGCACGGTGACCGACAACGCCGACAACACCGCCAGCACCACCGTGGGCGGCATCAACATCGACAAGGTCGCACCGACCCTGTCGGGCGCGCCGACCACGAGCTCCAACGCCGCTGGTTGGTATAAGGGTGACGTCGCCGTCGCCTGGACCGCAGCCGACGCTCTCTCCGGCACCACGAACCCCGCCAACACCACGATCGGCGGCGAGGGCACGGCCCTCACCTCGAGCGCGACCTCCACGGACAAGGCCGGCAACACCAGCGGCTCGGTCCAGAGCGCGCCGGCGGTGAAGATCGACCGCACCGCCCCGAACACCACGGTCACCGCACCGCCGGCGTGGAACAAGACCGACGTCACCCTCACGCTCGTGCCCAACGACGGGCTGTCCGGCGTCGACAAGACCTACTTCCAGCTCGACGGTGGAGACGCGGTCGAGGGCACCAGCGTGCCGGTGACCGCCGAGGGCAACCACACCCTGAAGTTCTGGAGCACGGACGCTGCGGGCAACACGGAGGCCGCGCACACGGTCAGCTTCGGCATCGACAAGACCTCGCCGACCATCGGGCACACCCAGAACCCGGCCGCCAACGTGGACGGCTGGAACAACACCACCGTCACCGTCACCTTCACCTGCTCCGACGCGCTCTCCGGCGTCGCAAGCTGCACCGGACCCCAGACCGTTACCACGGAGGGCAGGGCCCAGGCCGTCGCCGGAACCGTCGAGGACAACGCGGGCAACACTGCGACTGACCCGGCAGCGGTCAGCATCGACAAGACCAAGCCGCTCATCACCGTCGACGCCCTCCCCGCCCCCAACGCCAACGGCTGGTACCAGGACGACGTCACGGCGACCTTCACCGCGACCGATGCCCTGTCCGGCGTGAAGACGCAGGACCGTGCCCACACCTTCGGTGAGGGGTCGGCCCAGACGGCCACCGCCGCTGCCACCGACGCCGCGGGCAACAGCGACTCAGTCACCACTTCGAACGTCAGCGTCGACAAGACCGCTCCCACCATCACGGGCAAGGTCGTCGGCACGCCGAACGCCAACGGCTGGTTCACCGGCGACGTGACGGTCCAGTGGACCTGCGCCGACAACCTGTCCGGCGTCGGGGCCTGCCCGGCCGACTCCGTCGTCACGGGCGAGGGCAGCGACCGATCCGCGTCTGCCAGCGTCACCGACAAGGCCGGTCACACTGCGACGGCCACCGTCGACGGCATCAAGATCGACCGCACGGCACCTGGCACGACCGCCGTAGGCGTCCCCGGCGGCTGGGCCAACGCCCCCGTGACTGTCGGTCTGGCTGCCAGCGACAACCTTTCGGGCGTCGACAGCACCTACTACGCCGTCGACGGCGCGACCACTGCGACCAAGGGCGACACCGTCACGGTCGGCGCCGAGGGCGTTCACACGGTGAGCTACTACTCGGTCGACAACGCCGGCAACAAGGAGGCGGCCAAGACCTTCACCGTGAAGGTGGACCTGTCCTCGCCGAGCATCACGCCGAGCCAGTCGCCCGACCAGAACGCCCACGGCTGGAACAACACCGATGTCAGCGTGAGCTTCTCCTGCGCCGACCAGACTGCGCTGTCAGGCCTGAAGGACTGCTCGGCTCCTGTCACCGTGAACACCGACGGCAAGGGACAGAAGGTCACCGGTACCGCGACCGACAACGCCGGCAACAGCATCACCGGCACCGCCACCGTCAACCGCGACACGGCCGCTCCGACCATCACGGCCGCTCCGGACCGGGCCGCCAACGCGGCCGGCTGGTACTCCGACGACGTCACCGTCTCGTTCGACGGCAAGGACGCCCTGTCCGGCATCGACACCGTCACCGGCCCGCAGCACCTCGCCGAGGGCGCCGGTCAGAAGGTCGATGGCACCGCGGTGGACAACGCCGGCAACAGCGCCAGCGCGTCCGTCAGCGGCATCAACGTCGACAAGACGGCGCCGAACCTCAGTGCCGCCCCGACGACTACTCCGAACGTCAACGGCTGGTACAACACCGACGTCACCCAGACCTGGTCCGCGGACGATGCGCTCTCCGGCCTGGCCGGCGAGAAGCCCGCCGACTCGGTCCTCTCCACCGAGGGCGTCGGCAAGACCGCGACGGCCGTGGTCACGGACCTTGCGGGAAACACCAGGAGCGCGACCAGCGCGCCAGTGAAGATCGACAAGACCGCTCCGAGCACCGACGTCTCCGCGCCTAGCGGTTGGGTCAACGCCAGCGCAACCGTCATGTTCAGTGCCTTCGACGCCCTCTCCAAGGTGAGCTCCACTCACTACTCCCTGAACGAGGGCGAGGAAAAGGTCGGCACTGAGGTGACGCTGACCAGCGAGGGCACCCACACCCTCACGTACTGGTCCGGTGACATGGCCGGCAACGTCGAGGTGGCTAAGACCGTCACGGTGCTGATCGACAAGAGCAAGCCGACGATCAAGCACACCCTGACGCCTGGTGCGAACGCCAACGGCTGGAACAAGACCGACGTCAAGGTGACTTTCACCTGTGACGACCAGGCGGAGCTCTCCGGCATCGCCACCTGTACCGCCCCGCGCACGGTCACGACCGAGGGCTTCGAGCAGCTAGTCACCGGCACCGCCGAGGACAACGCCGGCAACACCGCGACCGACCCGGCCACGGTGAGCCTGGACAAGACCAAGCCGACCATCACCGGTGGCCGCACCCCGGCCGCGAACGGCGACGGCTGGAACAACACCGACGTCACCGTCTCCTTCGACGGCAAGGACTCGCTGTCCGGCATCGACACAGTCACCGCCGACAGGACCTTCGGCGAGGGCACCGACCAGTCGCTCGAGGGCACCGCTGTCGACGCAGCCGGCAACTCGGCCAGCACCACCGTCGGCGGCATCAACGTCGACAAGACCGCGCCCACCCTGTCGGGCAAGCCCGCCACCGCTGCCAACAGCAACGATTGGTATAAGGGCGACGTCACCATCGACTGGACGGCAGCCGACGACCGCTCCGGCGTCGCCTCGGCTCCGGCCAACAGCACCATCACCGGCGAGGGCAGCGGCCTCAAGGACACTGCCACGGTGGCGGACAAGGCCGGCAACAGCACCACCGCCGACAGCGCCGTGGTGAACATCGACCGCACCGCTCCGACGACCGGCGCGGACGCTCCGGGCGGCTGGAACAACAGCGCAGTCACCGTCAGCCTCGCAGCCAAGGACGGCCTGTCGGGTGTCGACGCCACCTACCACGCGATCGACAACGGTGCGGCCGTCAAGGGCGCCCTGCTGACGATCGACACCGAGGGCGTCCACACGCTGAAGTACTGGAGCGTCGACCAGGCCGGCAACACCGAGGCGGCGCAGACCGCCACGGTCAAGATCGACCTCACCAAGCCCACGGTCGGCCACACGGTCACCCCGGCCTCGAACGCCAAGGGCTGGAACAACACCCCGGTCACGGTGGCCTACGACTGCAAGGACGCGCTCTCCGGCGTGGCCACCTGCTCGCCCGACGCGAAGGTCAGCACCGACGGGCAGGACCAGGCCGTCCCCGGCACCGCCGTGGACAACGCCGGCAACACCTTCACCGACAACGCCACGGTGAGCATCGACATGGTCAAGCCGACCATCACTGGTGCACCCGACCGCGCCGCCAACACCAACGGTTGGTATGCCGGTGACGTCACGGTCGGCTTCAAGTGCGCAGACAGCCTGTCCGGCATCGCCAGCTGCCCCGCGCCCAACACGCTCGGTGAGGGCAAGGCGCAGTCCGTCACTCGCACCGCGACCGACACTGCCGGCAACACGAAGGAGGCCTCCGTCGGCCCGATCAGCGTCGACAAGACGGCCCCGACCCTGAGCGGCGCCGCCAGCGCCGCCCCGAACGGGGCCGGCTGGTACATGGGCAACGTCACCGTCAATTGGACCGCTGCTGACCCCCTCTCGGGCCTCGACGGCGCTGCACCGGCCGACAGCACCATCAACGGCGAGGGCACCGGCCTTACGGCCGGCACCTCGGTCCGCGACCTGGCCGGCAACGAGACCTCGGCGAAGAGCGCGCCGGTGAAGATCGACCGGACCGCGCCGATGACCACGGTCTCGGACGTCTCCGACTGGAGCAACAGCGCCGTCACGGTCAAGCTGACCGCCGGTGACAACCTCTCCGGGGTCGCCACCACGTACTACCAGCTCGACACGGACCCGGTGAAGACCGGCACCAGCGTCACCATCGACACCGAGGGCGTGCACACGCTCCAGGTGTGGAGTGTCGACGTCGCCGGCAACGCCGAGGCCCAGAAGAACATCGAGGTCAAGATCGACAATACCGCTCCCGGCATCAGCCACACTCAGGCACCGGCCGCCAACTCGCGGAGCTGGAACAACAGCGACGTGACGGTGACCTTCACCTGCACCGACACCGGCTCGGGCATCGCCTCCTGCACCACCCCGCAGACGGTCACCACCGAGGGCCAGAACCAGTCGGTCGAGGGCAAGGCGGTCGATAACGCCGGCAACACTGCCACCGACCCGGCCACGGTCAGCATCGACAAGACCGCGCCCACCGTCACCGGCAGCCTGTCGGCCACGGCCAACGCCCACGGCTGGTTCAACGCGGACGTCACCGCGACGTTCACCTGCGCCGACCAGGACGGCCTCTCCGGAGTCCTCTCCTGCCCCGCCGCGAAGACGTTCCGCGAAGGCGCCAACCAGAGCGCCGGCGGCACCGCCACCGACGCCGCGGACAACGTCAGCGACGCCTTCAGCGTCACCGGCGTCAACGTCGACAAGACCGACCCGACCCTGAGCGGCGCCGTGACCACGGCGGCCAACGGCAACGGCTGGTACAAGGGCGATGTCACGGTGAAGTGGACCGCCAACGACACCCTCTCGGGCATCAACGGCGACGTCCCGGCTAACAGCACCGTCACCGGTGAAGGTGACGACCTCTCGGTCGGTACCTCGGTGAGTGACAAGGCCGGCAACACCACGAGCGCCACGGTTGGCGGCATCAGGATCGATCGCCACGACCCGAGCACGACTGCCACCGCTCCGAGCGGCTGGCAGAGCAGCGACGTCACCGTGGAGCTTGCCGCGACCGACAACCTGTCGGGCGTGGCGGGCACGTACTACACGGTCGACGGCGGGGCGCAGCGGGCCGGCACCACCGTCAGCGTCACCAGCGAGGGCACCCACACGGTCGCCTACTGGAGCGTCGACAAGGCGGGCAACACCGAGACCGCCGGCACGGCCATCGTCCTGGTCGACAAGACCGCGCCGACCATCACCGGCAAGGCCACCACCAGCCCGAACGCCGCTGGCTGGTACAGCAGTGCCGTAACGGTCGCCTTCGACTGCAAGGACGCCGTCAGCGGGATCGCCTCCTGCCAGCCCGACGCCACGCTCGCCGCCCAGGGTGCCAACAGCGCCACGGGCACCGCGGTCGACAGCGCCGGCAACAAGGGCACCACCACGGTCGGCGGGATCAACGTCGACACCGTCGCACCGTCGGTCACGATCGGCGGGATCAACGACGGCGCCGTCTACACGATCGGGGCGGTCCCGACGGCCACGGCGAGCGCCACCGACGGCACCAGCGGTCTGGCGGCTCCGGCGACCGGCACGCGCACCGGCGGAACGGCCAACGGCGTCGGCACCTTCACCTACACCGCGACGGCGACCGACAAGGCCGGCAACGTGGGCACGGCGAAGGCGACCTACACGGTGAAGTACGGCTATGGGACGACCCTGTTCCTGCAGCCAGTCAACGACACCGCCCACCAGACGGGCGTCGCGACCAGCGTGTTCAACGCCGGCCAGACCATTCCGATGAAGTTCCAGCTGAGGAATGCTGCGGGCCAGGTCATCCAGGCCGGTTCCGCTCCCAAGTGGCTCGTCCCGGTCAAGGGCAGCACCACGACGGCCGCAGTCAACGAAGCTGCGTACACGGCCGCGGAGACCGTGGGTGGCACGTACAACTGGGATGGCACGCAGTACCACTACAACTGGAAGACGGGTAAGACGATGGCCGGCTCCTACTGGAGGGTCGGGGTCGCACTCGACGACGGCCAGACTTACTACGTCAACATCGCCCTACGTTGACCCTCGGCGTGCGAAGCGCCGCCTGAACAGCACAACCGGACAGGCCCTGCACCTCATCGATGCAGGGCCTGTCCGGCTCTTACCAGCCCTCCCCCGGCCGGCCCCAACCAGAAGGCAGCGCGACGATGAGCAGCGACCAGACGACCAGGTTCCCGAGACCTGCCCGGCCTGGTGCACGGTGAAGCACGGCGAGCACCAGGGCGAGGACGATCTCGTCCACGTGGGCGGCGCACTGCTGGTGCGGCGTACGGTGCTGCTCCTGTGCTCCTCGGTCGACCCGACGACCGGCGTACAGGACGGCCCGATGGTCCACGTGGGCGGCGAGGAGTACACCCTCTACGAGGCCGAGGCCATGATCGACGCCCTCACCCACCTCGTGGACGAGGGCAGCGGGCGCACTCAGCTGTCGCGCAGGAGGTTGAAGGCGCTCTGACGGTTCTTCACGCGCAGCTTCTTCAGCACCGTGGAGACGTGCACCCGAACGGTGGTGGAGGAGAGGAACAGCCGGCTCGCCACCTCCTCGGTCGAGAGGCCCTCGCCGAGAAGCTGCATGACCTCCCACTCACGAGCGCTGAGCTTCGCGGCGGCCGGGGACGTGCGTCCCAGCCGACGCTTCGACGGAGCACGGAACTCGTCCATGATGCGGCCCACCAGCTGCGGGGCCATCGCGCCCTCGCCGGCCAGCACGCCCCGCAGGGTGTCGCCCAGGCGAGCCGGGTCGCTGCCCTTGAGCAGGTAGCCGGACGCCCCTGCGCGCAGCGAGTCGAAGAGGTCCTCGTCCTCGCTCGACGCGGTCAGCATGACGATCGCCGTCTCGGGCAGCGCCTTGGCGATCTGCTGCGCCGCGGCGATTCCGCTGCCGGGCATGTGGATGTCCAGCAGGACCACGTCGGGCCGGTGCTTCGTGGCGAGCGCAATGGCGTCGGCCGCGCTGGCCCCCTCACCGAGCACCTGGCAGCCGTCGGCCTCCAGCGCCGCGCGGATCACGCCGCGCGTGCGGGCGTGGTCATCGGCCATCACCACGCTGAGCCGGTCCTCGGTCACCACACCACCTCCACCGTCGTACCCTGACCGGGCGCCGTCGCGATGTCCAGCGATCCCGGCAAGGCGTGTGCACGGTCGCACATGCTGACCAGGCCGTAACCGGTGCTGCTCCGCCTCGCCGCCCCCACGTCGAATCCCACGCCGTCGTCCTCCACCACCAGGCGCCGGGTGCCGTCGACCCACCCGAGGTGGACACGCACCCGGTCGGCCTTGCCATGACGCGCGGCGTTCGAGATCGCCTCACGGGTGATGCGCATCAGCGCGTGACGCTGATCGGCGTCGACATGCATCGAGTCGTCCAGGTCCAGCACGAGGTCCACGTCGTACCGCTCGGCGACCTGACGTGCGGCCCGGTGGAGGACGAGCCCCAAGGGCTCGTCCTCCACCTGCCCCAGTGCCTGGAGGGCCTGGCGGGCCTCGTCGAGCGCCCGGTCACACGCGGTGACGATGCGTTCCCCCACGCCGCCGCTGGAGGCCAGGGCATGGCTCTGGGAGCGGATGTATCCCAGCTCCTGGATGACTCCGTCGTGCAGCTCACGCGCCAGCCGACGACGGTCGTCGAGGACTGCGGCCCGGGAGTGCGCCGACCAGTAGCGACCGATCTCCCTCCCGGCCCCGGCGAGCAGGACGACGTACCCGCCAGTGCGGAGGAGGTCGCCGGTATAGATCCAGTTGCTGTAGAGCGAAGGGAAGAGCACGTAGTTGACCCGCGCGAATGCCGCCAGGGCAAAGGCAGGCCCCAACCAGCGGAGGAGCTCGTCGGTGCGACGCGCCGCTTGCCAGGTGAAGGAGACCGACGCCACGGCGAAGCAGGCGGCCGCGAGAGCCTGAGCGACGAGCAGTGCGGGGTGGCCGGTGATCACCGGTCGCTGCGCAGAGGTGGGAGGGCTCTGGTCCAGCGCCACGGGAAGCCAGTCGCGCAGCGGCCACAGCACCAGCAGACCGCCCGCGATGACGAGCCAAGGAAACGCTCTGCCGCCGCGCAACCACGCCTCCCTCGCCGGCCGGTCCCCGACGAGGGCGGCCGCGACGATGAGCACGGCCGCGGTCAGGCGCAGGGCCAGGGGGAACCACACGTCCAGCGTCCCGATCTCGGCGGGAGACAGGAACTCGAGGAACAGCGTCATGCCGAGGCCGGCAACGCCGAGCAGGAAGAGCCCTTCCGCGAGCAGCAGGTCCTGGCTGCGCCGGCTGCGCAGGAACCGGCCGTAGAGCAGGTAGGCGACCAGCAAGGCGACGCAGGCGTCCACGGAGTCGAGCACCAGATGCAGCGACGGGCTGTGGTAGCCGAAGACGAGATACGGCGTACCGACGATCAGTGCGGTGGTGAGTACCCCGATCAGCCAGCCGGCCGCGGTGAGCGTGCGCGCTGGTATGCGTCCGGGCTCGGCGAGCCGAAGACTCGCTTCCCCGGCCGATATCATGGTCGGAGGGTATCCGCCACCGGAGAGCTGTCGTCCCTGTTCACGGGATTAATCCGCCATGGGTAGCCCGGCCGCTTCGGAGACGAGGCGGCTCGCCTCGCGCACCATCCGAACTTCGGTGATGGTGGGCCCCGTGGGACTCGAACCCACAACCTACGGATTAAAAGTCCGCAGCTCTGCCAATTGAGCTAGAGGCCCCGGCCGAGGGGCTCCCCGTCGGCCACGGACAGTATGGCGCAGCGTGCTCGGCCTCCCGGAACACCGACCGGGGGCGGGCAGCACGCCCGCCCCCGGTCGACCCCACCCCTCAGTGGGTCAAGCCGTACCAGGTCACCGCGAGGGCCAGGACGACGATGCTGATGGTCGGGACCCACGCCCAGTGGACGTGGCCCCGCGGCGGCTGGACGACCGCGGTCGACGACGGCGTCGGCGTCGGGTCGGTGCCGGACCAGGCGGGCGGTGCGGCCGGGCGCTCGTCGACGTGCGCCTCGGCCAGCTCGGCGCTGCCCATGACGGTCGAGGCGTCACGGGCCGACGTCGGGGAGGTCCTCCTCGGGGATGCCCAGCCGCTCGCCGAGCTCACGGGCGCTCGCGGGGCGGTCCTCCGGCTTCTTCGCCAGGCACTGGTCGATGAGGCTGCGGAGTCCGGCGGGCACGTGCGGCGGCAACGGCGGAGGTGGCTCGTTGACCTGCGCGAGCGCGGTGGCGACGGGAGTCCCCTTGTCGAACGGTCGCCGCCCGGTGATCATCTCGTGGGCCACGACCCCGAGGGCGTACAGGTCGGAGGCGCCGGTGGCCGGCTCGCCGAGCGCCTGCTCGGGGGACAGGTAGTGGGGGGTGCCGAGCACCTCGCCCGTCTGGGTCTGGCCCGACCCGTCGACGGCGCGCGCGATGCCGAAGTCGGTGAGCTTCACGACTCCCTCCGGCGTCACGAGGATGTTCGCGGGCTTGACGTCGCGGTGGACGACCCCGGCCTCGTGCGCGGCGCCCAGGGCGAGCGCCGCCTGCCCGATGATCGAGCGGACCGTCGCGGGGTCGAGGGCGCCCTCGCGCTGGACGAGCGACGACAGCGGTTCGCCCGGGACGAGCTCGAGGACGAGATAGGCGAGCTCGTCGTCCTCGCCGTAGTCGAGGACGGTGGCGACGTTGGGGTGGGCGAGGTTCGCGGCGTAGAGCGCCTCACTGCGGAAGCGCCGCGCGAAGACCTCCTCGTCGGTGCCGGGCCGCAGCACCTTGACGGCGACGCGACGGTCGAGGACGGTGTCGGTGCCCTCCCACACGTCCCCCATGCCGCCGGAGGCGATGCGGGTGGCGAGCTCGTAGCGACCGCCGAGGACGAGCCCGCCTGCGAGGCGGTTCATCGAGGGGTCCGCGTGATCACGGGGCCGAGCATAGGTGCCGCCGGGCGGCGTCCGGGACGCCGTGTCACCTGCGATGTCGAAGCTCTGTCGAGCCGTCTCTCAGCCGTTTCTTGGACTCGCCGCCCGCGCGGCCTCTGAGGGCAGGGGTTCGAGGTCCACGTCGTCGTGGTCGGAGGCTCCGCGGGAGCGGCGGGTCGAGGCACGTCCCGCTCGGTACCCGCCGGGATCGCCCCCAACCGTGTCGTCGGGTCCGGCGCTCTCAGCATCCAGCCGGATCTGCCGTCCCTCGAGGACGCGCTGCTCCAGCTTCCCCGCGGCCTTCACCGACCCGGAGTCGTCGCGCGGCGGGAGCTGGAGGGTGCGCTCGGCGCGGATGCCGGCCTGGAGCTGGCGGGCCCGCTCGAGCTCGGCGTCGACCTCGGCGCCGAAGAGCAGCGCGAGGTTGGTGATCCACAGCCACAGGAGGAAGACGATGATGCCGGCGAGCGAGCCGTAGGTCTTGGCGTACGAGCCGAAGCTGGTGACGTAGACGCCGAACCCGACGGACGCCAGGACCCAGATGACGATGGCGACGCCCGCCCCGACCGAGACCCAGCGGAAGCGCGGCTGGCGGACGTTGGGCGTCCAGTAGTAGAGGACCGCGACCATGACGCCGACCACGAGGAGGATGACCGGCCACTTGACGATGTTCCACGTCGTCACGGTGGCGCCCTCGAGGCCGATGGCGCGCCCGACCGCCTCGGCCACCGGGCCGCTGACGACGAGGGCCACGAGGACGACGGCGGCCATGATGACCAGGCCCAGGGTGATGAGCACCTGCTGGGGACGCAGCTTCCAGACCGGGCGGCCCTCGTCGACCTGGTAGACCCGGTTCATCGCCCGGCCGAAGGCCCCGACGTACCCCGAGGCCGAGAAGAGGGCGGTGCCGATCCCGATGACGAGCGCGAACCCCGCGCCGCTGGCCCCGACCATCGCGTCGATCGGGCCCTTGAGCTGGTCGGCGGCGTCGCCCTGGCCGAGCTGGCGGACGATGTCGAGCAGGGCGTCGGTGGTCGAGGCTCCCTGGCCGAAGACGCCGAGCAGGGAGATGAGCGCCAGGAGCGCCGGGAAGATCGACAGCACCGAGTAGTACGTGAGGGCCGCGGAGAGGTCCGTGCACTGGTCGCGCTGGAACTCCGCGAACGCCGCCTTGACGGTGTACCGCCAGCCGGGTCGGTCGATGTCGGTGGGGGAGTCGGGCTTGTGGGCCGCGTCGGGCGACGGCGCGGTGCGCGCCTTCATCGCGGCGGTTCCCTCGCTGGCCATGCGGTCCTCCCGGACTCGGTCCGTCTCGTGCTGCGGCATCACGCGGGGCGTGTTCTCCACCGTCCGTGACGGTGTCCCCAACCTAACCCCGTGGGGACACCTCAAACGTCTGGGAGCCGAGGGCGTGCTGGACGTCGGGGGTCGAGAGGGCGATGGTGGGGGAGACGAGAGGACCACCCGTGAACGGCACGTCACTGACCAGGCTCGGCCACGAGCAGCTCGCGACGGCGAGGGGAGCCAGCAGCGGGAGGGCGGCGGTCACCCTCCACGGCGGGCACGGGCACAGCCTGCGCCAGACCGTCATCGCCCTCGCCGAGGGCCACTCGCTCGGGGAGCACGACTCGCCGGGGGAGGCCACCCTGCAGGTCATCGCGGGCGAGGTCCGGCTCACCGCGGGCGCCGACTCGTGGGACGGCGGCGCCGGCGACCACCTCGTCATCCCACCGCAGCGCCACGACCTCGCGGCCCTGACGGACGCGGTCGTCCTCCTCACGGTGGCCACCCGCGCCTGATCCGACGTTCGACGCGCCGGCCGGGGTCGGGCGGGCCGTGGCGGTGGTCGTGGGACACACTGGTGGGGTGAGCTCAGAAGGCGGACGGTCCCTGCCACGACGCCCCGTGCCCTTCGGCCCCGACAAGCTCGAGGCCCACGGCGGCACCCGCCCGGGGCCCGCCGAGGTCACCGAGGTCGCCCACCAGACCGCTGCCATCCTCGTCGGCACGGGGAGGGCCGCCCACGACCCCCAGGTGACCTCGCGGCTCGTCGGCCTCGTCGACGACCTCGGCCTGTCGACCGTCGCCGATCTCTGGTCCGCGCGCCCGGCCCGCTCCCTCCCCGGCGCGCTCTGGCGCCTCTACGCGCTGCGCGAGTGGGTCCGTCGCAGCCCGCAGGAGGCGAGCCGCCAGTACGCCGCGGGCATCCGGTTCACCGACGTCGCACACGCGGTCGCCGGGATCGCCGAACCACCCCGGCCCGAGGAGCTGCAGCGGGTCGCCGACCAGATCCTCGCGGGGATCTTCGAGGGCGACCTCGCCGTCGCGCTCGAGCGGGCCGCCGCCTTCTGCGCGGTCATCGCCGCCGGACGCGCCGAGCTGGCCCACGACCGCGACGGCGTCGACCCGGGTGGGGCGCACGACCTCACGACGTCGGGTGCGGCGATGCTCACCACCGGTGACGACCTGCGGGCCTGTGCGGCGCTCTGGCGCGCCGGCGACCTCGACTGATCATCCCTTCCTCCACCGTTCGGGAACACCTCGGCGGGCCTGACGCGTTACTGTCGAGCGTGGGTGCCGGACCGCGGCAGCCCCGGGTCCCAACACCAGCCGCTACGAGCGGCCACGCGCCGTGAGGCGCTCCCGGTCCGGCACCCACACCTCTCGTCCTCGACGGGGGCGTGGGCCGGTCGAGCGGTACGAAGGGGCGATCCGTGACCGGTCGGGCCACGACGTTGGACAGCCACGTGGTTCGGACGAGTCATTTCGGTGTGGACAACTGCCGCATCGGCTCCGGTCCCCCGTAGCCTCGACCACGTGATGCACGACCCGTCGTTGAACGACGAGCAGCTCGAGAACGAGATCAGGCTGGTCGGTGACCTGGTGCTCGCGGCCTCCCAGGCCGAGGGCCCCCTCAGCGACGACCAGATCGACGAGCTCCTCGGCATCGATGCCGACGGCGACGAGGGCGCCACCGTCACCTGAGCGGTCCGGCTACCCGCCGTCCTCCTGGTGGACATAGCCTGTACGCACTGTCCGGCCCCTGTCCTGGAGACCGCCCGTGGGCATCCGCCTCACCCCGCAGGACCCCCGCTTCTTCGAGCTCTTCGCCGCCTCCGGGCGACTCCTCGTCGAGGCCGCGGGGGAGCTGACCACGCTCCTCGGCGCCTCCGCGGAGGAGCGCGACCTCATCCTCAAGCGGGTCCACGAGATCGAGGCGTCCTCCGGGTGAGGCGACCCACGCCATCGTCCGGCAGGTCAACGGGTCCTTCGTGACGCCCTTCGACCGAGCCGACATGCACGGGCTCGCGGTGGCGCTCGACGACTGTGTCGGCCTCATCGAGGCGGCGGTCGACCTCATCGTGCTGTACCGGGTCGACGAGGTCCTGCCGCGCGTCGCGAAGCAGGTCGAGGTCATCGCCCGGATGGCCGAGCTCACCGCCGACGCGATGTCGCGGCTGCGCTCGATGAAGGGGCTCACCGCCTACTGGGCCGAGGTGAACCGGCTCGAGAACCGCGCGAACAAGCAGTACCGCCGGATGCTCGCCGAGCTGTTCAACACCCCGAAGGCCGACCCGATCACGGTGATGAAGCACAAGGACATCATCGACGCGCTCGAGGCCGCGGCGAACGGCTTCGAGGCCGTGGCGCTCAAGGTCGAGGCGATCTCGGTCCGGGAGTCCTGAGCGGGTGGACTGGCTGCCCGTCGCGCTCGTCGTCGTGCTGGCGATGGGTTTCACGTACACGAACGGCTTCCACGACGCGGCCAACGCCATCGCGACCTCGGTGACGACCCGGGCGCTGACCCCGCGGATCGCCCTGGGGCTCGCCGCCGTGATGAACCTCGTCGGCGGGTTCGTGGGGGTGCGGGTCGCGCAGACGATCGGCGGCGACATCATCGAGGTGCCGATGGGCGGGTCCGGCGTCGCGATCTGCGCCGGGGCGCTCGTCGGGGCGACCGGCTGGAACATGCTGACCTGGTGGCGGGGGATGCCCTCGTCGTCGTCGCACGCCCTCATCGGCGGGCTCGGCGGGGCGGCGCTCGCCGGCGGGGCGACCGTGAAGTGGGAGAGCATCCTCGACAAGGTCGTCGTGCCGATGCTCCTGTCGCCGGTCGTGGGGATCGTCGGCGGCTTCGTCGTGATGACCGTCATCCTGTGGCTGTTCCGTTCCGCCAGACCGGGACCGACGGCGCGCGGGTTCAGGTACGCCCAGACCGTGTCGGCCGCGGCGATGGCGTTCGGGCACGGGATGCAGGACGCGTCGAAGACCGCCGGCGTCGTGGCGCTGGCGCTCATCGCCAGCGGGTACCGGGCCGCCGGGGACGAGTCGATCCCGGCGTGGGCCATCGCCCTGTCGGCGGTCGTCCTCAGCCTCGGGACGTACGCCGGCGGCTGGCGGATCATGCGGACCCTGGGTCGGCGGATCATCGACCTCGACCCGCCCCAGGGGTTCGCGGCCGAGACCACGGCGGCCGCGGTGCTCTACGTCGCCACGGCCACCGGCGCCCCGATCTCGACGACCCACGCCATCACCTCGGCGATCATGGGCGTCGGCTCGACGAAGTCGGCGAAGGCGGTGCGGTGGGGGGTCGCCCGGCAGATCGCCCTCGCCTGGGTGCTGACGTTCCCGGGGGCCGGGGTCGCGGCGGCGGGGGCCTACGCCGCCATCGCCCTCCTCACCCTCTGACCCTGACCCCACCCTCCCGCCCCTCCTCCCTTCAGCGACTGATTGCGAATCACCCACCTCTAGAGCCCCTCAGTCCGGCGATTCTGGTGGGTGATCCGCAATCAGTGAGGGGGCGGTCGCAGCACGAGCACGAGAACCGTGCCGTCACCACCTCCGGACGAGCTCGACCGACGGCCGCATGGAAGCGGTCGAGCAGGCCCATGGGGCCTCTCAGGTCGCTCGGTTGCCACCGGAACACCTCCAGACCGAGGTCGCGTACCCGGCTCTCGCGGACCGACTGGTCGATGACGGCCCGGGCTGCAGCGTCCTCGAGCGAGGTGCCGTCCTCGGCGTCGAGGAGGTACTTCCCGCGACCATCCGCCTCTCCCACGACGCCGAGCTCCGGCCACAACGCGTCGACCCGTGCGACGAAACGCCCGCGAGAGTCTCGGACGACGACCTGGGGGATCCCGAGCGGCACGCCCCAGCTGTCCATCACGAACGCACTGTGGGACTCGAACCAGGACTCACGGCGACCGTCGGCGAGGCGAAGGAGGCGGTCGACCGCCGCGATCCCGGGCCATCGGCGTTCGTGCCGGCGCATGACGACGAGGTCGGCTCCGGTGACCAGGCCCCGACCCAGTGCGGCGTCGAGGACGGCCTGCGCGTCACCTCCGTCCAGGTCACGACCGCAGTCGATGACGGTCCGGGCCGGGACGAGGTACGGGCGCCGTCGACGGATGACGACGTGCTCCGGAGGTGTCGCTCCGCGATGGAACCGGCGCCAGTCGCTCGGGGCCGACGTCCGACGGTCGTCGAGCAGGGTCATGGTCGCGCGAAGGGGTGGCCGGGTCGGGAGGGGCAGCCCGAGGAGCGCCGCGGCACTCAGGTGGCTGACGACGGCGTCGGGTGTGACCCGCACGGCGGTCCTGGCGAGGGCGAGGTGTCGCTCCCAGGGTGGGAGTGGCTCCCACCCGTCGGGCAGGACGTAGAGGGCCTGGGCGAGGCGCGTGAGGCGCCCTCGGGCCAGGGCTCGATCCAGGACGCGAGCCGTGACGCCCCGCTCGAGGGCCTCGGCGCGGGAGAAGGGCTGGGGGAGGTGGGCGAACGGCATCCGCCACCATCACGTGCACGCCCGTCCTGGAGCCACGCGCAGCATCGGCCTGTGGACGGCGCGCGGTGCAACCGCATGCCTGTGGACGAACCAGCGCCCGACTGATTGCAGCTGACCCACCTCGGAGGGCGAGAAGATGCGCGCCAGAGGTGGGTGAGATGCAATCAGTCGAGGAGGGGGCGGGGTCAGCCGAAGCGGCCGGAGATGTAGTCCTCGGTGGCCTTCTCCGTGGGGTTGCTGAAGATCCGCTGCGTGTCGCCGACCTCGACGAGGCGGCCCGGCTCCCCGGTGGCCTTGAGGTTGAAGAACGCCGTCTGGTCCGACACCCGCGCGGCCTGCTGCATGTTGTGCGTGACGATGACGATCGTGTACTCGGCCTTGAGGTCGTTGATGAGGTCCTCGATGGCCAGCGTCGAGATGGGGTCGAGCGCCGAGCACGGCTCGTCCATGAGGAGCACCTGCGGGTTCACCGCGATGGCGCGGGCGATGCACAGGCGCTGCTGCTGACCGCCCGAGAGGCCGGCGCCCGGCTTGTCGAGGCGGTCCTTGACCTCGTTCCAGAGGTTGGCCCCCTGGAGCGAGCGCTCCACGACCTCGTCGAGCTTCTTCTTGTTCTTCATCCCGTTGAGCCTCAGCCCCGCCGCCACGTTGTCGCGGATCGACATCGTCGGGAACGGGTTCGGGCGCTGGAAGACCATGCCGACCGTGCGGCGCACGGCGACCGGGTCCATCGAGGAGGCGTAGAGGTCCTGGTCGTCGAGCATGACCGACCCCTCGACCCGCCCGCCCGGGATCACCTCGTGCATCCGGTTCAGGGTCCGCAGGACCGTCGACTTGCCACAACCGGACGGGCCGATGAAGGCCGTGACGGACCGCGGTTCCACGGTGGCGGTCACGCCCTCGACGGCCTTGAAGTCGCCGTAGTAGATGTCGAGGTCCTTGACGTCGATGCGCTTGGCCATGGTGTGGGTGCTCTTTCGTCGTGCCGTGTCGGTGCGGAAGCGGTGCGGGAGTCGCTGCGGGAGTCGCTGCGGGAGAGGGGAGGTCAGCCCTTGACCTTGCTGAAGCGGCCGATGAAGCGGCCCAGCAGGTTCAGGAGGAAGACGAGGAGGATGAGGGTGAGCGCGGCGCCCCAGACGCGGTCGAGGGCCGGCTGGAGGTTCTCGCTGCGGCTCTGGTTGATCATCGTGGGCAGGGTCGCCATGTTGGTGGCGAACAGGTCGGTGACGATGACCTGGGTGTACGGGCCGAGGACGAGCAGCGGGGCGGTCTCACCCATGACCCGGGCGATGCCGAGCAGGATGCCGGTGACGATGCCCGAGAACGCGGTGGGGAGGACGACCTTCATGATCGTCTTCCACTTCGGCACCCCGAGGGCGTACGAGGCCTCGCGCAGCTCGTTGGGGACCAGCTTGAGCATCTCCTCGGTCGAGCGCACCACGGTGGGGACCATGAGGAGCACGAGCGCGAGGCAGACCGCGAAGGCGACCCGCTGGAAGCCGAAGGTCGTGACCCACAGCGCGTAGACGAAGAGGGCGGCGACGATCGAGGGGATGCCGGTGAGGATGTCCACCATGAACGACACGGCCTTGGCGAGCCGGCCGCGGCCGTACTCCACGAGGTAGACGGCGGTCATGACGCCGATCGGCACCGAGATCGCGGTGGTGACCGCGGCCTGGATGAGCGTGCCCTGGATGGCGTGGACGGCGCCGCCGCCGACGCGACGGTTGGTGATGCCCGCCTGCGAGTTGGTCCACCACGTGCTGTCCACGAGCATCGCGCCGCCCTTGATGACGGTGCTCACGAGGATCCACACGAGCGGGATGACCCCGATGACGAACGCCGACCACATGACGACGCGGGCGAGGTTGTCGCGCACCGCGCGCGACCCCGACTTGGGCGTCAGCATCGGCCGGGACGCGGGTGCGGCGGCGCCCCCTCGGGCACCGGCCTCGAGCTCGAGGGTGCTCATTCGGTGAAGGCCTTCCGGCGCTCGATGACGACGCGGGCGAGCGCGTTGACGATGAAGGTGAGGACGAACAGGACCAGCCCCGCCGCGATGAGCGCGCCGGTGCTGTTGGCCGTGTTCGCCTCCTGGATGCCGAGGGCGATCTTCGAGGCGAAGGTCGCGCCTCCGCTGAAGATCGAGGAGGAGAACGCCGAGCCGTCGTTGAGGGCCGAGAGGAGGATCGTCACGGCGAGCGTCTCGCCGAGGGCGCGGCCGAGGCCGAGCATCGCGGCGCTGATGACGCCGGGCCTGCCGAACGGGAGGACCGCGGTGCGGATCATCTCCCACTGCGTGGCACCCAGCGCGAGCGCGCCCTCCTTGTGCGTCGTCGGCACCTGCGCGAAGACCTCCCGCGAGATGGCCGTGACGATGGGCAGCACCATCATCGCCAGGATGATGCCGGCGAACGCCAGGGTGCTCTTGGCGCTCGGGCCGTCGGCCTCGCGGGAGAAGAGCGGGATCCAGCCGAGGGCGCCGTCGATGACGTTCGCGAACGGCTCGAAGTACTGGCCGGCGATCGTCAGGCCCCAGAAGCCGAAGACGATGGAGGGCACGGCGGCGAGGAGGTCGATGGTGGCGGCGGCCGGGCGGGAGAGCCACGGCGGCGCGTACTGCGTGATGAACAGGGCGATCGCGACGCCGAGGGGGACCGCGATGAGCATCGCGATGACCGCCGTGACGACCGTGGCCCACAGCAGGTCGACGATGCCGAACCGCGGGGCGGTGCCCGACGTCGCCCACTCGCGCGAGGTGAGGAAGCTCGCCTCGTTGGCCTGCAGGGCGGGGATGGCCTGGGCGACGAGGAAGACCCCGACGAGCGAGACGAGGAGGATGACGAACACG
Source organism: uncultured Actinomycetota bacterium (assembly GCA_963834225.1). Lineage (GTDB taxonomy): Bacteria > Actinomycetota > Actinomycetes > Actinomycetales > Dermatophilaceae > Oryzobacter. Next base: position 47,439 of record CAWIAT010000002.1, on the reverse strand, counting down.
CCGGAGGCGGTGGCCGCCCCGCCGAAGAGACGGTCGCCGAGGCGTCCGGTGCCCGCGCCGTCCCCCTGGAGCGGGGGGCGTCCGTCCGGTCCGGGCAGCTCGTCGCTGACCGAGCGGCCGGTGATGGAGGTCGACACGGGGCTCCTCGTCGTTCTCGTCGTCGGTGTGGGGCCGTGGCGGAGGGGGCGAGCCGGTGTCGGCCCGCCCCCTCCGGGTCAGGTCAGCGGCCGGAGCCGCTGGCCGGGGTGGGTCAGGACAGCGCCTCGATGGCGGTCGTGACCTTGCTCTGGACCGAGGCGGGGAGCGGGGCGTAGCCGATCTCCTCGAGGCCCTTCTGCACGTCGGTCGAGGAGAAGTGCGTGAGGAAGGCCTTGATCTGCTTGCCCTTCTCGGCGTCCTTGTTCTTCGAGCAGACGATCTCGTAGGTGACGAGGAGGATCGGGTAGGCGCCGGCCTCCTTGGTCGCGTAGTCGAGCTTGAGGCGCAGGTCGTTGCCCTCGCCGTCGGCCTTCGCGGCCTCGACGGCCTTGCCGACCGAGGCGCCGGTCAGCTCGACCGCGCCGCCACCGTTGTCGACCTGGGCGATGCCGAGGTCGTTGTCCTTGGCGTAGCTCCACTCGACGTAGGTGATGCCACCCGGGGTGGACTTCACGCCCTCGGCCACACCGGCCGACTTCTCCTTGCCCTCACCCTTGCCGGTCCACTTCTTGGCGGGCTCGTCGGTCCAGACGTCGCCGGCCGCGGTGTTGAGGTACTTGGTGAAGTTCTCGGTGGTGCCCGACTCGTCGGAGCGGAAGAAGACCTTGATGGCGGTCTTCGGGAGGGTCGCACCCGGGTTGACGGCTGCGATCTTGGCGTCGTCCCAGCTGGTGATGGTGCCCTTGAAGATGTCCGCGGCGACGGCCGGCGTGAGGACGAGCGTGTCGACGCCCTCGAGGTTGTACGAGATGGCGATCGGGCCGGTGACCATCGGGATGTTCCACGCCGGCGAGCCGCAGGAGGTGGCGGCGGCGTCGGACTCGATGACGCCGTCCTTCTCCTCGGTCTTCAGCGCCGAGTCGGAACCGGCGAAGTCGACCTGGCCGGCGATGAACTGCTTGATGCCCGCGCCGGACCCGGTGGGGTTGTAGTTCACCGTGGCGCCGGAGCAGGTGGAGCCGAACGAGGCGGCGACCTCCTCGAACGCGTTCTTCTGGGCGGAGGAGCCCTCGGCGTTCAGGGTGCCGTCGAAGCAGTCACCGCTCGCGGCCGCGGCCGCGGTGGTGCCCGCCGAGCCGCTACCGGTGCCGGCGTTGGAGTCGGAGCCGCAGCCCGCCAGGGCGATCGACCCGACCAGGGCGAGAGCCGCCACCTGGCCGAAACGCTGAATTCTCACTGTCTGTACCTCTCGGAGGACAAGGGTCATGGGATCGGGCATCTGCGCCCGATGGCAGTGACGGTAGGGAGGCTCGGTGACGCGGCGGCCCGTCCCGGGTGAACGGGCCGTGAACGGGATCCGGCCATTGACCGTCCGGATGGTCAGCGAGATCTGCCGCCTCGCCCGCGACCCCACCGTGGGAACGGCGGTCGTCAGGGCAGGTGGCGCTCGACGGCGACGACGCGCGCCGCCTCACCGGTGCCGACCACGTGGCAGACCAGCGCCTCGCCCTTGGCCAGCTTGTCGTCGCGGGCCTCCGCGAAGGCCTCGACGACGTCGACCGCACCGGCGGTGTCGAGGTCGAGCCGGCCGGCGAGCTCGTCGAGCATCGGCGGCATCACCGGGCCGTGGGAGCACAGCAGCGCGGGCTCGCCGCGGTCGAGGAGCCGGCGCAGGTGGGCGCGCGCCTTCAGCGGCGCCTCGGCGTGGCCCTCCTCCGAGAGCCCGTCGCGGCGGCGGACCTTCGCCCCCACCGATCGCGCGTACGGCTCGACGGTCCGCACGCAGCGTTCCGACGGCGAGCTGACGACCCTGGTCACCCCGTAGGCGCCGAGCACCGGCACGAGGGCTCGCGCCCGGGCCGACCCGGCACCGGTCAGGGGGCGCTGCGTGTCGTCGCCGCGGTGGTCGCCGCGCGCGACGGCGTGGGCGTGCCGGACGAGGACGAGCGGCCAGGTGTCGAGACGGTCCTCCTGCTGGAGCCGCACGAGGGCGAGGAGCTGGTCGCGGTCGCGGGCGTAGTCGAGGCGGGCGTGCGCCTCGGGCACGGGGAGCCAGACCACCTCGTCGATCTCGTTGAGCAGGCGACCGTGCCCGCCCGTCACCTGTGCCGACCAGTAGCGGACCACCTTGTCGCCGGGATCCCCGCGGTCGAGGACGACGTAGCGCGACTCCGGCAGCGGGGGTCCCAGGCGCACGACGAGCCCGGTCTCCTCCTCGGTCTCGCGCGCGGCCGCCACGGCCCAGTCCTCGCCGGGGTCGAGCTTTCCCTTGGCCCACGACCAGTCGTCGTAGCGCGGCCGGTGGACGAGGGCGACCTCGAGGGTCCCCTCGCGCAGCCGCCAGGGGAGCGTCCCGGCGGCGGGGATCCTGGTGGGCGACACGGTGTCGGGGGAGGGCCGGGCGTCAGCGCCGGCGGGCCTTGCGACGCCGCTTGGCGTGCATCTCGATGAGCGCGGTCTGGAGGTCGGCGAGCGGCTGGCCGTCGTCATCGAGGTGGTGGCGCATCCAGCGGCCGTCGCTCCCGAGCCGCCAGTGCGTGTACTCGTCGCTCATGCCGCGGGCGATGAGCGACTGGAGGTCGGCGATGTGGCGCGGGTCGCTGAGCCGCACGAGGGCCTCGACCCGGCGGTCGAGGTTGCGGTGCATCATGTCGGCGCTGCCGATGAAGACGACCGGCTCGCCGCCGCCGCCGAAGAGGAAGACGCGCGAGTGCTCGAGGAAGCGGCCCAGCACCGAGCGGACCTCGATGTTCTCCGACAGCCCGGGGACGCCCGGCCGCAGGGTGCAGATCCCGCGCACCCACAGCTGGACCTTCACGCCGGTCTGCGAGGCCCGGTAGAGGGAGTCGATGATCTGCTCGTCGACGATCGAGTTCACCTTGAGGGCGATGTGCCCGGTGCCGGGGTTCGCGCGCTCGTGCTCGATCTCGGCGTCGATCTGGCTGACCAGCCCGGAGCGCACCGAGCGCGGCGCGACGAGGAGGCGCTTGAAGCGGCTGCGCGGTGCGATGCCCGAGAGCTGGTTGAACAGGCGGGTGAGGTCCTCGCCGACCTGCTCGTCGTCGGTGAGCAGCCCGAGGTCCTCGTAGACGCGGGCGGTCTTGGGGTTGTAGTTGCCCGTCCCGACGTGGCAGTAGCGGCGCAGCCCCTCGGCCTCCTGGCGCACGACGAGGGCGAGCTTGCAGTGGGTCTTCAGGCCGACGATGCCGTAGACGACGTGGACCCCGGCGTGCTCGAGCTTGCGGGCCCAGCTGATGTTGTTCTGCTCGTCGAAGCGGGCCTTGATCTCGACGACCGCGAGGACCTGCTTGCCGGCCTCGGCGGCGTCGATGAGGGCGTCGAGGATCGGGCTGTCGCCGCTCGTGCGGTAGAGCGTCTGCTTGATGGCCAGGACCCGGGGGTCGGCCGCGGCCTGCTCGATGAAGGCCTGCACCGACGTCGAGAACGAGTCGTAGGGGTGCTGGAGCAGGACGTCCTGCTTGCGGATCGAGGCGAAGACGTCGCGCGCCTTGGCGCTCTCGGTGGGCGCGAGGTCGGCGTTGGTCCGGGCGACGAAGGGCTCGAAGTGCAGCTCGGAGCGCTCGAGGTCGGCGATGACGTTGAGGGCCCTGATGTCGAGGGGCGCCGGCAGGCGGTAGACCTCCGAGCTCGCCACGCCGATCTCGCGGACGATGAGGTCGAGGACGTGGTCGTCCATGTCCTCCTCGACCTCCAGGCGCACCGGCGGGCCGAAGCGGCGCCGGGTCAGCTCGCGCTCGAGCGCGGTGAGGAGGTTCTCGTTGTCGTCCTCCTCGACCTCGAGGTCCTCGTTGCGGGTGACCCGGAAGGTGAAGTGCTCGCGGATCTCCATCCCGGGGAAGAGGTGCTCGAGGTTGGCCGAGATGACGTCCTCGAGCGGTACGAAACGGGTGTCGTACATGTCGGCGAGCGCGTCCTCCTCCGGTCCGGGCTCGACGCGCAGCAGACGGGGGAGCACCTCGGGCACCTTGACGCGGGCGAAGTGCTCCTTGGCGGTGCGCGGGTTGACGAGGACGACGGCCAGGTTGAGCGAGAGCCCCGAGATGTAGGGGAACGGGTGCGCCGGGTCGACGGCCAGCGGGGTGAGGACGGGGAACAGGCGCGTGCGGAAGACCGTGCCGAGGCGCTCGCGCTCCTCGTCGGCCAGCTCGTCCCAGCGCACGATGGTGATGCCCTCGGTCTCCAGGGCGGGGCGCACCTGCTCGCGGTAGACGCGGGCCTGCATCGACATCAGCTCGTGGGCGACGTGCGAGATCTGGTCGAGGACCTCGCGCGGCTCGAGGCCGGACGCCGAGCGGACGGCGATGCCGGTGGCGATGCGGCGCTTGAGCCCGGCGACGCGGACCATGAAGAACTCGTCGAGGTTCGAGGTGAAGATCGCGAGGTAGCGGCAGCGCTCGAGGAGCGGGACGTTCTCGTCGGCGGCGAGCTGGAGGACCCGCTCGTTGAACTGCAGCCAGCTGATCTCGCGGTCGAGGAAGCGGTCGGTGGGCAGGCCGTCGTCGTCCTCGACGGGGACGGCCGGCTGCGGGCGGACGAACCGGCCGTTGGTGGCGCGGGGCTGGTGGGAGCGGGTCTCGCTCGCCGAGGCGCTCGCGATCGAGACCTCGCTGACGATGTGCGCGTCGGCCGAGGCCTCGGCGGCGGTGTCGCGTGCGGTGGCCTGCTCCTGGAGCTCGACGTTCGTGTCCGTGCTCATGCCCCAATCCTGTCAGGTCACGGCCGGGCGCCGTGACCCTTGTCGTCCAGTGTTCACCTCCAGGTGGCCACCGCAAGCCGTCCGCCGCCCCCGGCGGCGAAGCAGGACCCGTCCGACGTGCAGTCCAGGGTGTGGAACCCGGTGTCCGACAGGCGGTGCCACGACCGGCCACCGTCGCCGCTCGCGCTGACGCCGCCCACCGGCCCCGACTCACCGACGACGAGGAGCCCGGACCGTGTCCCGGGGAGCCACGCGACGTCCTCGCCCAGGTGCTGGAGGTCGCCGGCTCCCGACCAGCGGCGTCCGTCGCGGGTGCGGCTCACGGCGTCGACGCCGTCGTCCGCGGCGGCGAAGTCGCCACCGACGGCGACTCCCTGGCGTGGGTTCCGGAACGCCAGCCCGAAGACGCCGGCGGCCTCGCCGGCGGGGATGCCCGAGGCCGTCGCGGTCCAGGTGCGGCCGAGGTCGCGCGAGTGGAAGACGCGCGAGGTCGCGCCCCCGGTGCCGAACCACGCGTCGTGCCCGGCCGTCACGAGGCAGTCGCCGCTCGCGGCGAAGTTGAACTCGCCGGTGCTGTCGGGCATCCCCCTGCTCGGCAGGACCTGCCACGAACGGCCGCCGTCGCGGGTCGCGGCGATCCGGAACCGGCCGTCGACGGGGTCGCTGACGACGAGGCCGTGGCGCCCGCCGGGGAAGAAGGCCATGCAGTTGTAGAAGGCGGCGGGCTCGGCGTTGCGGAAGGTCTCGGTCCACGTGCGGCCGCCGTCGGTGGTGCGGTAGATGCGCGAGGCCTCGCCCTCGCCGATCGCGAGGACCGACGCGACGCTGGCGCTGCGCGCCTCGACGTCGCGGAACAGCAGGCCCGCTGCCCCGGGAGGGCTCACCTCGGCCCACGTGCGACCGCCGTCGGTGGTCCGCCAGACCGAGCCGTCGCCGCCGGCTGCGCTGCCGCCGCTCGCCCACGCGACCTTCCGGTCGACGGCGTCGAGGCCGCGGAAGCTCTGGTCGGCGTCGACGACCCGGGTCCGGAGAGCCACTGACGGCGTGCGGTCCTTCGCCGAGGAGGCCGACGCGCTGGTGGGCGCTCCGGTCGGTGCGGCGGTCGGTGCGGCGGTCGGTGCGGCGGCGGCCGTCGCGACCGGGAGGGCGGCCAGGGCGGCGGCTGCGGTGAGGGCGGTGAGGGCGGTGCGGAGGTGGGCGCTCATCCCGGCACCCTCCCCCGACGGACGGCGCCTGTCCACCGGAACCCCGGGCAACCCGACATATTGCGCTCCACCCACCTCGGGCGCCGGTGTCGAGGCCCTCGGGGGTGGGTGGGTCGCAATCAGTCGGAGGTCGTGTACTGGCCGTCGACGGCGGCGTCCCTGAAGCCGAGGCGCTCGTAGGTGCGCCGGGCGGCGGTGTTGTCGCCGTCGACGTAGAGCTCGACCTCGGCCAGGCCCTGCCGGGCGAGGTGGGCCAGTCCGAGGGCGGTCAGCGGGCCACCGAGGCCGCGGCCCTGGTGGGCGGGGTCGACGCCGACCACGTAGACCTCCCCGGTCCCGCTCCTCGCATCGCTGGGATGAGGACCGTGGGCCCGTCCCACGCCTGCCTCGACCTTGGTCCAGTGGAAGGCGACGACCTGCCCGGCGGCGTCGTCCTCGACGAGGAGGAAGCCGGCGGCGTCGAACCACGGCTGCTGCATCCGCTCGTGGAGGTCGGCGACGGTGAGGCGCCCCTGCTCCGGGTGCGACGCGAAGGCCGCCGCGTTGAGGGCGACCCACGTCTCGTCGTCGCGACCCGGCTCGAAGGCACGAACCGAGAAGCCCTGGGGCAGAGCGGGATCCGCCCGGTCGGCATCGGTGAGCGGGCGGGTCATCCGGTGGAGGCTGCGGGTCAGGGACAGCCCGGCCGACGACGCCAGCGCCTCGGCGGCGGGGAGGAGCCCGTGCGACCAGACGCTGCGGGCACCCTCGGCGAGGACCGCGTCGAGGAGGGCGCGTCCGTGACCGGCGCGGCGGTGGTCGGGGTCGACGACGAGCTCGGCGACGGCGTCGGGGGTCCCCGCGGCGGCGACCTGCGCGTACCCGACGAGGGTGCCTCCGTCGTCGTGGCGGACGAGGTGGACGACGCCCTCGCGCTGCGGGCCGACGGCCAGCCGGAACGCCTCGGAGACGGCCCCCACGCCGTCGGCGCCGGCCGCCCGGGACCACAGGCCGCGCAGGTCGTCGGCGGTGGAGGCGTCGACCTCGAGGACCCGCTCGGTGCGGCTCACCTCAGCCCTCGACCTCGGAGAAGGTGTCGGCGACCTCGGGGACGAACCGGTACCCCACGTTGCGCACGGTGCCGATGAGCACCTCGTAGTCGGTGCCGAGCTTCGCGCGCAGGCGGCGCACGTGGACGTCGACGGTGCGGGTGCCGCCGAAGTAGTCGTAGCCCCACACCTCCTGGAGCAGCTGGCTGCGGGTGAAGACGCGCCCGGGGTGCTGGGCGAGGTACTTGAGGAGCTCGAACTCCTTGTACGTGAGGTCGAGGAGCCGCCCGCGCAGGCGGACCGAGTACGTCGCCTCGTCGATGACGAGGGCCCCCGCCGTGATGGGGCCGCCCTCCTCGGGCGCCACCTCGGCGGTGCGTCCCAGGGCGAGCCGCAGCCGCGCCTCGACCTCGGCCGGCCCGGCCGTGTCGAGGATGACGTCGTCGATGCCCCAGTCGCTCGTGATGCCGGCGAGGCCGCCCTCGGTGACGACGACGAGGAGGGGCGCCGAGCTGCCGGTGGTGACGATGACGCGGCACAGGGACTTGGCCATCGCGAGCTCACGCCGGGCGTCGACGAGGACGACGTCGGACGGGGGGGCGTCGACGAGCGCGCTCCCCTCGGCGGGCAGGATGCGAACATGGTGCGACAGGAGCCCGAGCGCCGGAACGACCTCGGCGCTCGGCGCCAAGGTGTTCGTCAACAGCAGCAGGTGGGCCATCGCCCACAGGATAGGCGGTCATGCACACCCAACGTCCGGATGTCGGCGCGACTGAGACGGTCACCGTGCGGTACTGGGCCGGTGCCCGGGCGGCAGCGGGGGTCGACGGCGAGACCGTCCCCGCGGAGCCGACCGTCGGGGCCCTGACCGCCCGGCTCCTCGCGGCGCGGCCCGGCCTGGCCGCCGTCCTGCCGGTGTGCACGGTCCTCGTCGACGGCCTGGCGAGCGGCCCGGACGACGCCGTCCCCGCGGGGGCCGCCGTCGAGGTCCTGCCCCCCTTCGCCGGCGGATGATGGGAGGATGCCGCGCGTGGACGACCGAGTGACCGACCTGACCCCCGAGGAGGAGGAGGCGGCGGTCGCCGAGACCCGCGCCGCCCGCCGTGCCCGGCGTGACGCCATCCTGCGGGAGCCGGTCCTGCCCGCCCTCGCGACCGTGCCGCGACCCGTGGCCGTCGTCGCGACCGTCGTCCTCGCCGCGCTCCTCGGGCTCGCCGTCCTCGCCGACCCCGTCGTCCTCGCCGCCGGCCTCGCGTGGGCCGGCGTCGTCCTCGCCTGGGGGTGGCCCACGCTGCACGGCTCGTCGAGCCGGTTCGGGTCCTCGCTGGCGATCGGGACGGTCGCCGTCCTCGCGCCGGCAGCGGCGGTGCTGCCCCCCGACGAGCCGTTCCTGCGCCTCGTCCCGGTCGCGGTCATCGCCGGCCTCGCCGTGATGTTCGTGCACCAGATGGTCCGCACCGACGGGAGGCCGCGGCTCACCGAGTCGATCGCCGTGACGTCCTTCGGCATCGCGGCGGTGACGATGGCCACGCCGTGGGTGCCGCTGACCCGCAGCGCGGACGCGGTGGACCTCGCCGTCGTCGCCTTCGCGGCGATCGCGGCGTCCTCGCTCGCCGACCTCGTCGCCGGGATCCCGAGGGTCCGGCCGTGGATGCTCCCGCTCGCGATGCTCCTCGGCGGGGGCGGCGCCCTCCTCGCGGCCACGCTGCTCGGGGGCCCCGACTCCGGTCCCGCCGCGCTCACCGGCTTCCTCGCCGCCGCCGTCGCGCACGCGGTGCGGCGCGTCCTCAGCGTCCTGCCGGCCATCGGCTCGTTCCGCGCCCAGCTCGCGTCGGCCGCGGCGAGCCTGCTCGCTCCCCGGCGTCGTCGTCCACGTGCTCTCGCTCGCCGTCGTCGGCTGAGCCCCCGCGTCCGGGCGTCGGACCCTCAGTAGACGAGGGCGCGGGCGCCGGGCGCCACGACCTCCTCGACGAACGCCGCCGCACCGCGGATGACCGCGCCGGGAAGGAGGGCGTCCTCGGTGAGGTCGCGCCGGGCGGCGCACTGGCCGCAGACCGTGACACGCGCTCCCTCGAGGAGGGCGTCGCGCAGCTCGGCGAGCGGCGGGGCGTGGGGGAGCGCCACGTCCTCGGCACGGCCCGGGACGGCCATCCAGGTGGCGTCACCGGTGAGCCACAGGCTGACCTCGAGCCCGGAGGCGAGGGCGGTGGCGGCGACGGTGAAGCCCTGGCTCATCCGTTCGAGGGCCTCGGTGCCGCAGGTGACCTTGACGACCAGGGTCCTCGCGCGCGACTCCATACACTGCACCCTATGGTCTTCACGCTCGACACCTCCCTCCACGAGGACCTCGCCCCCCTCGCCTGGCTCGTCGGCCGATGGGCCGGGGCCGGGCTCGTGGGCTACCCGAGCATCGAGTCGCGGCGCTTCGGGCAGGAGATCACCTGCCGCCACGACGGGCGCCCCTTCCTCGAGTGGCGCTCGCAGACGTGGCTGCTCGACGACGACGGCAACCAGGTCCGGCCGCTCGCGACGGAGGTCGGCTTCTGGCGGCCGGTGCCGGCGGCGGAGGACGGCACGAACGTCGAGCTCCTGCTGACCCACCCCACCGGGGTCGTCGAGATGTACGCCGGGGTGGCCCAGCCCGCGAAGGTCGAGCTGCGCACCGACGGGGTCATGCGCAGCCCGTTCGCCAAGGAGTACACGGCGGCCCACCGGATGTACGGCTACGTCAACAGCGACCTGCTCTGGGTCATGGACATGGCGGCGGTGGGCCAGCCGATCCAGTCGCACGTCTCGGCCGAGCTCAAGCGCGTCGAGTGAGGCCGGCGCGCGTCCTCAGGGCGTGACGAAGACGTCGCCGTAGTCGTCCATCGTGTCGGTGCGGATCGCCTCGCCGAGGTCGGCCATCCCCTTGGTGTCGACGATGTCGATCGACGCGCCCTCGGGCGAGGTGCCGAAGCCGGTGAACGGCGCGGTCGCGAAGACGACGTCACCCGACCGGATGTCGCGCAGCTGGAGGGCGAAGTCGCGCATGTCGCCGACCGTGAAGGTCTGGTCGAGGACGAGGTTGGCCGTCGCGGCATCGGTGAACTTCGCGATGGTCAGCGGGTTGGTGACGGTCTCTCGCGACGTCGCCTTGAGCAGCAGGGCCTTGATGAAGGCGAGCTGGCGGCGGCCACGGGAGATGTCGCCCTCGCTCAGCTCGTAGCGCTCGCGCACGAAGGCCAGGGCCTGCTCGCCGTTGAGCTCGTTCCAGCCCTTGGTGATGACGACGTCCCCGCCGTTCCCACCGCTGCTCGCCTCCTCGGCGTAGACCCGGACGCCACCGACGGCGTCGGTCATCGCCTTGAAGCCCTGGAAGTCGGTGCGGGCCACGTGGTGGATGCGGACCTTGAGCAGCTGTTCCATCGTCTGGACGAGGAGCGGCTCGCGTCCGAACGCGTACGCGGCGTTGATCTTGTTCTTCCCGCGGCCGGGGATGGAGACGTAGAGGTCGCGGGGGAAGTGGACCATCTCGATCGACTGGCGGTCCTCGGGGACGTGGATGAGGACGATGACGTCGGAACGCCCCGCGTCACCCGATCGCGTGTCCGCGCCGACGATGAGGAAGTTCGTGCCCGTCCCGGTCTCCTTGACCGTCGTCCCGTCGGGCGCCGTGATCGGCGGACGCTCGGCCGGAAGGAAGTCGCCCTGCGTGACGTTGTCGCTGACCCTCCAGTTCAGGTACCCGAGGAAGCCGACGACGCTGACGACCACGAGAGCGACGATGACACCCATGGCGATGAGCACCCTGCGGGTCCGTGACCTGCGCGGCCCGTCCGTGGTGGTCTCGGGCTCGACGGCTCGCGCCTCGGAGCGCGAGAGCCGTTGCTGGAGAGAGTGCAGGTCGTCGTGAGACACCGCGTCAGTGTAGGTGGGGCGCATCGACGCGGCTCGGACCCGGCCTACATTGGAGGGGTGAGCGATCTGGGTTCCCGGCTGCGAGCGCAGGGCAAGCGCCTGACCTCGCAGCGCGAGCGTGTCCTCGCCGCGGTGGGCCACCTCGGCCACGGCTCTCCCGAGGAGATCGCCGAGGCGGTCGCCGCCGACGGTGGGTCCGCGGTGCCGGTGTCGACCGTCTACCGGGCGCTCGACGCCCTCTCCGAGCTCGGGCTCGTCGGCCACACGCACGTCGACACCCGCGCCCCCAGCTACCACCTCGCCGAGCACGCCACCCACCTCCACGTCGTCTGTCGCGGCTGTGGCTGGGTCGGCGAGCTCCCCCTCGACGTCGCCGACGAGCTCGTCGCGCGCGTCGACGACCGTCTCGGCTTCGCCGCCGAGGTCTCGCACGCCGCCGTCCACGGCCTCTGCCGTACCTGCCGGGAGGCCACCCCATGACCACGTCCACCACCAGCTCGCCCCTCCTCGCGCGCCACGGCGCCGTCGAGGGGGAGGGGCTCGACGCCGGGGTCGCGGCGCACTACGGCGACCCGATCCGCGAGCAGCGCCTGCTCGCCGAGGGGCTCGGGGCGGTCGACCTGTCGCACCGCGGGGTCGTCACCGTCACCGGCCCCGACCGCCTCACCTGGCTGCACTCGATGACGACCCAGCACCTCCTCGGCCTCGCCCCGCGGGTGTCGAGGGAGTCGCTCGTGCTGTCGCCGAAGGGCCACGTCGAGCACGCGCTGCACCTCGTCGACGACGGGACGACGACGTGGATCACCGTCGAGCCCGGGACCGCTCCGGCCCTCGTCGCGTGGCTCGACTCGATGCGCTTCATGCTCCGGGTCGAGGTCGCCGACGTCTCGTCGGCGTACGCGGTCCTGGGCGAGCCCGTCGGGACCGAGTCGGTCGAGGGCGAGCCGCTCGCCTGGGTCGACCCGTGGCCCGGGCTCGTCGGTGACACCGTCGCGTACGGCCCGGTCGACGGGCACCCGGCCGACGGTCGGGCCTGGCGCGAGCTGGTCGTTCCGGTCGGCGACCTCGAGGCCGCACTCGGCGACCGCCCGCTGGCGGGCACCTGGGCGGCCGAGGCGCTGCGCGTCGCCGCGTGGCGCCCCCGGCTCGGGCACGAGACCGACCACCGCACCATCCCCCACGAGGTCGACTGGCTGCGCACGGCCGTCCACCTCCACAAGGGGTGCTACCGCGGCCAGGAGACGATCGCCCGGGTGCACAACCTCGGCCGGCCGCCGCGCCGGATCGCCTTCCTCCACCTCGACGGGTCGGGGCACGTCCTGCCCGACGCCGGGGCGCCGGTCGTGGCCGGCGAGCGGGAGGTCGGGCGGCTGACGACCGTCGCGCGGCACTTCGAGGACGGCCCCGTGGCGCTCGCCGTCATCAAGCGGTCGATCGCCGAGGACGCCGATCTTCTCGCCGGTGGCGTCTCGGCCGCACAGACCGTCGTGGTGACCGGCTGACCGCCGCAGATCCTCCGTGCGGGTGGCGTCGCGGCGCTGCCATGATGGGCGCATGAGCCCCCCGTCCTCGGCCGTCACCGGCACCCTCATCACCGTCGCGCCCACGGGCGCCGAGCACGCCAAGGCCGACCTGCCGCAGCTGCCGACGACCCTCGAGGAGGTCGTCGAGACGGCCGTGCGCTGCGAGGCGGCGGGGGCCTCGCTCATCCACCTCCACGTCCGCGACGGCTCCCATGCCCCGACGCTGGATGCCGGGTACCTGCGCGCCACGGTCGACGCCGTGCGCGAGGCGACCGACCTCGTCGTCCAGCTGTCGACGGGGGGCTCGGTGCACGACCCGCTCGAGACCCGCCTCACCGTCCTCGACGCCGAACCCGACTCGTGCTCGCTGACCTGTGGGACGACGAACTTCGGCGACGACGTCTTCCTCAACCCGTGGCCGTTCATGAGCGAGCTCTACGTCCAGGCCCAGGAGCGCGAGGTCGTCCCCGAGTTCGAGCTGTTCGACCTCGGCCACGTCCACGCCCTCGCCCGTCTCCTGGACACCCACGGGCTGCCCTTCGGCGGCAGGGTCCACGTCGACTTCGTCACCGGGGTGCCCGGCGGGATGCCCGCGACGACGGCGGCCCTCATGGCGGGGGTGTCCCTGCTGCCGGCGGAGGTCACCTCGTGGTCGGCGACCGGGATCGGCCGGGGGCACCTGCCGATCATGGCCGCGGCGCTGTCGGCGGGGGGGCACCTGCGCGTCGGGATGGAGGACAACGTCGTGTTCCGCCGGGGGGAGGTCGTCGGGCACAACGACGAGCTCGTCGCCCGGGCCGCCGAGCTCGCGACGCTGATGCAGCGCCCGCCCCTGACCTGCGAGGAGACCCGCGACCTCCTCGGCGTTCAGGACCGCCGCAGCGCCTGACCCCTCCTCCGGCCTCCGGCTTCCCGCCGAGCAGGGTGCAGCGGGGGAGGTCCGGACGGAGGTGGCGTGGCCAAGGGGCGGACGCGCATGAGGTCCGCGGAATGCCCACTGCATAATTCTGGGTTATGGCTGACATGCGTCGTGCTTCTGGGTTTCCCACGCTCGTCAACGAGAAGGCCGCCCGTGTGGTGGCCGGGCTCGTCGTGCTCGTCGCCGTGCTCGCGCTGGCCACGGGATGGCTCTGGCTCGCGGCCGTCCTCGCCGTCGGCTTCGCGCTGCGCGTGGCGAGCGGACCGCGCCACGACCCGTTCGGCCAGGTGGCGACCAGGGTCATCGCGCCGCGGCTCGGCAAGCCGGTCCTCGTGGCGGGTGCCCCGAAGCGCTTCGCGCAGGCCGTGGGGCTGGCCTTCACGACCGGCGCCACCCTCGCGCTCGCCCTGGGTGCGCCCGCTGTGACCGTGGGCCTGCTCGCCGTCCTCGTCGTCTTCGCTGTCCTGGAGAGCGTGTTCGGCTTCTGCGCCGGCTGCTGGGTCTTCGGCCACCTCATGCGCTGGGGGCTGGTGCCCGAGGCGATCTGCGTCGAGTGCCAGGACATCTCCCTGCGCACCCGCCAGCGCCAGACCGCCGACGCCTGAACCCTGCCCGGCCGGGCCCACGCCCTGCTTGTCGCGGGGCTACCGTTTGCCTCGCCCTGGGACGCAACGGGATGCGTCCGTGTGGGTGAGGCAACCGGATGCGCCCCGTGGTGAGGCAACCGGGTGCGTCGTGTGAGGCAACCGGATGCGTCGTGTGGTGAGGCAACCGGATGCGTCCTGTGGTGAGGCAACCGGATGCGTCCTGTGGTGAGGCAACCGGGTGCGTCCTGTGGTGAGGCAACCGGATGCGTGCCGTGGGGGCGCAATCGGTTTGCGTCATGTGGGGAAGCAAACGGTAGCCCTGGAACGACAGGGGTGGAGGGGGCCGGGGCGGGTTCAGGAGCGTCTGACGAGCCTGCATCGGCGCCCGCAGTTCACCGTGTGAGCACCCTCACGCTTGCCTGAGTTTGCGTTTTGCTAACTAGAGCAAGCATACTGGTCTCGTGAGCAAGAACCCGCTGAACGACCTGGGCAGCAGCCTCGGCGAGTACCTGCGCGAGCAGCGCACGTCCGCCCGGCTCTCCCTCCGTCAGCTGTCCGAGCTCGCCGGGGTCTCCAACCCCTACCTGTCCCAGATCGAGCGGGGCCTGAAGCGCCCGAGCGCCGAGATCCTCCAGCAGCTCGCCAAGGGCCTCGAGGTCTCGGCCGAGAGCCTCTACGTCAAGGCCGGGATCCTCGACGCCGAGGCCACCCACCCCGAGACGAGCACCGACGTGCGCCGCGCCATCGCCGCCGACCCGCACCTCACCACCCGGCAGCGGAAGGCACTCCTCGACATCTACGAGTCCTACGTCGAGGACGACCCGCGGGCCTGAGCCCGCCCACCGAGACCCCGCCGACAGCGCCGCCGGCACCAGACACCGCACCATCCACGAGAAGGAGATCCACCATGTCCGTCCTCCAGGACAACCTCAAGAAGGTCGACACCACCCCGTTCTTCGCCGCCGTCGGCGCCACCGACCTCGCGGTCGAGAAGGTCCGTGACGCCCGCGTCCGTGCCGAGGCCGCCCGCGTGCGCGCCGAGAAGGTCGCCGTCGACTTCGACCCGGCCACCATCACCACCCAGGTCAAGGAGCTCCCCGCCCTCGCCCTGAACCAGACCCTCGTCGTCGGCGGCAAGGTCGTCGAGTCCTACGAGAGCCTCGCCACCCGTGGCAAGGGCCTCGTGACCCGCCTGCGCACCCAGCAGTCGACCAAGGACCTCGTCGCCCAGGCCGAGACCTCGGTCGCCCAGGCCAAGGGTGCGGTCACCACCGCCCGCAAGGCCGCCGCCGACATCGAGCGCTCCGCCAAGGCCACCGTCACCACCGGCCGCCACGAGGCCGCCCGCGTCGCCTCGATCGTCGCCGGCACCGTCGTCGAGACCACCGAGGCCGCGGCCACCGAGGTCGAGACCTCCGTGAAGAACACCCGCACCGCCGCCAAGCGCACCACCACGACGGCGAAGAAGGCCGCCAGGAAGACCACCGCGTCGACCAAGGCCGCCACGACGAGCGCCCGCAAGACCGCGGCCGCCGCCGAGAAGGCCACCGAGAAGGCCGCCGCCAAGGTCGGCGACTGACCTCACCACCTCGGTCGGCTCCGCCCGACCGTCCCGGTCCCGGGTTCCCCTCCCGGTGACCACCCCGACGACCGGGGCCGCGCTCTCGCCCGGCCCCGGTCGTTGGCGTCCCGCCCCGTCGCGCGCGGGTAGCGTCGCCCCCGTGTCCGAGCAGCCCGCACCACCTCAGAGCCTCCCGACTCCTCCGGCCCTGGCCGAGGCGCCCGTCCTGGCCCACGTCGTCCGCGGTGGCGTCGTCGAGTCGGCCCACCGCGCGAGCGTCGCGGTCACCGGGCCCGACGGCGCCGTCCTCCATGCGTGGGGGGCGGTCAGCGACCCGGTCTTCCCGCGGTCGTCGAACAAGCCGCTGCAGGGCGTCGCGATGCTGCGGGCCGGGCTCGTCCTGCCGCCGCACCAGCTCGCCCTCGCCTGCGCGAGCCACTCGGCCGAGCCGTTCCACCTCGACGCCGTGCGCGAGATGCTCACCGACGTCGGGCTCACCGACGCCGACCTGCAGAACACCCCGGACCTGCCCTACGACCCCGACGAGCGCGACATCTGGATCGCCGCCGGCCACGTCGCCCGCCCCCTCGCCCAGAACTGCTCGGGCAAGCACGCGGCGATGCTCGCGACCTGCCTCGTCAACGGCTGGGACCTGACGACCTACCGCGAGGTCGACCACCCCCTCCAGCAGGCGATGGCCGCCACGATCGAGGACCTCGCCGGCGAGCCCGTCGCCGCCACGGCGGTCGACGGCTGCGGCGCCCCGGTGATGGCCATCAGCCTCGAGGGGCTCGCCCGGGCGTTCGGCCGGGTCGCCTCGGCCGGGCCCGGCACCCCCGAGGGCGACGTCGCCGCCGCCATCCGGTCCCACCCCGAGTACCTCGGGGGGACCCGCCGCGACGTCACGGCGCTCATCCGGGGGACCGAGGGCGCGATCGCCAAGGACGGCGCCGAGGCCGTCTACGCCGTGGGCCTCGCCGACGGACGAGGCATCGCCCTCAAGATCGCCGACGGCGCCCAGCGGGCCCGACCCGTCGTCCTCGCCGCCGTGCTGCGCCGGCTCGGGGTCGAGTCGAGCGCCTACGCGCGCCTCGAGAACGCACCCGTCCTCGGCCACGGCGTCCCCGTCGGGGCGCTCGTCGCCGTCGGCCTCGCGTGAGGGCCGTCCTCCAGCGCGTCTCGCGCGCGAGCGTCACCGTCGACGGCGAGGTCGTCGGTGCGCTCGACCGGCCGGGCCTGCTGGCCCTCGTCGGGGTCACCCACGACGACGGCCCCGAGCAGGTCGCGACGATGGCCCGCAAGATCGCGGACCTTCGGATCCTGGAGGACGAGCGCTCGGTCTCCGACGTCGGCGCCCCCGTCCTCGTCGTCAGCCAGTTCACCCTGTACGCCGACACCCGCAAGGGACGCCGCCCCTCGTGGAACGCCGCCGCCCCGGGCCCGGTGGCCGAGCCCGTCGTCGGCCAGGTCGTCGAGGCGCTGCGGGCCCGCGGGCTCGAGGTCGCGACCGGACGCTTCGGCGCCCACATGGACGTCGAGCTCGTCAACGACGGCCCCGTGACCATCGTCCTCGACGTCTGACGCCTAGGCTCTCCCCATGCAGCTGCTCTCCGAGCTCCAGGACTGGATCGTCCTCGCCCTGTCCGTCGTGGCCCTCGGCGTCGAGGCATGGGCGGTCCTCGACTGCGTCCGCCGTCCCACCGACGCCTTCGAGGCCGCCGGCAAGCGGACCAAGGGGTTCTGGCTCGCGGTGACCGTGGTGGCGACCCTGCTCGGCGTCGTCTCGCTCGGCGCCATCCCGGGGCTCCTCGGCATCGTCGGGATCATCGGGGCCGGGGTCTACCTCGCCGACGTCCGACCCGCCCTCGACCAGGTCATGGGCCGCGGCCGCACGGACGGGCCCTACGGCCCCTGGTGAGGCGCGACGGCCTCCCACGCCACGGTCAGCTCACCGAGCCGCCAGCGTGAGGGCCCGTCGAGCAGCGGCCACCCGGCGTCACGCAGGGACGACGCCGCCGTGATGAAGCGCTGCCGCACGCCGTAGGACGCCTGGGGGGCCGCCCGCGCCCACGAGGCGTCGAGCTCGGCGAGGAGGCGGTGCACGCCCTCGCCGGGGACGTTGCGGTGGATGAGCGACTTCGGCAGCCGCTCCGCGACGACGCCCGGGCGCTCGAGCCCTCGCAGCCGCCAGCTGAGCGAGAGGCTGACCGGTCCGTCCGCCGTCACGGCCACCCACGTCGCGAGGCGGCCGAGCTCGTCGCACGTGCCGTCGACGAGCAGGCCGTCGGGGGCCAGCCGCGCGCGCGTCGTCGCCCACGCCGCGGCGACCTCGGACTCGTCGTACTGGCGCAGCACGTTGAAGGCCCGGACGACGACGGGACGCGTCCCGCCCTCGAGCGGGACCTCGAACCCGCCGAGCCGGAAGCTGAGCCCCGGGCCCTCCAGCGGACGCGCCGCGGCCACCCGGGACGGGTCGATCTCGACCCCCACGACCTCGACGTCGGGCCGCACCCGCCGCAGCCGCTCGTGGAGCTCGACCGCCGTCACCGGCGACGCCCCGTACCCGAGGTCGACGACCACCGGAGGCCCACCCCGGTGCCGGCGCAGCCGCCAGGCCTGGGGACCGGCGAGCCAGCGGTCGCAGCGACGCAGCCGGTTGGGGTTGGTCGTCCCCCGCGTGATGACCCCCACGGGCCGCTGCTGCGCCACCGCCCCAGCGTAGGTCCGGGGGCGGCCGCTCCCAGCCCCGCGTCATACCCTGAGCAGGTGGTCGACTGGATCCGCAGACGGGCGCGCGACGGCGAGGTGAGCCTCTCGATGGTCGCGCTCGTCCTGTCGTGCGTGGCCGCCCTCGGGCTCGGCCTGTCGTCGTGGGTCCCGAAGGCCCTCGACCGCGACGTCGGCATCGCCGACGTCGAGCCGGGTCTCCTCGAGGTGGCCCAGGGCGCCCGCGGCGTGCAGTCGCTCGGGGCCGGCCTGTCGGTCACGCTCTACGACGCGGGGTTCCGCCTGTCCCGCGACAGCGTCGTCCTCGCCGACACGGTGACGAGGGGCGCCCCGGTGACGGTCGTCATGGGCGAGCTCGTCGAGACGGGAGCGCGCGACCGCGAGGTCGTCACCTCCGAGCTGTCCCACGTGCGGATCGACGCCGTGCGCCGGATCAAGGACACCGTCCTCTACAGCGGCGTCGTCCACGACGACGTGCGCAGCCTGCCGCTGCGGATCGAGTTCGAGCCGACCGACGGACGCATCCGGATGGATGCCGCGGTCCCGGGCGCCGGCATGGTCGCGATCCACCTCGACTGGCGTCCTGCGACGACCGGCATCGCCCCGGCGCTGCCGGAGCGCAACCTCAAGGAACGGGCCTACTGGGTCGACCCCACGGTCGTCGAGCAGCCCGCGTTCACGTGGGTGCTCGGCACCGACGTGTCGATCGGCCCGGTGCAGGTGCCCCGTGCCGTCGACCTCCGCCAGGACGGCCGCATCGCCGTCCACGTGTGGGCGCCCCGGTGCGTGGTGACGGTCACCGACACCCCTCGTGAGCCCGTGACAGGGTAGGGACCGTGAGCACCCCCGACGCCGTGCCGACCCCCCGCCGGGTCGCGATGGTCACGGTCCACACCTCGCCGCTGGCCCAGCCGGGTGAGGGTGACGCCGGGGGCATGAACGTCTACGTCCTCGAGGTCTCCCGCCAGCTCGCGCGCCGCGGCATCGAGGTCGACCTGTTCACCCGCACGACGAGCGCCACCCAGCACGCGGTCGTCGAGGTCGAGCCGGGGGTCGTCGTCCGGCACGTCCCCGCCGGGCCCTACGAGGGCCTGTCGAAGGAGGACCTCCCGGGCCAGCTGTGCGCCTTCGCGGCCGGGATGATGCGCGTCGCGGCGCACGCACCGCCGGGGTACTACGACCTCGTCCACTCGCACTACTGGCTCTCGGGCCAGGTCGGCTGGCTCGCGGCCGACCGGTGGGGCGTCCCCCTCGTCCACACCATGCACACGATGGCCCGGGTCAAGAACCTCCACCTCGCCGACGGCGACGAGCCCGAGCCGCGCGGCCGCGAGATCGGCGAGGCCCAGGTCGTCGAGGCCGCCGACCGCCTCGTCGCGAACACCGACCGCGAGGCCGCCGAGCTCGTCGACCTCTACGACGCCGACCCGGCCCGGGTCGCCGTCGCCGAGCCGGGCGTCGACCTCACCGTCTTCACGCCGGGGTCGGTCACCGACGCCCGGGCCGCCGTGGGGCTGCCCGGCCGATGCCGTGGTCCTCGGGTTCGTCGGCCGGATCCAGCCGCTCAAGGCTCCCGACGTCCTCATCCGCGCCGCCGCCGAGATGGTGCGCCGCGACCCCGCGCTGCGCTCGCGGCTCGTCGTCGCCGTCCTCGGCGGCGACAGCGGGGCGGCGGTCCGCTCTCCGATGGGCCTGCCCGAGCTCGCCGCCCGGCTCGGCGTCGCCGACCTCGTGCGCTTCGTCCCGCCGGTCGACCGGCCCACCCTGGCCCGGTGGTACCGAGCGGCCGACGTCGTCGCGGTCCCCTCGCACAGCGAGTCCTTCGGCCTCGTGGCCGTCGAGGCGCAGGCGTGCGGCACCCCCGTCGTCGCGACGAACACCGGTGGGCTGCCCACGGCGGTGGGTCCGGGCGGCATCCTCGTCGACGGCCACGACACCGCCGACTGGGCCAGCGCGCTGTCGAGCGTCGCCCTGCGCCCCGACCTGCGCGCCGGGCTGTCGCGCGCCGCCACCGAGCACGCGGCCGGCTTCGGCTGGGCCCGCACGGCCGAGCGCCTCGCCGGGGTCTACGCCGACGCGATGGCGCGGCCCCGCGAGGCGTCGATCAACGACGCCGAGCTGCTCACCGGGATCCCGCAGGCGGTCATCCCGTGACCGACGTCCGCCGCGGCGTCGCGGCCACGGTCGAGGCGTTCCTCGACGAGTCGGGCCTCGAGTGGGAGGTCGGTGCCCGTCCCGAGGAGTACGTCGTCTCGCTGCCGGGCGAGAAGAAGCTCAAGACCGTCGTCTCGCTCGTCGTGTCCGACACGGGGCTGTCGGCCTCGGCCTTCGTCGTCCGCAACCCCGACGAGAACCACGAGACCGTCTACCGCTTCCTCCTGCGCCGCAACCTGCGCCTGCCGGGGCTCGCGTACGCGGTCGACACGTCGGGCGACGTCTACGTCACCGGGAGGATTCCGGCGGCTGGGGTCACCGCCGAGCAGGTCGACCAGCTGCTCGGGGTCGTCCTCGGCGCGGCCGACGAGCCGTTCAACGAGCTGCTCGTCATGGGCTTCCTCACCTCGATGCACAAGGAGTGGGAGTGGAGGGTCTCGCGCGGCGAGAGCCTGCGCAACCTCGAGGCGTTCCGCCACCTCCTCGAGCGCCCGGGTGACCCCGCGCCCACGGACTGAGGGGCCCCGGCCACCCCGCGCCTCGCGTGGCTAGGCTGGCGAGCATGACGGCACACACGCTCATCCTGCTGCGCCACGGCGAGTCCGACTGGAACCAGAAGAACCTGTTCACCGGCTGGGTCGACGTCGACCTCACCGACAAGGGCCGCGCCGAGGCCGAGCGCGGCGGCCGGCTGATGAAGGACGCGGGGCTGCTGCCCGACGTCGTCCACACCTCCGTCCTGCGCCGCGCCATCACCACCGCGAACCTCGCCCTCGACGCCGCCGACCGGCACTGGATCCCGGTGCGGCGGAGCTGGCGGCTCAACGAGCGGCACTACGGCGCCCTCCAGGGTCTCGACAAGGCGGCGACGCGCGAGAAGTACGGCGACGAGCAGTTCATGCTGTGGCGCCGCAGCTTCGACACCCCGCCGCCGCCCATCGACGCCGGCAGCGAGTTCGACCAGACCGGCGACCCGCGCTACGCGGGCGTCGACGTCCCGGTCACCGAGTGCCTCAAGGACGTCATCCCGCGGATGATGCCGTACTGGGAGAACGAGATCCGCGCCGACCTCTCGGCCGGCCACACCGTCCTCGTCACGGCGCACGGCAACTCGCTGCGCGCCCTCGTCAAGCACCTCGACGGGATCGGCGACGACGACATCGCGGGCCTGAACATCCCCACCGGGATGCCGCTCGTCTACCGCCTCGGCGACGACTTCATGCCGACCGGGCCGGGCGAGTACCTCGACCCGGAGGCCGCCGCAGCGGCAGCCGCCGCGGTCGCCAACCAGGGCCGCTAGACGAGGCGCACGAGACGGGGGGCGCTAGACCAGCGCCGACGAGGTCGGGGGCACCCCGAGGAAGAGCCGGGTGCCGGCCGCGTCCTCGAGGAGGAGGCGGTAGCTTCCCTCCTGGCGCGAGTCGGGCACGGTGAGCACGGCCGTGCCGTCGACGCAGCGCACCCGTCGGGTCACGGCCAGCTCCGGCGACGAGGCGCTGAGGAGCCGGGCGCGTGCGGCACCCGGCGCCACGACGAGGAAGCGCTGCGTCCGGCTGCTCGTCGGCAGGGTGAGGAGGGCCGGCCCGTCGACCTGGTCGGCGGCGACGACGGAGGCCCGCTCGGCGTCGAACGCCCCCGCCCGGCTGCGTCCGGCGTCGGTGACCCGGACCGACCGGACGATGGCGTCGTCGGGGGTGCGGGTGTGGACGACGACGACCCGGCCGGTCGCGCTGCCCGGCTCGGCGACGTCGGGGTCGAGGACGCCGGCGGTGGTGCGGCTGTCGACGACGACCCGCGCGCTGAGCAGGCCGCCCGGGATGCCGGTGAGCTCGGCGACGAGGTCGCGGCGCGAGCTGGCGAACACCTCCGGCGGCGCCTGTGGGAGGACGAGGTGGCGTGCCTCCGGGGTCCCGGCGGGCACGCCCTGGTAGCCGCCGGCGCTGACGATGGTCGCCGGACCGAGGCCACGGCCCACGAGCTCGACGCCGATGCCCGAGGTCAGGGGGAGAGGGGTGAACGAGCGGACCGAGCCGCCGGCCGGGTTCGGGGTGACGACGGGCGCGTAGTGCGCCTCCTCGAGGGCGGGCGGTGCGAGGACGAGGAGCGCGTCCCCGACGTCCTGGGCGACGACGAGCGCGACGACGTCGCGCACCCCGGAGAGGGCGTCGCGGGCCAGGGGCACGGTCTGCAGGGTCGACAGGGGAGCTCCCTGCGGACCGGTCCACACGACGACCCGGACCCCGGGGCGCCCGGAGAGGTCGGCGGGTGAGGCGACGACGACGGTGCGGTCGCCCACGACGTCGGCGTAGAGGAGCCGGGAGCCGCCGGGGGCGTCCCGGATGACGAGCGCCTGCACGTCGGGGTCGTCGGCGAAGCGCCCACGGGCCGGCCAGCGCCGCGTCGTGTCCCACGCGGGGTCGTCGTCGGTGAGCTGGGTCGGCCGGGGCGTCCGGGAGGTCTCACCCACCCCGGACGCCACCCACCAGCCGGCGCCGGTGAGACCGGCGGCAGCGACCCCGCCGAGGAGCAGGCGGCGGCGCTGCAGCCCGGAGGCTCGGTCCGCGACGAGGGCGGCCGGGTCGGGCGGGTCGTCCGGCCGACCGAGGAGGAGGCCGACGGCGCCGCCGAGGTCGTGGTCGAGCAGCCACGGCGCGGGGTCGAGGCCGGCGGTGGTCCGGGCGTCGTCGTGCACCCGCGCCAGGGTGTGGGTCACCTCGCCATCGCGGGCTCGCACCTCGGCGACGGGACGGCCGAGGAGGTGGGCGACCGCGTCGGCGTCGGCGTCCCAGCAGGCCCGTGCGGCGACGAGGGCGCGGCCGAGCGGGTCGAGGTCGCGAACGGCCGCCGCGAGGGCCCGCACGGACGCGTCGTCGGGGTCGTCGGTGTCGGCGTCGGCGTCCACGTCGCCGTCGAGGGCGAGGCGGACCGGGGGACCGGTCACGGCGTCGGGTCGTGGACCGCGTTCTGCCGCAGCGAGGGCGGCCCCGAGCAGCGCGGACCGCGCCTGCTCGCCGGGGCGCCCGTCCTCCAGCGCCGCACCCCACCGCGACGAGAGCGTGGCGAGGACGTCGGTCGTGACCCGGCGGGCCGTGCCGGCGTCGTCGGTGACGACCCGGGCCAGTGCCTCGAGCTCCGGCCAGCGGGCGGCCACGAACTCGCGGTGGTCGTCCTCGGTGGTGGTCACCTCCCCAGTGTCACACCGGGACCGGCGCCGTCGGCCGGTGCGTCAGAAGCCGAGGAGCCACATCGGCTCGAGCGGCACGTCGTCGTAGAGCGTGCGCCCCCTCGCGTCGCGCGCGATGACCCGGTACGAGGAGGCGAGGTCGGCGTTGACGAGGTTGAGGACCACCGCGTCGCGTCCCCCGGTCCGCGCGACCTTCGACACCGGGTAGCCGTCAGGGCTCACCGAGATGAGCTGGACCCGTTCGGCGCCGGGCGCCACGACGAGGTAGCGGCCCACGTTCGAGCGGAGGTCCTCGACGCGGGTGACGATCGGGTCGTCGAGGCGGTCCGCGGGGGTGATGGCAGCCGAGCGGATGAGCATCGCGCCGCCCAGCTCGACCGCGGCGACCCCGTCGTCCGCGACGTCGGTGACCGCCGCCGAGGTGACGATGGTCCCGTTGGGCAGGCGGGTCCGCACGACGACGACCCGGCAGTCGCCCGGGGCCTTGCTGAAGACCCGGCCGGGGATCGTCTGGTCGACGACGACGGTCGTCTCCAGGCGCGTCGTCGGCAGGCCGGTGACCGTCGAGACGAGCCGCTGCGCCCCCGCCGTGAGCGATGCGGGCGTCAGCTCACCACCCTCGAGCTCGGACAACGGTGCGATCGTGCTCGCCGGCGGCTGCTCGCGCCCTGCGGTCCGCACGCGCAGGGCCTGACCGAGCGGCGCGTCGAGCACCGTCGCGGAGACACCGTCGGTGAGGGGCAGGGGCGCCCACGCCCGGTCCACGCTCCCGTCGGGCTGGGGGTCGATGTGGCGCGACACCTCGGCCGCGGGGACCGTCGGGGTGGTGAGGACGACGAGGACCGACGTGGCGGCATCGGTCGCCCCGTCGCGGAGGCTCACCGCGACGAGGTCGTCGATCCCGTAGATGCCGCTCATCGCGAGGTCGGCCGTCTGGAGCGAGCGCAGGTCCTGGCCGCGCGCCCCGGTCCACACGGTGAGCTCGGTGCCGTCGATGTCGACGGTCGCCGGGTACGAGGCGATGACGACGCGCAGGGTGCCGACGTCCCCCGCCCACAGGACACGGCTGCCGAACGGTCCCTTCGACTGGACGAGAGCCAGCGTCCGCGGGTCGTTCCCCAGGGGACCGCGGGCCGACCACGTCGCGGTCCTCCTCCAGCTCGGGTCCTGCGGCCCGGGCGGCGGTCTCGGCCCGGCGGGTGCAGGCGCGGGGGTGTCGCGCAGGCCGAAGGCGGTGCCGGCGCCCACGAGGGTGGCAGCGGCCACCCCGCCGAGGACGAGGTGGCGGCGCCGGAGCCGGCCCGAGCGCTGCACGACGAGGGCGGTGGGGTCGGGCGGGTCGCCCTGGCCGCGCAGGATCTCGGTGACGGCGTCCTCGAGGTCGCCGTCGCGGCCGCGCCAGTCGCCCCCGGTCTCGAGCCCCGCGCGGGCCCGCGCCTCCGCCCGCACGGCGGAGACCCGGGCCAGGAGGGCGGCCTCGCGTCCGGCGAGCTCCCCGTGCGGACGCCCGAGGAGGTGGGCGACCTCGTGGGACCGGAGCTCCCACACGACGTGGGCGGCGACGAGGGCGCGGTCGAGGGGTTCGGCCGCCGCCAGGGCGTCGAGGACGGCGAGGACGACCTCGTCGGGTGCCTCGTCGTCCTCCCACGGCACGGCCGGGGCGACGGAGGGTGCGGCCGGTCGCGCCGGTCCGGTGCGCTCGGGCCGGGCCGCGGCGAGCGCGGCGGTGAGCAGTGCGCGGCGGGCCTCCTCACCGGGGCGCCCCTCCTCGACGGTGCGGCGCCACCGGGTCGCGAGGTCGGCGAGGGCGGCGGTCGTGGCGGAACGGGCGCGCTCGGGGTCGAGGACGACGACGCGCGCCACGGCCTCGAGGTCGGGCCAGCGGGCGTCGACGAAGGCGGTGAAGTCCTCGTCGACCACGGTGCTCACCGGGCCAGTGTCACACCCGGTCCGGCCCTCTCGGCAGGGGTCAGCCGAACCGGGGCCACATGTCGTTGGGGTCGCGGCGGCCGAACACCTGCCGCCACGAGCCGAGCCTCCGGCCGGCGGCGTCCCAGAGGACGAGCCGGTAGACCGCGGCCTGCCGGGCGTTGACCACCTCGAGGACGGCCGTGCCGCCGGTGACGGGGACGACCTCGGACACCGGGTACGACGAGGACGTCACGGCGAGCAGCTGGGCGCTCGCCGCGGTGCCCGGGGCGACGACGAGGAAGCGCCCGATCTCGGTGCGCAACGGGGGCAGCCGGACCGCGAAGGGCTTGCGGGCGTCCTCGACCGAGAGCGGCCGGGCGGTCTCGAGGTCGGCCGACCCCACCCGGGCCCGCCCGTCGTCGCGGACCCGGACGGTGCGCAGGAGGGAGCCGTCGTCGAGCCGCGTGTGGACGACGACGACCTCGCCGGCACCGGGCTTCGCGACGACGACCCAGGGTGCGAGGACGTCGCCGGGCACCCGGACCCGGAGGACGATCTCGCTCGTGATCGTGGCGGCCGCACGTCCGCAGCTCGCCGCGACGAAGGGGCCGATCGCACTGACGAGCGCGGTCGAGGGGTCGGTCTCGGCGGCCCGTGCCGTGCCGAGGGTCACCCGTTGGGGACCCGCGGGCGGACCGTCGTACGGGCCGAGGCGCACCCGCAGCGCCGGACCCGGAGGCCGGCGCAGCCCCACGGTCGACACCCCGTCGATGAGGCCGACCTCGCGCCACCGCCTCCGCACCCCACCCGCCCGCGTGTAGGTGACGAGCGGCGAGTAGGCACACCGGAGGACCTGGGGCCGGTACAGCAGGAGGAGCAGGCCGTGCCTGCCCGAGGTGCTCGGGAGGGAGAGCGCGACCGCGTCGTCGGCGTCCTCGATCTCCTCGACGCGCAGGGGGACCTCGCTGAGCGCCGCGACGGCAGCACCGCGGGTGCCCGACCAGACGCGCAGCGTCGTCGAGCCCTCGCGGGACAGGTCGCGCCGGGCGACGACGACCCGGAGGTCCTCGGCGTCCCCGGCCCAGAGGAGCGTCGCGCCGGGGTCGCGGGCCTCGACGAGCGCCCGGACGGCGGGGTCCGTGGCGAGGGGGCCGCGCGCGACCCACGTGCGGGTCGAGGACCAGGACGGGTCCCCCGCCGGGGGGACGGGTCGGTCGGCGGGGGTCGCCGGGGCGTCGGGGACGACCGTGCTCCCGACGGCCCAGGCCCCGGCGGCGAGCCCGGCGGCGGCCGTGCCACCGAGGACGAGGGAGCGGCGGCGCAACCGTCCGGCCACCCCGGCGACGAGCTCCGCGGGGTCCGGGGGTTCGTCGAGGTCGCGCAGCAGGTGGGTCACCGCGTCGCGGGTGTCGTGGTCGAGGGCCCACCGGGCCGGGTCGAGCCCGGCGGCGACCCGGGCGGTGTCGTGGGCGGCGCCGAGCCGGCGCCGCACGCCCGTGGCGGCCTCGTGCACCGGACCGGCCGGCCGGCCGAGGAGGTGGGCGACCTCGTCGGGCCCGGCGTCCCAGACCTCCTGGGCCGCGAGGACGGCGCGCTCGAGCGGCTCGGCGGCGCGCAGTGCGGCGACGAGGGCGAGGACGACGGGGTCGTCCTCCGTCGGCTCCTCCCACGGAACCGCCGACGGCACGCTCGGCTGGTCGGCGGCGGGCGCCCGGGGAGGCGTGGGTCGACGGTGCGACGCCGACCCGAGGGCCGCGACGAGGAGGTCGCGGCGCGAGCGCTCGGCCGGGCGGCCGTCCTCGAGCGCCTCGGACCAGTGCCGGGCGAGCCCGACGAGGACCTCGCTCGTGACCCGCCGGGCCACCTCGGGGTCGAGGGTGACGACGTGGGCGACCGACTCGAGGTCGGGCCAGCGTGCGGCGACGAACTCGCGGACGTCCTCATCCACGAAGGTCACCCCGCCAGTGTCACACCGCGACCGCGCGCCGGGGAGGCCCCGACCGGCCCGGTCGCATCGGTCGAACCCGGAGAGGCGGGTGCGAGCGCGGGTCAGCCGCGGTGGAGGACGGGGGCGTCGTCCTCGGCGTCCTCGTGGCTGGCCTCGCTGCGCGGGTCGAACTCACCGGTGACGAGCCAGATGACGCGGTGCCCGACGCTGACCGCGTGGTCGGCGAAGCGCTCGTAGTAGCGGGCGAGGAGCGTGATGTCGACGGCGGCCTCGGTGCCGTGCTGCCAGCTACCGCCGGTCACCCGGGCGATGAGATCGCGGTGGAGGTCGTCCATCGCGTCGTCGTCGCGCTCGATCTCCTGGGCGGCGACGAGGTCGCGCGCGGCGATGACCGACCCGGCCTTCTCGACGATGCGCTCGGCGACCTGGCCCATCTGCAGGACCGTCGCGCGCAGCTCGGCGGGGACGGCCGACTCGGGGTAGCGCAGGCGGGCGACCTTGGCGACGTGGCGGGCGAGGTCGCCCATCCGCTCGATGTCGCTGCTCATCCGCATGCTCGTGACGATGACCCGCAGGTCGGTCGCGACGGGCTGCTGGCGGGCCAGGAGGTCGAACGACATGAGGTCGAGCTCGGCGCGGCGGGCGTCGATCTCGGCGTCGGCGGCGATGACGGAGTCGGCGAGGTGGATGTCGGCGTCGAGGAGGGCGGTCGTGGCGCGGTTCATCGCCGACGCGGCGAGGTGCGTCATCTCGACGAGGGTCTCGGCGACCCGGTCGAGCTCCTCGTGGAAGGCCTTGCGCATCTGTGGGGTGTCCTTCGGTGGGATGGTCGGTCTCGGGTACGGCCACCGGCACTGTGGCAGCCCGCGGTGAACCGGAGGCGTGCCGAAGGTGAACATCAGGAGGTCCCCCGCCCACGGGCCGCCGGGTGCACCGGAGCGGCGTGTCGCGGGCCGTACCCTGACTGACGTGGACCCTGTGCTCGCGGCGACCCTCGGCGGGGCGGTCGGCCTCGTCATCGGGGCGGTCGCCGTCGTCGCATCGCGCTGGTCCGAGCGCAGCACGGCCGGACCCGACGCCGAGGAGGCGCCCCTGCCCCGCGGCGTCGGCGAGGTGCTGTCGGTCCTGCGCTCCATCGCCGTCGTCCTCGACGCGAGCGACGCCGTCGTCAACACCTCCGCGTCGGCCGTCAGCTACGGGCTCGTCCGGCACGGCGAGCTCGTCCACAGCGAGCTGCGCCACCTGGCCCGCCAGGTCCGGCGCGACGGGATGATCCGGGAGGCCGAGCTCGACCTCACCCGCGGGCCCAACACCGACGCCAGCGCCGTCATGCGGGTGCGCGTCGCACCGCTGGCGGTCTCGCACGTGCTCGTCCTCGCCGAGGACCACACCCAGGCGAGGCGCGTCGAGGAGGTCCGCCGCGACTTCGTCGCCAACGTCAGCCACGAGCTCAAGACCCCCGTGGGCGGCATCTCGCTGCTCGCCGAGGCCGTCCTCGACGCGAAGGATGACCCCGTCGCCGTCGAGCGGTTCGCCCAGCGGATCCTCGTCGAGTCCTCGCGGCTGACCCGCCTCGTCCAGGAGATCGTCGACCTCTCCCGGCTCCAGGTCGCCGACACCCTCCACGAGCCGGTGCTCGTCGACATGGGCGTCGTCGTCGCCGAGGCGGTCGACCGGGTCCGGGTGGGCGCCGAGTCGCGGCACATCGAGCTGGCGGTGCTCTCCGAGGACGGGCTGCGCGTCTTCGGCGACGGCGAGCTCCTCACGACCGCCGTGACCAACCTCGTGACGAACGCCGTGAACTACAGCGGGTCGGGGACCCGGGTCGGCGTGGGCGCACGCCGGGCGGGCGACGCCGTCGAGGTCACCGTCACCGACCAGGGCGTCGGCATCCCGGCGACCGAGCAGGAGCGCATCTTCGAGCGCTTCTACCGGGTCGACGAGGCGCGCTCGCGGGCCACCGGGGGCACCGGCCTCGGCCTCGCCATCGTCAAGCACATCAGCAACAACCACGGGGGTGAGGTGGGTGTCTGGAGCCAGGAGGGCCGCGGCTCGACGTTCACCATGATGCTTCCCGCGGCGGCCGACCGGCCGCTCGCGGACGACGACGCCGGCCGACCACGGCCGGCGTCCAGCGAGGAGAGAAGCTCCGCATGACCCGCATCCTGATCGTCGAGGACGAGGTGTCGTTCTCCGACCCCCTCTCCTACCTCCTCAGCAAGGAGGGGTACGAGGTGACGGTCGCCGAGAACGGGAACGACGCCCTCACCGAGTTCGACGCCACCGGCGCCGACCTCGTCCTCCTCGACCTCATGCTCCCCGGGCTGTCCGGCGTCGACGTGTGCCGGGCCCTGCGCCAGCGCTCGAACGTCCCCGTCATCATGCTCACCGCCAAGGACAGCGAGATCGACAAGGTCGTCGGCCTCGAGCTCGGTGCCGACGACTACGTCACCAAGCCCTACTCCTCGCGCGAGCTGCTCGCCCGCATCAAGGCGGTGCTGCGCCGCCTCGCCGAGCCCGAGGAGCTGCTGCCCACGACCCTGGAGGCCGGGCCGGTCCGGATGGACGTCGAGCGCCACGTCGTCACGGTGCGCGGAGCCCAGGTCTCGCTGCCGCTCAAGGAGTTCGAGCTCCTCGAGATGCTGCTGCGCAACGCAGGTCGGGTGCTGACCCGGATGCAGCTCATCGACCGCGTCTGGGGCAGCGACTACGTGGGTGACACCAAGACGCTCGACGTCCACATCAAGCGGCTGCGCGCCAAGGTCGAGGACGACCCGGGCACGCCGGCGCACATCCTCACCGTGCGGGGGCTCGGCTACAAGTTCGAGGCCTGAGCGGCCGGTCGGTCAGCTCGGGGCGAACTGGGCGTAGTAGCCGGTCGGCGCGAGGATCGGGACCGTGACGACGCTCGGGCCCGAGGCCGGCGTGGTGACGGTGAGGTCGACGACGTCGCCCGGCGCGCCGGGGACCGCCGTGAGCACGACGGTGGAGCCGGGGGTCGACAGGGCCGCGCCGGAGGTCGCCGGGACGGTCCGGTTGGCCGGGGTGTCGCCGCCGACCGAGAAGGAGACCTGGACCGCCTGGGGCGAGTCGTTGACGGCCTGCCCGATGAGGATGCCGTCGCCGCCCTTCTCGGCCGCGATGACCACGAGGTTGCGCAGCTCGAGGTCGCCGGTGTCCAGGCGCGGACCGTCGGCCGGCTGGTAGTTGGCGTCGGTCTGGACCGGCGAGAGGACCGCGCACCCCGAGACCGCCACGAGGACGGCGCCGGCGAGGGCGGTGGCGCGCAGGGCGGAGGCGGCTCGGGTCGTCACGGGAAGAAGGATATCCATGTCCCCGACCAGGCGCCCACGGCGTCCCGCGACGGCCTCCACGGACCGGTCCCACGGCGCGTCCGCGCGCCCCCGCTGCGCGCGCGAAAGCATGCGACCGGGCGTTCTGTCAAGACCCGAAAACGGCCGCACGAGGGTCCTCGCGGGGTCCTGACCTGCGAAAACGCCGACCTCCTCCATTTCGGCGACACGCCGCTGCGTGGTATCCTTGGAGCCTCGAAAGGGGACAACACCACATGGTTTTCAAGGTCGGCGAGACGGTCGTGTATCCGCATCACGGAGCGGCACGCATCGAAGAGATCAAGACCCGCACGGTCCGCGGAGAGGAGAAGCTCTACCTCAAGCTGAAGGTCGCCCAGGGCGACCTCGTCATCGAGGTGCCAGCCGAGAACTGCGACCTCGTCGGAGTCCGCGACGTCGTGTCGAAGGAAGGGCTCGACAAGGTGTTCGAGGTGCTGCGCACCCCGTTCGCCGAGGAGCCCACCAACTGGTCGCGCCGCTTCAAGGCCAACCTCGAGAAGCTCGCCTCCGGCGACGTCATCAAGGTCGCCGAGGTCGTGCGCGACCTGTGGCGCCGCGACAAGGACCGCGGCCTGTCCGCCGGCGAGAAGCGCATGCTCGCCAAGGCCCGTCAGATCCTCGTCTCCGAGCTCGCGCTCGCCGAGAAGACCGACGAGGAGAAGGCCGAAGTCATCCTCGACGAGGTCCTCGCGTCCTGACCGGGCTGCGCTCGCGCACCCCATCACCCTGACGTGACCGACGCCCACGCTGCCACCCGCGGCGTGGGCGTCGTCGTCGTCGCGGCCGGGTCCGGCGCGCGGCTCGGCGCCGGCCTCCCCAAGGCGTTCGTCACCCTCGGGGGGCGCCCGCTCCTCGCGCACGCGCTCGACACCGTCGCCGCGGTGCCGGGGGTCACCTCGGTCGCCGTCGTCGTGCCCGCCGACCTCGTCGACCCCTCCGGGCCGGTCTGGGCGGGGGTGACGCTCCCGGCGGGGACCGTCGTCGTCGCCGGGGGGGCCGAGCGCACCGCCTCGGTCGCCGCGGGGCTCGCCGTGCTCGACCCGTCCTGCGACGTCGTCCTCGTGCACGACGCCGCGCGCTGCCTCGCCCCGGTCGCCGTCTTCGAGCGGGTGGTCGCGGCGGTCCGCTCCGGCGCCGCGGGAGTCGTGCCCGGGATCCCCGTCGTCGACACCGTCAAGGTCGTCGACGCCAGAGGGGTCGTGTCGTCCACCCCGCCGCGCGAGTCGCTGCGGGCGGTGCAGACGCCCCAGGGCTTCCGGCGCGAGCTCCTGCTCGCCGCGCACGCCGCGGGCGTCGGCGCCACCGACGACGCCGGCCTCGTCGAGGCCCTGGGCCATGACGTCCTCGTCGTCGAGGGCGACGCCCTGGCCCACAAGATCACGACCGCCGACGACCTCGCCCGCGCCGAGCTCCTGCTCGCCGCCCCCACCCTCGGAGGATGACCGTGAGCTCCCTGCCCCGGACCGGTATCGGCGTCGACGTCCACGCGCTCGCGCCCGAGGGGTCGACGCGTCAGCTGTGGGTCGCCGGGCTGAGCTGGCCGGGCGAGCGCGGGCTCGACGGCCACTCCGACGCCGACGTCGCCGCGCACGCCGCGTGCGACGCCCTCTTCTCCGCCGCCGGCATCGGCGACCTCGGGGCCCACTTCGGCACCGGCCGCCCCGAGCTCGCCGGCGCGTCGGGCGCCACCCTGCTCGCCGAGGCGGCGCGGCTCGTGCGCGAGGCCGGGTTCGACATCGGGAACGTCGCCGTCCAGGTGGTCGGCAACGGGCCGAAGGTCGGGACCCGCCGGGCCGAGGCCGAGGCCGCGCTGTCCGCCGCGGTCGGCGCGCCCGTGTCGGTGGCCGGGACGACGACCGACGGGCTCGGCCTCACCGGGCGGGGCGAGGGCGTGGCCGCCATCGCCACCGCCCTGGTCGTGGCTCGCGCCTGACCGCGCTCGCGCCTGACCGCGCCTCGCGCCTGACCGCGCCCGCGTCGAGGCTCAGCGGCTCCGGAGCGAAGGGGTGCGCCGGTCGGCGCTGACGATGCGCGCCATCCGCTGCAGCTCGGCGACGTGTCCGCACAGCGCCTCGCGCCCTGCGGCGGTGAGGACGACGGTGGTGATCTGGCGGCCGTCCCGGGCCGAGCGCTCGAGCCGGGTGTAGCCGCGGGTCGAGAGCGTCTTGAGGTGCTTGGACAGCGCGGAGTCGGACAGCCCGAGCTCGTCGCGCACCGCGCCGAACTCGGTCCCGGTGGTCGGCACGAGGAGCGCGCAGATGCGCAGCCGGTGCGGCTCGTGGATCACGTCGTCGAAGACGGGGTGCGGCATGGCGTGAGCATACGACCGGCTTTCCTCGCCGGAAAGGCGTTCCGGTCCGCTCGCCGCCGGATGTCGAAGGTGTGGGGTGGTGCCGTGGCTTCCGACGCCGATGGGGCCCGGCTAGCGTGGCGAGCAGAACGGCGCCGTGGCCCTTCGCCCGGCACCCACCGATCCCAGGAGGACCCGTGCCGCAGACCGTCAAGGGCGTCATCGCCCGCTCCAAGGGTGCCGACGTCGAGCTCGTCGACGTCGTCGTCCCCGACCCCGGCCCCGGCGAGGCCGTCGTCCGGGTCGAGGCCTGCGGTGTCTGCCACACCGACCTGCACTACCGCGAGGGTGGCATCAACGACGAGTTCCCCTTCCTCCTCGGGCACGAGGCGGCCGGGACGGTCGAGGCCGTGGGCGAGGGAGTCACCGAGGTCGCCCCCGGCGACTTCGTCATCCTCAACTGGCGGGCCGTCTGCGGTCAGTGCCGCGCCTGCCTCAAGGGCAAGCCCTGGTACTGCTTCGCGACCCACAACGCGACGCAGCGGATGACGCTGACCGACGGCACCGAGCTGAGCCCGGCGCTGGGCATCGGCGCCTTCATCGAGAAGACCCTCGTCGCCGCCGGTCAGTGCACGAAGGTCGACCGCGACGCCGAGGCGGCGGCGGTCGGGCTCCTCGGCTGTGGCGTCATGGCCGGGTTCGGCGCCGCGGTCAACACCGGCGGCATCGGCCGTGGCGACTCGATCGCGGTCATCGGCTGCGGTGGGGTCGGCTGCGCGGCCATCGCCGGCGCCAAGGTCGCGGGCGCGACGACGATCATCGCCGTCGACATCGACCCCCGGAAGCTCGAGACCGCCACGGGGCTGGGCGCGACCCACACGGTCGACTCCTCGACCGAGGACCCCATCGAGGCGATCCGCGCCCTCACCGGTGGGCACGGCGCCGACGTCGTCGTCGAGGCCGTGGGCCGGCCGGAGACCTACGAGCAGGCGTTCTACGCGCGAGACCTCGCCGGCACCGTCGTCCTCGTCGGCGTCCCGACGCCCGACCTCCAGGTCACCCTGCCGCTGATCGAGGTCTTCGGCCGCGGCGGGGCCCTGAAGTCGAGCTGGTACGGGGACTGCCTCCCCTCGCGCGACTTCCCGATGCTCGTCGACCTCTACCGCCAGGGCCGCTTCCCGCTCGACGCGTTCGTCACCGAGAAGATCGGCATCGGCGACGTCGAGGCCGCCTTCGACCGGATGCACGGCGGCGAGGTCCTCCGCTCGGTCGTCGTCATGGAGGGCGGGGCGTGACCGCCGACGTCGGGGCCGACGTTGCGACCTCGCCCGGCGGGGTGCGGGTCGAGCGCATCGTCACCTCCGGGGTGTTCGAGCTCGACGGCGGCTCGTGGGAGGTCGACAACAACGTGTGGCTGCTCGGCTCCGATGACGAGGTCCTCGTCGTCGACGCCGCCCACGACGCCGAGGCGATCGTCGCCGCGGTGGCCGGGCGCCGGGTCGTCGCGGTGGTGTGCACCCACGGGCACAACGACCACGTCAACGCCGCGGCAGCGGTCCGCGAGGCGACCGGCACGGCCGTGTGGCTCCACCCGGACGACCGCGTCCTCTGGGACCAGTCGCAGTCGTGGGAGCCCGACGGCGAGCTCTCCGACGGGCAGGTGCTCGGCGTCGGCGACGTGGAGGTCACCGTCCTCCACACGCCCGGCCACGCGCCGGGGGCGGTCTGCCTCCACGTCCCGGCGCTGGGGGTCCTCTTCTCCGGCGACACCCTCTTCCAGGGCGGCCCCGGGGCGACGGGGCGCTCGCACAGCGACTTCCCGACGATCGTGGAGTCGATCCGCACCCGGGTCCTCTCCCTGCCCGAGGACACCGTCGTCCTCACCGGCCACGGCGACCCGACCCGCATCGGTGACGAGGCCCCCCACCTCCAGGAGTGGATCACCCGCGGCCACTGACCGGCCTCCCGCCGCGTGTGCCCAGGCGGTCGTGGGAGCAGCCACCTGAGCACACGCGGGCCGGGGTGGGCGCGGGCGACTGCGCACCGGAAGGTTCCAGTTCGCCCCGGGTCCGTGGTGGGGCGAACCTGTGCGTTCCGGGATCCGGCGGGAAAGGGCAGGCGGGGGCGGAGGATTCAAGGGGGTGGGCTCCCCGCCGGTAGCCTTGCGCGGGTGACCCTCAGGCTGTTCGACTCCTCCACGCGCGAGCTGCGTGACTTCGTCCCCGTCGAGCCCGGCCGGGCGGGGATCTACATCTGTGGGCTCACGACGCAGGCTCCGCCGCACCTGGGCCACGTCCGCTTCGCCGTCGCCTTCGACGTCCTGCGCCGCTGGATGACGCGCGGCCACGGCCTCGAGGTCACCCTCGTGCGCAACGTCACCGACATCGACGACAAGATCCTGGCGAAGTCGGCCGACTCGGGCGAGCAGTGGTTCGCCCTCTCGTACCGCAACGAGGTCGAGACCTCCGCCGCGCTCACGGCCCTCGGCGTCCTGCCCCCCACCTACGAGCCGCGAGCCACGGGACACGTCCCCGAGATGGTCACCCTCATGCAGGCCCTCGTCGACAGGGGCCACGCCTACGCCGCCGCCGACGGCAGCGGCGACGTCTACTTCGACGTCCGCAGCTGGCCCACCTACGGCGAGCTGACCCACCAGAAGCTCGACGACATGGTCGACGCCGAGGACGCCGACCCGCGCGGCAAGCGCGACCCGCGCGACTTCGCCCTCTGGAAGGGCCGCAAGGCCGGCGAGCCCGAGACCGCGAGCTGGCCGACCCCGTTCGGCACGGGACGCCCCGGCTGGCACCTCGAGTGCTCCGCGATGGCCCGCAAGTACCTCGGCGACACCTTCGACGTCCACGGCGGCGGGGTCGACCTGCGCTTCCCGCACCACGAGAACGAGATGGCCCAGTCGCGCGCGGCCGGCCTCGGCTTCGCCGGCTACTGGCTGCACAACGCCTGGGTGACGATGGGCGGCGAGAAGATGAGCAAGTCGCTCGGCAACTCGCTGCGCGTCAGCGAGGTCGTCAAGGAGCACCGCCCGCTCGCCGTGCGCTACTACCTCACGGCGGCGCACTACCGCTCGATGATCGAGTTCCACGAGGGCTCGATCGAGGAGTCCGACACCGCCGTCGAGCGGGTCGAGGGCTTCCTCCGCCGCGCCCTCCCGGGGGTCACGACCGCTGTCCCGGTCGGCGACGAGGAGCTCCCCGCTGAGTTCCGCGAGTCGATGGACGACGACCTCGGGGTCTCCGGCGCCCTCGCCGTCATCCACGAGGCCGTCCGCACCGGCAACACCGCCCTCCAGGACGGCGACCGCGACGACGCCGCCGCCATCGCCCGCACCGTCATCGCGATGACCGACGTGCTCGGCATCAACCCGCTCGACCCCGCGTGGTCCGCGGGGGACTCCTCGGCCGGCGACGCGCTCACCGCGCTCGACGCCCTGGTGCAGGAGCGACTCAAGGCCCGGGCCCATGCCCGGGCAGCACGTGACTACGAGTCCGCAGACGCCATCCGCGACGAGCTGACCGCCGCCGGGATCGCGTTGGAGGACACCGCAGCCGGGGCCCGATGGTCCCTGCAGCGGACCAACCGAGAGCAGGACTGACATGCCCGGAAACAGCCAGCGCCGCGGAGCGATCCGCAAGGGCAGCAAGAAGGGCCCCACCGTCGGGTCCGGCGGCCAGCGCCGTCGCGGCCTCGAGGGCAAGGGTCCGACCCCCAAGGCCGCAGACCGCCCGAACCACAAGGCCCACCAGGGCGCCAAGGCCGCCGAGCGCCGTGAGGGCGGGGGCGCCGGAGGTCGTGGCCACGCCGGTCGCACGAGCACCCGCAAGAACAAGGCGAGCAGCGAGATCGTCACGGGGCGCAACTCCGTCCTCGAGGCACTGCGCGCCGACGTCCCCGCCACGACGATGTACGTCGCCGGCCGGATCGACTCCGACGACCGGGTCCGCGAGGCGCTCAAGATCGCGACCGAGCGCTCCATCCCCGTGCTCGAGACGCCGCGCGGTGAGCTCGACCGGCTCACCGACGGTGCCGTCCACCAGGGCCTCGCGCTCCAGGTGCCTCCCTACGAGTACGCCCACCCGAGCGACCTCGTCGACCCCGAGATGCCCGGCATCCCGCTCGTCGTCGCGCTCGACGGCATCACCGACCCCCGCAACCTCGGCGCCATCGTGCGCTCGGTCGCGGCGTTCGGCGGCCACGGCGTCGTCGTCCCGGCCCGCCGCTCGGTGGGGATGACGGCGTCCGCCTGGAAGACCTCCGCCGGGGCGGCCGCTCGCATCCCCGTGGCCCAGGCGACCAACCTCACCCGGGCCCTCGAGGAGTACCGCAAGGCGGGCTTCTTCGTCATCGGCCTCGACATGGACGGTGACGTCGAGCTGCCCGACCTCGAGCTCGCCTCCGAGCCGCTCGTCGTCGTCGTCGGCTCCGAGGGCAAGGGTCTGTCGCGACTCGTCCGCGAGACCTGCGACCAGATCGTCTCGGTGCCGATGAGCTCGGCGGTCGAGTCGCTCAACGCGGGCATCGCCACCGGCGTCACCCTGTACGAGGTCGCCCGGCGCCGTCGCCGCTGATCCCCTGGTGGCCGGTCGCCCGAGGGTGGGCGGTGCTGCCCGCTCGACGCACCCCGCGGAGCGGCCCGATTGCGCGCATCGCGGCTGTCGCCTGTGGAAGGATCGCCCCGCCGGACGTGTCCGGCCGTTGGGGGACCGACGTCCCCGCTGAACGTCGAGAGAGGGAACACATGTCTGACTACGGCTCGACCCCGCCGCCGCCCCCGCCGCCCGGTGGCGGTGGCGGCTACCCCCCGCCCCCCGGTGACGGTGGCGGCTACTCCGCTCCTCCGCCGCCCATGGGTGGCGGCGGCCAGATCGAGCACCCGAAGGGGATGACCGTCCTCATCCTCGGCATCCTCGGGCTCGTCTGCTGCTCGCCGCTCGGCATCGCCGCCTTCGTGATGGGCAACAACGCCCTCAAGGAGATCGACGCGCAGCCGGGTCGCTACAGCAACCGCCAGCTCGTCCAGATCGGCCGGATCCTCGGCATCATCGCCATGGTGCTGCTCGTCCTCACCGTCATCTGGTTCCTCTTCCTGGGTGGCCTCGCCGCCATCTCGCCCGACTCCTCGTCCATGTGACGTGACGCTCCTGGACCACCACGAGGCGGCGCCACCCTCGACCTCCGGGTCGCGGTGGCGCCGCCTCGTGCGTCCGGGGGTCGTCGCCGCGACCGTCGCCGCGGGGACCGCCTACGTGTGGGCCGTCGACCCCAACGAGCCCGGGCACTACCCGCTGTGCCCCACCTTCGCCCTCGCCGGGGTCTACTGCCCCGGGTGCGGGATGCTGCGCGCGACGCACGACCTCGCCCACCTCGACGTCGTGGGGGCCGTCGCCCGCAACCCGCTCGCGCCCCTGCTCTACCTCGGGGTCGCGCTGCTCTTCGCCGTGTGGGTGCGCGCCCGCTGGCAGGATCGCCCCCTGCGCTGGGACCCGCCGCGGTGGATGCCGTGGTTCCTCGGCGTGAGCTTCGTCGTGTGGACGGTCGCCCGCAACGTCCCCGGCTGGAGCTGGGCCTCACCCGTCTGAGCGGGTGACGCCCAAGCCCCCGGGCCCCTGGCGGCTCAGCCCTTCGGCACGACGACGACCGTCGAGCTGACGACCTTGTCGGCGAGGGTCTGCTTGTCGGTGTCCCAGAGCATCCAGAGGTAGGACAGGTAGACGACCTGGTTGATGATGGCGCTCATGAGCTCGCGCACGAAGCACATCCCCGCGCCGATGGGCTGACCCGTCTGGGCGTGGATGAGCCGGAGGCCGACGACCGACTTCCCGATGCTCTGGCCGGTGCGGCCCATCCGGAACACGCGGTTCCAGAGGTTCACCGCGATGGCGAGCAGGATGCCGAGGCCGAGGACGACGAACCCGGCGGTGAGCAGGCCCGGGTCGGACTCGCCCATCACGGGGTAGCCGTACTCGTCGTACCCGCTGCGGCTCGGGGCTCCGGCGACGAACAGCGGGATCGAGACCAACAGCGGGATGAACGAGACCAGGCTGATCGCGGTGTCGATGAGGAGGGCGACGACGCGCTGCCCGAAGCCGGCGACCTGGCCGAAGCTCGCCTCGACGAAGCCGATCGATCCCGGGTGGGTGGGGCGCGCGCCGGCGTAGGCCGGTGCCGCACCGTAACCGCCGTACGGGTTGGGCGGGGGCTGCTGCCCGGAGCCCGGCTGCTGCCCGTAGGAGCCCGGCTGCTGCCCGTACCCGGGCTGCTGACCGT
Organism: uncultured Actinomycetota bacterium; assembly: GCA_963834225.1. GTDB lineage: Bacteria > Actinomycetota > Actinomycetes > Actinomycetales > Dermatophilaceae > Oryzobacter. Next base: position 8,012 of record CAWIAT010000002.1, on the reverse strand, counting down.
AGGGAGCGGGCTGCTGGGCGTACGGGCGAGGGCTGCTCGCCCGACGCCGCGGCCTGCGGCGCGGCCGGCGGCTGCGGCGGGACCGGTGGCTGCGCGGGCTGCTCGGGCCGGCCCTGCTCGGGCGTCGGGTCCTGCGGCTGGTCGGTCATCGTCGTCCCCCGGGTCGTGGTCGGTTCGACCCCGATCCTAGGACCGGGCGGGACGCTCGGCGATGACCGGCATCTCCCGGGTGTCGACCCCGACGACCGACTCCTCGAACGGCTTGCCGGGCAGCACCGAGGACACGTAGTCGGCGATGGCGTCCTCGATGGCGACGTCGCGCTGGGCCCGCTCGGCGAGGTACCACCGGTGCTCGAGGACCTCGTGGAAGACCTCGGCGGCCTCGAGCTTGCCGGTGAGCTCGCGCGGGACCCGGCGGGTCACCGGCTCGTAGATCCGGGTCAGCCAGTCGTGCGCGACGATCTCCTCGTCGTCGCCCTGACGGCCGGTCCCCGCGGTGTACGCGTCGAGGTCGTTGAGGAGGCGGCGCGCCTGGTTCTCGCGGACGTCGAGCCCGGTGAGCCGCAGCAGCCGCCGGGAGTGGTGCCCGGCATCGACGACCTTGGGCTGCAGGCGCAGCGACGCCCCGTCGATGTCGGTGGTGATCTCCAGCTCGTCGACGTCGAACCCGAGCACGTTGAGCCGCCGGATCCGGTCCTCGACGCGCCACCGCTCCGTGTCGTCGATCATCTCGGAGCTGGTGAGCTCGTCCCACAGCTCGCGGTAGCGGATGACGATCTGCTCGCTGATCTCGATGGGGTCGCGCTCCTCCTGGAGCATGCCGCCGGCCTCGAGGTCCATCAGCTCGCCGGCGATGTTGACCCGCGCGATCTCGAGGTCGTGCTCGCGCTGGCCGGTGCTCAGGGTGTCGCGCAGCTCGCCGGTCTCGGCGTCGACGAGGTACGCCGCGAACGCCCCGGCATCACGGCGGAACAGGGTGTTCGACAGCGAGACGTCGCCCCACCAGAACCCGGAGAGGTGGAGGCGGACGAGGAGGACGGCGAGGGCGTCGATGAGGCGGGTGGCGGTCCCGGGGCGCAGCGACTGGCTGTACAGCGCCCGGTAGGGCAGCGAGAACTGCAGGTGCCGGGTGATGAGGACGGCGTCGAGCGGCTCACCGTCGGTGCCGATCCGGCCGCTGACGACCCCGAACGGCTCGACGCACGGCATCCGCAGCCGGTTGAGGTTGCGCAGCATCTCGTACTCGCGGCGGGCGATGTCGGCCTTGATCTCCTTGAACGCCAGCACCCGTCCGGAGAGACGCACGAAGCGCACGACGTGTCGGGAGATGCCGCGGGGGAGGGCCGCGAAGAGCTCCTCGGGCCACTCCTCGAGGGGGACCCGCCACGGCAGGTCGAGCAGGGCCGGGTCCGGCCGGGCGGCGGTGATCTCGAGGGCCATGGGCCCAGCCTCTCGCAGTCGGGGCTCGGGCGGAACGGCGTCCACACGCGGCGACGCCCCGGACGAGAGTCGTCCGGGGCGTCGCCGTCGTGCGGGTGGGCGTCAGCCGAGGCGGGCGCCGGACTCCGCGTCGAACACGTGCATGTGGCTCGGGTTCGGGTAGACGAAGATCTTCGATCCCTTGTCGGGGACCTTGCGGCCGTCGACGCGGGCGATGAAGGGCTTCGCGAGGCCGTCGTCGCCACCGTGCAGCTTGACGTTCTCGCTCGCCGGCGTCGCGTAGACGTACGCGTCGGCGCCGAGCTCCTCGACGACGTCGACGATCAGCTCGAGGCCGTCCTCGTTCGTCGTGACCTCGACGTCCTCGGGGCGCATGCCGACGATGACCTGGTTCCCGGTGGAGCCCAGGACCGAGCGCTCGACGGGCAGGCGGTGGCTGCCGAACTGGACGCCGTCCTCGGTGACGGGCACCGAGACGAGGTTCATGGCCGGCGAGCCGATGAAGCCGGCGACGAAGACGTTGTTCGGCTTGTCGTACATCTCGCGCGGGGTCGCGCACTGCTGGAGGATGCCGTCCTTGAGCAGGGCGATGCGGTCGCCCATCGTCATCGCCTCGATCTGGTCGTGCGTGACGTAGACCGTGGTGACGCCGAGGCGGCGCTGCAGCGAGGCGATCTGGGTGCGGGTCTGGACGCGGAGCTTGGCGTCGAGGTTCGACAGCGGCTCGTCCATGAGGAAGACCTGCGGGCTGCGCACGATCGCGCGGCCCATCGCGACGCGCTGGCGCTGGCCACCGGAGAGGGCCTTCGGCTTGCGGTCGAGGTACTGGGTGAGGTCGAGGATCTTGCCGGCCTCGTCCACGCGCTTGCGGATCTCGCTCTTGTCGACGCCGGCGATCTTCAGGGCGAAGCCCATGTTGTCGGCGACCGTCATGTGCGGGTACAGCGCGTAGTTCTGGAAGACCATCGCGACGTCGCGGTCCTTGGGGGACAGGTCGGTGACGTCACGGTCGCCGATCCAGATCTTGCCGCCGTTGACCTCCTCGAGGCCGGCGAGCATGCGCAGGGAGGTGGACTTGCCACATCCGGAGGGACCGACGAGGACGAGGAACTCCCCGTCGGCGACGTCGATGTCCAGCTTGTCCACCGAGGGGGTGTCGTTCCCCGGGTAGATCCGAGTGGCTTGGTCGAACTTGACAGTTGCCATGGCGTCATTGCCTTCCTTCACCGGCAGGAACGTGCCGGACGATCCGTCGTAAAGGTGGGTGGAGCTCTCGCCGACATCGGTGTCAGCGGTCTCGTCAGTATGCCGTGCGCGGTGGCCCGGCGGTAGGGCGGTCTCGCGCGGCGTTGTTACGGTTCGCGGGTGAACGAGCCGCGGTCCGCGCGCCTGGCCGACATCGCGGCCCAGGCCGACGTCAGCGAGGCCACGGTCAGCCGCGTCCTCAACGACCGGCCCGGGGTCTCCGAGCCGACCCGCCAGGCCGTCCTCACGGCCATCGACGTCCTGGGCTACGACCGGCCGAACCGGCTCAGGCCGAAGTCGGCGCTGCTCGTGGGTCTGGTGATGCCCGAGCTCGTCAACCCGATCTTCCCGGCGTTCGCCCAGGTCATCGAGACGGCGCTCGCGGCCGAGGGCTTCACGCCCGTGCTGTGCACGCAGACCCCCGGGGGCGTCCACGAGGACGAGTACGTCCAGATGCTGCTCGACCGCGGCGTCTCGGGGATCATCTTCCTCTCCGGACAGCACGCCGACGCGACGTCCGACCCCGCCCGGTACCGGCGGCTGCGCGCCCGGGGGCTGCCGATCGTCCTCGTCAACGGGCCGCTGCCCGACCTCGACGCCCCGTTCGTGTCCAACGACGACGTCGCCTCGATGGGGCTGGCGGTCAGCCACCTCGTCCAGCTCGGCCACACCGAGATCGGGCTCGCCCTCGGCCCCGAGCGCTACACCCCGGTCGTGCGCAAGGTGCAGGGCTACCGGGCGGCGATGCGCGAGCACCTCGATGTCGACCCCGCCCACCTCGAGCGGCTCGTCACCCACACGGTCTTCAGCCTCGAGGGCGGGGCGGCGGCGGCCGGGCGGCTCATCTCGCGCGGGGTGACCGCCATCATCTGCGGCTCGGACCTCATGGCCCTCGGCGCGATCCGCCAGGCCCGCTCGAGCGGGCTGCGGGTGCCCTTCGACCTGTCCGTCGTCGGCTACGACGACTCGACGATCATGGCCTTCACCGACCCGCCGCTCACGACGATCCGGCAGTCGGTCGAGGCGATGGGCGATGCCGCCGTGCGCGCCCTCCTCGACGAGATCTCGGGGGAGGGGACGCCCCGCGCCGAGTACGTCTTCCGCCCCGAGCTCGTCGTCCGCGGGTCCACGGGCGCGGCGCCACCCCGCTGACCCCTCCCCCCTCGATCGCCCCCTCCACCGCTCGCTACGGCGCAGTAGGTGCGGTGATCACGACACCTACTGCGCCGTAGCACGCACTGGAGGGCGGCAGCCGGGGCGTGGCGGGGGCCCATGGAGGGCGGCCATCTCTGGCGCGTCTCCGGTCGGCCCCCTATCGTCGGGGCATGAGGATCTCGGACGTGGTCAGGCGCAAGGGGAGCGCGGAGGTCGTGACGGTGCGCTCCGACGCGACGGTCACCGAGCTGCTCTCCCTCCTCTCGGAGCACCGGATCGGCGCGGTCGTCGTCAGCGACGACGGCAGCTCGGTCCACGGCATCGTCAGCGAGCGCGACATCGTGCGGCACCTGCACACCGACGGTGCCGGCCTGCTCAGCGCCCCGGTCTCGCAGATCATGACCGCGAAGGTCCACACCTGCAGCCCCGACGACGGCCTCGACGACCTCGAGACGGCGATGACCGAGCGGCGCATCCGGCACGTCCCCGTCGTCGTCGACGGCCACCTCCACGCGATCATCAGCATCGGCGACGTCGTGAAGAACCGGATCACCGACCTCCAGGCCGAGCGCGACCAGCTGCGCGACTACATCCAGTCCTGACCCTCGGCCGGGCGGTCGGCTGGTCGTTCCCACCCGCGGCGCGGGGCGGCGGCGTCCGCCCGGGTCCAGCACGCACCCAGACTGACGTCCTACCGTGGTGACATGACCGCCGACGCCGTCGAGCCCGAGGTGGCCGGGGAGCAGCGCGAGCCCGCGCGCCTCGGCCCCTACCGGCTCGTGCAACGGCTCGGTGAGGGCGGGATGGGGGTGGTGCACCTCGGGCTCGACGCCCACGGCCGCGCCGTGGCCGTCAAGGTGCTGCGCGCCCACATCGCCCACGACCCCGACGCCCGGGCCCGGCTGTCCCGCGAGGTGACGACGCTCGGGCGGATCCGCAGCCCGCGGGTCGCCCCGGTCATCGACGCCGACGTCGACGGCCCCACCCCCTACATCGTCACGCGGTACGTGCCGGGCCCCTCGCTCGACGAGCACGTCGGGTCGCGCGGACCCCTGCCTCCCGCGGAGCTGCACCGGGTGGCCTCCGGCCTCGCCGAGGCGCTCGACGCCATCCACTCGGCCGGGGTCGTGCACCGCGACGTCAAGCCGGGCAACGTCCTGCTCGTCGAGGGCGACCCCGTCCTCATCGACTTCGGCATCGCCCACGTCGCCGACGACATCCGCCTGACGATGACGGGCCTGGTCATGGGGACGCCCGGCTACCTGGCGCCGGAGGTGGTCGGGGGCGACGACGTCACCGCGGCGACCGACTGGTGGGGCTGGGCCGCGACGACGGCCTTCGCCGCCAGCGGCCACCCGCCGTTCGGCCGCGGGGCGATGGCCGCCGTCCTGGCCCGGGTGGCCGCCGGAGACCCCGACCTCGAGGCGGTCGACCCCCGGATCGAGCCGCTCCTCTACGCCGCCCTGTCGCCCGACCCCGCCGAGCGCCCGCACCACGGCGAGGTCGTCGCGGCGCTCGAGCAGTACGCCCACGGCGCCCCGGTCACCGAGGCGATCGAGGTCCGCCGGGTGCGTCCGGCCACCGAGGCCCTGACGACGTCGCGCACCACCGCGCTCCCCGTCGCGCGCACTGCCGCCCCCCTGGCGCCGGCCACACCCCCACCCGCCGTCGCCCATCCTCCGTCGGGGGCCCGCGTCGGAGGGGCCGTCCTCGGCGCCGGGGCCGCCGCGCTGGCGGCCCAGCCGGGCCACGCCGTCGCGGCGGGAGCCGGGTCGGGTCCACCGGGGGCGCCTCCCGTGTGGGGCCGCGCCGCCGGCCCGCTGGCCCCGCCGATGGTCGCCCCCGGGCGTCCCGCAGGCCCGCCGGGGTGGGAGCAGGCCCGGCCCGCGGGTGCCTTTCCGGCCGTCCAGCCGGCCCCGCAGGCGCTCACGCCGCACGTGGGTGCGCCTCCCGCAGCCCCCGGAGTGCCCGGTGCCGACGCCGACGTCGTCCACGGTGGCTGGGGCGACCCCCGGATCGGCCGCGCCTCGCGCACCGGCACCCTGCTCGGCCTCCTCGCCCTGCTGGCGGGGCTCACCGTGCGGCTGCCCGTCGTCGCGACGCTCGCCCTCCTCGTCTGGGTCGTCGCGGCGCGCACCGCTGACCGGTCGGTGACCTCCCTCGTCATGCGCCGCCACGAACGCGGCCCGCGGGGGAGCGACGTCGCCGTCGCCGTGGCGGCCAGCCCGTGGCACCTCGTCGTCGGCGCCGTGGGCGCCGTCGTGACGCTCGCCCTCCCGCTCCTCGTGGGCGGCTGCGCGATGTTCGCCGGCGCCCTCGTCGTCGGTGGAGCCAGCGGCGGTGAGGCCCGACCCGACGGCGCCGTCCCGCTCGCCGCCGCAGGGGTGTTCGCCGCCCTCACGGCATGGTGGGGGCCCGGTGGGGCGAGCCTGCGCCGGGGGAGCCGCAGCATCGTGCGGGGATTCACTCCCGGCGTGACGGCCGCTCAGGTCGTGGCCGGCGCCCTCCTCGTCGGGTCGGCACTGCTCGTGGCCACCTCGCTCGCGTCGGGCGGACCGGCCTGGTGGCCGCGCGCCGAGGCCCCGGCCTGGGTCGACCAGGTGGCGCGCATCCCGTGAGCACCCCCGACCCCCGTCCTGACGGCCGCGCGCCCGACCGGAGCGACGACGCCCCTGCGACCGACCCGGGAGCCCGGACCCCCCGACCGCGCCGGACGGGTCCGCGCCCGAGCCGTCCCACCGACGGCGCCGGCGCACCCGAGCGGGCTGCTGACGAGCGCCCTGCCCGCGAGCGGCGCACCCGCCTCATCCACGGCGAGTCGCCCACCGAACCGATGCCGATGGCCGACCTGCTGCGCCGAACTCCCTACCGCTACACCAGGATCCCCAACCAGGCGGCCGAGGACGCGAAGGTCCGTGCCGCCCTCGACCTCGCGGTCCGCGTCGGCGAGCTGATGCTGCGGTGCGGCGCCGGGGCGCCCCAGGTCCAGGGGAGCGTCGCCGCGGTGGCGGCGGCGTCAGGCGTCGACCTCGTCGAGGTCGACATCACCCTCCAGTCGCTCCTCGTGCAGGCGACGAGCTCCGACGGGCGCCCGCACACGCTCCTGCGCGTGGTCCGCAGCAACCGCCACGACTACGCCCGCCTCGTCGCGGTCCACCAGCTCGTCGAGGAGCTGACCGCCGGTGAGATCGAGCCGTCGGTCGCGGCTGACCGGCTGCGCACCATCAAGCGCGAACGCCGCAACTTCCCGGCGTGGGCGGTCTCGGCGGCCAACGCCGTCCTCGCCTCCGCGGTCGCGGTGATGATCGGCGCTTCCGCACTCGCCGCGGTCGCCACCGTGGCGGTGGTCCTCGTCGTCACCGGGGTCAGCCGCGTGCACCACCGCATCGACCTGCCCGAGTTCTACGGCAACGCGGTCAACGCCGGGGTCGCGACCCTGCTGGCGGGTGGCGTCTACGCCCTGAGCGCCGCCGCGGGTCTCGGTCTGCGAGAGCGGGACTTCGCCTTCATCGTCGCCGGCGGCATCGTCGCGATGCTGCCGGGGCGCACGATGGCGTCGGCCATCGAGGACGTCCTGTTCGGCTTCCCGCTCACCGGCGCCGGGCGACTGCTCGCCGTCTTCCTCGCGCTGCTGGGCATCGTCATCGGCGTCGCGTCGGGGCTGGGCCTGCTCATCACGCTCACCGAGGCCGTCGGGTCCGACTTCGTCTCACCGTCGGTCCTCGACCTTCGCTCCGACCAGTCGGCAGTGCTCGCAGCCCTGGGCGGCGCGTTCGTCGTCGGGCCTGGCCGGAGCGGTGACGGTCCAGAGCCGCCGTCGGCTCGTCCTCGCGTCGGGGCTCCTGGCCGTCGCGGCCGCAGGCACGGCGGCGCTGCTGAACCGCGGGTTCGGGATCGGCATCATCACGGCCACCGGTGTCGCGGCGGTCGCCCTCGGGGTCGTCGGCCGGGTCGTCGCCAACCGGCTCGGCGCGCCCTCGATGGTCGTCGTCATCCCGGCGTCGTTCGGGCTCCTGCCCGGTCTGACGATCTTCCGCGGCCTCTACGAGCTCGTCGCCCAGAGCGGTGGCGCTGCCGGGTCGCTCTCGATCCAGTCAGGCATCACCACACTCCTCGGGGCCGGTGCCGTGCTGCTGGCCATCGCCTCCGGCACCGTCCTCGGCGAGATCCTC
>CAWIAT010000001.1:0-183614 GCA_963834225.1 uncultured Actinomycetota bacterium | reverse complement strand
GTCGTCGCCGAGGTGGAGCGCGGCGTTGGCGAGGTTGCCGAGGAGGTCGAGGTCGGCAAGGCACTGGCCAGACGAGGCCGCGACGGCCATCGGCGGCGTGGGTGTGCGGTTATGGGCACGCGCGCGGTCCCCGTCGATGTCGTGGCGAGTGCTGACCAGCAAGCGTTGAGGGTCCGTGTCCGGTCGGGTTCGTTCGGGACATCGATGACGTTGACGATGTCGTCGGCGACGCGGACGCCACTGTCGATGCCGTGGCTTTGTGCGACCGCGGCGGCAACGGCCATCTCCAGAGCCCGATCCTGGTCGTGGGGGGCGACGTCGCGGATCGCGTGCACGAAGATGCGGTGGCCCTCCGCGGCGTCGCCGACGTTCATCGCGACCCTGCCTCGCAGGCGGTCGATGTCGGCACGCAACACTGGGTCGACCGTCAGCGTCCTTGCTTCGAAGGCCCTTTCGAGCGCTTGGCCGGCGTCCCCCGCCGCCCAGTCGCTGCGGGCCAGTAGGTAGAGCCGCCGTGCCCGATCGGCCGGTGAAGGGCTGAGGTCGGCGGCCGCGTGAAGGACTCCGAAGCAGATCGGTGCGCCCCACGAGTGGCCTCGTGACCACCGTCCTCCAGCGCGGAGGCGAGAGACTCGTCAGGCCGGTCTGCGGCCAGTGCCAGGTGCCAGGTCCGGCGGTCGGGGTCGCCCATCAGGCAGTCGGCGACGGCCGCGTGTGCCCGTCGGCGCTCAAGACTGGCGGCTGCTGGGTGAGACCGCGGACCGCACCAAGGGGTGTCGGACCGTGACGTGATCTCCCTGCACCGCAAGCAGTCCGGACCGTTCCGCCGCCAGCCAGTCGTCATCCGTGACCCCGATGCCCGTGGAGGCGGACTGCATGACACCCACCTTCCCGGTGTCGTCAGCGGCCGCGAGGAGTACGAGTGCCTGCACACCCGGCGTGGCTGCCCTGACTCGGTCGAGGAAGGCGCGCTCAACCCGCTGAGCCACCCCCAGCCGGGCGGGCAGCGGCGCACGGCCGGCGATGGCGTCGTCGCCGAGCGGCAGTTCAAGGAGCGCCAGGGGTTGCCACGGGTCTCGGCAACCAGACGGTCGACGACTGTCCGCCGATGGCTCCACGCCCGCCCGTTCGGCGACGAGGAGCCGCGCGGCCTCCGCCGGCAATCCGTCGAGGCGCAGAATGTCCAGCCCTTCGGCGGGTAACCGAACCAGGTGCCGGGGTCGTCCCGCATGGCGAAGACCATCGCCACATGGTCGAACTGCAGCTGACGTGCTGCGAAGAGTAGCGCGTCAGCGGAGGCGGCGTCCGCCCATTGCGCGTCGTCTCGACCAGGCACAGCAGGAGTACCTTCTCTGCTGCCGTGGTGAGGACGGACAAGGTCGCCGAAGCCGACGAGGAAAGGTTCGACCGTCGATCCGCGGTCGTCAATGAGGCCGAACGCCAGCGAGAGGGCTTTGGCTTGAGGGGAGGGAGGTCGTCTACACGCAACAGGGGCCGAAGAAGCCGGTGGAGCGCAGCAAACGGCAGCGGAGCCTCGGCGGCCACGCCCGCGGCCCGTAGGACCCGAACGCCGCGTCAACCCGGAGCCGCTCAGCAAGGTCGTCGAGTAGGGCGCCGACTTGCCACTCCCTCGGGCGCCCACCGGCCACGACCACAGCGGCACCGCTGCCCGCGCGCGCAGCTTCAACCAGCCCAGCGAGCTGCGCACGCTCGAAGTCTCGGCCGTGCAGCACATCGAGAATTTAGCGCGCCATTAACCGGCAATCCGCGGTTCGCCAACTTGAGCACTGCCCCAATCCAGCACACCCGTCGCGGGCTCCGTCGTCGACAGGAGGCGGAGGACGCAACTCTGAGTACCCGATCGTTCCAGCACCGCATCGTGGGCCCACCGCTCAGAGACCGCCGTCGGCCCCCATCATGCGAGGGGGGTCCGCATCATGCCGGACCACGTAGCCGCATCGCTTGCACTCTCGCATGTCCAGGCGCTCGCGGCGGAGCCGGTGCCACTGGTGTCCGCGAAACACGCAAAGAACGCGCGCTGCCTTCGTGCCCGGCAATGGCCAGCGCCCGCTGGGGAGCATGACGGCTCAAGGGGCTAGGAGCCGCTTGGCCCGTGATTACGCCAGGATTCCAGCGGCTGTGTGAGGGTAGGTGCGCCGGAGAGCGACGACCCCGGCACCGAGACTTCAACAGTGCAGGCCTCGGGGGCAGCCCGGGGTGGTCGGCTCGCCGTGGCGCAGTTTACGGCGTACACCACTGCTGCAGCGACGAACCCGCCCGGCTTAGACAGAACCCGATGAGCGGGCTACTGGATGTGTGCCACTCAAAACTTAGACCCCCAATACGAGCTGACGTGTTTGGCAAAATTTCTACATACTCCGGACCCGACACCGATAACGCCAGCGTGGAGTTGGCCGCCTTGGAGCTACCGCGCGCAGAGGACAGTCGCCGTATCGACGAGTTGGAGGCCCGAGTCGCGCTGAACCGCGAAGTCATCCGACCTGCAAGGCGACGGCTCGTCGCACGCGGAGCAAGTACAAGACCTGGAGGCGGCGTTGGAGTCCGCCCGCGTCATCGATCCGGGCCGCGGTGGGCATCGTCATGGCCGAGTACCGCTGCACCCAGGCGGACGCTTTCGAGACTTTGAAGACGGCCAGCCAAAACCACAACGTGAAGCTGAGACGACTTGCCGAAGGGCTGGTCCTCACCGGGGACGTACAGGCACTCCGTTCCTTGGCTCAGCGACGGTCTGAAGGTCTGTCGGGCGTCGGAGCGTATGTTGGCAGCACGCCGGGCGCTCAAGTCATGCGGAGCGAGAAGAGGCACGACATGGACGACCCCTCGACCGATGCCGGTACCCAGGCAGTGGCGGAGATGCAGCATCACATCGAAACCATCGCCGCCGCGATGACCTCCAAGGGCCGGCCGATCACGCCCGACGGCGTCGTCGAGGTCGCCCGCGTCGCCGTGCCCCACGCCCAACACGTCGGCATCACCCTCCTGCGCGTCGACCGTCCGCCGACCAACGCCGGCTCCACCGACGGAGTCCCCGAAGAGCTCGACCAGCTCCAGTTCGAGCTGCGCGACGGACCCTGCCTGACGCCGCCACCGGCCCACCCGTCGTGGTGACCCCGCGACGTCGGCAGCGACCCGCGCTACCCGGCCTACGGACCGCGGTGCGTGGCCACCACCGGCATCCGGTCGATGATGTGCCTGCGGCTGCCCCTCGGCGGTGACGACTACGCCGGAATGAACTTCTACTCCGACGAGCTCGACGCGTTCGGCGACGACGACATCGCCGCGGGCTCGCTCCTCATTCCCTTCGCCGCGCTGGTACTCGAGGCGCAACTGCGGCACGAGGACGTGCGCAACCTCACGTCCGCTCTCGAGAGCAGCCGGATGATCGGCACCGCGGTGGGGGTGCTCATGGCGGCACACCGAATCCCACAAGAGACCGCCTTCAAGGTCCTTCGCCGCACAAGCATGGACCTGAACCGCAAGCTGCGCGACGTCGCCGAAGAGGTGACCTTCACCGGCGCCCTGCCGCCTCGACCGCCCGCACGTTGACCCTCCTGCAGCGCGCTATCGAGCCACTCACGCCGCCGATCGCAGGGCGGCTTGCCGACCGTATGGATGTTCACGGCGTCACCGGGTGTCGTCCTGACCAAGCCCATACGAGCGGATCAACGCACGGGCGACGTCGATCTCCTCCTGACCCGCCAGACGGGCCGCCTGGCTGATGATCTGGCGAGTCGGCCTTGATCCACCGCGTGGGCAGCGACCACGATGCCGGTGGCTTGGTCCATCGTGGCCCGGTCAGCCAGGGCCTGGGGTGCCTGGCGCGCGGTGGCCCGGGTAGAGAACGACAGGTCGGCATTGTGGACAGCCCCCGGCGCCCAGGCGCCAAGGATCTGCGCCACCTGCTCCTCCCTGCCGCCGAACGCGTTCGGTGTCGCGGCATAGAGGTTCACGCCCCCGACAACGTGTCCGTGATCGTGGATGGGCAGCGACAACGTGCTCATCACCCCGTGCGCCGCGCTCACTCGAGCAAACTGCGCCCACCGTTGCTCATCGAGCAAGCCGTCCTCGCTGTCGCCACTGAGCAGCGTGGCGTCGGTCAGCGCCGCATCCACGCAGGGTCCACCGAAGGCGTACTGGATCGCGTCGAGGAGGGCGACCCGATCGTCGGTGGCGACGACCGTGAAGGTGAAGCCTTCGCTGACCGCCGCCAGGCTCATGCCCACAAGGTTCGGGACTACTTCCTCGACCAGACCCGCTCGGTGGACCAGCTGCGCCGTGAAGTCTTCGTCGACGTCACGCCCCAACATGGCGAGCGCCTCGCGCGTCTCGGGCAAGGGGTCGAACGGCATGGGCAGCATCTACCCGGCACTCGAAGCCGGAAACGACACGGCGGCAACGGCCCGACCCCTCACGTTGTAACGGCGTCGGTTAGTCGGGTGCCAAAGTCACCTGCTGTGTCTCGTTGCGAGTGGCGAGGGGGAGGGTGATCGGCCGCCGGTTGACGAGGGAATCACTCGCGGCGATAGGACACACCTCAATGCCCCGACGGATTAGAGCGTCGGGCGCAAGGCGTTCCCAGGCCCCGCCGGTGCAGCTACGGTGTTCCAGTACGGCATGGCATGCAGATGAGTTCAGCGGCGGAGTTCGAATGACGGAAACCTTCGTGGCTCATTTCGACGAGTGCGAGACGGTCGTGGCTGATGTAGCGCGCCATACTGGCGCCGACATTCCATATGTGCGCTCCGTGTTGCGAGACCTTCACCATGTGATTGACCGGCTTGTAGCCGACGACTGGAGCGTCCTGCTCGGCCCCTTGTACTTGACTATGCGCGGTGATCCGGTGCTGGAAGGGATCCTCGCGCACTTCACCGATGACGACTGGGCCGACCCCAACGGGTACAAGACCGCACCTCCAGAGGCATTGGCGAGCTACATCGGACTGACGGTCGAGGAGGTCCTGCGCCGGCCTCCGGCTTTCGGCACCAAGGTGCTTCGAAGACTCGCCGACTGGCGGCAGGTGCCTCTGGATGATGACGACGAATGGCAACGGCTCGACTTAGCGGTGTGGGCCTGGCGGCGGCACTTGGGTAGCTGGGGGGTGGATTACCGAGTGTCGGCCGCGGGCCTCGAGAAGGACTTTGACGCCTGGCTCAGCAACAACCTCCACGCACTGGGCGACGACTATCCAGTGCGGGTCGTCGCCACGCAGCACCGGTTCAAGAACAACCGTCGCTTGGACTTTCTTTGCGAGTTCACCCAAGACACCCAGGTGTTCCGCAAGGGTGATTTGCTCGTGATCGAAAACAAGGCCACCCTGGCTGGCGTGGCTGCGCTGACGCAACTGCGCGAGTACGTCGAACTGCTCGAGTCTGAATACGCGGCACCAACTCAAGCCGTCGCAGGGCTGCTCATCTGTGATGGCACGACCGTGGAACTCTCTCGTGGCCTTCACGCCGCGGGCTTCGGCTATCTCACTCTCGCTGCCATCGGTTACCGGGACCACCTATATCGCCGGGATGGCCTTCGGCGCGCAGTCGTGCCCGGGAAGCCAGACATCTCTGGCAGCGTGGTCACACTTGGAGGGCCGGGGGTTTAGCAGCGCGGGGCGATTAGGTGCGCGACCCGAGTGGCCGCGTGCGCAGCCTTGGCGGCGGATTGACCGCTTCGATCCGCCCTGTCATGCCGATGAGCGGACGAATGCAGCCGCCCCCTCTTTGGGCCTGCTGCCACAATGGACGCATGCCAAGGAAGCCCAACTTCCCTGCTGCGCCCGTACAGAATCCCCGGCTGGATGCGTATCGCCATCGAGCAGCCCTCTTCCGCAACGAGTCGGGACAGCGAGGTCGGTTCTACGTTGAGCCAGACCAGTACTCCTCCGCCGTCAGCGGCCGCCTCTGGTGGACGAGATGGTCAGCACCACAGGAGTTCGTCACGTTGTGGATAGAAACGCCTGATGGCGGCGACATCGATACCTGCGTCCTGCCGGACGACTTAGACGACGAGTTGGACGACTGGGACCATGGACAGTTCCAGTATCTCGGGGAGATCTACTCGCTCACCTGGCTCGACGACGCTACGACACTGACGATGCGTCGGGCTCACGTTGGGGACGGATAGCACCGCACTCATCTCCCGCGGTCAGGCATCGATCGCGCCGCGATGCTGACGGCCACTCCAAGTGCTGTCGCCTCGTAGCCGGTTCCGCCAAACACATCGACCATCCTGACTAGACCCGCTGCGGCGAGATTCAACAGGTACTGGGCGACATCGTCGCTCGACAAGCGCAACGTTGCTGCCGCGGAATCGGCCTCGGAGGTAGCCACGACGAAGTTCTTGGACCCGTCAGGCCCGACTTCGGGCGGGTGTTCCAGTACGTACTTGAGCACTCGGAAATGACTCGGCGTGAGGCTCGACATCGCCCTCAGGGCGACGTCGGCCTTCTCGACCTCTGACATCTCGCCTGCTTTCGCCGACGACGCGGCAGCTCCGAATGCAGTGCCCATTGCCCGAAGCGTCTCTTCGTAGCCGTTGGTGCCAGCCGCATGGAGAATCGACAGGTACATCGGCACCCCCCGAGGGTTCTCCTCGACGAACTCCGTGAGTTCCTCACGCGTTAGCCCAGACTCGGCCGTAGCGGCGTCCCAAGCCAGCGAGCAGTTGCGCTCGTGCTCTTGCACGATTGCGTCGACCAATCGGCCCAACAAGGGCTTAGCGAGAGCCCCGCCCGGGACCACAAAGCCCAGCCCTGCGGCTAGTCCACCGGTTACCAGCTCCTGGCTTACTGACTTCTTCTTGCCCATGGACCCTGAACGTAGTGCCAAGCACGGCGAAGGGTCGTCGCTCTCACGTCGCAGCGACCAGCGTCGGAGCTTCTAGGCGTTCACCGACACCCAACCACCGGGGCCGGTGTCCAGATCTGCCAACCATCAGCATCGACGCGCATAGCCCACTCCTCCGCGGTCTCCGGCCCGTCCGCTTGGAATCGCGTAGCCCGTATTGCCAACTCCCCATGGCATCACCGTTGGCAAAATCGGAGAATGGCGTGCGGGGAAGTTCGTTGGTGAGTCCTCTAATCTCACAGAGTGGAGGACGACGCGGTTACCCGGTGGCTGGCCGCGCTCCCGGAGCAGCAACGTCGCGCGGCCGCGGGCCTTCCGGGCGGGCTTCGAGCGTCCGACGATGCCTACGAGTGGGCGTTGACGGTTCTCTTTGGCTATCTGGGGCTCGACTGGATGCAACGCGAGTTGGACGGCCGGCACCCGAATAACTTGTTGCTGCTGGGAGGCGATCCGGACTCCGAGGAGCGCCCGGATGGGCCGGATGAGAGGCTGCGCCGGCCAGTCATGCTGGCTCACTATCTACAGACCGCTGAGTCACGCGGAGTGCAGGGCTTCGAGGAGTACGTGCGCGAACTGCCGAAGCGAAGGCTCGTAGATGTCCTGGCGGAACTCCGTGCCGTCATGCACCTCACCTCAAGTGGCGTTGTAGTCCACCTGCAGCCCGAAGCTGAGAGTAGACAAGCGGACCTTCGGGCTGATTTTGCAGAGGGGGAGGTTTGGGCTGAGGTCAAGGCCAAGCAAGAGTGGCCGGACGACTACCGGGCCTCAAAAGTGCTGAACTCCCTCAAGGACACCCTCGGCCAGTTGCCGAGTGCGGGTCCCGGCTTGGTCTACCTTCAGATCCCTCCGTCGTGGGGCGACGACCCGCAGTCGCTTTCCGGTGTCGAGTCGGTGGCCCGCGAATGGTTGCGCCAAACGCGCCGCGTGAATGCCGTCGTAGTCCTCTTGGAGAGGCGACTGCCGCTGCCCACCACCGGTCGTCGGATCACGCCGTTCGACTTCCACGTACTGAATGACGCTCCTCGCACGCCGCACGCAGAGTTGGAGGACTGGCTGGAGTCCCTCCCCCAGATCGTCTGACCCGCTGTCGTGCGCGTTCGTCGTCACTCAGCTGCGAATCCGTCAGCGATGCTGCCGGCATGACCACCACAGACGGCCGCCCTAAAGGGGGGACCCGGGGGAGGTACGGCATGGCGGACGAGAAGAGGCCGAGAACCAGCTGACCGCCGCTCGAGCGTCCGGACATGCCGCTGCATGAACGTCCCGCGCCACCCGGAACCATCGCCGACGTGGAGCCGCTCCTGCCGGCTATTAGCTCATCCGTCACTCTTGACGCCACCATTCCGGCCCGAGACCCTTGCGGGATGACACCGCGTTCTGTGCCAGGCAATGGTCGGCCCGCGCAACTCCAACTGCGCTGCGACGTCTGCGGGCACACCGACAGGGGGCACGCGAAGTCGCATTGCGGTCGCCCAATGACCAAGGTCAGCGGCGAGCCGGGTCGTCGCTGAGCGAATCGTCGATCGCCAAGAGCGATTGACCGTACTCTCCGGCTGCTGCAACGGCTCCGCGATAGGACGACCAGGAGAGCAGTCCAGCAGCCACCGAGAATGTGACGAGGATCGGTGCTGAGACCGGGGTCCAAAGCACCAAGAGGTTGATCGGGACAAGGACTAGCGACGCAAACGTCAGCACCGCGAGCATGTCCAGTCGGTTGCGGTGCTCGTCGTGATCCGCCAGAAGCCGTGGGTCGATGGCGTGCAGGTTACGGGTCACGAAGCCGCGAAGGTTCCCCTCCGCGGCGGGTAGCCGTAGGTCATCTTCAGCGACTCGAAGACGCAAACCCAGCTTCGTCGGCATCATGCGGTCGGCTCTGGGGAAGTGTTCTAGTTGACGATCCACCTCGCCGATCCTGTGAGCGATCACTGCTGGAACGAGGGGGCCCCACTCGCGGTCTTCCAGATAGGCATCGGCGGCGGCCAGGGAGGGCTTGTCGATCGCTGAGACGTCGACCCCAGTCACCCGGTACTCGATAGCAGTGGCAACCATCGGCTTTGAGTGAAGGCCACTCTTGATGAGAGGTAGAGCGTGACTTATTGCGTCGTCCTCTAGAGCAGCTCGTGCCTTAAGGAGGTCGGCTTGGCGCCGTTCCTGGCGACGGATGCCGCGGTTCACGATCCTTGCTGCCAAGCGTGACGAACCCCAATAGCCTTCCAACGTTCGGATGGCGGAGTACCCAAAAGTTTGAGTAAGGATGGTGACCAGAGCTAGCGCTCCCAACGTTCCCAGGATCACTCCAAGTGGTTTGCGATCAAGCAGCGCACCGACCTCGCGCCACCGAGCGCCCGGAGTTCCCGTCGCTGACCGGTAGGCCAGCGCTAGGGCAACATCGCCGACAACGACGGCTGCGGGAAGCCACGCGGTCGGATTGAGTTGCTCAAGTATGCGCGCCAAGGCAGACGACATGGTCGATGGACTCGGCGGTGTCGCGGGCGCGGCAATCGTGACCGCGACCGGCGACGCCCTCCGCATGCTCCGCACAACCCGAGTGTCGCGGCCCCCGGCAGCAACAGGCCGACGACACGCCTATCGCGGACCCGCTGCGCCGCAGGCTCGTGCGCACATGCCGCTGTAGCCATGGTCAGCGGTCGTCACTCAGGGGGCAAGCGGCGGCGCGCGGTCTCGACAAACCTCGTCAGGACCTCCATCGAGAGTTCGACAGGTCGCATGGCCGAGAAGGTCATCGTGTGGTCGATGTCTGAGAAGAAGATCTCGAGAGCGGGCCCCGAGCCCTGGACCGCATCTAGGTCGGTCAGCTCGAGCGCCATACCGTCCCGAATGATGTTCGACGCCATGGTGATCTCGAACAGACGTCCCCCGTCCTCCCAAACATCCATGACTGCAGCATGCCGGATTGTTACCGGACATGCCGCGTTGCGAGTAATCAGCCCTTCACAGCGGGCGTCCGGCTCTACGCTCTTCCCCATGCCTGAGCGGATCATGTACCTCCAGCTCAAGACTGGCTACAACACGGACCGCGGCCCGGCCTGGATTGCGCGGGTGCGGTTCACGCGCACTTGGCGGACCGCGAAGGTCCACGGACGAACCTTGGCTCGGGTCACGGGGACGGCCGGGGCCAACTTCGACTCCAACTTCTATGACGTCGAAACAGGCGAGGAGTTCTGGATGTCTGGTCCCAAGCGCGACCGCACGGACGGGCGGTACTCGAACGAGCGCCCGCAGGTCGACGAGGACGCACGCGACGCGTACGAGGCATTCTTGACGGGTTCTCCACTACCTGGTCGGGAGGCGGGGTAGCGGCGCTAATTCGCGGCGCACTCAATGGCCCCGGATAGGATGCGACAGCCTGCTGACGCTTCGACCAGTCGGTCACCGCTGCGATCATTGGTCGCATGAGAACGCTCGGTTGGCCCTATCCCTTTCGGCAACGACCTTGGGAAGAGATCGACGCGTTCCTTGGAGACACGGCCGAACGCCATGAGCAGTTCCGGCATATGTCGGACATCGTGAAGAGCGTCCTGGCCTCGGATCAGACGCAGGCATTGGCGGCGTGCACATCGATGCACGATCTGATCGTCGTGCCGACCCCGATCCCTGAACCTCCCTACGGGTCGTCGCGGTGCGCGCCCCAGGATCGCTGCACGAGCCGGCCCTGGGTTTGGTGCGCATCGAGCACCTTTCCGTGACGGGTCACGACGATGTGATCGATAGACCGATTGCTGACGCGGTTCCGCTGTTCTGGCGATTCATGATCGAGAAGTTCGGCGTCGATCCTGTACTCGCGGTACGCACTGATATGCCGCGCCGAACTCGGCCTCCACGACCCATGTCAGCACGCTGAACTAGGTTCCCCTCATGTCGGAGACGGCGACGTGAAGGTCAGCAGTCATCATCGGTTCCGGGAGACTAGGCACAGGGGGATCCATGGCAGATGAAGTCGAAAGGCGGCCCCGACCGGCCCGCTGGTGGTTGCCAGAGAACCCTGAGGAGCGCGTTTCGGGCCTCTACTGGATCGACGACGACGGCGCAGCGCGCATCACCGTCCACGAGCGCCTGGCCGCCGGCCCTCGACTGTTTCGGGCGGACTCCATCCCGCTCTTACACGGCAATGTGCTTGGAAGGGCCGTGACCATTGTCAACGCGCGACCCGTCGATAGCACGATCCCCATGCGGGGAGACGTTCATCGCATGGAGTACTCGGCGATGCTGGCGTACGAAGGCTTGATGCTGACCGAGGGCGAGCTCGCTTTCGACAAGGCGCGATTCGGGATCGGCTCGCTCGATGAGTGGGCGGACTGGGAGTCATGGGTCGATTTGGACGACGATCACCCGGGCAAGCCCCCGCGATTGGAGCATCGGGGCAAGCAGCGCCGTTCGATCGCGTGCCGAGGAGGCATTCTGTCGCTTCAGGACGGCGCGGGTTGGTCACAGTCGGATGGTGCCTGGACGCTGACTTCGGGCTGTCGCTTTGACCTGAGGCTCGAGACAGCGATTTCATTGGACGACCTCGACTACCGATGGCTGCGCCCGTTGCAGCTGCTGATCACCACTGCAACGTCGAGACGCTCGCCTCTCCTACACCTCTCCGTCTCTAGCACGGCGTGGGAGTTTGAAGGCTCCGATGGTGGGGGAAGGCCGCCAGGGGACTGGGTTCGAGTTCGATATCGGAGTCGAAGTGCGCAATCCTCGACGCGCCTCTCATCGTTGTACTACCGCCATCGCTTGGCTGACTTCGACGCCGAGCGACAAATTCCGGCGTTCTTCGACGCAGCAGAGCACCACCGGTACGCGTTGGAGCGGTACTCAGATGCCTCCTCTGAGGTTGCTGTTGGACGCGAAACCATCTTCTTGAACGCTATACAGGCAGTCGAGGCACTCGACACCGGCCTGCACCAGGATGTGCCTAGTTCATGGCAGGAAGAATTGGCCGCCGTTGTTGAGGCGGCGACCGTGGCCGCGGGATACAGCTCGAGACGACGCAGAGCGGCACGCAGGGGCGCCGAGCAGGCCCACCTCCCGTCTCTGGCCGGTCGCCTAAGACGGATGGACGCGGAGACAGGACACTTCGTCAGCGACCTCGCTGGACGCGACTGGCCGGAGGACGTGGAGATCCTGCGCAACGCCATCACCCACGGCCGCACGGGTGAGGTTCTGCGCAGGACGACAGACGCGCTCGTCGTCGCAACGCAGATTTCGAAGTTCCTTTGGGACGTGCGTTGGCTGGTAGTGCTTGGATTTGACGTTGAGGATGCGCAACGTTTGGTCAAGAGGCGGGTCAATCAGTGGTCGGACGCGGGATTGATTAAGGACCACCACCATCTCCTTCATGAGACGGCCGAGGCGCTTCGAGCTCTCCGGGTCGCAGACGGCACTAGTGGCACCTCAGCACATAGGTCTCCGGACCTCCTTCCCGATACGTGCCGGAACTCTGGTCCGGACGTGCGCCTTGAAAGGCGTCCTCTCATGCCGCATTGTGGAAATGAGATGTCAGTCCGCTAGGTCCGTCGGCTCTATGGCAGTCGCAACTGCTTCCGCTGTATCGGGCCCATCCTGCGAGGAGTAGTCCGTCGAGGCCAGGCTGGCCGGGTGCGTCGGCTCGCGCTCGTCCGGAGTCGCGGGGATTTCCGGTCGCAGCTTCGGCGGGGCCGCTGCCCACGTCTTGAGGTCGCCGAGAACCTCGGCGTAGAACGAGTCCACGGCGGTGAGGACGGAGTCGATGAACGCTCCGCGTCCGCGTCCGCGCTTCGTCCCCAAGGGCGTGCTGCGAGCGATGCGGAAGGAACGGATCTCGCGGGCGGGATCGCTGACGAGCGAGGCAGGGTTCTCGCGCACGGTGCGCAGGAGCTCGGCGCTGGAGGAGCCGCGCGAGTGGGCGGTCATGCACTCAACTCGGGTGTTGTCTGGGGCGTTCTTGAGCTGGCGGATCAGCCAGTTCACGCGCGTGGTCGGCCTGCCTTCCCGCGGAGCGTCGACGTCGACGTGACAGGTGATCTGCCCGGCCCGCAGATCGGCGGTGATGACGAGGTGCCCGGCGGTGTCGGGGATGCGGATCGTGCCGGAGAGCTGACCGGTGGAGGCAAGCTGCTGAGTCAGCGCGGCCGCGCGAAGGCTGGGATCGGCCAGTTCCTTGCGGGACAGGACAGGGACGACCTCGGTTCCGAGCCGGCGCCCCAAGCTGAGGCTGGTGAAGCGCAGCAGCGCGTCGAAGCTGGAGACGACGGTCGGGATCCCCTTGTCCGTCGCGCGCAGGGTGCCCGCCGCGACGGAGTCACGAACGCCGGTCCAGGACTCGCCCATGTCGTCGAACTCCAGGGCCCCGCTGCGGGTGTGCTCGAGGTAGCGGATGAGCTCGCCGAGGATCCATGCCTGGTCGGGGTCAGCGACGCCGCGGAACTCCTTCTGCATGACCGCCTCTGCCAGGACCTGCGACCAGGAGAGGTGGTGGATCGCGACCTTGCGGAGCTTGCGCTTGTCGACCTTGGTCGGGTGCTGCCCGGCGATGGCCGGGATCTCGTTGCTGATCGTCAGCAGCGCGTCGAAGCCCTGCTCGCGGGCGACGTCCAGGTAGTTCTCGAGCTGCTCGGTCGCCAGCTCGTTGCTGCCTGTCTTGACCTCGACCAGGGCGGTCCACGACTTGGCGCCTCGAGAGACACGGATCAGGCCGTCGGGGAAGACCTTCTTGTCGCCGAGCAGGAAGGGCACCTCGATGTAGCACTCGACCGTCCCCGGCCGGCGCACCGAGGGGTTTGAGCAACGCGCGGTTGAACTCCCGGACTGCACCGAGGACGGCGAGCAGCGCCGAGGTCGCCCGCCGCTCCTGCTCGTCGGCTCCACTGATGCCGGACGTCGGGATCAGGCGTGCCTCGTGCCATGACTGTTCGGCCATGTATTGCCCCCGGGTTGCTGCGGATGTGGTGTCAGGCACCGTACCGACGTTGAACAAGCTTCACCGGCATCTCGCGCACATCTGTGGTGCTCACAAACTGAGTCCGCTCTTAGGCCAGGCCGGCCGCACCACGAGAGGCACAAACGCTTCCTTGGGACTCCGCCACACGTCCCACAGTGGGCGAAGTGACGCGGCGTGCATGGCTCGCCTTCGTCGCCTAGTTTTGATCGTTTCGGCTTGACGCTGACCGTCCCACGGCTGACCGCGGAAGGCCGGTGCGTGGCTTAGGGAGGCACAGGAGGCCACCATGACCCAGACCAGCCGTCGCCAGTACGAGTCGCTTGCAGACGCCGCCGAGCGGACCGGGCTCAGCATCAGGACACTTCGCCGTCGGATCGCCATGGGTGAGCTGACCGCCTACCGCGCCGGACCGCGCGTCATCCGACTCGACCCGGACGACGTTGACCAGCTCATGGTGCGCGTGCCCAACTTCCACTGACAAGGGTCGCGGGCCAGCTCGCTGGAGGTCTGTCGCCGTTGCGGTGTGCCGTGGGACCTGTGGCATGGGACCTGAGCGTGGCTCCGCTCCGTTTCGGCCACAAAAGGACATCGCTGGCCTGCGCATATGGCACATATCTGGCACGCCGGACGCCCATCGACGTCATCGAGTGGCATTTTCGCAGGTCAGAGGCCTAGTCAGCCCCGGATCTGGACTCCCTCCTAAAGAAGGTGTCGCAGGTTCGAATCCTGCCGGGGGCACCCCACGAAACCCGCTCTGACCAGCGAGTTCTCGTACGTCACCTCATCCGGACCGGCGCGGGTTCAGCGCCCGACGAGCCGGCCGCCGCGCAGGACGGCGAGGCGCCACCCTCGGGACGGACGCGGGTCGGTGGCCGTCGCGCTCACCAGGTGTTGGACGACCTCGAGGGAGCGGCTGCCGTCGAGCAGCTCGGGGGTGGCTCCCCTCCCGAGGGGGAAGGCGGGGACGTCGAGCTCCTCGTGGGCCAGGCCGGCCACCTCGGCCTCACCCTGGTGGAGCGCGAACAGGGTCGTACCGCGCCGACGCGCGTCCGCGAGCCGCTCGAGGAGCTGCTCGCCCGGATCGTCGGGGGCGACGACGAGCACGGTGGAGGAGCGGCCGGCCTCGGCCAGGCGATCGAGCCCGACGGCGAGGTGCGGCCTGGCCCCCGCCGGCACCCGGTGGCGCACCAGGGTGGGGACCAGCTGGGGCAGGCCGACCCGGCGCGCGTCGTCACCGAGGTGCGCGGCCAGATGCCAGGGCTCGTCGTCGGGGGTGCCGACCAGCAGCAGCCCGCCCGGGGTGGACGTGCTGCGCAGGCCGAACGCGAAGGCGGCGGTGCGTTCGAGGATGGGCGTGCCCTTGAGGAGCCGGCGCAGGGTCGCCGCACGAGTCTGGTCCACGTCCCCAGCCTCGCACCCCGTCGGGCCCGGCGGCGGGAGAACCGACGTCCTGCCGGACGGGCGGTCCCCCGCCATGGATCTCGGCTGGCTCGCGGCGGCCTGGCCCCACGGCATCCGAGCGGAAAGGCACTCCGGTCATTCTGGGCGCACTGACGCACCACCGGCACTCAGGACCCACCGGCACGTCGGCGCACTTGGTCAGGGCTGACTGCGGAGGACCGCGGCGCGGCCTTGGGGGGCACAGGAGCCCACCATGACCCAGACCAGCCGTCGCCAGTACGGGTCGCTTGCAGACGCCGCCGAGCGGACCGGGCTCAGCATCAGGACCCTTCGCCGTCGCATCGCCATGGGTGAACTGAGCGCCTACCGCACAGGACCGCGCGTCATCCGACTCGACCCGGACGATGTCGACCAGCTCATGGTGCGCGTGCCCAACCTTTTCATTGACTGGGGGTCGCGCGCCGGCTCCTGGAGACTCCTCGCCCGTTGCGGGGATGACGTGAGACGCGTGGGGACCTGCGCGTGGCGCCGCTCGTTCCGGCCACGTGAGGACACCGTCGGCCCGCGCACATGGCACCTACCTGGCACGCCGGACGCCCAGCAACTTCGCCGTGGCCCAGGATGTGGCGCGAGAACGGCAGTCATCCAGCACCACGTGGCACGGAATCGAGGATGACCGCCTCGGCCGTCCGGCGAGGAACGGTTGAAGGACGGGCTGTCATCGCAAGGTGCTGTGGATCCTCAGCTCATGGCCAGACTCCGCTGGGCCGGGCCGAGGTCGCTCGACTCGCTTCGTGCTCCCGCGGATGCGCCCGATTGTGGCACCGGAAGTGACCGGTGCGGGGGTGGCCCAAGGGTGGCTAGGGTCTGACTCGTGACGTCGGTCGAGCCGCAGACGTGGCACCACGGTTTGGTGGCCCGATGGTGGTCGCTGTTCCGCGACTCGGGGCCGGAGATCGCCTACTTCAGGCAGTTCGTCGACGAAGGTCAGCCAGCCCTGGATGTCGCCTGCGGAGCGGGTCGGCTGCTCGTGCCCTATGTCGAGGCCGGCCTGGACGTCGACGGGTGCGACGTGTCAGCGGACATGGTGGCGTTGTGCCGGCAGGCGGCCGAGGCCGTGGGTGCGTCACCGAACCTGCACTGCCAGGCGATGCACGAGCTCGACCTGCCCCGTCGGTATCGGACCGTCTTCGTCTGTGGCGGGTTGGGTCTGGGCTCGACCCGGGAACAGGACCAGCAGGCGTTGCGCCGCCTGTACGACCACCTCGAGCCCGGTGGGCGCTTGGTGGTGGACAACGAGGTCCCCTACTCCGACGTCACGCACTGGGGCCGATGGCCCTCTGGAGGGCGGGGCGAGCTGCCGGAGCCCCCACCGCCCCACGGTGCCCGCATGCTCGGGCCAGACGGTGATGAGTACGCGCTCGAGTCGCGGATGCTCGCCTTGGACCCGCTGCGACAGCAGGTGGCCTTCGAGATCCGCGCCTCGCGATGGCGAGCCGGGTCGCTGATCGCCGAGGAGCGCCACCGGCTCACCTCCAACCTGTACTTCCGCTCTGAGCTCGTGATGATGATCGAGCGGGCCGGCTTCACCGACGTCGAGGTGCGCGGCGAGTACAACGACCTCGCGCCCACCGCTGAGGACTCGTTCCTCGTCTATGTCGCCACCCGCGAGTGAGTCCAGCCGTCCACGGCCGTGCAGTCGCTTCCGTTCGTTCTTCGCCCACGTGATGCACCGCTTGGGGCGCCGTGGCTGGCTCGTGGTACCGCGTTCGACCCTGCGGCGTCGGAATCCGGATCCCTCTGAGAGCACGCTCGGCAGTACGGTGCGGTGATGAAGGGTGAGGACGTGCACGTGGCGGCGGGTAGTGGGCCACTCGTGGATCTCGGTGGTGTCGGCGTCCACTTCAAGATGCGCGGCGAGGTGACCGGTGGCAGCTTCGCTGTCGTCGAGCATCCCATCCAGCCAGGTGTCCTCGTCGATCCCCACATCCACAGCAATGAGGACGAGCTGTCCTACGTCCTGGAAGGCACCATCTGGGCGCGTGTTGGTGATCGGGAGATCGAAGCCGGCACAGGCGACTACGTGTGGAAGCCGCGCGGCGTCCTCCACACCTTCTGGAATCCCGGCCCGGACCCTGCTCGCATCCTCGAAGTCATCTCACCCGCGGGGTTCGAGCAGCTCTTCGAAGAGATCGCCTCGTTGATGGAGGACCCATGCTCCACGACGGAGCAGGAGGTGTACGAGATCTGCCGTCACTACGGCCTCACCTTCGATCGCTCCTGGCTGCCGGAGCTGGAACGTCGGTTCGGGCGCATGCGTATCGTCTAGCGGCCCTGTCACCAGGGCGAACGAGCCGACCCCGCCACGAAGGAGCGCGCTGGACCGACGAACGTTCGTGTCCAACCCCCAGTTCGTTCTGCCGACGGCCGCTACCCCGGCACCGAGTGCGGTCAACCGTCCTCCCGGGCTGCGGGGTCCGATGGGGAGGCGGCCCAGCGGTCCGGAAAGGAACCCGGCGAGACAGGCAACGCGTCCGCGCCGCCGGGGACCCACGCCGGCCACCCGTCGACGACCGGCCATCCTCGTACCATGCCTGCATGACGTCGGAGCGGCCGTCCCCCACGATGGCCGATGTCGCGCGCCGCGCCGGGGTGTCACACCAGACCGTGTCCCGCGTGCTCAACGCGCCGCAGACCGTCAGCCCCGACACCCGACAGCGGGTCCACCAGGCCGTCGCCGACCTGGGGTACCGCCGCAACTCCGTCGCCCGGGCCCTGGCCAGCGGTCACACCCGGGTCATCGGGGTCGTCGTCGACGAGCTGGCGTTCCACGGCCCGGCGAGCACGGTCGTCGCGGTCGCCGAGGCCGCGCGCCAGGCCGGGTACGTCATCTCCCTCGACCCCCAGGACACGATGTCGACGGAGAACGTGTCCGCCGCCCTCGAACGCCACGTGAGCCGTGCCGTCGAGGCCGTGGTCGTGGTGTCGGCCCACGGCTGGGCCCGGATCGACTCCTCCGTCGCGGACGTCACCATCCCGGTCGTGAGCGTCGACGGGGCCCTGGGCGGGGCCACGGCGTCGGTCGGGGTCGACCAGCGGGCGGGGGCGCTGATCGCGACCCGCCACCTGGTCGGCTTGGGACACCGCCGCATCGGGCACGTCGCCGGACCGTCGGACTGGCCGCAGGCCGTGGAACGACGAGCTGCCTTCGTCGAGGCCCTCGCGACCCATGACCTCTCGGCGGGTCCGATCCTCGAGGGCGACTGGAGCGCTCGCTCCGGCCACGAGGCCACGCACCGCCTCATCGGTGCGGATCCGGCGGTCACGGCCCTGGTCGTCGCCAACGACCAGATGGCCGTCGGCGCCTACCGGGCGATCGCCCAGTCCGGCCGCCGGGTGCCCGACGACATCTCCGTCGTGGGGTTCGACAACATCCCCGAAGCGGGCTTCCTCAGCCCTCCCTTGACCACCGTCCAGCAGGACTTCTCGGCGCTGGGCAGGGAAGCGGTCCGCCTCGTCCTCGCCGCCCTGGCGGGAGAGCCCTGCCCATCGCGACTCATCCCCCCTCGCCTCGTCGTCCGCGCGTCCACCGCCCCTCCCCCGGGAGGTCAGACGGCCACGAGGTGAAGGAGGAAGCCCTGAGCCGGGGCGAGGATCGGCAGCGGTAGCCCGACCGAACCGAGGACCGCGCCCGACATCTCCACGCCGCCGGCTCCGGCCGCCTCGTACCACGCGGGTGGTCGTGTCTGCACCGTCGCCGGCGTCCCGGCCTCGTGGCGCACCCGGACGTGGTAGCGACGCGCCGGGTCGAGGCCGGGGATCGGCACGAGCCCTGGGGCGACTCCCCGTGCGGTCACGGTCTGGACGAACGAGAACACCGCCGCCGAGTGGTCGGCGGCCACGACCCCACCGACGACGAGCGAGGGGTCGGGGTGGTCCGACCGCACGACGTCCCCACCGTGCAGCAGTGGCCGGAGCTCGCGGTAGAGGGCCGCCCAGCGCCGCAAAGCCTCGAGCTCCTCGCCCGAGCACTGCGTGAGGTCCCACTCCAGTCCCGCGTGACCCCCCAGGGCCACGAGCATCCGCAGCGAGAGGTCGAGCCGGCGATGCGTCGTGTGCGCCCGCGGAGGGCCGACGTGGGTCCCCATGCGCTCCGGAGGAACGAGGAGGCCGGTCCACCGCTGGATCGCGACCCGCTCGAGGGCGTCGTTGCAGTCCGAGACCCACACCCGGTCGGTCCGCGCCAGGATGCCGAGGTCGACCCGAGCCCCTCCACTGGAACACGACTCGATCTCCAGACGCGGATGACGCAGCCGGAGCTCGTCGAGGAGCCGGTAGGTGGCACGGGTCTGCGCGCCCACGGCCGGCCGGTCGACCCCGTGGCCGTCGCTGCGCACGGCCTCGTGGAGATCGCGGTTGTGGTCCCACTTGATGAAAGTCGATGTCGTACTCGGTGACGAGCCGGCTCACGGCGTCGAGCACGCTCGCGTACGCCTCGGGGTCGGCGAGGTCGAGGACGTGCTGGTGGCGTGATGGAAGAGGGGGCCCGGCGACGGGCCCGAGGACTCGGTTCGGGTGGGCGCGAGCAAGATCGGAGTCGAGGTTGAGCATCTCCGGCTCGAACCAGAGCCCGAACTCCATCCCCAGCGAGCGCACGTGCTCGACGAGCGGGCCCAGTCCGACCGGCCACACGTCCGGCGACACCACCCAGTCGCCGAGACCTCTCTTGTCGTCGCGGCGCGACCCGAACCAGCCGTCGTCGAGGACGAACCTCTCGACGCCGATCGACGCGGCGGTGTCGGCGAGGCGCTTGAGGTGATCGGCATCGGTGTCGAAGTACACCGCCTCCCAGGTGTTGAGGACCAGCGGACGAGGACGTCGCTCGTGCTCGTCGGCTCCGGACCGCTGGAACCCGGCGAGGCGACGGGTGAGCCCGTCGAGGCCGTCGCCCGACCACACGAGCACGACCTCGGGAGCCTGGTAGGTCTCCCCCGCCTCGAGCCGGACCTCGCCCGGTGCGAGGAGCTCGCCCCCTCCGAGGACAGCCGCGTGCATGCCCGCCGGCTCGGGGAGCCGCTCGACCACGTGCTCGTGGTTGCCGCTCCACGCGACGTGGGCCGCCCACACCTCGCCGTGCCGGAAGCCGAACCCTGCGGTCCCCGCGACGAGGAGCAGGGTGGCGTCGTGGCCGGTGCGGCCGCGCCGTCCCTGCCGGGCGAAGGTGCCGTCGGTCAGGAGGTGGCGTTGCGGCTGCCGCTCCCGGATCCACCGGCCGGAGAGGTCGAGGATCTCGTCGGCCCGGATCGGCAGGGGCACCAGGGTCCGGAGGGCGGCGACGTCGAGGGCGGGCTCCTCCGCCGGAGCGGTGGACGTCACCGAGGACGACACGTGCAGGACGCCGTGCTCGTCGAGGCGATAGTCGAGCAGGACCTCGGCTGCGGAGGACGCCGCCGCGGCCTGCACCCGGACGTGGGACCCGTCGGCCGCCACCGTCGCTCGCCAGCGGGGCGCCGCTGCACCCCCTGCCCGGTGCAGCGCGATCCCGGGAGTGCCGAGCCAGCCCTCGCCGGCCGTCGGGAGGACCGTGAGGTCCCAGGGGTCGTCGAGGGCGTTGTGCGGGACCGGCCCCTCCCTCAGCGACAGCAGGTCCGAGACGGCGTCGTCGGGGAGGTCGCCGCCCCAGTGCAGGACCGACGGCAGGCCCTCACCGTCCTGGCAAAGGACGAGGAGGGCACCGCCGCCGCGCAGCGCCGTGATGGTCGTCATCCCTTGGTGGAGCCCAACGTCAGCCCCGAGACGAACTGCTTCTGCAGGAATCAGCTCGAGCCCGTTGCGCCCCTTGTTGATGATCCACACGAGGTCGAACGCGCGCAGTGACTCGATGACGACGATGACGAGCACGATGAGGTTGATCGGTCGCATCACCGGGAAGATGACGAGGAAGAAGGTCTTGACCTCGCTCGCGCCGTCCACCGCAGCCGCCTCACGCAGCGAGGCGTCGACGCCCTTCAGGCCAGCCAGGTACAGCAGCATGATGTAGCCGGTGTGCCGCCAGGCCGTCGCGACGAGCACCGCCCAGAGGTTGACGTCCGGGTCGCCGTACCAGTCGACGTTCGTCCCGAAGACCTCGTTGATCAGGCCCTGGTCGGTGGAGTAGAACAGCTGCCAGATGAAGCCCACCAGCGCCAGGGACAACACCACCGGCAGGTAGAACGCGGTCTGGTAGAACCGGCTGCCCCACATCTCGCGGTCGAGGACGACGGCGAGCACCACGCCGACGATCGTCGGCAGGACGAACAGGAAGACGAGCCAGATCAGTTCGCCGTACTGGCGGCGGAGTTGGCCGCGATCATCGGCGCGGAGGCCGCGTTGTTCGCCGCGTCGGCCGCCTCGGCCGTTCCGAGCCACTTGGCGAAGGCCTTGGCCGACTCCTGCTCCTCGCCACCGGCCGCCACGCAGAACCCGTCGATCGGGGCGTCGAGGGCGTCGGAGCCGATGCTCTGGTCCAGCGCCGGGAAGGTGAAGAAGTCCATGTCCTCGGCGGCCTCCTTCGAGACGCCGTCCACGACGAAGGTGCCGAGCAGGTACATCCCGCACTCCTGCTTCTCCACCGAGGTGGCCGCCTCCTGCCAGGTGCGCCCCAGGGCGTTCTCCTGGTGGTACGGGAGCAGCGACTTCCAGGTCGCGAAGACGTTCTTGACCTCGGGGCTGTCCCACTTCTTCTCACCCTTGGTCAGGGCCATGTGGAAGTCGTAGCCGTTCAGCCTCATGTTCAGGATGTCGAACGTCCCCATCGGGGCCCAGGCGTCCTTGGCCGCGAAGGCGAACGGGGTGATCTTCTTGCCCTGCATGTCCTTCATCAGCGCGTTGAGCTCGTCGAGCGTCGTGGGCTCGGTCCAGCCGTTCTTCTCGAAGACCGACTTGCGGTAGAACACCGCCCACGGGTAGTAGCTCACCGGGACGAAGTACTGCTTGCCGTCGGCGGCCGTCGCCGACTTCTTGAACGCCTCTCCCAGACCCTCGATGGGCCACACGTCGCTGACGTCGCTGATCAGCTCGTTCTCGGCGAACTGCGACATCCGGTACCCGGCGAACCAGGTGAACACGTCGTCAGGGGTGCCCTGCAGGTAGGTGTTGATGCTCTCCTGGAAGGTGTTGTGGTCCACGGCGTTCGAGGAGACCGTGGCGCCGGTCTTCTTGGCGTACGCATCGGCCATCGCCTGCAGTCGCTCGTAGGCGGGTCCGGAGCCCTTGGCCTCGTTCATGCCGAACTTCACCGGCCCGGCCTTGGCGGTCGCGCCGCCGGAGCCCGAGGGTGCGGGGTCGCCTCCACACGCGGTGAGCAGCGAGCTGCCTCCGAGGAGGGCGCCGGCGCCGAGCGCGCCACGCAGGAGGGAGCGGCGGTTCACGCCTGCCACGGAGGCGGGAATCGTGCTCGAGAGGCGGCTCTCACGGGGGGCCGGACGTGCCATGGTGTCTCCTTTGACGGGCCGATTCTGACAGTTTCAACCAGAATCAAACATCGGCGGTGCACGGCGAGTGTGGGAGAGCCGGTGGAGGGTGTCAAGAGCCGAGAAAGCCGCCGAGAGCCCGATTCAGGCTCTCGCAGAGGGATGCTCGCAGGACAAAGCACATGTGAGCGCTCACAAACTCGTTGGTGCCCGGCGCGGGATGTCGAAGGTCCGTGCCCGAACCGGATGTGTGAACTTGTTGACAAGTGAGCGGATCCGTCCCCACACTGTCGGCCATGCGTCCGTGGCCCGCCGATCGCGTCGCCTTCGGCGGCGACTACAACCCCGAGCAGTGGCCGCGTGAGACGTGGCTCGACGACATGCGCCTCATGCAGGAGGCCGGCGTCAGCTTCGTCACGCTCGGCGTCTTCTCCTGGTCCTGGCTCGAGCCGTCGAAGGGCGAGTACGAGTTCGGCTGGCTCGACGAGGTCATGGACCTCCTTGCGGACCACGACATCGCCGTCGACCTCGCCACGGCGACCGCGACGCCGCCCCCGTGGCTCACGACCGCCTACCCCGAGGTGCTCCCCGTCGACCGCGACGGGCACACCCTGTGGCCCGGTAGCCGCCAGGCCTGGTGCCCCTCCTCCCGGCTCTACCGCGACCTCGCCCTGAGCCTGACCGACCGCATCGCCGCTCGGTACCACGACCACCCCGCCCTGGCCATGTGGCACGTCTCGAACGAGTACGCCTGCCACAACCTGCCGTGCTACTGCGACACCTGCGCCGTGGAGTTCCGCCGCTGGCTCGAGCGCCGGTACGGCCGGCTCGACGCGCTCAACGACGCCTGGGGCACCGCCTTCTGGAGCCAGCGCTACGCGGAGTGGGACGAGATCCTGCCCCCGCGCCGCTCGACCACCATCAACAACCCGACCCAGGTGCTCGACTTCGCCCGCTTCGGCTCCGACGTCCTCCTCGACTTCTTCCTCGCCGAGAAGGACGTCATCCGCCGTCACTCGACGTCGGTCCCGGTCACGACGAACTTCATGACCCTCAGCCAGTTCCGCCACCTGGACTACCACCGGTGGGCGCCCCACCAGGACGTCGTGAGCACCGACCACTACGTCGTCGACGCCCTCGAGCACCCCCGGGCCGAACTCGCCTTCAGCGGTGACCTCACCCGCGGGCTGGCCGGAGGAGGGCCGTGGATGCTCATGGAGCACTCCACCAGTGCGGTGAACTGGCAACCGGTCAACCCGGCCAAGCGTCCAGGGGAGACCGTGCTCGACTCGCTCAGCCACGTCTCCCGTGGCGCCGACGCGATCGGCTTCTTCCAGTGGCGCCAGTCCCGCGTCGGCTCCGAGAAGTTCCACTCCGCGCTCGTGCCCCACGCCGGCGAGGACAGCGACCGGTTCCGCGAGGTGTGCGAGCTGGGTGCGGTGGCCGCCCGGCTGGGCGAGATCGTCGGTTCGCGGGTCGACGCCGACGTCGCGATCCTCTTCGACTACGAGGCGCAGTGGGCCGTCGCCGGTCCCGCGATGCCCTCGGCGGAGCTCGACTACGTCAGCGTCGCGCACACGGTCCACCGCCTGCTGCGCGAGCGGGGCATCGCCTGCGACGTCGTCAACCCGGCCGCGGACCTCACCCGCTACCGCGCCGTCGTCGTCCCCACCCTCTACCTCGTCAGCGACGCCGTGGCGGACTCCGTCGCCTCGGTCGCCCGCGGCGGCGCCGAGGTCCTCGTCACCTACTTCTCCGGCATCTCCTCCCCCGAGGACCACGTCCGTCTCGGCGGGTACCCGGGAGCCTTCCGCGACCTGCTCGGCGTCCGGGTCGAGGAGTTCTTCCCCCTGCCCGGTGGCGCCGAGGTCGCCCTCGAGGGCGACCTCGGCGCCACGGGAGCCGGACGGGTCTGGAGCGAGGACGCCCGCGTCACCCACGAGGACGTCGAGGTCCTCCTCACGTACGCCGACGACCCCCTGACGGGCCGCATCGCCGGCAGCCGCCGGCCGGTGGGCGACGGCACCGCGTGGTACCTGGGTACCCTCCCCGACGACGTCACCCTCGGCGCCCTCCTCGACGACCTCGTGGAGCGCGCCGGCGTGGCCCCCGTGGCCTCGGTCCCCGCCGGCGTCGACGTCGTGCGGCGGCGCGGGCCGGCCGGCTCGTGGCTCTTCGTCCTCAACCACACCGATGAACCGTGTCTCGTCGACGTCATGGGGTACGACCTGGTCGCAGGGGTCCCCGTCGGGCCCACGACCACCGTGCCCGCCCGCCGGGCCGCCGTCATCCGGGAGTCATGACCGTGCTCGCCACCCAACGCCGATCCGCGATCCTGTCGATCGTCAACGAGTTCGGCGCTGCCCGCGTCTCCGAGCTCGTCGACCAGCTCGGGGTCTCGGACATGACGGTGCGCCGCGACATCGAGCGCCTCGACGGCGAGGGCCTCCTCGAGCGGGTGCACGGTGGCGCCCTCGCCGTGGTCCCGCGCGCCGCCGACGAGCCCGGGTTCAGCGCCAAGTCGGGCCTGATGACCGCCGAGAAGCACGCCATCGCCCTCGCCGCAGCCCGGCTCGTCCGCCCGGGGTCGACCATCGGCATCTCCGCCGGGACGACGACCTACGAGCTGGCGCGGGCGATCCGCGACGTGCCGCACCTCACCGTCGTCACCAACTCGGTCCCCGTGGCCCAGCTGCTCCATGACGTGGAGGGAGCGGCGCACGTCGTCGTCCTCACCGGTGGGGTGCGGACCCCGTCCGACGCGCTGGTGGGACCGGTCGCGGTGACGGCGCTCGAGGGCCTGCACGTCGACCGGCTCTTCCTCGGTGCCCATGGGATCGACCGCGAGGCCGGTCTCACCACGCCCAACCTCGTCGAGGCCGAGACCAACCGTGCCCTCGTCCGCTCCGCTCGGTCGGTGTGCGTCCTCGCCGACCACAGCAAGGTCGGTCTCGTGGGCCTGTCCACGTTCATGACGCGAACAAGGTCGACACCCTCATCACGGACTCGGGCACTCGTCATCGGCGCGAGCGTCCTCGAGGAACAGTCGAACAGCTCTCCTCGCCGAGCCGTCGAGCGAGGCGACGACGCGCGCACCCATCACCGGCCCGACACGTCCGCACGGCGCCGAGGACCTGCACTCGGCCTCCCGTCGGTCCCGCCAAGGGCGCCCGGTGACCGCGACCGGCCCGTCCTGGTTTTGGGCGCCGCGCGTCACGGGTACGGCAAGCACATGACGGCCCGACTCATCGACGCGCACGTTCCGACGCATCCCGAGGGGGTGGCGATCGTCCTCCACGGGGGCGGCAGCCGCGGTGGGTCGATGGCCGTGAGCCCGGCCCAGCTGTCCGTGCTGAGGATGGTGCCCATCGCGCACCGGCTGGTGCAGGTCGGCCGGGGCCGGCTGGTCGTGCTGCGGCTGCTGAACAGCGTCCGCGGGTGGGACACGCAGCGCACCCCGGTCGACGACGTCCGGTGGGCGCTCGGGCAGGTCCGTGAGCGGTTCGGAGGACACGTACCGGTCGCCCTCGTCGGGCACTCGCTCGGGGGGCGTGCCGCCCTGCTCTCCTCCGGCGACCACCAGGTCACCTCGGTGGTGGCACTCG
Source organism: uncultured Actinomycetota bacterium (assembly GCA_963834225.1). GTDB lineage: Bacteria > Actinomycetota > Actinomycetes > Actinomycetales > Dermatophilaceae > Oryzobacter. The sequence goes on along the minus strand of CAWIAT010000001.1, from coordinate 157,369 downwards.
CAGCGTGGCTGCACCGCAACGAGCAGGTGCTGTCGGCGGCGGGTCGTCGTGTCCTCTTCGTGCATGGTGACCGTGACCGCATCGCCCGGATCGGACCTGCCGAGAGCGCGGCCCGGCGGATGGGTCCTGCTGCTGATGTCGGCTTCGTGACCGTGCGGGGCGGCACGCACGCCATGCTCCGCCACCACCGGGAGTTCGACGGGTCCGCCGCTGACTGGGTGGCGGCCACGCTGCTCGGTGACGTCGTCGACGGGCCCGTCGGTCGGGTGCTCGCCGGCGATCGGTGGGTCGAGGTCTAGGGAGGTCGCCTCACGCCACCTGTGAGGAGGAGGCGGGGTCGCCGTCCCCCAGCGTCTCCAGGCGGTGGGCGGAGGCCAGCTCCTCGGCGTCGCGCTCGGGGAGGAAGCCGGAGTCCCGGCCACAGTCGTGACAGACCGCGACCGCTCGTCGGCCGAGGTGGACGACCTCCACCAGATGCGGATGGCAGGCCTCGTCATCGTCGTGGTGGTGGTCCCGGCGATGGACCGCGTCGACCGTGCAGGCGGCCACTGGATCATCGGACTGCGCGTGCGGCGAGTCGAACATCGGGTCAGCCCTTCCGGAGGTGGTGTCTCTCCAGCCATCGAACCGCCGTCCGACCATCCGGATAACCGGGCGATGGGCCGGACTCCCTCGACGAAGGGAGGAGCGGGCATCGGGCGATCGCCCGACCCCGCCCGCGGGCAGCGCGGCCGGGGGCACCGTGGCGGTCAGCGGGGTCGGCCGCTCTCGAGGTACGCCTTGAGTCGCTGCAGGTGGTCGCCGTCCTCCTTCTTCATGATGGCCGCGACCACCGGCAGCATCATCCGTCGGAGCCCGCCGGCCTCCAGCTCGCACGTCCAGAGCAGGCGGGTGCCGTCCCCCTCCGGGGCGAGCCGGTACCGGTAGGTCACCGTGATGCCTTCGGCCGCGGCGCTGACCCCGAGGTGCTCGTCCGGCTCGTAGGCGACGATCCGCAGGTCCGCGCTGGACTCCTTGCCGCTGACGACGCGGGTCTCGCGGAAGGTGGTGCCCACGCCGATCGGTCCGTCGGTCAGCTTGGTGCTGGCGGTGATGTTGTCCAGGAAGCCGGTGGCCTCCCGTGGGTCGGAGACGACCTCGAACACGTCGTGCGGGGCTCGGGCGATGTGCTCGCTGAACTGGAATCCCTTCATCTCTCTCCTGGTGTCGTGACGAGCGGGACCGAAGCGTCGGTGAACCGGATCTGCAGCTCGCCGTCGGTCGAGCGCGCGCAGTGGTAGGTCTCGAACGGCGGCGCGGTGGCCAGCTCGTACCCGCTGGAGGGCAGCCAGTCCACGCCCACCCGCGCGAAGGTGTTGGCGACCTCCTCCAGCCCGCCGTGATGACGACGCGTGACGCACAGCCGGGACGGCAGGTAGCGGTAGCCCACCGGGAACCTCGTGGCCACGGGCCCCCTGACCTGGAGGCAGGCATCGAAGCGGATGTGCCGCTCGTCGGTGACGTACGGGTCGTCGTGCGTGATGCCGATCAGCACGTCGGTCGAGTGGTCGATGCCGTGCTCGTCGGCGTGGGCGAACATCCCGTCCCAGAGGCTGAGGAACGGCTGTCCCGGCTCCAGCAGGTGCTCGTAGCCGCGATGGCGGACGAACAGCAGGTGCCGACCCGGCGTGCGCTCGACGGTCACCGGGTCCTGCTTCAGGTCGAAGCGCAGCGTGAGCGGGGTCTCCTCGGTGAACCCCGCGAAGGTGCGGCTGCCGAGGACGTCCTCCGCGCAGGCGCGGTACTCCGTGAGCACCGCTCGGAACTCGGAGGGGCTGATGCCGAAGCGGCGCACGAACGCGCGGGTGAAGGTCTCGTGCGTCGCGAACCCTGAGTCCAGCGCGATCCGCAGCACGGTGTCGGGACTGACCTTCATCCGGTACACGGCGCGTTCGAGGCGCAGCCGCCTCAGGTACTCCTTGGGGGCCTCGCCGGTGACGTGGTGGAAGACGCGGTGGAAGTGGTGCGGGGAGAAGCCCGCGAGGGCGGCGAGCCCGGCGAGCGTCAGCGGCGCCTCGAGGTGCTCCTCGAGGTGGAGCAGCACCGGCAGCACGACGTCGTCGTACCTGCTCCTCGTGACGCTGCGGACCGGGGTGAACACGCCCCGAACCTACGGTCGGACCCTCCTCGCCGCTCGACTTTTCTTGCGCAGTCGCTCCGTCGTCGCTTGACATCTCCGGTCGGGGGTTGCATGGTTCGTTACATGAGTAATGAACCGGCGAACCTGACGGGTCCCAACCCGTGATGGACGACGGTCGTCCCCTCTACCTCCAGATCGCCGAGGAGATCGAGGGCGCCATCCTCGACGGGTCGATCCCGGAGTCGGGGCCGGTGCCGTCCACGAACGAGCTCGCCGCCTTCCACCGGATCAACCCGGCCACGGCCGCCAAGGGCGTCACGCAGCTCGTCCTGGACGGCGTCATCCACAAGCGGAGGGGCATCGGGATGTTCGTCACCGAGGGAGCGCGGTCCCGGATCCAGGAGCGCCGCCGCGAGCGGTTCGTGGCGGAGTTCGTCACCCCGCTGATGGCCGAGGCCGCCTCGCTCGGCATCGACCTCGAGTCCGTCACCACGCTGATCCGCGCCTGGCAACCAGAAGGGAAGGACGCATGAGCGTCATCGAGTTCGACGCGGTGAGCAAGCGCTACGGCGACATCACCGCCCTCGACACCGTCAGCCTCGGGATCGAGGAAGGCCGCATCACCGGCCTGCTCGGCCGCAACGGCGCCGGCAAGAGCACCCTGATGCAGGTCGCGACCGCCCGGTCCTTCGCGACGTCCGGGCGGGTCCGGGTGTTCGGCGAGGACCCCTACGAGAACACCGCGGTCATGGACCGGGTGTGCTTCATCGGCGAGAACCAGGTCTACCCGTCCAACCACAAGGTGCACCACGTGCTCGCGGCCGCCCGGCTGGTCTTCCCCCACTGGGACGACGCGCTGGCCGACGACCTCGTCACCGAGTTCGACCTCCGCCGCGGCCAACACGTCCGCAAGCTCAGCCGCGGACAGCGTTCCGCCGTCGGCGTCGTCGTGGGACTCGCCTCCCGGGCGCCGGTGACCTTCTTCGACGAGCCCTACCTCGGGCTCGACGCCGTGGCCCGGCAGCTCTTCTACGACCGGCTCGTCGTCGACTACGGGGAGCACCCACGGACCATCGTGCTGTCGACGCACCTCATCGACGAGGTCGCCGACCTCATCGAGCACGTCGTGGTCATCGACCACGGCCGGATCGTCATCGACGAGGACGCGGACTCGCTGCGTGGCTCCGCCGCCGTCGTCAGCGGACCACGTGCCACTGTCGAGGCCTTCGCCTCGGGCCACGAGGTCCTGCACCGCGAGGACCTGGGCGGAGCCACCCGGATGACGGTGCGCGGGAGCGACCCCCACGCCGCCCGCCAGCTCGGTCTCCGGCTCGAACCGGTCTCGCTGCAGCAGCTCGTCGTCCGCGCGACCGCTCGGCCCGCTCAGGGCGCCACCACCAGCACCCGGGAGAAGGTCGACCAGTCATGACCCACGCCATCCAGGCCCTGCGCGTCCACCTCGCCGCCGGCCCGTTCGCCATCCTGTGGCCCTGGGCCATCCTCGCGATCTCGTTCGTCGTCAACCTCGCGATCTTCGGGCTGCTCGACATCCCCGTCGAGAACCGCACCACCGGTGGCCTCGCCTCGATCTACGGCGTCATGCTCTTCGCGACGATGGGCTTCCTGACGCAGACCTTCCCGTTCATGCTCGGCCTGGGCATCACCCGGGGGAGCTACTTCGGGGGCACCGTCCTGCACCTCGCCGGCCACGCCGCACTGGCCGGAGTGGTCCTCACCGTCCTCAACGCCATCGAGGACGCCACCGGCGGCTGGGGCGTCGGGCTCGCCTTCTTCGGCCCGGGGTTCGTCGACCGCGACAGCGTGCCGGCCCAGTTCCTCGTGTACGCCGTGCCCTTCCTCGCCCTGTCCACCATGGGCCTCGGCCTCGGCCTCGTGTACCAGCGGTGGGCCGCGCGAGGGATGTACCTGCTCTCGGTCAGCCTCATCCTGCTCGTGGGAGCGGCGGTCGTGCTCGTCGGCTGGAGCGACGGCTGGCCCGCGGTCGGGAGGTTCCTCACCGACACCGACGTGCTGACCCTCGTGGCCGGCTACCCGGCCGTGCTGACGGTGGTCCTCGGGCTCGCGATCCACCTCGGACTGCGCCGCGCCACCGTCTGACGGGTCCACCGCACGACGTCCCGCCCTGAGAGGTCGCTGAGTCCCCTCCACCGCAGCGTGTTTCCGGTCGCAGGGGTCGGGAAGGAAGGACGTGACACCCCGGAGGGATCAGGGCCTCCGTGCTGGTGAGGGCGAGGCCCCGCTCATCTCGAGCCGGGGCCTCGCCCGCTTGCTGCGTCCACACCACTGCCCGTCGACGCGGTCGAGAAGGCCTGACGATCACCCAGAGGGCGAGCGGACCTGATGGACCCGGAGCGGGGACGTCCGTGATGGTGGTCCGGACGTGCCCGCTCCGGTGTCCTGTCTGGTTCGGAGCCCCCCGGCCGCAGCGGATGGGTGGGGAGCGGAACGCGTCCTCAGGAGGCCGGGCCAACGTCCCCGACGCCGAGGACCCGGCGCAGGTCGGGCAGGAGCTCGGCGATCGGCCGGTCGCTGGTCAGGGCGATGACGGTCGTGCCCCCGGTGGCCTGACGGTCCTGCGGGGTGAAGAGGGCGACGACCTGGGCCAGCGCCGCCTCGACCTCGGCGACGGGGTCGGAGGTCTCGGCGCGCAGGTGCCGACGGAGGACGTGGTTGTGCGCCGCGACGACGGAGGCGGCCATCAGCTCGGCCCGCAGCGCGGAGCCGCCCTCGTCGCCCATCCAGCCGTCGATGAACTCGCGGAACAGTCGCTGGTAGCGCGCGACGCTGGCGATCTCGCGGTTGCGCAGCGCGGGGATGGCGGTGACGAGCCGGTAGCGCCGCCGGGCCCGCTCGCCCTCGGCGACGTAGTGGAGGAGGACGAGCCGGACGGCGTCGGTGACCGCGGCGATGGCCGTCCCCGCGCCCGAGCTCTCGAGCCGCTCGCCGACCCGGCGCAGGAGGTCGTCGTGGTCGGGGAAGACCGCGTCCTCCTTGCTCCGGTGGTGCCGGAAGAAGGTGCTGCGCCCGACCGCGGCCCGCTCGGCGATGTCGTCGACCGTCGTGTCGTCGTAGCCACGGTCCTCGAACAGGGTCAGGGCCGCGTCAGCCAGCCGCTCGCGCGCCGTCGTCATGGGCCACGTCCTCACCGAGACGTCCGTCTCATCCGCCGGTCCCTGCCTTGCGGTGGGACTCAGTGCCGGATGCATGATACTGCGTACCACCACCGACCCGATGGAGCAGCGCCATGTCGACCCTCGCCGTGCCCCACCCCCGGACCGTCCTCGCGGAGGCCGCTCTCCCCCGCGCCCTGACCCGCACCGGGGTCACCGTCGCCGCCGGGGCCGCGCTCACCGCCTTGGCCGCCCAGGTCGCGCTGCCCGTCCCCGGGTCGCCCGTCCCGGTCACCGGCCAGACCTTCGCGGTCCTCCTCGTCGGTGCCGCGCTCGGTCCCGGTCGGGCCGTCGCGAGCCAGGCGCTCTACCTCCTCCTCGGGGTCGTCGGGCTCCCGGTCTTCACCCAGGGCGCCCATGGGGTCGAGGTCCTCTTCGGCGCCACGGGCGGCTACCTCGTCGGCTTCCTCGCCGCCGCCGCCCTCGCCGGCCTCGGCGCCCGCCGCGGGGCCGACCGCTCCGTGGTCCGCGAGCTCGCCGTGGCCGTCGCCGCGTCGCTGGTGATCTACGCCTTCGGGGTCACCTGGCTGGCGGCGTGGACGGGGATGTCGCTCGCCGCGGCCATCGCAGCCGGCATGCTCCCCTTCCTCCTCGGCGACGCGCTCAAGGCGCTCCTCGCGGCCGGGCTGCTCCCGGCCGCCTGGAAGGCGGTCGGTGCGGTCGAGCGGCGTGGGGGCTCCCGATGACGGCCCTGGGTGGCACGGACGTGCCCGAGGACATCGACACCTCGACGACGGCGGGGAAGCTGGCCGACCTCAAGCGCCGGGTGGCCGAGGTCGCGCACGCGGGGTCCGAGCGCGCGGTGGAGAAGCAGCACGCGCGGGGCAAGAAGCACCGCGAGGGAGCGGCTGGCGCTGCTGCTCGACGAGGGCTCGTTCGTGGAGATGGACAAGTACGCGCGGCACCGCTCGATCGCGTTCGGGGCGGAGGCCAACCGTCCCTACGGCGACGGCGTCGTCACCGGGTACGGGACCGTCGACGGTCGCACGGTGGCCGTCTTCGCCCAGGACTTCACCGTGTTCGGCGGCTCGTTGGGGGAGGTGTTCGGGGAGAAGATCTGCAAGGTCATGGACTTCGCGATGAAGGTCGGCTGCCCCGTGGTGGGGTTGAACGACTCGGGCGGGGCGCGGATCCAGGAGGGCGTGGTCTCGCTGGGGTTGTACGGGGAGATCTTCCGCCGCAACGTCCACGCCTCCGGGGTGATCCCGCAGATCTCGCTGGTCATGGGGCCGTGCGCGGGTGGGGCGGTGTACTCCCCGGCGGTCACCGACTTCACCGTGATGGTCGACGGCACTTCGCACATGTTCATCACCGGCCCGGACGTCATCAAGACCGTCACCGGTGAGGACGTGGCCATGGAGGAGCTCGGCGGGGCCCGCACCCACAACACCAAGTCCGGGGTCGCGCACTACCTGGGCACCGACGAGGCCGACGCCATCGAGTACGTCAAGGCCCTGCTGTCGTTCCTGCCCTCCAACAACATGGACGAGCCGCCGGTGTACGGCGGGGTCAACGACCTGGCCGTCACCGAGGTCGACGCCGCCCTGGACACCCTGATCCCCGACTCCCCCCACGTGCCCTACGACATGCGCGTGGTGATCCAGGCGGTCCTGGACGACGGGGAGTTCCTCGAGGTCGCGCCCCTGTTCGCGCCCAACCTGCTCGTCGGGTTCGGCCGCGTCGAGGGCCGCTCCGTGGGGGTGGTGGCCAACAACCCCATGCAGCTCGCCGGGACCCTGGACATCGACGCCTCGCGAGAAGGCCGCCCGGTTCGTGCGGACCTGCGACGCGTTCAACATCCCCATCCTCACCCTGGTCGACGTGCCCGGGTTCCTCCCGGGGACCGACCAGGAATGGGACGGCATCATCCGCCGCGGCGCCAAGCTGATCTACGCCTACGCCGAAGCCACCGTCCCCCTGGTCACCGTCATCACCCGCAAGGCCTACGGCGGCGCCTACGACGTCATGGGCTCCAAACACCTCGGCGCCGACATCAACCTCGCCTGGCCCACCGCCCAGATCGCCGTCATGGGCGCCCAAGGAGCCGTCAACATCCTCTACCGCACCCAGCTCGCCGCCGCGGCCGAGAACGGCGACTCGGTCGAGGAGGTGCGCGCCGGCTTCATCCAGCACTACGAAGACACCCTGGCCAACCCCTACATCGCCGCCGAACGCGGCTACATCGACACCGTCATCACCCCCTCCAACACCCGCAGGAACATCACCACAGCCCTCCGGGCCCTGCGCACCAAACGCGCCACCCTGCCCCCCAAGAAACACGGCAACATCCCGCTCTGACAGGGCCGCGGAAGGGAGCGCGGGACGGCCTGCGTCAGGGGTGGCTGAACGCCGGGCGGGCACGCCCGTCGGGGACGGCAGCGGGGATGCCCAGCCACTGGCTGCGCTCCTCCCCCATGTGGGTCGCGACGAACTGCTCGAACGGCAACGGCTCACCGATGAGGTAGCCCTGCGCGAAGTCGACGCCCAGCTCGCGCACGACGTTGAGCGCGCCCTCGTCGGTGACGAACTCGGCCACGGTGCGCTTGCCGAGCGAGCGCGCGATGCCCAGGACGGACCGCAGGATGGCACGGTCGACAGCCGACTCGTGCGCGCCCTTGACGAACTCGCCGTCGATCTTGATCGTGTCGAAGCTGAGGTGCTTGAGGTAGTAGAACGACCCGTAGCCGGAGCCGAAGTCGTCGAGCGCGAACTCCACGCCGAGGGCCCGCAGCGGCTCGGCGAAGCGGCGCGCGGCGCGGACGTCGGACACCGCCGCGGTCTCGGTGACCTCGACGACGAGGCGGCTGGCGTCGACGCCCTTCTCGCGCAGCAGGCTCTCGAGGGTCAGCGAGATCGACGGGTCGCCGATCGAGTGCGCGGAGAGGTTGATGCCGAGCCGGATGTCGGGGTCGATGCGCAGCAGGCGGGCCAGCATGTCGGCCGCGTTGCGGGCGACCCAGGCGTCGATGGCCGGGGCGAGACCGGCCCGCTCGGCGACCTTGATGAAGGCCCCCGGCGCGACGGGGACCTCGCGGTCGACGAGGCGGATGAGGGCCTCGGCCCCGGTGATCCGTCCGGTGTCGAGGTGGAGAACCGGCTGGAGGTACAGCTCGAACAGGTCGTTCTCGAGGGCGTTCTCGATGCGCGACTTCCACTCCATCGCGGCGAAGGTCCGCGGCTGGACGCCGTTGCTGTCGTCGAGGACGGCGAACCGGTCGCGGCCGGCCTCCTTGGCGTCGTACATCAACATGTCGGCGAGCGCGAGGATGTCCTCGGTGCGGGCGGCGGCGGCCGCGAACGTCACCACACCGATGCTCGCGGTGACCCGGCGGGCCGCGCCCTCGAGCGTCCTGCTGTTCTCGCGGACCCGCTCGACGATGGAGTCGGCGACGTGGCCGGCGCCGGAGCGGTCGGCATCCGGCAGCAGGATGGCGAACTCGTCGCCCCCGAGGCGGGCGACGAGGTCGGTCTCGCGCAGCGTGCCGCGCAGGAGGGCCGCGACCGAGACGATGAGCTCGTCACCGGTCTCGTGGCCGCGGGTGTCGTTGACCTCCTTGAAGTGGTCGAGGTCCATGAGGATGAGTGCGCCCGTGGGGCCGGACCGGGAGCAGCGGTCGAGGTGCTCGGCGAGTGCGAGGTCGAACCGTCGGCGGTTCGGCAGGCCCGTGAGGACGTCGTGGTCGGCGAGGTGGGCCAGCTGCTGCTCGTACTGGCGGCGCTCGGACACGTCGACGACGTTGACGAGGATGACGTCCTCGTCGCCCTGCGACGTGATGACCCGGCTCGTCAGCGACACGTGGATCTCCTCGCCGAGGGGACCGGGGATGGTCCACTCACCGGCGACCCGGTTCCCCGGCTGGCGCACGGCCTCGTCGAGGTGGCGGGCCACCTCGTCGCGGTTGTCGGGGGCGAGGTCACCGAGCGGGGCGCCGACGACGGCGTCGACCCCGCGCCCGACCATCGTCGTCAGCGACTCGTTGACCTGGAGGACGATCCCCCGCAGGTCGAGGACGGCGACGCCGTGCGGGGCGTCGGCGATGAGGCGCTCGGTGCGCGAGTGGGCGCCGCGGAGGTCGTCGAGGCGGCGGTGCTCGTCGGTGACGTCCCGCAGCACGAGGAGGGCGCGGTCGGGGACGTCGGTGGCGCTGTCCGCGAGGGGTGCGGCGTCGACCGACACGAGGCGCGGCTGGCCGGTGTGCATGTCGTCGGCCTCGACGACGAGGCCCCTGACCGTCTCGCCGGAGAGGGCGATCCGCGAGGGGCGTTCTCCGGCCGGGAGGACGGTGCCGTCGACCCGGCTGCGGGGCGGGGCGACGTAGGCGTCGAGCCGGCCCGTGGCGCTGTCCTCGGCCACGGCGAGCCAGCGCCGGGCCGCGTTGTTGTGCAGGACGACGCTGCCGTCGCCGTCGAGGACGACGAGCGCGTCGGGAATGGTCTCGGTGATGACCCGCAGGTCCTCGGCCTGGCGGCGCGCGATGCGTCCGGCGTCCGCGACGTCCGCGACGAGCCGGTCTCGCTCCCACTGCGTCGTCGAGAGCACGAGGGTGAGCACGGTCGCGAGGAGCATGAACGCCTGGAGCGTCAGGGCCTGGCCGGCGACGTCGCCGACGTCGCCGAACGGTCCGCCCGGGGTCACGAGGACGAGGACGAGCGTCACGATCGCGGTGAGGGCACCGTGCAGCGCGGCGAGCGGCACGGGGAGGCGCAGGCCGCCCCACACGAGGACGGCGAGAGGGAGGAAGGAGAGCGAGACGGTGCGGCCCGGACCGAAGACGAGCCAGAGGACGAACCCGGCGACGACGAGGATCGGGACGGCCTCGGCGAGGTGCCGTCGGGTGATCAGGGAGCGAGCGTCCCGCACGGCGAGCCCCGTCCCGGCGATGACGATGACGGCCGCCCCGTTGCGCAGCACCCAGCCGAGGGCGGTCTGCGCGCTGACCGCCGTGCCCCCGACGGCGAGGGCGACCATCCCGATGCCCGAGCTGAGGACGACGGCGGTCCCGGCGGCGATGAGGAAGCGGACCACGTCGCCGAGCCGGCGCAGCGGCGGGGCACCGTGGGCCCAGTCGACGTTCGCCCCGGCGTAGCGGTCGGTGAGCCACACGTACGCGCAGGCCGTGCCGACGACGGTGAGGAGGTTGGCCAGGCCGATGATCGGGGAGGACAGCACGTCGACGCCGGTCACGGCGTTTCCGGTCGTGGCCATGATCCAGACGAGGCCGCCGATGAGCACGCGCTCGCTGCCGGTGGCAGCGCGCAGCGCCCAGACGACACCGACGCCGGCAGCCGGCCAGAAGAGCGCCAACCCGGTCTCGGGCAGCACGGTGAGCCGCCCGACGACGATCGCGAGCGCGTAGGCAGCGGCGAACACCACCGTTCTGCGGACCAACGTCTCCACGCCTCTCGGACTACGGGCCTCGGGCACCCCTGCCGCTCCTCAGTATGGGGTCACCCGCACGGATGCGTCGCCCGAACACGGAACACACGCCACACTGCCCCCATGGAGCTCACCGCACCCCTCCGGTCCACGCGCGGCACGACGACCGACCTCGTCCTCGTCGCCGCCCTCGTCGTCGACCCCCTCGTCGCCGCGCTCAGCGGGTGAGAACGGGGGCGACCCCGCCCTACGCTCGGGGGATGACGCGCATCGAGGCGGTTCGCGGCGACATCACGACGCAGGAGGTCGACGCCGTCGTCAACGCGGCGAACTCCGCGCTCCTCGGCGGCGGGGGCGTCGACGGCGCCATCCACGCGGCCGCCGGGCCCGCGCTGCTCGAGGAGTGCCGTCGGCTGCGGCGCACGACGCACCCGGACGGGCTGTCCGTGGGTGACGCCGTGGCGACCGGCGCCGGCGCGATGCGGGCCCGCCACGTCATCCACACGGTGGGTCCGAACCGGCACCGGGGTCAGACCGACCCCGTGCTGCTCGCCTCGTGCTTCACCCGCAGCCTCGCCGTGGCCCGCGAGGTGGGCGCGCGCAGCGTGGCCCTGCCGGCGGTGGGCGCCGGCGTCTACGGCTGGGACGGGCAGGAGGTCGCCGGTATCGCGGTCGCGGCGGTCATCGCCGACACCGCGGCCTCGCCCGAGCTCGACCTGGTGAGGTTCGTCCTGTTCTCCGACGCGCTCCTCCACGCCTTCACGGCCGCGCTCGACCGACACGACGTCGACTGACCCGCGAACGCCGACGGGCCCCGCACCGTGAGGTGGGGGCCCGTCGAGGCGCGGCGCTGGGCGCCGCGGGGTCAGTTGACCGTGACGTGGACGTGGTCCATGTGGTTCTGGGTCGGCGACCCGCGGTCCTCCATGGTGCTCCAGCCCTCGCCCGGCGCCCAGTAGCGCTGCTGCCAGATGAGGTACTTGACGTTGAAGGTCCCGACGTTCGCCTGGACGAACGCGGCGATGTCATCGCCCTGCGACCCCGTGACCATGATGTCGACCGCGTGGCCGGTGCCGTGCTCACCGGCACCGGCGCGATAACCGCCGATGCTCGAGGGGTTGAAGTTCGCGTGGACGGCGGTGCACAGGCGAGCGGCAGTGCTGACCAGGCCGATGCCCGAGCAGCGCCCGGAGATGCCGACACCGCTGACCTTGACGCCTGCGTTCGAGCTGCTGCTCGACGAGGACGAGGAGGACTCCTTCTCGACGGTCGGCTTCGGCTTCGGCTTGGGCTTCGCGACGGCCTTGACGCCGGCGACGCCCACCTGGTCGGGAGCGGCCGGTGCGGCGTCGGCGGGGGCGGAGACGGCGGGGGCCGGCACCTGGGCGGCGCGCGAGGCCGAGCGGGAGGCCACCTGCGACGCGCGGCCCTCGAGGGAGGCGCTCGTCGTCGTGGGCAGGCTCAGCGCGGCAGCGCCGGGGTCGGCGCCCACGGGGAGGGCCAGGGCTGCAGCGGCGCCGGCGACGACGCCGAGGCTGGCGATGGACTTGACGGCCCACGACGCACTGAGGCGCGAGAACCCGTCAGGGAGACGGCGGACGGCACCTGGAGCACGGCGGCGACCGGGAACACGAGGTCGTGACACGGGTGGGGCTTGCCTTCCGGGGCGGGTACTGATCTCGACCACCGTAGGCCACCCTGGGGTGCAAAGTCACATTCCGGTAACGGGGAATGGGACCGTGTCGAGGCCGTCGCGCGGCCCGGTGACCAGCCGCAGGCTCCTGACCTGCGGTTTTCCGGGATGGCGCGCGGGCCTGAACGCGTTCTCAGGTGGGCCTGGTGTGACTCAGGTCGCCTGGACGAAGACGTGCGAGGCGATGTCGCTCGGCAGCGAGACGCCGGTGGACTCGGCGGCCCCGTCGCGGAAGGCGACCACCCGGGTGCCGTCGCGGCGCACGCGGGCCGGCTGGCCCGGCATCAGGCCGGCCGCCGTCAGCAGCCCGAGGGCCTCGCCGTCGACCTGCACCGGCTCGCCGATGCGGCGCACGACGACCGTCGCGAGCTCGTCGGTGGCGATGTCGTCGAGGGTCGTCAGGCCGAGGCGGAAGTCGATCCGCTCGCCGAGGTCGCCGAGCTCCTCGAGGCCGGGGATCGGGTTGCCGTAGGGCGAGAGCGCGTGGTCGGGGAGGATCTCGAGGATCTTGCGCTCGACCCGCTCGGACATCACGTGCTCCCAGCGGCACGCCTCGTCGTGGACGTACTCCCACTCGAGGCCGATGACGTCGACGAGGAGCCGCTCGGCGATGCGGTGCTTGCGCATGACCCGCGTCGCGAGGAGCCGGCCGTGCTCGGAGAGCTCGAGGTGGCGGTCGCCGGCGACGTGCAGCAGCCCGTCGCGCTCCATCCGGCCGACGGTCTGCGAGACGGTGGGACCGGAGTGCCCCAGGCGCTCGGCGATGCGGGCGCGCAGCGGGGTGATCCCCTCCTCCTCGAGCTCGAAGATGGTGCGGAGGTACATCTCCGTGGTGTCGATGAGGTCCGTCACGCGTCCCAGCCTACGTGGCGGCACGGACAGCGACGGTCCGCGGGCCCGAGGTGGGCAGGGGTGTCAGCGGCCGTCAGGCGGCCGGCGGTGGTGCGGGCCGGCGACGGGGGTCGAACTCGGGCAGCCACCGCCACAGCCAGGCGCCCCCGGCGAGGGCGAGGACACCGACGACGACGCTCGCCGTCCCGATCGACGCCACGGCCGCGACGGCGCCGACGACGACCGAGGCCCCGTTGTGCCCGACGAGGGAGACCAGGCGCCACAACCCGAGGAAGGGGGCCCGGCCGACGATGGGGGCGGCGTCGGCGCCGAGGGTCATGACGATGCCGGAGCCCAACCCGTTGCCGACGCCCATGAGGAGGGCCACGGCGGCCACCCCGACGAGCGTCGTCGTCAGTGGCAGCACGACGAGGCCCAGTCCGACGAGCACCGCGACGGGGACGGCGACCCACACCCGGCCGTGGCGGTCCATGACGGTGCCCGCCGGCCAGAACAGGACGACCTCGACGAAGGCGGCGGCGGCGAAGACGAGCGAGGTCTGCGCGGCGGTGAGCCCGACGTGCTCGGCCCACAGCGGGACGACGACGATGCGGGCCGATCGCGCCAGGCCGATCGCGAGCACCCCGAGCCCGACGGTGAGCAGGACGTGCCGGTGGCGGCGCACGACGTCGAGGACGGGCATCCGCTCGGCCGCGGGTCCACCGCCCGCCGTCGTCGCGAGGTCGCCCGCGCCCCACGCGACCGCGGCGGCGAGCAGCCCGGCGACGACGGCGATGGCGAACGCGCTGCGCGGGCCCCACTGGGCGACGACCGGGGCCCCGATGAGCGGACCGACGAGGAGGCCGATCCGCGTCACGCCACCGAGGGTCGACATGGCGCGCGCCCGCAGGTGCACCGGAGCGGCCCCGGTGAGGTAGGACTGGCGGGCGAGGAGGAAGACCGCACCCGAAGGTCCGGTCAGGACGACGGCGAGGCCGAGGACCCAGAGGCTGGGGGCGAGGACCGCGAGGAGGCAGGCCGCGGCATCGGCGATTCCGGCGAGGACGAGGGCGCGCCGCTCGCCGATCCGCTCGACGACGACACCGGCCGGGACGGCAGAGACGAACTCGGAGAGGGTCGAGAAGCCGACGAAGAGCGCTGCCAGGCCGACCGAGGCGCCGAGGTCACGGGCGCTGAGGGCGATGACGGGGAGGACCGCGCCCGCGCCGACCGACCAGATGATCGAGGGGCCGAACGCCGGGACCGCGATCCGCCGCAGGGTGAACTCCTCGGCCACGCGCCCCTCCCTCCGCTCGCCGCTGCGTTCCCACATATCTTGACATCAAGATATCGCGTCCCGGCCGACCTCGCGGGGTCGCACCATTCCCGCCGGATCCCGGAAGGTACAGGTTCGCCCCAGAACGTCAGTGGGGCGAACCTGGCGGTTCCGGGATCCGGCGGGAAAGGGGACCCGGGGTGCGGGCGCGCAGCCGTGGCGGGGGTGGGTGCGCTCGGGCGGGGGCACCGCGGCCGGCCTGTGGAGGACGGACCGGACCCGGCGGCACCCGTCGGTAGGTTGGCCGGATGGAGCTGAGCATCCCCAGCCGCTACTGCGGCCCCCCGGAGTCCGGCAACGGCGGCTGGGTGAGCGGAGCCGTCGCCCGGGCCGTCCCGACGACCCCCGGCCGCCCTGCGGTCTCGGTGCGCCTGTCCTCTCCCCCACCCCTCGAGCGCCCGCTCTCCCTCCGCTCCGAGATCGAGCCGGGCGACGGCGGCCCCCTCGTCACCGTGCGCCTCCTCGACCGCGGCCACGTCGTCGCCACCGCCACCCCGGCCCCCGACCTCGAGGACGCCGACCCCGCGCCGCTGTCGCTCGACCGGGCCCGGGCCGCCGAGGAGCGCTACGAGGGCCTGGCCGACCACCCCTTCCCCACCTGCTTCTCCTGCGGAACCGCCCGCACCCCCGGCGACGGCCTCTGCCTGCGACCGGGCCCCCTCGACGACGGCACCGGCCGCTACGCCACGACGTGGACCCCCGAGGAGGCCGACGTCCCCCTCGTGTGGGCCGCCCTCGACTGCCCCGGCGGCTGGTCGGCCGGGATCGCCGGCCGGCCCATGGTCCTCGGCACGATGACGGCGCGCATCCGCGCGCTCCCCGAGACGGGTCGGCCCCACGTCGTCCTCGCGTGGCAGCGTGGGTCCCAGGGGCGCCGTCACCTCAGCGGCAGCGCCCTGCTGTCGCCCTCCGGCGAGGTGCTCGCCCGGGCCGAGGCGACGTGGGTCGCCGTCGACCCCACCACGATCCGCCCGAGGGAGAGCACATGACCGACCCGACGCCGCCCACCGACGACCTCACCTCCACCGGGTCCGCCTCGGCGACCCTCGCCGAGACGGCCCTCAGCCTCGACGCCGTCCGCGACGAGCGCCGCACCGCCGTCGTCACCGGCGCGAGCAGCGGCATCGGCGCGGCCACCGCCCGCCTCCTCGCCGACCACGGCTTCCGCGTCGTGTGCGCCGCGCGCCGGGCCGACCGGGTCGAGGCCCTGGCCGAGGAGATCGGCGGCCTCGCGCTCGGGTGCGACGTGACCTCCGACGTCGACGTCGCCCGACTCGCCGAGACCGCCGGCGAGCGGGTCCACGTCCTCGTCAACAGCGCCGGCGGCGCCCTCGGCCTCGAGCCGGTCGCGCAGGCCGAGGTCGACCTGTGGCGCTCGATGTACGACAGCAACGTCCTCGGCACCCTGCGGGTGACCAAGGCGCTCCTTCCGGCCCTCGTCGCCGCCGACGGCGAGGGCGTCGTCGTCAACGTCGGGTCGATCGCCGGCTTCACCGCGTACGAGGGCGGCGGCGGGTACACGGCCGCCAAGCACGGGGTCCACGTCATGACCGAGACGCTGCGCCTCGAGCTCGTCGACCAGCCCGTGCGCATCACCCTCGTCGCTCCCGGGATGGTGCACACCGAGGAGTTCTCGCTGACCCGCTTCGGCGGCGACCAGGAGCGAGCCGACAAGGTCTACGACGGCGTCGCGCACCCGCTCGTCGCCGAGGACGTCGCCGACGCCATCGTGTGGATGGCGACCCGTCCGGCCCACGTCAACGTCGACCTCCTCGTCGTCAAGCCCAGAGCGCAGGCCGCGCCGCACAAGGTCCACCGGACCCTCTGAGGCAGCACGCGATGGAGCCCTTCGAGGACGTGCTCGCCGTCGGCGGGCGGACCAACTCCCTCGGTCGCGCGTCCGAGGTCCTCGACCTGCTGCGCGCCGACGGTTCGCGGACCGACGAGCTGGTCGCGTGCATCTCGGCCGACGACGCCTGGGTCCGGATGCGGGCGGTCGACACGTTCGAGAAGCTCGTCCGCGAGGACCCCGAGCGGGGACGCCCCTACGTCGAGCACGTCCTCGCCGTCCTCACCCGCAGTGACCAGCCGTCGGTGCAGTGGCACGTCGCGCAGCTCCTCGACGAGCTCGAGCTGACCCCTGCCCGTCGCGGCACCGCGATCGCGTGGCTCAAGGCCCGCATCGCGACGACCGACGTCGACTGGATCGTCGCCGCCCAGTCGATGACGACCCTCGTCTCCCTCCAGCAGCAGGGTCACGTCGAGGCGAGCGACCTCGACGCGCTGCTCGAGGTGCAGCAGTCCCACAGGTCGGCGTCGGTGCGGCGCAAGGCGACCCGGTTCCGAGAGGACCTGCAGGGCAGGCCCTGACCGCTGCCTCCAACGACGACCGGTCGGTCAGGGCTGGCGCCGGTGGACCCGCCAGGCCGACGCGTCCTCGAGGTCGCCCTCGGCGACCCGGGTGAAGACGAGCCGGTCGTGCAGCCTGCTGCGCCGGCCGGCCCAGAACTCGACCTCGTCGGGCACGACGAGGTAGCCGCCCCAGAAGTCGGGCACCGGGACGTCGGAGGACGACCCCGTGTCCGGCCACCGGGCCGCCAGGCGGGCGTACTCGTCCTCGAGGTCGGTCCGCGAGCCGACGTCCTCGGACTGGCGGGAGGTCCACGCCGAGATCCGCGAACCCCACGGTCGCGAGGTGAAGTACGCCGCGACCTCCTCGCGCCCGAGCTCCTCGACCCGCCCCCGGAAGCGGATGGCACGGAACATCGAGGGCCATGTCAACGACAGCGCCGCCACCGGGTGCGCCGCGACCTCACGACCCTTGGCCGACGTCCGCCCCGTGTAGAAGCCGACCCCCCGGGGGTCGAGGACCCGCACGAGGACGGTGCGCACGTTGGGCACGCCGTCGGCGTCGACCGTCGCGACCGAGGCGGCGGTCGGCTCCGGGACGTCGCCCGCGTCGGCGGCCCGCGCGACGGCCTCGTCGACCCAGGCCCGCGCCTGCGCCAGCGGGGTCGGGAGGAGGGCGTCCTCGGAGAGCCCGTCACCGTCGTAGTCGACCCGCACCTCGCTCATGGGCCGATCGTAGGCGGCGGCGTCGGCGGGGGCCCCGGCGCCCACCTCGCTCAGGGGGTGGGCGACCGGGAGTCGTACCGGAGGAAGCCGGGCTGGCGCAGCGCGAGCAGCCCGACCGCGACGACGCACGCGAGCCCGCCCCACACCGCCATCCACCCCTCGCCGATGCGCTCCGCGACGGCACCGCCGAGGAGCTCGCCCACCCGCGGGCCTCCGGCCACCACGACGATGAAGACGCCCTGGAGCCGCCCGCGCATCCGGTCGGGTGCCGCGGTCTGGAGGATCGTCGTGCGGAAGACGGCGCTCACGGCGTCGGCCCCACCGGCGAAGGCCATCGCCACGAGTGCCCCGGCGAGCGCCTGCTCACGGGTCAGCCACCCGTCGGCGCCGAGCAGCGCCACCCCCAGTCCGCTGATCCCCACACCCCACCCGACGATGCTCACCATGATCGCCAGGCCCTGCCGACGCACCGACCCGAGCCGCCCGGAGAACACGGTGGCCAGCACCGCCCCGACGGCGGCCGCGGCGTAGAGCAGGCCCACCGTGCTGGCCCCACCCCCGAGGATCACCGCTCCGGCGGCGGGGAAGAGCACCCGCGGCTGGGCGAGCAGCATCGCGGCGATGTCGGCGACGAAGGTCATCCGCACGTTGGGCGCGGTGGCGAGGAAGCGGAACCCGTCGACGACCGAGCCGAACCCCGCGCGGGTCGTCCCGCCCTCGTCGTGCAGCTCGGGCGGGAGCGGACGCAGCCGCCACAGCCCCCACAGCGCGGCGAGGGTCACCACCGCGTCGACCGAGTACGCCGTGCGGAACCCGCCCCAGTCGACGAGCAGGCCCGCGAGGAGCGGGCCGGCCATCATCGCCACCGACATCGCGAGGACCCCGAGGGCGTTGGCCGCAGGCAGCTGCTCGCGCGGGAGGATCCGCGGGTAGATGCTCGTGCGGGCCGGTGAGCTGACCCCGAAGGCCCCGCTCCACGCGGCGACGAGGACGTAGAGCAGCACGACGTTCGTGTTGCCGACCCACGCCTGCACGGCGCAGGCGATGGACGTCACCCACGCGGCGAGGTTCGCGACGAGGGCGACGACCCGACGGTCGTGGTGGTCGGACAGCGACCCGCCGTACAGCCCCATGACGACGAGCGGGACGAGCGCGAAGAGGCCGACGAGCCCGACCGCCGCGGTGGAGTCGGTGAGGTCGTACACCTGGAGGCCGATCGCGACGACCGCCATCTGCGAGCCGACGTTGGAGAGGGTGAACCCGGTCCACAGCCGCCGGTACTCCGCGTTCTCCCGCAGCGGCGTGAGGTCCGGGAGGAGGGAGCGCAGCACCCCGTGATCATGCCGGACGGCACCCCGGCCGGCGCGCGGCGGCGGCGTAGGGTCCGGGACATGGACTCCCCTGCGCGCATCGCGCTCCTCATCGACGCCGACAACGCCCGCGCGGCGCGCATCGACGTCATCCTCTCCGAGCTGTCCGCCTTCGGGGAGACGAGCATCCGTCGCGCGTACGGGAACTGGACGAAGTCGGGCCTGAAGTCCTGGACCGCCGTCCTCCACGACCACGGCATCCGTCCCGTCCAGCAGTTCGACCCGAGCAAGGGCAAGAACGCGAGCGACATCGCGCTCGCCGTCGACGCCGTCGAGATCCTGCACACCCAGCGCCCCGACGCCTTCGCCCTCGTCAGCTCCGACGCCGACTTCACCCCGCTCGTCATGCACCTGCGCGAGCACGGCGTCGCCGTCTACGGGTTCGGGGACGCCAAGACCCCCTCACCGTTCCAGAGCGCCTGCTCGCGCTTCCTCGTCCTCGACCGCCTCGCCGAGCGCACGAGCACCGACCGCGACGTCGAGAGCTCCGAGGACGACGGGGCCCAGGACCTCAGCGACACCACCCCCCTGCGCGTCCCGCCGGAGCAGCTGCGGTCCGACGACAAGCTCGTCTCCCTCCTCAGGCGCGCCGTCGAGAGCGCGGCCGACGAGTCCGGCTGGGCTCGCGTCGGGACCGTGGGCAACCACATCTCCAACCAGAGCTCGTTCGACCCCCGCAACTACGGCTACGCGAAGCTGAGCCGGCTGCTCGAGGCCAGCGGCCTCTTCGACGTCCGCGACGAGGGCCTGACCACCGTCGCGGTGCGCGACAGGAAGGCTCCGACCCAGCGGCCCGCGGGACGCCGGGCGAGCCGACCCGCGGGTGCGGCCGAGGGGTCCACCGGCGGCGCCACGGTCCCCGAGGAGGCCCCGGCGGCGCCCGCCCGCACGGCCGCCTCGACGACCACGAAGAGGACGAGCCGTGGGGGTCGCACTCGATGACGTGCACAATGGGCGCGCCCGACAATGGCGACGAGCGACGATCGGAGAGCCCATGAGCACCACCACGACGGGGACGACCGCGGCCACCGCCGCGGACCCCGACTTCCGCCCCGGCCTCGAGGGGGTCGTCGCGTTCGAGTCCGAGATCGCGGAGCCCGACAAGGAGGGCGGCGCACTGCGCTACCGCGGTGTCGACATCAACGACCTCGTGGGCCGCGTCTCCTTCGGCCAGGTGTGGGGGCTCCTCGTCGACGACGAGTTCGACCCCGGCCTGCCGCCCGCCGAGCCGTTCCCGCTCCCCGTCCACTCCGGTGACATCCGGGTCGACGTGCAGTCGGCGCTCGCCCAGCTCGCCCCCGTGTGGGGCTTCCGCCCGCTCCTCGACATCGACGACAGCGAGGCCCGCGACAACCTCGCCAGGGCGTCGGTCATGGCGATCTCCTTCATCGGCCAGTCGGCGCACGGCCAGGCCACGCCGATGGTGCCGCAGAGCGAGGTCGACAAGGGCCGCACCATCGCCGAGCGCTTCATGATCCGCTGGCGGGGCGAGCCCGACCCCAAGCACGTCGACGCCATCGACTCGTACTTCATCTCCGCGGCCGAGCACGGCATGAACGCCTCGACCTTCACCGCTCGCGTCATCGCCTCCACCGGCGCCGACGTCGCGGCCTGCCTCTCCGGGGCCATCGGCGCCCTGTCCGGCCCGCTCCACGGCGGTGCCCCCAGCCGGGCCCAGCACATGATCGAGGGCGTCGAGAAGATGGGCGACGCCCGCCGGTACGTCCGCGAGGTGCTGGACCGCAAGGAGCGCCTCATGGGCTTCGGGCACCGCGTCTACCGGGCCTACGACCCGCGCGCCTCGGTCCTGCGCGACACCTGCCAGCGGCTCGGCGCCCCGCGCTACGAGGTCGCCCTCGAGCTCGAGAAGGCCGCCATCGCCGAGCTCGCCGAGCGCCACCCCGAGCGCGTGATGGAGACCAACGTCGACTACTGGGCCGCGGTCCTCCTCGACTTCGCCGACGTCCCCGGCGACATGATGACGCCGCTGTTCGCCTGCGCCCGCACGGCCGGGTGGTCGGCCCACGTCCTGGAGCAGAAGCGCACCGGACGCCTCGTGCGGCCGAGCGCCCGCTACGTCGGTCACGGACCCCGCCCCATCGAGGACGTCGCGGGCTTCCGCTCGCGCGCCTGACGGACCCCGACGTAGGCTCGCGGCACTTCCGGTCCGAGCGGCCGGAGCCCTCGCTCCCCGGGAGGAAGCGTGCAGCGGTCCCGCGTCGTGTCGTCCATCGCCGTCCTGGCGACGGCCCTCGCCGTCGCCCTCGGAGGCCCCGCGCCCGTGGCGTCGGCCGCGCCGACGGTGCAGGTGACGACGGTCGTCAGCGGCCTGGCTCACCCGTGGGACCTCACCTGGGTCGGTGACCTGCTCCTCTACGACCTGCGGGCCGGCCAGGTGTGGGGGAAGCGCGGCGCGGCCGCCCCGCAGCGGGTGACGATCTCGGGCTT
Organism: uncultured Actinomycetota bacterium; assembly: GCA_963834225.1. GTDB lineage: Bacteria > Actinomycetota > Actinomycetes > Actinomycetales > Dermatophilaceae > Oryzobacter. The sequence goes on along the minus strand of CAWIAT010000001.1, from coordinate 135,929 downwards.
CCCGTCGATCTACGCCTCCGGCGAGGGCGGCCTGCTCGGCATGGTCGCCGACCCCGCGGCCGCGACCAACGGCCGGTTCTACACCTGCCAGGCCGTGCGTGACGGCGGAGGCAACCCCCTCGACGTCCGGGTGCTGCGGTGGCGGCTCACGAGCGACACCACCGCGGTGTCCGACGGTGCGCCCGTCGTCACGGGGCTGCCGCTGACGAGCGGCCGGCACTCGGGCTGCCGCCTGCGCTTCGGCGCCGACGGCCACCTCTACGTCGGCACGGGCGACGCCGCGACCGGCACCAACCCGCAGAACCTGGCGTCGCTCGGCGGCAAGGTCCTCCGCGTCGGCTGGAACGGCGCGATCCCGACGGACAACCCGTTCGTCGCACGGGGTGGCAACGCGCGGTACGTGTGGACCTACGGGCACCGCAACATCCAGGGGCTGGTGCTGCGACCGGGGACGAGCGAGCTGTGGTCGGTCGAGCACGGGTCCTCGCGCGACGACGAGGTCAACGCGATCGTGCGCGGGGCCAACTACGGGTGGGACCCCGTGCCGGGCTACAACGAGGCGGTCCCGATGACCGACCGCACGAAGTACCCGTCGGCCCGTCGGGCGATGTGGTCGTCCGGCTCGTCCACCGTCGCGACGAGCGGGGCCGCCTTCCTCACCCACCCGGGGTGGGGTGCGTGGCGCGGGGCCCTCGCCGTCGCCGTCCTCAAGGACCAGGGCGTGACCCTGATGCGCACGAACCCGACGCTCGGCGCGAGCACGGTCGTCGCCACGGTCCCGCTGCCGCAGGCGGAGGGCTTCGGGCGGATCCGCACGGCGCAGGAGGGCCCCGACGGCGCGCTGTGGCTCACGACGTCGAACGGCAGCAACGACCGGATCATCCGGATCGCCCCCACCGCGAGCGTTCCGGGGCTCACCGCCGGCCGGCAGGTCTCGCCGGCAGGGGTCAGCCTCGTGCGGACCGGCACCGCGGTGAGCGTCTTCATCCGCAGCACCGGCGACCAGGTCCGGCTGCGGCGGAGCACCGATGACGGCGCGACCTGGTCCGGGTTCACCTCGGCCGGGGTCACCTCGACGAACGCGCCCTCGGCGGCGTCCTCAGCCTCTGGGCGTACCGACCTCGTGACGCGGCGGTCCGACGGTTCCGTCGTGCAGTCGTGGTTCCGGGGGGCCACCCGGCTCGGCTCGACCCAGCTCGGTGGGAGGGTCGTCTCGCAGCACGCCGTCTCGCTGGGGGACGGGACCCTCGACGTCTTCGCGGTGTCGGCGGCCGGCGGCGCGTACCGCAACCACTGGGACACCCGCGTGTGGAGCGGATGGCGTTCCGTCGGTGGGAAGTTCACCTCCGGCCTGTCCGCCTCGGCCGACCCGGCGGGAGCTCGCGTCCTCGTCACCGGCCGCGGTACGAACGGCCGCACCTACGAACGGACCTTCTCGCCGACGGCCGCCCTCGGGACGTGGACCCAGCGGCCCGACGGCCTCTCCTCGTGGTCCGACCGGGCGCTGGGCGACACCTGGCCCGGACGGGCGCGGTTGGCGGTCGGGGCGGCCTCCGACGGCCGCGCCGTGGTGCAGCGCGGGTCGGCGGTGGTCGCGACGACGGCCGTGTGGACCTCGGCCGGCGACATCGTGTCGCGCGCCGACGGCTCCTACCTCATGGCCGGTCGGGGCAGTGACGGGGCGCTGTGGCTCACCTCCGGCGGTCCGTCGAGCTACAGCAACCGCTCGCTCGGCGGCACGGTGCGCTGAGGCCGGGCGGGCGCCACCCGACGAGTTCCACGTGGTGGACCTCCCGTCCGGCATGCGGTCACGGTGCGTGAGGATGGAGCGAGGCGCCGGGCTCGTCGACGATGCCGGACCCGGGGCCGTCGGGAGACGCCTCCCCCGCCACCACGACACCGCCCATCGACTCCGGAGACCCCTCGTGAGCGACGCCCAGATCACCATCCCCGCCGACCTGCTGCCTGCCGACGGGCGCTTCGGCTCCGGCCCGAGCAAGGTCCGCCCCGAGCAGGTCGAGGCGGTGTCGGCCATCGGCCGCACCGTCCTCGGCACCTCCCACCGCCAGGCGCCGGTGAAGAACCTCGTCAAGGAGGTCCGCGAGGGCCTCGCCGAGTTCTTCTCCCTCCCCGAGGGCTACGAGGTCGTCCTCGGCAACGGTGGCGCGACGGCGTTCTGGGACGTCGCGGCGTTCGGCCTGGTCCGCGACCGGGCCCAGCACCTGACCTTCGGCGAGTTCTCGAGCAAGTTCGCGTCCGTGACGACGAAGGCCCCCTTCCTCGGTGAGCCGACCGTCATCGCGAGCGACCCGGGCACGCTGCCCACGCCGCGGCCGAGGCTGGCGTCGACGTCTACGCGTGGGCCCACAACGAGACGAGCACCGGCGTCATGGCCCCCGTCCAGCGCGTGGCGGGCGCCGATGACGACGCGCTCGTCCTCGTCGACGCCACGTCCGGCGCGGGCGGGCTCCCGGTCGACGTCAGCCAGGCCGACGTCTACTACTTCGCGCCGCAGAAGTCCTTCGCCTCCGACGGCGGCCTGTGGCTCGCGCTGTTCTCGCCTGCCGCCCTGGCCCGCGTCGAGGAGGTCACGGCCTCGGGCCGCTGGGTCCCCGACTTCTTCAGCCTCCCGACGGCGATCGACAACTCGCGCCTGAACCAGACCTACAACACCCCGGCCGTCGCCACGCTGGCGATGCTCGCGAACCAGGTCCAGTGGCTCAACGGCAACGGCGGCCTCGACTGGGCGACCGCCCGCACGGCCGACTCCTCGGGCCGCCTCTACACCTGGGCCGAGGCCAGTGAGTACGCGACCCCGTACGTCACCGACCCGGCGCACCGCTCGCAGGTCGTCGTGACGATCGACGTCGACGACACGATCGACGCCTCCGCCATCGCGAGGACCCTGCGCGCCAACGGTGTCGTCGACGTCGAGCCGTACCGCAAGCTCGGCCGCAACCAGCTGCGCGTCGCCTGCTTCCCCGCGGTCGAGCCCGACGACGTCAGCCGCCTCATCGCGTCGGTGGAGTACGTCGTCGAGCAGCTCGGCTGACCCGGCCGGTCACCGGATGCCGCTGCGGGCGAGCCCTGCCGCACCTCCTCGGCCTGTCGAAGGTCGGTGCGGCAGCGCGGGACTCAGCGGGTGAGGGCGTAGACGATCGCGACGCCGACGAGGACGCCGAGCACGCCGAGCGTCATCCTCCGGCGGAACAGCGGCGTCATCGGGCCGGCTCCGGGACCGGGTGGGTGGCGCGGTCCGGCAGCGCGGCATCCACGCGCACCCGGACCCGCGGGCGGCGCTGCGACTCGTAGCTCACCCGGACATTCTGCGACCGGGCCAGCCAGATGGACACCGCGACGAGGGTGACGCCCACGGCGACGGAGCCGATGCCGATCGTCCAGCGCGGGCCGAAGGTCTCGGAGATCCACCCGATGAGGGGGGCGCCCGCCGGGGTCCCGCCCATGAAGATCGCCATGTACAGCGCCATGACCCGCCCGCGCATCTCGGGGGCGACGCGGGTCTGCACCATCGCGTTGGCCGTCGTCAGGGCCGTGAGGGCGGTGAGGCCGACGGGGACCAGCGCCAGCGCGAACAGCCAGAAGGTCGGGGCCAGTGCGGCCAGCGTCGTCGCGACGGTGAACCCGACGAGGGCGACGAGGAGGACGCGCAGGCGGGGCTGCTGGCGCCGCGCCGAGAGCAGGGCCGCCGTGAGCGACCCGACCGCCAGGATCGAGCCGAGCAGCCCGAACTCGCTCGCGCCCTTGTCGAAGACCTTGGTCGCCATGAGCGCCATCGTGATCTGGAAGTTCATCCCGAAGGTGCCGAGGACGAAGACGAGCAGCATGACGAGCTGGATGTCGCGCCGCTCGCGGACGTAGCGGAAGCCGTCGCGGATGCCGCCCCGGCCCCGGGCCAGCGGGGCCGGACGCAGCTCGTTGGTCTTCAGCCGGAGGATCGCGGCGATGACGAAGACGAACGTCACGGTGTTGAGGAGCAGGGCCTCGCCGGTGCCCCACCACGCGATGACGAGCCCCGCGGCGCCCGGGCCGATGAGCCGGCCGAGGTTGAACGAGGCGGAGTTGAGGGAGACGGCGTTGGTGAGCTTGTCGTCGGGGACCATCTCGGCGACGAAGGCCTGCCGCGCCGGGTTGTCGATCGCCGTCGTGACGCCCTGGAGGAGCGCGATGACGTAGACGTGCCACAGCTGGGCGACCCCGGTGACGGCAAGGACGCCGAGCAGCAGGCTCGACACCGCGAGCATCGACTGGGTCGCGAGGAGGATGCGGCGCTTGGGGAAGCGGTCGGCGATGAGCCCCGCCCAGGGGGCGAGGAGGAGGAAGGGCAGGAACTGGAGCCCGGTGACGACGCCGAGCGCGGTCGCCGAACCGGCCGTGAGGACGGTGAGGACGAGCCAGTCCTGGCCGACCCGGCCCATCCAGGTGCCGATGTTCGACACGAGGGCCCCGGCGAACCAGAGGCGGTAGTTGCGGACCTCGAGCGAGGTGAACGTGGGGCTCACTCGGCGGCCACCCGTTCCAGCAGCGCCGTCGCCTCGACGAGGAGGGCGCGCTCGGCATCGGTGAGGGTCTCGAGCCGGGCGGCGAACCACTGGTGGCGGCGCCGGCGGGTGTCCTTGATCGTCGCGCGGCCCTCGCCGGTCAGCGACAGGATGACCTGGCGCCCGTCGGTGGGGTCGTCGGCCCGGGCCACGAGGCCGCGCTCGACGAGGCCGTTGACCGTGCGGCTCATGCTGGGGGCGCTGACCTTCTCGATCGCGGCCAGCTCCTTGGGCGTGCGGGGGCTCTCCTCGAGGCGGACGAGCACCGAGTACTGGTGCGGCGCCACGGTCGAGTCGCTCTCGAAGCGCACCCGGCGCGAGATGCGCAGGCACGCGATCCGCAGGTCGCTCGTGAGGCGGTCCTTCTGGGTGCGCGTCATCGAGGGGCGGCTCGTCGCGGTGGTCGTGTCGGCCATGGCGGGCTCCTCGGTCGTGGTTCGGTCCATCTCCTTAGCACAAGTCATTACCTGTGCTAAGTATTCCACGAGTCGTCCAGACCCTCGACCAACGCCCCCTCCATCGCTCGCTACGGCGCAGTAGGTGCTGTGATCGCGACACGTCCTGCGCCGTAGCGAGCGCGTTGGGCGGCGCACGAGGGGTGCCGCACCTCCCCGGGGGGCGGTGCGGCACCGGTGCGACGTGGGCGGGCGGTCCCGCCGCGGCTCAGCGCGACACGAGGTCGGTGAGCGGGGAGATGAAGAAGTACAGGACGAACAGCCCGGCGACGACCCACATCATCGGGTGGACCGCCGAGGCCTTGCCCTTGACGAGCTTGATGGCGACGAAGGCGATGAAACCCGCGCCGATGCCCACCGAGATCGAGTACGTGAACGGCATGAGGATGATCGTGAGGAAGGCCGGGATGGCGATCTCCAGGTCGTCCCACTCGATGTGCTTGACCTGCTGCATCATGAGGAAGCCGACGAGGACGAGCGCCGGCACGGCGGCCTCGTTCGGGATGACGTGCACGAGCGGCGTCACGGCGATCGACACGAGGAAGAGCACGCCGGTGACGACCGACGCCAGTCCCGTGCGCGCGCCCTCGCCGACGCCCGAGGCCGACTCGATGTACGAGGTGTTCGACGAGACGCCTGCCGCGCCGCCCGCGGCGGCCGCGATGGAGTCGACGACGAGGATGCGGCGGGTGTGGGGCGGGTTGCCCTCCTCGTCGAGGAGGTCGGCCTCGGCCCCGATGGCCGTCATCGTGCCCATGGTGTCGAAGAAGTCGGCGAGCAGGAGCGTGAAGACGAGGAGGATCGCCGCCACGACGCCGACCCGGCTGAAGGACCCCAGGAGGTTGAACTCGCCGAGGGTGCCGAAGCTGATCGGGTCGAGGGAGGAGGGCCACTCGGGCACCGAGAGGTTCCAGCCGGTCGGGTTGACGATGTTGTTGCCCTCGGCGTCGACCCCGGTGACGGTCGGCCCGACGTTCGCCACGGCCTCGATGACGAACGCGACGACCGTCATCGCGATGATCGAGATGATGATCGCGCCCTTCACCTTGCGCACCCACAGCGCGATGATGAGCAGCAGGCCGAGGCCGAAGACGAGCGTGGGCCACCCGGCGAGCTGACCGCCGATGCCGAGCTCCACCGGGACCGGGCCGGCACCGGTGCGGCGGACGAACCCGGCGTCGACGAGGCCGATGAGCGCGATGAACAGGCCGATGCCGACCGAGATGGCCGTCTTCAGCGGAGCCGGGACGGCGTGGAAGACCGCTTCCCGGAAGCCCGTGAGGACGAGGACGAGGATCACCAGCCCCTCGAGGACGACCAGGCCCATGGCGTCGGCCCAGGTCATCTGGCTCGCGATGGCGAAGGCGACGAAGGCGTTGAGCCCGAGCCCGGTCGCGAGGGCCAGGGGGAAGTTCGCGTAGAGGCCCATGACGATGGTGAGGACCCCGGCCACGAGCGCCGTGCCGGCGGCGATGGCCGCGAGGTTCGGGGCGTCGCCGCCACCGAGGTACTTGCCGTCGGCGTCCTGGACGAAGCCGAGGATCAGCGGGTTGAGCACGACGATGTAGGCCATCGTGAAGAAGGTGGCGACGCCACCACGGACCTCGCGGGCGACGGTGGAGCCGCGGCGCGAGATGTGGAAGAGGCGCTCGAGGAGCCCGTCGTCGGGAGTGGTGTCGGTGGGGGCCTCGGTGGCCGTCGCGTCGGACATGGGCGCGACCCTAACGGGGTCGTGTCACCGGCGCATGACGAGGGTCCGGGCGCGGACGCGAGGCCTCGTTAGGCTGGCCCCGTGACCACCGACGACCCCCGTCCCGAGCCTGCCGCGACGCCGCCGCACCCCACCGGCACCCCGGCCGACCGCCTCGGCAGGTCGATCGGCGAGGCCGCCCCCACCGAGCCGATCGACATCCCCACCCAAATGCTCGTCGCCGTCGGGACGGGCCTCTGGCTCGTCGCCCTCGTCGTGACGCTCGTCGTTCCGGCGCTCCACGAGGGCGAGCGGTCGTGGTGGCCGTGGGCGTGCGTCACGGGGATCGCGCTCGGCGGCTTCGCCTGGTGGTACGTCGGGCGGGGTGGCGGCGACGCCGCGAACGCCTGACCCGTCCGGCAGCGCTGCGTCTCCGGTAGGTCCCCCACCCGACCCCGAGGCCGCCCCTGAGCGGACCCCGGAACGGGTTCCCCGGCGACGCGACGGCCCCCACGGTGGAGGCACCGCCGTCCCCGACACCGGAGCCCCGCCATGCGCCGCCACCCGCTCGCCACCCTCGCACTCGTCGTCGGCAGCCTCGCCGGCCTCGCCGTCGTCCTCGTCGGTGGCGGCATCGGGTACGCGTGGTGGTCGGCCGGCATCGACACCCGCGGCGAGGTCGCCTTCACGAGGCCGCTCACCATCCCCCCGCTGGCGCCCTCCCGGACGGTCGACGGCGTCCGCACCTTCTCGCTGACCGCGCAGGAGGGCCGTGCCGACCTCGGCGGGGACCAGCACTCACGCACCTGGGGCTTCGACGGCGAGCACCTCGGACCCACCCTCCGGGCGACGCGCGGCGAGCAGGTCGCGGTCGAGGTCCGCAACACCCTGCCCGAGTCGACGAGCATCCACTGGCACGGCATGCACCTGCCGGCGGCGATGGACGGGGGGCCGCACCAGCTCGTCCGGCCGGGTGCGACGTGGAGCCCCACGTGGGAGGTCGACCAGCCGGCCGCGACGCTCTGGTACCACCCGCACCCCCACGGCCGCACCGCCGAGCACGTCGCGCGCGGCCTCGCCGGCTTCTTCCTCCTGGACGACCCCGAGTCCTCCACCCTCGCCCTCCCGCACGACTACGGGCGCGACGACCTCCCGATCCTGCTGCAGGACACCAACATCCGAGGCGACGGCTCCCTCGTCTCCGCCCACGGCCGCACCGTCATCGCGAACGGGACGCCCGGCGCCTTCGTCGACGTCACGACCGAGCGGATCCGGCTGAGGCTGCTCAACGCCTCGACGATGCGCGTCCTCGACGTCCAGCTCGACGACGGCGGCCTCGTCGACCTCGTCGCGACCGACGGCGGGCTGCTCCCGGCACCCGCGCCCGTCGACCACCTCCGCCTGTCACCCGGCGAACGCGCCGAGGTCGTCGTGACCATGGACCCGGGCGAGCGCCGGATCCTCCAGAGCGTCGACCCCGACCTCGGGGGCAACGTCCTCAGCGACCGGTTCGACGGCGGGGGCGCCGCGTTCGACATCCTCCAGCTGCGGGCCGCCGGAACCCTCGCGGCGAGCCCCGAGGTCCCCCCGGCCCTCTCGAGCACCGCCCTCGCGACGGCCGGTGACGAGAACGCGGTCGACCGGACCCGCGACATCAGGATCGACGGCCGCTCCATCAACGGTCGGTCGATGGACCTCGGACGGATCGACTTCGCGCCCGTCGTGGACACCACCGAGGAGTGGGTCGTGCGCAACACCTCCGGCAACGGCCACAACCTCCACGTCCACGACGTGCAGTTCCGGGTGCTCTCCGTCGACGGGCGGCCGCCGAGCGCCGAGTACTCGGGGCTCCAGGACACCGTCCACCTCGACACCGGGGTCGAGTACCGCCTCCTCATGCGGTTCACCGACCACGCCGACCCGGACGTGCCGTTCATGCTCCACTGCCACCTGCTGCGCCACGAGGACGAGGGCATGATGTCGCAGTTCGTCGTCGTGCGACCCGGTGAGCAGCCGGGAACCCCGCCGGCGGTCGCGGCCGGCGACCACCACGGCTGACGGCCCCGGGACGTCGCTGCCAGGAGGTGCGGGCTCGATGTCGATCGCGGGGTCGCCCGCCCGTCATCGTGGTGTCCCGTCATCCACCGAGAGGATCTGCTGTGCCCGAGTACGTCGTCATGTTCCCCGCTGACAACGAGGCCGAGTGGGCCGCCGGGAGTCCGGCTGATCACGAAGCCACCTTCGACACCGACGAGGAGTTCGTCGCCCGCCTCATGGCTCACGGAGGAGCCGTCACGGGCGGGGCCGCCCTCGCCGACAGCCGGAGGGCGCGCACCCTCCGGAGGGGGGACGGGTCCAGGCCCCTCCTCACCGACGGCCCGTTCGCAGAGACCGTCGAACAGCTCTCCGGGTTCTCCCTCGTCACCTGCGCCGACGAGACCCACCTCGTCGAGGCCGCCGAGATCCTCCTCCGGGCCCACCCGGTCGTCGAGATCCGACCGGTCGAGGAGCTCTGAGGCCGGCCGCGCCGGGGGCGCGGACCGGCCCTCAGACGGGGTCGAGCTCGAAGTCGTCGAGGATGGGCGCCGAGACCTTCTCGGGCTCCGGGTCGTCCATGTCGACCTCGGAGTGGGCGCCGCAGCCGTGGTCGAGGCTGACGACCCGCGAGTCGGAGGGCGACCACTCGTTGGCGCACACCCCGAACACCGAGCGCAGCGCGCCCGACATCGGGATGAAGAAGCCGCACGTGGAGCACGGAGCCGGGGCCTTGACCGCGACCGCGGCCGTCGGGCCCGCCTCGCCGTCGTACCACCGCTGGGCCGCGGCGTCGCGTCCCTCGGCGGACAGGACGCGGGGACGACCGAGGCCGAGCTCCCAGACGGCCACGGCGTCGACCTCCTCGTCACCCGAGGCCTCGAAGCCCGCCTCGAGGTACGGGTCGTCGGCGACGAAGGGGGTGAGGTCGCCGGGCCCGACGTCGCCCGGCGCCAGGCGCTCGGCGTACGGGAGCCACTCGGCCGAGAGGAGCGAGCCGTCACCGGGGACGAGGTTGGCCTCGCAGACCGTGACCGACTTCGAGCGCGGCACGCGGGCCACGGAGATCGCCCAGCGCCATCCGCGGTACGCGAGCGCGGTGCAGCCGAAGTAGTGGGTGGCGAGGCGCTCGTCGACCATCTCCATGCCCTGGTGGTCCCCCACCGTCCCGGGCTCGGCGATGGAGACGGCGGCCTCGCGGGCCAGGTCGGTGGCCGCGCGCAGGGTCGGGTCGGTCTTGACGGCGGTCGTCATGCCTCGAGATCGCCCGCCACGGCCCGCAGCACCTGGGCGACCTTGGCGCCGTGCGACTTGTCGGGGTAGTGCCCACGGCGCAGCGACTCGCTGACCGAGTCGAGGAGCTTGATGACGTCCTCGACGATGACGACCATCTCGTCGGCGGGCTTGCGGTCGCGGACGCGACGGCCCTCGGCGACGGAGGGGGCGGGGTCGAGGACGCGGACCGACAGCGCCTGGGCGCCACGGCGGCCCTCGGCGATGCTGAACTCGATCTTCTGGCCGCCCTTGAGGCCGCTGACACCGTCGGGGAGGGCACTGGCGGGCACGAAGACGTCACCCTCGCCGGCGTCGCCGGACACGAATCCGAAGCCCTTCTCCGCGTCGAAGAACTTCACCTTGCCAGTCGGCACGGTCCACCTCTGTCACTTGCGAACGGGGTGCACGCCCGGCCGGGCGCACCGATCAAGGCTAACGGCTCCAGGGGGGCCTGCGCTCCCGGCTGACGGCCACCCCGGCCGCCCGGCCAGCGGGGGTGCAGGTCCGTGACCTCGCGCCTCCCGAAAACCCGTCGCCGGTGTCCGTGGTGCGTGGCACGGTGGAGGGCGTGCCCGAGACGACCGAGAACACCCCCGGGACCGCCGAGGTGACCTCCGACGACCACCGGCTGACGCTGCGCGGGTTCTGGGGCGCGCTGCCCACCCCGGGCCGCTGGCTGCTGTCGACGACGGCGATCTCCACGCTCGGGCGCGGGATGACCCTGCCCTTCACGATCATCTACGTCCACGAGGTCCGGGGCGTCTCCCTCGACGTCGCGGGCCTGCTCATGGGCCTCATCGCGGTCGTCGCGCTCGCCGTCACCGGTCCCGTCGGCGCCCTCACCGACCGGATCGGCGCCCGTGTCGTCGTCATCGGCGGCAACGTCGCGCAGGTCCTCGGGGCGGTCGTCCTGGCGTTCGCGACCACGGTGCCCCAGTTCGTCGTCGCCTTCGTCCTGCTCGGGATCAGCTTCGGGGTCGGCTGGCCGGCGTTCAACGCGATGATCTCGAGCATCGTCGACGGGCGCCTGCGCACCCAGTACTTCGGCATCAACTTCGCGCTCGTCAACCTCGGGATCGGGGTCGGCGGGGTCGTCAGCGGCTTCCTCACCGACGTCTCGCGACCGTCCACCTTCACCACGATCTTCCTCGTCGACGCCGCCTGCGTCCTCGTCCCCATCGGACTCCTGCTGGGCCCGCTGCGCCACGTCGCGGGCCGGCCCGAGGCCACGGCCGGGGACGCCCCCGGGGGCACCGGCTACCTCGCGATCCTGCGCAACCCCGCGGTCCTGTGGATCACGCTCCTCACCTTCTTGTCGAGCTTCGTCGGGTACGGCCAGATGGAGGCCGGCTTCCCCGCCTTCGCCCGCCAGGTCAGCGAGGTGTCGACCCGCACCATCGGCCTCGCCTTCGCCGCGAACACCCTGGTGATCGTCGGGTTGCAGTTCCTCGTCCTGCGCCGCATCGACGGACGGCGCCGCACCCGGGTGTTCCTCGGGCTCGTCGTCCTGTGGGCGGCCGCCTGGCTGCTGCTCGGGGCCACCGGGCTGGTCGCCGGAACCCTGGCGGCAGCGGTCGGGGTGGTCGTCTTCCACGTGCTCTTCGGGCTCGGCGAGACGATGCTGCAGCCCACCGTGCCGGCGATCGTCAACGACCTCGCCACCGACCGCGACCGCGGACGCTTCAACGCCGTCTCGGCGGGCGCCTTCCAGGTCGGAGCGGTCACGGCGCCGGTCGTCGCGGGCTGGATGCTCGACCGACGGCTCGGCAGCGCCTTCATCGGCCTGTTGCTCGGCTGCCTCGTCCTCGTGGCCGTCCTCGCACTGGCCCTCGAGCGCCGGATCTCCCCGGAGATCAACGGGGTCGGTGGCTGAGGCGCGAGCGGAGAGGGGTGCGGGGTCCCAGGCCCTGAATCCCGAGACCCCGCAGCCGGCGTCGGGTGCGGTGGCGGCACCTGTCGCGGGCTAGGTGATGACGACGAGTCGCATCACCGACATGCCCTCCTTCTTCGCGACCACGCGCACCTCTGCGCCGGTCGCGAGACCCTTCGCCCCTCGCGTTGCGGCGACCGATCCATCGAGAACGTACGTCGCCTCGAACCCGTCGGAGGACCGGATGACGAGAGATGGGCCGGACGTATAGGTCTTCACCTCACCCGTTTGGACGACAAGGACGGTGGGCTTTCCGTCGACGGTCGCGGTGAGCTCCCCGTGGAGGACGCCACCACCGAGCGCCCCGAGGCCGAGGCCGCCCTTCCCGCGCCCCATCCCGGTCGACCCGCGCCCCCGGTCGGGAACGACGGGCGGGACGATCCGGCGCCGTGGACCCTCGGGTGCCATCTCCCGCCGGCGCTGCTGCCCGGGGTTGTCCCCGCCACGTCCTGGTCGGTCGCCGCGCTGGTTCCCGAACGGGCCGCGCTCGTCGGAGAACCGGCCTCGCTCCTCGGAGAAGGCCATCCGGTCGCGGTCGCCGCCTCCGACAGCCCGGAGGACGAGGCCACCCACGAGGGCGGCGCCGGCCAGCAGGACGGCGACGGTGAACAGGCCACCGACTGCCAGCGCGATGCGGCCTCCCGACGTCGCGGTCGCCTGCCCCCACCAGCGCTGCGGTGGCCGCGGGGGTCCTGCCGCGGCGTACGACGCAGTGGCGACGGGCGCCTCTGGCAGCACCGTGGTGTCGTCGGCGACGGCGGGGCGCCCGGGGTCGGGGTCGACGGACTCGGCCGCGGGCTCGACCGGGGGCTGGGGGTCCGGGTCGGACGGCGGTGTGGGGCGAGGGCTCATGGGGGCCATGATCCGCTCAGGGCGTGGCGGCGTCACCCCGAACGGCAGGACTCACACGCAACTCCCATGTCCCTGTCAGGGACCGGCCGCCTCCCGGAGGCCACTGCCACCGGGGCGGGCTCGGGGGCCTCAGCCCCCGGTCAGCGCCCGCACGACGTTCGAGGGCGACGGCCGGCCCAGCTGCGCGGCCATCCAGGCGCTCGTCGCCACGAGGGCGTCGAGGTCGAGTCCGGTCCGCACACCCGCGCCGTCGAGGGCCCAGACGAGGTCCTCGGTCGCGAGGTTGCCCGTCGCGCTCTTGGCGTAGGGGCAGCCGCCGAGCCCACCGGTGGACGCGTCGACGACGGTCACGCCGTCGCGCAGGGCGGCCATCGTGTTCGCGAGCGCCTGGCCGTAGGTGTCGTGGAAGTGCACGCCGATGCGGTCGGGCCCGATCCCGGCGTCGTCGAGGGCCGCGAGGAGCCGGTGCACGTGGCCGGTCGTGCCGACCCCGATGGTGTCGCCGAGGGAGAGCTGGTCGCAGCCGAGGTCCATGAGCCGGCGGCACACGTCGACCACCTGCTCGACGGGGACCGGGCCCTCCCACGGGTCGCCGAAGCACATCGAGACGTAGGCCCGCACCCAGAGGCCGGCGTCTCGCGCGCGCGAGACGACGGGGCGGAACATCGCGACCGACTCCTCCACCGTCCGGTTGAGGTTGCGGCGGGCGAAGGTCTCGGTGGCGCTGCCGAAGATCGCCACCGCCCCGACACCGGCCTCGAGCGCGCGGTCGAGACCCCGCTCGTTCGGCACGAGGACCGGACGGCGTGGGCCCGTGCCCTCGTCGCCGAGGAGCGCGAGGACCTCCTCGGCGTCGGCGAGCTGCGGGACCCACCGGGGGTCGACGAAGGAGGTCGTCTCGACGGTCTCCAGGCCCGCGGCGACGAGGCGTCGGACGAACTGCGCCTTGACGGCCGCGGGAACGACGGACGACTCGTTCTGCAGACCGTCGCGCGGCCCCACCTCGTACACCGTGACCGACGACGGGAGGGTGGGGTCGGGCTCGACCTGTGGCAGCGGGAGTCTCACCCACCGATCCTGACACGGACCGACAGCACGGTCATCCGGCGGATCGCCCGGACCCGGGCCGCGGGAGCGGGTGCTGCCGCTACCCTCGTCGCGACGGGCCGCCTGGTGCCCGTCGGGGGCAGCACGACGAGGGAGGACGGCCGAGGATGACCGACACGAACGAGCCCGGGACGCAGGGCCACGACGACCCCACCGCTCCGCCGATGCACGACGCACCCCCGGTGCCGCCGAGCCCGTACGCCCCGCCCACCGACGGACAGCAGCCGCCGTCGTACGGCCAGCCGCCCCAGGCCTATGGCCAGCCGCCCACGTACGGCCAGGCGCCTCCGTACGGCCAGCCCGCGCCCTACGAGCAGCCGCCCCAGCCGTACGGCCAGCCGCCCACGTACGGCCAGGCGCCTCCGTACGGCCAGGACCCGTACGCCCCCCAGACGTACGGCCAGCCCCCGGCCTACGGCCAGCCCCACCCCGGCACCTACGGGCCACCCCCGGCCTCGAACGGCAGCCTCATCGCGCTGACGATCACCTCGGGCGTGGCCGCGGTCATGTGCTGCAACGTCCTCGGGATCCCGGCCCTCATCCTCGGCATCGTCGGGCTCACCAAGCAGTCGACCGACCCGGTCGGCGCCGCGAAGCTGGCCCGGTACGGCTGGATCGCCTTCGGCGTCTCCGTCGCGATCACCGTCATCGGCTTCGTCGTGTTCATGGCGGTCGGGATGAGCGGCGGGTTCGACGGCGGGTCGTCCTACGACGACGGCCTCTGAGCCGCGTTCTTCCAGTCGACGTCCAGCCAACTCACAGGAACCATGACGACACTGGGCGGGTGAGCACCCCGACGGTCCCCGAGGCGAAGCTGCTCGTCGTCGAGGACGAGCCCAACATCCGCGAGCTCCTCGCGACGTCCCTGCGCTACGCCGGGTTCGACGTCGCGACGGCCGCCAACGGCGCCGAGGCGCTGCGGGTCGCCGACGCCCACGAGCCGGACCTCTGCGTCCTCGACGTGATGCTCCCCGACATGGACGGCTTCACCGTGACCCGCAAGCTGCGCGAGCAGGGTCGCCAGCTGCCCATCGTCTTCGTCACGGCGCGCGACTCGGTCGACGACAAGATCAAGGGCCTCACGGTCGGCGGCGACGACTACGTCACCAAGCCGTTCAGCCTCGAGGAGGTCGTCGCCCGCATCCGGGCCGTCCTGCGCCGCACCCGCGGCGAGGCCGATGACGACCGCCCCGTGCTGGCCTTCGAGGACCTCGAGCTCGACGAGGACTCGCACGAGGTGCGCCGCGCGGGTCGCGTCATCGAGACGAGCCCCACCGAGTTCAAGCTGCTGCGCTACCTCATGCTCAACCCCAACCGGGTGCTGTCGAAGGCCCAGATCCTCGACCACGTGTGGGACTACGACTTCCGCGGCGAGTCCGGGATCGTCGAGTCCTACATCTCCTACCTCCGGCGCAAGATCGACGCCGACGGCCTCCCCGCCCTCATCCACACCAAGCGCGGCGTCGGCTACGTCCTCCGGCTGCCCCCGCAGGGCTGATGGCGCAGGCGTCCACCACGTCGGCGGAGCCCCGGTCGGCGAGCGCGGGGGCGAGCGCGGCGTCGGCTGCCTCGACGAGCCCGCCGTCCAGGGCGCCGCTCGAGGCCGTCGTGCGCCGTCTCGAGGCCGTGCCCCTGCGACGGCGGCTCGTGGCCATCGTCGCCTCGCTCGTCGGCGCCGCGCTCATCCTCACCAGCCTGGCCACGGCGTACCTCATGCGCTCGGACCTCATGGGCCGGATCGACGCCGAGCTGCGGTCGGTCGCGACCCCCGTCGCGAGCCAGGCCTTCGACGACCTCCGCAACCGCGAGACCCTGCCGTCGAGCTACGCCTTCCAGCTCCAGAGCCCGGGCGCCGACCTCTACAAGGGGCCGATCGGAGCCCGGTCCACGCCGCTCATCCCCGAGCTGTCGGTCGACGACGAGCGCGTCAGGTCCGGGCTGCCGTTCACCGTCCCGTCCACGGAGGGTGGCGCCCGCTGGCGCTTCGTCGCCGGGCGGGTCCTGGGGCAGGACGCGACGTTCGCCGTGGGCGTCCCCCTCGACACCGTCACCCGCACGGTCACCCGCCTCCTCGTCCTGGCGGCACTCATCGGAACGGCCGTCCTGGCGCTCTCGGTCGTCCTCGCCCGGTTCGCGGTGCGGCGGGCCTTCCGCCCGCTCAGCCGGATCGAGGACACGGCAGCGGCCATCGCCGGCGGTGACCTCAGCCAGCGCGTCCCCGAGCGCCTGGCCGACGACGAGGTCACCTCGCTGACCCGCAGCCTGAACACGATGCTGTCGCGGGTCGAGTCGTCCTTCGCCGTCCGTGAGGCGAGCGAGGAGCGGATGCGCCAGTTCGTCGCCGACGCCTCGCACGAGCTGCGTACCCCCCTCGCGACGGTCCGCGGCTACGCCGAGCTCTACCGGCAGGGCGCCGTGCGCGACCCCGAGGCCGTCGCCGGCGCGATGGAGCGCATCGAGGCCGAGTCGGGCCGGATGAGCGGCCTCGTCGAGGACCTGCTGACGCTCGCCCGGATCGACGACGCCCCCGAGGTCGAGCCCGGCCCCGTCGACCTCACCGTGCTGGCCGCCGATGCCGTGGCCGACGCGAAGGTCCGGGCCCCGGAGCGCCGCATCCAGCTGCTCGGTGTCCAGGGCCCCGTCGGGCCCACGCTCACCACCGGTGTCGAGGCGCAGCTGCGCCAGGTCGTGACGAACCTCGTGGCGAACGCGTTGCGGCACACCCCTGCCGGAACACCCGTGGAGGTCGCCGTCGGCACCGACGGCGACGAGGTCGCCCTCGAGGTGCGCGACCACGGGTCGGGCGTCCCCTCCGCGGTCGCGACGAAGGTCTTCGAGCGGTTCTACCGTGCCGACCCCTCCCGCGGTCGGACCGCGGGTGGAGGGAGCGGCCTCGGCCTCGCGATCGTCGCCGCGATCGTCGCGCAGCACCAGGGTCGAGTCGGTGTAGCGCCGACCCCGGGGGGTGGAGCGACCTTCGTCGTCCGACTTCCACAGCAGGCTCCCAGCCTCTGACCAGCGCACGCCCACCTCGGTGGACTTGACTGGCGCTCAGCCAGTTTCCCACCGAAGGAGAGCACGATGAGCGACCCGAACACGACCCCCCAGTGGTTCGCCCCCCGCGGCGGGACCGCGACGGACCCCGCTCCGGAGGCGTCTCGCCCGGCCGCCCCGGCGCCCGACTCCCCCTTCGCCCCGTACCCGCCGAGTGGTCACGGACCGACCCCGCCCCAGGGCCCCTTCGGGCCCTCGGGTCCCACTGGACCGGAGGGCTCGCCCGCCCCGCGGTCCGGGCGGCGCCGTACGGCCGAGCTGACGGCCGTGGCAGTGCTCGCCGCCCTCCTGTCCTCGGGCGGCACCGTCGCCG
Organism: uncultured Actinomycetota bacterium; assembly: GCA_963834225.1. Lineage (GTDB taxonomy): Bacteria > Actinomycetota > Actinomycetes > Actinomycetales > Dermatophilaceae > Oryzobacter. Next base: position 118,660 of record CAWIAT010000001.1, on the reverse strand, counting down.
CGGTCCGGCTGTTCCCCGAGTCGACGTCGACCCCCTCCTCGACGTCCTCGACGCAGCTGGGCCGCGGTACGGACACCGCACCGGTCGTCCAGGCTGACGCATCCGCCCCGAACTGGACCGCCACCGCGGCGGCCGTCACCCCCAGCGTCGTCAGCATCACCGCGACGAGCGGGGACGGTGGCGGGCAGGGGTCCGGCGTCATCATCGACACCGTGGGCCACGTCCTCACGAACAACCACGTCGTCGCCGGGGCCGAGAAGCTGACGGTGACCCTCGCCGACGGCCGGACCTTCGACGCCGAGGTGCGCGGGACCGACCCGTCCACCGACCTCGCCGTCATCACGATCAGCGGGGCACCCAGCGACCTCGCGCCGGTCGCGTTCGGTGACAGCGACGGCCTCGAGGTGGGCGACCCGGTGATGGCCGTCGGGAACCCCCTCGGCCTGGCCGGCACGGTGACCACGGGCATCGTCAGCGCCCTCAACCGGCCGGTGACGACCGCGGGCGAGACCGGCTCCCGGGACCCGCTCCAGCAGGGCCAGTCCGAGCCGGTCGTGACGAACGCCATCCAGACCTCCGCGGCGATCAACCCCGGCAACAGCGGCGGCGCCCTCGTCAACGCGACCGGGCAGCTGGTGGGCATCAACTCCTCGATCGCCTCGCTCGGCAGCTCCTCGTCGGGCCAGTCGGGCAACATCGGCATCGGCTTCGCGATCCCCGTCAACGAGGCGCGCTCCATCGCCACCCAGCTCATCGACTCGGGGACCGCGACGCACGCCTACCTCGGCGTCACCCCGAAGGACGGCTCGGCGAGCAACGGGAACGGCTCGATGGCCGGCGCCGAGGTCACCTCGATCGGTGACGGCACCCCGGCCTCCGCGGCGGGCCTGAAGGTCGGCGACGTCATCACCGCCGTCGACGGCGAGCGGGTCGAGTCGGCCCTCTCCCTCGTCGGGCACATCCGCGAACGCAGCGCCGGCGCCACGGTGACCCTCACCGTGCTCCGCGACGGGAAGAGCAGCGAGGTGAAGGCGAGCCTCGTCGCCAAGCCGTCGACCGGCACGAGCAGCAACGACGGGAACGGCGGCGAGAACGGCTGACCCACCCCCACCGCGGCACGGCGCCCGGGCCCCACGATGAGTGTGCGTGCTCAGGCGCCGTCGCCGGGTCAGGCCGCACAGTGGGCGGCATGAGCCACCGCACCGCCGTCCACCAGCTCGAGTCCGACTTCGCCGACGCCATGCAGCGCCTCTACTCGGTCGGCAACGGGTTGGCCCGCCTCCGGGCCGAGCTCGAGGTCGAGGCCTCCCGCGCCGGTACCCAGGCTCCCTCCCTGGCCGCTCCGCCCGTCGCGGCGGCGATGCCCGCTGCCGCGCCGCAGGTGGCGCGACCGGCGCCCGCGACCCCGGCCCCCGGCACCGTCCCGCTGCGCGCCCCGGGTCCGATGGCACCATCCGGTGGCTGGGTGCCTCCGCAGGCTCCCCCCACCGCTCCGACCGTGCCCTGGTACCGCCGCGAGGGTCGCGTCACCGCCGCCCTGGCCATCGCCGGCGCCGTCATCACGATGGCGGGCGTCGCGATGCTCCTCGTCCTCGCCGTCCAGCAGGGCTGGTTCGGTCCGGCCGCCCGCGTCTCGGCCGGCGCCGTCCTCGCCGCCGTGCTCGTCGCCCTCGGCGTCCGCGGCGGCGAGACCGACCTGAGGACGCCGCGCGACGGCGCACGGGTCGGCAGCGCCCCGGTCGCGCTCGTCGCCACCGGTGTCGCCGCCGCCTACCTCGACGTCGTGGCCGTCACGAGCGGCTACGAGTGGGTCTCGCCGGGCGTCGGCCTCGTCGTCGCCGGGGTGCTCGCGCTCGCCGGGCTGCAGCTGGCCCGGCGCTGGGACAGCGAGCTGCTCGCGGTCCTCACCGTCGCCGGCGCCGCGCTGCTCGCGCCCGTCGTGGCGGGGGACTTCGGCTGGGTCGTCTCGGCGTTCCTCGCCGTCCTGTGCCTCGCCGCCTGGTGGGCCGGGGGCACCACGACGCGCCCCACCCTCACGCTCGTGCGGACCCTGCCGGTCACCGGCTCGCTACTCGCCGGTGGGGCCCTCTCCGAGGTCGACTCGGCCGATGCCGTGGGCCACCTCGTCGTCGCGGCCGTCGTCGTCCTCGCGACGCTGTTCACGTCCGCCGTCTCCGTCCGCCGCGACTCCGGTGACGTCACCTCCTCGGTCGCGCTCGGCCTCGTCGTCACCGGCCTCCTCGCCGGTGCCGCTCCGTTCACCGAGCCCACCCGCACCCTGACCCTCGCCACCACCGCGGCCGTCCTCCTCCTCGCGGCGACCGCGTTCTCGCGCCGCCCGCTCGGCCCCGTCGCTGCGCACCTCGTCGTCACCAGCGGCGCCGCGGGAACCCTGGCCGCCGTCCTCGCCGTCATCGCGGGGGCCCCGTCGCGCTACGTCACCACCGGCCTGCTCCTCCTCGGCCTCGGTCAGCTCGCCGTCGCCGGGGTCACCCGGTCGCGGACCACGCTGGCGCTCGGCTCCGGGGCCACGACCGTCGGCCTCACCGCGTGGCTGCAGCACCCGTTCGCCGTCGTCACGACGACGACCGCCCTCGACCACGACCTCGTCGCTGCGCTCGTCGACAGCGTCGTCGCCGGGGGCATCGTGGCCGTCGGCGTCTGGGCCGTGGCCTCGCAGCGGGGCCTGTCCCAGACCTCGAGGACGATCACCTGGGTCGCCGCCTGGCTCACGGGGCTCGGGGCGTCCGCCACCGGGCTCGTGGCGGCCGGGACCCTCCTCGGCGTCGGGTCCGGTCACGCGGTCACCGGCTTCACGGTGGGCCACGCGGTCGCCACCGTCACCTGGATGCTCGCCGCGGCGTGGCTGCTCCTGCGGGGTCTGGACCGGGCGGTCGACTCCGACCTCGTCCTGCGCAGCGGCCTGCTCCTCAGCGGCGTCAGCGTCGCCAAGCTCTTCGTCTACGACCTCGCGGCGCTCAGCGGGATCGTGCGGTCGGTGGCCTTCATCGTCACCGGGCTGCTCCTGCTGGCGACCGGCACCCGGTACGCACGGGCGTACGAGAGGCGCCGCCTCGCGGCGTGACGAGTCGCCACCGCTCTGCCAGAGTGTCCGGATGGACGCGCTGAGGGGGCGGTGGCGGACGGACTGCGGGCGGGTGGCGCGGGCGGGTCGGACCGAGGTCGACGAGGTCGGGTCGCGGCTGCTGCGCCGGTGGCGCGAGCCCCACCGGCGCTACCACGACGTCACCCACCTCGCCGAGGTGCTCACGGCCGTCGACACCCTGTGCACCGCCGACGGGGTGGGCGCCGCCGACCACGCGGTGGCGGCCCTCGCCGGGTGGTTCCACGACGCCGTGTACTCCGCCGCGGACCACGAGAAGAACGAGCTGGCCAGTGCCGACGTCGCGCGAGCGGACCTCGGACGCCTCGGCGTGCGTGACGAGATCCGTTCTCGCGTGGCGCTGCTCGTCCTCGACACCGTCGCGCACGACCTGTCCGAGGACGGCGCCTCCGACCCGGCGCGCATCGTCCTCCACGACGCCGACCTGTGGATCCTCGCGTCGCCGGTCACCAGGTTCGACGAGTACTGCCGGCAGGTCCGCGACGAGTACGCCCACGTGCCCGCGGTCGCCTACGCCACCGGGCGGTCCGAGGTGCTGCGCCCCTTCCTCGTGAGGCCGCACGTGTACCTCTCCGAGCACGCCCGGTCCGCGTGGGAGGACGCCGCACGCGAGAACCTCGCGCGCGAGCTCACCCGGCTCGCGGGCTGAGCGTCGCCGCGACGAGCGGCCACCAGAACTGGTCGGAGCAGAGGGCGACGAGCTCGCCCCACGTGACCCAGCGCCGGTCGGAGGTGTCGTCCAGGGCGCTGGAGAGCGCCGGGCGGCGCGCGGGCAGGTCGATGACGAACACCTGGAGGAGGTCCTGGTCCTCGCGCCACAGCCCACCCGACGACCGGTGGTGGAAGCGCTCGTACCCGAGCGGGACGAGCGCGGCCGCGGGCACGGTGAGGCCCGACTCCTCGTGGACCTCGCGAACGGCGTTCTCGCGCACCGACTCCCCGGCCTCCCGCCATCCTCCGGGAGCGCCCCACTCGTCGCGCCGCACCGAGTGCACGACGACGTGGTCGCCCCTCTCCTCGCGCACGAACGCCATCGCCGCGAACACGCGTGAGGCGTCGGCCTCCCTGTCGGAGCGGATGAGGTCGACGTCGGCCGTGGTGCCGTCGACGAACTCGACACCGAGGACCCGCGCGACACCCTTGTCGCCGCGGCGCTTCTGCATCCGCAGGCCGCTGGCGCGTAGTGCCCTGACGAGGTCTCGGGGCGGCGTCGGGTTCGCCCCCGCCGCGACGACGGCCCGGTACCGCTCCTCGGGGACGTCGTAGTGGTCGCCCTCGAAGCCTCGCTCGGGGATGCCGATCGTGCGCGCGAAGGCGTGGAGCTCGGCCAGGCTCGTGTCGCTGACGAGGTGCGACCAGCGCCGTCCGTGCGCCTCGGGGCCGGGCGGGTCGATGAGGATGGCCACGCCCCGATCGTAGGTGGCCCGGACGTCGGGGCCCGGCGATAGCGTCGGGGGGTGGTCCACCAGCTCAGCCGTCGCGACGCCCGGCGCGTCGCCGTGCGCGCCCAGCTCCTCGACAGCCCGCGCCCCACCGGCGTCCTCGACGTCCTGCGGCGCCTGAGCATCCTCCAGGTCGACATGACCGCCCACGTGGCCCCGAGCGCCGACCTCGTCCTCTGGTCGCGCCTCGGCTCCGGGTACGAGGCCGAGGAGCTCGACCGGCTCGGTGAGCAGGGCCGCGTCATCGAGCTCGAGGGGCTGCTGCGGCCGGCTGAGGACCTCGCGCTGTTCCGGGCGGCGATGGCGGCCTGGCCCGGGCCCCCACCTCTGTCGGAGTGGCAGGAGGACGTCGCCGACTGGCTCGAGGCCAACCGCGCCTGTCACGACGACGTCCTGGCGCTGCTGCGGTCCGAGGGGCCCCTCCCGGCGCGCGCCCTGCCCGACACCTGCGTCGTCCCATGGCGCTCGAGCGGGTGGAACGACGACCGCAACGTCCGGATGCTCGTCGGGATCCTCGAGGCCCGCGGCGAGGTCGCCGTGGCCTCGCGCGAGGGCCGCGAGCGCCTGTGGGACCTCGCCGACCGCGTGTTCCCCGACACCCCCGTGGTGTCCCTGGAGGAGGCGTCCGCCGAGCGCGACCGACGTCGGCTGCAGGCGCTCGGCCTCGCCCGCGCCAGGGCGACGCAGCACCCCCTCGAGCCGAACCACGTCGGCGCGGCCGGGGAGGCCGCCGTCGTCGAGGGCGTGCGGGGCGAGTGGCGGGTCGACCCCGAGCTGCTCGACCTCCCGTTCCGCGGGCGCACCGCCCTGCTGTCTCCCCTCGACCGGCTCGTGGCCGACCGGAAGCGGATGTCCGAGCTGTTCGGTTTCGACTACCAGCTGGAGATGTACAAGGCGAAGACCGCGCGCAGGTGGGGCTACTGGGCGCTGCCCGTCCTCCACGGCGACTCCCTCGTCGGCAAGGTCGACGCCACCGCCGACCGCGACCTCGGCGTGCTGCGGGTCGACGCGGTCCACTGGGACGCGGAGACGCCGGGAGCGGTCGCGGGTGTCGAGCGCGAGCTTCGCTCGCTGGCGCGCTGGCTCGACCTCGAGCTGGTCCAGCCCGCCTGAGCCTGTGGACAACTCGGCGGCACCGTCGGACGCCCGCCCTAGGGTCGGTCGGGAGGGGCCGCCACCGCGGCGGTCCGGGAGCAGGGGGTTCTCACGATGGCAGCACAGTTCCAGGTCGACACCGACCGCATCGCCGCGGCGGCCGGCGACGTCGCGCGCATCTCGGCCGAGATCGAGGGGCAGGTCGCGGTGATGATGGCGCGGCTCACCGGCCTCCAGGACGCGTGGACCGGGTCGGCGTCGGCCCAGTTCCAGGGCGTCGTCGGACAGTGGCGCGGCACCCAGCAGCAGGTCCGCTCCTCGCTCGACGCGATCGGGCAGGTCCTCGGCGCCGCCGGCACCCAGTACGCCGAGGCCGAGGCGCAGGCGGTGCGCCTGTTCACCTGAGCCCGGTCGTGGCGGTGCGGGCTACTCGGTCGCGATGGCGCGCAGCACGTCGAGACGGGCGGCGCGCCGACCCGGCCACAGGGCGGCGAGGACACCGACGACACCCGCGGCACCGACGAACAGCGCGAGCTGTCCACCGGGGATCGCGAGGACGTCGATGCCGTCGTCGATGAGCGATCGCTGCATCGCGATGGCGAACGCGAGCCCGAGGACGATGCCGAGCACCGCACCCAGCAGGGCGATCGCCACCGACTCCAGCCGCAGCATGGTGCGCAGCTGCCGACGGCTCAGGCCGACGGCCCGCAGCAGGCCGATCTCGCGGACCCGTTCGATGACCGAGAGGGCGAGGGTGTTGACGATGCCGAGGATGGCGATGACGACCGCGAGGCCGAGGAGGGCGTAGACGATGTAGAGCAGCTGGTCGATGGGCTCGCGCTGTGAGGCCGCGAACTCCGCCTGGTCGCTCACCCCGACCGTCGGCAGGTCCGCGACGGCCTCGGTGAGGGCCCGCTTGAGCGCGGCCCGGTCGGCGCCCGGCTCCGCCGTGACGTAGAGCGTGCGGTCCGTCGGCGGCACGCCGATGGCCTCGAAGCCCTCGAGCGACATCGTGACGTCGGCGGTGAGCGCGGCGTCCTCGACGTAGGTGGCGACGACGGTGCGCTCGTCCTCCTCGCCGGCGTACCCGAGGGTGACCGTCGAGCCGACGGCGAGCCCGGAGTCGGTGGCCAGCTCGGTCGAGATGGCGACCGAGCGGGCGTCGAGGTCGGCGAGCGAGCCGGTGACGACGTCGGGTCGCACCACGGTCGCGATGACGGCCGGGTCGACGCCGGCGGCGAAGTCGCGGTCGCCGTCGACCTGGATCAGGGCGCCGCGGATCCTGGCGACCTGGTCGACGCCGGGGACCTGCTCGACGTCGCGCGCCACGGCGCTCGAGAACGGCTGTCCGACCGGGTTGGTGACGATGTAGTCGGCGATGATGTCCTCGGCGAGGCTCTTGTCGAGGCTGGCCTTCGTCGACGCCCCGAGGACCGACATCATCGTCACGAGGGAGACGCCGATCATCAGCGCCGAGGCCGTCGCCGCGGTGCGCCGCGGGTTGCGGCGCGCGTTCTGCTCGGCCATCAGGCCCACCGCCCCGAAGGCCCGGCGGTAGACCCACCCGAGCCCCGCGAGGACCGGGCGGCCGAGCACCGGGCTGAGCAGCGCCGTCCCGACGAGCACGCCGAACGCACCGCCGCCGAGGACGTAGGTCGGCTCCGATCCCACCTCGTACAGGCCCGCGACCATCGCGCCGATCCCGGCGAGGAGGAGCACGGCGCCCACGGTGATCCGCCACCTGAGGCCGCTCTCGGCGAGCGCGACGTCGTCACGCATGGCGGCGACCGGCGGCACGCTGCCCGCCCGCCGGGCCGGCAGGTAGGCCGCGGCGAGCGTCACGACGACGCCGACGACGAGGCTGACGACGACCGTGCGGACGTCGAGGACGAGCGGGTTGTCGCTGAGGTCGAGGCCGATCCGGCCGAACAGCGCCTTGATCGCGATCGCGAGGAGCACGCCCAGCCCGACGCCGATGGCCGACCCGACGAACCCGACGAGCCCGGCCTCCAGGAGCACCGAGCGCGCGACCTGCCGCCGGCTGGCTCCGATGGCGCGCAGGAGCGCGAGCTCCCGGCTGCGCTGGGCGACGAGGATCGAGAAGGTGTTGACGATGAGGAAGGCGCCGACGGTCAGCGCGATCCCGGCGAAGACGAGGAGGAAGGTCGTGACGAACGAGAGCGCCTCGTCGATCCGGCTCGCTGCCCGCGCCGACGTGGCGTCCCCGGTCGCGGCCTGCATGTCCTTCGGCAGGGTCGCGGCGACCGCCGTGAGCAGCTGGTCCTGGCTCGTGCCGGGCGCTGCCGTGACCCAGACCTGGGAGAAGGCGTCCTCGCCCTGGAGGAAGAGCTCCTGGGCCTGCGTCGTGTCGAACATGACGACGCTCGCGCCGACGAGGGTCGAGCCGCCGAACTTGGCCGTGCCGACGAGGCTCACCTCGAGCCGCGGCGTCTCGGTGGAGGTCACGAGGGGGACGGTGTCGCCGACGAGGTACCCCGACTTCGCCGCCGTCGTCTCGTCGAGGACGATCTCGCCGGCCTTCGCGGGCCACCGGCCCCGCTCGAGGACGGCCGAGGCGACCCCGTTGGCCGCCGGACCCTGCGAGTAGTTGACGGCGATGCCGGGGGGCCCGCCACCGCCGATGATCTTGCCGTCCTTGCCGACGACGAAGGTCCCGAAGCTCGTGATCCGCCCGTCGGCGCGCGCCGCGCCCGGGACGCCCGCCAGCTCGTCGACCATCGACGCCGGGACGGTGCGCACCCCGCCCGCCCCCGGCCCGAACCCCCCACCGCTGTCGGCCGAGGTGCCCGGCCGGACGATGACGTCGCCGACGGCCCCGCTCGTCAGGCCGGTGAAGGCCCGGTCGAGGGTGTCGGTGAAGACGTAGGAGCCGGCGACGAACGCGACCCCGAGGATGACGGCGAACGCGCTGAGGAAGAGGCGCAGCTTGCGGGCGAACAGGCTCCGCCAGGTGGCGCGCAGCACCTCAGGCCCCGACGGGGTGGTCGAGCGCGGCCATCCGCTCGAGGACGCGCTCGGGGGTCGGCTCGCGGATCTCGTCGACGACGTGGCCGTCGGCGAGGAAGACGACGCGGTCGGTCCAGCTCGCGGCGCCGGGGTCGTGGGTCACCATGACGACCGTCTGGCCGTGGGTGTCGACGACCCGGCGGAGGAAGCCGAGCACCTCGGCGCCCGACGTCGAGTCCAGGTTGCCGGTGGGCTCGTCGGCGAAGACGATGTCGGGGCGCCCGACGAGCGCCCGCGCACAGGCCACCCGCTGCTGCTGCCCACCCGACAGCTCACCGGGGCGGTGTCCGAGCCGGTCGCGCAGCCCGATGGTGTCGACGACCTCGTCGAACCACGCCTGGTCGGGGGTCCGCCCGGCGATGGCCGCCGGCAGGACGATGTTCTCCTCGGCGGTCAGGGTCGGCACGAGGTTGAACGCCTGGAAGACGAACCCGATGCGGTCGCGGCGCAGCTCGGTGAGGTGCTTCTCCTTGAGCGTCGTGAGGTCGACGTCCCCCACCCAGACGTGGCCGGCCGTCGCGCTGTCGAGCCCGGCGGCGCAGTGCATGAGCGTGGACTTCCCCGAGCCCGACTTGCCCATGATCGCGGTGAACTCTCCCGTGTAGAGCTCGAGGCTCACGTCGTCGAGCGCGACGACCCGCGTCTCCCCGGTGCCGTACACCTTGGACAGGCCCTCGACCCGGGCGGCGGAGGTCCGCTGGCCGGTCGTCGGGGAGGCGGTGTTCGCAAGGGTCATCGTCTGGTCCTTCGGGGAGGGGCTCACGCCCACGGGTCCGGGCCGTCACGGCCCGCGCAGGGCCGGTGCACGCACCGGCCCTGTCCCGCCAACGCTAGGCGACCCCTGCGGTGTTCCGCGATCGAGGGTCACCCTGAACGGACCCGGAGCCGACCCCGGCCGCCGTCCCCGCCGCGGAGGCGAGCGGCTCGATGCGGGTGGAGTAGACGGTCCGCAGGCGCGGGTGGTCCGGATCGCCATCGACGACGCCGGTGACCCACGCGAGCTCGAGGGCGTCGGGCGCGACGTGGCAGAGCGCGATGTTGTTGTCGAACCACGGCCCGTCGGTGACGCTCCAGGGGAACGGCGGGTCCGGCACGCGGCGCGAGCGCGAGGCGACGAAGCGCATCGGGCGCACCAGTGAGCGGGCGAAGAGGGACATCACGACGCGCACGCCGCGCGGCATCGGGTTGCGGATCGGCGAGCAGACGGCCTGGACGACTCGAGAGGCGGCGCCGAGTGCCTGCGGGTCGGTGACCTCGGCGAGGTAGGAGTTGTGGACGTCGCCGGACAGGAAGGTCACGGTGGCGGGGGCCGGTCCCCGCTCGCCGCGCGCGACCTCCATGACCATGGCGAAGACCTCGTCGAAGCCGGAGTTGAAGGCGGCCCAGTGCTCGAGGTCGATGGTCCGGCGCATCCGCTCGGCGCCGTGGGCGACCCCGCGGCCGTAGGCGCCCTGGGCCATCGCCTCGTTCATGGCCTCGAAGTCGTGGAGGCCGGGAGGCAGGAGGAAGGGCAGCGAGGTGCCGATGAGGACGTGGCGCGTCCCCCCGCGCAGGACGCCGTCGAGCCACTCGAGCTCACCGGCGTCGAGCATCGAGCGCGAGTCGGGGCGCAGGTCGCGCGCGGCCCGGCTGTCGATGACGACGAGGGTCGACGTGCCGAGGGAGCGCGTGTAGCTCCACCGGTAGCTGTCCGGCTGGGCGTCGGCGCGGGTGGCGAGGGCGTCGAGGACGGCGGTCAGGTCGAGCTCGTCCGTCGCCCCGCTCGCCGCGTGGTCGGCGACGAGCCGCCAGACCTCCTCCTCCGCCAGCTCCGCCGGCGAGAGGTTGCCGATGTGCTGGTGGACCCAGTACGCCGAGAGTCCCGAGACGATCCGTTCCTGCCACCACGTCGTGGCGCGGATGTCCCGGCGCCACGACCACGAGGTGTTCCAGTCGTCGCGGATGTCGTGGTCGTCGAACATCATCGCGCTCGGCACGGTCGAGAGGACCCAGCGGATGACCTCGTCGCTCCACGCGAGCCGGTACAGCTCGGCGTACTCGACGTAGTCCTTGATCTCGGGACCGGGCGGCTCGGTCAGGCTGCGGCGCGCGCGCATGAACTCCTCGAGCTCGACGTGCGGCGTGGTGTCGGCGTAGACCTGGTCGCCGAGGAGGAGGAGCAGGTCGGGCCATGCCGTCCCCGCGTCGTCGCGCAGGGCGACGGCAAGGCTGCGCAGGGCGTCGATGCCGTGGGCGCGGTTGCCCTCCTCGTCGTGCGACCCGTTGGTGCGGCAGGTGCCGAAGGCGAAGCGCGTCGAGCGGTGCGGGTCCAGCGTCCGGATCCGGCTCGCGGGCGCCCCGGGCAGGGGCCAGACCGCGGCGCCGTCGACGGCCACCACGTAGGCGTCGTCGGACCCGGGCTCGAGGCCGTCGAGGACGACGAGGGCGTAGTGGGAGCCGTGGACCGCGAAGGTCGAGGAGCTCCACGTCCCGCCGGCGCGCTCCACCGTGACCGTCGAGGCCTCGGCCGTGCGGACCCACACCGTCGCCGACGTCTCGTCGACGTGGCGCAGCAGGGGTCCGAGGACGAGGGCGTCGTCGGGCCGGGGACCGGGGCTCACCGCTCCATCGTGCCCTGCGGGGCTGGGCGTCGGCTGTGGGTGGTCACCCGGGTTCGCCCCTGACCCCGCTACGGTGACCGCCATGCCCGACCGTCATCCCGAGGACCACGAGCACCGGGCACCCCCCGACATCGAGGAGCCCCCGGAGGACCCCGGTCCGCCGCGCCTCGAGGTCGCCGCGATCGCGGTCCTGCTGTCCTCCGTCGTCCTCGCCGTGGTGCCGGCCACGCGGGGGGTGGCCCCGATCCCGTGGGTCGCGGGGATGGTCATGGTCCTGCTCTCGCGGCGCTGGGGACCGGCCGACAAGGGCGTGGCCCTGCTCGCGTTCGGGATCCTCGGCGTGCCGTTCGTGCTCCTCGGTCGCGACGAGCTCACCGTGCCGGCGAGCGTCGTGACGGGCGTCGTCCTCGTGCTGCTGTGGGCGGGGGCGTCGGCGTGGCTGCTGCGCCGGTCGCGGGTGCAGCGCGAGGAGGGGCGCGGCCTCCGGATGCGCTGACCGGCGACACCCGGGGGACGCCGCGAGGGCGGCCCCCCCGAGTGGGGGGACCGCCCTCGTGTGGTGCGAGTCGTGGGTGGTGCGGGTCAGAAACCCATGCCACCCATGTCGTCGCCACCGGGCATGGCCGGCTGGTTCTTCTCCGGCTTGTCGGCGATGACGGCCTCGGTCGTGAGGAACAGCGCCGCGATGGACGCCGCGTTCTGCAGCGCCGAGCGGGTGACCTTCGCGGGGTCGATGACCCCGGCCGCGACGAGGTCGACGTACTCGCCGGTCGCGGCGTTGAGGCCCCAACCCGGCTCGAGGTTGCTGACCTTCTCCGCGACGACTCCACCCTCGAGACCGGCGTTGATCGCGATCTGCTTGAGCGGCGCCTCGATGGCGACCTTGACGATGTTCGCGCCGGTCGCCTCGTCACCCTCGAGGGTGAGGTTGGCGAACGCCTTGGCACCGGCCTGGATGAGGGCGACGCCACCACCGGCGACGATGCCCTCCTCGACGGCGGCCTTCGCGTTGCGAACGGCGTCCTCGATGCGGTGCTTGCGCTCCTTGAGCTCGACCTCGGTGGCCGCGCCCGCCTTGATGACGGCGACGCCGCCGGCGAGCTTGGCGAGGCGCTCCTGGAGCTTCTCGCGGTCGTAGTCGGAGTCCGACTTCTCGATCTCGGCGCGGATCTGGTTGACCCGACCCTGGATCTGGTCCTGGTCGCCGGCACCCTCGACGATCGTCGTCTCGTCCTTGCTGACGACGACCTTGCGGGCCCGACCGAGCAGGTCGAGGTCGGCGGTGTCGAGCTTGAGCCCGACCTCCTCCGAGATGACCTGGCCACCGGTGAGGATCGCGATGTCGCCGAGCATGGCCTTACGACGGTCACCGAAGCCGGGCGCCTTGACGGCGATCGACTTGAAGGTGCCGCGGATCTTGTTCACGACGAGCGTGGACAGGGCCTCGCCCTCGACGTCCTCGCTGATGATGAGCAGCGGCTTGCCGGACTGCATGACCTTCTCGAGGAGGGGCAGCAGGTCCTTGATCGAGCCGATCTTGGAGTTCGCGATGAGGACGTAGGGGTCCTCGAGCACGGCCTCCATGCGCTCGGTGTCGGTGACGAAGTAGTGGCTGATGTAGCCCTTGTCGAAGCGCATGCCCTCGGTGAGCTCGAGCTCGAGGCCGAAGGTGTTGCTCTCCTCGACGGTGATGACGCCTTCCTTGCCGACCTTGTCCATGGCCTCGGCGATCATCTCGCCGATCTGGGGGTCAGCGGCGGAGATCGAGGCCGTGGCAGCGATCTGCTCCTTGGTCTCGACGTCCTTGGCGTTGTTGAGCAGCTCGGCGGACACCGCGGCGACGGCCTTCTCGATGCCGCGCTTGAGCGCCATCGGGTTGGCGCCGGCCGCGACGTTGCGCAGGCCCTCGCGGACCATCGCCTGGGCGAGGACGGTCGCCGTCGTCGTGCCGTCACCGGCGACGTCGTCGGTCTTCTTGGCGACCTCCTTGACGAGCTCGGCGCCGATCTTCTCGTACGGGTCGTCGAGCTCGATCTCCTTGGCGATGGAGACACCGTCGTTCGTGATCGTGGGGGCGCCCCACTTCTTCTCGAGCACGACGTTGCGGCCCCTGGGGCCGAGGGTGACCTTGACGGCATCGGCGAGGATGTTCATTCCTCGCTCGAGACCGCGTCGAGCCTCTTCATCGAAAGCGATGATCTTGGCCATCCGGGTGGTTCCTCCCACGCGAATCGAAGGTGGAGACCGGGCGGCGCCCGCGACGGACGGAACGGGTCCCACGGCTCATGTCGCCGCGGGTCCCGGCCCTCGCCGGACCGGTCAAGGTTGTCACTCTCCATAGGAGAGTGCTAACGCCATTATTGGCACTCTCATGGGGAGAGTGCAAACGCCGGGGCGCCCGTGGTCGCCCTCCGGACGAGGCCCTGCGCGGGTCGGCGGACGAGGGCGCCACCGGCGGTGGCGAGGAGCACCACGACCAGGACCCCCGGGCGCCTGAGGCCGGGGCTTGTCAGAGGACGGGCTCGTGGCCCTCGAAGACGGCACGCATCGAGCCGTCGGCCTCGGAGGCGACGGGGTCGTCCAGATCCGCGACGAACACCGCGACGGCCTCGCGGGCGGGGTTGCCGTCGAGGTCGTGGAGGACCTGGCGCCACGCCGCGAGGTTGGGGTGCTCGAGGGTGGTGCACGCCTCGGCGGGCTCGAGCGACTCCACCGACGCGGCGAGCTCGGAGCGTGAGAGGGGCAAGGTCGCGGTCGACCCGTCGTGCCGCAGGACCGACGCGAGGATGACGGCCGGAAGCCCGTGGGTGCCGCCGGGGACGTTGATGTGGGGGAAGACCCACTCGACCGACGACGAGGCCGAGCTGAGCCCCACGGCGTAGGCGACCGGGGCGCGCCATCCCTCGATCCGCTCGGAAAGGTGCTCCCGGATCGCGGCGAGCCCCTCGGGGGTGCTCCAGTCGAGGTCGGTCATCGGCGCATCCTCGCAGACCCCATGCGCCCCACCGGTCGCGGCCGCAGGATGAACAGCAGGTGAACGGCGACCCTCACGTTGGTGAAGTGGTGGTTGCGACCCCAGACTGGTGCCTCGTGGACGCAGCGACCCTCATCCTCGTGCTCGTCATCGTGACGGCACTGGCCTTCGACTTCACCAACGGTTTCCACGACACCGGCAACGCGATGGCGACGTCCATCGCGACCGGCGCCTTGAAGCCCAAGGTGGCGGTCGGGCTCTCCGCCGTGCTGAACCTCGTCGGGGCCTTCCTCTCGGTCGAGGTCGCCCTGACCGTCACCAACGCCGTCGTCAACCTCCAGGACAAGAGCGGCGCCCCCCGGGCCGAGCTCCTGGCGAACGGCGGGCAGAACCTCCTGCTCATCGTCCTCGCCGGGCTCGTCGGCGGCATCGTCTGGAACCTGTTCACCTGGCTCTACGGGCTGCCCTCGAGCAGCTCGCACGCGCTGCTCGGCGGGCTCGTCGGCTCGACCCTGGCGGGTCTGGGCGTCGGGGGCGTCAAGTGGGTCGGCGACGGCACCAAGCTCGACGGGGTCGTCGGCAAGATCCTGCTGCCGGCCCTCATCTCGCCCGCGATCGCCATCGCCGTGGCCACCGTGGGGACGTGGCTCGTCTTCAAGATCACGGCGGGCGTCACGGAGCGCTGGCGGCAGAAGGGGTTCCGCTGGGGCCAGATCGGCTCGGCCAGCCTCGTGTCCCTCGCCCACGGCACGAACGACGCCCAGAAGACGATGGGGGTCATGACCCTCGCGCTCATCGCCTCCGGCAACTGGACCGACACCGGCAACGTGCCGCTCTGGGTCAAGATCTCGGCGGCCGGCGCCATCGCGGTGGGCACCTACCTCGGCGGTTGGCGCATCATCCGCACCCTCGGCAAGGGCCTCATCGAGATCTCACCCGCCCAGGGCATGGCCGCCGAGGCCAGCTCCGCCGCGGTCATCCTCTCGTCGAGCCACCTCGGCTTCGCGCTGTCCACGACGCACGTGGCCACCGGCTCCATCCTCGGCTCGGGGGTCGGCCGTCCGGGAGCGCACGTCCGGTGGGGCGTCGCGGGCCGCATGCTCGCCGCCTGGGCCATCACCCTCCCCAGTGCGGGACTCGTCGGTGCCCTCATGTACCTCGTCGCCAGCAGTCTCGGCGGCGTCGTCGGAGCGATCGTCGTGTTCGCCATCCTCGTCGCGTTGTCGACCTGGATGTGGTCCCGCTCGCGCCACGCCCCCGTCAGCGCCCACAACGTCAACGACGAGTGGGACGCCACCGGGAGCAGCACCTCGCCCACCCGCAGTCGCGACCACGCCCACTGAGAGGCCGTCCCATTGCACAACGTCGTCTTCGCCCTCGAGGGGGCGCTCAAGGTCCTCGCGGCCGGGCTGCTGCTCGGCGCCGGCCTGCCCGCCGTCTTCGCGCTCGGCATCCGCGCGCTCGCCTTCGGGGTGGGCGGTGACGCGGAGGTCGACCACGCACCCCCGCACCCGGTGGGGAAGCTCCTCGCGGCGATCTGCTTCGCGGTCGTCGTCGCCGGCGTCGCCCTCGGGATCACGATCGTCGTCGCCTCCGGCGTCGGCAAGGAGGTCGTGTTCGACCCGATCCTGCCCATGATCGTCGACAAGGACTGACACCGTGACCCAGCTCAACGCCTCCGTCATCGCCTGGATCCGCGCGGGCTTCCCGCAGGGGGTCCCGGACGCCGAGGCCGCCGCGCTCAACGCCGTCCTCCAGGAGCGCCTCGGCGTCGAGGACGCCCACGACGTCCTGCGCAAGCTCACGGCCGAGGGCCTGCTCTCCGCCAAGGCCGCGCGGGCGCTGATCCCCGAGGAGGAGCAGCTGCGCCGCGTCGCCGCCAACCTCGTCCTCGGCGGCTGGCCGCTCGGCACCACCGACGACGAGGACGAGGCGCCGCCGCGCGAGGGCAGCCCCCTCGCCCGGATCGTGGCCTGGCTGCGCGAGGGCTACCCCGGTGGGGTGCCCGAGCACGACTACATGCCGCTCCTCGCCCTGCTCGAGCGGCGGCTCACCCGCTCCGAGGTCAAGAAGGTCGCCAAGGCGCTGCGCCGTGCCGACGTCAGCCCGGCCGGGCCCGACGACATCGCGGCGGCCATCACCTCGTACACCCACGTCGACCCGAGCAGCAACGACCTGCGCCGGGTGCGCGACCAGCTGTCGAAGAAGGGCTGGCCGGTCGAGTTCCCCGACCCCGACCTGCCCTGAGGCCGAGCGGGTCCCTGCGCACCTGACAGCGACGCCCGTCCGGCTTCCCTCACGGACGGGCGTCGCTGGTTCGTGGGCGCCGGGGGCGGCGCCGCGACCTCAGGCCCCGCTCACGGCTCCATGCCGAGGCGGCGGGCCGAGCGCGCGCGCTGGCGACTGGCCCGGAGGCGGCGCAGGCGCTTGATGAGCATGGGGTCGTGCTCGAGCGCCGACGGGTGGTCGATGAGCGAGTTGAGCACCTGGTAGTAGCGCGTGGAGCTCATGTCGAAGAGCTCCTTGATCGCGGTCTCCTTCGAGCCGGCGTACTTCCACCACTGGCGCTCGAAGGCGATGATCTCGCGGTCTCGCTCGCCGAGTCCCTCCGCCGTGGCGGTGGTGCTGAGCTGTTCGGAGGCGGCGCTCACTGGTTCGTCCTCGACCCTTCGCTTCGACGTGGTCCTGCGGCGCCCACTCTACCCGGGCGAATGACACCTTTGTCATTCGTCGGGGCACCTCGCCGCGTGTCGGCTGGACAGCCGCAGCGCCCCTCGACTCACGAGTCCCACGGACCCCACCACCCCCACCCGCTCGCTGCCCCTTTTTCGGATGGACCCGGTTGTGGGAGGTTCGCCCCACAACCTTCGGGGGGCGAACCTGGAGGTTCCGGGTCCATCCGGGAAAGGGGTGACAGGGCGGGGTGTCGCGGCCGGGGCGGGCGAGCGGCGGGGCGCTCGCGGTCAGGCCATCGTGTCGAGGATGGCGCTGATGTCGTCGCGGCTCGTCTCGGGGTTGACGACGGCGAAGCGGGCCAGGGTCTCCCCCGCGTGGGTCGTCGGGACGACGAAGGCGAACTCGTCGGCGAGGAGGCGGTCCGACCACGCTTGGTAGTCGGCGGGCGACCACCCGAGCCGACGGAAGACGACGACCGACAGGTCACGCTCGCGGACCAGCTCGAGGGAGGGACGCCGCGTCACCTCCGCCTCGGCGAAGCGCGCGACGTCGAGGGTGTGCTCGATGGCGGCGGTGTAGGCGTCGGTGCCGTTGACGGCGAGCGAGAACCAGAACGGCAGGCCCCGGGCCCGGCGGGTGAGCCCGACCGAGTAGTCGGTGGGGTTCCAGTCGGGGGTCTCGGTGAGGACGTCGAGGTAGCCCGCGCGCTGGGTGTGCGCGGCCCGGGCGAGGGCCGGCTCGCGGTAGAGCAGTGCGCAGCAGTCGAACGGCGCGAAGAGCCACTTGTGCGGGTCGACGATGAACGAGTCGCAGTGCTCCACACCGGTGTACAGCTCGCGCACCGACGGCGCAGCGAGGCCGGCCCCGCCGTAGGCGCCGTCGACGTGGAACCAGATGCCGTACTCGCGGCAGACCTCGGCGACCGAGGCGAGGTCGTCGATGATCCCGAAGTTCGTCGTGCCGCAGGTCGCGACGACGGCGAAGAACGACTCGGGCCCGTGCGCCTCGAGGGCGGCGCGCAGGTTCTCGCCGGTGAGCCGCCACCGGTCGTCGGCCTCGACCGCCACGAGCTCGGCGTCCATGACGTCGCAGGCCGAGGCGATCGAGCTGTGCGCCCCGGCCGTGGCCGCGACGCGGAACGGGCGCACGCCCTCGGGAGCCCGGTGGCGGGCCGTCGTGCGGGCGGCGTGGAGGGCCGAGAGGTTGCCGATGGTGCCGCCCGGCACGAACACCCCACCGGCTTCCGCGGGCATCCCGACGAGGTCGGCGACCCAGCGCAGGGCCTGGTTCTCGGCGTAGACCGCACCCGCACCCTCGAGCCAGGAGCCGGCGTAGATCGAGGACGCCCCGACGACGAGGTCGAACATCACGGCGGCGTCGCTCGGTGCGCACGGGATGAAGGACAGGTAGCGCGGGTGGTCGGTCGACAGGCAGGCCGGCGCGAGGTCCTCGGCGAACAGCCTCAGCGTCTCGAGGCCGCCGAAGCCGTGGGCGGTGATCGTCTGGCCGACGGCCGCACCGAGCGCCTCGGGGGTCGCCGTCCCGTCGAGCGGCGCCTCCATCCGGACGCGCTCCTCGGCGTAGGCGACGACGGCCTCGGCGAGCGCCGCGAGCTCGACGTGCTTGTTCTCCTGGTAGGTCTTCCCGTGCACGGCGGCGAGTCTAGGTGCGCGGCTGCGCCAGGAGGTACGCCCGCAGGTCGGGCACCGTGTCGACGACGACCTCGGGGCCGACCGCGACGAGGGCATCGCGGTCCCCCGCCCCCCAGGTGACGGCGACCGCGGCCATCCCGGCCGCTCGGGCCGACAGGACGTCGACCGTGGCGTCACCGACGTAGACGCAGTCGCCCGGCTCGACCCCGAGGGAGGCCGCCGCGTGGAGGAGGGGGTCGGGCTCGGGCTTGTGCCGCTCGGTGTCCTCGAGGCCCGCGGCGACGTCGATGAGCCCGTCGATGCCGACGCCCTCGAGCGCGAGGCGCGCGGTCTCCCTCCGCTTCGACGTCGCGACGGCGGTCGTGACCCCGGCGGAGGCGAGTGCCCCGAGGAGCTCGGGGACCCCCTCGTAGCGGCGGATGAGGGCGGCGGTGTTCGCGAGGTTCCACTCGCGGTAGGCGACGTCGAGGGCGACCCCGTGCTCGGGGCTCTCCTCGACGAGCGCGGCGAGGAGCGGGCGGCCGATCCACGCGCGGGCCCGCGACTCCTCGACCTCCTCGCCGAGCACGTGGCGGAAGGCGTGCTGGTACGAGGCGACGATGAGCGGGATCGTGTCGGCGAGGGTGCCGTCGAGGTCGAAGAGCACGGTGCGCCAGCGGGGGTTCGTCACGGGGACCAGTCAAGCCGACGCCCGACCCGTTGCGCGTCACGGGGGTGACGACGAGCCCCCGACGTGGGGATACGGTGGGAAACGATGTCCACTCCCGCCGACGCCCGTCCCCTGCGCGACCTCGTGCACCCGTCGTGGGCGGCAGCGCTCGAGCCCGTCGAGCCGGTCGTCGCGGGCCTCGGCGCGTTCCTCCGCGGCGAGGTCGCCGCGGGTCGCGGCTACCTCCCAGGAGGAGCCCACGTCCTGCGGGCCTTCGAGCGCCCGCTCGACGACGTGCGCGTGCTCATCGTCGGCCAGGACCCCTACCCGACCCCGGGTCACGCGATGGGCCTGTCGTTCTCGGTCGCACCCGACGTCCGGCCGGTCCCGCGCAGCCTGGGCAACATCTTCACCGAGCTCGGCACCGACCTCGGCCTGCCGACGCCCTCCACGGGGGACCTCACCCCGTGGGCCGAGCAGGGCGTGCTCCTGCTCAACCGCGTGCTCACGGTGGCCCCGGGTGCGCCGGCGAGCCACCGGGGCAAGGGCTGGGAGCAGGTGACGGCCGCGGCCATCGCGGCGCTCGTCGCCCGGGGCGGCCCGCTCGTCGCGATCCTCTGGGGCCGTGACGCCCGCAACCTCGTACCGCACCTGCCGGGGGTCCCCTGCATCGAGTCACCGCACCCGAGCCCGCTGTCGGCGCACGCCGGGTTCTTCGGCTCGCGCCCGTTCAGCCGCGCGAACGAGGTGCTCGCCCAGCAGGGCGCCGATGCCGTCGACTGGGCGCTCCCGTGACCCAGCCCTCCAGCCCGCTGCGCGTGTGGACGCGCTACGTCGCCATCGGCGACTCGTTCACCGAGGGGATGTCCGACCCCGACCCCCAGCGGCCCGACGCCTTCGTGGGCTGGGCCGACCGCCTCGCCCACCACCTCGACGCCGTCGCCGAGCGCGAGCACCTCCCGTTCGGCTACGCGAACCTCGCGGTGCGCGGTCGCAAGCTCGACGACGTCGTCGGGCGCCAGCTCGACACCGCGCTGCGGATGCAGCCCGACCTCGTGTCGATGGTGGGCGGCGGCAACGACCTCCTGCGGCCGACCGTCGACGTCGACGCCCTCGCCGACCGCCTCGAGGGCGCCGTCGTGACCCTCCGCCGCTCCGGCGCCGACGTCCTGTTGGCCACCCCCACCGACACCCGCGACGCCGGCCTGTTCAAGGCGCTGCGCGGTCGGCACGCCACCCACGCGGCCAACCTGTTCACCATCGCGCAGCGGCACGGGTGCCACGTCCTCAACCTCTGGGGGATGGCGTCCCTGCGCGACTGGCGGATGTGGGCCGACGACCGCATCCACCTCACGACCGAGGGCCACCGCCGCGTCGCCCTCGCGGCGCTCACCGCGCTCGGCCACGACACCGACCTCGCCGACTGGACCACCCCCCTTCCGCCGGCGGGCCGGGGCCGGAGGGCCGACGAGCTGCGCGGCCACGCCCGGTGGGCGCGGACGCACGCGGCGCCGTGGGTCCAGCGGCGGGTGCAGGGTCGGTCGTCCGGTGACGAGGTCGAGGCCAAGCGCCCGTCGCTCGAGCACTTCCGCGACCCGGACGGCGAGCCGCCGCACCAGCCCCTTCCCGACGGCTGACCTGTGCGCCCGGGCCGGACGCACCCCGTACCCACACCGACCAATAGGTCACGTCAGGTACACACGGCCCGGACGCACCCCGTACCCGGATCGACCAATAGGTCACGTCAGGTACACACGGCCCGGACGCACCCCGTACCCGGATCGACCTATTGGTCACGTCAGGTACACACGGCCCGGACGCACCCCCGTACCCACATCGACCAATAGGTCACGTCAGGTACACACGGCCCGGACGCACCCCCGTACCCACATCGACCTATTGGTCACGTCAGGTACGGACCTCGACCGCCGACCATCGACCTGCAGCAGATCCCGCCGCAGGTGCGGTGTTATGGTCGACTCCATGACTCACCTGCGGATCAGCGATGCCGCGCTCCTGCTCGGGGTCTCCGACGACACCGTGCGCCGGATGGTCGACGCCGGTCGCCTCCCGAGCCACAAGGACGACGCAGGTCGCCTCGTCGTCGAGGGCGCCGAGCTGGCCGCGGTCGCGCAGGAGGTCGCCCGCCCGGCCCCCGTGGGCGTCGTCGCCGACGAGTCGGCCCGCAACCGGATGCGCGGCATCGTCACCCGCGTCCTCAAGGACACCGTCATGGCCCAGGTCGAGCTGCAGTGCGGCCCGTTCCGGGTCGTCTCGCTCATGTCGCGCGAGGCCGTCGACGACCTCGGCCTCGAGGTCGGGTCGGTCGCCGTCGCCACCATCAAGTCCACCAACGTCATCGTGGGAGTGCCGCAGTGACGATCCGTGCCCTCGGCGTCACGGCCGCCGTCGCCCTCCTGCTCGCCGGATGTGGGGGCAGCACCGCCGACACCGCCGCCGGGAGCCCCGCCGCCTCGTCGAGCGCGTCCTCCACCGGGCTGACGGGTGAGGTGACGGTGCTGGCCGCGGCCTCCCTCACCAAGACCTTCACCGCCCTGGCCGAGTCCTTCGAGACGGCCAACCCCGGGGTGAGCATCCGGCTCAGCTTCGGGTCGAGCACGACGCTCGCCCAGCAGATCGCTGAGGGCGCCGAGGCCGACCTGTTCGCCAGCGCCGGCACCCCGGCCCTCGAGCAGCTCGGCGACGTCGAGCCCACCGACACGGTGACCATCGCCGAGAACACCCTCGAGATCGCGACCCCGCCGGGCAACCCCGCGAAGGTCACCGGCCTCGCGGACCTCGCGAAGGCGGACGTCGACGTCGTCCTGTGCGCCGAGACCGTCCCGTGCGGCAAGGCCGCCGACCAGGTCCTCGGCAAGGCCGGCGTCACGGCCAACGTCGTCTCCCGGGAGGTCGACGTCAGCGCCACCCTGGCCAAGGTCACCCTCGACGAGGCCGACGCCGCGGTGGTCTACCACTCCGACGTCGTCGGCTCGAGGGGCGCGGTCGTCGGCGTCGAGATCCCCGCCGAGCAGAACACGACCCTGGCCTACCCGCTCGCCCGCTTCGGCGACGGCCCCGCCGCGAAGGCGTTCGCCGCCTACCTCGCCGGCCCGGAGGGGACGACGGCGCTGCAGGGCGCCGGCTTCCTCGCCCCGTGACGTCCCCCGTGACGCCCCCCGTGACGTCCGCGACCTCAGCGACCTCAGGGGCGTCGCGCGTCCGGCTCTCGCGCGCCGTGCTCGTCGTCCCCGCGGGGCTCGGCCTCCTCCTCGTCGTCCTGCCGCTCGTCGGGCTGCTCGCGGGGACGCAGTGGTCCGGCCTGCTGACCCGCCTCGCTGACCCCGACGTCCAGCCGGCACTGCGCCTCTCCCTCGTCACCACGCTCGCCACCGTCGCGATCTGCTGGGTGCTCGGCACGCCGCTCGCCTGGCTCCTCTCGCGCGCCGAGGGGCGCACCGCGACGTGGCTGCGGGCCGTCCTGACCGTACCCGTCGTCCTCCCCCCGGTCGTCGGAGGTGTCGCGCTCCTCCTCGCGTACGGACGCCGCGGCCTCGTCGGTGAGCCGCTCCTCGACCTCTTCGGGTTCCGGATCCCCTTCACCCCGTTCGCGGTCGTCCTCGCGCAGGTGTTCGTGTCGCTGCCGTTCTACGTCCTGGCCGTCGAGGGCGCGATGCGCGGGCTCGACCGCCGCCTCCTCGACGTCTCGGCCACCCTCGGCGCCCGCCCGTTCCGCGTCCTGACCCGCGTCGCCCTGCCCCTGGCCGCGCCGGGCATCGCCTCCGGCACCGCCCTGGCCTGGGCCCGCGCCCTCGGCGAGTTCGGGGCCACGATCACCTTCGCCGGCAACTTCGCCGGCGAGACCCAGACGGCCTCCCTCCTCGTCTACGTCAAGCTCCAGGACGACCCGCAGACCGCGGTGGCCCTCAGCCTGCTGCTCCTCGTCGTCGCCGTCGTGGTCCTCGGCCTCCTCCGCGGGCGGTGGGTGCGATGAGCCTCGACGCCCACGTCCGGCTCACCCGAGGTGCCCTCGACCTCGACGTCGCCCTCACCGCCCCCGACGGCGGGGTCGTCGCCGTGCTCGGCCCGAACGGCGCCGGGAAGACGACCGCCATCCACGCGCTGTCCGGCCTCGTGCGGCTCGCTGACGGTCACGTCCGGGTCGACGGCGAGACGTGGGCCGACGGCACCCGCCACCTCGACCCGAGCCTGCGCGCCGTCGGGATGCTCGCCGCCGACCACCTCCTCTTCCCGCACCTCACGGCCCGCAGCAACGTCGCGTTCGGGCCGCGCAGCCGGGGCGCGACGAAGGCCGGCGCCCTCGCCCGGGCCGACGCCGAGCTCGACGCCCTCGGGGTCCTCGACCTCGCCGACCGCCGGCCGGCGGCCCTCTCGCACGGCCAGGCCCAGCGGGTCGCGCTGGCCCGAGCCCTGGCCACCCGGCCGCGCCTCCTCCTCCTCGACGAGCCCCTCTCGGCCCTCGACCCGGCGCTGCGGCCCCAGGTCCGCGCCGGGCTCGCGGCGCGGCTGCGCACCTACGACGGGGCCACCGTCCTGATCACCCACGACCCGCTCGACGCCCTGACCCTCGCCGACCACCTCGTCTTCGTCGAGGACGGCCGCGTCGTGCAGGAGGGCTCCCCCACCGAGGTCGTCGCCCGGCCCCGTGACGCGTACGTCGCGCAGGTCGTCGGCCTCAACCTGCTGCGCGGCCGGGGGCGCGAGGCCGGCGTCGTCGACACCGGCCTCGGACCCGTCGTCACGGGCGGCCACGACCACCGCGGCGACTCGTGGGTGGCCTTCGCCCCCTCGGCCGTGGCGCTGTACTCCGAGGCACCCCACGGGTCGACGCGCAACACGTGGCCGGTCCACGTCGCTGCCGTCGAGATGGTGGGGCAGAGCGCCCGGGTGCGCATCGTCGTGGACGGCCCCAGCGACCAGCGACCCCGCGCCCCTCGTCGCCGAGGTCACCGCCGCCTCGGTCGCCGCCCTGCGCCTCCAGCCGGGCCAGGCCCTCTGGGCGGGCGTCAAGGCGACCGAGGTCAGCGCCTACCCCGCCTGAACGCTCGACGCCCGTTTGTCGGTCGTCCGAGCACCTCGTACCCTTCGGGACATGCCAGCGACGAGGCTGATGCCGACCGAGGAGGGCCAGGACCTCATCGACCTGACCCGCGAGATCTGCGCCAAGGAGCTGCGGCCACGGGTCGACGAGGCCGAGCGCGCCGCCGCCCTCGACGAGTCCTTCCCCACCGAGGTGTTCCGCACCCTGGGCGCCGCGGGCCTGCTCTCCCTGCCCCACCCCGAGGAGCACGGCGGCTACGGCCAGCCGTACGAGGTCTACCTCCAGGTCGTCGAGGAGGTCGCGAGCGCCTGGATGAGCGTCGCCGTCGGCGTCTCGGTCCACTCCCTCACCGCGTACCCCGTCACCACCTTCGGCACCGACGAGCAGCGCGCCGCCCTCCTGCCCGGGATGCTCTCGGGCGACCAGCTGGGTGCCTACTGCCTGTCCGAGCCCCTCGCCGGCAGCGACATCGCCTCGATGACGACGCGCGCCACGCGCGACGGCGACGGCTACGTCCTCAAGGGCCGCAAGGCCTGGATCAGCCACGCAGGCCACGCCGACTACTACACGACCTTCGCGCGGACCTCGGACGACGGCGGGCGCGGCCTGTCCTGCCTCGTCGTCCCCGCCGACGCGCCCGGCATCTCGTTCGGCGCCCCCGAGAAGAAGATGGGGCTGCACTGCGACACCGTCCGCGAGGTGCTGTTCGACGACGTGCGCGTCGACGCCGACCGACTCATCGGCGACGAGGGACAGGGCATGGCCATCGCCCTGTCCGCGCTCGACGCCGGCCGCCTCGGCATCGCCGCCGCCGCGACCGGGCTGGCCCAGTCGGCGCTCGACCTCGCGGCGTCGTACGCGAAGGAGCGGCAGCAGTTCGGCCGGGCCATCGGCGAGTTCCAGGGGATGTCGTTCCTCCTCGCCGACATGGAGGCCGCCGTGACGAGTGCGCGCGCCACCTACCTCCACGCAGCGCGTCTCAAGGACGCCGGGCGGGCCTTCAGCAAGGAGGCCGCCGTGGCCAAGCTGGTCGCCACCGACGCCGCGATGCGGGTCACCACCGATGCCGTGCAGGTCCTCGGTGGGGCCGGCTACACCCAGGACTTCCCCGCCGAGCGGTTCATGCGCGAGGCGAAGGTGACCCAGATCTTCGAGGGCACCAACCAGATCCAGCGCCTCGTCATCGGCCGCCACGTCCTGCGCTGACACCCTCCCGACACGCCCGGGCCTCCGCCGGGGAGGTCCACCACGGAACCGCCCACCGCTGCGACGCGTCGGCATACCGAGACCGTCCTCGACCAAGGAGCCGTGATGCTCACCTCCGTCCGCCCCCTGCTCGTCGTCGCCGCGATCCTCCTCGCCGTGACCGCCGCCTGCGGGAGCACGTCCTCAGGGACCGGCTCGTCCGGCTCGTCCGGCTCGACCGGCTCGACCGGCTCCGCGAGCCCCACGGGCGCCGTGCCCACGGCGACCCCTCCCCCCTCCACCGACACCCCGACCGTCCCGCCCTCGCCGGTCCCCACGAGCGACCTCGCCGACGTCCCGCTACCGCCCGGCGTCATGGAGCGGCCGGCGGTCAGGGCCGCCGTCGAGGACGCCGCGACCCGCCGGCAGGTGGGCACCGACCAGGTCGTCGGCGCCGCCTTCGTCGCCGTGACCTGGAACGACGGGTCGCTCGGCTGCCCGCAGAAGGGCATGTCGTACACCCAGATGACCGTCGAGGGAGAGCTGCTCATCCTGCGCGTCGGGACCGCGCTGCTGCAGTACCACGGCAGGGTCGGCGGCCCGTACACGTTCTGCGCCGCCCCCACGGCCGGCTACCGCGTCGACACCTGAGCGCCCCCGGGAAAGGAGTGACCGGGCCATCTCATACGTGGCCCGGTCACCGAGATTCTGTCGCAGCAGCCGCCCCGGCCCGGTGACCGACACCCCGACACCACGCGAACACCGCGTGAAGCATCGGCGACCTCCCGGCGGCACCGGGGCGCCGCCGGGCACCCCGCGTCAGTCGTCCGGGTCGCGCGAGATCCCGGGGAGGAGCGTGTCGCCCCGGCGCAGCGCGTCGAGCGCCGCGGGGTGGACCTCCTCGATGTGCCGCAGGCTCTTGCGGCGGTACCGGACGAGCTGGACGAGCCCGACCCCCCAGAAGGCGAACTGCACCGACATCGCGGCCCGGAAGTGGTCGAGGGTGTAGTCGGCGGGCCCACCGGGGGCGAGGTGGTCGAGGACGATGCCGATGAGCGCGATCGCCGCCAGGGAGGCCGTGAAGCCCCCGATGTTGACCACCCCCGTCGCGCGCCCGAGCCGCGACGAGCTGTTGAAGGTGCGGGCGAGGTCGAAGCCGACCATCGACCCGGGTCCCCCGAGGGCCGTGATGACGACGAGGACGACGAGCAGCCACAGCGGCGCCCGGCCGGGCCAGAGCAGGACGACCGCCCAGGTGAGCATGATGGCCACGACGATGCCGAGGACGAGCTGCGAGCGCCGGTAGGGCACCCGCGAGGTGAAGGCGGCGACGAGAGGGCCGGCCCCCATCGCCGTCAGGGTCATGACGACGAGGAGCAGCGAGGCCGTCCGCGGCTCCAGGCCCTGACCGCGCACGAGGAACGGGTAGCCCCACAGCATCGTGAAGACGGTCGCGCCGAACTGCGAGGAGAAGTGGACCCACAGGCCGAGCCGGGTGCCCGGGTTGCCCCACACCTCGGCCAGCGTGCTCGCGAGCGCGCGCACCTTGATCTTCTCCACGGCCTCACCGCGGTAGGGCGAGTCCTTGACGAGGACGGCGAGGAGGACCGAGAGGACGACGCCCACGCCCGCGGCGGTGCCGAAGGAGCGGGTCCACCCCCACGTGGCGAGCGCCGCCGACAGCGGGGTGGCCGCGAGGATCGCGCCGGCCTGGCCGACCATCCCGGTGAGCTGGGTGATGAAGGGTGCCTGCTTGACGCGGAACCAGACGGCGACGAGGCGCAGCAGCGAGGTGAAGACCATCGCGTCGCCGGCCCCGAGGAGGATGCGCGCGGCCAGACCGACCTCGAAGGAGCCGGCGAACGCGAACCAGAGCTGACCGCCGGTCATCAGCAGCAGACCGGTGAGCAGGAGCTTCTTGGACCCGAACCGGTCGATGAGGACACCGACCGGGATCTGCATCGCCGCGTACACCGCGAGCTGGACGACGGTGAAGGTCGACAGCTGGGCGGCGCTGATGTCGAACCGCTCGGCCGCGAGGAGCCCGGCGACCCCGAGCGAGGTGCGGTGGAAGACCGCCAGGACGTAGACCGCGAGCCCGACCGCCCAGATGACCCAGGCCCTGCGGCGCCCGATGTTGTGCACCTGGCGCAGCACGGGACGGGTCACCGGCCAAGTCTAGGAGCCGGGGCGGGTCACCAACGGGTCGTGCGCTCCTCGGCGATCCCGTTGCCACCGTCGACGACGAGCACCTGTCCGGTGACGTACGCCGCTCCCGGTGAGGCGAGGAAGGCGACGGCGGCCGCGGCCTCCTCGGGTGTGCCCGAGCGCCCGACCGGCGTCATCACCCCCTGGCCCACCTCCGCCGCCGTCTGCGACCCCGTGGCGACCCAGCCCGGGGCGACGACGTTGGCCGTCACGCCGTACGACGCCTCGTCGACGGCGAGCGCGCGGGCCAGCCCGACGAGCCCTGCCTTGGCGGCGGCGTAGGCGACGCCGCCGCGCATCGCCATCACGGGGCCGGTGACCGAGGCGACGATGACGACGCGTCCGGACCCGCTGCGCCGCAGGTACGGCAGGGCCGCGCGCGAGGTGAGGAAGGCGGTGTCGAGGTTGCGGGCCAGCGAGGCCGACCACTGCTCGGGCGTCGTCGCGAGCAGGTCGCCCTCGAGGTAGCCGTCGTCGGCGGCGGTGGCGACCATCCCCGCGTTGTTGACGAGGACGTCGACGCCCCCGAACGACTCGACGGCGACCGCGACCAGCCGCGCCGCACCGTCCTCGGTCGTGAGGTCGGCGACCGCCCCCACCGCGTCCGCACCCGCCGCCCGCAGCTCGGCGCCCCGTTCGTGCACGCGCTCGGTCGTGGCGCCGATGACGACCCGCGCACCGCACGCCGCGAGCAGGTGGGCGCAGGCCATCCCGATGCCGGTCGGCGATCCGGCGCCGGTGACCAGCGCGGTGCGTCCCGAGAGGTCGAAGACCCTTGGCAGGGAGGCGGTCACGCTCAGCCGACGGCGGCGGTGAAGGACTCCTCGAGGACGTCCATGCCCTCGTGGAGCAGCGCGTCGGAGATCGACAGCGGTGGCAGGAAGCGGAACACGTTGCCGTAGGTGCCACAGGTGAGCGTGATGAGGCCGCGCTCGTGGCAGCCCTTGTTGACCGCGGAGGTCAGCGCAGCGGCCGGCTCCCTGGTGTCGGCGTCGGTGACGAGCTCCATCGCGATCATCGCTCCCCGGCCGCGGACCTCGCCGATCTCGTCGTACTTCTCGGCGAGGCGCCCGAGCCGGTCGGTGAGGATGTCGCCGATCTCGCGGGCGCGCGAGCGCAGGTCGTCCTCCTCCATCGACGCGATCGAGGCGAGGGCAGCGGCGCAGGCGACGGGGTTGCCGCCGTACGTGCCGCCGAGGCCGCCGGCGTGGACGGCGTCCATCAGGTCGGCACGGCCGGTGACCGCGGCCAGCGGCATCCCGCCGGCGATGCCCTTGGCGGCGGTGAGCAGGTCGGGGACGACACCCTCGTGGTCACAGGCGAACCAGTCGCCGGTGCGGCAGAAGCCCGACTGGACCTCATCGGCGATGAGGAGGATGCCGTGCTCGCGGCACCACTCGGCCAGCCCGGGGAGGAAGCCCTCGGGCGGGACGATGAAGCCGCCCTCGCCCTGGATCGGCTCGATGATGACGGCCGCGGTGTTGTCCTCGCCCACCTGGGCATGGATCTGGCTCGTCACGGTGGCCAGGGCCTCCTCGGCGCAGCGCTCGGGTCCGCCGGGCCAGCGGTAGGGGTAGGCCATCGGCACGCGGTAGAGCTCGCCGGCGAAGGGGCCGAAGCGGTGCTTGTACGGCATGTTCTTCGCCGTCAGGCCCATCGTGAGGTTCGTGCGGCCGTGGTAGCCGTGGTCGAAGGCGACGACCGCCGGGCGCCCGGTGGCGTGGCGGGCGATCTTCACGGCGTTCTCGACGGCCTCGGCTCCGGAGTTGAACAGGGCCGTGCGCTTCTCGTGCTCGCCCGGGGTCAGGGCGTTGAGCTTCTCGCACACCTCGACGTAGGAGTCGTAGGGCGTGACCATGAAGCAGGTGTGGGTGAAGGCGTTGATCTGCGCGGTCACCGCGTCGATGACCCGCTGGTTGCCGTTGCCGACGGTCGTGACCGCGATGCCCGACCCGAAGTCGATGAGCTGGTTGCCGTCGACGTCGCGCACGATGCCGCCCGACCCCTCGACGACGTAGACCGGGAGGCCGGTGCTCACCCCGGCCGAGACGGCGGCGGTCTTGCGCGCCTGCAGCGCCTGGGAGGCCGGGCCGGGGATGGAGGTCGCGAGGATCCGCTGCTGCTCGATCATGAGCGCGATCCTATCCGCGCCGGACGTGCCCCGGAACTGCGGAATCCGTCGATCGTCGGCGGGCATGCCGTCGGACGGTGACGGGTAGGGACAGTGCGGACCAACCCTTCGAGGATGCGAGGAGGACACCGTGCCAGGACGCAGGAACCCCGGTCCGTCGGTCAAGGACCCAGGGCTCTACGAGGAGCTGCGCGACGGCGGCGCGAGCAAGGAGAAGGCCGCGCGGATCGCCAACGCGGCGGCCACCACATCGCGCTCCGCCGTGGGGCGCAAGGGTGGCAGGGCCGGCGACGACGACGACTGGACCAAGGACCGGCTGCTCCGTCGGGCCCGTGAGCTCGGGATCTCCGGGCGCTCGTCGATGAGCAAGGCCCAGCTCGTCGACGCCCTCCGACACCACTGACGGCGCGAGAGCCTCGGGACGACGTGCCGGATCCGGCGCCACGCCACGCGCGAGCTGCATCGCCCGCGAGGACCGTCGCCACGACGGCGTCGGCCACCGGCCTGGGCGGCCCGGAGCCGGCGGGCTGCGGGCACGGAATGGCCCCCGGGAGGTGCGTGCAGGGGGTTCGCATCTCCCGGGGGCCGGTTCCTGGGCGGGTAAGGCCCTCCGGCGACACCCGACGTGAGTAGATTACAGGCACGAGGCTGAGATTCCACTGAGAAAGCGGAAAAAGTCGTTGAGGCTTCTACTGGTCGAGGACGAACGCCCGCTGGCGGCGGCGCTCGACGACGCGCTCCGCGAGGAGGGCTGGGTCGTCGACCACGCCGCCGACGGGCGCGAGGGACTGCGGATGGCGCTGCTCGGGCAGTACGACGTCGTCGTCGTCGACATCATGCTCCCGTCGATGAACGGCTACGACGTCCTCAAGCACATGCGGCAACGCAAGGTGTGGACTCCCGTGCTGATGCTGACGGCCAAGGACGGCGAGTACGACCAGACCGACGCCTTCGAGCTGGGCGCCGACGACTACGTCACCAAGCCGTTCGCGATGCGGGTGCTCCTCGCCCGCCTCCAGGCGCTCTCGCGGCGCGGGGCCCCCGAGCGGCCGGTCACCCTCGCGGTCGGCGTCCTCAGCCTCGACCCGACGACGCGGCGGGTCACCCGCGAGGGCAGGGAGATCCAGCTCACCGCCCGCGAGTACTCCCTGCTGCACCACCTCATGCGCAAGGCCGGCCAGGTCCAGAGCAAGGGCGAGATCCTCGAGAACGTCTGGGACAGCGACTACCCGGGCGCCGACAACGTCGTCGAGGTCTACATCGGCTACCTCCGGCGCAAGATCGACGCCCCCTTCGAGACCAAGTCCATCGAGACGGTGCGCGGCATGGGCTACCGGCTCAACCCGATCGAGGTTCGGCCGGAAGCCTGACGGCGAAGCGGCACCAGCCGTCGGAGGACTCCTCGGCGGTGACGGAGCCGCCGTGCACGCGCACGATCTCGGCGACGATCGCCAGGCCGAGCCCGGTCCCACCCGTGTCGCGGGTGCGTGAGTCGTCGAGGCGGATGAAGCGCCCGAAGATCCGCTCCCGGTCCTCGGGCGCGACCGGGGGTCCGTCGTTGTCGACGAGGAGGAGCGCGCTGGTGCCCTGGTGGGTCAGCGCCACGCGGACCCGGCCCTGCATGTGCCGCTCCGCGTTCTCGAGGAGGTTGCGCACGACCCGCCCCAGTCGGTGCGGGTCACCGATGACGCGCACCGGCTCGAGGGAGACCTCGATCGGCATGCCCCGGGCGCGCAGCGCTCCCGCCTCCCCCGCCACGACGTCGTCGAGGTCGACGTCGTCCCGGGCGAGGCCCTCGTCGGACTCGTCGGCACGAGCGAGTGCGAGGAGGTCCTCGACGAGGACCGACAGCCGGTCCACCTCGCTCGAGACGCGGGTGGCGACGACCTCGCGCTCGGAGAGCGGACGGTCCTCGATGACGCGGTCGAGGAGGATGCGGATCGTCGCCAGGGGGCTGCGCAGCTCGTGGCCGGCGTCGGCGACGAAGGCGCGACGTGAGGCGTCGGCCACCCGCAGCCTTTCGAGGACGTCGTTGAGGGTCTCGGCGAGGCGCGCGAGCTCGTCCCCTCCGGCGGGGACCTCGATCGAGGGCGCAGGCCGCGACGCGACGAGGTCGGCGACCTGGCCGCGCATCCGGTCGACCGGGCGCAGGGCCTGGCCGACGGCGAACGAGGTCACCGCCGCCAGCAGGCCGATGAGGCCGAGCGCACCGATGACGGTGAACTCCAGCGAGCGACCCAGCGCCGTCGTCTCGATCCGTGTCGGCACCGCGACGATCCCGCGGTAGTGCCGACCGTCGTCGCCGATCGCATCGGTCACGGCGACGGCGTACCGCCCGCTGCCGATCCCCGGGAGCGTGCTGACGACCGAGGACCGGACCTGCCCCTCCGGCACGTCCGTGGAGGACATGGGGGCGGTGGTGCGCGAGTCGGTGGCCACCCGGACCCGGCCCGTGTCGTCGACGATCTGGGTGATGCGCGTGCTCACGTCGTCGACGTGGGTCCGCTCGAGCTCCTCGATGGGGTGCAGCGCGATGTCGGTGCGCAGCTCGAGGGCCTCGGCGACGGCGATCTCCTGGGCGGACACGTCGAAGACCTGCCCGAGCGAGGAGTAGAGGATGGCCGCGATCGCCGCGCTGGCGAGGATGACGACCGGCATCGTCAGGACCAGGATGCGGCTGCGCAGTCCGAGCCGGTGACTCATGCGCCCGAGTGTAGGTTCGCGGGCGCCGCGCCACCCGGCGCTCGCTGAGGAGTCCTCAGCCGACCATGATCCCGCGGTGCCGCAGCCACGGCGCCGGGTCGACCGGGTTGTCGCCACCCGTGGGGTGGATCTCGAGGTGCAGGTGCGAGCCGAACGAGTGGCCGGTGTTGCCGACGAGGCCGACCTGGTCACCGGGCATCACGGTGTCGCCGGTCTGGACGTCGCGGCGGCTGAGGTGGCCGTACCAGGAGACGGTGCCGTCCCAGTAGCGGATCTCGACCTTGTTGCCGAAGCTGACGACCTCGTCGCTGAGGATCACGGTGCCCTTCGACATCGCGAACAGCGGTGTCCCGGTCGAGGCCCCGACGTCGAGGCCGTCGTGCGTCCGGCCCCAGCGCGGGCCGAAGTCGGAGGTGAGCCGGCCGGACCGGATGGCCTGGACCCACCGGCGGCTGGCCCGCTCGGCCTTCGCCCGCGCGGCCGCGACCCGCGCCGTCCGCTTCTTCTCCGCGGCCTTGCGCTTCGCCTCCTCGGCGGCCTTGCGGGCGGCGACCCGCGCAGCGCGCTGCTTGGCCTCCACGCGCCCCTTGACCGCGGACGTCTGCAGCACGGCGGCCTGGCGGCGCTCGGCGATGTCGACCGTCGTCGCGACCTCGGCGGCCTGGGCCGCACGGACGGCGACGAGCTGCGTCGCGTCGAGGTCGAGGACGCGCGCCGCCGTGACCTCGCGCTGCTCCCCCGACGCGCTCTGGGCCATCGTGACGCCGGCCGCGGTGACGACGAGCGTCGCGGCGACCGCCGCCGGCAGCACCGAGGACACCGCCCGACCGCGGGTCACCGAGGGTGCGGGCACCGCCGCGAGGCGGTGACGACCGGCGTAACGGGGTGGCGGTGACGTGCTCACAGCAGCTCTCGTGGGCAGAGGGGAGTCCGGGGACTCAGGTCGACGGGGGGCGAAGCGCCCACCGTAGCGTGACCGTTTCGTGACGTCGGCAGGTTCGCAGGAGCTGTGGACGAACCGCCGAGGGCTGCTCAGCCGTTCGTCCCGCCCGGGTCCGGCGAGGCCCCGCCGGCGGCCACCCGGGCACCGAGCCGTTCGAGGACAAGGGTGAGGGCGGAGACCTCGTCCGGGGTGAGCTCGTCGACGAAGAGGCGGCGCACGGTGCGCACGTGGCGCGGTGCCGCGGCCTCGATCGCCCGCCGGCCCTCGGGGGCGACGACGACGTACGCCCCCCGGCCGTCGTCGACGCAGTCGTCGCGGACCACGAGGCCACGGCGCTCCATCCGAGTGACGTGGTGCGACAGCCGGCTGCGCTCCCAGTCGAGCAGCCGGGCCAGCTCGGAGACCCGCACCCGGCCGTCGTCGGACTCGGTGAGCCGCACGAGGACGTCGAAGTCGGGGAGCGAGAGGCCCGAGGACGCCCGGAGGTCCCGGTGCAGCGCGGCCGAGAGCCCGCTGCCGAGCTCGAGCCAGGCGCGCCAGAGCCGCTGCTCCGGCTCGCTCAGCCACGGGGGTGCCGTCATGGCGTCAGGCCAGCCGCCTCGGTGACACGTCGACGACGTCGGCGGATCGCGGCTCGGCAGGTCCGTCCGGCCCGGCTGGAGGGAGGCGTGCCACGATCGCGGGGTGAGCACCGAGCCCGACCGCGTCCTCGTCGAGGTGTGCGTCGACGACGTCGCGGGTGCCCTCGCGGCCGAGCGCGCGGGTGCCGACCGGGTCGAGCTGTGCGCCGACCTCGCCGTCGGAGGGGTGACCCCGAGCATCGGCACGGTCGCCACGGTGCTCGCCCTGACCTCCAGGGTCGGGGTCCAGGTGCTCGTCCGCCCCCGTGGCGGTGACTTCGTCCACGACGAGACCGAGGTCGCCGTGATGCTCGCCGACGTCGCGGCGCTGCGCGCTCTCCCGGCCGCCGTGCCGGTCGGCGTCGTCATCGGGACGTTGACCCGCGAGGGGTGGGTCGACGAGGAGGTCACCGCGCGGCTCGTCGCGGCGGCCGGTGGGGCCCCCGTGACCTTCCACCGCGCGTTCGACGAGACGCCCGACCTGCCGGCCTCCCTCGAGTCGCTCGTCCGGCTCGGCGTCGACCGGGTGCTCACCGCCGGCGGACCCGGCTCGGCCGCCGAGGGCACCGCGCGGCTCGCCGCCCTCCAGCGTCAGGCCGCCGGCCGGATCGTCGTGCTGGCGGCCGGAGGCGTCCGTGCCGCGAACGTGCGGGACCTCCTGCGGGACACCGCGGTCCGCGAGGTGCACGGCCGGGCCCCGGTCACGGTCGACGGTCGCGTCGTGACGTCCGAGGACGTCGCGCGGGCCCTCGTCGACGCCTGCCGCGAGCCCTTCCCGCAGTGAACGGACCCGTCCTCCGGGTGGGTCCGCACCGGGCGCCCTTCGGTTCGGGCGCGCGACCCGCGTCCTCGTTCCGGCTCCGAGGAGGCGAGCACCGGAGGTCAGCACTGCTCCCGCCACGGTCATCGCCAGGCCGAGCAACACCGCCAGCGGGAGGTCGGCACCGGTCTGCGCCAGCGTGGGGCCGCCCGCGCCCGGACCCGGCGGTCCGGGCGGAGCAGGAGAACCCGGGGTCTCCGGCGCCGGTGCGGGCCCGGACGCGGCGGCGACGGCGATTGACGCGGCATCGGTGTTGTCGTCCGGGACCAGCTCTCCGGTGACGGAGCCGACAGCAGCGCTGTTCGTCACCGTCGCGCCCTCGGCCCCGGCGGTCACTCGCGTCGTCAGGGTGACGACGGCCGTGTCGCCCGGGACCAGGTCGCCGAGCGTGCAGGTGACGGCACGGTCTGCGACCACGCACGACCCCGTGTCCGTCTCCGGCGTTCCCACGAGGTCGACGCCCGACGGCAGGTCGTCGCTGACGACGACGTCGACGGCGGTCGAGGGGCCGCGGCTCCCCGCCCCCAGCGTGTAGCGGACCACGTCGCCGACCCGGGCGGTCGCGTCCGACGCCTGCTTGGTGAGGTGGAGGTCGGCCCTCGCCACGACGGGCACGGCGACGGCGCCCCCACGGTCGTCGGTGTCGGGGTCGGCCGTCGGCGACACGACCGCGGCGGTGTTCTCGAGGACACCGTCCGCGTCCGGCGCGACCGTGGCCGTGACGGTGACGGTGACGATCGCGCCCGGTGCCAGGTCGCCGAGGTCGCACCGGAGCAGCCCGCCGCGGTCGACGGCCTCACACGTCCCGGCACCGGTCGTCACCGCGCCGACCTCGATGCCGTCGGGCAGCAGGTCGCGAAGGACGACGTCGGCGCTCGTCGAGGGCCCGTCGTTGCGGACGGTCACCGTCCAGGTGATGCCGGTGCCTGCCACGGCCTGCTCGACGTCGGCCGTCGTGACGACCGACAGGTCGGCGGACCGTCCGCTCTCCCCCGACACCATGGAGTCGTTGTCGGACGGGTCGGGGTCGGGGGTCGCCGACGAGACACTCGCCGAGTTCGACAGGGGACCGGTGAAGTCCAGCGCCAACGTGGCGGTGATGGTCACCACCACAGGGTCGTCGGCGGCCGCGACGGTGCCGAGGTGGCAGCGGACCACGCGGTCGTCGCCGACGGGCTCACAGGTCCCGGTGTCCGAGCTCGCGATGATGCCCGACAGGCCGTCGGGTAGCTCGTCCGTGGCGGTGACGTCGGTCGCCGTCGAGGGGCCGTCGTTGTCCACGGCGAGGGTGAACCTCACCGGACCGCCGGGGACGGGCACTGCCGGCGTGACGGCCTTGACGATCGACAGGTCGGCACTCGGAGCGGCGTCGGCAGTGGTGCTGTCGGTGTTGTTCCCGACGACGGGGTCGGAGGTCGGCGAGGAGACCGTCGCGGTGTTCGTCAGCGTTCCCGTGAAGGCGGGGTCGAGGACGCCGCCGGCGGTGACGACGACGGGCTCGTCGTCGGGGGCGATGTCGCCGAGGTCGCAGCCGAGCGTGCCGTCGACGACCTCGCAGGTGCCGTCGCTCGTCGTGACCTCGACGTCGGTCAGGGCCGGGTCGAGGGGGTCGGCGAGCGTGACGTCAGCGGCAGTGGACGGACCGGCGTCGTCGATGGTGATCGTCCACGTGACCGGGCCCCCGGGCACGGGCGCTGCGGGTGAGAGCTCGGTGGTCACGGACAGGTCGGCCACCGCGGACGGTTCCCCGGTGACGGTCGCCGTGTCGTTGCCCGGGTCGGGGTCGTCCACGTCGGAGTCGACGCTCGCGGTGTTGGCGAGCGTGTCGGTGAAGTCCGCGGCGAGGGTGGCCGTCACCGTCACCGTCACGACGTCGCCGGTGGCCTCGATGTCACCGAGCCGGCAGAGGAGGAGGCGGTCCGGGGCCACCTCGCAGGCGCCGCCGTTGTCCGCCGCTGCCGTCACCTGCGACAGCCCGGCGTCGAGCTGGTCGGCGAGGACGACGTTCGTCGCCGTGTCCGGCCCGGCGCTGCCGACGGTGATGGTGAACGTCACCTCGCTGCCGGGGACCGGATCGCTCGGCGACATCTCCTTGGTCACCGCGAGGTCGGCGCTCGGCGCGGCCTCGGCCGCCGCGGCGCCGGTCGGGGTGATGAGCACAGCAGCCACCGGGGCGAGGCACACCGCGAGCAGGGCCCGCAGAACCATCGCTGCAGGCCCCGAGACGAGACCACCTACCGACCGCATCTGTGACGACCCCTGACGCCCAGCACCACTGCGAAGCACCCCGCAGGTGCGGCGCCCTCTCATCGTAGGGGCGGTAGGCCGTTCGTGGGCCCCCGCGGATGAGGTCGTGCACCCACACGGTCAGCAGCTCGGCGCCGCGCCCGCGCCGAGTCGGTGCCGAGCCCTACGGCGTGGGGGCGCCCCCGATCGCCAGGGGGACCAGCCGAAGGGTCTGCTGCGAGACCGGGGTGCAGCAGCCGCCGCCGACGGCGTCCTCCTCGGCGTCGAACACCCCGGCGCCGCCGCAGACGCCGGTCTCCGGGAGGGTGAGCTCGACCCGGCTCGCGGCCTCGTCGTCGCCGGCGAGCGCGGCCGCGACGGAGCGCACCTGCTCGAAGCCGGTGAGGGCGAGGAAGGTCGGCGCCCGCCCGTACGACTTCATCCCGACGACGAAGAGGCCCGGCTCCGCGGGGTGGGCGAGCTCGGCCGCGCCGTGCGGGTACACGGTGCCGCAGGAGTGGACGTTGGGGTCGATGAGCGGCGCGAGCCGGACCGGCGCCTGCAGGCGCTCGTCGAGGTCGAGGCGGACCTCGGCGAGCATCGCGAGGTCGGGGCGGAACCCGGTGAGCGTGACGACGCGGTCGAGGCCCTCGACCCGGGCACCGTCCTCGCCGACGAGCGTGACGGTGTCGTCGTGCCGCTCGACCGCCGCGGTCCGGAAGCCGGTGACGACCTCGACGCGGCCGGACTCCACTGCGGCGCGGGCCCGCTGGCCGAGGGCGCCGCGGGCGGGGAGCTCGTCGGCGTCCCCTCCTCCGAAGGCGTCGCCGACCCCGCCCCGGCGCAGGACCCAGACCACCTGGGTCCTCGGCACCTGCTCGGCGATGGCGGCGAGGGCGAGGACCGCCGTGAGCGCCGAGTGACCGGCGCCGACGACCGCCGTGCGGCGACCTCCGTGGAGCGCGACGTCGGAGGGGTCGCCGTGGTCGGGGACGCGGTGGCCGAGGAAGGCGGCGGCCTCCACCTCACCATCGGCGGGGTAGCCGTCTCCCCCGAGCGGGTTGGGACCGGAGAAGGTGCCGGACGCGTCGACGACGGCCGAGGCCGTCAGTCGTGAGCTGGAGCCGTCGGCGAGCCGGGTGTGGACGGTGAACGGCTCGTGCTCGCGCCCCGCGTCGACGACCCGGTCGCGGCCGCGGCGGGCGACCCCCGTCACGGTGACGCCGTAGCGGACCGATCCGCCGAGGGCGTCGGCCAGCGGCTGGAGGTACTCGCGCGCCCAGTCGCCACCCGTCGGGTAGCCGTCGGGGTCGGGTGCGGTCCAGTCGCGGCGCTCCAGCAACCGCCGGGACGCCGGGTCGACGAGCTCGGACCACGGCGAGAAGAGGCGGACGTGCCCCCACGAGCGGACGGCCCACGCGGCCCGCGGGCCCTGCTCGAGGACCACGACGTCGAGGTCGCGTTCGCGAAGGTGCGCCGCGGCCGCCAGTCCTGCGGGGCCGGCCCCGATGACGACGACGGGGTGCGGTGAGGGGGGTGCCCCGGTCATGGCGCGCTCCTGAGAGTTCGATGGATGTCGATATGTTGATCGTGCCGCGCCATATCGATGGATGTCAAGATGGCTCCATGGCGACCTCCGCACCCGTCCTCGCGCCCTCCCCCGCGAACGCCGTCGCGTGCTGCCCTCCCCTCACGCGGCACGAGCTCGGCGCCGAGCAGGCCGAGACCGTGGCCCCGATGTTCAAGGCCCTCGGCGACCCGGTCCGGCTGCGCCTGTTCTCGAAGATCGCCGCCTCACCGGGCGGGGAGGCCTGCGTGTGCGACATCCTCGACGTCGGCGTCTCGCAGCCGACGGTGAGCCACCACCTGCGCAAGCTGCGCGAGGCGGGCCTCCTCACGAGCCGCAAGGAGGGGACCTGGGTGCACTACGCCGTCGCTCCCGACGTCCTCGAGGCCATGGCCGCCCTCCTCCACTCGCCCGGCTGACCCGCCGTCAGGAGGCGACCGGTCGCACGCCGAGCTCGTCGAGCAGCACGAGGACTCGGCGCCGGATCTCGTCGCGGATCGGCCGGACCGCGTCCACGCCCTGCCCCGCCGGGTCGTC
The DNA here is from genome assembly GCA_963834225.1 of uncultured Actinomycetota bacterium. Taxonomy (GTDB): domain Bacteria; phylum Actinomycetota; class Actinomycetes; order Actinomycetales; family Dermatophilaceae; genus Oryzobacter. The sequence goes on along the minus strand of CAWIAT010000001.1, from coordinate 79,419 downwards.
GAGCTCCCAGTCCTCGTAGCGCTTCCCCGGGAAGATCGGGCAGGTGTCGCCGCACCCCATCGTGATGACGACGTCGCTCGCCTGCACGGCGTCGGTCGTCAGCACCTTCGGGGTCTCGGCGGTGATGTCGATCCCCTCCTCGGCCATCGCCTCGACGGCCGAGGGGTTCACCTGGTCGGCGGGCGCCGAACCCGCGGAGCGGACCTCGACGACGCCGCCGGACAGGTGGTGGGTGAAGGCCGCGGCCATCTGGGAGCGGCCCGCGTTGTGGACGCAGACGTAGAGGACGGACGGGCGGGTCGAGGCATCGGGTGACGTGGTCATCGAGGGTCTCCGGTCGAGGGGTAGAGGACGAGGACGAGGACGAGGCCGACGGCGAGCCCCACCAGCTGGGCCGCGACGAACGCGGGTGCGGAGGACGCAGCGATGCCGGCGAAGGTGTCGGAGAAGACGCGGCCGACGGTCACCGCGGGGTTGGCGAACGACGTCGAGCTCGTGAACCAGTACGCCGCACCGATGTACGCGCCGACCGCCGGGGCGACGAGCGGGCCACGACCCGTCCGCACCAGGGCGAAGACGAGGGTGACCAGGCCGGCCGTGGCGACGACCTCCGCGAGGAGGTGCGGGCCGGTCGCGCGATCGGTCGTCGCGGTCGACGTGGCGACACCGAACATGAGGTTGGCGAGCACGGCCCCAGCCACTCCCCCGACCACCTGCACCAGGGCGTAGGCGGCCACCTCGGCGAGCGGCAGGCCCGATGCCGAGCGGCGGCCGAGGAACCAGTCGGCGAGCGAGACGACGGGGTTGAGGTGCGCGCCGGACACCGGCCCCACCATGAGGATGATCGTCGTGAGGCCGAGGACCGTCGCCGTGCTGTTCTCGAGGAGCTGCAGGCCCACGTCGTCCGGCGACAGCCGCTGCGCCGCGATCCCGGACCCGACGACGACGGCCACGAGGAGCCCGGTCCCGAGGGCCTCCGCGAGGAGGCGGCGCGGCAGGGGAGGCGTCGCGGGTCGGGACATGGCGGCATCTTGACGGAGGTCGGACCACTCAGTCAAACTTGTCTCAATGAACACTGAGGGAATGATGTCCGTCGAGGCGCGTGCCCACCTGCACGCCGCGATGGCGGACCCCACCCGGCTGCGGGTCGTCGACCTCCTCGCCGCGAGCGACGCCTCGGTGTCCGAGGTCGGCGCGCGGCTCGGGGTCGCGTCGAACCTCCTCGCCCACCACCTCAAGGTCCTCGAGGAGGCGGGGCTCGTGACCCGGCACCGCTCCGAGGGCGACGCCCGCCGCACCTACCTCTCCCTCGACGGACCACGGGCGGCCCTGCTCCAGGCGGGTGCCACGGCGCGGAACGCCGTCACACCCGCTCGTCGGGTGCTCTTCGTCTGCACCGCCAACACGGCGCGCTCCCACCTCGCCGCTGCCCTCTGGCGCCGGGTCAGCACCGTCGAGGCCACCTCTGCCGGAACCGATCCCGGCCGGCGGGTGAACCGGTCAGCGATCTCGGTGGGGCGGCGACACGACCTCGAGGTCCCCGACGTCACGCCCCGCCTCCTCGCCGACACCCTCTCGGACGACGACCTCGTCATCACGGTCTGCGACCGGGCCCACGAGGAGGTCGGCGTCACGGCCTGGGCCCACTGGTCGGTCGCCGACCCGGTGTCCGGAGGACGTGGCGCGTTCGAGCGGGCCTACGCCGCCCTCGACTCCCGGGTCCGGGCGCTCGCCCCGGTCGTCGTCCCCGCCTGACCGTGCCGACGGGCGACGGGCTCAGGACGGGTCACGGTCCTCGGTGAGGTCGGTGGGGACGTCGATGTCGCGCGCGGCCTCCGGGGAGACCCTCCGCTCCGTGTGAGACAGCCCGAGCAGGAGGCGTGCCGGTCGGCCCTCGGTCGCTGTCGGGAGGAGGGCGCGGACGGACGCCGTCCGGTAGGCCGCGAGAAGCGGGTTGGCCACTCCCTCGGCGTCCGTCGCGACGACGGCCTCCACCTCGGCGGGTGCGGCGCGCAGGGTCGCCACGAGGTCGGCGAGCGCCGGACCGGCGTCGGGCATGTCGCCGGCGACGACCCCGACCACCCCCGTCGAGACGAGCTCGAGCCCCGCGGCCACGCCGGCGAGCGGCCCTCCCCCGGGCGGCTCCTCGCGCGTCCAGGTGACGGCGCGCGTCGTGGGCCGGTGGTCACCGACGACGACGACCGGCCAGTCGACGGGCAGCCCGGCGAGCGTCTCGTCGAGGACGGTCGACCCGCGCAGCGGGGCGGCGAGCTTGTCGGCCCCGAAGCGTCGCGAGCGGCCCCCGGCCAGGACGACGACGGCAACGGGCGGGTTCCTGGGCTCGTCGGTCACGGCACCAGTGTGACGCGGTCCGGCAGACTGCCCCCATGTCGCTCCCCGACCCGGCACTCGTGGTGCTCGTGGGCGCCTCGGGCTCGGGGAAGTCCACGTGGGCAGAGCGGTACCGGGCCCAGGAGGTCGTCAGCTCGGACGCCCTGCGCGGCGTCGTCGGGAGCGGCCGGCACGACCTCGACGCCTCGGCCGACGCCTTCGCCCTCCTCGAGACCGTCGTGGCGGCACGTCTCGGGCGACGGCTGACGACGGTCGTCGACACGCTCGGTCTCGAGGTCGACCGCCGACGACGCTGGCTCGACCTCGCCCGTGCCGCGGGGATCCCCGCGGTGGTCGTCCTCCTCGACACCCCTGACGCGCTGTGCCGGCGCCGCAACGCCGAGCGCGACGTCCCCGTTCCGGCTCCGGCCCTCACCGGCCAGCTGCGCCGGGCGCGGGCGGTGGCCGACGAGGTCGCCCACGAGGGGTGGGACGTCGTCCTCCGGGTCGAGCCGGAGGCGCGTGGGGCAACGGTGACCCGGGGTCCCGCCGAGTCCACCGCCGACGAGGACCGCGTCGACCGCACGTCCTCCACGGGGGTCGAGGTGCTCCTCCAGGTGTCGCGGTTCCCGTGGGGCGAGGACCCGTCGGGCTGGCTGCGCGACATGGCCCTCGCAGCCGACGCGGCGGGCTTCGCCGGGCTCGCCCTCATGGACCACCTCATCCAGATCCCGCAGGTCGGCCGGGCGTGGGACCCGATCCCCGAGCCGTGGGTGGCGCTCGGCGCCGTCGCCGCCCTCGGCACGGGGCTTCGGCTCGGCACCTTGTGCACGCCGGTCACCTTCCGCCAGCCGGGCATCACGGCGAAGGCGGCCGCCACCCTCTCGACGCTCACCGCGGGCCGAGCCTTCGTGGGGATCGGCGCCGGCTGGTGGGAGCGGGAGCACGCTGCCTTCGGTCTGCCCTTCCCCTCTGCACCGGAGCGGCTCGACGAGCTCGAGTACTCGATCCGGCTCATGCGGGCGCTGTGGGCCCCCGGCACGAAGGCCCATGCGGAGCACGGGGTGCACCTGCCCGAGACGACCTGCTACCCACGGCCGCCCGCACCCGTCCCGGTGATCGTCGGTGGCGGTGGTGAGCGTCGCACGCTGCGCATCGCCGCCGAGCTCGGCGACGCCTGCAACATCGTCTCGTCGGACCCCGACGTCCTGCGGCACAAGGTCGACGTGCTCCGGCAGCACTGCGCGGAGGTCGGACGTGACCCGGCCGAGGTCGCCGTCACCGTCCTCGACGTCTCCGTCGTCGGCCGCGACCGCGACGACGTCTGGGCGCGTGTCGAGCGGCTCCGCGGTCGGGCGAAGGCCGCGGCCTTCGCCGCCCGCTCCCACGCCGGGACGGTCGCCGACCACCGGACGCGACACGCCGAGCTCGCCGACCTCGGTGTCTCGCAGGTGTTCCTCACCACCCCGGACCTCGCCGGACCGGAGGACGTCCTCGCCCTCGACGGGCTGAACGCCTGAGCCCACGCCCCTCAGCGGAAGGACATCCGCCGCTCGCTGAGCATCGCGACGGCCGCGTCGGCGAGCCGGATCCCCGCTTCACGGCTGCGGACCCTCACCCTGGCCAGGGCCTCCGGCTCGCTGAGGCCCTCGCTCGCCATGAGGACACCGACGGCGAGGCCGACGACGCGCACGGAGTCGGTCGCGACGACCGCACGGGCCTCACGACCTGAGGCGAGACGTGCGGTCAGGGCCAGCGACCAGCGGTCGGCGAGCGCACCGATGACGGCCAGCTCGGACGGCGTGACGATCCCGGGCTCTGCGGCGGCCAGGACGACCGACCCGATGGCGTCCTCGCCGGGCACCCCCAGCGGGACCGCGACCCAACGGCGGAACGCGAGGTGGCCGCTCAGCGCCGCTCGCGCGAAGGCCGGCCAGCGCCGCTCGTGCTCGAGGTCCCGGCAGACGACGAGCTCACCGGTGCCCACGGCCTCGGTCGAGGGTCCCTGCCCCCACAGCGCCTCCCGTGCGACCGCGCCGGCGACGGTCGGGGCGCTGGCGACCACGACCTCGGGCGCCTCGTGCAGGTGGTCGACGACGGCCACCTCGTCGAACCCCGGCAGCCCGAGACGCACCGTCGGCGGTTCGGGCGCGGCCTCGAGCTCACGAGCCTCCGGCACGACGTCCGCCGCGACGAGCTCGATCGCCTCGCGCTCCTCGGACGTGCCGCTCACAACGGGTGCGCGCATCGTCGTCCTCCCACGGATGGTGACCCGGTGCGGGTCACCCGAGCCCTACCCCCTGCCCCCGCAGTCGATGCGCGAGCCTCGACATCCGGGTCGGTGGGCGGACCGACCTCAGAAGACGGGCTTGCCCCCGGTGACCCCCAGGACCGTGCCGGAGACGTAGCTCGCCTCCTCGGATGCGAGGAACACGAAGGCTGCGGCCACCTCGACGGGCTGGCCCGGACGCCCGAGCGGGGTGTCGGAACCGAAGCCCTCGACCCTGTCGGACGGCATCGTCGAGGGGATGAGAGGCGTCCAGATCGGACCCGGCGCCACGGCGTTGACCCGGACGCCCCGGGGTCCGAGCTCCTGCGCCAGGTTCGCGACGAGGTTGTTCAGGGCCGCCTTCGTCGCCGCGTAGTCGAGGAGGTGGTCCGACGGCTGGTAGGCCTGGACGGACGTCGTGACGACGATGCACCCCCGGTTCCGGGCGAGCTCGTGCGCCAGCTCGCGGACGAGCCAGAACGGCGAGAAGACGTTGGTGGCGAAGGTCCGTTCCACCTGGTCGGGAGGAAAGCTCTCGACGGCGTCGTGCGCCATCTGGAAGGCGGCGTTGCAGACGAGGACGTCGATCCCTCCGAGGGCCTCGACCGCCGCCGCGGCCAGCTCGGCGTTCGCGGCGTGGGTCCGCAGGTCACCGGGCAGCGCGACGACGCGGCGCCCTTCGCCACGCACGAGCGCGGCGGTGCGCTCGGCGTCGGCCTGTTCCTGGGGCAGGTGCGAGAAGGCGACGTCGGCACCCTCGCGCGCGAAGGCGAGGGCGACGGCGCGCCCGATCCCCGAGTCGCCGCCGGTGACCAGGGCCCGCTTCCCGACGAGCCGGTCACGGCCGGTCCACGAGTCCTCCCCGTGGTCGGCGGGTGGGTTGAGCTCGGCGGTGCTCCCGGGCCAGTCCTGCTGCTGCGCGGGCAGGTCGGTGGTCATTGGTCCGCTCCTGTCGGTGGGGACCATGCCCTACCCCGCGTCGGGCCGCTCATGCTTCGGCGGCCCGGGCGCGACATCGGGCGGGCCCGCGAGTCCGTGGAGGACGGCGGAGCCCTCCAACGGGTCCTCCCAGCCCGGCGGTGGCGGCGGGTCACGTGGGAGGGGACCGTCGGTGACGCCCGGAGATGTGGAGACCTCCACGGTCCCGCCGGCGGCCGGCTCGGTTGCCGCCGTCACGACCCACCCCCCTGACGCGGAGTCACGCCCCCGAGGACCAGCGTGACCGAGTCGTCCATGTCCCGCCCGTACCCCCCGACGGCGACTCCATGCACCCGCGAACTGCGCCGCTCTCAGCAAGCCCGCGGTCCGCCGGCCGCCCCCACGGCGGACGACGAGGCCATGGCTGCTTGCGCGGCCTGTCGCCCTGGCGACGGGGGGCCTACCGTGGGAGGACGTCACACAGCCGTCCACCGATGGCGCGGACCCGGACCGTGCCGGAAACGGAGCCACCATGGCCTCGGGCCCGCCGGATGGAGCAGCCACCGCGTCACTGCCCGAGCGGGTCACCCAGATCGTGGGCCTGCTCCTCCGCTCGGGCGAGCCGGTCCTTCCCCGCCACGTCGTCGCGGTCGCCGTCGTCGCCCTGCCACACGGCGAACACACGGCGCTCACCCTCAGGCGCGGCGACCGGCCACCGGTCAGCCTCGCCGCATCCGACGGCCTGCCGCGGACGGTCGACGCCCTCGAGCACCAGACGGGTGAGGGACCGAGACTCGACGTCGCGGCGGGCCCGGGGGTCACGGTCTCGGCGGACGTGGGGGCCGACGCCCGGTGGCCGCTCTCCGGGCCGCGGTGCGTGCGGGAGACGGGGATGCACAGCATCCTGCGCATCCACCTGCCGGTGGGGAACGACCACCGGGCCGCACTGACGTCCTACGCCCGCGCGATCGGTGCCTTCTCCGCGGCCGACGCCGCCACGGCCTCCGCCCTGGTGCCTCTCGCCGCCCTCGCGGTCGAGGCCCACCTGCGACGGGTGGACCATGACGACCTCATGCTGGCCCTGCGGTCGAGCCGCCGGATCTCCACCGCCGTCGGGGTCCTCGCGCAGAACCGCCGCCTGTCGAGCGAGGACGCCATGAGGGCGCTGCGCCGCGCGAGCACGGACCTCGACACCAGGCTCCACGACGTGGCCGATGAGGTCCTGCGGACCGGGGAGCTCCCCACCGCCCCCGTCCGACGGTCCCCCGCGCCGTCCGGCCGCCGTCGCCGGGGCGCGTGACCCTCAACCGTGCCGGGACCCGCTTGGACCCCTGCGGGCCCGTGACCAGTAGGTTCTGTTCCACGGAGTGTGAGCGTCCTACCACGTGCGCATCCACCCCGGCCCTGCACCGTCCGGAGCACGACCACGTGAACGACCCCATTCCCATGACCGGGAGACCGTCCGACCCGGACCTCGGTCCGCACCTCGACCAGCTCGCCGCTGCCCTGACGAGCGTCGACGCCGTCGACGCCGACCGCGTCATCCTCGTCCTCCTGCGCGCCGTCCCCCGGGCCGACCACGCCGGCCTGACCCTGCTGCGCGACGGACGAGCGCCCACCACCATCGCGTCCTCGAGCGAGGTGCCCCGCGCCCTCGACCTGCTCCAGCACCAGACCCAGGAGGGCCCCTTCATCGACGCGGAGTCCGGGCACGGGATCGTCGTCGTCGACGACTTCGGGAGCGACCCCCGGTGGCGCGAGTTCGGCGCGCGCGCCGCGACCACGGCGAACGTGCGCAGCATGCTGAGCATCCGGCTGGCCCTCGGTGGTTCCGACCGGGCCCGGCTCTCCCTGTACGCCGGAGGGCCGGGCGCCTTCGACGAGGCCGACGCCACCGCGACCTCGCGCTTCGCCCCGTTCGCGGCACTGGCCGCCGGCGCCCACCTCCGGGCGGCCGACGTCGACAACCTCACGGCGGCCCTCGAGACCAGCCGGCAGATCGGCACGGCGGTGGGGATCGTGATGGCCCGCTACCGGATGACGAGCGACGAGGCGTTCGCCCTCCTGCGCAGGGCGAGCATGGACCTCAACCGCAAGGTGCACGACCTCGCGGCCGAGGTCGAGCTCACCGGGCTGGTTCCGGGTCACCGCAGCACTCCACCCGTCGGGTGACCGCTCCACCACCAGGGCATCGACGCGGTCGGGTCAGCGCGGCGGCAGGTGCTTCCCGAGGGCCCCTGCCCGGGCCAGCTCCATGGCACGGGAGGCGGCCAGCCCGAGGGACAGGCCCTCCGCGACGGCGAACGCGTCGAGCGCGTCGAACGCCGCCGGCATGCCCACGTCGAGGACGTGCGCGATGGCTCCCTTGGCCTGCTCGACGACCGCCCGGCTGGTCAGGGCCGACCGCAGGCTCTCGGTGAGCTCGCCGTCGGCCAGCCGGCCGCTGACGATGACCATCGTCACGGCGTCGGCGAGCGCCCGGCACTCGTCCTCGAGGCCACGGAAGCCGTCGGCGACGCGGGCGAAGACGTTGAGCGCGCCGAAGGCAGCCCCGTGCCAGTGCAGCGGGGTCGCCTGTACCGCGACGTAGCCGGACCGGACGATGAGCGGACCCGCCACCGGCCAGCGCGCGACGAGCTCGGCCTCGCCGTGGACGGAGACCTCCCCGCCGGTGCGCAGGGCCTCGAGGCAGGGGCCCTCGTCCGCCTGGACCTGGTGGATCTCGAGGTCGGCGGCGCGGTGGGACGTCGCGGCGAGGACCTCCAGGACGCCGTCGCTCTCGACGAGCACGGCCGCGGCGTCGGCGCCGAGCACGTCGGTGACCCCGGCGAGCAGGGCCGCCAGGGCGCCCGTGACGTCGAGGTCGGGCCCGACCATCGTGGCGTTGGCCCGGGCGAGGACCTCGGAGACGCTCGTGGTGCTCATGTGGACTCGATCTCCTGATCTGGGGTTTCCGAGAAGGTCAGCTGCCGGGTCACGACGGCATGGGCCGTGTGCGCCATGCTCTGGTCGTGCGAGTAGGCGTGCGCTCGCAGCAGGGCGAGGGCGTCGTTCTCGGGGAGCCCGAGCTGGGCCACGACCATCCCGGTCGCCTGGTGCACCTCGGCGCGCTCGCCCCACGGTCCGTGACCGACGTCGTGCTGGGTGGCTCCGTCGGCGAGCAGGGCGGCGGTGAGCACCCGGGCGACGACGAGGGCGGCGTCGAGGTCGAGCTCACGACCGGTGCCGAGCTGGTACAGGGTGACGACGCCGATGACGTGCTCGCCCTCCCCCAGCGGGAGCGCGTGGACGACCAGGGGTGCCAGGGCGCTCAGGGCGTCGGCGTCGAGCAGCGGCCAGCGCACGTCGGGACCGTCGACGTCGACGAGGTCGAGCCGCTGGTACTCGCCGGTGACGAAGGCCTCCGGCCCCGGGCCCTGGCCGATGACGTCCTGGGTCTCCTCGATGACGAGGGCCGTGTCGTCGGTGGCGCACAGCGTCACCCGCTCGACGAGGGTGTACGCCATCGTGATCGCCCCCCCGTCGCAGCCGAGGAGCTCGGCGGCCGCGGCGCACAGGCGGTCGGGCAGCGGGACCCCCCGGTCGACCCCGCGCACGATGCCGCGGGCGAGGCGGGTGAGGAGGTCGTCGACGTCGGCCACCGCCACCTCCTCCACTCGCGCGGCCCGGCTCGCCGGGTTGCTCCACCCAACCTACTCCGGCGGTGCGGCGGTCAGCCCTCGGCGGCGACCCGGCCCAGGCGCGTCCACGTCTCGACGACGGTGTCGGGGTTGAGCGACATCGTGTCGATGCCCTGCTCGAGGAGCCACTCGGCCAGGTCGGGGTGGTCGCTCGGGCCCTGACCGCAGATGCCGACGTACTTGCCGCGGGCCTTGCAGGCCGTGATGGCCGCCGAGAGCATGAACTTCACGGCCGGGTCGCGCTCGTCGAAGCCGGCGGCGACCAGGCTGGAGTCGCGGTCGAGGCCGAGGGTCAGCTGGGTCATGTCGTTGGAGCCGATGGAGAACCCGTCGAAGTGGTCGAGGAAGGCGTCGGCCACGACGGCGTTCGAGGGAACCTCGCACATCATGATCACCGAGAGGTCGTTCTCGCCGCGGGTCAGCCCGTGCTCGGCGAGGAGCGCGATGACACCCTCGGCCTCGGTGACGGTGCGCACGAACGGGATCATGATCTTGACGTTCGTCAGGCCCATGTCGTCGCGGACGAACTTCAGCGCCTCGCACTCCATCGCGAAGCACTCGCGGAACTCCTCGGAGAGGTACCGCGACGCCCCGCGGTAGCCGATCATCGGGTTCTCCTCGTGCGGCTCGTAGAGGTCGCCGCCGACGAGGTTGGCGTACTCGTTGGACTTGAAGTCCGACATGCGCACGATGACCGGCTTCGGCGCGAAGGCCGCGGCGATCGTGGCCACGCCCTCGGCGACCCGCTGGACGAAGTACTGGCGGGGCGAGTCGTAGGGAGCGACCGCCACGTCGACGTGCTCGCGCACGGTCCCGGTCAGCGTCTCGTGGTCGAGCAGCGCCTTCGGGTGGATCCCGATCTGTCGGTTGATGATGAACTCGAGCCGGGCCAGGCCCACGCCCTCGTTCGGCAGCCGGGAGAAGGCGAAGGCCTGGTCGGGGGTGCCGACGTTCATCATGATGCCGACCGGGATCGAGGGCATCGCTGCCATGTCGGTCTCCTCGACCGCGAAGTCGACGAGGCCGTCGTAGACGTAGCCGGTGTCGCCCTCGGCGCACGAGACGGTGACCTCGCGGCCGTCGCCGAGCTCGCGCGTGGCGTTGCCGGCGCCGACGACGGCGGGGATGCCGAGCTCGCGGGCGATGATCGCGGCGTGGCAGGTGCGACCGCCACGGTTGGTCACGATCGCGCTGGCGCGCTTCATGATCGGCTCCCAGTCGGGGTCGGTCATGTCGGCGACGAGCACCTCTCCGGGGACGAAGTCGCGCATCTGGTCGGCCGACGCGAGGACCCGCACGGCACCGGCGCCGACCTTCTGGCCGATCGCCCGGCCCTCGACGACCGGCGTGCCTCCGCCGCTGATCCGGTACCGGGTGATCGTCGTCGCCGACTGGCGCGACTTCACCGTCTCGGGGCGCGCCTGGAGGATGTAGAGGCGCCCGTCGGTGCCGTCCTTCCCCCACTCGATGTCCATCGGCCGGCCGTAGTGGTCCTCGATGACGAGGGCGTGCCGGGCCAGCTCCTCGACCTCGGCGTCGGTGAGGCTGAGCAGGGTCCGGTCGGCCGGGTCGACGTCGACGAACTCGGTGGTGCGGCCCACCGCGGCGTCGGACGTGTAGACCATCTTCGTCGCCTTGTCGCCGACCCCCCGCTTGAGGATGGCGGGGCGGCCGGCGCGCAGTCCGGGCTTGTAGACGTAGAACTCGTCGGGGTTGACGGCCCCCTGGACGACGGCCTCCCCCAGGCCGTACGACGAGGTGACGAAGACGGCGTCGTCGAAGCCCGACTCGGTGTCCATCGTGAACATGACCCCGGACGCTCCCACGTCGCTGCGGACCATCCGCTGCACGCCTGCGGAGAGCGCGACGGTCTCGTGCTCGAAGCCGTGGTGGACCCGGTAGGCGATGGCCCGGTCGTTGTAGAGGGACGCGAACACCTCCTTCACGGCGAGCAGCACGGTGTCGATCCCCTTGATGTTGAGGAAGGTCTCCTGCTGCCCGGCGAACGAGGCGTCGGGGAGGTCCTCGGCGGTGGCGCTCGACCGCACGGCGAACGACGCCTCGGGGTTGCCCTCGGCCAGCTGCGCGTAGGCGGCGCGGACGTCGGCCTCGACGTCGGCCGGCAGCGGCTGGTCGATGACGGCGGCCCGTACCGCCTGCCCGACGTCGGCGAGCGCGATGACGTCGTCGGTGTCGAGCCCCGTCATCAGCTCGACGATCCGCTCGGCGAGGCCCTCCTGCGCGACGAAGCGCCGGTAGGCGTCGGCCGTCGTGGCGAACCCGTCGGGGACGCGCACGCCGGCCGACGCGAGGTTGCCGACCATCTCGCCCAGCGACGCGTTCTTGCCGCCGACCTGGTCGAGGTCCTTCATGCCGAGGCTCGAGAACCACAGGACGTTGCTCATGACCGACTTCTCTCTGACGGGGTCCGCGAGCCCATCGACTGGAGGATCAGCGTCGACATCTCCTCGACGGACCGGGTGGTGGAGTTGATGACGGGGATGCCGTTGGCCTTGTACAGGGCGTCGGCGCGGCGGAGCTCCTTGGAGCACTGCTCGAGCGAGGCGTAGGTGGAGTTCGGGCGCCGCTGCTGGCGCACCTCGCTGAGCCGGGCCGGGGTGGCGATGAGGCCGAAGCACCGGTCGCCGAGGCCGGTGAGCGGGCGCGGGAGCTTCGTGGACTCGAGGTCCTCGTCGAGGAGCGGGTAGTTCGCGACGAAGACGCCGTGCTGGAGCGCGAGGTACATCGTCGTGGGGGTCTTCCCGCACCGCGAGGGCGCCACGAGGATCACCTCGGCGCGGTCGAGGGCCCGCAGGCTCTGGCCGTCGTCGTGCTCGATCGCGTACTCGACCGCCTGCATCCGCGAGTTGTAGCGGACGATGTCGCCGACGCCGTGGAGCCGGGCGGCGACGCGAGCGCCACGGGCACCGAGGACCGCCTCGACCTTCTCCATGTGCATCTCGAAGAAGTCGATGATCGGGCACCTCGACGTCAGCAGGACCTCGCGCACCTCGTCGGTCGCGGCCGTCGTGAACGCGAGCGGGCGCACCGGGCCGTCCATGGCGGCGTCGAGGATGGCGACGACCTTGCGCGCCTCGTCGGCCGTGGCGATGAACGGGATGAGGCGTCGCTCGAAGCGCCGCTCGGGGAACTGGATGAGCAGCGCGTTGCCCATCGTCTCGGCGCTGATCCCCGTGCTGTCGGAGAGGAAGAACACGGGGACGGCCGGGTCTTCCATGGGCCCGAGGCTATGCCCTGGACCGACGGACGTGCCATGGGTAGCGCGCGGTGGGGATCGACCCGGCCCCCGAGCCTCGACACGACGGAATGGACTGGCGGACCCGCGGGTATGGGACGGGCGTGCCACGACGAACCCCCCTCCGCGCCCACGCCGGCGCCCCCACTCCGGAGGTGTCCCGATGACCGAGCCGCTGACCGAGGTCCTCGCCGAGCAGGCCACGAGCGGGCTCGGGACCGCCCACCGCGACGAGGTCGTCGCCGCCATCGCCGAGATGGTCGCGCACCCCGAGTACCCCTGCCTCGGGGCGCGGTCGGTCTTCCGGCGCGAGGCCGCCACGACCATCGTCCTGGACGACCTCACCGACACCTCCCCCGGCGGTTCGCTCGACCGGCTGGGGCAGGAGCTGCGGGCGTTCGTCCGGGACGTGGACGCCGAGGGTGACCTCGTGTCGTTCGTCGCGTGCTTCCGCGGGCCCGCGCTCGAGGACGAGCCGCAGTTCGAGCAGGCGCTGTGGACCGCGCTCCAGCACCTCCACGACCGCGACGACGAGGAGTGGGCCGATGGCGTCGCCGCGGACCCCGGGAACCCGCACTTCGCGTTCAGCGTCGCCGCGACGGCCTTCTTCGTCGTGGGCCTCCACCCGCAGGCGTCCCGGATCGCGCGGCGGGCCCCGCTGCCGACCCTGGTGTTCAACCTCCACGAGCAGTTCGAGCGGATGCGCGCCGACGGCCGCTTCGAGCGGATGCGTGACACGATCCGGCGACGGGACACCGACCTCCAGGGGGCGCCGAACCCGATGGCGGTCGACCACGGGGCGTCGTCGGAGGCACGGCAGTACTCGGGACGAGCGGTGCCCACCGACTGGGAACCGCCCTTCGCCGCCGACGTCGAGCCGCGGACGACCCCGAACGACGACGAGGAGCACGAGTGAACCCCGCCCAGCGCAGGTACCCGCGGACCGTGGAGGCGCCCGCCTACGACGGCGGCCCGGAGGGGCCGGCGCCCGGCTGGACCCGCATCCCCCCGCAGACGGGGACGGCCGTCCTCCTCGCACCCGGTGACCGGCTGACCCTCCTCGACCCCTGCGGCGAGCAGGTGAGCGACCTCTACCTCGTCGCCGCCGACGACCCGGCCGAGGTGTTCTCCTCGGGCCGGACCACCGACTTCGGCAACTCCGTCTACGTCTCCACCGGCTCGTCCCTCTGGAGCAACCGGAGCCGGGTCCTCGCCGACGTCGTCGACGACTCCGTCGGCACCCACGACCTCACCCTCACCCCCTGCAGCCAGGAGACCTTCGACCTCCTGTACCCCGAGTTCCACGGCGCGCCGCACCCCTCGTGCTTCGCCAACCTCGTCGGCGCCCTCGGACCTCATGGCGTCGACCCGGACCGGATCGGCACCACCCTCAACGTCTTCATGGACGTGTGGACCGACGGGGACGGCGAGCTGCACATCGACCCGCCTCCGACGCGCGCCGGGGACCGCTTCACCATCGAGGCGCGGCGGCCGATCGTCGCGGGGATCACCGCGTGCTCGGCGGAGAAGTCGAACAACGGGACCTGCACCCCGATCGACGTCCGTGTGGAACGTGGTGGGCTGACGACTGAGCCGGACGCCAACGGGTAGGGCGCCTCCATGACGACATGGAGCACGACGGTGCGCGCGACGCACCTGCTGACCAACGCGGCGTGGTTCGGGGGGTCGCTCATGGGTGCGGTGGCCCTCAACCCGGCGTCCCGGGAGGGCGACGACGCCCGCGAGCGGGCCGCGATCCTCGACGAGGGCTGGGGTCGGTGGGGCCCCGTCCAGGGCGCGGCCGTCGCGCTGCACCTGCTCAGCGGGGTCGCGATCCTCGTCGACAACCGACGTCGCGTGCTGGCCCATCGACCGACGACCGTCGCCGTCGTCCTCAAGACCGCGCTGACGGGCGTCGCCATCGCGGCGAGCGCCGAGGCGTACCGGTCGGGCGCAGCCCTCGGGGACGCTCAGGAGGCCGCGGACCGCGACCCGTCGGCGCGCGAGCGGGCGCGACAGCTCGGCGAACGCCTCCGGTGGGTCCAGTGGGCCACGCCGGTCACGACGGCCGGGCTGCTCGTCCTCGACGCCTACCTCGGCGAGCAGCAGCGCGGCGTCGCCGGGCTCCTCGACCGGCCGCCGAGGATCGGGAAGCGATGAGGCGCGAGTTCGAGTTCGAGTTCGAGCCCTCGTACCGGGTTCCGGCCCTGCTCTTCGGGATCCGTCCGACGACCGCACGTGCGGCCGTGACCGATGACGAGCTGCTCGTGCGCTTCGGCCCGTGGCGGCTGCGCACCCCGCTGTCCAACGTCGCCGGCACCGACGTCACCGGCGGCTACGCCTGGTTGCGCACCGCCGGCCCGGCCCACCTGTCGCTCAAGGACCGCGGGGTGACCTTCGCGACGAGCTCCCGCCGCGGGCTGTGCGTGTCCTTCGTCGAGCCCGTCGTCGTCCTCGACCCGACCGGCACGCTGCGCCACCCCGGTGCCACCCTCACCGTCGCCGACCCCGACGCCCTCGCCGCCGCCGTCCACCCTCCCCGCTGACCCCCCACCCGGATCGGACCACCCATGGCCCTGCGCGCCCTCGCCCTCAACTGCACCCTGTCCCCCTCCCCCGCCGACTCGAGCACCGACCGGCTGCTGGGTGAGGTCCTCGACGCCCTCGCCGGCCACGGGGTGGAGCACGAGAGCGTCCGGGTCGTCGACCACGACGTGCGGCCGGGCGTCGAGCTCGACATGGGCGAGGGCGACGCCTGGCCGGCCATCCGCGAGAAGGTCATGGCCGCCGACATCCTCGTCCTGGGCACCCCCACCTGGATGGGGCAGCAGAGCAGCGTCTGCCAGCGCGTCCTCGAGCGGCTCGACGCCGAGCTCTCCGAGACCGACGACGAGGGCCGGCTGCTGACGTTCGGCAAGGTCGCGCTCGCCGTCGTCGTCGGCAACGAGGACGGCGCGCACCACATCAGCGCCATCCTCTTCCAGTCCCTCAACGACGTCGGCTTCTCGCTGGCAGCGCAGGCGGTGACGTACTGGAACGGCGAGGCGATGCACACGACCGACTACAAGGACCTCACGACCCCGCGTGACGCGACGACCTCGGCCACGGCGACCGCCGCGGCGAACGCCGCACACCTGGCCGGCCTGCTGCGCGGCGCGCCCTATCCGGCGACCTGAGTCAGTCGTCTGCGGCGTCGAGGTCCTCCAGCTCGGACACGGCTGTCTCCCAACGGTGCCGCCGTTGCGCCATCGACTGCTCCCACCAGCTCTGACCTCGCTCCCCCAGGCCGTGCTTGGCGAGGTCCACCCGCCGGCGGGCGGCGGTGACGGCGTCGCCGTCGCCCGACCGCGTGGCGCGTCCGACGGCGGACCGCCCCCGGCCCAGGTGTGACAGCAGGACCTCGCGCACGTCGGCCGGCAGCTCGGGGTCCTCGCGACGCCAGCGCCGTCCGTCGACGACGAGGAACCGCTCGTCGTCGACGGGCCCCTCCGGTCGGCTGCCCACGAACCTCAGGCGGAGTCGGAGCCGACGTGGGGGAGGAGGATGGCGCGCGCGATGTCGAGCACGTCACCGCCGGAGCGGCGGGCGGCCTCGGTGATGACCCCGCGCGCGGTGTCGCGGTCGACCCCCCGGCCCGCCATGACGACTCCGGTCGCCTGCCCGATCGTGTTCTCGTCGGCGAGGACGTCGGGCGCCTGCGCGGCCGCGTCCCTCGTCGAGAAGGAGAGGTCGGCGTTGCTCACCGCTTCGGGCGCCCAGGCGCCGAGCACGGCGGCCACCTCCTCGGCCTTGCCACGGAAGGCCTCCGGATCCGCGGCGTAGAGGTTGACCCCGCAGACGAGCTTGCCCTCGTGGTGGATCGGCAGCGACAGGGTGCTCCGCACGCCGTGACGGGCGCTGGCGCGGGCGAAGTCGGCCCATCGGTCCTCGGCGAGGAAGCCGTCGTCGTCACCGCCGTGGATCGTCTCGTCGGACGTGATCGCGTCGATGCACGGACCCCCGACGGCGTACTGCACCCCGTCGAGGACGGCGACGTCGGTCGAGCTGGCGACGAGGGTGAACGTCAGGCCGCCGTCGGCCATGGTCAGGCTGAGGCCCACGCAGCTCGGCACGATCCGCTGGACCTGCTCTCCCTGGTCCATGAGGCCGCGCAGGAGGTCGGCGTCAGACCAGCGTCCGACGCTCTCCATCGCTCGCCGGGTCTCCGGAAGGGGTTCTAGCGGCACTGCTCCTCCTCACCTTGGACTGCAGGACCACACCCTTCCCCGCAACCGCCGCCACCAAACGCGCCGACCTCGGCCTCGACGTCGAGGCCGCGCCCGGGGGGCAGGTCAGGAGGACCCGTCGAGGTCGAGGTCGACGGGTGCCACTCCGGTGTCCCCGACCTCGATCGCGACGTCGGAGAGCTTGCGGTTCGTGTTCTGGCTCGCCACCCGGAGCACGTCGAACGCCTGCTGCCGGGTCAACCCGTGGCGCGCCATGAGGACGCCGATGGCCACACCGATCTCCCGGTTGCTCTCCAGCCCCTTGAGGAGGTTCTCGGCCTTCGCATGGGCCGCGTCTGCCGTGACGAGGAGCGCACAGTGACTCGCCAGGACGAGCCCGCGGTGGATGTCCGTGCGGGAGAACGCGTCGTGGCGGTCGGACGCGAAGTTCAGTGCGGCCACTGCCTCACTCTCGTCCAGGAGGTGCAGCCGGTAGGCGAGCATGCTCCGGACGCCCAGCTCGTCGCGCAGCTGGTCTCCGAGCGGGCTCCATCGCGGCTCGTCGGCAACCTCGGGCGTGACGAACGTCGCGTCCTCGATCGCGGCATCGACGCACGGACCGGATCCGAAGGCGTACTGGTGGGCATCGATGGTCCGGGCCACGTCATCGGTCGCGACGATGGTGCGGAACCGCCCACGGCGCAGCACGGTGACGCTCGCCCACCGCGCGCCGACGAGGTCGGTCGCCCCCCGTTCCACGAGGCGCTGCAGCGCGGCATGCCCACCGACGGTCCCGAGGTCGCGGTGCACGTCGGCGACGGCCTCGGCGAGAGTGCGCAGGAGGCGGCTGTCGTCACCCGTCGCGCCCGTGGGGCTCGGCCCGGGCTCCGGTCGGCTGGGATCAGTCACCCGTCATTCCTACCCCGGCAGGCCACGTGACACGCCTGCGACGTCGCCCCCGTTTCGAAGGAGCCCACGGGTCACCCGGCGCCGAGCCTCCAGCGACCGTCCGGACCGCGCTCGGCCAGGTCCATCGACCGGAACTTCTCGAGCCAGCCCTCCATCGGCCACCACCCCCAACGGTCGGCGAAGAGGTTGGCGTTGCGCACGATGTCGGCGAGGTGGCCGACGGGCGGGTCGGCGCTGCCGTGGTACTGGTGCACCGCCTCCGCACCTCCCACCATCGACAGGCGTCCTCCGGCTCGCACGAGGCGCTGGCCGAAGTCGGTGTCCTCGGCGCCGTATCCCACGTACCCCTCGTCGAAGCCGCCGACCTCGTGGAAGTCGGTCGTGGAGACGGCGAACGAGAGCGACCAGAAGAGCGTGGCGTCCGCACCGTCCTCGACCGCGTCGACCGGCAGCTCGGGGCGCGCCGGATGGTGCCTCGGAGCCGACCTCAGCGCGCCCTGCTCCGAGGGTGCCTGCTCGTAGGCCACGCCACCACACAGCACGGCCGGCCCCGCGGCGGCCGGGATCGAGCCGAGGACCTCGACGTAGCGCTCGACGAGCCCGGGAGCCGGGACGCAGTCGACGTCGAGGAAGACGAGGTCGTCGGCACCGGCCAGCGTGGCCGTCGCCGCACCGAGGTTGCGCGCCGCGGCGAGTGGGAGCCGGCCATCGGGACACGCCAGGGCCGGGAGGCGAAGGTCCCATCCGGGCGCGGCTCCGGCCCGCGCGACGTCGTGGACCCCCGGATCGTCCATCGCCACCACGACGTAGACGTCGAGGGCACGCGTCTGGCGGCGCAATCCCTCGACCTGCGCCGCGAGGTGGTGGTGACGACCTCGTGCGACGGTGACGACGCCGACCCGACGGCTGCTCATCGGTGTCCGGCCACGGCGTGCCGGTCGGCACGAAGGGCCGAGTGTCCACCGAGGGACGTCGCGAGGGCCTCGAGACGGGCCGCCGCGTCGAGGGCGCCCCGGCCCGTGGACCACCGTCGCCACCCGTCGCCGCCGCGCCGCCGCGCGCGGTCGAGCAGCGCCGGCCAGTCCTGCGCCGGGGGCCACGTGCCGAGACCCTCGGCCACCTCCAGGCGGTTCAGGGCCTCGACGGTCGCCTCCTGCTCACCGTGGGGGCGGTGCTGCGCGATGACCACGGCGGGCGCACGGGCCGCGGCGACGTCGGCGACGGCGTTCTGTCCGGCGTGCGTGACGACGACGTCGGCCGTGCACAGCTCGAACCACAGGTCGGGTGAGGGTTGCTGCGGGCTGCGCTCGGTCCAGAGCCAGCCCGGGGTCGCTGCGCGCGCGGCGCACACCTCGGAGTCGTCGACGTCCCGGCCACCCCCACCCCACAGCACGAGGACGCGGGGTGCGTCGTGCGCGGCGCCGACCCGGGCCGGCCTGGGGAGGCCGTCGAAGCGTGAGATCGCGCCGACCGCCCACACCTTGTCGGTCCACGACGTCGGCCACGCCTGCGAGTGGGCGCCGGCGGGCCACGGGGCCAGGAGACCGTCGGCGAGGTCGTGCGCGGAGCGGTGGGGGCGGTCGGTCCGGTCGCCGGGCATCGCGGTGACGACGACCGGGACACCGCACAGTCGCAGGAGGAGGGCGACCTCGACCGAGACGTCGACGACGACGAGGGCCGGCTGCTCCTGCGCGGCCCACGCGGCGAGCGCTGCCATGCGGGACGCCAGACCCCGGTGGTGTCGGGGCGCCCAGTGCAGCACCCCGCCGGCCTCGACACCAGCGGCACCGACGTCGGTGACGGTCGGCACGTCGTCGTGCGCGAGCTCGATCCAGCGACCGCCCCACCCGTCCGGTTCGGGAAGGCTGCTGAGGCCCACCACCTCGTGGTGCAGGTGCGGCGCGACGGCGAGCATCCGGGCACGGTGGCCCTGCCCGTGGTGGTGCGCGTACCATCCGATCACGCGGCCCCCCGCAGTGTCCTCATCGACCCGTACACCCGGAGGTACTCGTCGACCATCCGGTCGATCGAGCAGGCCCGGACCGCGTGCGCGCGGCAGGCAGCCCGTGACAGGCGGACCGCCTCGTCCACCGCCTCGGCGGCTGCCGCGACGTCGTCGGGCGCGACGACCCGACCCACGTCCGTGGTGAGCACCTCGGGCAGCCCGCCGCGGGCGAAGGCCACCACGGGGGTTCCGCACGCGAGCGACTCGGCCGCGACGAGCCCGTACGGCTCGTCCCAGACCGGTGTCACGAGCGTCGCCGCGCTGCTGCCGACGAGGGCGCGCAGGCCCGTCGTGTCGAGGTGTCCGAGGTACTCGGCGTCGGGCCCCAGCCGCGGCCGGACCATCGCGTCGACGTACTCGCTGTCACCGATGGGCCCGGCGAGGCGTACCCGCCGACCGGCCGCACGGGCGATGTCGATGGCGAGGTGCGGCGCCTTCTCGGGGACGAGCCGACCGACCCAGGCGAGGGCGTCACCGCCTCGCCCCTCCCACCATCGCTCCACGTCGACGCCGTTGAGCACGACGTCGGCGTCGACGACGTGCGACCACGCCCTCCGCGTGTGGTCGCTGACGGCGACGTACCGGCTGCGCGGGTCGTCGGCGATGGAGACGGCCGGTTCGAGCCACGGCGTCGGCGGAGTGTGCAGCGTGGTCACCATCGGGGCCAGTGCGGCCCCGGCCATCGCGACGGGCAGGTGGTGGAGGCTGTTGTTGTGGATGACGTCGACGTCGTCACGCTGTTGGAGCTCGAGCATCAGCTGGAGGTAGGCGTGGTGCTCGGCCAGCCAGGCCTCCGGCGCCATCGAGACGTCCTGCCGCGCAGCGCTGCTCAGGACGAGCGGGCGCGTCGTCAGCTCCCGCGCGTCGAGCGCCGGGTCGCTGCCGGGCCCGGCGAAGACCGTCACGGCGACGCCACGCACCCGCAGCCCGCGACACAGGTGCCAGGTCAGCGACTCGAGGCCGCCGGCGAAGGGCTCCGCCAGCGGGAACCTCGCGGCGGCGATCAGGACGACGTGCACTCAGCACCTGCTTTCCCTGCTGGTGTCGGGAGCCACGACGAGTGAGGCGCTCGTCGTCAGGGGACTCAGCGGTGGTACCCGTGAGGGTGTCGGACAAACGCATCGCCCGGAGCGCCCCTCTCAGGTCACCCGGGTGTGGTGCCCTGCTGCGACGCTGACATCACGTGAACCTTCGACTCTCTGATTTTCGTGAGGACGCCCGGCCCACCAGACATCCCGCGATCGCTACGGTCGGGGAACCGACGTTGAGCGTCGGTTGTGGTCCGACCCAGCGCCACACTTCGAGAGGAACGAAGTCGTGGCTCCCCACCCGGCTCAGATCACCCCGCACTTCCAGAACCTGACGGACCGCCTCGACGCCGCAGCGCGGCTCATGGCCGAACAGACCGGACGCACGTCCTGCGAGGCAGAGCGGCAGCGGCTGCGCCACGAGCTCATGGTCGAGGCCATCCCCCTCGCCGACCGGATCGCGCTGCGCTACCGCAACCGCGGGATCGAGGCCGACGACCTCATCCAGGTCGCGCGGGCCGCCCTCGTCAAGGCGGTGAACCGCTACGAGCCCCGCGACGACGCGGGCTTCTGCGCCTTCGCCCTGCCCACCATCTCCGGCGAGGTGAAGCGCTGGTTCCGGGACCGGGGCTGGGCCGTCCGGCCCCCCCGTCGCATCCAGGAGCTGCGGTCGAGCATGCGTGCGGAGGAGGAGGGGTTCCGGCACCGCGAGCACCGCGAGCCCACCACCGAGGACGTCGCCACCTCCCTCGGCACGACGAGGGAGGACGTCCAGCTCGCGCGCCTGTCGGCCGAGGGCTTCCACGCCGTCTCCCTCGACACCCCCACCGAGACGGGGTCGACCCTGGGCGCGATGCTCTCCGACGGCTCCGACGTCGCCGACCTCGTCGCGACCCGCAGCGCCCTGCGCCGCGCCCTCGGCCACCTGTCGGAGCGGCAGCGGCAGGTCGTCCAGCTCCGCTTCGTCGCCGACCTCACCCAGTCCGAGATCGGCGCCGAGATCGGGGTGAGCCAGATGCAGGTCTCCCGCATCCTCGGGCGGGTCCTCGACGAGCTGCGGCGCGAGCTCGTCGTGGCCGACCTCGACGACGTCGCAGCGGCCCGCTCGCACGAGCCGGCGGCGTGAGCCCGACGCTCGACCCGATTCATCCGCTCCTCGGCGTTTCCCAGCCCTGACATCGGGCACGTCTAGCAGTGGAGTGGCCGCCACGGTGCTCAGACAGCCGGGCGCCGCGGCGGCCACTCACGCGGCCCCCACCACCTGAGGAGACAGCTGATGCCGACCAAGAAGAAGCCGACGACACGGACGACCTCAGGCGGGAAGGCGGCCCGCGCCGCCGCCGCCGAGGACCGTGACCTCCTCGGGAACGGCGGCGAGCTGCACCAGATGGCCGGCATGCAGGGCCCTACCCTCACCACCGCGCACGGCCACCCGGTCGAGGACGACAACAACTCGTTGCGCGCCGGCGACCGTGGCCCGACGCTGCTGTCCGACCACGTGCTGCGCGAGAAGATCTTCCACTTCGACCACGAGCGCATCCCCGAGCGCGTCGTCCACGCCCGCGGCTACGGCGCCCACGGCGTCTTCGAGAACTACGAGTCGCTGAGCGACCTCACGCGGGCGAGCATCTTCGCCACGGCGGGCAAGAAGACCGAGACCTTCGTCCGGTTCTCCACCGTCGCAGGCAATCTCGGCTCGGCCGACCTGGCGCGCGACGTCCGGGGGTTCGCGACGAAGTTCTACACCGACGAGGGCAACTGGGACCTCGTGGGCAACAACATCCCCGTGTTCTTCATCCAGGACGCGATGAAGTTCCCCGACCTCGTCCACGCGGTGAAGGAGGAGCCGGACCGCGGCTTCCCGCAGGCGCAGTCGGCGCACGACACGTTCTGGGACTTCGCCTCCCTGATGCCCGAGTCCACGCACATGACGCTGTGGCAGATGTCCGACCGCACCATCCCGCGCTCGTTCCGGATGATGCAGGGCTTCGGGGTGCACACCTTCCGGTTCCTCGATGCCTCGGGCGCCAGCACCTTCGTGAAGTTCCACTGGACGCCGGTCCTCGGCATGCAGTCGGTCGTGTGGAACGAGGCCGTGAAGATCAACGGGGCGGACCCCGACTTCCACCGCCGCGACCTCTTCGACGCCATCACCGCCGGTGACTTCCCGCAGTGGGAGCTCGGGGTGCAGGTCTTCGACGACGCCTTCGCCGACTCCTTCGACTTCGACGTCCTCGACGCCACGAAGCTCATCCCCGAGGAGCTCGTGCCCGTGCGCCCCGTCGGGATGATGACGCTCGACCGGGTGGTGGACAACGTCTTCGCCGAGATCGAGCAGGTGGCGTTCATGACCCAGAACGTCCCGCCGGGCATCGACTTCAGCAACGACCCGCTCCTCCAGGGTCGCAACTTCTCCTACCTCGACACCCAGCTCAAGCGCCTCGGCAGCACGAACTTCAGCCAGCTGCCCGTCAACGCGCCGCGCTGCCCGGTCGCGCACTTCCAGCGCGACGGCCACATGCAGACCTCGACCCAGGCGGGACGCGCCGCCTACGAGCCGAACTCTTTCACCGGGGCCGACCGGGGACCGCGCGAGGTCGGCCCCGAGGGCCACGTCCCTTACCCCGCGCCGGTCGAGGGCGTCACCCGTCGGATCCGCAGCGAGTCCTTCGCCGACCACTACAGCCAGGCCCGTCAGTTCTGGGTCAGCCAGACCCCGGTCGAGCAGGACCACATCGTCGACGCCTACGTCTTCGAGCTCGGCAAGTGCGACGTCGTCGCGATCCGTCAGCGGATGGTCGCCAACCTCCGCAACGTCGACGAGAGCCTCGCGACCCGCATCGCCGACGGGCTGGGCATGGCGCTTCCCGAGGCCTCCACGGCGGCCGCTCCCCTGGTGGAGACCGAGCCCTCACCTGCCCTGAGCATCCTCGCGAACGCGAAGGAGACCTTCGAGGGGCGCAAGCTCGGCCTCGTCGTCGGCGACGGAGCCACCCCGGCAACCGTCACCCGCCTGACCAAGGGTGTCCGGAAGGCAGGTGGCACGGTCGACGTCATCGCCCTCGCCGTCGGTGGGGCGACGCTCTCCGACGGAAGCACCCTCGAGGCCGACCACGCCGTCCCGGGTGCCCCGTCGGTGCTCTTCGACGCCGTGGCCGTCGTCACCGGGCCCGACGGTGGAGCGGCGCTGGCCGACACCCCGGCGGCCCGCGACTTCCTCACCGACGCGTTCACGCACTTCAAGGTCATCGGCCTCGCCGGTGACACCGAGGCCCTCGTCGCCGCGGCCGGCCTCGACGGGAAGCTCGACGACGCGTGCCTGCAGGCCGGTACCGCGGCCGAGGCCAAGGCCTTCGTCGCGCGGCTCGCGGGTCCTCGCGCGTGGGAGCGGGTCCTCACCGCCTGAGGACGCGGCCTGCCCGGTCGGACCGACCGACCGACCGACCGGGCGGGCGGGCGGGCGGGTCATCCCGCGTCGTGCCGGGCGGCCTGGTCGGGCACGACCTCGCTGACGCAGAAGGTCAGCCCCGCAGGGTCCCGGAGGAAGTGCCAGCCGCCCGGTCCGGGCCCGATGTCCTCGGCGCCGAGGCCGACCAGCCGGCGCACCTCGGCGACCTGGTCGTTCGTCGACAGGTCGAGGTGGCAGCGCACCGGTCCGTCCGGCTCCTCGAGGCTCCGGAAGAGCAGCTGGACGGGCGAGCCCGCGTCGTCGTGCCAGGTCCCCGCGAAGTCGTCGACCGGGGAGTCCACCCAGCCGCCGGGGAGCAGGCGGCGCCAGAAGGCCACCTCTCGCTCGTGCCGTGCCCGGGGCGCGTCGACGCAGACCTCGACGAGCCTCGAGCGGTACCCGCTCGACCGTTGCACGCCAGCGGGTGCGGTGCGCGGGCGCTCGGGCACCACCGAGAACGGCAGCCCACCCGGCGAACGCAGGGCCACCCAGTGCTCGGAGAAGGCGACGGTGTCGGCTCCGGCGGCCAGCGCCGTGGCGACGGTCGTCGGGAGGTGGGCGGACTCGACGTCGAAGTGCAGCCGGGCGGGACCGAAGACCTCCTGGAGGTGGATGTAGGCATCGGCTCCCGCCGGCATGAGGCTGCGCCGCTCGGGGTGGCCCGGCCAGGGCGCGCCGAGCGGGCACCCCAGGGCATCCCTCCAGAAGCGGGTGGCCCGGGGCGCTGCGTGCGACGGGAGGTCGATCACGGTGTGCAGCCACGCCATTTCCCGAGCATAGGAGCCCGGGGAGGCGCCCGGCCGACCCGCTGCCGAGCAGAAACGGACCCGGCGGCCCGGGCGCCGCGATCCCCCCGCCTCCTCGACCTCTGCACGGCCGGACGGTTGGGGACCACCACGTCGGGGTAGGTCCTCGTTCCAGCCCCCCACCAGAAGGAGCACCCATGTCGGACGACGCCAAGGTCGCCAAGGACATCGTCGAGACCCTGAAGGACGGCGAGCGCGGCTTCGCCGCCGCCGCGGAGAAGCTGACCGACGGTGACCGGCCGGAGTGGGCCACGACCCTGCAGCGCCTGGCCGAGCAGCGCGCGGGCTTCCGCCGCGAGATCGTCGCGCTCGGCCACGAGTACGGCGACGACGTCGACGAGAGCGGCTCGGCCGCCGCGGCCCTCCACCGCGGCTGGATCTCGCTCAAGGACGCCCTGACCGGCGACGACGCCGGCGGCGTCCTCGGCGCGGCCGTCACGGGTGAGGACCACGCGGTCTCCGAGTACGAGAAGGGCCTCGAGCAGGACCTCAGCACGGGATTTCGCGAGGTCCTGGTCCGCCAGCACGCCGCGGTGCTCGCAGCGCGCGACGAGGTCAAGGGCCTCCAGATCGCGGACTGACGCGGCAGGAACCCGCGACCCCGCCCCCCTCCAGGGGGCGGGGTCGACGCGCTGTCCGAGGTCGTGACCGTGCCCGTCGGGGCCCCCGTTCGTGCTCGTCACCCGCTCGGTGCACCCGAGAAAACCCGCAACACGCGGTCGAGGGCGCATACTGGTGTCAATGGCAACCTCATCCGGGAACCCGCGCCCTCGTCACGCGAACAGCCCCTTCAAGGCCGAACCCGAGCCGACGATCGAGGAGTTCGCGGTCAACGACCGCGTCTGCCACGACTCGTACGGCCTGGGTCGCGTCGTGGGGATCGACGACAGCGGCGTCACCGTCGACTTCGGCAGCGGGACGGCGCGCATCACCACGCCGTTCCGCAAGATGACCAAGCTCTGACGAAACGAGCGTCGCCCGTCCTCAGCTGAGGACGGAGCGGGCTTCGGCCTGCACCTCCGCCGCCACGGCGTCGATCAGGCCGGACCGCAGGTTCCACTGCTGCCAGTGCAGCGGCACGTCGAGGAACCGGCCCGGCGCCAGGTCGACGAGCCGTCCGGCCTCGACGGCGGCCACGGCGTGCTCCGCCGGGAGCATCGCCCACCCGAGCCCGAGGCGCGTGGCGACCGCGAAGTCAGCGGACGCGGGGACGTGGTGACGCGGGCCCTCCACCGGCCGTCGGGCGAGGCGGCGGGCGAACCGTGACTGCAGGGTGTCCTTGCGGTCGAAGTCGACGCGGGGCGCGCGCGCGAGAGCCGCGGCGGTGGGGCCGTCGGGGAACCAGCGCGCGGCGAACTCGGGTGTCGCGAACATCCGGAACCTCATGCGCCCCAGCGGGGTCGACGTGCAGCCGGGAACGGGGACGGCCTCGCCGGTCACCGCTGCCATGACGGCGCCGGATGCGAGGAGGGCCGCGGTGTGGTCCTGGTCGTCGCGCACCAGGTCGAACACGACCGCCTCGCGGGCGGCGACCCGGGCGAGCGGAGGAAGGATCCACGTCGCGAGGGAGTCGGCGTTGACGGCGATCGGGATGGTCGTGGGCCGGCCGTCGGCCGACGGGGCGCCGTCGGCGCCGAGCTGGCGGAGCGTCTCGGCCTCGAGGAGCGTCTGCTGCTGCCCCAGCCGCAGCAGCGCCTCACCGGCCTCCGTCGGGCGGACCGGCTTCGAGCGGACGACGAGGACGCGACCCACCTGCTGCTCCAGCGTCTTGATGCGCTGGCTGACCGCGCTGGGCGTCACGTGGAGGGTTCCGGCCGCCGCGTCGAAGGTGCCGTCGGTGACGACGGCAGCGAGGGTCTCGAGGAGGTGGGAGGGGATCATCATCAACAATCTGTCTCATGGTGCATCAGAATCCTGAACTGGATTGATGGTCGAACCCACCCTACCGTCGTCGGGTGACCACCGCGCAGCTCCTCACCTCAGCCCTGTCGGGTCTCGGCCTGGGCCTTGGCCTCATCGTCGCGATCGGCGCCCAGAACGCCTTCGTCCTGCGTCAGGGGATCCGCCGAGAGCACGTGCTGGCCGTCGTCCTGATCTGCATCACGTCCGACGCGCTCCTCATCGCTGCAGGGGTCGCCGGCGCGGGGGCGCTCTTCTCGGCCCTGCCGTGGCTCGTCACGACCGCCCGCTGGGGCGGTGCCCTCTTCCTCCTCGGGTACGCCGTCCTCGCCGCCCGTCGCGCCCTTCGCCGGCCCGCGCCGGATGCGGAAGGGCTGCCCGTCGAGCCGGTGGATGGCCTCGAGGGTCGGAGCGGGCCGTTGGGCGCCGTCATCGGGACGGCTCTCGCCCTCACCTGGCTCAACCCCCACGTCTACCTCGACACCTTCGTCCTCCTCGGGTCCGTCGGCTCGACCCACGGAGATGCCCGGTGGGCCTTCGCGGGCGGGGCGGTCGTGGGGAGCACCCTGTGGTTCAGCGCGCTCGGTCTGGCGGCCCGT
This sequence comes from uncultured Actinomycetota bacterium, assembly GCA_963834225.1. Taxonomy (GTDB): domain Bacteria; phylum Actinomycetota; class Actinomycetes; order Actinomycetales; family Dermatophilaceae; genus Oryzobacter. The sequence continues at coordinate 52,066 of CAWIAT010000001.1, read as the reverse complement.
GGCCTGACGCCCGTCTTCGCGCGTCCTGCTGCGTGGCGGGTCCTCGACGGCCTCATCGCCGTCGTCATGGCCGGCCTGGCCGTGGGCCTCCTCCTCGGCACCTGACGGAGGATGTCGCCATGATCTGCTGCCAGTTCATCTTCACACCCGGGACCTACGACGACGAGTTCCACCGGCTCGACCGCGAGATCGAGGCGTTCGCGCGGTCCCTGCCCGGGTTCGTGCGCACGGAGACGTGGACCGCGCCGGCGGAGGGCATGGTCAACGCGATCTACTACTTCACCGACACGGCGTCCGTCTCGCTGCTGGCGCGCTTCCCCCGCCACCTCGAGGCCAAGGGCCAGGTGCACCGCTGGTACGACGGCTACCGCATCGTCGTCAGCGAGGTGACGAGCACCTACGGCGACGAACGGCTTTCCGCCGAGGCCTGAGGTCGAGGTGTGGGACCTGACGGGTCGGGTAGGGGTCGGGCCCGAACCCGAGGAGGCTGCGATGCGAGCAGTGGTGTGGCACGGCAAGCGTGACGTCCGAGTCGAGGAGGTCCCCGACCCGGTGATCCAGGACCCGGGCGACGCCGTGATCCGGGTGACGAGCACGAACATCTGCGGGTCCGACCTGCACCTGTACGAGGTGCTCGGCGCGTTCATGAACCCCGGTGACGTCCTCGGCCACGAGGCCATGGGCGTCGTCGAGGAGGTGGGGGCCGACGTCACGGCGCTCGCCCCGGGCGACCGCGTCGTCATCCCGTTCCAGGTCTGCTGCGGGACCTGCTGGATGTGCGAGCACGGGCTGCAGAGCCAGTGCGAGACGACGCAGGTCCGCGAGCAGGGCAAGGGCGCGACGCTCTTCGGGTACTCCGAGCTCTACGGTTCGCTCCCCGGCGGGCAGGCCGAGTACCTGCGCGTGCCCCAGGCGCAGTACACCCACGTCAAGGTGCCCGAGGGCCCGCCGGACGACCGCTTCGTCTACCTGTCCGACGTCCTCCCGACCGCGTGGCAGGCCGTCGCCTACGCCGACCCGGAACCGTCCGGGACGCTCCTCGTGCTGGGACTGGGGCCCATCGGTGACATGGCGTGCCGGATCGCGCTCCAGCGTGGCGTCCGGCAGGTCATCGGCGTCGACCGCGTCGACGCGCGGCTCGCCCGGGCCAGGTCCCGCGGGGTGACGACGGTCGACCTGCGCGACCTCGACGGCGACGTCGCTGACGCCGTGCGCGACCTCACCGCCGGACGCGGCGCCGACGCCGTCATCGACGCGGTCGGGATGGAGGCGCACGGCTCCCCGGTCATCGAGGCCAGCCAGAAGCTCGTCACCGCCCTCCCCGACGCCCTCGGCAAGAAGCTGATGACGACGGTGGGCATCGACCGGCTCGCGGCCCTCACGGCGGCCATCGACTCGGTGCGGCGCGGCGGCACGATCTCGCTCAGCGGCGTCTACGGCGGCATGGCCACCCCGCTGCCGATGATGACGATGTTCGACAAGCAGGTGCAGGTGCGGATGGGTCAGGCCAACGTCAAGCGGTGGGTGCCCGACATCCTCCCGCTGCTCACCGACGAGGACCCCCTGGGCGTCGACGACTTCGCGACGCACCGCCTCCCGCTCGCGTCCGCCCCCGAGGCGTACGCGACCTTCCAGGCGAAGGAGGACGGCATGGTCAAGGTCGTCCTGTCCCCGGGCGACTCCCCCAGCCCCACCCCGTGACGACCGAGGACGACCACGCGGCGCTCCGGACGGACGCGTCCGCAGGCCCCGTGGTCGTCCTCGTCCCGGGGCTGGGGCTCGATGCGCGGTCCTGGCGCCTCGTCCGGGAGGAGCTGGTCACGGCTGCGCTCGTCGTGACGCTGCCCGCCCTGGGGAGCCCTGCGGCGCGCGGTGCGGACCTCCAGGTGGAGCGGCAGGCCGGTCGCCTCCTCGAGGCCCTCCCCCTCGATCGCGACGTCGTCCTCGTGGGTCACTCCGCGGGCTGCCCGGTCGTCGTCGAGGCCGCGGCACGGACGTCTGGCGTGGTCGGGGTGGTCCTCGTGGGTCCGGTGACCGACCCCCGCGCCCGCACCTGGCCACGGATGCTCGCAGGCTGGGGCGCCACGGCCCGGAACGAGCCCCCGTGGCAGCTGCCCGTCCTCGCGCCCCAGTACCACGCCACCGGGGCGGGCTCCATGGTGCGCGGGATGGACCAGATGAGGCGGTACCGCACCCGGGTCGGGCTCGACGCGCTCTCGGTCCCGGTCCGGGTCATCCGGGGAGAGCACGACAGGATCGCGGCGCAGGACTGGTGCGACCGCCTGGCCCGGACGGGCGGCGGGGACGTGGTCTCGGTCCCTGCGGCCGCCCACATGGTGCCCATCACCCACCCGCACGTGGTCGCGGCGGTGGTCGAGGACCTCTTGGCGCGGGTGGCCCGGAAGAGCGCCGGCTGACCCCGGTCAGGCGATGACGGCGTCGATCGTCTTCTTCAGGGCGCTGGGCTGGGCCGGGCTCCGCGGGGCCGTGGCCTTCGCCGCCGCGAGCTCGTCGCCGATCTCGCGCAGCTGGGTGCGCGTCAGGCCGTCGCGGACCTTCGGGAACCAGTCCTGCTCCTCCTCGTCGATGTGGTGCGTGACGTTCTCGATGAGGACGGTCGCCTTGGCGACGAAGCGCTCGTCGCTGCGGTTCATCGTCGCGAGCTCCATGACGAGGACGTCGGCCACGTGGTGCTCCTCGTAGGACTCGAGCACGTCGTCCTCGAGCTCGGGGAGCAGGTCGCGCACCCGCGGGTACATGACCTCGTTCTCGATGTGGGTGTGCACGGTCAGCAGCTCGATGACCTTCGTGACGATCGCCTCCTTGCGCGCCGGAGTCGTCGAGGCCTTCTGGAACTCGCGGAAGAGCGCCTTGACCTCCTTGTGGTCGGCCTTGAGCATGACGATCGCGTCCTGTGACATGGGTGGTCCTTCGGGTGGGTGCGCGTGGCGGGACCGCCGACGGGCTTCTCCCCTCGGGTACCCGGGGGCCCCGGGGGCAAACACGCGTGCCCCGGCCCGGGTGGGGTAGGACTGGGACGACACGCGCCCGGGTCCCGGGCGGGAACCACCGAGGAGGACGCCGTGGCCACCGAGTGCGACGCCGTCGTCATCGGCGCGGGTCCGAACGGCCTCGTCGCCGCGAACGCCCTCGGGGACGCCGGCTGGGACGTGGTCCTCGTCGAGGCGCAGGACGAGGTCGGGGGCGCGGTGCGCAGCGCCGAGGTCACCTCCCCCGGGTTCGTGTCCGACCTCTTCAGCGCCTTCTACCCGCTGGCCGCCGCGTCACCGGTCATCCGCGACCTCGACCTCGAGGCCCACGGCCTGGTCTGGCGACGCGCACCCGACGTCATGGCGCACGCCTTCCCCGACGGTCGTGGCGCGGTCCTCCGCGGACGGGTCGAGGACACGGCGGCAGGCCTCGAGGAGCACGCGGCCGGCGACGGCGAGGCCTGGTTGCGGATGGTCGAGGGGTGGCAGCGGATCAGGGACCCGTTCCTCGACGCGCTGTTCACGCCCTTCCCTCCGGTGAGGGCGGGCGCTCGGCTGGCGCGACGCCTCGGCGTCGCCGGAGGACTCGACGTCACCCGGCTGGCCCTGCTCTCGGTCCGCCGCTTCGCCGAGGAGGAGTTCTCGAGCGAGGAGGCACGGATCCTGCTGTCCGGCAACGCGATGCACAGCGACGTGCCGCCCGACGGTGCAGGGAGCGCCCTGTTCGGATGGCTGCTCGTCATGATGGGCCAGGACGTCGGCTTCCCGGTGCCCGAGGGCGGCGCGGGCGCCTTGGCGCAGGCGTTGCGCCGTCGCGCCGAGGCCCGCGGCGTCCAGGTGCGGTGCGGCGTCGCCGTGACCTCGGTCGAGGTGTCCGGCGGTCGGGCGCGGGGCGTTCGCCTCGCCGACGGGACCACCCTGCGGGCCCGGCACGGCGTGCTGGCCGACGTCCCCGCACCGGCGCTGTACGGCGGGCTCGTCGGGCGCGAGCACCTCCCCGCGCGCCTGGTACGAGACGTCGAGCGGTTCGAGTGGGACGACGCGACGCTGAAGCTCAACTGGGCCCTCGACACACCGGTCCCCTGGGTGGCCCCCTCGGCCCGACGGGCCGGAACCGTCCACCTCGGGGTCGACCACGACGGCCTCGTCGACGTCGCGGCCGACCTGTCCGTGGGGCGGATGCCCCGCGACCCCTTCATCCTGCTCGGCCAGATGACGACCGCCGACCCCACGCGGTCGCCCGCCGGCACGGAGTCGGTGTGGGCCTACACGCACCTCCCCCGCCACCTGGCCCACGACGACGCGGCCGTCGCGCGGCAGGTGGAGCGCATGGAGGAGGCCGTCGAGCAGGTCGCGCCGGGCTTCCTCGGCACGGTCCGGGGCCGGTACGTCCAGACCCCGCGCGACCTCGAGGCCGCCGACGGCAGCCTGCTCCGGGGGGCGCTCAACGCCGGAACGGCGGCCCTGCACCAGCAGCTCGTGCTGCGCCCGACCCGAGGGCTCGGTCGACCGGAGACGCCGGTCCCCGGGCTCTTCCTCGCGGGGGCCTCGGCCCACCCGGGCGGTGGGGTCCACGGGGCCTGCGGCTGGAACGCCGCCCTCGCGGCGATCCGGCAGCGTCGGCCCCTCGGGCCGCTGCGGCGGGCGTTCGTCCGCACCGCGTGGGACCGCGTCCTCAGGGAGCGGTGAGCTCCTGGCGGTGACGACCCTCGGCGACGAGTCCCAGCCGTCGCAACGCCTCGCGGTTGCGGGGAAGGATCATCGCCTGCCGGGCCGGGAGCGGGACGAGCAGGCCGGGTCCGCTCGACGCGTCCTCGGCGATGGAGACCGTGCACGACTGCGGACCGTCGGGGACGACCTCGATCTCGACGCGTGCCTCACCGAGCGGCCACCCCCGGGCGGTGAGGACGAGACGAGCCGGTTCGCGTGCCTCCGTCGACGACGTCGTGTCCGAGAGGAGGGCCGGCCAGACGCCGACGCTGTGGTGGAGCTGCGCCCCGGGGGAGGGCCACCCGTCGTCGACCGCGCGGACGCGGGAGGCGCCCACGACCCAGGTGGCGTACTGCCACCCGTCGGCGAGGACGTCCCAGACGGCCTGCGCCGGGGCGGCCACCGACCGCGAGACGCGAGGGAGGTGGCTCTTCCTGTCATCGGGCATGGCGGACTCCTGGGGGGCTGGGTCGGGGGTGTCGGTGCCGGGTGGGCCGTGACGGGGTTCGAGGACGTTGCCCGGGTCGGGCGGCAGACCGGTCCACTCGGCGAGCCCGAAGGTCCGCATCAGCGGGGTGACGAGGAGGTCGAAGACCCCGGGGACCGCGCGGAACCCGGCGACGACCACGGGGTTGGTGACGACGACGTGCCGAAGGCGGCGGGGACGGGCCAGGACCCGGACGACGGCGTCGGCGACGTCCTCGGCCGTGCCCACGGGCGGCGGCGGCTTGCCGTGCCGACCGAGGACGGTCGCCGCGCGGCGGTACACGGGGGTGTCGATGCCGCCGGGGGCCACGAGCGAGACCTCGACGCCGTCCCTGTCGCGCGTCTCGATCTGCACAGAGCGCACGAGCCCGTGGACCGCCCACTTCGAGAGCACGTAGGCGCTCATGTACGGGACGGCGATCTCCCCGAGCAGCGACCCGATGACGACGAGGTGCCCACCACCGGTGCGGCGGAAGGCGTTCAGGGCGGACCGGGTGACCGACACCGTCCCGAGCACGTTGGTGTCGACCACCGACGACATGAGGCCGGGGGGCACCTCCTCGAAGAGCCCGTAGGCGACGACGGCCGCAGCGTGGATGACGGCGAGGTCGCGGCCGAAGGCGTCTGCCGCTGCGCTGACCGCTGCCTCGACGGCGCCGTCGTCGCGCACGTCGAGAACCACGACGGACGCCGTCACACCGTGGTGACGGCACTGGTCGGCCACGACCTCCAGCGCGTCCGCGGAGCGCGAGGCCAGCACGACCGGGATCCCGAGCGCGGCGAGCCGGACCGCCGTCGCCCGACCGATGCCGCTCGAGGCGCCGATGACGAGGGCACCGCTCGGTCGTCTCGCATCGGGCACGGGGCCTCCTGGTCAGGGGTGGGTCGTCCTCGTTCGCGGTACCCAGAACCACCGGTGCACAAACGGCCGCTGGCCAGGGCCCCTCCCCGGACTCGCGGGGAGGGGCCCTTCGCCGCGTCGCGGTCAGGCGATGGCAGGCAGGCCCGGGGGGAGGGCGCCCGTGTCGGCCACCTCGGTGGCGACCTCGGCGAGCTTGCGGTTGGTGTTCTGGCTCGTGGCCCTCAGGACCGCGAACGCCTGGTCCCGCGTCAGCTGGTGCCGAGTCATGAGCACGCCCACCGCGACGCCGATCTCCCGGTTGCTCTCCAGTGCCTGCACCAGCTGCAGCGCCGTGGCGTTCGCGGTCTGCGCCGACAGGAGCAGGCCCGCGTGGCCGGCGAGGACGAGACCGCAGTCGACGGATCGGTGGCAGCAGGCGCCGGGACGGTCCCACGCGAAGGACAGCGCCGCCCTGCGCTCCTGCTCGTCGAGGAGGGGCAGGCGGTACGAGACCAGGCTGCACACCCCGAGCTCCTCGCGCAGACGCGGGCTGAGCCCGCCCCACTGGTTCTCGTCCGAGATCTCCGCGGTGCGGACGACCGCGTCCCCGGTGAGGACCTCCACCGTGGGGCCACACCCGGCCTCGTACTGGGCCGCGGCGAGAACCTCCGCCGTCCCGCCCGTCGACGCGACCGTGGTGAACCGGCCGCGGCGCTCGAGCGTGACCCACCCCCAGCGAGCCCGCATCACCGCCCGGGCCCCGTCGGCGAGGAGCCGCTGCAGCGCGGGCGACTCGTTGCCGTCCAAGGGTGAGACGAGCCCGGAGACGACCTCCGCGAGGGCCGACATCGATGCCGCCTCGTGGCCCGGCACGCCGACGACGGCGTGCATGACGCCCTCGCGGCTCCCGCTGGCGTCGAGGTCGACCCCGGCTGTCCCGCTCATGCTGCTCACTCCCCTGGGTCTCGTGGCCGGGTGTCGCCGGCTCCCGTCAAGCGGAGATCGACTGACGCTGGCCCTCGTGGGCGATCTCGATCCGGCGCGGCTTGGCCCGCTCGGCCACCGGGACCTCCAGCCGGAGGACGCCGCGGTCGTAGTGGGCCGAGATCGCGTCGGTGTCGAGGGTGTCGCCGAGGAAGAGCTGCCGGCTGAAGACGCCTCGGGGCCGTTCCCCGGCGATCAGCTCGGTGTCGGTCGGCGGGGCGGGCCGCTCCGCCCTGACGGTGAGCACGTTGCGCTCGACGTCGAGGTCGATGGAGTCCGCCTCCACCCCGGGAAGGTCGAGCTCCACGACGAAGGTGTCACCCTCCCGCCACGCGTCGATCGGCATGACCGCCGGTCGGGCCAGGGTCCCGACGGAACCGAGGGCCTGCTGGGCCATGCGGTCGAGCTCGCGGAAGGGGTCGGTGCGCATCAACATCGTCATCACCTCCATTGTCCTGATGTCCGGTGAGGGCCACAGTCCTTGTTGGATCTGTGGTGTGCGCCATACATTTGATATAGCACCGGAGACACATCCGGCGCAAGTCCTCGAGAGGAGCCGTCATGGGCGACGTGTCCGGTGCGCACGACGGGTCCAGGCCGCGCCCCTCAGCGGGGGTGTACGGGATCTCCGTGGCGGCCGAGCTCGTGGGCACGGGTGTCCAGAACCTTCGGCTGTACGAGGCGCGCGGGCTCCTCACCCCCGCTCGCACGAGCGGCGGGACCCGTCGGTACAGCGACGAGGACATCGCCCGGCTTCAGCGGATCTCCGAGCTGCTCGAGTCCGGCCTCAACCTCGCCGGGATCGAGGAGGTCCTGCGACTCGAGGACGCGAACTCGACGCTCCACGAGGAGAACTCGGCCCTTCACGACGAGAACGCGGCTCTGCGTCATGCGAAGGGCCGGGCAGGGAGCGACGGCGGGCGGTAGCGCCCACCCTCTGGGGTCGACGAGGTTGGGCGCAGGCGGGCTGCGGTCGCCATGAGGGCACAGAGGTGACGTCCCAGCTGCGGTTTCCATGATCTGCCGTCCCGCTCCGGGCTGGCGCCCCGCCGACCGATCCCTGTTTGGGTGAGGTGTGGCCTCGACGTCCGGCGGGTACGTCACGGGAGGCGATCGGAGGGCGCGTGGCAGCGAATGACCTGGCAGGGGGGCTGCGGACCCGCCCCTGCCACCCCCGCCGAAGGACCGTCGCGCCTCCTGCTGTCGTCCTGGTGGGGCTCGCACTGCTGACGGGCTGCGTGACGGACGGTCCGGCCCAGGAGGCCGCGAACACCGCGTCGGCCTTCGTGACCGCCCTGACCGAAGATCCGAGCGCCGCGTGCGATGTGTTGGCACCTCGGACCCGCGCAGCGCTGGAGGACGACGCCGGCACCGACTGCCCGACCGCCCTGCTGGGGGCGGACCTCCCGGATCCCGGTCTGCGACAGGAGACCACGCTGGCCGGGCATTCCGCCCAGGTACGTTTCGCCGGCGACACGGTCTTTCTCGCCCTCTTCGACGACGGCTGGAAGATCGTGGCCGTCGGTTGCGACCGGGCCTCCGCGGACCTGGCGGTGCCCTACGACTGCGAGCTGGAGGGGAGCTGAGGTGCGGGCCATGTTCTGGGCCTACGCCGTCGTCGTCTCCGTCGGCCTGGCGTTCTGCATCGCCATGGGGGTGCTGCTGCGATGAGCGCCGGAGACCACCCGAGCCTGCTGCCTCGCGCCGGCTTCCTCCGGCAGAACGGCCTTTCACTCTTCTTCGCCCTGCTGCTCCTCCTTGCCCTCGTCGGCCAGGCCCTGGTCGGCAGCCACGCGTACGACGAGGAGGCCCGGACGGCGGGCCTGCAGGAGATCGGCGTCCTGCGCTACGTCCTGTCGTCGTCGTTCGCCGTCGACGTCGCCGAGAACTGGCAGTCGGAGTTCCTGCAGTTCACGCTCTACATCCTCGCGACCGTGTGGCTGGTCCAGCGCGGCTCCTCGGAGTCGAAGAAGCCCGGCAACGAGGGACGCGAGAGCGACGAGCAGCAGATGGTCGGCGAACACGCCACCGCCGACAGTCCACGGTGGGCCCGGGTGGGCGGGTGGCGCACCCGCCTGTACTCGCACTCACTCGTCCTGGTCATGGGGACGGTGTTCCTCGTGTCGTGGACCGCTCAGCTCGTCGCCGGTCGCGTGGCCCGCAACGAGGAACGGATGCGTGACCTGCTCGAACCGCTGGGCCCGGTGCAGTACCTCGGCTCGTCGGACTTCTGGCTCCGCACCTTCCAGAACTGGCAGTCGGAGTTCCTGGCCATCGGGACCATGGCCGTCTTCGCCATCTACCTGCGCGAGCGCGGGTCGCCCGAGAGCAAGGAGGTGGGTACCGCCCACGACGTCACGAGCTCGAGCGACTGACCCGCACGGCCGGCAGCGGCCCGATGTCGGGCATGGTGACCAGCACGCGGCCGTCGACGACAGGAGCGGCGGGAGGACATCGCGAAGCCGCAGGTCTTGACAACCGCGCCGGCCGGCGAAAAATGGATCGTGTCCTCCAGCAGCGTGGGGTTCTCAGCAGTCCGTCGAGAACGGGGAGGTCGTCATGACGCCAGACGCCAACGCAACGACCCGCAGGCTCATCCAGGAGCTCGTGGAGATCGAGGACCGGATGTTCGTCCTTCGTGCCGCCCGCACGGGAGCAGGAACGGGGGCGATGGTCGACCCCGAGCTCCTGCGGCTGGCTGGACGCGAAGAGCACGTCCTGGCGCAGCTGCGCCGCCAACGAGTCACCCACTGAGACCGCCGGTCCTCAGCGGCCACCTCGTCGTCCCGCCCGGGCGCGCGGCCGCTGACGGAGTCCGTCGCCGGTGATCGACGCCGCGCCCTCCGTCGGCCCGGCGGGCGAGTCCACCACCCATGGGAGGAGAGCGAAGGTGTCGAAGGATCTCAGTGACCCGGCCAACCGCAAGAAGCTCAAGAAGTCGTCATTCGCCCTACCGGAGGAGGAGAAGTACCCGATCCCCGACATCGAGCACGCGCGGAACGCCCTGGCGAGGGTCGCGCAACACGGCTCCGCGACCGAGCAGAAGAAGGTTCGGGCTGCGGTGGAGAAGAAGTACCCGAGCCTGCGCAAGGACGACGAGGAGCGGTGAGGCAGGGTTGCCGCTCGGAGGGAGTCAGGGCCCCAGCTCGGCCAGCGCGCGGGGGACCCTCTGCGGCATCTCGCGCGCCAGGAACCCCACCTGCCCGACCGAGGCCACGAGCATCTCGCCGATCCGGGAGTGGACGAAGGCTCCCCAGACCGCGGCCTGCGCCGGCAGGGCGCCGCGTGCCACGAGCCCTGCGACGATCCCGGCCTTGACGTCACCCGACCCGGCGACCGCTGTTCCCGACCGACCCCCCGGACACCGCCAGGAGCTGTCGGACGGCTCGACGACGTAGGAGATGTCGGAGCCGGAGAGGACGGTCAGGCCGGTGGTTCGGGTGGCCCTTCGTGCCGAGCCGAGCAGGTCATGGACGACGGCTTCCTCGTCCATGCCGGTGAGGGCGGCGAGCTCGGAGACGTTGGGTGTCAGCAGGGCCCGCGTCGCGAGGTGGCGCAAACCGTCCCGGTGGGCGGTGAGGTACGCGGTGCCCAGGGCGTCCACCACGACAGGGAGGTCCAGGTGGGGGACCACGCCCTCGAGGAGGGCACAGGCCGCATCCGGGTCGGTGAAACCCGGACCGACGAGGACGGCGTCCACCCCGGCAGCCATCTCGACCAGCCGGGTGGCAGCCCCCGGCGCGATGTCGCCCTCCACCGACGGCAGTCCGACGACGAGGCACTCCGGGAGCGCCGTCGCGAGGTGCCCGGCCGTGGCGGCCGTCGTGGCGACCTGGACCTTTCCGGCGCCCACCCGCAGGCCCGCCTCCGCCGCCAACAGGACCGCTCCCGGCGTCGACTCGCTCCCGCCGATGACGAGCAGGCGGCCCTTGGCGTTCTTGTCGCCGTCGGCGCTCGGCAGTGGCCAGCCGCGGAGCAGGTCGGCCGTCACGACCTCGGTGTCGGGGACGTGCTGATCAGCCACGGTCGCTCTCCTGACCGACAGGGTCGTGCGGAGCGTGCGGCTCCTCGTGGGTCGTCTGCGCGCTCGAGGACTCGACGTGGCCGACCTCTCCGTACGCGACGAGTGCCAGGTCACCGTCGTCGCCCGGACGATAGGTCGTCAACGAGCAGTTCCCCAACGGGGTGTCGGCGTCAGCGGTCAGGAGCTCCTCCTCGGACAGCGACTCCAGCACGTAGCGGAACGACATGATGACGGCCTGGTGGCTGAAGACCCAGACCCGCGCGCCCCGGTGGTCACGACGCGTGTCGGCCATGAGGCTACGGACCCTGAGCACCACGTCGGTCCAGCTCTCCCCTCCGGGAGGCCGGTAGTAGAACTTCCCCATCGCGGCTCGTCGCTCTGCCTCCTCGGGGTACTCCTGCGTGATGCCGTGGCCGGTCATCCCGTCGAAGAGGCCGAGGTCGCGTTCGCGCAGCCGCTCGTCGCGCAGTGCGCGAACGGGGCCCGGACACTGCGCCAGGGCGTGCTCCATCGTGCTCGTCGCCCGCACGTAGGGGGAGGACAGCACGACCTGGGGTCGACCGTCCTCCGGCATCTCCGACAGGTGACGGGCCAGGGCCTTCGCCTGGGACACGCCGTTGTCCGACAGCGGGGTGTCGGGGTCGCGGTATGCCAGGTCCAGACGAGGCGCTCCCTTCGCGCTGGCCGCAGTTGCGGCAAGGTTGCCCACGCTCTCGCCATGTCGGACCAGGACCAGCTCGGAAGGGGCAGGGATCGGCATGTCACCTTCCTACCCAGCAGGGCCCTCCACACGCCCGGAGGTGGGATGCTGTGTCGATGCAGACCAAGGGGGCGACCTGCCCCAGGTGCGGATCGCGGAAGGTCACGACCGTGCACCTGCCGCGCCCGCACGGGCCGGGAGAACCCCCCGCGACCCAACGGGCCTTCCGGTGCCTCGGCTGTGACACCCAGTGGGTCGACGAGGCCCAGTGGCAGGCACTGCGCGACGGAGACTGATCCACGCCGGCCAGCACACGATCAGCGGCCCGGGCACCGTCGTGAGAGAAACGGGTCCCGGGCCGAGGGTCGATGGCGCCGGTGTGTCAGGCCGGGCCTGACGCGCTCTGGTCAGTCGGGCTGCCACCGGCGGACGAGGCTGCTGAGTGACGAGGTGCCGGTGGACGACGGTCCACCCGCGAAGGACGTCTGGGGTCGTCGGAGACCCGGACGACGCCTTGTCCTCATCGAACGCCTCGAGCGGCGGGTGGGCCCTACCCTGACCTGATGAGCGCCTTCCAGCGTCTCCAGCGACGACTGGGCGCCGTTCTCGACGCCGGCGTCGCCGGTTCGACCGTGGAGCACGTGGTCGTCGCCCTCCCGTCGCACAGCATGCCGACGACGTTGCTGACCCACCACGCATCGCTGCTCCACGGGTTGGAGCACCGGTCCCTGATCGAGGGACTGCAGCTCGCCACGACGCCCGGCGTGCGGGTGATCCTCGTGCTGAGTGCCGCCCCCTCGCCGGTCGTGCTCGACTACTACGCACGGCTGGCCCGACCCCACTCCCCGGACGAGGCACGACAGAGGTTGTCCTGCATCGTCGTTCCCGACGACAGCGCGCGCGGCGTCTCCGCGAAGCTCTTGGACCGCCCGGACCTGATGGACGAGCTGCGTCGACGGATCGCCGGTGATCCGGCGGTCATCGAGCCCTGGAACGTCACCGCCGACGAGGTCTCCGTGGCCCTGGCGCTGGACTGCCCGCTCAACGGTGGACCCCCGTCCCTGTGGCCCCTCGGCTTCAAGAGCGCCGCTCGGCGCCTGTTCCGCGACGCCGGGGTTCCGGTTCCTCCGGGAGTCGAGGACGTGCACGACGCGGCGGAGGTCGCTGCAGCCGTGCGCGCCCTGCGACACGACGTGCCCGGACTGGATCGCGTCGTCATCAAGCTCGACAACTCCGGTGGGGGTGAGGGCAACTGGGTGATGTCGACGCGCGACGCCGCCGGACGGGAGCTGACGACGAGTGAGCTGGCCACCCGGGTCGACGCCGAGGCGCCAGCCTGGTTCGTCGCGGACCTGATGCTCGGTGGGGTGGTCGAAGAGCTGGTCACCGGCCGCACCGTCTCCAGCCCCAGCGCTCAGGCGAAGATCCGGCCTGACGGCGAGGTGGTGCTCCTGGCCACGCACGAACAGGTGATGGGAGGGGACGGCGGACAGGTCTTCACCGGCAGCCGATTTCCTGCCGACGGAGCCTACGCAGCAGAGATCGGCCGTCACGTCGTCGCCGTCGGGCGGCTGTTGGCCGACGCCGGCGCGGTCGGGTGGCTGGCGGTGGACTTCGTCGCCCGCCGTGAGGGCGGGCGTGCCCACCTCGTGGCGGTCGACCTGAACCTCCGCAAGGGCGGGACGACCCACTCCTACGACGCGTTGCAGCACCTCGTTCCGGGAACCTACGACCCACAGAGCGCCCAGTGGATCTCCGGCGAGGACGGCAGTCCCCGGTCCTACCGGTCCAGCGACGCCGTCGGCCGACCTGAGTGGCTCGGCATGAGCCCCACCCGCGCCATCGACGCGCTCGCCGCGTGCGGACTCTCCTTCGACCACCTCGTCGGCACCGGCGTGGTCCTCCACATGTTCCCCGGGCTCGACCGCGACGGCACCCTCGGGGTGACGGCGATCGGTCGCAGCGCGGCGGAGGCGGAGCAGCTGTTCCGGGCGGTTCCGGCCGCTCTCGACGCAGGAGCCACGGCCCCGTAGGCCCGAGTGGCCCTCGCCGGACCGCGTCCCGGCTGCTGCCCCGCCATCCGGGACGTGACCCCACGCCCGGGCGGCGGGGGGCGACCGGGGTTCCGCTCAGGACGACAGCGCGACGGTGCGGATGAACTCGGTCGGCGTGCTGCCTCGGTTGGAGTAGGCGTACGAGCGGTCGCTCCGAAGGCGAGCCGAGGACCCTGCGGTGACGTCGACCTGCTCGTCATCGGTGCTGAGCGTCAAGGTCCCCGTGACGACGTGGAAGAGCTCGTGGGACCGTGCCGGGTCGGGACGTCCGCGATAGGTGTCGCCCGGCACGAGACGCCACGACCACAGGTCCGCCGAGCGGGTCGGGGTGGCCTCGAGCAGGTGGGCCGAGCTGCCGGCGTCGGTGGTCCAGACGAGGACGTGCTCGTCGGCGCGGTGCACCTCGATGGCCGACTCCGTGCCGGCGGGACCCAGCAGGGTCGTGAACTCCGTCCCGAGCTGTCGCGCGACCCGGGTCACGGTGACCAGGCTCGGATTGGCCTGACCGTGCTCGATCTGCGTCATCAGCCGCCGGCTGATCCCGGCCCGGTCCGCCAGCTGCTGCACCGTCAGCGACCGAGCGGTGCGCAGCTCGCGGATGCGGGCCCCGAGGACGACGAGGAAGTCACCCGCGAGCTCGCCGTGCTCCGTCACGTCGACGGGGACGTCGGCGGATTCGGGTGTCACGGACCTCACCTCAGACGGCGAAGAGCTGACCGAGGTCCTTGAAGGCCTTGAACTCCAGCGCGTTGCCCGACGGGTCGAGGAAGAACATCGTCCACTGCTCCCCCGGCTCGCCCTCGAAGCGCACGTAGGGCTCGATGACGAAGTCGGTACCGGCCTCGGTCAGCCGATGCGCGAGCTCCTGGAACCGCTCGACGTCGAGGACCAGCCCGAAGTGGGGCACCGGGACCTCGTGCCCGTCGACCGGGTTGGTGCCGGCGACCGCGACCTGGTGGTCGTCGACCTGGTGGGTGACGACCTGGTGGCCCTCGACGTTCCAGTCGGTCCAGCGTTCGGCGGAACGGCCGCGACCGAAGCCGAGGACGTCACCGTAGAAGCGCCGAGCGGCGTCGATGTCGTGGACCGGGATCGCGAGGTGGAAGGGCGGCAGCGTGGTCGTCATATGCGCACTATAGTGCGCATATGACGGGAAGTAAACCCGCCGCATCCCGACTCGTGGTCGACCTCGGTCAGGGGCTGTGGTCGATCGTCAGCGAGCCGGTTTCCGCGACATCGGCGGCGATGTCGGCCAGCTTGCGGTTGGTGTTCTGGCTCGCGACGCGCAGCACGTCGAAGGCCTGGGTGCGGGTGAGCTGGTTCTGCGCCATGAGGATGCCCACCGCGACGCCGATCTCCCGGTTGCTCTGCAGTCCCTTGCTGAGGTTCCCGGCCTGTCGCGAGGCCAGCTTCTCCGAGAGCACCATCGCTCCGTGCGTCGCGAGGATCAGGGCGACGCCGACGGTCGAGCGGTCGAAGGCATGGGGCACGTCCGAGTAGATGTTCAGGCCGGCAACCACTCCCACCTGGTCATGCAGGCGAAGTCGCTGCGAGAGAACGCTGTTGATGCCGACTTCTTCGTGGGCGCGCCGGCCCCACTCACTCCACCGCGGATCGGTGTCGGCGTGGCCGGTGACGCAGAGCGACGCCTCGAGCACGGCGTCCACACACGGACCGGACCCGAGCGTGTACTGCAGCACGTCGGCACGCACCGCTTCGTCCCCCGTCGACGCCACGGTGGTGAAGCGGCCGGCGCGCACCATGCTCACACTGACCCAGCGTGCCTGCGCGACGCGCTCGAGCGTCACCTCCACCAGCGCATCGAGTGGCGCGAGGTCGCGCTCGTCGCCCGCGATCTGTTGCGACAGCGACGCCATCGCCGACGCGACCGCGACGAGGTCGTACTCAGCGGGCGTGGTCCGGGGTGGCGACATCGTGCGCGGGGGACATGGAGCCTCCCATCCTCGACCTTCACGGAGGGCCAGCTACAGTCCACGTCCCTCGAGTATGCGCCTCCTTCGTCGTCGCGACGTCATCCCGGACCGGCCACTCCGACGAGAACCGCCGTGGTTGCTCCTGCGCGATCCGGGTAGGGAGGACGAACCGCGCGGATCCAAACCGAGTGTCCGTCCGGCAGGTGCTCCTCGTCGTGCCGACTGATCACCGACGTCACGGGGAGCGCCGCCGCGGACCCACCGCTTCGGCACCGGCGACTGCTGTTCTCCAGCCCCTGGGTCGGCCGTGCTGCCGGTCGAACGCGGTCGCCGCGAGCGCCCGTCCTGCATCAGATCACGAGGGCGGAGATGCGCCCGTCCGAGACCGTGAAGCGCTGCTTCAGGTCGACGACGCCACCGGGGAAGTCACCCTCGAGGTGCGTGTGGACGAGGTGGATCCCGTCCCCGAGCTGCTCGACGTCGGTGATCTCGGTCGTGTAGGTGAACCGGGTGGCGACGCCCTCGCGCCAGGAACGGATCTCGGAACGGCCGTGGTAGTCGCGGTCCTCGTCGTGCACGTGCGCCTCGGCGGTGAAGCAGTCGAGGACGAGGTCGAGGTCGCCTGATGCGGCCGCGGCGTAGTAGCGCGAGATGATGGCGGGGGTCGGCGTCATGCCTTGACGCTAGGGGTGCGCACCGACAGTGGGCCTCAGGGTTCGTGCGACGGACCTCTGCGTGGCGAGGCGGATCATGCTCTCGTCTTCCTGCTCTCGTGCCGCGCCTGGGCTCGTCGTCGGCGAGGAGCGACGCCAGCAGCAGCGAGGGTGCAGGCGCACACGACGGCTGGGACGAGCATCGCGTTCGAGAGGCCGACACGCGAGATGACCAGCCCCAAGATGGCGGGACCGACCAGGAAGGCAACGTAGCCGAACGACACGACGACGGACAGCATGCGTGCACCTCCGGCATGGCCGGCCACGGCGTAGATCTGAGGGGCCAGGATCCCGACGCCCAGACCCACGAGCGCCCATGCGCAGATCAGCCCGACCATGTCCGTGGCGACGACGGTGGTGACGTACCCAACCGCCGCAGCGATCGCGCCGGCTCGGACCACCGCTTGTCGTCCGAAGCGGGCTGCAAGCGGGTCGCCAAGGACACGGACGAGCACCATGGACGCGCTGACCGCCACCAGACCTGCCGCCCCGGTCGTGGAATCCACCCCGGCCGCCTGCGTGACATGGAGTGCGGACCAGTCCGTCGCCGTTCCCTCGGCCATCCCCATGCCCAGCGCCATCAGCCCCAGGAGCCAAGCACGGCCGGGTACACGCCACCTTCGCGGCCGCAGGGAAGGAGTGGCCCTGGGCAATGACGGAAGCAGCAACCAGGCCAGCGCCCATGCCGTAGTCCCGATCAGCGCCAACAGAGCCATGAAAGGCCCCACGACGGCGGATCCTCGAAGGTTGAGCGCCTGTGCCGTCAGCAAGAGCAGGCCCGCGCCCATGAGCCCGCCCACGGACCAGAAGGCGTGCATCGATCCGATCAGCGGCGTCTGCATGCCGGCCTCCAGTCGCACGGCCAGGACGTTCATGGCCACGTCCATGAGCCCGTTGCCGCATCCCAGCAACAGCGCGCCGACGATCGCGGCGGGCAGCGACGAGGCGAAGGCGAACGTGACGACCGCGGAGACCAGGAGGGAGAAGCCCGCCAAGGTGACCCGGCGCGCGCCCACGGTGTCGGACAGACGACCGCTGATCTGGATGGCGACCAGCGCTGCGAACCCCGTGGAGAGCAACAGTGTCGTGACCGTGACCGGTTCGACAGCAAGGCGTTCGCGGATCGACGGGAGCGCCGCTCCATAGCCACCGAGGATCAGCCCGTTGATCCAGAAGGCGAGTCGCGCGGCGGTCACCGATCGGCGCCGGCGAAGGAGAGGCTCGTTCCCGACGACGGGTACGAGACCCGAGGTCACGATGGCGCCCTGTCATCAGCTCTTCGCCGTCGCTGCACCTGAGGAGTCAGGAGCCGGGTTCGGCGACAGCAAGGACCATCGATCGGCAGGGCCGCGAGAGCTGCACCAGCGGAACCGTCAGGCAAGCTTTCGCGGAGTCGTCGGTGCCGGAGCCGGCCCAGGACTCGAGGCAACCGTCGGGCCAGACCGAGCGCGCGGACGATCCATCGTGCGCTGCGCGATGTGCTGCGCCAGGACCAATGTCGCGTACATGGCTCCCACTTTCTCCACGGCTCGGGCCACCGCCTCGAGTCGGGCCCTTTTCCGGACCTGTGGCTCAGTGAACCGTGGGCCGCGCCTCGGCGGAAGTCAGCGAAACTGATCTGCTAAGAGCCTCCGGCTATCACCGGTGGTTGGGGAGAGTCGGGCAGGCGCGCCAGCATGTGCTGGAGCAGCTCGCCTGCCAGAGCGGACATGCTTCCGGCCCGCCATGCGAGAGCGGTGTAGCTGACGGGTCGGTCCACGATCGGGACGAACTGGATGCCGGGGCGGTCGTAGAGGCGCACGAGGGACGAGGTCGTGAAGCTGATTCCCACCCCGCGAGCCACCAAGGTCGTCTCGGCCTCATAGTTCGCGGCCTCGGCCGCGACCTTCGCGGGAACGCCGTCACGGACGTCGGTCGCCATCCAGTAGTCCCGCCACCGGCCGGCAGAGGACGGTGCGACGACGATCGGCTCGTCCAGCAGCTCACGGATCCGCAGCTCGGAGCGGCCGGCCAACGGGTGCGTCCGAGGAAGGCAGGCGACCCAGGACTCTTCCGAGACGACGACCATCTCCAGCCCCGCGACATCCACGGGCGGTCGCATGAGGGCGATGTCGGATGCGCCGGTCCCCAGGCCGGCCGTGGGATCGGAGAAGTCGTACTCCGTCGTCTCGATCCGCAGGCCGGGCAGGTTGCTCTCGACCTCGTGCAGGAGCTGGAACAACACGTCCGCTCCCATCCCGGTCAGGTAGCCGACGCGAACCTGCCCCTGCCCCACGAGCGAGGCCACCTCGTCCAGCGCTGACTCGACGCCGCGCAGAGCGGCCCGGACGTGCGGCAGCCAGTCACGTCCGACGGCAGTGAGCGACACGGAGTGCGTGTCTCGGTCGAACAGACGGTCGCCCACGAGTCCCTCGAGCTGCCGGATCGCTGCCGACAGGGCCGGCTGGGAGATGAACAGCCGTTCGGCCGTTCGTCGATAGTTCAGCTCCGTGGCCAGGGCGTCGTAGTACCGGAGGAGCCGAAGGCTCACGTCCCTGTTCATCACACCTCCATCGCTGATAACCGCTGCTTATCTCATCATTGCAACTCCTGCCTTCCGTTGGCACCCCCTCGTCGACACGCTGATCGAGTCACACAGATCCCGCGATGAGAGGAAGCGATGCCCGCCCACCACGGATCCGTCGAGCTCGAGACTCCTGCGCGCCAGGAGTTCTTCGACATGACGAGCCAGTTCGAGGAGTTCGTCGCAGGCACTGGCATCACCCACGGCATTGCGATGGCCTACTCGGCGCACACGAGCTGCTGCGTCTTCCTCCAGGAGGAGTCCGAGGACGTCACGTACTACGGAACCCAGCTCCTCCTGCAGGACACCCTCGACGTGCTGGCGAAGATCGCGCCACCGACTCGACACGAAGGTCAGTACCTCCACCCGGGTCCCGTCCACATCCGCAACGCGGCCGACCTGCGCGACGAGCTGCCCGAGTGGGGGTTGAACACCGACGGGCACATCATCTCCTCGATCCTCGGTCGCTCCGCCGTCGTGCCCCTCGTCGACGGGTCCCTGGTGCTGGGTGAGTTCGGCCGCGTCTACTTCGGAGACCTGGACTCCGTCCGCCCGCGCCACCGATCGGTCCACTTCCAGGTGCTCGGCGACTGACGATGTGGCTCTACGCCGTCGACCTCGGCACCACCAACATCAAGGTGGTGCTGTTCGACGCGCACCTGCGTCGTCAGGCGGTGTCATCCGCACCGCTGCGGTACAGCCGTCACGGCAAGGGCGTCGAGTTCTCACCGGCCGATCTGTTCGACCTCGTGATCGACCTCGTGTGGCGGTGTGCCGCCGTGGTGGTCGACCAGGCGCACGAGCACGCGGTCATCGTCCTCACCGGTCAGGCGGAGTCCCTCGTCCTCAACGACCTCCTGGGAGAGCCGGTGCGCCCCGGGCTCTCCTGGCTCGACGAGAGGGCCTCGATGGAGGCCGTCGAGATCGGGGCGTACTTCGGTGTCGACGAGGCCTTCGCGGTCACGGGCGAGCCGAGCCCGTCATCGACGTGGCCGGCGGCCAAGCTCCGGTGGCTGGCTCGCCACGAGCCCGAGTCCCTCGCGGCGAGCGGGTCCGTGCTGATGATGAAGGACGACATCGTCCGACGACTCACCGGGACCGCGGTCGGTGAGGCCACCACCCGCGGATTCACCTACCTCTACGACGTGCGTGGCGAGCGCTACTGGGACGAGATGCTCGAGTTCGTCTCGGTCGCGCCAGAGTCCCTGCCGCCCGTCGTCGCTGCCGGCACGGACGTGGGCCAGGTACTGCCAGACGTCGCACGACGCCTGCCTCCAGCGAGGTCCTACCGCGTCAACGTCGGTGCCCTCGACCACTTCTGCGCGATGGTCGGAACGGGCTCGTACACCTCCGGCGTCGTCAGTGAGTCAGCGGGGACGGTGCTCTCGCTGTCGTTGCTCACCACCGACTGGTCCTTCGAGCCCTCCCACAAGGTGTCGTTCCACGCCGGTCTTCGTGCCGGCGAGGTCGTCCTGTTCAACGGGGTCGACAGCGGTGGCGTCTCCCTCGAGTGGTTCCGCCGCGAGCTCCTCGCGGGACTGGACTATCCCGCGCTCGAGGAGGGGCTCCAATCCCGCAGCGGCGGCAGCGCACCCCTGTTCCTGCCCTACCTCACAGGTGTGAACCCGCCCGACTACTTCCCGCACGCCCGCGGCGCGTTCCTCGACCTGGAACTGGGCCATGACCGGTTCGACATGGCGTTCGCAGTCGAGGAAGGCGTGGCCCACCTGCTTCGCCGCAACATCGACCACCTCACGTCCGAGCGCCTGACCGACATCGTCTCCACAGGCGGCGGTGCCTCCTCGGCTCACTGGAACCAGCTCAAGGCCGACGTGTGCGGCGTCGACCTCGTCGTGCCCGACGAGCGTGAGGCGACGTGCCGCGGCGCAGCGGCCCTGGCGCTGGTCGCGGCAGGCGAGCTGGCCGACGTCGCGGATGCCGCGCTGCTCAACCAGCCACCGACCACGCGGTACCGCCACCGCTCCAGCCCCGAGCGAACCGCACGATACCGCCGGTTCGACGAATCCATCCAGCGACTCTTCGTCGCCGACGCTCAAGGAGCCCTGCGATGATGCTTGCCGCCTCGTCCCCGATGATTCCCGGCACCACGCTCACGGAGAAGGCGGACCTGCTCAAGCGCTGGGGTTACGACGCCCTCGCGGTCTTCCAGCCCCTGAAGGACTGGAACCCCGCCGTCCGCCGTGAACTGGCCGCCCTCGAGGCGACCACTGGCATCCGCCCCGTCGAGTTCGTCCTCATCGACGAGATCTACGGGCACGCGATGGACCCGGACCCCGACCTGCGCGCGCAGTGCCGTGCGATGTACCTCGATGCCGCCTCGGTCTGCGCCGAGCTCGGCACCGTCACCGAGATCGAGTACGAGTACGGCGCCCGCAACCCGCTTCCCCTCTTCGACCCCTACGTGCAGCTCGACGAGGACCAGAAGGCACAGTTCGCCGACTTCTACCGAGAGGTCCTCTCGGTGGTCGAGGGGACGCCGGGCAAGATCCTCCTCGAACCCATCAACCGTTACGAGTGCCGCTACCTCAACCTGGTGTCCGACAACATCGAGATCATCGACAGCGTCGACCACCCGAACGCCGCACTGCTTCCCGACACCTTCCACATGTCCATCGAGGAGGCAGACGTCGCGTCGTCGATCCGCGCCGCCGGCGAACGGGTCGCCCACGTCCATCTCGGCGACAACAACCGGCTGCTCCCCGGTCACGGCCGCCTCGACTGGAGCTCGATCTTCGCAGCCCTGCGCGAGATCGGGTTCGAGGGCGCTGTGAACCTGGAGTGCTCCACGGAGGGCGATCCCGCCCAGACCCTGCCGGCGACTGCCGAACGTCTTCGGCCGCTCATGCACGGATGACCGGCGTGCTCACCGCACCGTTCTTCGAGATCGGCCCGAAGAACCTCCTGCGCCGGCCCGACATCGAGCGGATCGCCCTGGCCGCGGGGCAGGCCGGCGACGAGTACGGCGTCGCCGTCGTCCTCACCGTCCCGACCGCACTCGTGGCACCCGTGCGCGACCTCGGCACGAACGTGCGCGTCTTCGC
This sequence comes from uncultured Actinomycetota bacterium, assembly GCA_963834225.1. Classification (GTDB taxonomy): domain Bacteria; phylum Actinomycetota; class Actinomycetes; order Actinomycetales; family Dermatophilaceae; genus Oryzobacter. The sequence goes on along the minus strand of CAWIAT010000001.1, from coordinate 30,005 downwards.
CCAGGGGATGCACTCGGATTCCCTCGGCCCCTCGATGAACCGCGTCACCGCATCGGCGCTCGCCGATGCCGGCGCCCACGGCGTCATGCTCAACCACGACGCCGACCCCCTCGATGACACCACCTTGCGTTCAGCTCTCTTCGCCGCAGACGCGAACGACCTCCAGACCATCGTGTGCGCCGGGACCCGGACAGCAGCGGCTGTGGCGGCGACACTGGGTCCCACGGTGGTCCTCTTCGAGCCCCCGGAGCTGATCGGGACCGACGCGAGCTCGCCGCGGCCCTGGATCGCACCCTCGACCGCAGCCATCCATGCTGCCAATCCGCACGTGCTCGCGATGCACGCAGGCGGCGTGTCGGCGCCGGCGATCGCCGAGGCCATCATGTCGGCCGGCGCCGACGGCACCGGCTCGACCAGCGGCGTGGTGCTCGCACCCGATCCTCCAGCGGCCGCCCACGCCTTCATCGCCGCGGCGCGCGCCGGCTGGGACCGCGCACACTCCTGACCCCAGTTCACGCCAACGAAGGAGCATCACATGTCAAGCAGTCTGTCCGGCCGGGTCGCAGTCGTCACCGGAGGGGCCCGCGGCATCGGCCACACGATCGCTCGCGCCCTCGCGGCCGATGGTGTCGCCGTTGCCCTGCTCGACGTGCTCGACAACGTCGAGACCGCCGCCACATCGATCGCCGACGAGTTCGGCGTCGGCGCGCTCGGCCGGCAGGTCGATGTCACCGACCAGGATGCGGTAGCCGACACCTTCCGCGAGGTTCGGGAAGAGCTCGGCACCCCCAGGGTGCTCGTCACGGCGGCTGGAACCGAGATCAACGGGGACTCGGTCGACGTGACAGCCGCGCAGTGGCGGAAGGTCATCGACGTCAACCTCACGGGCACGTTCTTCTGCGCCCAGGCCTTCGCGGCCGGCCTCCTCGGAACCGAGACCACAGGGAGCGCGGTGTTCATCGCCTCGATGTCCGGCTCGATCGTCAACGTGCCCCAGTGGGCGGCGTCGTACAACGCCTCGAAGGCAGCCGTGGCCCACTTGGGCAAGTCGCTCGCGGTCGAATGGGCATCGTCCGGCATCAGGGTGAACTCGATCTCTCCCGGCTACGTCATGACCGACCTCACCAAGGCGATCCTCGACAAGGAGCCCGCCCTCCACGACGACTGGGTGTCCCGCATCCCCCAAGGCCGGCTGGCCTCACCGGATGACCTGACCGGCCTCGTCACCTTCCTTGCGTCTGACGCGTCGGCCTACCTCACGGCGCAGGACATCATCATCGACGGCGGGTACACCGCCATCTGACCGTCGGGCACGGCGCAAGCCTCCGTCGACTCGCCCATCCCGCGGGCGGCGGACGACCGATGATGGAGCATGGACGTGCGAGCGACTGCGTGGGACCGAGGGCAGTGGACCAACCGTCCTGCCGATCAACGCGTGTCCGGATCCGACCTCGTCGTTCGGGCCCGTGGTGGGAGCGATGCCTGGCGTCACACCTCCTACGGCTTCATCCATGACTCCGAGCACGCCCTCGTGGCACCCTGGGGACCCGAGCACGCGACCGAGGTCGTCTTCACGGCAGCGCTACGTCATCAGTTCGACCAGGCCGGCGTTTTCGTGCGGGCCGGGCCGACGCGATGGGTGAAGGCGGGCGTCGAGCTCGTCGACGGTGTCACTCAGGTCGGTGCGGTCGTCACCGACGAGTGGTCCGACTGGTCGATGGCACCGGCGTCTGAACTGCTCGGACAACGCGTCCGGGTTCGCGTCAGCTGGTCCAGCCGGTCCCTGACCATCCGCGCGGGCCTCGACGGTCAGGACCTGTCCCTGGTGCGTGTCGCGCCGTTCGCACCTTCGGGACCAGTGGCGGCGGGTCCGTTCACCTGCGCACCGACCGCAGAGTCGTTGGAGGTGACGTTTCACGAATGGTCGGTCGGTCCGGCCGACCAGTCCCTCCACGAGGAGTGAGCCGGCCTCTCGCACAGCCCCGGGACCGCGGACGGTCCCGGCTCGTGGCGTGCGGGCTGCGAGCCGGGACCGCGTCGCGGGGGCTACTCGCCGGCCAGGGCTCCGCCCGTCATCCCGGCCACCATGTGCTTCTGGACCAGGAAGGCGAAGATCGCGACCGGCAGGATCGTCACGGTCGCCACGGCAGCGATCTGTCCCCAGAACGTGCCGATCGGAGTGAGCAGGTTCGGTAGCGCCACCGGCATCGTGGCGCTGTCCCTTCCGGTCAGGATCAGGGCGAAGAGGAACTCGTTCCATGAGTTGATGAGCAGGAAGATCGTCGTGGCCACGAGCCCACCCCGGGTGAGGGGAAGCGCGATCCGCAGGAACGTCATGGCCTCACTGCATCCGTCCAGGCGCGCGGCCTCGTCCAGCGACTTGGGCACGCCGACGAAGAACCCCCTCATCATCCACACGGTGAAGGGGATGGCGAACGTCAGGTGCGCGGCCACGACCGCCACGTATGTGCCCGACACCCCGAGCTTGGTGGCGAGGATGAACAAGGGAACGACGAGGACCATGGCGGGCATGAGACGGGCAGCGAGCAGCGTGAACAGGTAGGCGCGAAACACCCGGCCGCTCCGCCGGCTCAGGCTGTAGGCGGCGGGGACACCCACGAGGAGGGCGACGGCGCTGGAGACCACGGCGACCACCACCGAGTTGAGGAGGTTGTCCCCGAAGCCCTTCTGGCCGAACGCGGCGACGTAGTTGTCCAACGTCGGCGTGAAGGCCAGGCTCGGTGTCGCGGAGAAGATGTCGACCCGGTTCTTGAACGAGGCGAGCACGAGCCAGACGAGCGGTGAGATGTACAGCACGGTGACCAGGCCCCCGACGAGGAGCCCGATCCTGCGGGTGACCGACGAACGCGACGACATCATGTCTCCCTCGGTGACAACAGACGGAATGCGATGACGGACAGGACCAAGACGGCAGCGAAGGTCGCGAGGCCCAATGCGGCTCCGTAGCTCATGTCCCACTCACTGAAGCTGACGCGGTACTGGTAGAGGTCGTTGACGGTCGTGGCTGAGCCCGGCCCGCCCCCCGTCAGGACGTAGACCTTGTCGAACTCGCGCACCGCCTCGGTGCAGCGGAAGAGGATGGCCACCGCCAGCACCGGCCGCAGCATCGGCAACGTGAGGGATCGAAAGACCTGCCATGAGGAGGCTCCGTCGACGCTGGCAGCTTCGAAGGGCTCTCTGGGCAAGGCCGTCAGCCCCGCCGCGACCATCAGCGTGACGAACGGGACCCACTCCCATACATCCACGATGATGAGCGCAACGAGAGCCGAGGTGCTGTTGTTCAGCAGGCCCTCACCGCCCGGGATGTGGAGCGCCTTCATCGCCCAGGTGAGGTAGCCGAACTGGGGATTGAACGCGAAGTTGAAGATGAGCCCGACGACCAGCGGCGCGATGATCATCGGAAGGAGCATCACCGAGGTCACGAGACGCTTCATGCGTCGCAGCCTGTCGAGCAGGATCCCGGCCGCCAGGCCGAGCACCGTCTCGAGCGCCACGGCCACGACCACGAAGATTCCCGTGGTCAGCAGAGCCTGTCCGAACGCCTCATCGCCCAGCATTCGGCTGTAGTTGTCCATCCCGACGAACTGTCCGGTCCGGCCCGGGATGACGAGGCTGTAGGCGCGAAGGCTCAGGTTGACGCAGTAGGCGAGCGGAAAGGCCACCACGGCCACCAGCACGACGATGCTGGGCGCCTGGTAGACGAAGGTCGTCAGTGCCCGCCTCCGCCGGCCGGCGGCGGCCGGGCGGGACTGTGGCCCGCCTGCCGCCGCCGTGCGGCGGTTCGTGATCGTGTCCTGGCTCATGTCACTGGTAGGTGACGGGGAGCGCCCCGGACATGAGCTTGTCGATCTTGTCCTGCGCGGTGCTCAGGGCCTCTGCCGTGGAGGTCTGCCCACTCAGTGCCCTCGACAGCTCAAGGGACAGGGCGTCGGCGATGCCACTCCACTGGGGGATCCGCGGGCGCGACTTGCTCTGCTCGAGGCTGATGAGCTCCTGCTTCCAGTACGGGAGTGTGGAGGTGAGCTCGGCGTCCTCGAAGGTGGACGTCAGGGCAGGCAGTCCGCCTCCTGCCGCCAGCTTCTCCTGGACCGGCTTCGACAGGGCCCACGCCATGAACTCGTAGGCAGCCGCGTGGTTCTTCGACGACTCGCTGATCGTGTAGGTCCAGCTTCCGAGGTGCGCCGTGTTCTTGTCGCCGTCCTTCAGGACCGGAATGCTCGCGTACCCCATCTTGCCCACGACCTTGGACGCCGCCTTGTCCTCCATGGCGCCGGCCGTGTCCCCCCAGGTGATGGACTGCACCGCCGTGCCCTGCTGGAGCTGGGCCGTGATCTCGTCCCACGTCGCCGACGTGAAGCCGGGGGGCGCGAACTGCGTCAGTCCCTTCTCGTACTCCAGTGCCGCCACGTTCTGTGCGGAGTCGACGGCGACGGCACCGGCGCCGTCGAAGATGTCTCCCCCGTTCGTCCACGAGTAGTTCATCCACTCCAGAACGGTGGACACGTGGCGCTTGCCCGCGAGGGTGACGCCGAACAGGTCCTCCGCGGCCGGCTGCCCGGCCACCTTCGCCCCCTTGGGGCGGGTGAACCACTCCGCGATGTCCTGGTACTGGTCCCACGTCGTGGCGGGAGCGAGGGCGTAGCCGTACTTGGCCTCGAACCCCTGCTTCTCCTCGGCGTTCTCCAGCAGGTCCTTGCGGTACAGCATCATCATGACGGCGCTGTTCGAGGGCATCCCGTAGGTGGCGTCCTTCCACGTCGAGGAGGCCTCCCACAGGTTGGGCAGGATGTCGCCCTTGTCGAAGGTCGTGCCCAACGCCACCGGCGGCTTCTCCAGGTACTCGTCCACCGGACGGATGTACTTCTGCTCCGCGAAGCTGCCCAGGTACTCGTACGGGATGGAGACGACGTCGTAGGTCCCCTTCTTCGTCGTGAAGTCGAGCACCGCCTTCTGGACGAGGCTGTCGTAGGGAGCCTGTTCCAGGTTCACGGAGATGCCCGTCTGGGCCTCGAAGTCCGGCAGCATCCCCTCCAAGAGGGTGCTGTTCGCGGTCGCCTCAGCGATGACGTTGAGCTGGGTACCGGCGAAGTCCCGGGACCAGCCGTCGGCGCCTGTCGAGCCGCTCGATGCCGGCGCCCCGCTCGAACAGGCGGTGAGGCCGAGGCCGGCAGCCGCGAGGACAGCAGCAAACCGGGTGCGGTGTCGAGACATGTGTGAGCTCCAGTCCATGGTCGTCAGATGTGGGCTTGAACGTGCAACGAGAAGGAGGCCGTCTGGTTGGGGTCGGCACGTCGAGGGAGGGAAGACGGTCTGCGTCCACCACTGACGACGTGCCGAGAACGGCACCAGGTCCGGCGCGTGGGGAGGTGTGCGGTTGCCATCAAGAACTCCTTCCGCGCTCGGACTTCGTGCGCCAACGGTGATGCAGGAAGGGGCTCGCAGGCAAAGACTTGATATCGTACCCTTGATAGATGGCATCTATGAGTCTGGAATTGCGGCACTTCCGCGCTGCGCTCGCCGTCGCCCAGACCGGGAGCTTCACACGCGCCGCGGAACAGTTGCTGGTGGCCCAGCCGTCGCTCAGCTACACGATTCGCCAGCTCGAGACGCGCCTTGGGTTCCAGATCTTCACACGGACCACCCGAAGCCTGTCCCCCACCCCGGCAGGAGAGATCTTCCTGGCCGAGGCGGCCAAGGTGATCGACCAGGTCCAGCAGCTCGTGCATCGCTTGGAGCCCGTCTCACGCGGGGAGACCGGAGTGCTGCGCGTCGGGTACCTCATCGGCGCGGCCGTCGAGTACGTCCCCCAGATCCTGCGGGAGTTCGGGGCAGAGTTCCCCGGAATCACTCTGGAGCTCCTTGAGTTCGACTTCGCGTCGCCCAACGCCGGGCTCGACACCGACGAGACCGACGTCGCGATCGTGCGCCCACCGCTGACGAACGTCTCCGGCGTCAAGGGCACCACACTCCTGCGTGAGCGGCAGATGGCGTGCGTCCCGGATGGTCACCGCTTCGCAGGGTTGGGGTCACTCCCGGTCGAAGAGCTCCTCACGGAGCCGATCATCGCGGCGCCCGGCTCGAACGGCTGGCGCGACTCGTGGCTTCTCGTGAACCTGCGTGAGGCGCCCGCTGAGATCGCGTACGAGGCCGCCACGTTCGAGGCAGAGTTCCAGGCGGTCGCGATGGGACGGGGGCTGTCGATCGTTCCCGAGAGCGCGTCGAAGTACTTCGCCCGGCCCGGGATCCAGTTCACGCCCATCGACTCGCTGCCCGAATGTGAGGTGGCCGTCGTCTGGCGGGTCGGCAGCACGGCTGCGGCGACCAACTTCGCGAGAACCGCCAACCGTGTCGTCAGAGAGGCGCAAGGAACCGCTGTCTGACGGCGCCGGGCATCCGCGAGCAGGCCTTGGTGCCCTCGACCGATCACCTCGCTGAGCCAACATTGTGCTCAGCCCTTCGCACCACCAACGGTCACCGGCGCGGTGAAGGGTCTGCTCCTCGAGACCTTCTCCCTCACGGAGGGATGTGCACAGAAGGGCCTCTGTCCCGCCGGGCACCCCTCGCGAGACCGAGGTGCCGCGCATCATCGCCCGAGGCTGGCCAGCACGCATATCGCCCGCGCCCTCGGATCACCGATCGCACCGTGAAGACACACCTCGGGCGGGCCCTCCGCCAGATCGGGGTCCTGGACCGCACGAACGCCGTTCTCTGGGCGCGCGACCACCTGCCGGCCCATTGACGCGGACCCTACTCATCGGGCAGCGACTCCCCGGTCGCAGACCCACGCTCCGAAGACCCGGCGGATGCCCCCCAATCAGGTGGCGGCCCGTTGTTGGGTACCCTCGAGAAGTTAGGCAAGCCTGCCCTTCTGTGCCTCTACCGCTGGAGACCCCTTCGTGAGAACCCGAACCCTGATCACGGCTGCGGCCCTTGCCGCCGCGTCCCTGGTCCTCGGCGCCTGCGGCGAGAGCACCCTGGAGGCCGAGGGTGACCTCGATTCCGACAAGCTGACGATCTACAGCGCGCAGCACAAGAACCTCACCGAGGCGTGGGGCACCGCCTTCCAGGAGGAGACCGGGGTCGAGGTCCAGGTCCGCTACGGCAACGACTCCTCGATGGGCGCCCAGATCGTCGAGGAGGGCGCGGGCAGCCCGGCCGACGTCTTCCTCACCGAGAACTCCCCCGCCATGACGACCGTGGAGCAGGCCGGCCTGCTCGCGCCGGTGGACGGCGCGACCATCGGCCAGGTGAAGGACGGCTACGTCCCCTCGTCCAAGGACTGGGTCGGCATCGCAGCACGGTCGACCGTGCTCGTGTACAACCCGAGCGCGGTCTCCGAGGCAGACCTCCCGACCTCGCTCATGGACCTCGCCGACCCGAAGTACGCCGGGCAGTGGGGTGCGGCCGCGGGAGGAGCGGACTTCCAGGCGATCGTCTCGGCGATCCTCGCCGAGGAGGGCACCGAGAAGACCTCCGCGTGGCTGGCGGCGCTGAAGTCGAACGCGAAGGTCTACCAGAACAACATCGCGACGATGAAGGCCGTCAATGCAGGGCAGTCGGCGATGGGCGTCATCTACCACTACTACTGGTACCGGGACCAGGCCCTGGAGAAGGCGAGCAGCGGCAACACCCAGCTGCACTACTTCAAGAACCAGGATCCCGGCGCCTTCGTCAGCCTCTCCGGCGGTGGCGTCCTCAAGACCTCGAAGCACGCCGCCGACGCGCAGCGGTTCCTCGCCTTCGTCACGAGCACCAAGGGCCAGGACATCCTGCGCACCACCGACGTCAAGGAGTACGCCGTCGGCAAGGACGCCCGGTCCGACCCTGCGCTGCCGACCCTGGAGTCCCTCGAGGCTCCCCCGATCGACCCCTTCACGCTCAACGGCCCCGAGGTCATCACCCTCATGACGAAGGCCGGGCTCCTCTAGGTGACGGCGACGGCGACACGACCGCAGCGTGGTCCCGGCGGGCCCACGGAGACGTCGTCCCCGACACCACCGTCCCGCCGGGCACGGCCGCCGCGCTCTGCGGCACTCGTCGCGGCCGCGCTCGTCGTCACGGCCCTGTGCGTCCTGCCGCTCGTCGTCGTGGCGGCCAAGGCCCTCGAGTCCGGACCCGGTGAGGCGCTCGCCCTGGTCTGGCGCCCCCGCGTCGGAGAGCTCCTCGGCAACACCCTCACCCTCGTCGCGCTCACGGGCGCGCTGTCCACCGTCCTCGGGGTCGGGGCTGCCTGGCTGGTCGAGCGCACCGACCTTCCCCTGGCGGGACTGTGGCGGGTCGCGTTCGTCGCTCCGCTGGCGGTCCCGGCGTTCGTCAACAGCTTCGCCTGGTCGGCGATCGTCCCCGGCCTCGAGGGGCTGTGGGGCGCGGTCATCGTCACGACCCTGTCCTACTTCCCGCTCGTCTTCCTTCCCGTCGCGGCGCTGCTGCGCACCGTCGACCCCGGGCTCGAGGAGGCGTCGCGTGCTCTCGGCCACGGGCCGTGGCGCACCGCATGGCACGTCGGGCTGGCGCAGGTCCGGCCGGCCCTCGTCGGCGGGGTCCTGCTCGTCGCGCTGCACCTCCTGGCCGAGTACGGAGCCCTCGAGATGCTCCGGTTCCCGACCTTCACGACGGCGATCCTCGACCAGTTCGAGGTCGCCTTCGACAGCCGGTCGGGAAGCGTGCTGGCCAGCGTCCTCATCGCCGTGGCCGCCGCCTTCCTCACCCTCGACCTGCTGGTGCGGGGCCGGGCCCGTCACGTGCGGGTCGGTGCCGGGGCGGGTCGCCGGGCCGGCCGTACCCGCCTCGGCAGGATGGCGCCGCTCGCCCTTGCCGCGGTCGCCACCCTCACCGCGCTCGCTCTCGGCGTCCCGACCTGGAGCATTCTCACGTGGCTCGTCCGGTCGGAGGAGGCCGTCGAACCGTCCGCCCTCGGGCCTGCCCTGTGGGCGACCCTGGGCTACGCCCTCATCGCAGCCCTCGTCACGACCGCCGCCACCTTCCCCGCGGCATGGCTGCTCGCGCGGAGCCGGTCATGGGTCGCCGTCGCCCTCGAGCGCACGACCTACCTCACGGCCTCCCTGCCCGGCGTGGTCGTCGCGCTCGCCCTCATCACGCTGACCATCACCTGGGCCCGGCCGCTCTACCAGACCGCGATCGTCCTCGTCCTCGCCTATGGCGTCCTGTTCATCCCCCGGGCCATGGTCGCGACCCGCGCCGCCATCGCCGCCGTGCCGCCCGAGCTCGCCGACGCCGCCCGCGCCCTCGGCGACGGGCCGCTCCGCACGTTCCTGCGGGTGCAGGCGCCGCTGATGCTGCGGGGCACGCTCGCCGGGACGGCGCTCGTCTTCATCGCCGTGAGCACCGAGCTCACCGCAACCCTCCTGCTCGCGCCGACCGGGACGAGCACCCTGGCGACCGCGTTCTGGCAGGCCAGTGCATCGCTCGACTACGCCGCCGCGGCGCCGTTCGCCGCCGCCCTGGTCCTCCTGTCCGCCCCCCTGACCTGGCTGCTCCTTCGTGGTGGCCACGAGGAGACCGCGCCGTGAGGACGCTCCAGCTCAGCTCGGTCAGCGCCTCGCACCCGGGCACTCCGGTCCTCCACGGGATCGACCTCACGGTGCCGACAGGGACCACGACCGCCGTCCTCGGGCCCTCCGGCTGCGGGAAGACGACCCTGCTGAGGGTCGTCGCCGGCTTCATGCGACCCGACAGTGGCGAGGTCCGCCTCGGCGACGAGCTGGTCGCCGGCCCACGCACCTTCGTCCCACCCGAGAAGCGGGGTTTCGGCTACGTCGCCCAGGAGGGCAACCTCTTCCCCCACCTCGACGTCGGCGCGAACATCGCCTACGGGCTGGGCCGCGGCGAGCGCCGCGAGCGCACCCGGGTGCGCGAGCTGCTCGAGCTGGTCGGACTCCCCGGCGACATGGCGGCACGACGCCCCGACCAGCTCTCCGGCGGACAGCAGCAGCGCGTCGCCCTGGCGCGGGCGCTCGCGCGGCGTCCGCTCATCGTTCTCCTCGACGAGCCGTTCTCGGCGCTCGACCCCGAGCTGCGGGTCGCGACCCGCGAGGCCGTCGCACGGGCGCTGCGCCATGAGGAGGCCACCGTCGTCCTCGTCACCCACGACCACGCGGAGGCGCTCTCCTTCGCCGACCAGGTGGCGATCATGCATGACGGGCGCTTCGTCCAGGTCGGACCTCCGGCAGAGGTCTACCGCGCCCCGAGCGACCGCCGCGCGGCCACCTCTCTCGGCGAGGCGAGCTTCCTCGCGGGCGTTCTGCGGGACGGGACGGTGAGCTGTGCGCTGGGAGACCTCCCCGCGAGGCCGATGTCCGGCGTCGCCACCGGTCCCGTCGAGGTCGTCCTGCGGCCGGAACAGCTCGTCCTCCTCAGCCCCGAGTCGCAGGGTCCGCTCGCCGAGGTCACCCGCACCGAGTTCTACGGCCATGACGCCCTGGTCGACCTGCGCCTCTACTCCTCGACCGACCGCCGGATCCGGCTGCGCGCGCGGGTCAGCGGGGACGAGGGGCCGACCGTGGGAGACGCGGTCACCGTCCAGGTCATCGGACCGGCCCACGTCATCGGTCGCGCACCCGGCTCGGGGCCCTCCGGTGCGACCCCGTCGGCCGAGCGCGCCGCGGGCTGACTTCCATAGGTAAGGCTTACCTCACTACAGTGTCCCTGTGTCCCTCGTCGCTCCCCCGTCCGCCCTGGCGGCTGCCCACGACGCCGACCCCACGCCGGCACCGGCCCCCCACACCCTGACCGGCGACCTCGGTGGATGGCTCGGTCCCGGCCCCGGCGCCCCGACCGACCCCGCGGTCCACCTGATGGAGGACGGCACGGTCCGGACGCTGACCCGGGCCGATCTCGCCGACCGCGTCCGGCACACGGCCGGCCTGCTCACCGGTGAGCGACGGCTCGTGCACCTGCGCGCGGACAACTCCCTCGACTCGCTCGTGGGCTACCTCGCAGCCCAGGCGGCAGGCCACGTCGTCCTCCTCACGCCCGGCCAGGGCGCGGCCGCCGATGCGCTGGCCGCCTCCTGGGATCCCGACATCGTGATCGACTCCGACGGCACCATCACCGTCCACCGCGCCAGGCCTCGGGAGGTCCTCCACCCCGACCTCGCGCTCCTCATGAGCACGAGCGGTTCCACCGGCTCGCCCCGCCTCGTCCGGCTCTCGCACGAGAACCTGCGCAGCAACGCGGTCGCGATCGCCACGACCCTCGGCATCCGCCCCACCGACCGCGCCGTGACCAGCCTGCCGATCCACTACTGCTACGGGTTGAGCGTCGTCCACAGCCACCTCGTCGTGGGGGCGTCGGTCGTCGTCACCGGCGCGTCGGTCGCCGACCCGTGCTTCTGGGACCTCGCCCGTGAGGTGGGCGTCACGACGTTGGCCGGTGTGCCGCACTCGTTCGACCTCCTCGACCGGGTGGGGTTCGCCGCCCTGGACCTCCCCCGGCTGCGCACGGTGACCCAGGCCGGAGGACGTCTCGACCCGCAGCGAGTCGTCCAGTTCGCCCAGCTGGGCCGCGAGCGCGGCTTCGACCTGTACGTGATGTACGGCCAGACCGAGGCGACCGCCCGGATGGCCGTCCTTCCCCCCGCGCTGGCGACGACCCACCCCACCGCCGTCGGCGTTCCCGTGACCGGGAGCGACGTCGAGATCGTCGATGGCGAGATCGTCTTCTCCGGCCCCGGCGTCATGCTCGGGTACGCCGATGACCCCGCTGACCTCTCACTCGGCCGCACGGTCGACCGGTTGCACACCGGCGACCTCGGCCGCTGGACCGACGACGGCCTCCTCGAGGTGACCGGCCGCCGATCGCGTGTCGCGAAGGTCCTCGGCCACAGGGTCGACCTCGACCACGTCGAGCGCACCCTGCGCGCCGACGGGTGCGACGTCCGCTGCGTCGACGGAGGCCCAGGGCTCGTGGTCTGCGCCGCGACGGCCACCGCCGGCCACCATGACCTTGCGGGCCTGGCTGCCGACCGTGCCGGCCTCCCCTCGCGCTGCATCCGCGTGGTCGAGCCGACCGACCTCGGGGTACCGGCAGTGCCCCTCCTCCCCTCGGGCAAGGTCGACTACGCCACCCTCAACTCTCTCGTCGCCCTGACACCGGAGCAGACCCAGCCACCGCTCGGCGGCACGATCTCCGAGCGCTACGCCACCATCCTCGGTCGCGACGTCAGTCCCACCGACACCTTCGCCTCGCTGGGCGGGGACTCCCTGTCGTACGTCGAGGCCTCGCTCCACGTCGAGGAGTGCACGGGCGACCTCCCCCGCGACTGGCACCTCATGTCGTTGCGCGATCTGGAGGTGTTGGCCGCCACGCACGCAGCCACGACCGCCAGATCGTCCACGACCGGATGGCGCGCACGGGTCGACTCCGTCCGCCGACTGCGCACCGTGGAGACGAGCGTCGTCCTGCGTGCCGTCGCGATCGTCCTCATCGTCGGGACCCACGCCCACGTCTTCACCCTCCAGGGCACCGCGCACGCACTGCTCGTCCTCGTCGGCTACAACCTCGCCCGGTTCCGGTTGGGCAGCGCCCCGCGTGCAGAGCGAGTCCGCGGGCTCCTCGTCAGCACCGCGCGGGTCGTGGCACCGGCACTCGCCCTGCTCGTCACGGTCCATCTCGTCACGGGCCAGTACGCGCGGGCCACCGTCGGACTGACGAACTGGGCGTTCGGCGTGGCGGCCCTGGGCCCGAACTGGCGCTTCTGGTTCGTCGAGGCGGTCGTCTTCGGGCTGATCGCGACGACCCTCCTCCTCGCGACGCCGTGGGGCGACCGGCTCCAGCGCCGCCACCCCTTCGCCCTACCGCTCGTCCTCAGCGGGCTGGGGATGCTGTGGTGGCAGGACCTGCTCTTCCCTCCGGTCCCGCACATGCAGGGCTCGGCGCTCGTCGTCTTCTGGCTCTTCTGCCTCGGGTGGGCAGCAGCAGCCGCCGGCCGCGTTCGCGAGCGGCTCGTCGTCACCGCGATCGCGGTCCCCTCAGTCGGAACCTTCAGCGGCAACCCCAACCGCGACCTGCTGACCCTCGCCTTCGTGCTGCTCGTCGTCTGGGTCCCCACCGTGCGGGTTCCGCGTGTCCTCGTGCCACTCGGGATGGTTCTCGCGTCGTCGTCACTGTTCATCTACCTCGTGCACTGGCAGGTTCTCCAGGAACTGCGCGCGACGCCGTGGCTCGCCTTCGCGGCAGGCATCGCCGCGGGGACCGTGGCATGGTGGATATGGACCCGTAGCGTCGGACCTTCTCGCGCGTCCTCTGGCCGGTCGTCCGCAGTCGACGACCTCACATCACGTCAGCGATTTCCAGGCCCCGGTGAAATAGGGGTGCGTAGACGACGGAGCCCTCTGCCTGTGAACGGATTCGTTCCCGCAGCGAGACGTATCCATCGACGTCGAACGTGTCCGGAGCGCCTTTGCGCTCCCGGCGTCCCCGCCGCGTGAGTTCCTCGTTGGCCAGATGGAAGCCGTCCATCCCGACGACCGTGGCGCACCCAGCGAACTCGGCCAGCAGGGCCTGGCACAAGGTCGACTTCCCCGCCCCGGGCGGACCCACGATGCCGAGAACCGCCCGCGTCTCCCTGGCCACCAGGGCACGCGCGCGCTCGACGAGCTCGGACGCACCAGCGACCAGGTGCTGCTTCTCTCGTCCAGGGTCCGAACCACGGCTCACGGTGCATCACACTCCTGACGAAGACGAGCCAGAACCTGTCTGGCGTCAGCCACACCAGAGCTCCGGGGGCAGGTCTCCCGCCCGGCGTGCGGTAGGGAAGGGGACCCACCGCACGGCAACCTAGAGGTCATATGTCATCGGTGTCAAGACCCTCTTGCCCACGTCCTGTCACCGGTGACATACTGGGGTTCTCACCCCGCCGTAGCGGGTGCCCTGTCACAGGTCACTGCGCGGGCCCGCGAAGTCAGAGGAGTTTTCCGATATGACAGCCTTCAACGGACGTCCAGTTCTCGTCACTGGAGCCAGCGGCGGGATCGGCGGAGCGACCGTTCGCCATCTCGTGAAGGCCGGCGCCGACGTGATCGCGAGCGGCCGGTCGATGGATGGCCTTGAGGACGTGGTGTCCCAGACCGGGGCGCGAGCACTGCCTTTCGACCTGACCAGCGAAGACAGCATCAGCGGCGCCTTGAACGGTCTTGATCTATGGGGCGTGGTGAACTGCGGCGGCTTCGGCGGAGAGATCGCGTCGCCGATGGAGACGGACATCGCCGTGTTCGACAAGGTGATCAGCATCAACACGCGCGGGGCGCTCCTGGTCACGAAGTACGCCTCGCGCGAGATGATTCGCCTCGGGGACGGGGGATCGATCGTGAACGTCTCCAGCCAAGCCAGCCTCGCGGCTCTGCACGGGCACATCAGCTACGCGTCCTCCAAGGCTGCCCTCGACAGCATCACCCGGGTGTCGGCCCTCGAGCTGGGGCAGTACAACATCCGGGTGAACAGCGTGAACCCCACGGTCGTCATGACCCCCATGTCGGCCTGGTACTGGGGTCGACCGGAAATCGAGGGACCCTTCCTCGATGCCATGCCATTGCACCGCTGGGCAACAGAGGATGAGATCGCTGCGCCAATCGTGTTTCTGCTCGGGGACGGCGCCTCAATGATCTCTGGCGCCTCCCTGCCGATTGACGGCGGCTACACCGCACGATGATGGCCGAGGGCAGGCGACGCGACTCCATTGGGTCTGATGCGATACTGAACGCTCACGGGCCGAGGTAGGAGACACGATGTCGACCATGCGGGACGTGGCTGAGAGGGCCGGCGTCAGTGCGAAGTCTGTCTCCCGGGTCCTGCGTGATGACAAGTACGTCTCCGAGTCGGTGCGTTCGCGCGTGCTCGCGGCCGTGGAGGAGCTCCACTACGTACCGAACACCCTCGCCGTGAGCTTCCGCGCAGGCCGCGACACTGCGATCGGGGTCGCGGTCCCAGATCTGGCCGACCCCTTCTTCGCAGAGGCCGTCCAAGCCATTGAAGTGGTCGCGCGGCAACGAGGTGCTGCCGTCCTCGTCAGCAGCATCGGATATGACAAGGAGCGAGAGCACGAGGCCATCGAGCCGCTCCTGCATCGCCAGGTGAGCGGACTCATCGTGTGTCCCGTTGCCCCCGACCAGTCGTACCTGCGTCGCTGGGAGAAGCGGATTCCGATGATGTTCATCGACCGCGCCCCGCGCCATCTCAACGCCGACATCGTCGTGCAGGACGACGCCAGCGGCGCACGGGACGCCGTAGAGCACCTGGTCAAGGAAGGTCACCGGCGAGTTGCCTTCGTCGGCGACGATCCGGTCATCGCCACAGGCCTTGACCGTCTGCGCGCCTACCGCGAGACGCTGCAATCGCGCTCACTGCCCTTCGACGAGTCGCTGGTCATCTACGACGAGGCCGACGGCGCACACATCCAGGACAAGCTGCGCGCCGTGCGAGACACCGCAGACCCGCCCACCGCGATCTTCTGCTCGAACGCACGAACGGCCTTGGTGACGATTCCTGCCCTGCGCCAGCTGGACTGGAGAGAAGTGGCGCTCGTGAGCTTCGGGGACTTCCCCCTGTCGTCACAGCTGGACCCACCTGTCTGCGTCATCGATCAGGACCCTCGCGGCCTCGGCCAGTTCGCTGCCACACGGGTGTTCGATCGCCTCGACCACCCGCATCGCCGTTTCCGACGCCGCACCGTCATGCCCGTGACGCTCCTGGACCGGGGAGGGTGCGGACTCCAGAGGTCGTAGGGACGGCGGCGCGCAGGCGCTCTGGGGATCGGGCCCGGTGCCTTATTCGCCCACTGGGCCACCTGTCCCGGCTCTGCGCACTTCGAGACAACGCCCCAGCACGATCGTGCGCTGAGTCCGCTTGCCAGTTGTTCCGGTTGACGGGACCCGAATGGATGGTCGACCGGCACCCACGACCACCACCGAGCCGGGCCGAGCCGAGCCTGTCCTTCCACACCAAGGCCGGCCGCTGGGATCCGTCCCCCGGGCAGTCGAAACGCAAAAGTTCGGCGATCGACTACTTGCTATGTCACCGGTGTCATGCCAAAATGAGTGCACGGCATGACACCGGTGACATACCTTCAATAACCATGCACCTCGGCCGCGCTACCGTCCTTCCATGGCGGTCAGACACGAGGTGGGTCCTCACCTCGCCAGCTCGAAACGAAACCAGAAGCCGATCCGGCGCAAAGAACCAAAGGTGGTCACGTGACACGGTCCTCGCTCTCGGCGATCCCCGACCTTGTGGCCTCCGCGGATCGCACCATGAGCGGCTTGCCCGTCGCGGCGGGGATCGATCTCGGGAGCACCGGCGTCAAGATCCTGATCGTCCGCGGTGCCTCTGAAGAGCTGCTCCAGGAGCAGGTCGCAACGCCATGGAGAGCGGGTCCCGGCGGCACGACCGAACTCGACGCCATCGCGCTGACCGCCGCCGTCGACTCGCTCCTCCAGAGCGCAGCTGGTCGCCTGGCGGCGATGGGGGTTCGCACGGTCGATGCGATCTCCGTCGCAGGGATGGGCGAGACCGGAATGCTCGTCGACGAGACACTGCGTCCGCCACACCCCGGGTTCGCCTGGTTCGACCCTCGCGGCCAGGACGAGGCCGAGGCCTTCCCCCGTGAGGTGAGGGATCAGTTCGCCGGGCGAACGGGGCTGCCCTTGGGGGCTCAGGTCACCGTAGCCAAACTGGCCCACCTCCGTCGCCGTGGGACGCGGCTTGGGGCCTACCGCTGGCTCGACCTCCCGGAGTTCGTCGTTGCGTCTCTGGGGGGAGACGTCGCTCTCGAATACTCCTTGGCGTCCCGGACAGGTCTCCTCGACCAGGACACTGACCGGCCGTGGCCCGCGATGCTCGACCTTCTCGGGGTGGAGGAGGCCTTCATGCCGGAGCTCCGAGACGCCGGCGCCTCCTGGGGGACGGCTCGCGAGGACCTACCCGGAGCCTTTGCCGGTGCAGCGCTGACTGTCGCCGGCCACGATCATCTCGTCGCGGCGGAGGCCGGCGGCTCTCTCAACGGCGACCAGTACCACGTTTCGATCGGCACCGCCGAAGTGCTCCTGCGGGTCTCCGACGTCGCTCTCGGCTACGAGGCACGGAGCCGCCTTGCAGGACACCTGATCAACGAGGTGCGCCATGTTGTTCCCGGCAAGCGCGTCATCGTCGCGGGCGTCAAGACAGGACTCCTCCTCCGACGCGCCCTCCAGGCAGCCGGCATCCACACCCGAGCAGGTCGTGATGCGCTCGACCGTGCCGTGATGGCCCTCCCGCTCGAGGGGCAGCTGGTGAGCGACGGGATCGAGGTGAGCGGCGCCCGCAACGACGACGGGGTACTGCGCCTGACCTTCCGAACCGACGGCATCTCGCCCGCTGAGGTCTTCGCGGCCGTTCTCCGGCACAGCAACGACGAGATCCAGCTGCTCATCGACGCCATCGACCGCGAGCTGCCGCCGGCCGTGTCGACCACCCTCACCGGTGGATGGGCAGGCATGCAGTCGGTTCAGCGAGCTCGAGGGCAGGTGCTTCCCGGTCTCTCGGTCACTCAGCGAGAGCAGGAGACCGCCTTCGGCGCTGCACTCGTGGGACTCCGACTGCTGAGTTCCTGCCACGAAGCAAAGACCAACCACTGAAGGGAAAGACGCACATGACGCTCACCACCGCAGAACGTCGCGGAATGCAGGCGATCTCCACGCCCGGCGGCCACATGCTCATCGTGGCCGCGGACCAGAGGAACGGGATGAAGGCGGCCATTCATGACGCCCCCCAGGGCTCCAAGAACATCACCACGGAGGAGCTGGCTCAGGCCAAGGCCGATCTGGTGAGGTACCTGGGCAACTTGGCACCCGCCATCCTGCTCGACCCTGAGGTGGCCCTGCCCGCCCTGGTCGACGACGACACCCTTTCGCGCAGCACCGCCCTCGTCGTGGGCTTGGACGCCTCTGGCTTCGAGGTCGTCGACGGCCTCCAGCACACTCGGTACGTCGAGGGGGTGACGGCTCGCACGGTGAGAGACCTTGGCGGCGACGTGGCCAAGATGCTCTTCTTCACGCGGCCGGACCGTCAGGGCGAGGACTCCCGGGTCGCACACGAGATCCGTGAGCTCGTCCAGGCCTGCGAGGACGAAGGGGTGCTCCTGATCGTCGAGCTGCTCACCTATCGGTTGGAGGACGAGACCGAGGAGGAGTACACCACACGGTTCCCTGACCTTGTCGCGGATGGTGCCGCGCTGGCGGTGGCCTGCGGCTCAAAGGTTCTCAAGCTCCAGTACCCGGGCTCAGCGGCCGCCTGCGCCGCGGTGACCGAGGCAGCGGCCGGGGTCCCTTGGGCCGTGCTGTCCGCAGGCGTTGACCACGAGACGTTCGTGGGCCAGGTTGCCACCGCGATGGCGAACGGTGCGAGCGGTGCGATGGCAGGCCGCTCCCTGTGGAAGGACAGCCTCTCCATCTCGAGCGAGCGGCGACAGGAGCTGCTCACCGAACGCGCCGCACCGCGCCTGATGGAACTCGCAGCGGTCATCGACAGCGTCCACTGACGAGCGCGGTTGCCATCATGGAGGGGCGATCGGAGGCGTTCCAAGGCCGCTCCCTGGGCCCTTCTGGCTGCATGTGGGGCGAGGGCGCCGCTCCGCATCGTCGGTCCGCGCCCTCGACCGTCCACGCCGGACATCGTCGAGCGGCGAGAGGCTGGCCGGTTGCACAGCGTGGGCGACCCGACGGCCCGCGTGCGGGAGATCGCCCGGTCCCCCGCGCGCGGCGTGCCGGCGTGGGGCGAGAGCGAACCGGCCCGGCGCCGCACAGCGATCGATGAGCCGCCACGCTCCCGCGTCCAGGCGGCTCACTGAGAGGAGGTTTCTCGGATGACGACGATGCGCGACGTTGCCGCCCAGGCAGGTGTGAGCGCCAAGTCGGTTTCCCGGGTGTTCAATGACGACCCGCATGTGCTGCCCTCGACCCGCGAGAACGTGGAGCGGGCCATGCACCAGCGCAACTACGTTCCCAATCTGACCTCTTCGACCTTTCGTGCTGGGAAGCTGCCGATCATCGGCGTCGCCGTTCTCGATGTCGTTGTTCCGTTCTTCGCCTCGATCGTGCGCGCCGTCGGTGGGCTCGCCTGGAAGCGAGGGCTGTCGACCCTGGTGGCCAGCTCAGGCAGGGACCTCGCGGACGAACGCGCCGCCGTCGAGTCCCTGCTGAGCCGCATGCTGACTGGGATGATCCTGGCTCCCGTGGCGACCGAGCCCGAGTGGCTGACCCGATGGATCGGTCACACCCCGCTGGTGTTCGTCGACCGGAGGCCGACAACACTGCCCGTGGACTCGTTCACGGATGACGACGCGGGCGCAGGCTACGTGGCGACAACTCATCGGCTGGGTAAGGGCCACTGCCGCATCGCGTACGTCGGAGACGACTTCGCGCGGTCGACCGAGTCACATCGGATCGGGGGCTACCGTCAAGCCCTCGAGGATGCCGGAATCGGCTGGGATCAGGACCTCGTGGAACCGGGAGTCTGCGACCGACCGACCGACCGACCGACCGCGGCAGCGGCGGTGGATTCTCTGCGGTCACTCGTGAACCCGCCGACCGCCCTGCTCTCGTCCAACGCCCGGACCTCCATGATGCTGGCTGCCGTACTGAAGGGCAGCCCGCTTCCCACCGTTGGCTTCGCAGACTTCCTACTCGCGGACGTCGTGACCCCGACGTGGACGGTCATCGACCAGAGGCCCGCGCGCCTTGGTGAACTGGCTGCCGCACGCGTCCTTGCCCGCGCGGCGGACCCTGGTCGCAACGCCGGCGGACGAACGTGCTTGATGTCCTGCTCATCGAAAGGGAGTCCTCGAACCTATGACACGCGGAGCCGAACACCCAAGTAGGCCATGCGCACTCTTCGTCACCGGAGCGCCTGGGTCAGGCAAGACAACCTTCGGCCGGCTGTTGGCCCAAGAGCTCGGGGCTGCGCTTCTCGACCTCGACACCGCCACCGCCAGGTTGATCGACGTGCTCGCGGCCGCGCGCGGAGGCGCGAGCCTCGACGATCCCGAGTTCGCCAGGGAGACCCGTGCAGCCCGATACGACACGATCTGCTCCCTGGCCGCGGACAACGTGACCGTCGGGCTCGACGTGGTCCTCACCGCGCCCTTCACGGAAGAGGTCCGGGATGCCGCGAAGTGGGACCAGTCCGCGCGGCGGATGGTTCTCGCCGGTGCCACGCCGTTCATGGTGTGGATCGAGGTACCCGGCCACGAGGTCCTTCGTCGAGTGCGAGACCGTGACGCCGCCAGAGATGCCAGCAAGCTCGGTGAGAGCTGGCTGGCTGGCTTGGACCTCTCACCACCCGTTGCACCGCATATTGCAGTCAGCGGAATGCAGCCACCGGAGCAGATGCTGGCTGCCGTCATGGCAGAGCTGCGCTCGTCCACAGGTGGCGCTGTGGACACCCGAGCGCCGAGCTCTCACGACCACCCAGATCGAGATCACCACTCCTGATCCGACGCGGGCCTCGTGGGCGACACGACCTCCCCACGATGGCCCAGGTGCTGGGGATCGCTGCAGCTTCGCCCTGTGGGCGACCGCGGGGCCGGCCCTTGAGCCGGCACGGCGCGACGCTACCTGTCATCGGTGACATAAACCTCGGGGAAAGATCTTGACACCGGTGACATAGCAGCCTTAGATTCAGTCGAACGACAAGAAGCACAGGCAGAGACGAGGCAGTTGCCCCCACCGCGGGGAGCCGCTCTCCCCCGACTGCCGACGAGTTCTGACCCTGTGACACCGCTGTCCAAGGCAAGGAGGCCACCCGTGATCGTCGCGACGTCCCGTTCCGGTATCGACCTCGCCGTGCCCGCACCCCGGACACCTCGCGATCACGACATCCCGCCTGAGTCGAACCGTCTCGAGCCGCGCGTCTGGGTCTGCCACCCGGCGCCCCACGTGCGATGCGCGGCTGTCGCAGGCGGCGGCCGGGCTCCGGCGAGCAACGGCAGACGCTGCGAGCCGCGCACGTCGACCGGTCGCGGGGATCGTCTCCGCCGGCCGAGCACACCTGGCAAGGAGGCCAGCATGATGATTCCGACCTGGCGCAGGGCCACCGACCAGGAGGCAAGCGCATGACTGCCCTCTTGGAGGCCAAGGGCCTCAGCCGAGGCTTTGGCGCAGTCCAAGCACTTGACAAGACGGACTTCGACATCCAGCCGGGCGAAGTCGTCGCGCTCATCGGCGACAACGGAGCCGGCAAGTCCACCCTGGTGAAGGCGCTGACCGGCAACCTCGACCTGGACGAGGGTCAGGTGCTCTTCGAGGGCGAGCCGGTGACGTTCAACAGCCCGCACGAGGCCTCCGCCCGCGGGATCGAGGTGGTCCACCAGGATCTGGCGCTCGCCCCTCACCTGGACTCCGCAGAGAACATGTTCCTCGGGCGCGAGATCATGCGACCGGGCGTCGCCGGGCGGCTGGGCTTCATGGACAACGCGCAGATGCGCAAGAAGTCCGCCGAGGCGTTCACCGAGCTCGGCTCGGCCGTCCGATCCGTCGTCGTTCCGGTCGGGGCCATGTCGGGCGGACAGAAGCAGACGGTCGCCATCGCGCGAGCCGTGTCCTGGGCGAACAAGGTGCTCTTCCTCGACGAGCCCACCGCCGCCCTCGGGGTGATTCAGACGCAGAACGTGCTGGACACCATCAAGCGGGTCCGCGACAAGGGCCTTGCCGTTGTCCTCATCTCGCACTCCATGCCTCACGTGCTGGAGGTGGCCGACCGAGTGCAGGTGCTCAGGCTCGGCCGACGCGTGGCCACCTTCGACGGGAAGAACTCCTCTGTCGAGCAGCTCGTCGGTGCCATGACAGGCGCCCTGGACCGAAAGGAGGGTGCGGCGTGACCACCACCACTCCCCCATCGGCCTCGACCATCGAAACCAGCGCCCATCACGAGGGAAGCCTGCTGGGCCGGCTGAAGGCCGTGCAGTCGGTCTGGATCCTCGGAGTGCTCGTCGTCATCGTGGCCGCCTTCGGCGTCCTGTCACCCACGACGTTCCTCACCGCCAGCAACCTGACCAACATCACGCAGAACGTCTCGATCTGGGCTGTCCTCGCCGTGGGCATGACCTTCGTCATCATCACGTCCGGCATCGACCTCTCCGTCGGATCCGTCCTCGTCGTCTCCTCGGTGGTCGCAGCCAAGGCCATGGAGGCCCTGGGTGGCGCGGGCTGGGGGGCTGCGCTCGTCGGCCTCGTCCTGGCCGTGGTCGTGGGCGTCTTCTGGGGCATCCTCAACGGCGCGCTGGTTGCACGGGCCAATGTGCCACCGCTGATCGTCACGCTGGGAACTCTGTCGGTCGCGCTGGGTATCGCGCAGATCATCACCGGCGGCCTGGACATCCGTTCGGCCCCCGACGTGCTCGTCGACACCATCGGGTACGGCCGCCTGGCCGGCATTCCGGCGATCAGCCTCATCGCTCTCATCATCGTCGTCCTCGGCGGGATCGCCCTGCACAAGACCAAGTTCGGGCGGTACACCTACGCCATCGGGTCCAACGAGACCTCGGCGCGACGCGTCGGAGTGAACGTCGATCGCAAGCTGGTGCAGATTTATGCCGTGTCCGGCACCCTCGCTGGACTTGCGGGGATCCTCTCGCTCGCGCAGTACGGCACGACGACCATCGCCGGTCAGTCCCTGACGAATCTCAACGTCATTGCCGCTGTCGTCATCGGCGGGACGTCGATCTTCGGCGGCCAAGGGTCCATGTTCGGCTCCATGGTGGGCCTTTTCATCCCAGCCACTCTCCAGTCCGGGTTCGTCATCATCGGCGTCTCCCCCTACTGGCAGACCGTTGCGGTGGGCGCCATCCTCATCGCCGCTGTCTACGTCGACCAACATCGACGAGCAGCCGCCAGCCGAGGCAAGGGGATCTAGACCGACCCTCGCTGTCCCTCGTCCGGCAACTCTCCCTCTCACCCACCCAAGCACCACGGGGGTAACCCCACCACTTAGGAAAGGCAGAACGACATGAGGAACACCATCAAGATCGCGGCTGCGTCCGCCAGTGCCGTCCTGGTCCTGGCCGCGTGCTCCACGGGCAACACATCCGGCTCAGGCAGCTCCGGGTCGGCAGGAGGATCCGCCGACAACAAGCAGATCGCCTTCGTGCAGGGCGTCGCCGGCGACGAGTTCTACATCTCCATGCAGTGTGGCATCGAGGCCAAGGCCAAGGAGCTCGGCTACACCGTCACCGTGCAGGGTCCGCAGAAGTTCGACCCCACCCTGCAGAAGCCGATCGTGGACTCGGTGACGGCGTCCAAGCCCGCCGCCCTCCTGATCGCCCCGACCGATGTCACTGCGATGCAGACACCGCTGGAGCAGGCAGCGAAGGCCGGGATCAAGGTCGTCCTCGTCGACACCACGGTCACTGACCCGTCCTTCGCAGCCTCGCAGATCAGCTCCGACAACGTCGGTGGCGGCGCCGCAGCGTTCGACGCGATCAAGCAGGCCAAGCCCGCCGGCGGCAAGGTCCTCATCATCTCCACCGACCCCGGTGTCTCCACGGTCGATGCGCGAGTCAAGGGCTTCGAGGAGGCCGCCGCCAAGGACTCGACCTTCAAGTACCTCGGTGTCCAGTACAGCCACAACGACCCGGCCACGGCTGCCAACCTCGTCTCGGCCGCCCTGCAGAAGGACCCCGACATCGTCGGGATCTTCGCCACCAACCTCTTCTCGGCCGAGGGCTCCGCCACTGGTGTTCGCCAGGCGGGCGGCAAGGACATCACGATCGTCGGCTTCGACGCAGGTCCGAACCAGATCAAGGCCCTCGAAGCCGGCACGGTCCAGGCCCTCGTGGCGCAGCAGCCGGCCACCATCGGTTCCGACGGTGTCGAGCAGGCTGTCGCTGCCCTCACCGGCGGTCAGGTGACCCCGACCATCCAGACGGGGTTCACCATCATCACCAAGGACAACCTCAGTGGCGAGGGTGGTCAGGCGGCCTACAAGCCCACCTGCTGACCTGAGCCGATCTGCGGGGCCGCCGTGACCTTCGGGCGCGGCGGCCTCGCTTCCGGGATCGACGTCCAACTTCGAGGGCGTGCGAGGCAGTAGAGGCTGTCGCGATGGCGAAACCATGCTCAACGCGGAACACAGCACATCAGGCCCCAGCATGACCGGCGTTGGGCGATGTGGGAGGGACGGACGGATGTCGCGCAAGGTACTGACGGTCGGGGAGATCCTGGTCGAGATCGTGGCGACGACAAAGGGAGAGGGCTTTCTTGAGGCGCAGCCCCTGATCGGCCCGTTCCCATCCGGGGCGCCAGCAATCTTCACCGATCAACTCGCCCGCCTGGGCACACCGGCTGCCATCGTGTCCCGTGTTGGAGACGACGACTTCGGTCACGTGAACGTCCGACGGCTCAAGGCGGACGGCGTCGATGTCTCAGGCATCGAGGTCGCCAAGGGCGAAGCCACCGGGTCGGCCTTCGTGCGGTACCGACCCGATGGCTCACGAGTGTTCGTCTACAACATCGCCCATAGCGCCACCGGGAATCTCCGCTTGACGCCTGAGGTCGACCTCCTCATTGCGAGCTGCGACCACGTTCACATCATGGGCACCGCCCTGTCGGCGCCGGGCATCGCGACGGTGGCCCGCCAGGCAGTCGAGCGCATCACCGCACGTGGCGGAACGCTGAGCTTCGACCCCAACCTGCGACCTGAAATTCTCGACACCCCCGGTCTGAGGCAGGCGCTGGTCGACGTCCTCGCCAAGACAGACCTGTTCCTTCCGTCGGGGGACGAGATCTTCCTCTTCACCGACGCGACGGAGGAAGCTGGGGCCGTCCGGGAACTGCTGGACCGCGGCATCCGAGACATCGTGATCAAACGCGGCCACCGTGGTGCCAGTCACTTCAGCCAAGAGGGACGCACCGATGTGGCGCCTCTGTCGGTCAAGGAAGTGGACCCGACCGGCGCCGGCGACTGCTTCGGGGCTGCCTACGTGAGTTTCTGGCTGGGTGGCGCATCGCCGAGTACCGCACTTCGCTACGCGAACGCCGCCGGCGCGCACGCCACGACGAAGTTGGGTCCGATGGAGGGCGCCGCAACCCGACAGGAACTCGATGTCCTTCTCTCACCGACGAAAGGTGGCTCGCATGTCCAGTAACCCGTTGGGTGACATTGCCAGCTGGCGTGACCGGCCAGGCCCCTCTGGCATCCCGTCGGTCTGTTCGGCGCACCCGATGGTTCTGGAAGCCTCCATGCGCGCAACCCTTCCCACCGCCCTGCCGCTGCTCGTCGAAGCAACGTGCAACCAAGTGAACCAGGAGGGCGGCTACACCGGGATGACCCCCGCAGACTTCAGAGTCTTCGTCGAGGCCATCGCCACGTCCGTCGGCTTTCCCACGGACCGCATCATCCTGGGCGGAGACCATCTCGGGCCCAACCCGTGGAAGGCCCTGCCGGCCGAAGAAGCAATGCGGAAGGCGGAAGGCATGGTCGCGGCCTTCGCCAGCGCGGGCTTCGCCAAGCTGCATCTGGACTGCTCGATGGGGTGCGCTGGTGAGCCGGTCGCACTCGATGACGACGAGACGGCCTCGCGCGCCGCCCGCCTCGTCGCAGTCGCGGAGTCCTCTCTGCCCCCGGATGGTGCCGCCAAGCCCGTCTATGTCATCGGCACGGAGGTGCCCGTTCCTGGGGGTGCTCTGCACGCCCTTGACGACCTGGAGCTGACGACCCCAGAGCATGCTCGGAGCACCGTTCGCATCCACGAACAGGCTTTCGCCCAGGTTGGGCAGTCCGACGCCTTCGAGCGGGTCATCGCGCTTGTCGTTCAGCCCGGTGTCGAGTTCGGTAGCCACAACGTCGTCGACTATGTGAGCACCAGGGCACAGGGCCTCAGTGCCGCGTTGGCGGACATGCAAGGGCTCGTCTTCGAGGCGCACTCGACCGACTACCAAACTCGCGCAAACCTGACCGAGCTCGTGCGCGACGGCTTCACCATCCTCAAGGTCGGACCGGGCCTGACCTTCGTTCTGCGAGAGGCCTTCTACGGCCTCGACGCGATTGCGGAGGAGCTCTTCCCCGGGCGTCGCCCCGAGACCCTGCGCGCCACGATGGAGAAGGTGATGCTTGCTTCCCCGGACAACTGGGCTCGGTACTACGAAGGAAGTGACAGTGAGCTGGCGCTGCAGCGACACTTCTCCTACAGCGACCGGGTTCGTTACTACTGGCCCGACTTCGCAGCCCAGCAAGCGGTAGACCTGCTTTTCGACATTCTCGGGGACACCCCGGTGCCAGAGACCCTCGTCGGCCAGTACCTCGGAGCACAGTATGAAGCGGTGCGCGCGGGCCGCCTCACCCCCACGGCACGAAACCTTGCGCTGGCGGCAGTGGAACGGCTGATGGAGGACTACACCCAAGCGTGCCAGGGATAGAGCTTGCCGCTGGGACCACAGAGCCTGCCACGTGAGCAACACCTCGGTGACGACGCGGCTGAGGAGGCGGTCGAGCGACGATGCGCCGCTTCCGCAGCCTGCCTCCACGATGAGCGTCCCGTGGGCCTCCCCAGCTCGCGAAGTGAGTCCGCGCTGTCGTGGGGTGCCGTCAATGCTGCGCGGCGGTCGCCTCGTCCATTCGACCCCTTCTGACCGTCGTACCGATGCCACGTGTGGACGACTCAGCGGCTCGCGCCAGAGCCGACAAGGCGTCGGCGATCTGTCGGTCGTCCGGCCGCGGCGTGCTGGTAGCGCAGGGCGGCGTTGACGCTGCTGTGGCCGAGTCGCTGCTGGAGCTCGGCCAGAGTGGCGCGGCCATAGTCGCCATCGTCGCTCCGGTGTGGGGCAGGCCGTGCAGGCGGAGATCGGATCTCCCGGCGGTGTCCCGTGACGTCCGCCAAGGCTTGTAGAGCGTGGACGGCTGAAGGTGCGCCTCGCCGTCCGGCCCCGGGAAGACGAGGTCCTGGTCCCTAGGGCCCGTGAACGTGTCGCGGTGGCGCTGAAAGGCCGGCAGGACGTCGGGAAGGATGGCGACCGTCCTCGTCCCTGCCGCGGACTTCGGCGTCTCCACCACAGCCTGTCCGTAGACCCACGAGACCGCCCGCTCCACCCTGATCGTTCCGCGCAGAACGTCCACGTCCCCCCTCCGCAGTCGGTGCTGACACGCTCGTCGAGGTCCATCAGAGCGTGCCGAGACTGTCCTTATGCCCCGTTCATGGCGGGCAGGACCGCGGGCTCAGCCACGGCTGGCTCCGGCGAGGTGCGCACGCAGGTCGGCGGCAATGCGGATCGCTTCGTTCTTCTCGCGGACGCCGTCGTGCTCTGCTAGGTCAGCCGCGAGCGCGAGCGGGGACCGTGCAACGTCGTCAAGTGCCTGGTGGTCCGCCCACGGAGGGACGACATGCAGGATGACGTTGGCCCGGGAATGGTCGGAAGGGGAGAGCAGGAAGTGCTCGACCAGGTCATCGACGTCCTTGCGGGACACATATCCCTCCGCGACAGCGCCGGCAGACATGTTTGACGCGGGCAGGGAGACGCCGGAGAGATGGACGCGTGCATCGTCGCAGATGTCCGGCAGGTCACGCGGCGAGGCGGCGAACAGGACGCGCTCAGCTCGGTTGCGCAACGCGTTCATGAGTAGCGCAGCGGCTTCCTCTAGCTCGGCGGGGGATGCATGGGCGAGCAGGTTGCGCAATCGCGACCGAGCGCGCGATCTGGCTGAGGGGCTCAGCCTTGAGGCGTCCTCATCGCTGGCGGCGACCGCGAGCAGGTCCCACGCGGACTTGGCCGATAGAGGGCGCCCGGGCCCGGAGTGATGCTCGATTCGACGCAGGTCGCTCATCTCGACTGCCCACTGGTGCCCAACCTTTTTCGCGGGCAGCGAACCTTCCCGGATGCGCTGATGGATGCGCTGCGGGTGGACGCCGAGCGCCTTCGCGGCTTCGGACACGCTGACGTACGCCTCGGACATGTTGCTACTTCCCCATAAGGTCCTTAGAGGTTTACAGCAACCATATAAGAACTTATAGGATTCCTGCAACACAGCCTCGAATCCCCTGCCCCCTCCTCGAGCCTGTCCCGCCAGCTCGGCCGAGCGCAACACCCGACTGGCGGCAGGTCTTCAACCCGGGCCCGCGGCAACTTGTCGGAGCGGCCTGCTGCGCTTACCAGCTCGCCACTGCGTCGCGTAGGCGTCGAGGGTCAGCGCCGCCACCCGCTCCACCCTCACCGGCGGCTGCCACTCCCCGGACACCACCTCGCCGCGCCGTCGGCCCAGCCACCCCTCGGTAGCGGCCTTGGCCTCGAACGTGTGCGGAGCCGACCGCCTCGCTAGGTCGGGCCCTACATAGCTCGCCTGCCACCGACCCGAGGGTAGCTTTCGCACGTAGCCGAAGCCGCGCCGACGGCTTCGCCCACTCACGACGCACCTGTTTCGTGCGACGGTCGCGCGATATCCGTGCGATATCACTGACTTCTCGTGATCATCCGTGACCACTCCTGTCCCCATCGGCAGCAGTCCTGGTCGTGCTCAATAGCGGGACGGGACAAGGGTTTTGGACAGGACCAACGTTGAGCTGGCGAAGGGACTCGAACCCTCAACCCCCTGTTTACAAGACAGGTGCGCTACCAGTTGCGCCACGCCAGCGTGCCGCGGGTGCGCCGCGGACAGCCCCGGAGTCTACGCGCGGGTCCCATGGCTCGACTCAACGAGCAGGCCTCGTCACCGGCTGCCGGCGGCAGGACCGACGTCGATCAGCCTCACCTGGTCGGTCGGTGTCACCGATGCGTCGTAGCCGCCGGCCACGAGGACCGCTGTCTCGCTGACAGCGGTCACCGTCCGGAACGACCCTGCGGCATACGTTCGGTCCGGGAGGCGCTGCATCGTGCTGGTGGCGGGGTCGAAGACGTCCAGTCCGCCGGCGCTGGGCACCACGACACGTCCGTCGGCCAGCACGGCAAGCGCCCCGTCCAGCTTGTACTCGCCGGCGCTCAGCGAGGGACCCGGTGCGGTCCTGGGGCGGGCGAGGTCCAGCAGCTCGGTGGTGGACAGGCGTTCCCGACCCTGCGTGTCGGTGGAGCCACCTGCGACGAAGACCCGCCCATCAGGCATGGGGGCCGCGCCCAGCTTGACCCGGGGCGTCTGCAGCGGGGGTCCCGGTCTCCATGAGTCGTCGTCCCCGACATCGGTGCTGCTCATGGCCGCCGAGTCGGTCGTTCCGCCGATCAGGATCACCTTGTCCCCGACCGTCACCGCCACATGGGCCGCCCGGGCAACCGTCAGCGCAGCACCGGTCGTGAAGCGCTCGGTCGACGGGTCGTAGATCTCGGTCGACCCCAGGGCCCGGCCGGCTGCGTCGAACCCGCCGGCGACCAGGACCCTGCCGTCGGTCAGCAGCGAGGCCGAGTGGTCGGCCCGGCCCACGGCGAGGTCCGCAACGGGGAGGAAACGACCCGACGCGGGCTCATAGACCTCGGCGCTGGGCGTGGGAGCCTGACCCTCGCCCGGGAAGCCGCCCGTCAGGAGGACGCGACCGTCGCGCAGCAGGGTGGCGGTGCCACTGGCGCGTGGCGAGGCCATCTGCGCGCCGACCGTCAGGCGACCCTCGGCGAACCGTTCGGCGGTCCGCCCCCGCTCGAAGCCGCCGCACCCCGGCTGCGTGCACCCGCCGGTGAGGAGCACCGAGCCGTCCGCCAGGCGCGTCGCCCGGTGCACCGCACGTGGCGTGCTCAACCGCAGCGCGCCAGGCGGTGCCGAGGACGCGGCCTCCGGACCCGCGCTGGTCGGCGGGCTGGGCGAGTTGGGCGGGCTGGGCGGGCTCGGCGTGCGCGACGCCGCGCACCCGCCCAGCGCGAGCGCAGCCGCCGCCACGACCACGACGCCACGGCTCAGGCCACGCGGCATCATGACCCACCCGCCCCACGTCAGGGACCGCGACCCGTGGCGCGCGTCCTCGAGTCGTCCGGTCACGGCGAGGAGGTGCTGTCGATGGTCGCCGGGCCCCGTGAGCGGTCCCACGGGGCGCC